>CP099605.1:1416250-2832500 GCA_024372625.1 Comamonadaceae bacterium OTU4NAUVB1 | reverse complement strand
CATCAGCAACATAGAATTTTTGATTGCGTCAAATGAACTTCAATTTCGAGTCAAATCGAATTGAATGAAACGGCATAACGCGTCAGGTGAAAGACCTGACATATTCCTTGTGATGATTTTGTGTTTCGTTGGAGCGATCCGTCGAGACGTCAAAGTTATAGGGTCAAGTGAATAAGAGCACGTGGTGGATGCCTTGGCAATGATAGGCGACGAAGGACGTGATAGCCTGCGATAAGCTTCGGGGAGCTGGCAAATTAGCTTTGATCCGGAGATTTCCGAATGGGGAAACCCACCTGCAAAGGTATCGCATGATGAATACATAGTCATGCGAGGCGAACCGGGTGAACTGAAACATCTCAGTAGCTCGAGGAAAAGACATCAACCGAGATTCCGAAAGTAGTGGCGAGCGAAATCGGAAGAGCCTGTTAGTGATAGCACAAGACATAACGGAACAGTTTGGAAAGACTGGCCATAGTGGGTGATAGCCCCGTACGTGAAATGACCTGTGTGGTACTGAGCTAACGACAAGTAGGGCGGGACACGAGAAATCCTGTCTGAATATGGGGGGACCATCCTCCAAGGCTAAATACTCATCATTGACCGATAGTGAACTAGTACCGTGAGGGAAAGGCGAAAAGAACCCCGGGAGGGGAGTGAAATAGATCCTGAAACCGCGTGCTTACAAAAAGTAGGAGCCCGCAAGGGTGACTGCGTACCTTTTGTATAATGGGTCAGCGACTTACATTCAGTGGCAAGGTTAACCGAATAGGGAAGCCGTAGAGAAATCGAGTCCGAATAGGGCGATCAGTCGCTGGGTGTAGACCCGAAACCAAGTGATCTATCCATGGCCAGGATGAAGGTGCCGTAACAGGTACTGGAGGTCCGAACCGACTAGTGTTGCAAAACTAGCGGATGAGCTGTGGATAGGGGTGAAAGGCTAAACAAACTTGGAAATAGCTGGTTCTCTCCGAAAACTATTTAGGTAGTGCCTCAAGTATTACCATCGGGGGTAGAGCACTGTTTTGGCTAGGGGGTCATGGCGACTTACCAAACCAAGGCAAACTCCGAATACCGATGAGTACAGCTTGGGAGACAGAGCACCGGGTGCTAACGTCCGGACTCAAGAGGGAAACAACCCAGACCGCCAGCTAAGGTCCCTAAAATTGGCTAAGTGGGAAACGAAGTGGGAAGGCTAAAACAGTCAGGATGTTGGCTTAGAAGCAGCCATCATTTAAAGAAAGCGTAATAGCTCACTGATCGAGTCGTCCTGCGCGGAAGATGTAACGGGGCTAAGCCAGTTACCGAAGCTGCGGATTTGCAATTTATTGCAAGTGGTAGGAGAGCGTTCTGTAAGCCTGTGAAGGTGCGTTGTAAGGCGTGCTGGAGGTATCAGAAGTGCGAATGCTGACATGAGTAGCGTTAAAGGGGGTGAAAAGCCCCCTCGCCGTAAGCGCAAGGTTTTCTACGCAACGTTCATCGGCGTAGAGTGAGTCGGCCCCTAAGGCGAGGCAGAGATGCGTAGCTGATGGGAAACAGGTCAATATTCCTGTACCGATGTATAGTGCGATGTGGGGACGGATCTTAATAGGTCATCCGGGTGTTGGACATCCCGGTTTAATTGGATGTAGGCGTACGTTAGGCAAATCCGGCGTACATATACCGAGGCCAATGATCGAGCCAGCTTGCTGGTGAAGTGACTGAACGAGGTTCCAGGAAAAGCCACTAAGCTTCAGCTATACACGACCGTACCGCAAACCGACACTGGTGCGCGAGATGAGTATTCTAAGGCGCTTGAGAGAACTCAGGAGAAGGAACTCGGCAAATTGACACCGTAACTTCGGAAGAAGGTGTGCCCTATTAGTGTGTAGTGAACAACGAAGCATGAATGGGTTGCAAAAAATCGGTGGCTGCGACTGTTTATTAAAAACACAGCACTCTGCAAACACGAAAGTGGACGTATAGGGTGTGACGCCTGCCCGGTGCTGGAAGATTAAATGATGGGGTGCAAGCTCTTGATTGAAGTCCCAGTAAACGGCGGCCGTAACTATAACGGTCCTAAGGTAGCGAAATTCCTTGTCGGGTAAGTTCCGACCTGCACGAATGGCGTAACGATGGCCACACTGTCTCCTCCTGAGACTCAGCGAAGTTGAAATGTTTGTGATGATGCAATCTCCCCGCGGAAAGACGGAAAGACCCCATGAACCTTTACTGTAGCTTTGTATTGGACTTTGAACAGATCTGTGTAGGATAGGTGGGAGGCTTTGAAGCAGGGTCGCTAGATCTTGTGGAGCCAACGTTGAAATACCACCCTGGTGTGTTTGAGGTTCTAACCTAGGTCCATTATCTGGATCGGGGACAGTGCATGGTAGGCAGTTTGACTGGGGCGGTCTCCTCCCAAAGCGTAACGGAGGAGTTCGAAGGTACGCTAGTTACGGTCGGACATCGTGACGATAGTGCAATGGCATAAGCGTGCTTAACTGCGAGACTGACAAGTCGAGCAGATGCGAAAGCAGGACATAGTGATCCGGTGGTTCTGTATGGAAGGGCCATCGCTCAACGGATAAAAGGTACTCTGGGGATAACAGGCTGATACCGCCCAAGAGTTCATATCGACGGCGGTGTTTGGCACCTCGATGTCGGCTCATCTCATCCTGGGGCTGTAGCCGGTCCCAAGGGTATGGCTGTTCGCCATTTAAAGAGGTACGTGAGCTGGGTTTAAAACGTCGTGAGACAGTTTGGTCCCTATCTTCCGTGGGCGCTGCAGATTTGAGGAAGCCTGCTCCTAGTACGAGAGGACCGGAGTGGACACACCTCTGGTGTATCGGTTGTCACGCCAGTGGCATTGCCGAGTAGCTAAGTGTGGAAGAGATAACCGCTGAAAGCATCTAAGCGGGAAACTCGTTTCAAGATGAGATCTGCCGGGGCCTTGAGCCCCCTGAAGAGTCGTTCAAGACCAGGACGTTGATAGGTCAGGTGTGGAAGCGCAGTAATGCGTTAAGCTAACTGATACTAATTGCTCGTGCGGCTTGACCCTATAACTTTGATCGATCAGATCAGGGTGTTATGCCAAGTTGACGCATTCAAAACAATTCGCCAAAAGCTGATTCCAAACTCTATGAATTCGTTCGACTGATCGTGTGATCAGCCGGACAACCCTTTATGCCTGATGACCATAGCGACGTGGTACCACTCCTTCCCATCCCGAACAGGACAGTGAAACGCGTCAGCGCCGATGATAGTGCGGGTTCCCGTGTGAAAGTAGGTCATCGTCAGGCTCTTACAGCCTAGAAAGCCCGGTTGCGAAAGCATCCGGGCTTTCTTCATTGGGAAAAGAATTCCAGTGATTCGCTGGATCTTCCAGCCAATCCCTGCCCTTTGCAGGCCTAGCACGCGATTTGATGTTTTCGCACGACCACCGAGCCACGGATGTGCCTTGGCCTTGGAGCATGACTGCTCCCGTCACGGTTCAAGGTTTCTGCTGCGAGGCGCCGTACGAAATCAAGCGTGATATCAGTCGCCCATTGATCGGGCGCCTTCCATCTGTTCTCGTCACTTCGGGTAGATCGCTCCGAGCACTCGTCCGCTTCGTGCGCCCGTGACACTGGCGAGGTTGCCATGTTCACGCTGGATGGTGGCGCGGGCCAGCCAGGCAAATGCCGTGGCCTCCACCTGTTGCGGAGGAAGACCACGCACTTCTGATGAGATCACGTTGATGCTGGGCAGCCGTGCCCCCAGACGTGCCATCAAATGGTCGTTGAAGGCACCACCGCCGCAGACAATCAGTTCACGTGCGGCATGTGCGTGAAGTTGCACATCGTTCGCGCATGAGACGGCCGTGAGTTCCGCCAAAGTGGCTTGGACGTCGGCTGGGTTCACCGTCCGGTCGGCGATCGATGCAGAGATCCATTGCGGATGGAAGAGATCACGACCCGTGCTCTTGGGAGGTGATTTTGAAAAATACGCATCCGACAGCAGGTCGGCAAGCAGGTCCGGCATTACTTGGCCGCTCGCAGCCCAGCGTCCAGCCCGGTCGAAGGGCTGTTGGGTGTGAAGTCGGCACCAATGGTCCATGAGGGCGTTGCCTGGGCCACAGTCGAAACCCAGCACGACGCCGGCCGATGTGGCACGGCCCGCAACGTTCACCGCACCCTGAGGCGGAAGCACGCTGAGGTTGGCGATGCCACCGATGTTCAGGACAGCGACGGTTTCGTCTTTACGTCCGAAGACCGCACGATGGAAGGCCGGCACCAGTGGCGCCCCTTGGCCACCCGCTGCGAGATCGCGGGTCCGGAAGTCGGCGACGACGTCGATGCCGGTCAGTTCGGCGAGCAGGGCGGGATTGTTGAGTTGAACGGTGTAGCCGATGCCGTCGAACTCACCGGGGCGGTGTCGCACCGTCTGGCCGTGGGCGCCGATGGCAATCACATCGCTTGGGTTCGTCGCGTCGCCGTCCCTGGTGGCGAGCAGCTGCCCGACCACGTCGGCGTAACAACGGACCAGCGCGTTGGCGCAGAGCGCCGCGCGATGGATTTCGTCGTCGCCAGGGGTGTTGAGGGCCAGCAGTTCGGTGCGCAGTGTTGGGGGCAGCTCCACGCTTGCATGGCCGAGCACCTGCACGCCGCCCTCGCCAGCGAATTCCACCAGCACGCCATCGATGCCGTCGAGCGAGGTGCCCGACATCAGTCCGATGTAGCGATGTCGTCCCGTCATGCGTGTGGCATCGGCCGATGAAACGCTGTCGTCGGATCGGCGTGGAGGCGGGACGTCAGTCGGCGCTGGCCTGTACGACGGAGAACGCCGCGGCCAGCTCGATGCGGGTCGATACCGCCAGTCGCTCGAAAGCCGGTCGTGCCGCCGCACTCAAAGGTGCCACGCCGGTCTGTTGGGCGAGGGTGGCCGGGTCGGCCTGCTCGCCGTTGATGCGGAACTCGAAATGCAGGTGTGGACCGGTCGCCCAGCCGGTCGAGCCCACGGCGCCGATGAACTGGCCCTGGTTCACACTCTGGCCGACCTTCACGTCCATGCGGCTCAGGTGGGCGTAAGCCGTTTCCTGGTTGTTGCGGTGCTTGATGACGACCAGATTGCCATAGCCGCTCTGAGTGCCTGCGAAAGCGACCACGCCATCGCCCACGGTGCGAACGGCCGTTCCGGTGGGAGCCGCGAAATCGGTGCCCTTGTGCTGACGCCAGCTGTTGAGGATGGGGTGCAGGCGCATCGCGAAGCCACTGGAGATGCGCGAGAACTCGACCGGCGACGCCAGATAGGCGGCGCCCAGGCTCTTGCCATCGGGCTGGTAGTAACCGCCCTTCTGACCGGGCTCCTGGAACCAGATCGCCTGGTAGGTCCTGCTGCCGCTCTCGATCTCGGCGGAAAGCACGCGACCGGTGCGCAGGGCCTGGCCATCCGCCTCGAAGGTCTCGTAGACCACGGCGAAGCGGTCGCCCTTTCGCAACGAGCGAAAGTCGACCGCGCCATCGAACACATCGGCCAGCTGGCTGGCGACGGCATCGGGAATGTTGGCGTCGTCGGTGGCGGCGAACAGCGTCGTGCGCACGACGCCGCTGGCGAGCTTGCTGGCAGCGGCGAGCTGCTCGTTCTCGATGCGGACGGTGAACCCCCCGGCCGTCTGGGTCACCACGAGGCGCTTGAAGGCGCCGGAGCCGTCCGGGATCCAGCGCGCGATCAGGCGTTGCAGGGAGTTGTCGCGCGCGGCTTCGGCCGTGACGGTCCGCCCGGACCGGCTCAGCAGCGCGCCGCGCGCCTGTGCGTTCCCGCGCACGAAGGCGGCGGCGGCCGGATCGGAGATGCCCAGGCGTTTGAACAGGGCCTCGACCGTGTCGCTCGGGCGCGTGACCTCGGTGCGGAACAGCGTGAAATCGTGCGATTCCAGGGCTTCGGTCTGAGACGTGGCGGGGAACGGCTTGACGGCTTCGAGCACCTGCTGCACGGGCAGATCGGCAGGGTCGCCACCCAGCGAGGCCACGGCGAAGGCACCGCCGCCGGCGCACAGCAGCAAGGCGCCGATGGCGGCGGTGATCTGCCTGGGATAGGTTTGCAGGGTCCGGGAAATGCGGGAAGCGATCAACTCCTCCGCAGCAAGAATGGCATGGATCAACGTCTGAATTCCGTTTGGGTCGGCGGATCCGTGCTGCAGAAACTCGCGGGGCGAGACGGTGGACAGCGCGGCCGGGAGCGCCGCTTAGAATCCGGCGCCTGAGAAAAAGTCGGGGTGAGTATAGCTTCGGCACCCGGAAACCGTCCCCAACCTCCCCATGACCGCCACTCCTGTTACAGACCAAAATGTGTCCGATCGTGTAGGAATCGCGCTCGAGACGTCCCTGCGGGGCGCCGACGAATTGCTGCCCGAGGCCGAATGGGTGCGCAAGCTGCAGCGCTGCGAAACCAGCGGCGTGCCGTTGCGCATCAAGCTGGGCCTCGATCCCACGGCCCCCGACATCCACATCGGCCACACGGTGGTGCTCAACAAGATGCGCCAGCTGCAGGACCTCGGCCACACCGTGATCTTCCTGATCGGCGACTTCACCACCACGATCGGCGATCCGTCGGGACGCAACAGCACCCGGCCGCCGCTCACACGCGAACAGATCGAGGCCAACGCCCAGACCTACTACCGCCAGGCGAGCCTGGTGCTCGACCCGGCGCGCACCGAGATCCGCTACAACTCCGAATGGTGCGATCCCCTGGGCGCGCGCGGCCTGATCCAGCTGGCGGCCAAGTACACCGTGGCGCGCATGATGGAGCGGGACGACTTCGACAAGCGGTTCAAGGGCGGCCAGTCGATCTCGGTGCACGAGTTCCTCTACCCGCTACTGCAAGGCTACGACTCGGTGGCGCTGAAGTCGGACCTCGAACTCGGCGGCACCGACCAGAAGTTCAACCTGCTCATGGGCCGTCACCTGCAGCAGGAACATGGCCAGGAGCCGCAGTGCATCCTGACGATGCCGTTGCTCGAGGGCCTGGACGGCGTCGAGAAGATGTCCAAGAGCAAGGGCAACTACATCGGCGTGACCGAGGAGCCCAACGCGATGTTCGCCAAGGTGCTGTCGATCTCCGACGACCTGATGTGGCGCTGGTACACGCTGCTGAGCTTCCGCTCGCTCGCCGACATCGCCGCGCTTCGCGCCGAGGTCGCCGCCGGTCGCAACCCGAAGGACGCCAAGGTCGCTCTCGCGCGCGAGATCACGGCGCGCTTCCACAGCGCCGCCGCCGCCGACGCGGCCGAGCAGGACTTCGTCAATCGCAGCAAGGGCGGCGTGCCCGACGAGATGCCCGAGGTGTCGCTCTCCGGTGCCCCGCTGGGCATCGCGCAACTGCTCAAGCAGGCCGGCCTGGCGCCGTCCACGTCCGAGGGCAACCGCCTGATCGACGGCGGCGGCGTGCGCGTCGATTCGGCCGTGGTGAGCGACCGCGGCCTGAAGCTCGACCCCGGCCGCTATGTCGTGCAGGTCGGCAAGCGCAAGTTCGCGCGCGTGACGCTGGCCTGACCGGCCGGACGGCCATCGGTCCACCCGCTCCGCCGATGCCGATCCTTCCCCGGTCCCTGCGTCGTGGTCGCCTGCCGCAGCCGCGCACGCTGCTGCGGCTGTCGATCGCGGTGGCGCTGATCACCATCGTGCTCAAGGGACTGGCCGGGTACGTGACCAATTCCATGGGCCTGATCTCCGATGCGATGGAGTCCTTCGTCAACCTGGCGAGCGCGACCTTCGCGCTGGGCATGGTGACGATCGCGACCCGGCCTCCGGACGACGACCATCCCTACGGACATCACAAGGCCGAATACTTCTCCTCCGGCTTCGAGGGCATCCTGATCCTGGGCGCGTCCCTGGCGATCGGCGTGGTGGCGGTCCTGCGCCTGCTCTCGCCGCAACCCCTGGAGGACCTCGGCTGGGGGCTGGCGCTGTCGATCGTCAGTTCCGGCTTCAACGGCGCGCTGGCCTGGATGCTGTTCCGGGCCGGGCGCGAGCACCGCTCGATCGCGCTGGAGGCCGACGCGCGCCACCTCGTGACCGACGTCTGGACCTCGGCCGCCGTGGTGGTGGGCATCGTCGGCGTGCACTTCACGGGCTGGCTCTGGCTCGATCCGGTGCTGGCCATCGGTGTGGCGCTCAACATCGCGCGCGAAGGCGTGCACCTGGTGTGGCGCTCGTCGCAGGGCCTGATGGATCAGGCGCTCGACGCCGAGTCGCTCGCCACGCTGGACGCCGTGCTGGCGCGCTTCGCCGCCCAGCCCGGCGGCGTGACCCTGCGCTTCGACGACATCGCCACCCGCAGCGCCGGCCAGCGTCGCTTCGCCGACCTGCACATGCACGTGCCGGGCGACTGGTCGCTGCGCCACGCCGCCGCCTTGCGCGACCGGCTGGAGCAGGCGCTGATGGACGCGTTGCCCGGCCTGCGCGTCACCATCCAGCTGCTGCCGCTGGACATGGAGGCGCGCGCGGTGCTCCTGGCCGACGGGCAGGGCGCCGCATGAAGGCCGTGCTGCAGCGCGTGCGCGAGGCGCGCGTCGAGGTCGAGGGCCGCGTGGTCGGCTGCATCGGCGCCGGCCTGCTGGTGCTGCTGTGCGCCGAGCGCGACGACACCGACGCCGTCGGCGACCGTCTGCTGGCCAAGCTCCTGAAGCTGCGCATCTTCTCCGACGACGCGGGAAAGATGAACCGCAGCGTGCAGGACGTCGGCGGTGGCCTGCTGATCGTGAGCCAGTTCACCCTGGCGGCCGACGTTCGCGGCGGCAACCGGCCGAGCTTCACGCAGGCGGCCGCGCCCGACGAGGGCCGGCGCCTCTACGACCGGTTCGTGGCGGGGGCGCGTCTCGCCCATCCAGTGGTCGAGACGGGGGTGTTCGCCGCCGACATGCAGGTGCACCTGGTCAACGACGGGCCGGTGACGATCCCGCTGCAGATGCCGTGACCCGGAAACGGGCGCGGTGCCTTCAGGCGGGGGCGTCGGGGTCCGCGTAGGGGTCGCGGATGCCGAGGCCGGCCAGGATCTCGGTCTCGTAGGCCTCCATGGCCAGGGCGTCGGCCTCGCCGGTCTCGTGGTCCCAGCCCTGGGCGTGCAACGCGCCGTGGACCAGCAGGTGCGCGTAATGCTCGGCCAGCGGCTTGTTCTGCTCGACGGCCTCGCGCGCGACCACGGGGGCGCACAGCACGAGGTCGGCCATGACGACCGGCGCCTGCGCGTAGTCGAAGGTCAGCACGTTGGTCGGGTAGTCCTTGCCGCGGAATTCACGGTTCAGGCGCTGGCCCTCCTCGGCGCCGACGATGCGCACCGTGATCTCGCCGTCGACCGCCAGCGCGTGGCGGATCCAGCGCGCGACCCGGTGGCGCGGCAGCGCGGCGCGGTGCGTCGCCACCTCCTCGAAGCGGGCGAACTGCAGCGACAGCGACAGTTGCCGCAGGGACTCCGCGGCCATGGTCAGGCCGTGCCGGCGCGCTTGCGCACACCGTCGTAGGCATCGACGATGCGCGCCACCAGCGGATGGCGCACCACGTCAGCGCTGGTGAAGCGCGTGGTGGCGATGCCCTTGACGCGCTTCAACACGCGCTCGGCATCGACCAGGCCGGAGAGTTGCGTCTTGGGCAGATCGATCTGGCTGACGTCGCCCGTCACCACGGCCTTGGCGCCGAAGCCGATGCGCGTGAGGAACATCTTCATCTGCTCCGGGGTGGTGTTCTGCGCCTCGTCGAGGATGACGAAGGCGTTGTTGAGCGTGCGCCCGCGCATGAAGGCCAGCGGCGCGATCTCCAGCGCGTTGCGCTCGAAGGCCTTCTGCACCTTGTCGTTGCCCATGAGGTCGTAGAGCGCGTCGTAGAGCGGTCGCAGGTAGGGGTCGACCTTCTGCGACAGGTCGCCCGGCAGGAAGCCCAGGCGCTCGCCGGCCTCGACCGCCGGGCGCGTGAGCACGATGCGCTGGACCGCGCTGCGCTCGAGCGCGTCGACCGCGCAGGCCACCGCGAGGTAGGTCTTGCCGGTGCCCGCCGGGCCGATGCCGAAGGTGATGTCGTGGGCGGCGATGTTGGCGAGGTAGGCCGCCTGCGTGGGCGTTCGGGCGCGCAGGTCGGCGCGGCGCGTGACCAGCATCGGGGCGTCCTCGCCGTCGGCGCCCATGCCCGAGTCGCTCGCCAGCGTGAGCTGCACCACGGCGGCGTCGATCGGCCGGTCGGCGATCTCGTAGAGGGCCTGCAGCACCTCGACGGCCTGGTCGGCGATGGCCTTGGGGCCGTCGACCTTGAACTGCTCGTGGCGGTGCGCGATCGTCACGCCCAGCGCTTCCTCGATGCGGCGCAGGTGCTCGTCGAGCGGGCCGCACAGGTGGCCCAGGCGCGCGTTGTTGAGGGGCTTGAAAGTGTGTCGGACGATCAAAGGATAATTCCGGGTTCGTTGAAGGAAACCCATGATAGGCAAATTGACCGGCACGCTGGCCGAGCGCAATCCACCCCAGGTGGTGGTGGACTGCAACGGCGTCGGCTACGAGGTCGACGTGCCGATGAGCACGTTCTACAACCTGCCTCACACCGGCGAGCGCATCTCGCTGCTGACGCATTTCGTGGTGCGCGAGGACGCGCAGATCCTCTATGGCTTCGGCACGCACCAGGAGCGCGCGGCATTCCGCCACCTGATCAAGATCACCGGTGTCGGCCCGCGCATGGCGCTGGGCGTGCTCTCGGGACTGAGCGTGGGCGAACTGGCGCAGATCGTCACCCTGCAGGACACCGGGCGGCTGGTGAAGCTGCCAGGCATCGGCAAGAAGACGGCCGAGCGGCTGCTGCTCGAACTCAAGGGCAAGCTCGGCGCCGATCTCGCGCTGCCGGCCCATGCCGAGACCGACGCGCAGGCCGACATCCTGCAGGCGCTGCTCGCGCTGGGCTACAGCGACAAGGAAGCCGCCGCCGCGCTCAAGGCGCTGCCCCGGGACGCGACGGTAGGCGAGGGCATCAAGCTGGCGCTGCGGGCGCTGGCCAAGTAGGCCGTCCGCCGCCCGGTGACGGGCGCGGCGCCCGGGCGGGGCCCGGACCGCGCGCGCACCGCGCTCACGGCACCCACGCGTAGCGCAGCGCGTGGAAGTAGATCGGCGCCGCGAAGATCACCGAGTCCAGCCGGTCGAGCATGCCGCCGTGGCCCTCGATCATCGAACCCCAGTCCTTCACGCCCCGGTCGCGCTTGATGGCCGACATCACCAGGCCGCCGAAGAAACCCATCAGGCAGATGACGAAGGCCATGAGCGCAGCCTGCCAGGGGTTGAAGGGCGTCGCCCAGTGGAGCGACGCCCCCAGCGCGGTGGCGCTCGCCACGCCGCCCACGAGGCCCTCCCAGGTCTTGGAGGGCGACAGCCCGGGGGCCACCTTGTGGCGGCCCAGCAGCTTGCCCCACACGTACTGCAGCACGTCGCTGCCCTGCACCACGATGACGAGGAACGCGATCAGCAGCAGGTTGCGGCCCTCGAAGCCCGGGATCTGCAGCATGAGCAGCGCGGGCACGTGGCTGATGCAGAACACGCACACCATCAGGCCCCACTGGAGCTTGGAGGTGCGCTCCAGGAAGCGCTGCGTGTCGCCGCCCACCGCCGCCAGGATGGGCAGGATGAGGAAGGCGTAGACCGGGATGTAGAGCGAATAGAGCCCGTACCAGTCGATCCAGATCAGGACGTACTGGCCCGGCAGCACGACGAAGAAGGCCAGCGCGATCGCGCCGTGGTCGCCGCGCCGCGTGTAGGCCAGGCTGATGAATTCGCGCAGCGCGTAGAACGAGATCAGGTAGAACAGGACGATCACGCCGCCCCGGCCGAAGGCGAAGGCCAGGCCGATGACCGCCACCATCACCCACCAGGCGTTCACGCGCGCAACGAGGTTGTCCAGGACCGGGTGCGGCTGGCCGCGCGCCACGCGCCACCTGAGCAGCGCGCCGATGGCCGAGGCCAGCGCCAGCACGCCGAAGATGCCGCCGAAGAGCTTGAGCGTGGTCCACGCGGACGGGGAGAGCGCGGTCATGGCGCGGCGCCCGCTCCGTCGCGCCCGTTCGGGTCGACGCGGTCGTACTCGGGACGCAGGTCGAGCATGGCGGCGCGGGCACGGGCCAGGAACGACGCCTTGTCCTCGCCTTCGGCCAGCGCGAGCGGCGCGCCGAAGCGCACCGTGCAGGCCAGCGGGATCGGCACCAGCACGCCCTTGGGCAGCACGCGCTTCAGGTTCTCGATCCACACCGGCACCAGCCGCACCCGGGGGCAGGCGCGCGCTAGGTGGAACAGCCCGCTCTTGAGCGGCAGCAGGACGTCGTCGCCGGTGTTGCGCGTGCCTTCGGGAAACATGATGAGCGAGTCGCCGCCGTCCAGCGCCGCCTTCATCTGGTCGACCGGGTTGCCGCCCTCGCCAGTGCCGTCGCGCCGGATCATGAGCGCGTTGAACACGTCGTGGCCGATGAAGTGGCGCAGCTTCGAGGCCTCCCAGTAGTCCTGACCCGCCACCGGCCGCGTCCGCGCGCGCAGGTCGGGGGGCAGCGTGGCCCACAGCAGCACGAAGTCGCCGTGGCTGGTGTGGTTGGCGAAGTACAGCGTCTGCTCGGCCTTGGGAGCGGTGCCCGACCAGATGGCGCGCACCCCGGTGAGCAACCCGGCCGCGCCGATGATGAGCTGGCCCGCCGCGATGGCGAGCCCGCGCCTGAGGGCGGTGCGCGCGGGACGGTGCGGGAGGCCGGAGGCGTCGGAATCGGTGGGGGTCACGCGGCGTCCTGGGTGATCAAGGCAAGGAGGAACATGGCGCTCTGGCAGGCGACCACGATGGCGTGGCGCTGCAGCAGCGCACGGGTGCCCTGCAGCCGCTCGTCCAGCGCGCGCACGGACGGCCGCGTCGACCGGGGCGGCGCGCCGCGCAGGCCCAGCGACGACAGGGCCGCGTCGAGCGCGCCGAGCGAGGCGACGGTGCCGCGCGCCAGGCCGTCGAACAGCGCCTCGTCCAGGCGCAGCCGGAACGCGAAATAGCGCTCCAGCGCGCCGAGGATCACCACCGCCCCGAAACCCATGGCCGAGGTGAGCGGCAGCGATCGCAGCGTCAGCGCGAGCACCAGCGCGGCGATGCCGGTGAGGGCGAAACCCCATGACGCCAGCAGCGCCGTGGCGCGCAGCAGGGCGGCCAGCGTGGCGCAGGCGGTGCGTTCGTTCTCAGTCATGGCGCGAGCCTTCCGTGCGCGGTTCGAGGGTTGCCAGGGCGGCGAGCCAGGCGTTGCGCAGCACGGTCTGCGGTCGCGCGCGTCGCACGGCGGCCTCGGCCCGCGCCACGCTCCCGATGCCGTCGGTCGCGCCGTGGCGCGCCAGCCAGGCGATGGATGCGGCCGCACTGCGCGAGAAACCGAGCGCGCAGCAGACCCACACCGCCGTGCCCGGCGCCGCGCGGCGCTGTCCTTCGATGACCGCCGCGGCGCGCCGCAGCCGCACCGCGGGCGGCACCACCAGATCGAGCAGCGGCACGCACCGTGCGTGCGGCACGTCGGCGAGCAACTGCAGCTCGGCGCACAGGCTCACCAGGCGCGGCCGCCCGGCCGCCAGCCATTCGGCCCGCGTCGGCCGCCGGCCCAGCCGCAGGCCCGGGACCACCTCGACGGAGGCCGGCATGCCGCGCGTCCACCACCGGGCGTTGAGGGCGGCACCGAGCCGGTAGGGCGCCAGCAGCCAGCGCGCCGCCCAGCCCATGCGGCCGTGGCCGTCCATCTGGAAGCCGCGCGTGCCGAAGCCCATGTGGATGAGCGCCACCAGCGCCAGCGAGGCGGCCGGCCACGCCAGCCACAGCGCGACGCCGCCGCCAAGCAGGGCCGCGCCGAGGCACGCGGCCGCGCCCAGCGCGTACGCCGCCGCCAGCTTCCAGCGCTGCGCGTCGCGCGCACGGCGCCAGGCCCGCGGCATCGACACCACGCGCTCCAGCGGCCACAGCCAGACGCAGAACACGCCGAGCAGTGCACCGGTCGGGATGTCGACGACGTGGTGCTGCCACGTGGTGAGCACCGAGGCGCAGATGGCGAAGGTCCAGGCGTGCAGCACCCACCGCGCCCGGCGCCGCCTCGGCCCGGCCAGCGACCGGCGATACCAGTCCCACAGGATCACCGCCAGCGCGACGTGCAGCGACGGCGCCTGGTTGAACGGCTGGTCGAAGCTGCGCAGCGCCTCGAACAGGAACGCCGGCGCGCCGTCGACCGGGGGCTGCCCGAAGTCGAAGCGCAGCGGCCATGCGATGAAGCAGGCGCAGGCCACCAGCGTGGCCGTGACGAGGCGCAGCGCATGCCGGTCGAGCGCATGGCGATCGCGTGCCAGGAACGGCGACAGCGCGTAGAAGACGTTGATGGTCCAGTACGGAAAGATCGTCCAGGGCCAGAACGGCACGTGCCGCTCCCACCCGAAGGCCACCGACGGCACGCTCGCGCGGGTCGTGGCCCACCAGTTGGCCAGGCCGTAGGTCGCGTAGAACAGCGGCCCCAGCAACGCCAGCCACGCGGCGGCGCGCCGCCAGGGTCGTCGCGCCGCACGGGCGGTCATTGCGTGACGCGCACCGCGAGGGACACCGTGAAGATCCCCCACTCGTCGATCCGCTGGTCGATCTTGCGGAAGCCCGCTTCCTCCACCAGCTGGTCCAGTTCGTCCTGGGTGCGGCGGCGCATCACCCAGGCCTCGCCCTGGCGGTGGCTGGTGAGCGCGCGCGCGATCATCTCGAGCTGCGGATGCCACGGCTGTCCGGTGTAGACCAGGAAGCCGCGGTCCTCCACCGCGTCGCCCACGCCCGCGAGCGAGCGGCGCACCAGGGCGTTGTCGGGGAAGAGTTCGTACAGGCCCGACACCACGGCCAGGGTCGGGCGCGGCGTGACGCTGGCCAGTCCGATGCGGTCGAAGGCGTCGGCCTGCACGAACCGCGCGACGTCCTCCAGGCCCTTCTCCATGATGAGCGCCTGCCCGTCGCGCACGTTGACGTCGCTGTAGTCGCGCAGCAGGATGGAACTGGCCTTGACCGGGCTGGCGAGCACCGCGTCGAGCACGTAGCGGCCGTGGCCGGCGGCGATGTCCATCACCCGCACCTCGCGATGCGCCTCGGCGAGCCGTTCCATGGCGATGCGCATGAGTTCCTCCACGTGTACCTTGCGCTGGCGGATGCCGCGCCAGCCGATGGAGTCCAGGTAGGTGCGATCGATGGCGCGGCCGAGGGCCGAGCGGCTCCCGGGCCGGTTGCGGTAGACGTAGTCGAGCGTGCTGCCCGAGTCGAATCCCGTGTCGTGCCCGAGCCGGATGCCTTCGGACATCGTGCCGCCGAGCTTCAGGCCGGCGCGGGTCGTGGCCCAGTAGAGGCCACGCGGCGACAGCGGTGGCAGCGGCGCGGCCAGCGCGCGCGACTCGTCGGCCGTCTCGCCGGCGAGGTGCGCCTCGCGCCGGTCCACCGGCGCTGCCGGCGCGTCGAAGCGCTGCAGGATGAACTCCCGGACCTGCGCCACGACCGGCGCGCGATCCTTCTCGCCGAGCGTGTCGTGGAAGAAGCCCGGCAGCTCGACCTTGGTCTTCACGGCGCTGCCCAGGCGTTCGAAGAACCGGTGCTGGGGCGCGTGGTGCACCACCCAGTCGGCCCCCGAGATCAGCAGCTGCACCGGCAGCGTGATGGCGTTGGCGTCGGCCACCACGCGGTCGGCGGCCTCGTACAGCCCCAGCAGGACGTTGACCGCGATGGGTCGCGAGACGAGCGGATCGCTCTGGTAGCTGGCGATGCGCCCCGCATCGTGCGTGAGGAACCGCGCCTTCACGTAGCTGTTGACGAAGAACAGGCCGCGCAGCCGGTGCATCAGGGCCAGCCCGGCGCGCGCGAAGGGCACGTAGAGCTTGACCTTGAAGGCGGGCGAGGCGAGCGTGAGGCCGCGCACCCTGGGGGCGTGGTCGTGCGCCCAGGTGGCGATCAGCACCGCGCCCACGCTCTGCGCCACCACGTGGAGGTCGTGCTCGGCCACCCCGTGGGCGGTGCCGATGTGCTGTACGAAGGTCTGCACGTCGCGCACCGAGGTCCCGAAGCTCGGGCTGTGGCCGCGCGCTCCCGGCGACCGGCCGTGGCCGCGCGCGTCCCAGGCGTAGAAGTCGAAGTCGGGCAGGTTCAGCTCGTCGACCAGGTGCGCCATGCGGGCGCCGTGTTCGTGGCCGCGGTGGAACAGCAGCACGGCGCCGCGCCGTGCCGCACCGGTGGCGGGCCAGTGCCGGTAGAACAGCGCTTCGCCGTCGTGTGTCTGGAAATGCAGTTCTTCGTGATTGCGTGGCGCGATGTCCGTCATTCGATCCCTGTGGGTGTTTCCTGTTCGATGGTGGCGTGGGTCGTCGCGCCCGGCGTGGCGGGGGCGGCCTCGGCCAGTGCCTTGCGCACGCGGTTGACGACGGTCCAGGCCACCAGTGCCGCCAGCAGCGGCATCAGACCGCGCGTCCAGTCCGCCAGCGGCCAGCCCAGCGCCACCCAGAGCCCCAGGGCGCCGAAGACGAAGGCGCGATCGCTCTTGCCCAGCGGGCCGTCGTAGCGGCGCGAGGCACCCACCGTCGGCCCGAGCGCGCCGGCGAACTCGCTCAGGCCGGCCAGCACGATCACCGTGCCGACCCAGAAACCGCCCAGTGGCGCGACCAGCGCGAACGGCAGGTACAGCGCCGCGTCGGAGACCACGTCGGTCAGTTCGTTGAGCAGGGCGCCCAGGCGGGTCTGCTGGTGGTGTTCGCGCGCCAGCATGCCGTCGATGGCGTTGAGCGCCATGCGCAGCAGCATCCACAGCGGCACGAGCGCGAAGGCCGTGGGCGGGGGGGCGGCGAAGAAGAGCCAGAGCCCGAGGGCGACCGACACGCCGCAGGCCGCCAGCGTCACCTGGTTGGCGGTGACGCCCCTGGCGTGGAGCCGGACCACCGACGGGCGCAGCAGTGCCTGGAAGCGAGGCTTCAGTTCGTAGATCGACACGTGCTGGCTCCCTGGTTCGTCATGTGGCCACGCGCGTGGCCGCCACATTTTGCCTGCGAAGGCGGGGCGGGGCGCTTGACACTCCGGGTGCCCGATGCCATCTGGAGAAGGACGTGCCCGCACGGGACGGCCCGGCACCGTGCCCGGACTAAACTCACCAGCGAACGACCTCTTCCATGACCATCCAGACCGACGACTTCGCCCCGGCGCCGCCCCGCATGGTGTCGGCCGCGCCGGCATCTCCCAACGAGGAGGCCATCGAACGCGCGCTGCGGCCCAAGCTGCTCGACGAGTACGTCGGCCAGGCCAAGGTGCGCGAGCAGCTCGAGATCTTCATCGGCGCGGCCAAGAAGCGCGCCGAGGCGCTCGACCACGTCCTGCTGTTCGGCCCGCCCGGCCTGGGCAAGACGACGCTCTCGCACATCATCGCCGCCGAGCTGGGCGTGAACCTGCGCCAGACCTCCGGCCCGGTGCTGGAAAAGCCCAAGGACCTGGCCGCCCTGCTGACCAACCTGGAGCGCAACGACGTCCTGTTCATCGACGAGATCCACCGGCTCTCGCCGGTGGTCGAGGAAATCCTCTACCCCGCGCTGGAGGACTACCAGATCGACATCATGATCGGCGAGGGGCCGGCCGCGCGCAGCATCAAGCTCGACCTGCAGCCCTTCACGCTGGTGGGCGCCACCACGCGCGCGGGCATGCTGACCAACCCGCTGCGCGACCGCTTCGGCATCGTCTCGCGCCTGGAGTTCTACACGCCCGAGGAGCTCGCCCTCATCGTCACGCGCAGCGCGCGGCTGCTGGACGTGCCCACCGACGTGGCTGGCGGCTTCGAGATCGCGCGGCGTTCGCGCGGCACGCCGCGCATCGCCAACCGGCTGCTGCGCCGGGTGCGCGACTACGCGCAGGTCAAGGGCGAGGGCCGCATCACCGAGGACATCGCCAACCGCGCGCTGGCCATGCTCGACGTCGATCCGCAGGGCTTCGATCTCATGGACCGCAAGATGCTCGAGGCCGTCATCCACCGCTTCGACGGCGGCCCGGTCGGCCTGGACAACATCGCCGCGAGCATCGGCGAGGAGCCCGGCACCATCGAGGACGTGATCGAGCCCTACCTGATCCAGCAGGGCTACCTGCAGCGCACGCCGCGCGGGCGCATCGCCACGCTGGCCGCCTACCGCCACCTGGGCGTGGCGCCGCCGCAGCGCGCCGAAGGCGGCCTGTTCGGCTGACCCGGCACAAAGCCCCGCATGCACGCCCACGACCTTTCGCCCTGGCGCCACAGCCACCGGTTCGGCACGGACGACTCGGCCGGGGAGCGCGGCACCCGGCTGGTGATGTGGATCACGGCGGTGGTGATGGTGGTGGAGATCGGCGCGGGCTGGTGGTTCAACTCGATGGCGCTGCTGGCCGACGGCTGGCACATGAGTTCGCACGCCTTCGCGATCGGCCTGAGCGCCTTCGCCTACGCCGCCATGCGACGCCATGCGAGCGATCCGCGCTTCGCCTTCGGCACCTGGAAGATCGAGGTCCTGGCGGGTTTCGCGAGTGCCCTGTTCCTGCTCGGCGTCGCGGCGCTGATGGTCGTGGGATCGGTGGAGCGGCTGTGGTCGCCCGCGCCGATCCACTACCGCGAGGCGATCGCCGTGACGGTGCTGGGACTGCTGGTGAACCTGTTCTGCGCCCGCGTGCTGGGGGGCGCGCACCACGCCCACGACGATCACGGCCACGGGCATTCGCACGGCCACGGCGACCACGACCACGACCACGACCACGGCCACGGCCACGGCACCGACCTGAACCTCAAGTCCGCCTACCTCCACGTGCTGGCCGATGCCGCCACGTCGGTGCTGGCGATCGTCGCGCTCGTGGGCGGCTGGGTCTGGGGCTGGGCCTGGCTCGACCCGGCCATGGGTATCGTCGGTGCCGCGCTGGTCGCGCACTGGGCCCGGGGCCTGCTCAAGGAGACCGGCCGCGCGCTGCTGGACCGGGAGATGGACCACCCGGTGGTCGCCGAGATCCGGGAGGGCATCGAACAGGGCCTGGCCGATTCGCACACGCGCGTGGTCGACCTGCACGTCTGGCGTGTCGGGCGCAACGTCTATTCGTGCGCGCTCGCGGTCGTCACGCATTCGCCCACGCTCGGCGCCGACGACGTGCGCGCGACGTTCTCGATGCACGAGGAGATCGTGCATTCGACGATCGAGGTGCAGCGCTGCACCGACGGGGTCGAGGACGAAGAAAAGCCCCGGTCAGTTGCCTGACCGGGGCTTTTCGAGCTGCCGAAGGTGAATTCGAAAGCGGTGTTGGTGGCTCTTCACGGATTCGAACCGCGGACCTGTGGATTATGATTCCATCGCTCTAACCGACTGAGCTAAAGAGCCGAGCCCGAGATTATAGCCCGGACTTTTCGGTCCATGCCAGAGCTTTTCGCTCCGATGCCGCCGGCGGCCATTTTCGGCGTTCCTTGAGAAAAGCCGCCCGGCGAGTGCACAAGTCGCTCGTATTGCGTGCCTCGTGACGCCGTCGACGCCCTGCGCGGGACGTGCGGATGTGAGAATTCGTGCTTATGTCCACATCCGCCGACACACTTCCACCGCCCCTGATTGCCACGGCGCCAGCCGACCGCTCCGACGAGGCGCTGATGCTGGCCTATGCCACCGAGGGCGATCTCGGTGCCTTCGATGTGCTCTACGCGCGTCACGAGATGCCGCTCTACCGCTTCGTCCGGCGCCTGCTGGGCGCGCAGGCGCCGGAAGGCGACGAGGTGTTCCAGGAAGCCTGGGTGCGCATCATCGCGGCGCGGGCGGGTTTCGCGCAGCAGTCCCTGGCCTGGCGCACCTGGGCCTTCGCCTTCGTCTGCGGCCTCACGCTCGACCGCCTGGGCGCGAGCGGACGCCAGGTGAAGTTCTTCCCGCCACGCGACGACATGGATTTCGAAGGCGACGAGGACGAGCGTCCCGACGTGGCGGACGACGTCGCTCCCGGCGTGTCCGGCGGTGCCGGGGACGTTCCGGACCAGCCTTCCGCCCGCTACCCGGCGCTGGACGACGCGGCGCTGTGGCGTGCCGCCGGCCGCCGGCTCCTCGACGGCCTCAACGGCCTGCCCGCCGAGCAGCGCGCCATGCTGCTGCTGCGCCACGACCACGGCTTCACCACCCCGATGCTGGTCGACACGCTCGGCCTGCCGGTGGACACGGTGCGCAGCGGCCTGCGCCACGGCGCCGCCGTCCTGCATGCGTGCATGGACGATCGCAGCGACGTCGGCGGCAGCACCACCGACCTGACGGAGAACCGCGCATGACCGACGAACGCACATCCGGATCCGGCAACGCCAACGACAACGTGGACCCGACCTTCGATCCGGCGCCGGTGTTCGACGGGGCCGCGCCCGCCGCGCATCCGGGTCATCCCGCCCTGCGACGCGCGCTCGACCATGCGCCCGATCGCGGCAACGAGCCGGACGACGAACTGCGCCAGGCCATCCGCTCCTTCGCGCACGAATCGGCCGCGCCATCGCTGCCGGCCGGACGCACGGGTCGCCTGGGCCGGCGCGGCGGCGACGGCGCCACGGGCCTGGAGGCGCGCACCAACGCCCGGCGCAGTCGGCTGCTGCGCAACCTGATCGTCGCGGCGGTGCTGGTGGTGATCGTCGCGAGCGTGACCTGGCACCGCGAGCCGGGTCCGGGAGGCGGGCGTCCCGCCGCCACGGCACCCGAGGCGGTGGTGGCGCCCGAGCCGGTCGCGCCCGTGGCGCCGGCCTCGAGCGCGCCGACGCCCGTGGCGGCGGCCTCGGCCCCGGCGACGCCGCCGGCGCTGTCCGAGGCGGAGAAGATCCTGTTCGCGCCGCGCGTCACGCCGCCGCCGGCACCATCGGCAACTCCGGCGCCCGCACCGGGCGCGAGCGCGGCGGCAGCGGCGGCGCCCAGGACCCCCGTTCCCGCGGCGCCGGCGGCCGCGTCGCCGACGCCCGGCGCCACGGCCGAGCGTGCCAAGCCGGCCGCGCCGACGCCCGCGATCCCCTCGACCGCGGTGCCGGCGCCCATGCCCACGCCCGCACCCACGCCCGGGGGGCGCGCAGCCGCTTCGTTCGCCGGGCCGGCGAGCGCGAGCGTGCCGTCCGCTGCGGCAACGGCCGAGTCGCTCCCGCCGGGTGCCCCGACCTTCTCGGCACTGTCCCAGTGGACCCACCTGACCATGACGCGCGCCGACGGCAGCACGCGCCGGCGATCGAAGGCCGAGGCGCGCGAACTCGGCGCGCTGCTGTCGTCGGCGGCGCTGGCGGGCGCCGGTGCGGAGCCGGTGAGGGGGCGTGTCGACTGGCGCGTCAGTCTGGAGCGCAACGGGCAGACCCTGGCGCGCGTGGAGCTGGCCGGCAAACAGGTCAGATGGATCGAGAACGGCGCGGCGCCCGGCAGCGGGACGCCGCCGGCGGGGTCGCTCGACAGCGTGCGCGAGATGCTGGAGAACGTGTTCGAGGAGTCCGCGCCGGCCGCCGCATCGAGGCCGGCCCCGGTCCCGGCCCCGGCGCCCGTGGAGGTTCCGGGCCGCTGACCGCTCAGTTGTGCGTGAACACGGCCTTGCGCTTGTTGACGAAGGCGTCCATTCCTTCCTTCTGGTCGGCCGTGCCGAACAGCGCATGGAACAGCCGGCGCTCGAACATGACGCCGTCGGACAGACCGCTCTCGAAGGCGCGGTTGACCGATTCCTTGGCCGCCATGACCGCGATCCGGGAGAAGTCGGCGATCACCAGCGCGGCGCCCAGCGCCTCGTCGGCCAGCTTCTCGTAGGGCACGACGCGGCTGACCAGTCCGGCGCGCTCGGCCTCGACGGCGTCCATCATGCGGCCGGTCAGCGCCATGTCCATGGCCTTGCTCTTGCCCACCGCGCGCGGCAGGCGCTGCGTGCCACCGGCGCCGGGAATGACGCCCAGCTTGATCTCGGGCTGACCGAACTTCGCGTTGTCGGCGGCGATGATGAAGTCGCACATCATGGCCAGCTCGCAGCCACCGCCCAGAGCGAAACCGCTGACGGCGGCGATCACCGGCTTGCGGATCGAGCGGATCACCTCCCAGTTGCGGGTGATGTAGTCGCCCTTGTAGGCATCGACGAAGCTGAACTTCGCCATCGCGCCGATGTCGGCGCCCGCGGCGAAGGCGCGTTCGCTGCCGGTGATCACGATGCAGCCGATCGCCTCGTCGGCGTCGAAGGCCTGGAGCGCCGTGCCCAGTTCGGTCATCAGCGCGTCGTTGAGCGCGTTGAGCGCCTTCGGGCGATTGAGGGTGATGAGGCCGACCTTGCCGGCCTCGGTGCGCACTTCGATGGTGTCGTAGCTCATGGTTGTCTCCGTGAGAGTGGGGAAAGAAGGAAACGGGCGGGCCGGGAGGGCGGGGCGCTGCGGCGTCAGGCCGGCACGGCCATCCAGGCCCCCAGCCTGGCGGCGTCCTGGGCGAACAGCCGCCAGGTGGTGGCGCCCGACGGAAGGGTCAGCGGCAGGCGCAGCAGGCGCCGGTCGCGCGCGACGATCGCGGTGGCCTTGCGCTGCGCGCCCAGGTAGAGCGCGAGGTCGTCGAGCCGGGTCAGCCGCCAGCCCTGGACCGGCCGGCCCTTCGCGGCCGGCAGTTCGATGCCGATCCATTCGTCGTTGGCCGCGAAGCCGGCTCGCTCGGCCGCGCCGCCGCGCAGCACGACCTTGACCTGGATGCCGCCGTTGGCCTCGGCCACGCGCAGCCCGAGTGCCTGGGCCCGCACCGCCGGATCGTCCAGCGTCGCCACGCCATGGGCGCGCAGCAGCGCCGACAACGGCAGCTCGCCGGTGCCGTGCACCCACTGCGCCAGTTCCGGCGCATAGTTGCGCCGGCCGACCGCCTCGAGCGCGCCGGCGATGGCGGCCTCGTCGATCGGGCCGCCGTCGCCGCTGTGCCGCCACAGGTGGCGCATCACGTCGTCGAGCGTGCCGTGGCCCTCGCGGCGCAGCGTGAGGTCCAGGCACAGCGCGACCAGCGCGCCCTTGGTGTAGTAGCTGACGGTCTGGTTGGGGGTCTGCTCGTCCTGGCGGTAGTACTTGACCCAGGCGTCGAAGCTGGCGTCGGCCACCGACTGCACCGCGCGCCCGGGCGTCTGCAGGACCTGGTTGGCGGTCTTGTTGAGCAGTCTCAGGTAGGTGGCGTCGTCGATGCGGCCGGCGCGACGCAGCAGCAGGTCGTCGTAGTAGCTGGTGAAGCCCTCGAAGAACCACAGCAGGCGCGTGTAGTTCTCGCGGTCGTAGTCGTAGCGCGCGAACTCGGCCGGCCGCAGGCGCTTGACGTTCCAGGTGTGGAAGTACTCGTGGCTGATGAGGCCGAGCAGGGTCGTGTAGCCCTCGGGCTGCTTCCTGGCGCCCTGCTGCGGCAGGTCGCGCCGCGTGCAGATCAGCGCGGTCGAGTGGCGGTGCTCCAGCCCGCCGTAGCCGTCGTCGACGGCGTTGAGCATGAAGACGTAGCGGTCGTGCGGCGGCCGGGACGTCCCGCGCCGGCGACCCTTGCCGACGTCGGGCCCGTGCCAGAAGCGCATCTGGGTCTCGCAGATGGCGCGCGCGTCGTCGATCAGGCGCGCGCCGTCGAAGGCGGGCGGCGCGCCGGCGACGACGAAGCGGTGCGGCACGCCGCAGGCCTCGAAGTCGGCGCTCCAGAAGGCGCCCAGCTCGACCGGGCTGTCGGCGAGTTCGTCGTAGTCGGCCGCGAGGTAGTGGCCGAAGCCCTGCGCGTCGCACCGCTGGCGCACCAGCGCGGTGGCGCAGGACCAGCGCGCCGTGCCTGCGGGCGTCGGCGGCGCGACGATCTCCAGCGCGTGCGGGGCGTCGGTGCGGCCCTCCACGCGCAGGCACAGGCTGGTGCCGTTGAAGAATCCGCGGTCGGCGTCGAGCCAGGCGGTGCGCACCGAGTGGTCGTACGCGCAGACCTCGTAGCGCAGCACCAGCGGCCTGCCGGGCGTGGCGTCGATGCGCCAGCCGTGCTTGTCGAGCTGCGTGACGGCGACCTTGCGGCGGCCCTGCGTCGCGCGCAGGGCCTGCAGGTTCTTCGCGAACTCGCGCACCAGGTAGCTGCCCGGGATCCACACCGGCAGCGAGACGCGCTGCGACGCGGCGGGGTCGTCGATGGTCAGCGTGACGGCGAAGAGGTGGGCGTTGCGGTCCGCGCACTCGACGCGGTAGTGGAGGCCCGGTGCCGCCGCCGCCGAGGCGGTGCGGGCCGCGACGGCCCGGCTCATCGCCGGGGCGCCGCCGCCGCGGTCAGCTGCTTCTCGACCTGCGCGGCGGGAATCGCGCCGGGCGCGCGCGTGCCGTCGCCGAAGATCAGCGTCGGCGTGCCGGTGATGTTGTGCTTGCGGCCGAACTCGGTGTTGCGCTGCAGCGCCGCCGCGTCGCATCCGGCGGCGGCGGTCTCGGGGCGGACGCCGGCGGTCATCCAGTCGTTCCAGGCCTTGCCCTTGTCCTTGCTGCACCAGATGTCGCGCGACTTGACGGTCGAATCGGGACCGAGCACCGGGTACAGGAACAGGTGCACGGTGACGTTGTCGACGTTCTTCAGGTCGCGCTCGAACTGCTTGCAGTAGCCGCAGTTCGGGTCCTCGAACACCGCCAGCTGGCGCTTGCCGTTGCCGCGCACGATCTTGAAGGCGTCCTTCAGCGGCAGCTTGTCGAAGTCGATCTGGCTGAGCTTCTCCACCCGTTCCTCGGTGAGGTTCTTGCGCGCCTGGACGTCGATCAGGTTGCCCTGCAGCAGGTAGGTGCCCTGCTCGTCGGCGTAGTAGATCTCGGTGTTGTTGATGCGCACCTCGTAGAGGCCGTCGACGGGCGTCTTGCGGACCTCGTCGATCTTCGCGAACTGCGGGATCTGCGCCGCGAGGTTCCTGCGGATCTCGGCCTCGCCGGCATGGACGGCGGGCAGGGCGCACGCGACCAGGGCGGCGGCCGCGAGGCAGCGGAAAGCGGAACGGGAAAGCGTCATCGAGGGTCCAGTCGAGGGGGTCGTAGGGTGGAGGGTCAGGCGCCCAGGCCCATGGCCTGGCGCGCGACCCATTGCTTGACGAGCCGCGTGCGGTCGAAGCCGCGCATGCCCCAGTTGCGCAGTGCGGGCAGGGGTTCGGCGCCGTGCGAGAAGAGCTGCTGCAGGCCGTCGGTGGCCAGGCTCATCGACAGCACGTCGGTGCGGCGCGCGCGCTCGTAGCGGCGCAGCAGGCGGGCGTCGCCGACGCCGCGCCAGTAGTCGCGCTCCCGGATGACGCGCGCCAGCATGGCGACATCGGCCAGGCCGAGGTTGAGGCCCTGGCCGGCGAGGGGATGCACGGTGTGCGCCGCGTCGCCGGCCAGAGCCCAGGCCTTGCCGGCCGCCGGATCGTCCGCATCGGCGGCGAAGCGGCCGGTCCAGCGCTCGGCGACGGCGCGCTGCAGCGGCCAGGCGGCGCGTTCGCTCGCGAGCGTGAGCGCCCCCAGCGCGTCCTGGCTGGCCTCGCGCACGGCGGCGGCGAATTCGTCGGCGCCCTGGGCCAGGAGGGCCGGGGCGCGGAACTGGTCGACCGACCACACCAGTGCCAGCGCGTGGCTCGCGCCGGTGGCAAGCGGGTCGACGACGCCGTCGCTGCCGGCATCGCCGAGTGCGCCCGGCGCGACGGCGTCCGTGGCGCCGAGCGGCAGCAGCGCCAGCACCTCGCCCCGGGGACCGAACCACTGCCGCGCGATGCCGCCGTGCGGCCGCTGGGCCACGAGGCGCGCGGCGATGGCGTGCTGCGGATAGGGCGTGACCTCGTGGCCCACGCCCAGGGCCTCGCGCGTCGCGCTGGCCTTGCCCTCGCACACGACCGTGAGCGCGGCCGGGACGGGCGCCTGCACCACCTCGACCTGCGGCTGGAAGCGCACCGCATCGGTCAGCCGTCGCTCCAGCGCCGGCACGTCGACGATCCAGGCGAGGGCCTCGACCCCCTGGCGCGCGGCCTCGAAGCGCACCTGTCCGCCGTCGTCGCCGTGCACCCGCATCTCCCGCACCGGGGTGGCGTGGGCCGCCTCGGGCCAGGCGCGCAGCGATTCGAGCGTCGCCTTCGAAGCGGCGTTGAGCGCATACGCGCGCACGTCGTCGTGGGCCCGGCGGCCCGCCGACGGGGCCGGCGCCACCAGCGCCACGCGCACGCGCTCGCGGGCCAGCAGCAGTGCCAGGGTGCGGCCGACGATGCCGCCGCCGCGAATGCAAACCTCGGGGGATGGTGCCATCGGGGCATTGTAGGGAGGGGGTGTCCGGCGCCGACAATCGGTTCTTCCTTGTCCCTTGCCCACTCCCTCCCATCCCTGCCCGAGGTCCTCCGCGTGACGCCTGCGACTCCCATGCCCGCTCCTTCCGCCGCCACCGACGACGGCGCCTTCGACGTCCACGCCACCATCGCGCGGTTGTTCGTCCACCCAATCAAGTCCTGCGCGGGCGTCGACCTGCAGGAGGCGCTGCTGACGGAGACCGGCCTCGAATTCGACCGCGCCTGGATGGTGGTCGACGCCGATGGCGTGTTCGTCAGCCAGCGCGAACTGCCGCGCATGGCGCTGATCCGGCCGCAGCTCAAGCACTTCGAGATGGTCTTGCGCGCCCCCGGCATGCTGGCGCTGCACGTCGCCTTCGACCGCGTCGAGCGGCCGGTGCGCGTGCGCGTCTGGAAGGACGAGGTGGCCGCCTACGACATGGGCGACATCGCGGCGCAGTGGTTCGGCGACTTCCTCTCCGAGCCGGGCGCGCCGCGCGTCCTGCGCCTGGTGCGCTTCGATCCCGCGCACCGCCGACTGTCGAACCCGAAGTGGACCGGCGGCGCCGAAGCGCAGAACCAGTTCTCCGACGGCTTCGCCGTGCTGGTGGCGAGCGAGGCCTCGCTCGCGGACCTCAACGCGCGCCTCGTGGCGGCGGGCCACGGCACGGTCGGCATCGAGCGCTTCCGGCCCAACATCGTGCTCGCGGGCGTGGAGCCGCACGACGAGGACCGCGTCGACCTGCTGCGCATCGCCACCGGGGAGGGCGAGGGCGCCACGCTGCGCCCGGCCAAGCCCTGCACGCGCTGCCCGATCCCCGACATCGACCCGGCGACCGCGCGCCGCAGCCCGGAGGTGGGCGACACCCTGCGCGCCTACCGCGCCGACGCGCGCGTGGGCGGTGCGGTCACCTTCGGCATGAACGCGACCGTCGCCTCGGGCATCGACCACCTGCTGCGGGTGGGGCAGGCGGTGCGCGCGAACTACGTGTTCGGGTGACCCCGGAAGCGGGGCGAAAGGTCGAATCGTGGGCCATCGGTCCCGCCGGCCCACCCGCGCCCTAAAATCGCGGGTTGATTCCAGAGGACATCCATGAGCTTGAAGTGCGGCATCGTCGGCCTGCCCAACGTCGGTAAATCCACCCTTTTCAACGCGCTGACCAAGGCCGGCATCGCGGCGGAGAACTATCCGTTCTGCACCATCGAGCCGAACGTCGGCGTGGTCGAGGTGCCCGATCCGCGCCTCGCGGCCCTGAGCCAGATCGTGCAGCCCGAGCGCGTCGTGCCGGCCATCGTCGAGTTCGTCGACATCGCCGGCCTCGTGGCCGGCGCCAGCACCGGCGAGGGCCTGGGCAACAAGTTCCTCGCCCACATCCGCGAGACCGACGCCACGGTCAACGTGGTGCGCTGCTTCGAGGACGACAACGTGATCCACGTCGCCGGCAAGGTCGACCCGATCTCCGACATCGAGGTCATCCAGACCGAGCTCTGCCTGGCCGACCTGGCCACGGTCGAGAAGGCGCTGCACCGCCACACCAAGGTGGCCCGCTCGGGCGACAAGGAGGCGCAGAAGCTCGTCGGCCTGCTCGAGCGCTGCCAGGCCGCGCTCAACGAGAACACGCCGGTGCGCGCGCTGTCCTTCACCAAGGAGGAGCAGCCGCTGGTGAAGTCCTTCACGCTCATCACGGCCAAGCCGGCGATGTTCGTCGCCAACGTGGCCGAGGACGGCTTCGAGAACAACCCCTTCCTCGACCGCCTGAGCGACTACGCCGCGAAACAGAAGGCGCCCGTGGTGGCCATCTGCGCCAAGATCGAGGCCGAACTCTCCGAGATGGACGACGAGGACAAGGCCATGTTCCTGGCCGAGATCGGCCAGGAGGAGCCAGGCCTGAACCGCCTGATCCGCGCGGCCTACACGCTGCTGGGCCTGCAGACCTATTTCACCGCCGGCGTGAAGGAAGTGCGGGCCTGGACCATCCATGTCGGCGACACCGGCCCGCAGGCGGCCGGCGTGATCCACACCGACTTCGAGAAGGGCTACATCCGCGCCCAGACCATCGCCTACGCCGACTTTGTCGCCTTCAAGGGCGAGCAGGGCGCCAAGGACGCCGGCAAGATGCGCGCCGAAGGCAAGGACTACGTCGTCAAGGACGGCGACGTGATGAACTTCCTGTTCAGTTCCTGAGCGTCCTTGCGGACAGGGGTCGCGACGGCGCGATGCCCGTCCCGGTCGTCGCCGCCGCGGCGCCGGCTCAGAACGTCACCCCGGCGACCAGCACGATGTTGGCATGGGGCGAGCACTCGCCCGTGCGCCGTCCGGCACCGGCAGGCCGGCATCGCCGATCACCACCATGTCGCCGTGGCCGAGCAGGGCGATGGTGCGCGAGAGTTCGGGGTGGAGCAGGGCGGTGCGTTTCATGGGAGGACGGTCCAGGCGGGTGGGACGGGGCCGCGCAGCACGTCGGCGCGGCGTGGCACGGAGGGTTGCGCGCCGGGGCGCCCGACGCACAGCGCGCCGGCCCGGATGCCCAGGCGCACGGCGGCGTCGAGGTCGCCGTCGCGCGCGAGCGCCACGGCCAGCGCGCCCAGGAACGTGTCGCCGGCGGCGGTGGTGTCCACCACCTCGACCTCCGGCGCCGCGTGATGGCGCGCGCCGCGTGCGTCGACCGCCACCGCGCCGCGTGCTCCCAGCGTCACGACCACGCGCGCGACGCCGCGCCGGCGCAGCGCCTGGCCGGCCGCCGCGGCGTCCGCCGGCGACTCGGCGACGTGGCCGGAGAGCATGTGCGCCTCGACCTCGTTGACCACCAGCGTGTCGATCAGCGTCCACCACGCATCGTCCACGGGTTGCGCCGGAGACGGGTTGAGCAGCACCCTGCAGCCGGCGCGCCCGGCCGCGCGCAGGGCGCGTGCCACCTGCGCGATCGGCGTCTCGAACTGGGCGATCAGGAAGTCCGCGCCCTCGAGCTGCCGGCCCAGCGCCGCCTCGTCGATCGCGACCCGCGCGTTGGCGCCCGCGATGACCACGATGCGGTTCTGCCCGCCGTCCTCCACCATCACCAGCGCGGTGCCGGTGGGCGCGGTGGCGTCGACGGCGACCGACGCGGTGTCGATGCCGTCGCGCTCGAGCGCCTCGCGCAGGGCGCGTCCGTGGGCGTCGTCGCCCACGCAGCCCACGAGCCGCACCCGCGCGCCCTGGCGCGCGCAGGCCACGGCCTGGTTGCCGCCCTTGCCGCCGGGCACGTGGTCGATCGAGCGGCCCTGCAGGGTCTCGCCGGCGGCGGGCGCGCGAGGCACGCGCACCACCAGGTCCATGTTGAGGCTGCCGAGCACGACGATGCGCGGCGATGTGTCGGGAGAATCGGTCATGGATGCGGGAGAAGGCATGGGGGCGCAACGCGCCCGCGCGGCCCGCTCATTCCGGGAAGAGGTAGAGCAGGGCGAAGGTCATCGTCACGTAGCGCGCGAACTTGCCGATGGCCATGTAGCCCGTGCAGCGCCAGAACGGCATCTTCAGCCAGCCCGCCACCGCGCACAGGGGGTCGCCCACCAGCGGCAGCCAGCTCAGCAGGCAGGCCTTGGGCCCCAGGTGCTCCAGCCAGCCGAGCACGCGCACGTGGTGCTTGGAGTGCGAGTACTTGTCGGCCACCCGGTGGGCGCCGTAGCCCATCCACCAGGTCACCATGCCGCCCAGCGTGTTGCCCAGGGTGGCCACGCCGATGGCCGACCAGAGCATGTCGGGATTGAGCTTGAGCAGGCCGAAGAGGATCGGCTCCGACCCCACCGGCACCAGCGTCGCCGAGACGAACGCCGCCATGAAGACGGTGGAGAGCCCGTATTCGGGCAGCGCCAGCAGCGCCAAGATGGAGTCGAGCCAGGCTTGCATGTGCGCCGGAGTATAGGAACGCGCGGGCACCACGGCGTCGGAGAGCGCGCCGCGCCGGCGGGAGCGCAGGGCGGCAGGCGCGGCGCCGAACGTTTCACTGTCCGAAATGCGGATTCGTTAGAATCGTGCCTAATTTTTCAGCAGCGACCTGGCTCGCACCTCTCCCTTCCCACCATGCAGATCGGCCCCGTCGCGCTGGAGAACCGTCTTTTCGTCGCGCCCATGGCGGGCGTCACGGACCGGCCTTTCCGCAGCCTGTGCCGCTCGCTCGGCGCGGGCTACGCGGTCAGCGAGATGGTCACCTCGCGGCGCGACCTCTGGCACACGCTCAAGACCTCGCGCCGTGCCGACCACACCGGCGAGCCCGGTCCGATCGCGGTGCAGATCGCCGGCACCGACGCGGCCATGATGGCCGACGCGGCGCGCTACAACATCGATCGCGGCGCGCAGGTCATCGACATCAACATGGGCTGCCCGGCCAAGAAGGTCTGCAACAAGTGGGCCGGCTCGGCCCTGATGCGCGACGAGCCGCTGGCCCTGGAGATCGCCGCCGCGGTGGTGGCCGCCGCCGCCCCGCACGGCGTGCCGGTGACGCTCAAGATGCGCACCGGCTGGAGCGCCGACCACCGCAACGCCGTCAAGCTGGCGCGCGACTTCGAGGCCGCCGGCGTGCGCATGCTCACCGTGCACGGCCGCACGCGCGAGCAGGGCTACAAGGGCGCCGCCGAGTACGACACCATCGCCGCCGTCAAGGCCGCGGTGCGCGTGCCGGTGGTGGCCAACGGCGACATCACGACGCCCGAGAAGGCGCGCGACGTGCTGGCTGCGACCGGCGCCGATGCCGTGATGATCGGCCGCGCGGCGCAGGGCCGGCCCTGGATCTTCCGGGAGATCGCGCACTTCCTGGCGACCGGCACGCACCTCGCGCCGCCGCTCGTCGCCGAGGTGCGCCGCCTGCTGCTCGACCACCTGCGCGAGCACCACGCGCTCTACGGCGAGCACAGCGGCGTGCGCACCGCGCGCAAGCACATCGGCTGGTACGTGCGCGCGCTCCCGGGGGGCGAGGCCTTCCGCGCCGGCATGAACGCCATCGAGGAGTGCGAGGCGCAGTGGCAGGCGGTGTCGGACTACTTCGAGGACCTCGCCACCCGCATGCAACGCATCCCGGCCCATCGCGACGCGCCGACGGACGACACCGACGACGACGCGGACACGCACCAGGAGGCCGCCACCGCGGCCGCACGGTGAGCGCGCCCGACCGACCGGGTCGGGCGACACGACAGAACCAACGACAGACCTCGAGCCCATGAGCAAGAAGAACATCGACGAGTGCGTCAGGAACAGCCTCGAAATCTATTTCCGCGACCTCCACGGCATCGAGCCCGACGGCATGTACGACATGCTCGTGCGCGTGGTGGAAAAGCCCCTGCTGGAGGTGGTCATGGCGCGCGCCGAGGGCAACCAGTCGCGCGCCGCGCAGTGGCTCGGCCTCAACCGCAACACGCTGCGCAAGAAGCTGGTCGACCACAAGCTCATCAAGTAATTCCCACGCATCAACCGAGATAGATCAATCCATGGCATCGACCGCACTCCTCTCCGTCTCCGACAAGACGGGCATCCTCGAATTCGCCCAGGCGCTGCACGCCCTGGGCATCCGGCTGCTGTCGACCGGCGGGACCGCGAAGCTGCTGGCCGACGCCGGCCTGCCCGTGACCGAGGTGGCCGACCACACCGGCTTCCCCGAGATGCTCGACGGTCGCGTGAAGACCCTGCATCCCAAGATCCATGGCGGTCTGCTGGCGCGGCGCGACCTGCCGGCCCACGTGGCGGCCATCGAGGCGCACGGCATCGACGCCATCGACCTGCTGGTGGTGAACCTCTACCCGTTCGAGGCCACCGTCGCCAAGGCCGGCTGCACGCTGGAGGACGCGATCGAGAACATCGACATCGGCGGTCCGGCGATGGTGCGCAGCGCCGCCAAGAACTGGAAGGACGTCGGCGTGCTGACCGACGCGTCGCAGTACGCGGTCGCCCTGGCCGAACTGAAGGCCGACGGCAAGTTGAGCGACCGGACGAAGTTCGGCTTCTCCGTGGCCGCCTTCAACCGCATCGCCGACTACGACGGCGCCATCAGCGACTACCTCTCGGCCATCGACTTCGAGGCCAGCGCCGGCCAGGCCGCGCCGGTGCGCACCCCGTTCCCGGCGCAGAGCAACGGCCGTTTCGTCAAGCTGCAGGACCTGCGTTACGGCGAGAACCCGCACCAGCAGGCCGCGTTCTACCGCGACCTGCATCCGGCGCCGGGCTCGCTGGTCACGGCCAAGCAGTTGCAGGGCAAGGAGCTGAGCTACAACAACATCGCCGACGCCGATGCGGCCTGGGAGTGCGTCAAGGGCTTCGACGCCCCGGCCTGCGTGATCGTCAAGCACGCCAACCCCTGCGGCGTGGCCGTCGGCACCGACGCGCTGGAGGCCTATGCCAAGGCCTTCAAGACCGATCCGACCTCGGCCTTCGGCGGCATCATCGCCTTCAACCGCCCGGTGGACGCCACCGCCGCGCAGGCCGTGAGCAAGCAGTTCGTCGAGGTGCTGATGGCGCCGGGCTTCACGCCCGAGGCGCTGGCGGTGTTCAAGGCCAAGGCCAACGTGCGCGTGCTGGAGATCGCGTTGCCCGCGGGCGGCGCTTCCGACTGGGACAACGGCCGCAACGCCGTGGACGTCAAGCGCGTCGGCTCCGGCCTGCTGATGCAGACGGCCGACAACCGCGTGCTGGCCGAGAGCGAACTCAAGGTCGTCAGCCAGCGCCAGCCGACGCCCGCGCAGCTGCAGGACCTGCTGTTCGCCTGGAAGGTCGCCAAGTACGTCAAGAGCAACGCCATCGTGTTCTGCGCCGGCGGCATGACGATGGGCGTCGGCGCGGGCCAGATGAGCCGGCTCGACTCGGCGCGCATCGCCAGCATCAAGGCCGAGCACGCCGGCCTGTCCCTCAAGGACACGGCGGTGGCGAGCGACGCCTTCTTCCCGTTCCGCGACGGCCTGGACGTGGTGGTCGACGCCGGCGCGAGCTGCGTGATCCAGCCGGGCGGCTCGATGCGCGACCAGGAGGTCATCGACGCGGCCGACGAGCGCGGCGTGGTGATGGTGCTCTCGGGCGTGCGCCACTTCCGGCATTGAGCCCGATGGCCCCGAAGCACGACGACGACGCCGTCGACACGCCCCGGCCGCGCTGGGTGGCCTGGCTGATCGTCGTCGTCATGGCGATGGTCATGGCCGGCATGCTCAACATCGGCTGGCGGCTGATGGGCGGCTGACGCCGGCAATGGCGCCCGTCCGGGCGGCGTCGTGCCCTGGCAGGCGGACGCCGTTGGAGGGCGCACCCGCCCGCCGCCGGTGTGTCAGCCCAGCGTGCGAAAGACCTCGCGCGCCGCCGCGACGGTCTCCGCGACGTCCGCGCCGGTGTGCGCCGCGCTCACGAAGCCGGCCTCGTAGAGCGCCGGCGCGATGTAGACGCCGCGGTCGAGCAGGCCGTGGAAGAGGGCGTTGAACCGCGCGTTGTCGGTGGTCATGACGGTGGCGTAGTTCTGCGGCAGCGTGTCCATCAGGAAGAAGCCGAACATGCCGCCCTCGCTGTCGCCGCAGAAGGGCACGCCCTCGGCCGCGGCGGCCGCCGTCAGGCCCTCGACCAGCGAGCGCGTGCGCGCCGAAAGTGCCTCGTAGAAGCCGGGGCGGGCGATCTCCTTCAGGGTCGCGAGGCCACAGGCGGTCGCCACCGGATTGCCCGACAGCGTGCCGGCCTGGTAGACCGGCCCGAGCGGCGCGAGCAGTTCCATGACGGCACGCGGCCCGCCGAAGGCCGCCAGCGGCATGCCGCCACCGATCACCTTGCCCAGCACGGTGATGTCCGGCACCACGCCCAGGACGCCCTGGGCGCCGTGCAGGCCGACGCGGAAGCCCGTCATCACCTCGTCGAAGACCAGCAGCGCGCCGTGCCTCGTGCACAGCTCACGGCAGCGGCGGGCGAACTCGGGCGTGGCGCGGATGAAGTTCATGTTGCCCGCGATGGCCTCGATCATCAGGCAGGCGATGTCCGCGCCGTGCAGCGCGAAGGCCTCGTCCAGCTGCGCGAGGTTGTTGTACTCCAGCACCAGCGTGTGCTGCACCACCTCCGGCGGCACGCCGGCCGAGGTCGGGTTGCCGAAGGTCGCGAGGCCCGAGCCGGCCTTCACCAGCAGCGCGTCGGCATGCCCGTGGTAGCAGCCCTCGAACTTGACGATCATCTTGCGGCCGGTGGCGCCGCGCGCCAGGCGCAGCGCGCTCATCGCCGCCTCGGTGCCGGAACTGACCAGCCGCACCATCTCCATCGACGGCACCAGCGCCAGGATGGCCTCGGCCAGCTCGATCTCGCGCTCGGTCGGGGCGCCGAAGGAGAAGCCGTCCTGCACCGCCTTCTGCACCGCCTCCACCACCGCCGGGTGGCCGTGGCCCAGGATCATCGGCCCCCACGAGCCGATGTAGTCGATGAAGCGCTTGTCGTTGGCGTCCCAGAAGTAGGCGCCCCGGGCGCGCTGCACGAAGCGCGGCGTGCCGCCGACGGCCTTGAAGGCGCGCACGGGCGAGTTCACGCCTCCGGGGATGACGGCGCGGGCGCGTTCGAAGAGGAGGTCGTTGGTGTCGATGTGGGCCATGGCGATGCGCAGGGAAAGATGGAAATGCGAGGGATGGCGCCGGGCGGGTCGCCGCGGCACCCGGGCGCTCAATGACGCGTGTCGTGGGGCGGCAGCCCGAAGTCGGAGGGGTCGGGTGGGTTGCCGGCGGCGTCCTCGTCGCCCTCGTCCTCGGGCTGGGCCCAGAACAGGCGGTCGGGCAGCACGTGGCCCATGCCGGGGCGGAAGCCCGCATCGAGGCAGCGGTCCATGTAGCTCAGCGCCTCGCCGGTGGCGGCGACCAGGTCGGTGCCGCTCGCGAGCAGCGCGGCGAGCGCGCCCGAGAGCGTGTCGCCGGCGCCGGCGAACACGGCCTCCAGGCGTTCGTACTTCTCGCTGGTCAGCACCGCCTGCGGCGACGCCAGCACGTTGTCGAAGTACTGGTCGGGCAGCACGATGCCCGTGACCAGCGTGAACGGCGTGCCCTGCTCGCCGGCCGCGCGCGCGATGTCGCGCGCGGTGGGGGGACGCTCGCCGGCCCAGTCGGGCAGCAGCCAGCGCCGCAGGGTGCTGTGATTGCCCACCAGCACGGTGGCCTGCGGCAGCACGAGTTCGCGGAAGGCGTCGAGATAGGCCTCGATGCGGTCCTCGTCCCACCACGACAGGTTGGGCATGTAGGCGACGACGGGCGTCTCGGGATAGTCGGCGGCGATGCCGGCGATGCCCGCGAGGTTCTCGGGCGAGCCGACGAAGCCCACCTTGATGAGCTGCACCTCCACGTCCTCCAGGATGGCGCGGGCCTGCTCGGCCACGGCCTCCTCGTCGAAGGCGAAGTGCTCGAAGATCTCCGCGGTGTCGCGCGCGTAGGCGCCGGTCACCACCGGCAGCATGTGCGCGCCGACCGAGGCGATCGCCAGGGCGTCGCCGTTGAGGCCGCCGGCGCCGCTCGGATCGCTGGCGTTGAAGACCAGCACGCAGGGCGGATCGAGGTCGAGTTCGACCTCCATGCCATCGGTGGCGTCGTCGTCGATTCCGGGCTCGGCGCCGGATGGATCGTTAAGATTCGCGGGCCCTGCGGCGCTGTCACTCGCCGGTAGTAATTTGTTTCTCATTCGCCTCTCCGGGGAGATTCTTGAAAACGATATGCCACGAGCCTGCATGCGATTGAATACATGGGTTGCATTTTTAGAATACGGACTTTGAGCAGCGATGAATACGAAAACCTGGATGTGTCTGATCTGCGGCTGGATCTATGACGAATCGGCGGGCGTGCCGGAGGATGGTATTGCGCCCAACACGGCCTGGGCCGACGTGCCGATGAACTGGACATGTCCCGAGTGCGGTGCGCGCAAGGAAGATTTCGAAATGGTCGAGATCTGAAGCATGGCACAGCGCCGTGCGTCCCGGTCCCCGGTGGGGCCGGAGACCATCGGCGCTGTCCGTGGTCAACCAAGGAGCCGGACGATGGGTGCCAACGGATCGCCGAGGCGGGTGCTGGTCATCGACGACAGCCACACCGTGCGTCGCAGCGCCGAGATCTTCCTCGCGCAGGGGGGCTGCGAGGTGCTCCTGGCGGCGGACGGCTTCGAGGGCCTGGCCCGCGTGGCCGACGCCCGACCCGACATCGTCTTCTGCGACATCCAGATGCCGCGCCTGGACGGCTGGCGCACCCGCGCGATCGTGCGTCGCCATCCGGACTTCCACGACCTGCCGATGGTGATGCTGTCGGCCAGCGACAGCGCGTTCGAGGACCCGCGCGGCGGCGAGGCCGGCGCGCCGGAACACCTCGTCAAGCCCTTCACCGGCGAGCAGCTGCTCGACGCGGTGCGGCGCCTGGCCCGGGCCCCAGCCGGCGCGGGGGGCTGATGCCGGTGCGCGACGTCCTCGTCGTGGACGACTCGAAGACCGAGTCGCTCTTCCTCGCCCGCCTGCTGCAGGGCCACGGCTTCTCGGTGCGCACGGCCGGCAGCGCCGACGACGCCATGTCCTGCCTGGCCCGCCAGCGGCCCGATCTGATCCTGCTGGACGTGGTCATGCCAGGGCGCAACGGTTTCCAGCTCGCGCGCTCCCTCGCGCGCGATCCGGTCTACTCGGCCGTGCCGATCATCCTGTGCACGAGCAAGAGCCAGGAGACCGACCGCATCTGGGGCCTGCGCCAGGGCGCGCGCGACTTCATCGTCAAGCCGGTCGATCCGGCCAGCCTGCTGGCCAAGATCGCCGCGCTGGGCTGACTTCGCGATCCCGACCACCGGCTCCTCCCGAACCCCACCGCCCGCCCATGGCCTCCAGCGACCCGACCCGCGCCCCGCTTCCCGCCGCCGACGCCGCGCCGGCCGCCTGGCTGGCCGTCGAGGCGGGACCTCACCACTGCCTGCTGGCGCTCGGCGACACCGGGGAGATCTTTCCCTGGACCGTGCCGCAGCCGGTGCCGCACACCCTGGCGTGGTTCCTGGGCGTGGCCAACCTGCGCGGCGGCCTCTACGGCGTGGCGCGGCTGGACGCCTTCATCGCGGCCGATGCCGACCCCCAGGAGACCCACGCGCCGCGCCGTCCGGTGGAGGCCGCGTCCGCCGCGCCCTCGCGCCTGATCGCGCTGCATTCGCGCTTCGAGGTGAATTGCGCGCTGCAGGTCGACCGCGTGCTCGGCCTGCGCGGCGCCGACCTGTTCGAGCCCCTGCCCGGCGGCGAGGCCGACGCGGGGCCCGGCGAGACGCCGGCCTGGCGCGCCCGCGGCTGCGTCGACGCGACCGGCCTGCGCTGGCGGGTGCTCGACCTGCAGGCGCTCGCCCGGTACCCCCGCTTCCTGAGCGTGGGTGTCTGAGCGCATGACGACCGACCGCTTTCCCAAGGAACCGACCGTGAACCCGACGAACGACCCCGCGCCTGCGAACCCGCCCGTGGCGCCGTCCCCGCCCGCGCACGCGGCCGACGCCCCCGGCGGCGCCCCGGTCGCGACGTCCACCACCACCGCCGCTGGCGACCCGATCCTGTCGTCCGGCGTGCTGCACGACGACACCACGGCGACCGAGCGCAAGGACGCGCGCCCCGACTTCGCCACGGCGCGCACGCGCAGTCCGTTCGCCATCGCGCTGGCCGTCGCGGTGCTGCTGCTGCTGGTGGTCACCGGCTTCCTGCTGCTGCACGCCGCGCGCACCGGCCTGGACCTGGCCACGGTCGCCGGCCTCGGGCTGCTGCCGCTGGTTGCGCTCGCCATGGCCGCCACCGCCGGTTTCTCGCAGGCGCGCGCCGGGCGCGAGCGGATCGCGACCACCGAGCGCACCCGCTCCGAGGCCGAGCGCCTGGGCGAGGAGGCCAGCCGCGTCAACGCCGCCAACCAGGCCGCCATCCTGCGTCTCATGAACGAGCTGCAGATGGTGGCCGAGGGCGACCTCACGCAGCAGGCCACCGTCACCGAGGACATCACCGGCGCCATCGCCGATTCGGTCAACTACACCGTCGAGGAACTGCGCCTGCTGGTGAGCAACGTGCAGAACACGGCCGGCCGCGTCGCCGAGACCACCTCCCAGGTCGAGAGCACGTCGACCGAGCTGCTGGCCGCGTCGACCGAACAGCTGCGCGAGATCCGCGAGACCGGCCAGGCGGTGCTGACGATGGCCGAGCGCATCAACGAGGTGGCCTCCCAGTCGCAGGAATCGGCCACGGTGGCGCGCCAGTCGCTGCAGGCCGCCTCGTCCGGCCTGCGGGCGGTGGAGGACGCCATCGGCGGCATGAACGCGATCCGCGACCAGATCCAGGACACCGCCAAGCGCCTGAAGCGCCTGGGCGAATCCTCGCAGGAGATCGGCGAGATCACCGAGCTGATCTCCGACATCACCGAGCAGACCAACGTGCTGGCGCTCAATGCCGCGATCCAGGCGACGTCGGCGGGCGAGTCCGGACGCGGCTTCTCGGTGGTGGCCGAGGAGGTCCAGCGCCTGGCCGAGCGTTCGGCCGACGCCACGCGCCAGATCGCGGCGCTGGTGCGCGCCATCCAGACCGACATGCAGGACGCCGTCGGCGCCATGGAGCGCTCGACGCAGGGCGTGGTCGAGGGCGCGCGGCTGTCCGACCATGCCGGCACGGCGCTGTCGGAGATCGACCGCGTCTCGCGCCGGCTGGCCGAGCTGATCGAGCAGATCACGCGCTCGGCCTCGCACGAGGCGGCGTCGGCCAACGTCGTGGCGGCCAACATCCAGCACATCTTCGCCGTCACCGAGCAGACCGGCGACGGCACGCGCACCACCGCGAAGCAGGTGCGCGAACTCTCCCACATGGCCGAGGAGCTGCGCCTGTCGGTCGCGCGCTTCAAGATCGCGTGAAGCCCGGAGCGCCGCACGTGCTGGACACCCCTCGCGATCCCGGCCGGAATCCCGCCGACGCCCATGGCGAACGGGGCGTCCCGTCCGGTGACGACCGGGAATCGCTCGGCTGGGTGCTCGACGAGTTGCGCGCCGCGCTCGACGGCGTCCCGCGGGCCCTGCGAGGCGTGGGGTCCGGCGAGCGTCCGCCGGATGCCGCCGGGTCGCCGCAGGCCGCGCTGCAGGCGCTGCGGCAGGCCGGTGGCGTGCTCGCGATGGTCAACCGGCCGGCGCCCGCGCGCATCGCCTCGGCCATCGAGGCGGCGGCCCGCGCCTGGATGGGGCCCGCCGAAACCCGTGCGACGCCGGCTGGAACGGCCGCGCGCGAGGCCGACGAAGCCGACCTGGCGGCCATCGAGCGCACCGGGCGCGCGCTGGTCGAGCACCTGGAGGCGCTGGCCGCCGACCGCCCGACGCCGACCCCCGACCACTTCGCGCTTTTCGTGCGCCATGCCGAGGTGAGCGGGCCGGCGCTGGCCGAACTGCGCGCCCGCCTGGACGACATCGGGCGCGGCCTCGACCGCTTCTATCGCCGCCCCGAGACCCGCACGCCGCTGCACGCCGTCTTGGCGCAACTGCGCGCGCTCGACGGGGCGCTGTCGGTGCTCGGCCTGGTCGATGGCGCGCAGGCCGCGCGGCGCATGCACGAGGACGTCCGGCGCCTGCGGGACGCCGACGCCGCGCAGGACGACGTGCGGCCGCAGGACGTCGATGCCCTGGGCGGCAACCTCGACGCGCTCGGCCTGCTGGTCGACCGCCTCGGCTACCAGCCGGCGCTGGCGCGGCGCGCCTTCGTCTTCGACGCGGCGACCGGCGCGCTGCGGGCTGCGGCGTCGGAAGCGGCGGCGGTGGACGGCGGCGGCGCTGCGCCATCGTCCCCGCCGGTGCCGGTGCCGGTGCCGATGTCTGCGTCGGCGTCGGCCGCCGACATGCCCAGCCCCGGCACCGGCGCCACGCCCGCCGACGACGAGGAGGAGGACGAACTGCGCGCCATCTTCCTCGACGAGGCGCGCGAGGTGCTGGGCAACGCCGACGCCGCCGTCGCCGCCCTGGCCGCCGAGGCTGCCGACGCCGCGCGCATGACCGCGCTGCGTCGCGCCTTCCACACGCTCAAGGGCAGCGCGCGCATGGTCTCGCTCACGGAGCTGGGCGAGGCGGCGGCGGCGTTCGAACAGCTGCTCAACACGTGGCTGGCCGACCAGCGCCCGGCGACGCCGGAATTGCTCGCGGCCCTGCGGACGGCGCTGCGGGAGTTCTCGCAGTGGATCGACGCCATCGGGGCGGGACGGGCGCAGGACTGGCGCGCGGCGCCGTTCCGCGAGGCGGCCGACGCCCTGCAGGGCGAGGCGCCGGCCACGGCGCCGCGTCGCGCCGGGCGGGAACGGGCGGCTCGGCCACGGCCCGGCGAGGAGGCCGGCCTGGCGGGCGAGGATGGCGATGGCAACGGCAACGGCAACGGCGACGGCGACGGCGACGGCGACGGCGACGGCGACGCGAGGGTGGTGGGGCCGCTGCGCATCGAGCGTCGGCTGCACGACGTCTACCTCGCCGAGGCCGAGGTCTGGTCGAGCGACCTGGCCGCCGAGGTGGCCGCCTGGGCAGGCGACGCGCGCCGGCCGGTGGCCGCTTCGGCGATCGGTCTCGCGCACGCGCTCGTGGGCAGCTCCGCGACCCTCGGCCTGAGCGACCTGGCGGCGCTGGCGCGCTCGGTCGAACGCGCGCTGCAGCAGCTGCGCCGCCAGGGGCGTGGCACCGCCCTGCAGGACGCGGCGGTGGTCGCGGGCGTGGACGAGCTGCGCCGGTTGCTGCACCGGTTCGCCGCCGGGTTCCTGGACGCGGCCGCGCCCTCGACGTTGCAGGCGCTCGACGCGATCACGGCCGCCCGGACCGCGCCGTCGGCCCGTGCGACGGTGGCGCTGCTGCCGGGCGAAGACCCCTTCGACACCACCGACGCCGTGGACGCCGACCTGTTTCCGGTGTTCGAGGAGGAGGCGGTCGAACTGCTCCACCAGCTCGGCGGCGCGTTGCGTGAATGGGCGCGGCAGCCGGGCGCGGACGCGCCGCGCGCGTTCGCGTTGCGCACGCTGCACACGCTCAAGGGCGGTGCGCGGCTCGCCGGCGCGATGCGCCTGGGCGAGCGCGCGCATCGCATGGAATCGGCCATCGAACTGCTGGCGCGGCGCAAGGCCACGGTCACTCCGGGAGCGATCGACGAACTGTTCGAGCGCTTCGACGCGCTGCAGTCGGCGCTCGACCACCTGCGAGCCGGTGCCGGCATCGAAGGCGTGGACGCCGGCGCCGATGCCGTTCCGGCGGAAGCCCCGTCTCCGCAGGCCGCGGCGAGCCAGACCGTGCGCATCCGCACGCAGTTGCTCGACCGGATGGTGGCGCAGGCCGGCGAGGTCGTCGTCACGCGCTCGCGGCTGGTCACCGGGCTGGCGCAGATGCGCGCCTCCCTGGGCGACCTCACCGGCAACCTCGATCGCCTGCGCCAGCAGCTGCGCGACGTCGAGCTGCAGGCCGAGAGCCAGATGCAGTCGCGCCTGGCGCAGGCCAAGGATTCGCAGCAGGGCTTCGATCCGCTCGAATTCGACCGTTTCACCCGCGTGCAGGAACTCACGCGGATGATGGCCGAATCGGTGGACGACGTGGCCACGGTGCAGCGCGCCCTGCAAAAAAGCCTGCAGGGCAGCGAGGACGCCCTGGGCTCGCAGGCGCGCCAGACGCGCGAACTGCAGCGCGACCTGCTGCGCACGCGCATGGTGGAGTTCGAGAGCATCGCCGAGCGGCTGTACGGCGTCGTGCGGCAGGCCTCGCGCGACAGCGGCAAGCAGGTTCGGCTGGACATCCACGGGGGTTCCACCGAGATCGATCGTGGCGTGCTCGAACGCATGACGCCGGCCTTCGAACACCTGCTGCGCAACGGCGTCGCCCATGGCATCGAGGACGCCCGCGTGCGCGAGCGCGCCGGCAAGCCACCGGCGGGCCTGATCGCGATCGACCTCCAGCAGGAAGGCAACGACGTCGCCGTGAGCTTTCGCGACGACGGGGGCGGCCTGGACGTGCCGCGCATCGCCGAGCGCGCACGCGCCCTGGGCCTCGTCGCCGGCCCGGCCCGGCTCACGCCGGATCAGGCGGCGGATTTCATCTTCACGCCCGGGTTCTCCACGGCGGGGGAGGTCTCCGAACTGTCCGGACGCGGCATTGGCATGGACGTGGTGCGCACCAGCGTCGCCGCGCTGGGCGGACGCATCGAGACCGACAGCACGCCGGGGCAGGGCACCTGCTTCAAGCTGGTGCTGCCGCTGACCACCGCCGTCACGCACGTGGTGATGCTGCGCGCCGGCGACGCCACGATCGGCGTGCCGTCGAACCTGGTCGAGCGGGTGCAGCGCGTGAGCGCCGACGATCTGGGCGCCGCGTATGCCGGGCGCCACCATGTCTTCGAAGGCGAACCGGTGCCGTTCTACTGGGCGGGGGCGCTGCTGCAGGCGTCCGCGCGCAGCGACCAGTTCGCCGTGCGCACGCATTTCGTCGTCGTCGTGAGGAGCGCCGCGCGCCGCGTGGCCCTGCATGTCGACGAGGTGCAGGGCAACCAGGATGTCGTGGTGAGGAACCTCGGCCCGCAGCTTTCGCGGCTGGCCGGCATGGCCGCCGCTTCGGTGCTGTCGTCGGGCGCCGTGGCGCTGATCTACAACCCCGTCGCCCTCGCCGACGTGCACGGCGAAGCGGCCTGGCGCCTGCAGGCCGGCAACACGGCCGTCACCGGCACGGGCCCCGGCCCGCAGGCGCCGACCACGCCACTGGTGCTGGTGGTGGACGATTCGCTGACGGTGCGCCGCGTGACCCAGCGCCTGCTGCAGCGCGAGGGATTCCGTGTCGCGCTGGCCGCCGACGGCCTGCACGCGCTGGAGGTGCTGCGCCAGGAGCGTCCGGACGTCGTGCTCTCCGACATCGAGATGCCGCGCATGGACGGCTTCGACCTGGCGCGCCACATCCGCGCCGACGCGGCGCTCGCCGGCCTGCCGATCGTCATGATCACCTCCCGCATCGCGCCCAAGCACCGCGAGCATGCGCAACGCCTGGGGGTGAACCACTACATCGGCAAACCCTATGCCGAAGACGAATTGCTGAGGCTGGTGCGTGGCTGCATTCCCGCAGACGACGCCGGCCGGGCATCGTGAGGTCCTGAAACGAAAAAAGCCCAAGTGCGATCCACTTGGGCTTTTCGATTTCTTGGTCGGGGTGAGAGGATTCGAACCTCCGGCCTCTACGTCCCGAACGTAGCGCTCTACCAGGCTAAGCTACACCCCGATGGTGTCTCGCGAGAGGGCCGCATCGCGCTTCCGCAACGGAAGACCGATCAGGCGCGGCGCTCAAGCAGCTGAGCCGCCAATTGTAGCAAACCTTGCGTGTACGAATTCCTGGGCAGTCCGGTCAACGCGTCGATCGCGCGCTGCGCCTCGGCCGCGGCGGCCGCGCGCGTGGCATCGAGCGCGCCGGTGGCACGCACGATCTCGACGATGCGCTCGAGTTGCGTGGCGTCGCCGGCCTCGATCGCCTTGCGGATGAGCCCGCCCTCCTCGGCGTCGGCGCGCTGCATGGCGAGGATGAGCGGCAGGGTGGTCTTGCCCTCGCGCAGGTCGTCCCCGAGGTTCTTGCCGGTCTCGCTCGCGTCGCCGGCATAGTCGAGCACGTCGTCGATCACCTGGAAGGCCGTGCCCAGCGCCTGGCCGTAGGTGCCGCAGGCTTCCTCGATCTCGGGCGACGCCTTGGCCAGCACGGCGGCCACGCGGGTGCTGGCCTCGAACAGCTTCGCCGTCTTGGAGCGGATCACGCGCAGGTAGGCCTCCTCGTCGAGCGAGGCGTCGTGCATGTTCATGAGCTGCAGCACCTCGCCCTCGGCGATGACGTTGGTCGCATCCGCCAGGATCTGCATCACGCGCATGTCGTTGCAGTCGACCATCATCTGAAAGGCGCGCGAATGCAGGAAGTCGCCCACCAGCACGCTGGCGGGGTTGCCGAAGGATTCGTTGGCGGTCGGCCGGCCGCGGCGCAGCGTCGATTCGTCGACGACATCGTCGTGCAGCAGCGAGGCCGTATGGATGAATTCCACCACCGCCGCGATGTTGAAGCGCTGCGCGCCGATGTAGCCCAGCGCGCCGCTCATGAGCAGCAGCAGCGCCGGACGCAGACGCTTGCCGCCGGCCGAGATGATGTAGCGCGACACCTCGCTGACCAGGGGCACGCCGGTGTCGAGCCGTTCGGAGATCACGCGATCGACCTGCCCCATGTCGTCGGCGATGAGGCCGAGGATGGCGGCGGTGGAGGAGTTGTCGGTATCGGAAACTGGCAAAACGAGGGCGCCTGGGTACGGCGAAGGAGGGATGCCGGCGCGAACGGCCAGAACGCGTCGATTATAAAGAGCGCGATGCGTCCGGCTCCCGGAGCGGACCGGGCGCAAGCCGGCGGGACCCATCACATGCTAGAATCTTGGGCTCTGCGGAATTCGCCGCGGAACCATTTCCCCCAAGAGGTCAACATGTACGCGGTCATAAAAACCGGAGGCAAGCAGTATCGCGTTGCCGCCGGCGAAAAAATTAAAGTAGAACAGATTGCTGCGGACGTAGGCCAGGAAATCGTGATCGATCAGATCCTCGCAGTCGGCAACGGCTCGGACATCAAGATCGGCACGCCCCTGGTGTCCGGCGCAACGGTCACAGCCACGGTGCTGTCCCACGGCTTGCACGACAAGGTGCACATCTTCAAGATGCGCCGTCGCAAGCATTATCAGAAACGTCAAGGCCATCGCCAGCAGTTCACCGAACTGCAAATCGGCGCGATCGCCGGTTAAGCAGGAGCTCACACCATGGCACAGAAAAAAGGCGGCGGCTCAACGCGAAACGGGCGCGATTCCAAGCCCAAGATGCTCGGCGTGAAGGCGTTCGGCGGCGAACTGATCAGCGCGGGCTCGATCATCGTGCGCCAGCGCGGCACCCAGTTCCACCCCGGCGCGAACGTCGGCGTGGGCAAGGACCACACGCTGTTCGCCCTGGTCGAGGGCCATGTGTCCTTCGGCTTCAAGGGTTCGCTGAACAAGCACACGATCAGCGTGACGCCGGCGGCTGCACAAGCCTGAGCGCGTCGTCCAGATCGGATCGAAGCCCCGCTGGTCGGGGCTTCTTCGTTTTTCGCCGCGCGCCGTGCGGCACCTCATTTGTAGACTGAGTCCATCATGAAGTTCGTCGACGAAGCCTTCATCGACATCGCCGCGGGCGATGGCGGCAACGGCTGCGTGTCGTTCCGTCATGAGAAGTACAAGGAATTCGGGGGCCCCAACGGGGGCGACGGCGGCCGTGGCGGCCACGTGTTCGCCGTGGCCGACATCAACCTCAACACCCTGGTCGATTTCCGCTACTCGCGCCGCCACGACGCCAAGCGCGGCCAGCACGGCATGGGTTCCGACATGTTCGGCGCCGCCGGCGACGACGTGGTGCTCAAGATGCCCGTGGGCACCATCGTGAGCGACGCCGAGACCGGCGAGGTGCTCTACGAACTGCTGGTCCCGGGCGAGATGGTGATGATCGCCAAGGGCGGCGACGGCGGCTTCGGGAACATGCGCTTCAAGAGCGCCATCAATCGCGCGCCACGCCAGAAGACGCCCGGCTGGCCCGGCGACAAGAAGAGCCTGAAGCTCGAACTGAAGGTGCTGGCCGACGTCGGCCTGCTGGGCATGCCCAACGCCGGCAAGTCGACCCTGATCAGCGCCATCTCCAACGCCCGGCCGCGCATCGCCGACTATCCCTTCACCACGCTGCACCCCAACCTGGGCGTGGTCCGCGTCGGCCCCGAACAGAGCTTCGTGGTCGCCGATCTGCCGGGTCTGATCGAGGGCGCTTCCGAGGGCGCCGGGCTCGGTCACCTGTTCCTGCGCCATCTGCAGCGCACGCGGCTGCTGCTGCACGTGATCGACATCGCGCCCTTCGACGAGGGCGTGGACCCGGTCGCGCAGGCCAAGGCCATCATCGGCGAGCTCAAGAAATACGACGCCGGCCTGCATGCCAAGCCGCGCTGGCTGGTGCTCAACAAGCTCGACATGGTGCCCGGCGACGAGCGCGCCGCGCGCGTGAAGGACTTCGTCAAGCGCATGCGTTTCAAGGGTCCGGTCTTCGAGATCTCGGCCCTGACGCGCGAAGGCTGCGAGCCGCTCGTGCAGGCCGTCTACCAGCACGTGAAGGCGCAGCAGGTGGCCGAGCAGCCACCGGCGGACATCGACCCGCGCTTCGCATGAGCGCGCCGCCGAACGCATCCTCCGGCACGGCGGCATTGCGCAACGCGCGGCGCATCGTCGTCAAGGTCGGCTCCAGCCTCGTCACCAACGAGGGCCGCGGCCTGGACGACGCGGCGATCGGCGAATGGTGCCGCCAGCTGGGCGCGCTGATGCGCGACGGTCGAGAGGTGGTGATGGTGTCGAGCGGCGCCATCGCCGAGGGCATGAAGCGCCTGGGCTGGCGCACGCGGCCCAAGGAGATCAACGAGCTCCAGGCCGCCGCCGCCGTCGGCCAGATGGGCCTGGCTCAGATCTACGAGACCAAGCTGCGCGAACATGGCGCGGGCAGCGCGCAGGTGCTGCTCACGCACGCCGATCTGGCCGACCGCGAGCGGTACCTGAATGCGCGCTCGACCCTGCTGACCTTGCTCAAGCTGGGCGTGGTGCCGGTCATCAACGAGAACGACACCGTCGTCAACGACGAGATCAAGTTCGGCGACAACGACACCCTGGGCGCCTTGGTCGCCAATCTGGTGGAGGCCGACGTGCTGGTCATCCTGACCGACCAAAAGGGCCTCTTCACCGCCGATCCGCGGCGCGATCCCGACGCCCGGTTCGTCCACGAAGCCGTCGCCGGCGATCCGGCGCTGGAAGCGATGGCCGGTGGCGTCGGCTCGGCGATCGGCAGCGGCGGGATGATCACCAAGATCCTGGCGGCCAGGCGTGCGGCGGGTTCCGGCGCATCGACCGTCATCGCCTGGGGTCGCGAGCCGGACGCGCTGCTGCGCCTGATGCGCGGCGAGGCCATCGGCACGCTGCTGGTGGCGCAGACCGCCAAGCACCAGGCACGCAAGCGCTGGATGGCCGACCACTTGCAACTGCGCGGCTCCGTCACGGTCGACGGCGGCGCGGCCGACAAGGTGCGCGGCGAGGGCAAGAGCTTGCTGCCGATCGGCATGACGGCCGTCGAGGGCGACTTCTCGCGCGGCGACGTGATCGCGGTGCGCGATCCGCAGGGCATCGAACTGGCGCGTGGATTGGCGAACTATTCGAGCGCCGAGGCCCGGCTGCTGTGCCGCAGGCCCTCGGCCGATTTCGAACGGCTGCTGGGCTATGCGGCCGAGCCCGAGATGGTGCACCGCGACAACATGGTGCTGACGAGGGACGCCGCGTCCCGCTGAGCGAGGCCGACGCGCGTGCCGCGGCGCGCCCGATCAGTCCGTCTCTCGGACCGGGTTCTTCAGGCGACCGATCATGAGTGCCACCGAACTGCGCGGCACCCCGCCCCGGCACAACGCCTGCTGGGCGAGCGCCCGGGTGTAGCTCGAATTCATCGCGCGGAAGGATTTCCATTGCGGGTCGGCCACCGCCTCCCAGCCGCCGCCGCTCGAACGCGCATAGCCCTTCATCTGCTCCGTGGCGCAGCGCACGCCTTCGTAGAACGCGTTGACCGCGCCGCCCGCCGGATTGCGTGCCACGACCACGTAGCGCACGACGCCGTCGGGCGTGACGACGATCGTCGCGGGATCGACGCCGAACTCGAGCGTCATGTAGCCCGGCATGCCGATCGGCACCAGCCGGTCGACATCGAAGGCGGGCGGCGGCGGGGCCGGACTTTCCTGCCAGTCGGTGTTGCCGAAGAGCTGTGCCGTAGCACCACCGGCCGCGCAAGCCAGGCCGATGGCCAGCAGGGTCGTCGCGAGGCGACGGGTCCTAGCGGTCGTCGGGCGTGCCGAACGCATCGGCGGACGCGGCGAGGGGTGGCGGATCGTTGGCGGGATGTGGAATGCTGGCATTGGGATCCGGGTCGAAGGTGGCGCCCGGAGGCAGGTCGAAATGCGGGTCCAGACCGTTCGCGGGCGCGAACCGGTCTAACTCGCGTCCACGCGGATTGACGCGCATGAAGCGGTTGCGGAAATCCTGGCGGGGCAGGTAGCGCGACAGCTCGGTCAATGCCATCTCGTAGACACCGCGCTTGAACTCCACCACGACGTCGAGCGGCACCCAGTAGTCGTGCCAGCGCCAGGCGTCGAATTCCGGATGGTCGGTGGCGCGCAGGTTCAAATCCCAGTCGTGGCCGACCAGCTGCAGCAGATACCAGATCTGCTTCTGGCCCTTGTAGTGGCCACGTGCGTCGCGTCGGATGAAGCGATCCGGCACCTCGTAGCGCAACCAGTCGCGGGTACGGGCCATGATCCGCACGTGCTCCGGATGGAGCCCCACCTCTTCATGCAGTTCCCGGAACATGGCCTGTTCGGGACTCTCGCCACGGTCGATGCCGCCTTGCGGAAACTGCCAGGAGTGGGTTCGGATGCGTTTGCCCCAGAAAACCTGGTTTCTCTGGTTGAGCAGGATGATGCCGACGTTGGGCCTGAAGCCGTCACGGTCGAGCATAATCAAACCCCAATTTTTAAACTGCTTTGATTATGCATGCCGGGCCACATTCGTGGCCTGTCTCGTCGGCAGTGAACCCACCGTCGTGCCATCGGTGCGGTCCGGGAAGGTCGGGTCTCCGCCGCCCGGTCGCAGGTCCCGGAATCCCCGTCGCGACGCTTTCCTCCCTCCTCTTTTTCCGAACGCGATCGATGAAAGCTTCCCGTTTCTTTGTCTCCACCCTGAAGGAAGCACCGGCCGACGCCGAGGTCGCGAGCCATCGCCTCATGATGCGCGCCGGCATGATCAAGAAGCTCGGCGCGGGCGTCTACACGTACATGCCCATGGGCCTGCGCGTGATCCGCAAGGTGGAGGCCATCGTGCGCGAGGAGATGGACCGCGCCGGCGCCGTCGAGCTCACCATGCCGGTGATCCAGCCGGCCGAGCTGTGGCAGGAGACCGGCCGCTTCGAGGCCATGGGTCCGGAACTGCTGCGCATCAAGGACCGCCACGACCGTGACTTCGTCGTGCAGCCCACCAGCGAGGAGGTCGTCACCGACATCGCGCGCCAGGAATTCCGCAGCTACAAGCAGTTGCCGAGGAATTTCTACCAGATCCAGACCAAGTTCCGCGACGAGCGCCGGCCGCGCTTCGGCCTGATGCGCGGGCGCGAATTCATCATGAAGGACGCCTACAGCTTCGACCGCAGTCCGGACGCCGCCAAGGCCAGCTATCAGGTCATGGCGCAGGCCTACCGCCGCATCTTCGACCGCTTCGGACTGCGCTACCGCGCCGTGGCGGCCGACAGCGGCGCCATCGGCGGCGACCTGAGCGAGGAGTTCCAGGTCATCGCCGCGACCGGCGAGGACGCCATCGTCTATTGCCCGGACAGCGACTACGCCGCCAACATGGAGAAGGCCGAGGCGCTGGCGCCCACCGGGCCGCGCGGCGCGGCGACGCAGCCGCGCTCGAAGACGCCGACGCCGGGCAAGAGCACCTGCGCCGACGTCGCCGAACTGCTGGGTGTGCCGCTCGCGGCCACCGTGAAGTCGCTGGTGCTCGCCACCGACAGGCTCGACGCCGCCGGCAACGCGGCGGGCGCGCAGGTCTGGCTGCTGCTGCTGCGCGGCGACCACGACATGAACGAGATCAAGGTCGGCAAGCTGCCCGGTCTCGACCAGGGTTTCCGCTTCGCGACGACGGCGGAGATCGAGGACCATTTCGGTTGCCGGCCCGGTTACCTCGGCCCGCTGGACCTGGTCCGGCCGGTGAAGGTGGTGGCCGACCGCGAGGTCGCCGTCATGGCCGACTGGGTCTGCGGCGCCAACGAACCCGACGTCCACGTCACCGGCGTCAACTGGGGCCGGGACCTGCCCGAGCCCGACCTCGTGGCCGACCTGCGCAACGTGGTCGCCGGCGACGCCTCGCCGGACGGCCTGGGGGTGCTGGCCATCGAACGCGGCATTGAGGTGGGCCACGTGTTCTACCTGGGCACCAAGTACAGCAAGCCGATGGGCGCCACCTTTCTCGACGAGGGCGGCAAGCCGCAGTTCCTGGAGATGGGTTGCTACGGCATCGGCATCACCCGGTTGCCGGCGGCCGCCATCGAACAGAACCACGACGAGCGCGGCATCGTCTGGCCCGACGCCATCGCGCCGTTCACGGTGGTGGTCTGCCCGATCGGCATGGACCGCAGCGCCGAGGTCAAGGCCGCGGCCGAATCGCTCTACGAGCAACTGCGCGCGGCCGGTGTCGACGTCCTGCTCGACGACCGGGGCGAGCGCCCGGGCGCGATGTTCGCCGACTGGGAACTCATTGGCGTGCCGCATCGCGTGGTGCTCTCCGACCGGGGGCTGAAGGAGGGCGAGGTCGAGTACCAGGGCCGCCGCGACACCGCCGCGACCAAGGTGCCGGTCGCCGCGATCGCCAGCTTCATCGAGAAGCGGCTCGGCGCGAAATGAGCCCGGGGCCGTCGCGGCGCCAGTGCCTCGGCGGCGCGGCCGGCGCGGTCCTGGCGCCGTGGCTGGCGGCGCTGCCGCGGCAGGCCCGGGCCGGTGCGCAGATCGAGGAGCCGCTGATCGACTCGGTGCGCACGGCGCTGAGTTCGGCGGTCCGCAACAACGCGCCGCCGGTGCCCGAGTTCGCCAGCACCGAGGCACGGCTCGCGCATTTGCGCTGGCTCGGCGAGATGAGCGAGCGCCTGAAGAAGAAGCTGCCCGACGCGGCGACGCGGATCGAATTCCTGCAGACCGCCTGGTACGAGGCCAAGCGTTCCGGGCTCGACGTGAGCCTGGTGCTGGGGCTGGTGCAGGTCGAGAGCAACTTCCGCAAGTTCGCCGTCTCCAGCGCCGGCGCGCGCGGCTACATGCAGGTCATGCCGTTCTGGACCCGCGTGATCGGCGACGCCGACCCGGCCAAGCTCTTCCACATGCAGACCAACCTGCGCTTCGGCTGCGTCATCCTGCGCCACTACCTCGACCGCGAGCGCGGCGATCTCTTCCTCACGCTCGGGCGCTACAACGGCAGCCGTGGCCGCGCGCCGTACCCCGATGCCGTCTTCGCCAATCAGCGCCTCTGGCAATTCAAGGACCGCGCCGACGCCTGAGGCCCGTCAGAGCCGGGTCGCCATGACCTGATCGATCCGATGGCTGTCGACGTCCATCACCTCGAAGGTGTGGCCGGCGCAGGTCACGCTGTCGGTGCGCTTGGGCACGCGGCGCAGCATCGTCATCAGGAAGCCCGCGAGGGTCTCGTACTCGTCGGGGTGGGGCAGGGCGTCGATCTCCAGCGCGCGCAGCACGTCCTGGATCGGCGTCACGCCGTCGATCAGCCAGGAGCGCTCGTCGCGCCGCACGATCTGCGGCTCCTCGTCCTGCGGGCCGACCAGGTCGCCCATCACGGTGCTCATGACGTCGTTCAGGGTGATCACGCCCACCACCAGGCTGTATTCGTTGACGACGATGGCGAAATCCTCGCGGGCCTGGCGGAACTGCTCCAGCACCTCGGTGAGCGACAGCCGGTCGGGCACCACCAGCGCCTTGTGCAATGGCACCCCCTGGTCCAGCGCGAGCGGCTGGCCACTGAGCACGCGCTGGAACATGTCCTTGGCATCCACGTAGCCCAGCACGTGGTCGATGTCGCCGTCGCACACCGGGTAGGCGGAAAAGGGCTCGGCCACGATGCGCGCGCGCAGCACCGACTCCGGGTCGTCGTCGAAGAACCAGGCGACGCGTTCGCGCGGCGTCATGACGCTGCTGACCAGCCGCGTGTCGAGTTCGAAGACGTTGGCGATCACCTGCTGCTCGCGCAGCGCCAGCACGCCCGCGCGCGCACCGGCCTCGGTCATGGCGAGGATGTCGGCCGAGGTGATCTGCTCGACGCGGTGCAGCGGCAGTCCCATCAGCTTGAAGAGGCCGTCGGTGCTGCGCGTGAACAGCCACACCAGCGGCTTGAAGGTGGTGATGAGCACCTGCATCGGTCCCACCATGCGCACCGCCAGCCGCTCCGGCTCGCTCATGCCCAGGCGCTTGGGGAACAGGTCGGCGAACACCAGGAAGACCGAGATGATGGTGACGAAGGAGGCCGCGAAGGCCGCGCCGGCGGCGGTCTCGGGACTCAGCCACAGCGCGAAGAGGCGCGCGAAGTACGGGCTCAGGGCGCCTTCGCCGACCACGCCGCCGAGGATGGCGACCGCGTTCAGGCCGATCTGCACGACGGTGAAGTAGTGCCCGGGCTGCTCCTGCACGCGCAGCACGCGCTCGGCGCGCGCGTCGCCCTCGTCGGCCATCTGGCGCAGCCGCAGGCGGCGCGAGGCCGCGAGCGTGATCTCCGCGAGCGAGAAGAAGGCGCTCGTGACGATCAGCGCCGCGATGAGCAGCAGGCTCTGGATCAGGCTCATGGGAGAAGGAAAGGGGCCGGCGCGTGCCCGGCCCCCGGAACGTCCGCGGGGCCCGGCCGGGCACGGGGGGATGCCGCGGGCCCGGCCGGCGCCGGGCGGCCGCTCAGGCCGCGCCGCCGCCGACGACGACCTGCTGCAGCTCGCCCGACTCGTACATCTCCATCATGATGTCCGAGCCGCCGATGAACTCGCCCTTGACGTAGAGCTGCGGGATCGTGGGCCAGTTGCTGTATTCCTTGATGCCCTGGCGGATCTCGGCGTCGTCCAGGACGTTGACCGTCTTGAGCGACTTGGTGTCGACGCCGATGGCCTTGAGGATCTGGATGGCGCGGCCGGAGAAGCCGCACATCGGGAAGCTGGCGTTGCCCTTCATGAAGAGCACGATGTCGTTGGTCTTGACGAGGTCGTCGATGCGTTGCTGGGAATCGGGCATGGGAGGGCTCCTGAAGGGAAGAATGGACTGCGGGGATTATTTCACCGTGGCGCCGGCGCTGCCCGTCGCGCGGCCCAAGTCCTCGTCGGCGGACCGCCCGGGCGGCCCGGCGCGCCGGCCTCCGGAACAGCGTTCGATGCCGGCGAGGTCCCGGCGGCTCGCGACGTGCGTGAAGCCCCGCGCCGCCAGCAGCGCGCGCACCGCGCCGGCCTGGTCGTGACCATGCTCGAGCAGCAGCCAGCCACCGTCGCGCAGGCGGGCGGGGGCCGACGCCACGATGCGGCGCAGATCGTCGAGGCCGTCGGCGCCCGCCACCAGCGCCGCTGCCGGCTCGTGCGCCAGCGCCGGCAGGTGCGGGTCGCCGATGGCGATGTAGGGCGGGTTGGAGACGATCAGGTCGTAGGCGGCGGCGGGAGCGCCGTCGAGCCAGTCGCCCTGCGCGAAGCGCACGGGCAGGCCCAGGCGCACCGCGTTGTCGCGCGCCACCGCCAGCGCGTCGGCGCTCGCGTCGACGGCGTCGACCCGGGCGCCGGGCCGGGCCCGCTGCAATGCCAGGGCGATGGCGCCGCTGCCGGTCCCCAGGTCGAGCACCGAAGGTCCGGACGATCCATGCCGGGGGGCGTCGCCCGCCGCCACCGCCACCGCCGGCGCGTCCAGCAGCGCCAGCGCCCATTCCACCAGCGCCTCCGTGTCCGGGCGCGGCACCAGCACGCGGGCATCGACCCGCAACGCGAGGCCATGGAATTCCTTCTCGCCCAGCAGGTAGGCCACCGGCTCGCCGGCGGCGCGGCGCGCGACGTGGTCCTCGAAGCGCGCGCGCGCCGGCTCGGGCAATGCGTCGTCGTCGTGGGCGAACAGCCAGGCGCGGTCGTGGACGGGCCGCCCGAGGGCGTGCAGCAGCAGCAGCTGGGCGTCGAGCCGGCCGAGGCCCGCGCGCGCGGCGTCGCGCAGGGCCTGCGCGAGCGTCGGGGCGCTCATGCCGGCAGGCTCGATTCGAGCTCGGCCAGCTGCTCGGCCTCGCGCGCGGCGCGCAGCGCGGCCAGCACGTCGCCCAGGTCGCCTTCCATGATGGTCTGCAGCTTGTAGAGCGTGAGGTTGATGCGGTGGTCGGTGAGCCGGCCCTGCGGGAAGTTGTAGGTGCGGATACGGTCGCTGCGGTCGCCGCTGCCCACCAGGCCCTTGCGCAGGGCGGCGTCCTTGGCGGCGCGTTCGCTGCGGTCCTTCTCCTGGATGCGCGCGGACAGCACCTGCAGCGCCTTGGCCTTGTTGCGGTGCTGGCTGCGGTCGTCCTGGCACTCGGCCACGATGCCCGTGGGGAGGTGCGTGATGCGCACGGCCGAATCGGTCTTGTTGATGTGCTGGCCGCCGGCGCCGCTCGCGCGGTAGGTGTCGATGCGCAGGTCGGCCGGGTTGATCTGCACCGCGAGCGCCTCGTCGGGCTCGGCCAGCGCGGCCACGGTGCAGGCGCTGGTGTGGATGCGCCCCTGCGTCTCGGTGGCCGGCACGCGCTGCACGCGATGGCCGCCGGACTCGAAGCGCAGCTGGCCGAAGACGCCGTCGCCGACGACGCGGATCACCACCTCCTTGAAGCCGCCGAGTTCGCTCGGGCTTTCGCTGACGACTTCGCAGCGCCAGCCGGCGCGCTCGCAGTGGCGCGTGTACATCCGCAGCAGATCGCCCGCGAAGAGCGCCGATTCGTCACCGCCGGTGCCCGCGCGGATCTCCAGGAAGGCGTTGCGCGCGTCGTCCGGGTCCTTGGGCAGCAGCAGGCGCTGCAGGTCGTCCTCGATCCGGACCAGGTCGGCCTCGGCCTCGGCGATCTCCTCGCGGGCCATCTCGGCCATCTCGGGGTCGGCCAGCATCTCGCGCGCCCCGGCCAGGTCGGCCTCGCGCTGCACGAAGCGGGCGTGGCGCCCGGCGATCTGGGTGACCTCGGCATGCTCGCGCGAGATGGCGCGGTACTGCGCCATGTCGGCCATGATGTCCTCGCGCGAGAGCAGGAAGTCGAGTTCGCCCAGGCGCTGGACGTAGCGCTCGAGCTGGTGACGGAGGAAGGGTTTCACGGCGGACCTCGGAGGACGGGGCGGGAAGACGGGGACGAGGAAGTTTCGGTGGCGACGCGACGCCTTGAAGCGACGGGGCGGACGGCGGTGCCGCCGCGCCGGCCGCCTTGGCGCCTCGGCGGGGACGCCAAGGCGGCGGGACCGTGTCGCTAACGCTCTTTGCGCGTGGCGTCGCCGCGCAGGAACAGGCGCGAGACGGTCTGCGCGGTGCGCTCGCGCGCCTCGGCGTCGCCGGCGTTGAGTTCGGCCATGGCGCCGTGCAGCATCTTCTGGGTCAGCCCGCGCGCCAGCGCCTCGAGCACGGCCTCGACCGGTTCGCCCCGGGTCAGGAGCTTGCGCGCGCGCGCCAGCTCGAGCGTCCGCCATTCCTCGGCCTGGGCATTGAGCTGGCGGATCAGGGGCACCGTGCCGCGCTGGCCGAGCCACTGCATGAAGCTCTCGACACCCGCGTCGATGATGACCTCGGCCTGGGCCACCGCCGCCTGCCGGCTGGCCTGGCCCTGCTGCACCACGGCGGCGAGGTCGTCCACGGTGTAGAGGTAGACGTCCTCCAGGTCCTTGACCTCCGGCTCGATGTCGCGCGGCACCGCCAGGTCGACCATGAACATCGGGCGGTGCCGTCGCTGGCGCAGCGCGCGCTCGACCGCGCCCAGGCCGATCAGCGGCAGCGTGCTGGCGGTGCAGCTCACCACGATGTCGAAGTCGGCCAGCCGCGCGGGCAGGTCGGCCAGCCGCATCGCCTGGCCGCCGAAGCGCGCGGCGAGCCGCTCGCCGCGCTCGGCCGTGCGGTTGGCGATGGTGATCGACTTGGGCTGGCGGGCGGCGAAGTGCGTCGCGGCCAGCTCGATCATCTCGCCCGCGCCGACGAACAGCACGCGCGTCTCGCGCAGGTCCTCGAACAACTGGCCGGCCAGGCGCACGGCGGCGGCGGCCATGCTGATGGAGTGCGCGCCGATCTCGGTGGCGGTGCGCACTTCCTTGGCGACGGCGAAGGAGCGTTGGAAGAGCTGGTTGAGCGTGCTGCCCAGGGCGCCGGCGGTCTCGGCGGCGCGCACGGCGTCCTTCATCTGGCCGAGGATCTGCGCCTCGCCCAGCACCATGGAATCGAGCCCGCTGGCGACGCGGAAGGCGTGGCGGGCGACGGCGTCGTCGTGCAGGGTGTAGGTGTGCGAGCGCAGCACGTCGCGGCTGACGCCGCCGCTGTCGGCCAGCCAGCCGACGGTGTGGTCGAGCGCGGCCTGGTGGTCCGACACCCAGTAGATCTCGGTGCGATTGCACGTCGAGATGATGGCGGCCTCGACGTCCGGATGACGGCCCGAGGCGAAGGACTCGCGCAGGCTGTTCAGGGTCGGGGGGATCTGATCGACGGCGAACGCGAAACGACCGCGCAGATCGAGCGGCGCGGTCGTGTGGTTCAAGCCGAGGGCCCAGACTGACATAGTCCCCGATTATAAAATTTGTCGTCGTCCCGTCCGCCGGACGCCGCGCATGCCCCGCGCCGGGGCTGCGGAATGCACCATTTCGAGGCCCGAGCGGCCCGTCCCATGTCCGTCGCCCACCTCCTTTCCCTCTCGCTGCTGAACTTCGTCGCCCCGGCCCTGTTCCTGGCGCTCGCGCTGGCCCTGGCCGCGCGCTGGATGCTGCCCCGCGACGCCGGCGCGCCCGGGTTCTGGGTCCAGGTGGGGCTCAACGCCGTCGCCGGGGTGGCGGTGCTGGCGATCGGGTTGTGGGTCTTCGGACGCGACGGCCGGATGGCCAGCTACGTCGCACTGGTGGGGGTGGGCGCCAGCGCGCAATGGGCGCTCTCGCGGTCCTGGAAATAGCACCGCGACAGGGCCACGGCGCCTTCAGCCCGCCGGGGCCGAGGGCGGCGGCAACGGGCTGGATGCCGACTGCGGCGCCACCGGCGTCGGCGCCGCCGCCGCGGCGTAGGCCGCGAGCGGCAGGTCGCGCCGGCGCAGCTCGTCGAGCATCGTGAAGAGCAGCTCGCTGCGCACGCCGCCGGCCAGGCGCGGGCTGGCGACGTAGGCGATCACCTGGAAGATCAGGAATCCGCCCTCGATGCCGTCGAGCGAGACCGAAGGCTCCGGCGTCTTCAGCACCCCGGCGTGTCCGGTGCAGGCCGCGAGCAGCACCTCGCGGGCGAGGTTGGCGTCGGTGGTCAGCGGCATCGGCAGGCGGATCAGCACCCGGCCCTCGGCGTTGACCAGCGTCATGTTGCGGACCGTCTTGGTGATGAATTCCGAGTTGGGCACGATCAGGGTGGAGCGGTCGCCCAGCTGGATTTCGGTGGCGCGCACGTTGATGCGGCGCACGTCGCCCTCGGCGTTGCCCAGCACCACCCAGTCGCCGACCTTCACCGGCCGCTCGGCCAGCAGGATCAGCCCGGAGATGAAGTTCTGCACGATCGCCTGCAGGCCGAAGCCGATGCCCACCGACAGCGCGCTGGCCACCCAGGCGATGCGCTCGATGCCCAGGCCCAGCGCCGACAGCGCCGAGCCGATGACCACCGCCCCGCCCACGTAGCCCAGCAGCGTGAGCAGCGAGCTGCGCATGCCCGGCTCCAGGGTGGTGGTCGGCAGGTAGCTGTCGTCGAGCCAGCGCCGGGCCACGCGCATGGCGACGAAGCCGCCCACCAGCACCGCGAAGGCCCCCAGCAGCGCGCCGGGCACGAGTTCGAACTGGCCGACCTTCAGGCTCGCGCCGACGGCGCCGCTGCGCTGGAACAGCTCGTCGGGCGTGGTGCCCAGCGGCGCCAGCAGGGCGATCACCAGGTAGAAGAACAACGTGACGCGACTGACCGCCGACAGCACCACGGCCGCCTGGTCGAGCGTGTGCGGCGCGATGTTGAAGCTCTTGTGCAGCCGCTGGCCGGTGCTCCCGCGCGAGGACAGCAGCGCCATGAACAGGTCGTCGGCGAACTTGAACAGCAGGTAGGCCGCGGCGGCGACGATCCCCGTCCAGGTCAGCTGACTGGCCACGAAGCTCGCCAGCGAGACGAAGCCCAGCGCCACCAGCACGCAGATCGCGATCGTCACCGCCGTCATGACGCCGGTGACGATGCCCACCCACAGGGGCCGGCCCGCGGCCACCGCCTCGTGTTCGGTCGGCGGGGCATCGTCGTCGGTGCGTGCGGCGGGCTTCGCCTCCGGCGCGCCGGACCGGCTCGATGCATTTGACGCAGCGGCCACGGCCGCCGTGCCGCCCGCCGCGTCGACGACGCTGGAGGTCCGCAAGCGCAGCAGCATCCAGGTCGACAGCGCGGCCAGCGCGAGCGCGGTGAGCGCGTGCGTGGCCACGACCGCCGCCAGGCTCGCCTGGACGGCGGTGTTGACCTGCGTGACCGCCCAGATCAGCGTCGAGACCCCGGCGATCACCCAGGGCAGCGGCGCCAGGCGCGAGGCGATGGCGTCGGACATGGGCGGCAGGCGCCAACTGGTGCGGTGGTTGGCCAGCAGCGCCCGGCCCAGGCCGACGACGAAGCCGACGAAGGCGGCGAGCCGGGCCGCCGAATCGCCCAGGCCCTGGGCGACGGCCGACCAGTCGCCCTGGCGCAGCAGCGCCTGCCAGGCCCATTCGGTGCCCAGCGCGGTGATGGCGGTGGTCGACAGCACGGTGGCGACGGCCAGCAGCGAGCGCCGCAGCCGTCCGACCGGGAAGACCCGCACCGCCAGCTTGATCAGGGCGTGCTCGGCGGCCCAGCTGCCCAGCACGACCAGCAGGAGCGCGCCGGCGAGGGACGCCAGGAACAGGCCGAGACCGTCCTCGCGCCAGGCGCTGGCGAGCCCGCCGCGCAGGTCGTTGCCGAGCCCGCGCAGGCGCGCCTGGTCGGTGGGCCACGCCGCACCGATGCGCCGCCAGAAGGCCGCGCCCAGCGGCGACTCCACGCGCTCCAGGATGCGTGCCTCGAACAGCGCGCGGCGCCGCGCCTGCAGGTCGGCGGTGCGCTGCTGGGCATCGACGGCGACCAGGCGGGCCAGGCGGATGTCGGCGTCGAGCGCGTTGCGTTCCTTCTCCAGCGTCGCGCGCTGGCGCGTGATGTCGGACGCCTCGGTCGCGCCGGCCGCCGGCGCGGCGCCGAGTTCGCCCAGGCGCGCGTTCAGGTCGGCGAGCTGCCCGTCGCGCGAGGCGACGAAGCGCTGCGCCTGCGCGACGATGTCCTGTGTCTCGCCGATCAGGCGCGGCACGTCCGCGTTGTCGTCGACGTTCTCCGGCAGCTGGTCGAGGCGCTTGCGCAGCGCGGGCACGGTGACCTCGGGCTCGACCGGGGCGGCCTCGCCGGCCGTCGCCGCCGGCTGGGAGGTCTGGGCCGTCGCGGGCTGCTGCGCGGCGGCCGGCGCGCCCAGGGCGAGCGTCAGCCAGACAAGGAGAAGGGCGAGGAAGGCGGAAGGTCCGGAGGTCGTTCTCATCGATGACAAGGCCGCGCGGGGCCACGGATGCAAAACGCGCTAGCTTGCCGCAGCGAAGAGGTCGATGCGGTCGGTGATGACGCCGTCCGTGCCGAGCGCGATCAGCCGCTGCGCCGCCCAGTCGTCGTTCACGGTGTAGCTCAGGGTGCGCAGGCCGGCGTCACGCGCGCGCGCCACCGTGGCCTCGCTCCAGAGCGCCTGGTTGCACACGACGGCGACGCAGTCCAGGCGCAGGGCTTCCTCGAGCCAGCCCTCGGGCAGCGCGTCGAGCAGCAGCCCGCGCGGCAGGTGCTCGGCGCCGTGACGCGCGCCCTCGAGCGCCAGGGGCTGGAACGAGGTCAGCAACGGCGGCACCGGCTGGCCGGCCCACAGGCGCGCGGCCTCCTGCGCCACCACCTCGCCGGTGCGGCGTTCGGTGCCGGGCGTGGGCTTGATCTCGATGTTCAGGTGATGGCCGTTGCGCAGGCAGAAGCGCGCGACGTTCTCCAGCCGTGCCAGCGGCTCGCCGGCGTGGGCGCGCGAATGCCAGCCGCCGGCGTCGAGCCGCGACAGCCGGGCCCAGTCGAGGTCGCCGGCCGTGCCCCGGCCGTCGGTGGTGCGTTCGAGCGTGGCGTCGTGCAGCAGGAAAGGCACGCCGTCGGCGCTGAGCTTGACGTCGCACTCGAACATGCGATAGCCGTGGGCGGCCCCGAGGCGGAAGGCCGCCAGCGTGTTCTCCGGCGCGAGGCGGCCGGCGCCGCGGTGGGCGATCCAGCGCGGATAGGGCCAGTCGGCCCGGGGGACGGCGGGTGCCGGCGCACCGGGAGCGACGGTCGGGGCGGCGGGCGGGATGGAGGTCATGGCGGAGGTCATGGCGATGATCCTGGACCGGGTGCGACGCGTCGCTCGTTCAGGCCACGCGCTTGCCCGAGCCGGCATCGAAGGCGTGCAGCCGATCGGGCGGGGCGCCGACGTGCACGGTGTCGCCCGCGCGCGGGGGCGTGTCGGCCTCGTCGATGCGCACGATGACGGGCTCCTCGCCGATGTGGCCGTACACCAGCCGCTCGGCGCCCAGCAGTTCGACGTACTCGACCTGCACCGCCCAGCCGGCCGGATCGAGCTTCAGGTGTTCCGGCCGCACGCCCAGGATCTGCCCCGGGCGCACGCCCGGCGCGTGGCGCAGCAGGTTCATCGGCGGCGAGCCGATGAAGCTGGCGACGAAGGTGGTGGCGGGGCGGTTGTAGACCTCCTCGGGCGTGGCGAACTGGTCCATCACGCCGCCGTTCATCACGATGATGCGCTGCGCCAGCGTCATCGCCTCGACCTGGTCGTGCGTGACGAACAGCGAGGTGATGCCGAGCTCGCGGTGCAGCTTCTGGATCTCGATGCGGGTCTGCGCGCGCAGCTTGGCGTCGAGGTTGGACAGCGGCTCGTCGAACAGGAAGACCTGCGGCTGGCGCACGATGGCGCGGCCCATGGCCACGCGCTGGCGCTGGCCGCCGGAGAGCTCGCGCGGCTTGCGCGCGAGCAGCGCGCCCAGCTCCAGGATGCGCGCGGCCTTGTCCACGCGCGTCCTGATCTCGTCCCTGGGCACCTTGGCGATCTTCAGGCCGTAGGCCATGTTGTCGAAGACCGTCATGTGCGGGTAGAGCGCGTAGTTCTGGAACACCATCGCGATGTCGCGCTCGGAGGGTTCGAGCGTGTTGACGACGCGCCCGCCGATCGCGATCTCGCCGGCGGAGACTTCCTCCAGCCCGGCGACCATGCGCAGCAGCGTGGACTTGCCGCAGCCCGACGGCCCGACGATGACCACGAACTCGCGGTCGCCGATCTCCGCGCTCACGCCGTGGATGACCTGGTTGGCCTTCGGGCCCGCGCCGTAGCGCTTGATGACATTGCGAAACGAAAGAGCAGCCATGGTTTGTTTATTTCTCCGTATCCACCAGGCCCTTGACGAACCACTTCTGCATCGCGACCACGACGATCGCGGGCGGCAGCATCGCCAGGATGGCCGTGGCCATCACGACGTTCCATTCGTTCTGGCCGTCGCCCCCGGCGATCATCCGCTTGATGCCCACCACCACCGGGTACATGTCCTCGCCGGTGGTGGCGATCAGCGGCCACAGGTACTGGTTCCAGCCGTAGATGAACTGGATCACGAACAGCGCCGCGATCGAGGTCTTCGACAGCGGCAGCAGCACGTCGAAGAAGAAGCGCATCGGGCTCGCGCCGTCCATGCGCGAGGCCTCGGTCAGCTCCTCGGGCACCGTCATGAAGAACTGGCGCAGCAGGAACGTCGCCGTGGCCGAGGCGATCAGCGGCACCGTCAGTCCGGCGTAGGTGTTGAGCATGTGCAGGTTGGCCAGCACCTCGTAGGTCGGCAGGATGCGCACCTCCACCGGCAGCATCAGCGTCACGAAGATGGCCCAGAACACGGTCTTCCTGAACGGGAAGCGGAAGTACACGATGGCGAAGGCCGACAGCAGCGAGATCGTGATCTTGCCGATGGCGATGACCAGGGCCGTCACCAGGCTCACCCACATCATGTGCGCCACCGGCGCGTTGGAGCCGCCGGCGTTCTCGCGCCCGAACAGCGCCGCCATGTAGCTCTCGCGCAGGTTCGAACCCGGCAGCAGCGGCATGGGCGCCTGCACGATGTCCTGCGCCGTGTGCGTGGAGGCCACGAAGGCCAGGTAGAGCGGGAAGGCGACGATCAGCACCCCCAGCATCACGATGACGTGCGCGAGGATGCCCTGGGTTCCGCGTTTCTCGACCATGTCAGTAATTCACTTTCTTCTCGACGTAGCGGAACTGGATGACGGTGAGCACCACGACGATCGCCATCAGCACCACCGACTGCGCGGCCGAGCCGCCCAGGTCCATGGCCTTGAAGCCGTCGTAGTAGACCTTGTAGACCAGGATCGCCGTGTCCGTGCCCGGGCCGCCGTGCGTGGCGGCATCGACGATCGCGAAGGTGTCGAAGAAGGCGTAGACGATGTTGATGACCAGCAGGAAGAAGGTCGTGGGCGAGAGCAGCGGGAACTGCACCGTCCAGAAGCGGCGCCACGGCCGCGCGCCGTCGATGGCGGCCGCCTCGATGAGCGAGCGCGGGATCGACTGCAGGCCGGCGAGGAAGAACAGGAAGTTGTAGGAGAGCTGCTTCCAGATCGCCGCCATCACGATCAGCGTCATGGCGTGGCCGGAATTCAGCAGGTGGTTCCAGTCGATGCCCAGGTGGCCCAGCGCATAGGCCACCACCCCCAGCGAGGGCGAGAACATGAACACCCACAGCACCGCCGCCACGGCCGGGGCCACGGCGTAGGGCAGGATCAGCATGGTCTTGTAGAAGGTGCCCCCGCGCGTGATGCGGTCGGCGAAGACGGCCAGCAGCAGCGACACCGCGATGCCGATGCCCGCGACCAGCACCGAGAACAGCGCCGTGGTCTTGAACGATTCGACATAGCCCGGGTCGGCGAACAGCTGGCGGAAATTGTCCAGTCCGACGTACTCGATCGAAGTGCCGAACGGGTCCTGCTGCTGCAGCGACTGGTAGAGCGCCTGGCCGGCCGGCCAGAAGAAGAAGACCCCGATGACCAGCATCTGCGGCGCCAGCAGCGCCCACGGCAGCCAGCCGGAGCGGAAGAAGACACGCTTGTCCATGAAAACCCTGAAATGAAAAGCCCGCCTGCTCCATGCGAGGAGCCGAGGCGGGCGAGTCTAGCGACCGGCGCGCGGTCGCGGTGCGCGGGACTCAGCCCTTGTTGGCCTTCTGGAAGCGTTCGAGCTGCTCGTTGCTGCGCTTGACGATGGCGTCGAGCGCCTCCTTGGCGGTCTTCTTGCCGTTCCAGACCTGTTCGAGTTCCTCGTCCTCGATGGCGCGGATCTGCACGTAGTTGCCCAGGCGGATGCCGCGGCTCTTGTCGGTGACCTTGCGGATCATCTGCGTGACGGCCACGTCGGTGCCGGGGTTCTGCTTGTAGAAGCCCGAGTCCTCGGTCAGCTTGTAGGCGGCGGTGGTGACCGGCAGGTAGCCGGTGCGCTTGTGGCTGGCCGACTGGACTTCGGGCGTCGAGACGAAGCTGAAGAACTTGGCGATGCCCTTGTACTTCTCGGGCGTCTTGCCCGACATCACCCACAGGCTGGCGCCGCCGATCACGGTGTTCTGCGGGGCGCCGGGCACGTCCGGGTAGTAGGGCAGGGGCGCGACGCCGTAGCCGAACTTGGCGTTCTTGGCGACGTTGCCGTAGAAGCCCGAGGACGTGTTGATCATGGCGCACTCGCCCGAGACGAACGAGGCCTCGGGGATGTTGGAGCGGCCCTTGTAGATGAACAGGCCCTGCTTGACCATGCTCGCGAGGTTCTCGACGTGGCGCAGGTGCAGGGGCGAGTCGACCTTCAGGCGCGCGTCGAGGCCGGCCAGGCCGTTGCTCCGGGTGGCGAACTCGACGTTGTGCCAAGCCGAGAAGCTCTCGATCTGGGTCCAGTTCTGCCACGCCGTCGTGAACGGGCACTTGTGGCCGCTGGCCTTGAGCTTGGCGGCGGCGGAGACCACTTCCGGCCAGGTCGAGGGCGCCTTGTCGGTAGGCAGGCCGGCAGCCTTGAAGGCGTCCTTGTTGAAGTAGAAGACCGTGGTCGAGCTGTTGAACGGGAAGCTCAGCATCTGGCCGTTGGGTGCCGTGTAGTAGCCGGCGACGGCGGGGATGTAGGCGGCCGCATCGAACTTCTCGCCCGCGTCCTTCATGACCTTGCCCACCGGCACGATCGCGCCCTTGCTGGCCATCATGGTGGCGGTGCCGACCTCGAAGACCTGCAGGATGTCCGGGGCGTTGCCGGCGCGGAACGCGGCGACGGCGGCGGTCATGGATTCCTCGTACTGGCCCTTGTACGTCGGGACGATCCGGTAGTCCTTCTGGCTTTCGTTGAACTGCTTGGCCAGGTCGTTGACCCATTCGTTGTTGACGGCGGTCATCGAATGCCACCACTGGATTTCGGTCTGGGCCTGCGCGGTGCCGGCGAGGGTGGTGGCCGCCAGTGCGGTGCACAGGGCGAGCTTCTTGAATCGCATGAGGGAGGACTCCTGGAGGAAAGGGCGCGGATGGGCGCCGGGGACGCGAAAGGCGCGCATGCTAGGCCGTGCTCGTGACACGACGGCGACCTCGGGGTTTTGCCGCCGGACGGCGCTTTCTCCAAGGGGGGAAACCCTCCTGGCGCCACGGCGAACGCGTCCGGCTTGCTGCAATGCACCATGCTAGCATCGCCCTCCTTTTCCTCCAGCCTCACGCTGGCCCCGCACCGGACCCGACCGGGTCCGCGCCGGGGCGTACCGGCCGCCTTCTCGCGGCACGCGCCATGACCAAGACCTCACTCGACAAAAGCAAGATCCGGTTCCTGTTGCTCGAGGGCATCCATCCCTCGGCGGTGGAAGTGCTGCGGGGCGCGGGCTACACGCAGATCGAGACCCTGCCCAAGGCGTTGCAGGGCGAGGAACTCAAGGCCCGCCTCGCCGACGTGCATTTCCTGGGCATCCGCTCGCAGAGCCAGCTGACGGCCGACGTGCTCGCCGCGGCGCCCAAGCTGGTGGCCGTGGGGTGCTTCTGCATCGGCACCAACCAGGTCGACCTGAACGCGGCGCGCGAGCGCGGCGTGGCGGTGTTCAACGCGCCGTATTCCAACACCCGCTCGGTGGCCGAACTGGTGCTGGCCGAGGCGATCCTGCTGCTGCGCGGCGTGCCGGAGAAGAACGCGCTGGCGCACCGCGGCGGCTGGCTGAAGTCGGCGATCAATTCGCACGAGGCGCGCGGCAAGACGCTGGGCATCGTGGGCTACGGCTCGATCGGCACGCAACTGTCGGTGCTGGCCGAGTCGCTGGGCATGCACGTGGCGTTCTACGACGTGGTCAACAAGCTGCCGCTGGGCAACGCGCGCCAGGTGCAACGCCTGCACGACCTGCTCGCGCAGAGCGACATCGTGACGCTGCACGTGCCGGAGCTGCCCTCGACGCAGTGGATGATCGGCCCCGACGAGATCGCCGCCATGAAGCCCGGCGGCATCCTGATCAACGCGGCGCGCGGGACGGTGGTGGACATCGACGCGCTCGCCGCGGCGCTGAAGGCGAAGAAGCTCTGGGGCGCGGCGATCGACGTGTTCCCGGTCGAGCCGGGCAGCAACAGCGAGGAGTTCGTCTCGCCCCTGCGCGGGCTGGACAACGTGATCCTGACGCCGCACGTGGGCGGCTCGACGATGGAGGCGCAGGCCAACATCGGCGGCGAGGTGGCCGAGAAGCTGGTGAAGTACAGCGACAACGGCACGTCGATCTCGTCGGTCAACTTTCCCGAGGTGGCGCTGCCGGCGCACCCCGGCAAGCACCGGCTGCTGCACATCCACCGCAACGTGCCGGGCGTGCTGTCGGAGATCAACCGCATCTTCTCCGAGAACCACATCAACATCGCCTCGCAGTACCTGCAGACCAACGAGAAGGTCGGCTACGTCGTGATCGACATCGACGCGGCGTCCTCGGACCTGGCGCTGGAAAAGCTCGCGGCGGTGCCGGGAACGATCCGCAGCCGCGTGCTGTTCTGAGGGGCGAGGGGCGGCCGGGTTGACCCCGCCCGGGTCGCGAAGAGCGCGCTGACCTAAAATCCCCGGCCCGGCAAGCGGGTGCGCAGCGCCCGGCCGAGGCAAATTCCCCGATGAATGCACCCACCGCGCTGACGGCGTTGTTGTCACAGGCCGCAGAGCCCGCGCGACTCCGCGAGATCCCCTACAACTACACGAGCTTCTCCGACCGCGAGATCGTGATCCGCCTGCTGGGCGAGCGCGGCTGGACGCTGCTGCAGTCACTGCGCGACGAGCGCCGCACGGGCCGCTCGGCGCGCATGCTCTACGAGGTGCTGGGCGACATCTGGGTCGTGCAGCGCAACCCCTACCTGATCGACGACCTGCTGGACAACCCGCGCCGGCGTGGCCAGCTGGTCGAAGCGCTCGCGCACCGCCTGGGCGAGGTCGGCAAGCGGCGCACGCCCGACGTCGACGCGCAGCGCGACGCGCTGGTGGGCGAGCTGTCGGCGCTGGTGGCGGGGGCCATCGCGGCCTTCGACGCCATGTTCCGAGACGTCGCCGCGCTGCGGCGCAAGGCCACGCGCGTCTTCCGCAGGCTCACGGCCAGGGACAACGTCAAGTTCGACGGCCTCTCGCGCGTGGCGCACGTGACCGACGCGACCGACTGGCGCGTGGAGTACCCCTTCGTCGTGCTGTGCCCGGACACCGAGGCAGAGATGGCCCTGCTGGTCAAGGGCTGCATCGAGCTGGGCCTGACGATCATCCCGCGCGGGGGCGGCACCGGCTACACCGGCGGTGCGATCCCGCTGACCTGGAACAGCGCGGTCATCAACACCGAGAAGCTGGAGGCGATGACCGAGGTCGAGCTGGTCGCGCTGCCGGGTCTGGCCGATCCCGTGCCGACCATCTGGACCGGCGCCGGCGTGGTCACGCAGCGCGTGGCCGACGCGGCCGAGCGCGCGGGCTACGTGTTCGCGGTCGACCCGACCTCCGCCGAGGCCTCCTGCGTGGGCGGCAACGTGGCGATGAACGCCGGCGGCAAGAAGGCCGTGCTGTGGGGCACGGCGCTGGACAACCTGGCCTCCTGGCGCATGGTGACGCCGCAGGCCGAATGGCTGGAGGTCACGCGCATCGGCCACAACCTGGGCAAGATCCACGATGCCGAGTCGGCCGTCTTCGACCTGCAGTACTTCGCCGCCGATGGCACGACCGAGCTGCGCGCCGAGCGCCTGGAGATCCCCGGGCGGACCTTCCGCAAGGAGGGCCTGGGCAAGGACGTGACGGACAAGTTCCTCTCGGGCCTGCCGGGCATCCAGAAGGAGGGCTGCGACGGTCTGATCACCAGCTGCCGCTGGATCGTCCACCGCATGCCCTCGCACACGCGCACGGTGTGCCTGGAGTTCTTCGGCAACGCCAGGGACGCGGTGCCCAGCATCGTCGAGATCAAGGATTTCATGTTCGCCGAGCAGAAGCGCTCGGGCGTGCTGCTCGCCGGCCTGGAGCACCTGGACGACCGCTACCTCAAGGCGGTGGGCTACGCCACCAAGTCGAAGAAGCATGGCGGCCTGCCCAAGATGGTGCTGTTCGGCGACATCGCCGGCGACGACGCCGACGCCGTGGCGCGCGCCACCTCGGAGGTGGTGCGCATCGCCAACTCGCGCAGCGGCGAGGGCTTCGTCGCCATCAGCCCCGAGGCACGCAAGAAGTTCTGGCTCGACCGCAAGCGCACGGCGGCCATCAGCCGCCACACCAACGCCTTCAAGATCAACGAGGACGTGGTGATCCCGCTGCCGCGCATGGCCGAGTACACCGACGGCATCGAGCGCATCAACATCGAGCTGTCGCTGGGCAACAAGATCGCCTTCGCCGACGCGCTGGAGGAGTTCCTCACGCGCGGCAACCTGCCCCTGGGGAAGACCGACGACGCCAACGACATCCCGGCGGTGGAACTGCTGGAGGCGCGCGTGGCGCAGGCCGTGGCGCTGGTGCGCGAGGTGCGCGCGACGTGGGCTTCGTGGCTGCGCGACATCGACGCGCTATTCGCGCAGCTGCAGGACCACTCGCTGCGTGCGAGCTGGAAGACGCAGCTGCGTGCGCCGCTGCAGCAGATCTTCACGGGCGAGGAGTTCGCGCCGATCCTGGCCGAGTGCGCCGCCATCCACCAGCGCGTGCTCAAGGGCCGCGTGTGGGTGGCATTGCACATGCACGCGGGCGACGGCAACGTCCACACCAACCTGCCGGTGAACAGCGACAACTACGAGATGCTGCAGACCGCCCACGCCGCGGTGGTGCGCATCATGGCGCTGGCGCGCAGCCTGGACGGCGTGATCTCCGGGGAGCACGGCATCGGCATCACCAAGCTCGAATTCCTCTCCGACGAGGAGCTGCGTCCGTTCACCGAATACAAGCGGCGCATCGATCCGGAAGGACGCTTCAACAAGGGCAAGCTGCTGCGCTCGCCGGGCCCGGCGCCGCAGGAACTGCACGCCGACCTCACCAACGCCTACACCCCGAGCTTCGGCCTGATGGGCCACGAGTCGCTGATCATGCAGCAGAGCGACATCGGCGCCATCGCCGATTCGGTCAAGGACTGCCTGCGCTGCGGCAAGTGCAAGCCGGTGTGCGCGACCCACGTGCCCCGCGCCAACCTGCTCTACAGCCCGCGCAACAAGATCCTGGCGACCTCGCTGCTGGTCGAGGCCTTTCTCTACGAGGAGCAGACGCGACGCGGCGTGAGCCTGAAGCACTGGGAGGAGTTCGAGGACGTGGCCGACCATTGCACGGTCTGCCACAAGTGCCTCACGCCCTGCCCGGTGAAGATCGATTTCGGCGACGTCTCGATGAACATGCGCAACCTGCTGCGCAAGATGGGGCAGAAGAGCTTCCGTCCCGGCAACGCCGCGGCCATGATGTTCCTCAACGCCACCAACCCGGCCACCATCAAGGCGATGCGCGTGGGCATGGTGGACATCGGCTTCAAGGCGCAGCGCCTGGCCCACGACTTCTTCCGGCTGCCCGCGAAGAAGCAGACGGCCCTGCCGCCGGCCACGCTCGGGCCGGCGCCGGTCAAGGAGCAGGTGATCCACTTCATCAACAAGAAGATGCCCGGCGGCCTGCCCAAGCAGACCGCGCGCGCGCTGCTGGACATCGAGGATGCCGACTACGTCCCGATCATCCGGAACCCGAAGGCCACCACGTCGGAGACCGAGGCCGTGTTCTATTTTCCCGGCTGCGGCTCGGAGCGGCTGTTCTCGCAGGTCGGCCTGGCCACGCAGGCGATGCTCTGGCATGCCGGCGTGCAGACCGTGCTGCCGCCGGGCTACCTCTGCTGCGGCTACCCCCAGCGCGGCAGCGGCCAGTTCGACAAGGCCGAGAAGATGATCACCGACAACCGCGTGCTCTTCCACCGCGTGGCCAACACCCTCAACTACCTCGACATCAAGACGGTGGTGGTGAGCTGCGGCACCTGCTACGACCAACTCCAGGGCTACCAGTTCGACAAGATCTTCCCCGGTTGCCGGATCATCGACATCCACGAATACCTGCTGGAGAAGGGCATCACGCTGGGCGACGCCGGCGGTGGCGGCTACCTCTACCACGACCCCTGCCACAGCCCGATGAAGCTGCAGGACCCGATGAAGACCGTCAAGGCGCTGGTGGGCGACGGCGTGCAGAAGAACGACCGCTGCTGCGGCGAGTCCGGCACGCTGGGCGTCACGCGGCCGGACATCGCCACGCAGATCCGCTTTCGCAAGGAGGAGGAACTGAAGAAGGGCGAGGCCGCGCTGCGGGCGTCGGGCAAGGCGCCGGCACGGGGCGACGTGAAGATCCTGACCAGCTGCCCGAGCTGCCTGCAGGGGCTGTCGCGCTATGGCGGCGACCTGGACAACGGCCTGCTCGAGGCCGACTACATCGTCGTCGAGATGGCGCGCAAGATCCTGGGCGAGCAGTGGCTGCCGGCCTACGTCGCTGCGGCCAATGCCGGCGGCATCGAGCGGGTGCTGGTGTGAGCGACGTGTCGACGCCGCTGCCAACCGCGCGCCGGGCGGGCTGCCCGCTGTGCGACGCGGCGGGCGGGCGCATCGTGTTCGATGCGGCCGACTTCCGCGTCGTCCATGCGGACGAGGCCGGCTTCCCGGCGTTCTACCGCGTGGTCTGGCACGACCACGTGGCCGAGTTCTCCGACCTCGACGCGACCGGACGCGCGCGCTGCATGGACGCCGTGGCGACGGTCGAGCGCGTCCTGATCGAGCATCTGGCACCGGCCAAGGTCAACTTGGCCGCGTTGGGCAACATGGTGCCGCACCTGCACTGGCACGTGATCGCGCGCTTCGAGGGCGACAGCCATTTTCCCGCGCCGGTCTGGGCCGAGGCCCGGCGTTCCCGCGACACCGCGCGCGAGGCCGCCGTCGCCGCGCTGCTGCCGGTGCTCGAGCGGACGCTCGCCGAGCGCCTGAGCGCCATCGGCACCGACTGAAACCACCCCCCCCCCCCCCAGGACATTCCCATGGCAGGCCTGCACATCGGCGCACCGACGCCCCAATCGATCACCGTCCACGGCCAGTCGCGCGTGCTGGAGGTGGGTTTTTCCGACGGTGCGAACTTCCGCATCCCGTTCGAACTGATGCGCGTGTACTCGCCATCGGCCGAAGTCCAGGGCCACGGCCCCGGCCAGGAGGTGTTGCAGACCGGCAAACGCGACGTCGGCCTGCTGGCGCTGGAGCCCGTGGGCAATTACGCGGTCAAGCCGGTCTTCACCGACGGCCATGAAAGCGGCATCTTCACATGGACGCTGCTCTACGAGCTCGGCGCTCAGCAGGAGGCGCTGTGGGCGCGCTACGAACAGCGCCTGTCGGCCGCCGGCGTGGACCGCGACGCGCCCATGGCCGTGTCGGGCGGCGGTGGCGGTCACGCCTGCGGCAGCCACTGAGGATCGCGTCCCCCGCCAATGTCCGCCGTCCTTGCGGGGTCGTCGGCTTGAGGTGAGTGCTTCCGCCCTAATATGGCAAGCATGAGCACCACCCATTTCGGTTTCGAGAACGTCGACGAACGCGACAAGGCGCGTCGCGTGCGGGGCGTGTTCGACTCGGTCGCCACGCGCTACGACCTCATGAACGACCTGATGTCGGTCGGCATGCATCGCGCCTGGAAGGCCTACACCGTGATGGTCGCCAACGTCGGCGAGGGCTCGCGCGTGCTGGACATCGCGGGCGGCACGGGCGACCTGGCGTTGGCCTTCTCGAAGAAGGTGGGTACCACCGGCGAGGTCGTGCACACCGACATCAACGAGGCCATGCTGCGCACCGGCCGCGAGCGTCTGCTCGACGCCGGCGTGAGCCTGCCGACGATGGTCTGCGATGCCGAGAAGCTGCCGTTTCCCGACGACCACTTCGACGTCGTCACGGTCGCCTTCGGCCTGCGCAACATGACGCACAAGGACCTGGCGCTCAAGGAGATGAACCGCGTGCTCAAGCCGCGCGGCAAGCTGCTGGTGCTGGAGTTCTCCAAGGTCGCGCAGCCGTTGCGCAAGGCCTACGACTGGTATTCCTTCAAGGTGCTGCCACGCCTGGGCAAGGCGGTGGCGGGCGATGACGCCAGCTATCGCTACCTGGCGGAATCCATCCGGATGCACCCGTCGCAGGAAGAGCTCAAGGCCCTCATGAAGGAGGGCGGTTTCGGCCATGTGGACTATCACAACATGACCGGCGGCATCGTCGCCCTGCATGTTGGAATCAAGTGTTGAACGCTGAATTTTTCCGGGATCACCCCGTTGAGGAGACGATGAAATGAAGAACTTCTGGACCGCGTGCCTGGTGTGCGCCATGGTGCTCGTGAGCGCCCAGGCCGATGCAAAGCGCATGGGGGGCGGGCAGTCGATGGGCCGCCAGTCGAACAACGTGACGCAGCGCGAGGCGTCGCCACCGGCCTCGCCGACGACGCCGGGCGCCCCGGCGCAGAACGCCAACAACGCGGCCGCCCGTCCTGGTGCCGCCGCGCCCGCCGCCGCCGCGCCCAAGCGCAACTGGGGCGGCATGCTCGGCGGCCTGGCCGCGGGTCTGGGCCTGGCGTGGCTCGCGCATTCGCTGGGCCTGGGTGCCGGCTTCGGCAACATCCTGCTGATCCTGCTGGTGGTCATGGCCGGTTTCATGGCGTGGCGTTTCTTCGCGGCCCGCTCGCGCGCCGGCAACGGCGGTGGCCAGCGCAACGGCGACTTCGCGTTCCAGGGTGCCGGCAACAGCCCCGCGGACGCACCGACGCCCACGCAGTACAGCCCCGCCAAGGTGGGCAACGACGCCTCGGCACGGCCCTGGGAGACGGGCGCCACGTCCTTCGATGCCAACGCGCAGCGTCCCGGTGCCGCGTCGGGCATCTCGTCGATGGCCAACGCGGCCGGCGCCGGTGCGGTCGGTGCGGCCGGCGGCAGCATGATCGGTTCGGCCCTGGGCGGTGCGCAGTCGTGGGGCGTTCCGGCCGATTTCGACACCGACGGCTTCCTGACCGCCGCGAAGCGCAATTTCGTGACGCTGCAGGATGCCTGGGACCGTGCCGACGTCGGCAACCTGCGCTCCATGATGACCGACGGCATGCTCGGCGAGATCCAGTCGCAGCTGGCCGAACGCGAGACGCACACCGGTGGCCAGCCCAACAAGACCGAGGTCGTGATGCTTGACGCCAAGCTGCTGGGCATCGAGGAGTTGCCCGACGTCTACCTGGCGAGTGTCGAGTTCTCCGGCATGATCCGCGAGGACGCGGCGGCTGGCCCGAGCCCGTTCCGCGAGGTCTGGAACATGACCAAGCCCACCAATGGCGCGGGCGGCTGGCTGGTGGCGGGCGTGCAGGCATTGCAATGACCTGAGACGGTGCCATCGCGGCGCACCGGCCGACGACCGGTGCGCATGCGGGCGGGATAATGGGGACATGGCTACACCATCGTCCCCTTTTTCTTTTCTCGACGGCCTCCTCGATCGTGTCGGCAGCCGCCTGCGGCCGCCCGTCTGGGCGGTCCACGAGGTCCAGCAGCACGCCGTGCTGTTCCTCAACCACGTCCTGCAGCAGGAACCGGAGGCCCAGCAGCGACTGGTGCGCCAGAAGGGCCGCGTGGTGCGCTTCGAATGGCGTTTCGTCACCCTGCAACTGGTGGCGACGCCCGCCGGCCTGCTCGACTTGGCGCCCGAGGGCGCCATCCCCGAACTCACCCTGATCGTCACCGAGACCTCGCCCCTGAAGCTGGCCGGCGCGACGCTGCGCGGCGACAAGCCGTCGGTGCGCATCGTCGGCGACGTGCAGCTCGCCGCCGAGGTCAACTGGCTGGTCGACCATGTGCGCTGGGACGTCGAGGACGACCTCGCGCGCGTGATCGGCGACGTGCCCGCGCACACCATCGGCAACGTGGCGCGCCGCGTGGCCGCGGCATTGCGCCAGTTCGTCGGCAAGGCGACGGGCGCCGCGGGGCGTCCGGGTGGGGCCTCCGGGAGCGCGAGCAACGAATGAATCGCTTCTCACGCGGTCTGTACATCGTCTGGATCGCACTGCGCTACGGGCTCGACGAGCTGGTGCTCACGAGCTTCCAGAAACCATGGCTGGGAGTCGTGGCGCGCGTGCTCTCGATCGGACGGCGGCTGGACGCGCCGCGTGGCCAGCGTCTGCGCGAGGCGCTGGAGCGGCTCGGTCCCATCTTCGTGAAATTCGGTCAGGTGCTCTCGACGCGGCGTGACCTCCTGCCACCGGACATCGCCGACGAGCTCGCCTGGCTGCAGGATCGCGTGGCGCCGTTTCCGTCGTCCGTCGCCATCGCCACCATCGAACGCGCCTTCAAGCGGCCGGTGGCCGAGGTCTTCGAGCGTTTCGACGAGACGCCGGTCGCGAGCGCTTCGATCGCCCAGGTGCATTTCGCGACCATCCGCAACGCCAAGGGCCGCGTGCGCGATGTCGCCGTGAAGGTGCTGCGCCCGGGCATGCGCCGCGTGATGGAGAAGGACCTGGCGTTGATGGCCATGATGGCCGGCTGGGTGGAGAGCCTGTCGGCCGACGGCAAGCGCCTCAAACCGCGCGAGGTGGTGGCCGAATTCAACAAGTACCTGCACGACGAGCTCGATCTGGTGCGCGAGGCCGCCAACGCCGCCCAGCTGCGGCGCAACATGGCCGAACTCGATCTGGTGCTCATTCCCGAGATGATCTGGGACTTCTGCCACCCGGAGGTCATGGTGATGGAGCGCATGAACGGCGTGCCCATCGCGCAGCTCGACCGCCTGCGCGCGGCCGGCGTCGACATTCCCAAGCTGGCGCGCGACGGCGTCACGATCTTCTTCACGCAGGTCTTCCGCGACGGTTTCTTCCATGCCGACATGCATCCCGGCAACATCCAGGTGAGCCTGGAGGAGGCCACTTTCGGCCGCTACATCTCGCTGGACTTCGGCATCGTCGGCACGCTGACCGAGACGGACAAGGAATACCTGGCGCAGAATTTCGTCGCCTTCTTCCGCCGCGACTACAAGCGGGTCGCCGAACTTCACCTGGAAAGCGGCTGGGTGCCCGAGGGCACGCGCATCGACGAACTCGAGGCGGCCATCCGGACCGTGTGCGAGCCGTATTTCGACCGGCCGCTCAAGGAGATCTCGCTGGGCATGGTGCTCATGCGCCTGTTCCAGACCTCGCGCCGCTTCCACGTCGAGATCCAGCCCCAACTCGTGCTGCTGCAGAAGACCCTGCTCAACATCGAGGGGCTCGGCCGACAACTCGATCCCGAACTCGACCTCTGGGCGACGGCCAAGCCGTTCCTGGAAAAGTGGATGCTCGACCAGATCGGGCCGAAACGGCTGTTCGCCCAACTGCGGGAGGAGGCGCCGCGCTACGCCAAGCTGCTGCCCCAGCTGCCCCGCCTGCTGCACGAGTACCTGGAGCACCGCCCCGACGACCACCGCCGTGAGTTGCTCGAACTGCTGCAAGCGCAGAAGAAGACCATCGGCCTGCTGCAGGGGGTGATCTATGGTGGCGTGGGTTTTGCGTTGGGGCTGCTCGCGATGCAGCTGCTGCTGCGCGTGAAGGTCCTGTAGACGCTTCCGCCTCCACCCTGCCTTCACCCTGCCTGTCCCGGAGAAGTCCCCTTGCTGCTGACCCTGGTCGCCGTCTACCTGCTGTTCACGATCGCCATCGGCTTGGTGGCGGCCCGGCGGGTCGACAACACGGCCGATTTCGCCATCGCCGGACGCCATCTGCCCTTGTTCATGATCGTGACGACCACCTTCGCGACGTGGTTCGGCTCCGAGACCGTGCTCGGCATTCCGGCGAAGTTCATCGACGGTGGCCTGCGGGGCGTGATCGAGGACCCGTTCGGCGCCGGCACGTGCCTGATCCTGGTCGGACTGTTCTTCGCCGGCAAGCTCTACCGGATGACGCTGCTGACCATCAGCGACTACTACCGCGAGCGCTACGGCCGCACGGTGGAGGTGGCGTGCTCGCTCATCATCATGGTGAGCTACCTGGGCTGGGTGTCGGCGCAGGTCACGGCACTCGGGCTGGTGTTCAACGTGCTGTCGGCCGGTGCCATCCCGATTCCCGTGGGCATGGTGATCGGCGTCGTCTCGATCCTGGCCTACACGCTGTTCGGCGGCATGTGGTCGGTGGCGGTGACCGATTTCATCCAGATGATCATCCTGGTCGTGGGTCTGGGGGTAATCGCGGTGTTCGCCGGTCAGATGGCCGGTGGCGCCGACAAGGTGGTGGCATTCGCGATCAGCCGCGACCTGTTCCGCTTCTGGCCGGAGCCCACGCTGCGCGACATCCTGTTCTTCTTCGCCGCCGCCATCACCATCATGCTGGGCTCGATCCCGCAGCAGGACGTGTTCCAGCGCGTGATGTCCGCCAACGACCTGCGCGCGGCCACGCGCGGTCCGGTCATCGGCGGGGTGGCGTACATCCTGTTCGCCTTCGTGCCCATGTTCCTGGTGGCCAGCGCGCTGATCATCATGCCGGAGCAGGCCCAGGCCCTGCTTCAGGAGGATCCGCAGAAGGTGCTGCCCACGCTGGTGCTGGAGAAGATGCCCTTCGCGATGCAGGTGCTGTTCTTCGGCGCGCTGCTCTCGGCCATCAAGTCGACCGCTTCGGCGACGCTGCTGGCGCCGAGCGTCACCTTCACGGAGAACATCTGGCGCCAGTTCCGCCCGGGCGGCACCGACCGCGAGAACCTGCGCACCATGCGCGTCACCGTGCTGGTGTTCAGCGCCGCCGTGCTGGCCTATGCGATCCGCATGCAGGGCACGCCGATCTACGAACTGGTCTCCGGGGCCTACCAGGTGCCGCTGGTGGGCGCCTTCGTGCCGCTGGTGTGCGGGCTCTACTGGCAACGGGCGACCACCCAGGGCGCCGTGGCCGCCGTGCTGCTGGGCATCGGGGTCTGGCTGGCGTTCCTGGCACTGCCCTGGGGCGAGTCGTTCCCGGCCCAGCTCGCGGGCGTGCTGGCCGCGTTCGCGGGAATGGGGGCTGGATCGCTCGCACCGCAATGGCTGGCCAACGTGCGCACGCCGCACCGCCCGCTCGCGACCGAGGCGGGTTGACGCGCCTGCGGCGCTGCGGCCGGGGTGCCCGCCGGCCCCTCCCGGGGCGGGTCGGACGGCGCACCCGACGACCTATAATCGCGGGCTTTGCGAGCGGCGGCCGTGCCGCCTTTTCCCACCCCATCCCATGCCCATCTACGCCTACAAATGCAGCGCCTGCGGCTTCGCCAAGGACGCCTTGCAGAAAATGTCCGATGCCCCGCTGACGGTGTGTCCGGCGTGCGGTGCGAGCGCGTTCGAGAAGCAGGTCACCGCTGCGGGCTTCCAACTCAAGGGTTCCGGCTGGTACGTGACCGACTTCCGAGAAGGCGGCGGCAAGAAACCCGCCGATGCGGGTGCCGCCAAGAGCGAGGGCGACACCGGCAAGGCGGCCGCCGCGCCGGCCGAGTCCGCCGGCGGCGGCAACCCGCCCGCCGCCGCCCCGGCGCCTGCCGCCGGCTCCGCGCCGGCACCGGCCCCCGCGCCCGCGCCCAAGCCCAAGAGCGACTGAGGGGCGGTCTGCATGCACGCGCTGCGCAAATGGCTGCTTTCGGGCCTGCTGGTCATCGTGCCGTTGGTCATCACGCTGGGCGTTCTCAACTGGATCATCGGCACGCTGGACCAGACGCTGTGGCTGCTGCCCACCGAGTGGACCGATTGGCTCAACGCCCATCGGGTGCGTGGCCTGGGCGTGCTGCTCACGCTGGCCATCCTCCTGGTGGTCGGCGCGGTCGCCAGCAACTTCGTCGGCAAGCGCCTGCTGGGCTGGGGCGATGCCCTGGTGCGGCGCATCCCGGTCGTGCGCTCGATCTATTCCAGCGTCAAGCAGGTGTCGGACACGCTGTTCTCCGAGAACGGCAACGCCTTTCGCACGGCGGTGCTGATCCAGTGGCCGCGGGAGGGTTCCTGGACCATCGCCTTCGTCACCGGGACGCCGGGCAGCGAAGTGCGCGAGCGGCTCGGCGGCGGTGACTATCTGGGCGTCTACGTGCCCACCACGCCCAACCCGACCGGCGGCTATTTCGTCATGCTCAAGCGCAGCGAGTGCATCGAACTGAAGATGAGCGTGGACGACGCGCTCAAGTACATCGTCTCGATGGGTGTGGTCGTCCCCGGCGGCCCCGCGACCCTCGCGACCCATTCCTAGTCACAGACACATTGCGCCCCCCGGCGCCGGAATCGATTCCATGACCATGCGTTCCCACTATTGCGGTCTCGTGACCGAGGCCCTGATGGGCCAGACCGTGACCCTCTGCGGCTGGGTCAACCGTCGCCGCGACCATGGCGGCGTCATCTTCATCGACGTGCGCGACCGCGAAGGCTACGTGCAGGTGGTGTGCGATCCCGACCGGGCCGCCACCTTCGCGGTGGCCGAAGGGCTGCGCAACGAGTTCTGCGTCCAGGTCACGGGCCTGGTGCGCGCGCGTCCCGAGGGCACCACCAACGAGAACCTCAAGAGCGGCAAGATCGAGGTGCTGTGCCACGACCTGAAGGTGCTCAACCCGTCGGTCACGCCGCCGTTCCTGCTCGACGACGACAACCTGAGCGAGACCACGCGCCTCACGCACCGCGTGCTCGACCTGCGCCGCCCGGCCATGCAGCGCAACATGATGCTGCGCTACAAGGTCACGATGGAGGCGCGCAAGTTCCTCGACGCCAACGGCTTCATCGACATCGAGACGCCGATGCTGGGCAAGTCCACGCCCGAGGGCGCGCGCGACTATCTGGTGCCCAGCCGCGTGCACGACGGCAGCTTCTTCGCGCTGCCCCAGTCGCCCCAGCTGTTCAAGCAGTTGCTGATGGTGGCGGGCTACGACCGCTACTACCAGATCGTCAAGTGCTTCCGCGACGAGGACCTGCGCGCCGACCGCCAGCCCGAATTCACGCAGATCGACATCGAGACCTCGTTCATGGCCGAGGAGGAGATCCGCGAGATGTTCGAAGGGATGATCCGCAACGTCTTTCGCAACGCCGCGGGCATCGACCTGCCGGTGTTCCCGACGATGACGTACGGCGACGCGATGTTCAGGTACGGCTCGGACAAGCCGGACCTGCGCGTCAAGCTCGAATTCACCGAACTCACCGAGTTGATGAAGCATGTCGAGTTCAAGGTCTTCTCGAACGCCGCGACGATGAAGGGCGGTCGCGTCGTCGCCCTGCGCGTGCCCGGCGGCGGCGGCGAGGGCGGCCTGTCGCGCGGCGAGATCGACGCCTACCAGGAGTTCGTGAAGATCTATGGCGCCAAGGGCCTGGCCTACATCAAGGTCAACGACACCGCGGCCGGCCGTGACGGCCTGCAGAGCCCGATCGTCAAGAACCTCGACGACGCCGCCCTGGCCGAGATCATCGCGCGCACCGGGGCGTCCAACGGCGACATCCTGTTCTTTGGCGCCGACAAGGAGAAGGTCGTCAACGACGCCATCGGCGCGCTGCGCGTGAAGATCGGTCACAGCGTGTTCGGCCGCCGCAGTGGACTGTTCGACGATCGCTGGGCCCCGCTGTGGGTGGTCGATTTCCCGATGTTCGAGTACGACGAGGAAGGCCAGCGCTGGTCCGCCGTGCACCACCCGTTCACCGCGCCGAAGGACGGTCACGAGAACCTGATGGACACCGCGCCCGAGAAATGCATCGCCAAGGCCTACGACATGGTGCTCAACGGCATCGAGATGGGCGGCGGTTCGGTGCGGATCCATCGCGAGGACGTGCAGAGCAAGGTGTTCCGCGCACTCAAGATCAGTGCCGAGGACGCGCAGCTCAAGTTCGGCTTCCTGCTCGACGCGCTGCAGTACGGCGCGCCGCCCCACGGTGGCATCGCCATCGGCCTGGACCGCCTGGTGATGCTGATGACCGGCGCCGATTCGATCCGCGACGTCATCGCCTTCCCCAAGACCCAGCGCGCGCAGGACCTGCTGACGCAGGCGCCCAGCCCGGTCGACGAGAAGCAGCTGCGCGAACTGCACATCCGCCTGCGCAACGTCGAAGCCAAGGCCTGAACGAACGTTGCGTGACGAACGTCGCGCCGCCAAGAACGAAGGGGCACCGGTGGGTGCCCCTTTTTTATTCCTTCAAGAGCGCGTGGACCTCAGAGGGCCATGTCGGTCGACGCCTTCGAAGGCTGACGCGTGGCCGGCTGGCCGCTCGGTGAGGGACGGGCCGACGTGGCGGGCGCCGAAACCGGTGCCGGCGACGTCGTCATGGCATCCAGCGTCGGCGGCGGTGCCAGTTGCAGGACCTGGCTGGTCGACGTCCATTCCTGCTGGACCTTCTCCGCGCTGGCGTTGAGCGCCGTGCCGTAGCTGGGCACCATCTCGCGGATGCGGGACTGCCAGGCGGGCGTGGCCAGCTTGTCCTTGAAGACCTGCTTCATCAGGTCCAGCATGATCGGCGCCGCGGTGGAAGCGCCGGGCGAGGCACCCAGCAGGCCGGCCAGGGTGCCGTCCTGCGAACTGACGATCTCGGTGCCGAGCTTCAGCACGCCACCCCTGGCCTTGTCGCGCTTGATGATCTGCACGCGCTGGCCCGCCTGCCAGAGGCGCCAGTCCTCCTTCTTTGCGTTCGGGAGGTACTCGCGCAGTGCCTTCAGCCGGTCGTCGTCCGACAGCATCACCTGGCCGGCCAGGTACTCGACGAGCGAGTATTCCGCCACGCCCACCTTCACCATCGGCCAGACGTTGTGCGGTGTCGTGCTGGTGAGCAGGTCGAGGTAGGAGCCTTCCTTGAGGAACTTGGTCGAGAAGGTGGCGAAGGGACCGAAGAGGATGACGCGCTTGCCGTCGAGGATGCGCGTGTCGAGGTGCGGCACCGACATCGGCGGCGATCCCACCGACGCCTTGCCATAGGCCTTGGCGAGGTGCCGTTCCACGATCGCCGGATTCTCCGTCACCAGGAACGAGCCGCCCACCGGAAAGCCTGCGTAGTCCTTGGCCTCGGGGATGCCCGACTTCTGCAACAGGTGCAGAGCACCGCCGCCCGCGCCGACGAAGACGAATCTGGCGTCGGTTTGCGTGGTGCTGCCGTCCTTCAGATTCTTGTAGCCGATGCGCCAGGTGCCGTCGGCATTGCGCGTGATGTCCTGGACCTCGCTGGAGAGCTTGAGCGAGAAATTCGACCGCGTCTGCAGATGCCCGACGAACTGGCGCGTGATCTCGCCGAAGTTCACGTCCGTGCCGATGGGCGTCCAGGTCGCGGCGACCTTCTGCGTCGCGTCGCGGCCTTCCATCATCAAGGGCACCCATTTGCCGATCTGCGCCGGGTCTTCGGAATACTGCATCCCACGGAACAGCGGGCTGGCCTGCAGCGCCGCGTGGCGTCGCTTCAGGAAGGCGATGTTCTCGTCGCCCCAGACGAAGCTCATGTGAGGCGTCGAATTGATGAACGAGCGGGGGTTCTTCAGCACGTCGCGCTTCACCTGCGAGGCCCAGAACTGCCGCGAGACCTGGAATGCCTCGTTGATCTCGATGGCTTTGACGATTTCCACCTTGCCGTCCTTCTCCGGCGTGTAGTTGAGTTCGGCCAGCGCCGAATGCCCGGTGCCGGCGTTGTTCCAGCCGTTCGAACTCTCCTTGGCGACGCCGTCGAGGCGCTCGACCATTTCCATCGACCAGCCAGGCTCGAGTTCGCCGAGCATGACGCCCAGCGTCGAGCTCATGATGCCGCCGCCGATCAGCAGCACATCGACCTTCCTGGGTTCGGCCGCCTGCGCGCCGGCGAGTGCCAGCGACAGGGCCACGCCCACCAGGGCGGAATGCGTTTTCTTGAACATCATCAGATTCATCTTTTCGGAATACGGATACGGATACGGGTACGGCAACGACACGACGGGATTGAAGACTCGGACTTCGGAGGGGATAGCGTCCTGTCGCCGGCATCGGTAATGCGTGCACGCCCCGGACGGTGGCGTGACGCGGGAACTTCGTATGGCGGATGGCAGGTGCTGGTTGCCTCTCCCCGGAATTCGCGACCCACGGGGTCGGAGCTGACCACGCGATCGGTGCGCAGGGACTGGATTTTACAAGCGAGCATGTGTTTCCTAAGGGAAAACCCTATCGGAGGTGCGCTACCGTGCGTTCCCACCGTTTCACGACCCCTTCCAGACCATGCGACCCTTCAAGATCCCCGAATCCGTGCTGGTCGTGATGTACACGCCCGACCTTGACGTGCTGCTCATCCGCCGTGCCGACGCGCCCGATTTCTGGCAGTCCGTCACCGGCAGCAAGGACAGGGAGGACGAGCCGCTCGCGTTGACGGCCGCACGCGAGGTCGGCGAAGAGACCGGCATCGACTGCGGACGCGGCAGCGCGTTCGAGGCGCGGCTGGTCGACTGGCGCCTGCGCAACGTCTACGACATCTATCCGCAATGGCGCCGTCGCTACGCTCCCGGCGTGACGCGCAACACCGAGCACCTGTTCGGTCTGTGTCTGCCGCACCGCATCGAGCCGGTCCTCGCCCCGCGCGAGCACACGGCGTGGCAGTGGCTTCCGCACCGCGAGGCGGCCGACCGCTGCTTTTCGCCTTCCAACGCCGAAGCCATCCTGCTGCTGCCACAATTCGCGCCATGAATGCCACGACGGCCCCCCTTCTGCGGGTGGCGACCTACAACATCCACAAGGGCGTCCAAGGCATCGGCCCGGCGCGCCGCCTGGAAATCCACAACCTCGGCCACGCGATCGAACAGCTCGATGCCGACATCGTGTGCCTCCAGGAAGTGCGCAAGATGAACCGCATGGGGGCCCGGCGCTTCGCCCGCTGGCCCGAACAGCCGCAGGCCGACTTCCTGGCCCCTGAAGGCTATACGGCGGTCTACGAGACCAACGCGGTCACGCGCCATGGCGAGCACGGCAACGCGCTGCTCACACGGTGGCCCGTGGTGCGCACGGGGCATCAGGACATCTCCGATCACCGCTTCGAACAGCGGGGTCTCCTGCATGTGCTGATCGACGTCGACAGTGTCCCGGTCCACGCCATCGTGGTCCACCTGGGCCTCATCAAGGGCAGTCGCGTGCGGCAGGTGAGCCGGCTGCGCGAGTTCATCGAGCGCGAGATACCGCCCGACGAGGCGGTCATCGTGGCGGGCGACTTCAACGACTGGGGGGCGCGCATGCGCCACGCGATGAACGCGATGGACATGCGAGATTCCAGCGACCTGCGCGGTCCGCCCACGCTCACCTACCCGTCGCGCCTGCCGGTGACGCAGCTCGACTTCATCTACGCTCGCCGGGTGGTGCCGGTGTCCTGCAGCGTCCCGCGCGGCCCGGTCTGGGCGCGCATGTCGGACCACCTGCCGTTGATCACCGAATTCTCCCTCCCCACGCTCTCGCATTTCGCCGAGGGTGAACGCGAGTTCACCCGCTGATAGGATTTGTACATGTCAAGGACGATCGATGCCTCTCCAGGCACCGCAGCAAGCACGCAAGAAGAAGAAGGCACGCCGGTCTCAGTCAAGATCCGTGAACGCCTGAGGGCGGCGCGGCGGCGCTTCAACGCCAACGACAACATCGCCGAGTTCCTTCAGCCTGGCGACTTGGAGGCGTTGCTCGACGAGGTCGAGGTCAAGATGAAAGGCGTGCTGGAGAGCCTGGTGATCGACATCACCAACGACCACAACACCGACAACACTGCGCGCCGGGTGGCCAAGATGTACCTCAATGAGGTATTCCAGGGGCGCTACGTGCCGCCTCCCAAGCTCACCGAGTTCCCCAACGCCGAACACCTCAACGAGTTGATGATCGTGGGCCCCATCACGGTGCGCAGTGCCTGCTCCCATCACTTCTGCCCGATCATCGGAAAGCTGTGGATCGGCGTCATGCCCAACGAGCACACCAATGTCATCGGTCTCTCGAAATACGCCCGTCTGGCGGAATGGATCATGGGAAGGCCCCAGATCCAGGAGGAAGCGGTGGTTCAGCTTGCCGACCTGATCCAGCAGAAGACGCAACCCGATGGCCTGGCGCTCGTCATGGAAGCGGAGCATTTCTGCATGGCGTGGCGGGGTGTGAAGGAGATGGACAGCAAGATGATCAATTCCGTCATGCGCGGCGTGTTCCTGAAGGATCCCAACCTGCGTCGTGAATTCCTTTCGCTTCTGCCACGCCAACGCTGAAAGCCACCCATGCTCGTCCGTCTCCTGTACGCCAGCCGCGCCGTCGACGACAGTCCCCAGTCGATCGACACGATCCTCGCCCAGGCCCGTGTCCACAACACGGCTTGCGGCATCACCGGCATCCTGTGCTATGGCAACGGGGTGTTCCTCCAGGGCATCGAAGGCAGTCGCACCGCCGTCAACGACCTCTATGGACACATCCAGAAGGACCCGAGGCACAAGGACGTCGAGTTGCTGTATTTCGAGGAAATCGTCGAACGGTGTTTCGGAGGATGGACGATGGGACAGGTCCACCTCAGCCGTGTCCACGCTTCGACCCTGATGCGTTTTTCGGAACGGGCGGAACTCGATCCTTATTCGGCGTCCGGAGCGGTGTCCCTGGCATTGTTGAAGGAATTGATGGCGACCGCGGCCGTGGGCGTTCGAGGCTGAAGGCCGAATCATCTTGGGGCGTGCTGGCCGGAATTCTTGACGTCCTACAAACGCTCGGGAGAACCACCAACGTCCTGGGCATGCGCATCGCCCTAGATTGAATTCGTGGCCATAACGCCATGAAACCCATCCACGAAAAGGAAAAGCCATGAACAAAGACCAAGTCGAAGGACGCGTTGATCAAGTCAAGGGAAAGATCAAGGAAGTCGCGGGTCGTGTGACCGGCAACGACGAGCTTGAAGCCAAGGGCAACGTGGATCAAGCAGCCGGCAAGGTGCAGAGCACTTATGGCGATACCAAGGAAAAGGCCAAGGACGCGGTGAAGTCCGGCGCCGACAAGCTTTGATCGAATAAAGCGCAAAAAAGCCTGGCTTCGGCCAGGCTTTTTTATTTCCGACCAGTGTGGATCAAATAGGTCCGACGTGGGTCGCGACGACGCCCATCGATAGGGCTGCCGTCGATGTCAGCGTCCGTCGTCGCTCAGATCGTCGTTCAATTGGCCATGCATCAGCGTCGTGACCATGTCGGCCACATCGGAAGTCTTGAGCACGGCGGCCACCAAAGCGGTGAACGACAGCAGACGCCAGGGCTTGATGATCACCAGAAGCGCACCGGTGCCTGCGGCATATGCGATCAACTTGCCCGGCTGCTTTTTTGCATAGCGCTGGAGCAGGGGCTGGGCCAATTGAACCACGGCGTTTGCCGGGTGGCGACGCCACCAACGCGCACCGAAGCTCTGTGCCACTCCCAGCCAAGGCAGGCCGCTCAACAGGCCGCGCTTGGTCCTCGGACCTGCGGACGGTGTCGCGCGAGGTGGAATCGACGATGTGTTCGCAGTTCGTGCAGGCTTCGCATCCTGCTCGGCGACTTCACCGATCTGATTGAAGAGCGCACGCCGCGAAATCGCCAAGCGTTGCTGAGGTGTGAGACTCGAGTGATCAATGGCCATCGCGCGCTCCAGCAACGTGCAAGGCATGCAGATCTGCATCCAACTGGGCACGCAGGTCCTGGAATCCATGAAAAGTAGAGGGACGCAGGGCAACGGTGGCTGCGATCGCTGCGACGAGCAGGGTCAAGCCAGGAACCAGCAACAGCACCCAATGAAAGGAACCATTGACACCGCCCAGCATGACGGCGACACCTGCGAACACGAGTCCCAACAGCCCTGCAACCACTGCGACAGCGCCCGCAATGGCTTTCTTGATGACGTTGCGCTTGGCTTCCAGCGCTTCTGCCTTGATCAGGGCACCATAGTTCGCCACGTGGTCGGCGATAAGTTCAGGATGCCCCAACAAGGTGGAGTAGATAGGATGGAACATTGAATCAGCCGCCCGCAGACGAAAATCGGAATGAATTCAGCTGAAGCCCTGCTCAGCGCGCATTACATGCGACCGAAGCAAGGCTTCATCGATCTGGCGATCAGTACTCGTCGCGACCGCTTCGGCTGGCAAGGACGATCAGTGCCGTGATGGCTGCGCCCGCTGCAGCAGCGATCAGGACGGAACGCACGGGCTGATCGGAGATGTACCGGCCGGTCACGTCGGCAGCCTGTTCGAAGCGACGCTGTGCACGTGCGCTCGTGGTCGAAGCCGCTTCGAGGCCGCGTTGGACGGCCTGCTGAACACGCGCAGCGATCTGCTCGACCGCCGGTTCCGCTTCGCGACGCAGATCGCGGACCTTTTCGCCCGCTGCGTTGACCGCATTCTGTGCGTACGAGCGGGTGGTTTCGACGGCGTCGTTGGCGGTCTTGCTGGCGTCATCGGCAAATTGCGAAGCTGACTTGGTGTTCATGAAGAAATCCTTTCCTTGGTTCCATTGGATGTGCCGGCCAAATTTCTGTCGATGAAGCATTTTCAGCGCTTCAAATACATGAAATAAAGACAGATTGGTAATCTACCGCCTCGAAGTAAATCTCCTGTCAGTAGCAGGGGATTTGGGCCGTAGGATAGCAACGTATCGGTTGTGCGGCTCCAAAAAACCGGGCAAAGCCGATTCAGGGACGAAGCGGCAGCGTTGCGGTCAGCCGGGTGCCACTGCCCGGCGTCGATTCCACCACCAGTTCGCCTTGAGCAGCCTCGACGCGATGACGCATCCCGGCCAATCCATGTGTGGAAGCTCGGACATGGAGCGTGTCGAAGCCGCTGCCGTTGTCCGCCACTTCGATGGTGGCATGGCTGCCTTGGTTCATCATCGTGACCGTCACTTCGGTCGCCTTGGCGTACTTGCCGATGTTCGTCAGGCTTTCCTGCACCATGCGGTAGATGGTCAGCTGCCGGGATTCGTCGGTGTCGACCGGTTCGAGCACCATCTCGACCTGCAGGCCCGACTGGTCGGCGAATTCTCGGCCCAGGATTTCCAGGGACGCGACGAGCCCCAGGTTGGACAGCGACGATGGACGCAGGTCCTCGATGATGCGCCGTTTGAGCGCGATGCCGCTGTTGAGCAGTTCGGTCAGGTGCTGCAGGCGCTGCATCGCATCGGGCGCATCGGCGAGCCGCGACTTCAGGCGCGCCACGTCGAGTTTGGCGGCCGTGAGCAGCGAGCCGAGTTCGTCGTGCAGTTCGCGCGCCAGATAGCCTCGTTCGGTTTCGCGCACTTCCTGCAGGTGGGTGGCCAGTTCCTTCAGATTCGCCGTGCGCTCCTGCACCTGCGTTTCAAGCGCGTTGCGTTCGCCCTGAAGAATTTCCTGCTGACGCTCGCCGATGGAACGCATGGCGTGGGTCTGCCGCAGGTACAGCCAGAAGGCGACCCACGCGGTGGCGACGATCGCCACGATCCCCAGTCGTCCGAACCTCAACGCCTTCTCGATCTGCGTCTGGCCCTGCCGCAGGGCTTCGTTGCTCAGGCCGATGAGCAACTCGGTCTGGCCGCGGATGGCCGTCATCTCCTCGCGACCGATGTCGGTGGTCATGACGAACTTCCACGCCTGCTCGTCGCCGTCGCGACGCAGCCGGACACTCGTTTCCATCTCCGCGAGCTTGCGAGCCACATGGTGCGTGAGGACTTCGAACCGGCGCGCATCGTCCGGCCGATCCGCGTAGAGCCGTCGCAGTTCCTCCAGACGGCCTCCCACCTGTGTCACGGCGGTGTCGTAGGGTTCGCGATAGCTCGCCTCGCCAGTCAACAGGTAGCCACGCTGACCCGTTTCGGCATCCAGGACGTTCTGCATGAGCCGCAACAGTGTCGTGCGCACCTTCTGTGCGTTGCGCACGGTCTCCAGAGCCTGACCGGAACGCAGGTAACCGACCTCGTTGATGCCCACCACGGCCACCGCCGCCAGCGTGGCGAGCGTGAGTCCCAGGGCCATCTTCGAGAAAGCTATCCAACGCATGAGGTTTCCGCGAGATGCCAGCGATCCAAATTCGGGAATAATCGAAGCCGACCAACAATCAGCATATTGCGACGCTCAGCCGCGCAGGACAACGAATAAGGTAAATGATGATCAAGATCGGAATTGTGGACGACCACGCCATCGTGCGCTCCGGTTTGCGCCAGTTTTTCTCGGAGCATGTCGACCTCAGGGTGGTCGGTGAGGCAGGCACGGGACGCGAGGCCATCGAACTGGTGCGCACCACGGAGCTCGATGTGCTCGTCATGGACCTGTCGATGCCCGGCCAGAGCGGCATCGACGCCTTGGCCATGATTCGCGCCAAGGCCCCGGACGTGGGGATCTTGATCCTCAGCGGCTATCCGGAGGAGCACTACGCCATGAACCTCATCCGGCAGGGCGCCAGTGGTTACCTGAACAAGGAATGCGATCCGATCGAGATCGTCAACGCGATCCGTACGATCTCGCTGGGCCGGCGCTACATCACTCCCGCGGTGGCCGAGCTGCTTGCGCGCCAACTCGATCGCAAGGACGACGCAGCGCCCCACGAACAACTCTCCGAGCGTGAGTTCCAGGTGTTCCTGAAGCTCGCGAAGGGCGAAACGGCGGGCGACATCGCCAAGACGCTGTCGCTGTCGGTGAAGACGGTGAGCACTTACCGCACGCGTCTGATGGAAAAGATGAATCTTTCCTCCAACAGCGACCTGACCTACTACGCGTTGAAGAACAAGCTGATCGACTGATTCGCTGGACGACCGCAGGAAGCGGTTGACGACCGGAAGGCGCGATGCACTCTCGAGGGTATCGTGCCTTCGTCATTTTGGAAACAGTGTGTGTCCGACGTCGGTCGTGCCGATTCCTTGAACGGTCGAAGGATTCATGACAGGCCGGTGGGCCGTGCCGAAACCTGCGCCACGCAGAAATCGATCAATGCATCGATCTCGTTGGATTTGTCGAAAACCGCGTCGGCACCGAGCTGCATGCAGCGCTTTCGGATATCGATGGTGGCGTAGTTGCTCAGAACGATCATCTTCTGATGCGGCAGGCGTTCCGCGCACCCCTGCAGGACGCCCAACCCGCTGCCCTGCTTCAGGAACAGATCAACGATCGCGAGTTCCCAGTTCCCGGTGTTGTGACCCAGCCAGTTCCTGGCTTCGTCTTCCGCCTCCGCGTAGCCGACCGTGACGATGCACGTCAACTCTTCCAGCGTGTCGACGAGGTTTTCGCGGATCGTGGCGTTGTCTTCGACGATGAAAGTTTTCAATCTGGAGTCCATGTCGGAGACACCCTTGTCGTGCAGCCGACCTCGGCATACAAACCTGGAATGAAAATCATCCTAGAAGCCGAAGCGAGAAATCCTGCAAGTCTTCAAGGTTTGAGGTCGTAGGAGCGCGCTTACCGGGTTTCCACCCGAGTGTTTCGTAGGTCACCTCGCACAGGTCATGAGGCTGCCAGACGACCGGGTCGCAATCCACGAACTCCGATGGTGCGCATTAGCGACTTGCTGATCCGCCTCGATGTCGCCATGGCAGGATGAACGACTCATGCAAAACACACACACATCGCGAAAAGTCCTCCTCAAACGCATTGGTCTCGCACTCGCATCGCTGGTGCTGGTTCTGGTCGTGGTCGTTGTCTTCTTCCCTTGGGACATGCTGCGTGGCCCGGTCAACCGCTATGTGAGCGAGAAGACGGGGCGCAAATTCGAAATCACCCGTCGCCTCGACGTGAGTTTGGGCCTGCGCACGGCGACCGTGCGGCTCGATGGCGTCGAGTTCGCCAATCCGGAATGGGCCCGCGATCCCTACCTCGTGCGGGCGGAGCGGGCCGAGGTCGACATCCGCATCTGGCCGCTGCTGGCCAGTCGCATCGTGCTGCCGCGAATCGTGCTGTCATCGCCCGCGGTGGGCCTCCAGATGGAAGCCGACGGTCGGCGGACCTGGGCTTTCGGCAAGGACACGTCGGAAGAAAAGAACACGCCGGAAATCGGCCAGGTGCAGGTCGACAAGGGCTCGGTGGATTTCCTGGCCAGGCACTTGGGCGTGGACCTGCATGCCGATGTGGATTTCGACAATGCCCGGGGCGACATGCCGCTGGATTACCGCGTCAAGGGAACCTACAAGAACCAGCCGCTGACGGCCCAGGGACGCACCGGCAACGTGCTGCAGTTGACGAAATCCTCTGCGGCGTCCCCACCGTTTCCGCTGGAGATCGACGCCGCCGCCGGCCAGACCCGGTTGAAGGCGACCGGGACGGTCGCCGCGCTGGAAGGATTCGACGGCATCCGTGCCGATTTCGCGTTGCGCGGACAAAGTCTTGGAGAGTTGTTCGCTCTGCTGGGCGTGGCGTTGCCGGACACTTCGCCCTATGCGGTGAGCGGTCGCATCGTGAAGGACGGCATGTCCTGGAAGGTCCAGGGCCTCCAGGGCAAGTTGGGGCTTTCCGACATCGAGGGGTCGATGGATTTCGATCAGGCGCAGAAGGTGCCGCAACTGCGTGGGGCGCTGCACTCCAAGGTCATGGACATGGACGACCTGGGGCCGTTGATCGGCTTGGCGCCCACGGAACGTTCCGCCAAGGCGATCGAGGGTGTCCAGGCCACGGCGTCGAAGCAGACCGCGCGCGCGGCCCCGGGCAGGGTGCTCCCGAACTCCACACTCGATTTCGCGCGCCTGCGCGCCGTCAATGCCGATGTGAAGTACACCGCCGATCGCATTCGCAATGTCCGCGATGTGCCGCTCGATCGCGGCAGCGTGCACGTCCTGCTCAAGGATGGTCTGCTGACCCTCGATCCCCTCGATCTCGGCCTGGCCGGCGGCAAGGTGGCCGGTGCGATCCGCATCGATGCCGCCCAGAATCCGGCGGACATCCGCGCGTCGCTCCAGGTCAACGCCGTGCAGATCAACCGGCTGATTCCGAAGGTGGAGACGATGCGCACCAGCCTCGGACGGCTCGACGGCCGGATCAACCTGTCGGGGCGTGGAAATTCGGTCGCGTCCTGGCTCGGCAACGCATCGGGCGATGTCGCCGCCATGACGGGACGGGGCGAATTCAGCAACCTGCTGCTCGAATTCATGGGCCTCGACGGCGCGGAGATCGTCAAGTTCTTCATCCGTGGCGATCGGAACGTCGTGCTGCGCTGCGCGGCCGTGGCGTTCGATGTCGACAAGGGCGTGATGGCGGGGCGCAGCCTGGTCTTCGATACCACCGACACCGTCTTCAATGCCGAGGGCAACCTCAATCTGGCCAAGGAGACGATCGATTTCGTCATCAAGCCGCAGCCCAAGGACATGAGCATCCTGTCGCTGCGAACGCCGCTGGTGATCGGCGGAACGCTCGAATCGCCCACGGCGGGCGTCGAGGCGACACCGCTCGTGGCGCGAGGGCTGGCGGCGCTGGCACTGGGCGCCATCAATCCGCTGCTTGCGCTGGCCGCGACGGTGGAAACGGGCCCGGGACAGAACGCCGACTGCCAGGAGGTACTCAGCGAGGCACGCACGCCGCAGTCCGCGGCTGCCAAGCAAGGGGCCGCCAAGGGCAAGGCCGCGAAACAGTAGGCGGATTCAGCTGGTGAAAACCGGCGATCGGTGACCGCACGTCGGGCACTCCGGATCGCGTGCGAGGCCGAAATGATCGAAGGTCACGTTCCGGCCGTCGAAAACCAGGAGGCGTCCCGCCAGCGAGGGACCGATGCCCGCCAGCAGCTTGATCACCTCGTTGGCCTGCAGGGTGCCGATGGTGCCGACGACCGTCGAAAAAGCGCCCAGGACGGCGCAACGCGTCTCCTCGAAGGTCGAATCGGGCGGAAAGACACAGGCATAGCACGGTGACAGCGGGTCCCTCGGATCGTAAACGCTCAGTTGGCCGTCGAAGCGGATGGCCGCGCCCGATACCAGTGGCACGCTGGCGCGCACGCAGGCGCGATTGACCTCGTGACGGGTGGCGAAGTTGTCGCTGCAATCGACCACGACGTCGACACCGGTCACCGCTCGGTCCAACCAGACGCGGTCGACCCGCTGCTCGTGGGTCGTGAGGACGATGCCAGGATTGAGCGCGTGCATCGCCAGCGCGGCGGATTCGACCTTCGACCGGCCCACCTGGGCCGTCCCGTGAGCGATCTGGCGGGGCAGGTTGGTGAGGTCGACGGTGTCGTCGTCCACCAGCGTGATGTGCCCGATGCCCGCCGCGGCGAGGTACAGGCACACGGGAGATCCCAGACCGCCCACGCCGACGACCAGGGCATGTGCGTCATCGAGGCGGGACTGGCCGTCGATGCCGAACTCCTCGAGCAGGATGTGCCGCGAATAACGCAGCAGCGCGGCGTCGTCCATGCAGGGCCTCGGATGGACCGAACGGGAAGGGCCGTCAACGGCCCATCCCGATCAGTTCTCCTTCTTCTCTTCCTTGTTCTCGACCACGACCTGGGTCTTGCTGGCGACCACGGGCACGCCCTTGAGGTTGTTGAGCGCCTGACGCAGCGGAAAGTCGTCGGCGCTGCCGAACTCGGGGGTCTTGCGATCCTGCGGCGGCTTCTTGGCTTCCTCCTCAAGGCGCTTGCGTGCCTCGTCGCGGGCCTTCTCGCGCTCGGGATCCTTCTGCTCGGGGCCCTGACCGCTGGCCAGATGCTTCTCGAGGTCGGCCTCGCGCATGCGCAGGGCGGCGTAGGGGCTGCCCTCGGCGGTTTCGTCGACCAGCACGTTGGGCACGATGCCCTTGGCCTGGATCGACGTGCCGTTGGGCGTGTAGTAGCGTGCCGTGGTGATCTTCAGGCCCGTGTCCGGACCCAGCGGGCGCACGGTCTGGACCGAGCCCTTGCCGAAGGTCTGGCTGCCGATGATGGTGGCGCGCTTGTGGTCCTGGAGCGCGCCGGCGACGATCTCGCTGGCCGAGGCCGAACCCTCGTTGACCAGGACCACGAGCGGCACCGTCTTGAGCGCGGCGGGCAGGTTGCGCAGGGCGTCGCTGTCGGTGGGACGGCGCTGATAGAACTCGGGCGCCGCCTTGTAGACCGCCTTGCTCTCGGTGAGCTGGCCGTCGGTCGACACCACCACGGCGTTGGCGGGCAAGAAGGCCGTGGAGATCGCCACGGCGGCGTCGAGCAGGCCACCCGGGTCGTTGCGCAGGTCGAGCACCAGACCCTTCAGGTTGGGGTCCTGCTTGTAGATCTCGTCGACCTTCTTGACGAAATCGTCGACCGTGCGCTCCTGGAACTGCGACAGGCGGATCCAGGCATAGCCCGGCTCCACGACCTTGCCGCGCACGGACTGCGTGCGGATCTCCTCGCGCGTGATCGTGACCGGGAAGCTGCGGTTCTCGTCCTTGCGGAAGACCGTCAGCAGCACCTTGGTATTGGCGTCGCCGCGCATCTTCTTGACGGCATCGTTGAGCGACAGGCCACGCACGGCCGTGTCGTCGATGCGGGTGATCATGTCGTTGGGCTTGAGGCCGGCACGGAACGCGGGCGAACCCTCGATGGGAGAGACCACCTTGATCAGGCCGTCTTCCTGGGCGATCTCGATGCCCACGCCGACAAAGCGGCCGGACGTGCCTTCACGGAATTCCTTGAAGGACTTCTTGTCGAAATACTGGGAATGCGGGTCGAGTCCGGCGACCATGCCGGCGATGGCGTCGGAGATGAGCTTCTTCTCGTCGACGGTCTCGACATAGTCGCTCTTGACCATGCCGAAGACCGCTGCGAGCTGCTGCAGCTCCTCCAGGGGCAGCGGCGCGAGCGAGCCGCGCGCGACGGTCTGCAGCGAGACGGTGGTCAACACACCGGCAACGGCGCCGGCGGCGACCCAGCCGGTGATTTTCAGTTTCTGGCCCATGTGTGATTCCTTGTCGGCTGTCGGATCAATATACAGCCCGCTGCTTGGAAGCGATCGGCGCGCCACGGTTCCCCTGGCGCGCCGTCCGGTTACGCGCTCGTCAGGCCTTGCCCTGGGATGCGACGGCGGCGGCGGCCTTCGCCACGGCCTCGGCATCGCCCAGGTAGTAGTGACGCAACGGCTTGAGCTGCTCGTCCAGCTCGTAGACCAGCGGGATGCCGTTGGGGATGTTCAGCCCGACGATCTCGCTGTCGGAGATGCCGTCGAGGTACTTGACCAGGGCGCGGATCGAGTTGCCGTGCGCCGCGACCACCAGGCGGCGTCCGCTGCGGATCGCCGGCGCCATCGACTCGTTCCAGAACGGCAGCACGCGCGCGACGGTGTCCTTCAGGCATTCGGTCAGTGGAATCTGTTCCGGAGCCAGCTTGGCGTAGCGGAGGTCGCCGCGCTCGCTGCGCGGGTCGGCGGCATCGAGGGGCGGCGGCGGCGTGTCGTAGCTGCGGCGCCACACCAGCACCTGCTCGTCGCCGTACTTCTTGGCCGTCTCGCCCTTGTTCAGGCCCTGCAGCCCGCCGTAATGGCGTTCGTTGAGGCGCCAGGAATGCACCACCGGCAGCCAGGTGCGGTCGAGTTCGTCGAGCGTGTGCCAGAGCGTGCGGGTGGCGCGCTTGAGCACGCTGGTGTAGGCGACGTCGAAATCGTAGCCCTCCGCCTTGAGCAGCCGGCCGGCCTGCTTGGCCTGCTCGACGCCGGTGGGCGTCAGGTCGACGTCGGTCCAGCCGGTGAAGCGATTCTCGAGATTCCAGGTCGATTCGCCGTGGCGGATCAGTACCAGCTTGTGCATGAGGGAGGCCTTTGAGTGCGGGGGGGAGCGGACTGCGAAAGGCAGCATTCTAAAATCGGCGGTTTGCCATTCAAGGAACATCGTGAAATTCATCGTCGACAACTGGATGCTGATCCTGATCGCGCTGAGCTCGGGGGGCCTGCTGGCCTGGCCGCTGATCAACGGCGCGCGCGGCGGATCGCTCACGGCCCAGGGCGCGGTGCAGCTGATCAACCGCGAGCGCGCGGTCATGGTGGACGTGCGCGAACCCGACGAATTCGCCGCGGGGCACGCCACCGGCGCGCGCAACGTGCCCTTCGGCCAGCTCGAGCAGAAACTGACCGGCGCGGTCAAGAACAAATCCGTTCCGCTGCTGTTGATGTGCGCCAGCGGCACGCGTGCGCAGCGCGCGCTGGCGACGGCCAAGAAGCTCGGCTACGAGCAGGCCCAAGTCGTGGCGGGCGGGCTCAAGGCGTGGAAAGAGGCTAACCTGCCCATCGAGAAGGCCTGAGCCGGACGGCCCGACCGCTCTCCGCGCCGTCGCCCGGCGTCCACCTGGACGCTGACGGCATCCTCAACCCGACCACTCCTTCCTCATGCAAACCGTCAAGATGTACACGACGGCCGTCTGCCCCTATTGCATTCGCGCCAAGCAGATCCTCAAGTCCAAGGGCGTCGAGCAGATCGAGGAGATCCGCATCGACAGCGACCCGCAGGCACGTGTCGCCATGATGGCGTCGACGAAGCGCCGCACGGTGCCGCAGATCTTCATCGGAGAGACCCATGTCGGCGGCTGCGACGACCTGATCGCGCTCGACGGCCGCGGCGGCCTCGTGCCTCTGCTGCAGGGCGCCTGACCCTGAAGCGCGCGTGCCTCCGGGCACGCCGTAGCCGGCGATGGCACAGGCCATAATCGCCGGCTCCTTCCCCATCCGGCCTGCGATCGCGGGACTTCCGTGCTCGCCGCAGGCCTTCCATTCGACTTCGAAAGCTCAGCCATGGCCGACACTCCCGATCCCGTGTTCCAGATTCAGCGCGTCTACCTGAAGGACGTGTCGCTGGAGCAGCCCAACTCGCCCGGCATCCTGCTGGAGCAGGAACAGCCGACCGTCGACATCCAGCTCGGCGTCGATGCCCAGCCCGTGGCCGAAGGCGTCTTCGAAGTGACCGTCTCGGCCACCGTGCAGACCAAGATCGGCGACAAGACGGTCTTCCTGGTCGAGGCCAAGCAGGCCGGCATCTTCGAGATCCGCAACCTGCCGGAAGACCAGATGAGCCCGATCCTGGGCATCGCCTGCCCGCAGATCGTCTATCCCTACCTGCGTGGCAACGTGGCCGACCTGATCCAACGCGGCGGCTTCCCGCCGGTCCACCTGGCCGAGATCAACTTCCAGGCCATGTTCGAACAGCAGCAGGCGCAGGCCGCCGGCCAACCGTCGTCCGTCCTGACGCAGTGACCGCACCCGTCGCGCCGCCATGCCTCGCCGCCCGGCGGCGGGACGCACGACGGCGCGTTCGTCCGTGAAGATCTGCATCCTCGGCGCCGGTGCCTGGGGCACGGCCATGGCGGTCGGTGCCGCCGGACGGCACGACGTGACGCTCTGGGCGCGCGACGCGGCCCAGGCCGCCGCCATGGCGGCCACGCGCGACAACCTCCGCTACCTGCCCGGCATCGCACTGCCCTCGGCATTGCGCATCGTCGGCGGCGACGCCGCGCCGCCGGCACGCGCGGCCGACCTCGTCATCGTCGCGACGCCGATGGCCGCGTTACGCGCACAGCTCACGGCCTTGCGCGACCTCGACGCGCCGCTCGCCTGGCTGAGCAAGGGCATCGAACCGGCCTCCCGCGACGGCGCGGATGACGCCCGGGAGGAAAGCCACGGCCTGTTGCCGCACGAGGTCCAGGCACAGGTCGCGCCGCGCCTTCGCGCCGGAGCCCTGAGCGGACCGAGCTTCGCCCAGGAGGTCGCGCGCGGACAGCCCACCGCGCTGGTCGCCGCGAGCGCCCACGCGGACGTGCGCCAGGCGCTGGTCGATGCCTTCCACGGCCCCCGGCTGCGCGTCTACGCGAACGACGACATCGTCGGCGTGGAGGTGGGCGGCGCATTGAAGAACGTGCTGGCCATCGCGACGGGGTTGTGCGATGGCCTGTCGCTCGGTCTCAACGCGCGCGCGGCGCTCGTCACGCGCGGACTGGCCGAGATGACGCGCTTCGGCCTGGCGCTGGGCGCGCGGGCCGAGACGTTCATGGGCCTGTCCGGACTGGGCGACCTGGTGCTGACGTCGACCGGCGACCTGTCGCGCAATCGCAAGGTCGGCCTGCTGCTGGCCCAGGGCCAGACGCTGGCGCAGGCGGTGGCGTCGCTCGGCCACGTGGCCGAGGGGGTCCACTGCGCGCGCACCGTCGTGCAGCGCGCGGCCTACCTGGGCATCGACATGCCGATCGCCCGCAGCGTGGTCGCGCTGCTCGACGGCCGCATGCGGCCGGCCGAGGCGGTGGTCGAGCTGATGGGACGCGGGCCGGGCGTCGAGCCCTGAGGATCCGGCGCGCACTCGACTCGTCGCTTCGGGTCGACGGCACGCGTGCTACGAGAGCTTTTCCTTGACGTAGGACGGCCGGTCCATGTCGACGATCTCCACGCTCAGTTGGACCAGCACGCCCGCGGGACGCGGCGCGAGCCGGCGCAGCACGTCGGCGATGCGGCCGGTCAGGTCCTGCTTGGTTGGCGCATCGCGCCCCGACAGCAGACGCAGCTGGGCGTGGACGAAGGCGCGATCGGCGGGCGCGGTGCCGATGGCGAAACGCGAGACCGGGACGAAGCGCGTCTTCAGGTCGGACTCGCTCAGGATCTCCGGGCTGGCCGTGACGGCGGTGTTGAGTTCGTCGAGCACCCGGGCCTCCGGGAAGTCGGGCAGGTTGCTGGTGTATTCGATGATCAGGTGGGGCATGGCGGACCTTTTGCTTTCGTTCGATGCGGTTGGGGACGGGGATTCAGGACAGTTCGAGCACGCAGGCGTCGCCCGAGGACTCGCGCCAGACGCGCACGCTGCTGACCGCCGGGCGCAGGTCGGCCAGGGCGGTGGCGATGAACACGCACAGGTTCTCCAGCGTGGCGGGGCCGAGGCCGGGCACGTCGTCGAGCAGATGGTGGTCGAGCCGCTCGCGCAGGGCGTCGCAGCGCGCGCGCAGGTGGCCCAGGTCGATGACCATGCCGGTGACTGCGTCGCGCGGGCCGCGCACGGCGACCTCGGCACGGTAGGTGTGGCCGTGGATGCGGCGGCTGCCCTCGGTCTCGATCTCGCGCTGGAGGGTATGGGCGGCGTCGAAGAAGAAGCGTTGGCTGAGGGTGAATTGCGGGAAGGACATGGCGTCGATGAAACGGAGGGCGAGCGGGCGCCCGGAAGGAAGCGGCCCGCGGGTCAGCGGATGCCGGTCAGCTTGTGGGTCTGCAGGCTCAGGCGCCAGGACGGGTGGCGCAGGCAGGTGTCGATGCACAGGGCGATGTTCTCGGCCTGCGCCGGGCCGTCCATGGGCTGCAGGAAGCGGTGCTCGAATTCGCTGTCGGCGCGCAGGCGTTCCAGGTCGAGTCCGGGCTGCGGCCACACCACCTTGAGTTCCTGCCCGCTGCGCTGCACCCACGGCGCGCCGGCCTTGGGGCTGATGCACAGCCAGTCGATGCCCTCGGGAGCGACGACGGTGCCGTTGCTCTCCACCGCGATGCGGAAGCCGCGCGCGTGCAGGGCGTCCACCAGCGCGGCATCGACCTGCAGCAGCGGCTCGCCACCGGTCAGCACCGTCAGGCGCGCGCCGGTCGCGCCGTCGTCGGCCGGCCACTGCGCGGCGATGGTGTCGGCCAGCCGGTCCGCGTCGGGGAACTTGCCCCCGAGCGTGCCGTCGGTGCCCACGAAGTCGGTGTCGCAGAACCGGCAGACGGCGCGCTCGCGATCGGCCTCGCGCCCGCTCCAGAGGTTGCAGCCGGCGAAGCGGCAGAACACGGCCGGCATGCCGGCCTGACCGCCTTCGCCCTGCAGGGTGTAGAAGATTTCCTTGACGCTGTAGCTCATGGGGGACTCGATGAAGGGTCGATCGGTGGCGCCGTGCGCGCGGCCGGCATCGGGCGCTGGCGGGCGCCGGGATGGGAGGCCTCAGGTGGGGACATAGGCCAGCCGCACGTAGATCGGCGCGAAGGCCTCGGCCTGCGTGATGTCGATCAGCGTCTCCTTGGCGAGTTCCAGCATCGCGATGAAGGTCACCACCAGCACCGGCACGCCGCGCGTGACGTCGAACAGCCGCTCGAACTCGACGAAGCGCCGCCCCTGCAGATGGCGCAGCACGATGCTCATGTGCTCGCGCACGCTCAGGGCCTCGCGCGAGATCGTGTGGTGCTGCACCAGCTTCGCGCGCCGCAGGACGTCGGCCCAGGCGTTGCGCAGGTCGGTCGGATCGACGTCGGGAAAGCGTGGCGCGCGCGACTGCTCGACGTGCGCCTGGGCGGCCCAGTGGTCGCGCCCGAGCGTCGGCGTGGCCCCCAGGGCGGCGGCCTGGCGCTTGGCCTGCTCGTATTCCAGCAGGCGCCGAACGAGTTCGGCGCGCGGGTCCTCGGCTTCCTCGCCGTCGGCCACGCGCTTGGGGGGCAGCAGCATGCGCGACTTGATCTCGATGAGCATCGCCGCCATCAGCAGGTACTCGGCGGCGAGTTCGAGGTGCGTGCGCCGCACCTGGTCGACGTAGGCGAGGTATTGCCGGGTCAGCCCCGCCATCGGGATGTCGAGGATGTTGAAGTTCTGCTTGCGGATCAGGTAGAGCAGCAGGTCCAGCGGGCCTTCGAAGGCGTCGAGGAAGACCTGCAGCGCCTCGGGCGGGATGTAGAGGTCGTTGGGCAGCGAGAAGAGCGGCTCGCCGTAGAGGCGCGCCAGCGCGATCGGATCGATGTCCTCGTGCGGGGCGGCTCGGAGGGAAGAAGAGAGGTCCGCGCCGTCCGGCGCGACGGCCGGCAAGGCGTGCACCGGCCTACTTCGCCTGCGTCTGGTAGACGTAGGGCTGCTGGGGCACCTTCGCGTCCAGGTCGTCCTTCAGGACGCCGAGGTCGACGGGCTGTTTGTCCCACAGCAGCGCGCGGCCGGTACGCTGGTCGGCCTCGAGGTGCGGCCGCTTCTGCTTGAGTTCGTCGATGAACTGCGTGAACTCGGAGGTGTAGTGGGGACGATTGAAGATGGACATAGACTGAAACCCTTTGCATCGATTTTACGGGGGACGGCATGTCAACACGCTTCGGTGGGAACCGGCTGGCGACTTCGCTGGCGGCACTGGCGGTGGCGGGGTCGGCCGTGCTGACGCTGTCGGGGTGCGATCCGCAGCGCATCGAACAGCTCGAGGAGGGCGTCTCCACCGAGGCGGACGTGCGCACGCGCTTCGGCCAGCCCGAGAACGTCTGGGACGCCCCGGGCGTGCCGGGCGGCCGGGTGCTCGAATACAACCGCCAGCCGCAGGGCCAGAAGAACTACATGATCACCATCGGCGCGGACGGCCGCATGAGCGCGCTGCGCCAGGTGCTCACGCCCGAGAACTTCGCCCGCGTGCGCCCCGGCATGGCGATGGAGGACGTGCGCAAGCTGCTGGGCAAGCCCGCGAGGGTCATGCCCTACGCGCTCAAGCGCGAGAGCGAATGGGAATGGCGATGGGTGCAGCCGCCGAACACGCCGATGGTCTTCACCGTCGTGCTCGACCGCGACCAGCGCGTGGTGCGCAGCGGATCGTCCCCCGACCGCGCCGCCGAGCCGAACTGAGGCGCGGTCGCGCCCGATGCGTCATCGCGGCGCGTCGCCGCCCAGGATGCGCGCCTCCAGGATGCCGGTGGCCCTGGCGCTCTTCATGGCCACGCGAACGGCGGTGGCGGTGACCTGGAAATCGACGCGGTTGAAGGCGTTGAGCGCCATGCCCGGGGCCGGCAGTGGCTGCCAGGCCTTGCCGTCCCAGAACTCCGCCGTCGCCGCCGTCGGCGTGGCGATGCCCGCGCCGTCGTTCCACCAGTAGACCTCCAGCGCGCTCAGCGACTTGGGCGCGGTCCAGGTGAAGCTGACCCAGTCGGTGCGGTTGTAGAGCGCCTCGCCCTGCCAGTTGCCGTAGGCGCCGCCGGTGCGGTCGGCCGAGTTGGCCGGCACGAGCGCGTCGGTCACCGCCGCCAGGCTCTCCCAGGGCGAGACGTAGGAGGTCGCCAGCGTGGCCGTCGCGGCGATGTTGGTCGGTGCCGGTGCCTCGGCGCCGAGCACGCGCGCCTCCAGGATGCCGGTGGCCCGGGCGCTCCTCATGGCCACGCGCAGCCGGGTGGTCGTCACGCCCAGCGTCGCGCGGTTGAAGGTGTCGAGCGCGGTGCCCACGGCACCCAGGGGCAGCCAGGCGGTGCCGCTCCAGTACTCGACGCTGGCGGCCGTCGGCGTGCCGATGCCCGCGCCGTCGTTCCACCAGTAGACCTCCAGCGCGCTCAGCGCCTTGGGGGTGGTCCAGGTGAAGCTGACCCAGTCGGTGCGTCCATAGTTGGCCTCGCCCTGCCAGTTGCCGTAGGCGCCGCCGGTGCGGTCGGCCGAGTTGGCCGGCGCGACCGTGTTGGCCATCGCCGCCAGGCTCTCCCAGGGCGAGACGTAGGAGGTCGCCAGCGTGGCCGACGGCGCCAGGTTGGTCGTCGCCTTCACCGTCGCGTCGAGCGCGTAGCGGCAGCCCTTGACCGTGCCGGGTGCCGGATCGCCGAAGACGGCGTTGGTGCAGGCGATGGTGCCGGCGACGGCGGTCCTGACCGCCCACTGGGCGTTGGCGCCGTACCAGACGGTGGCGGTGGCGCCCGCGGGCAGCGCGCACGTCCCGCCCTCGGCGGCGCAGGCCGTGGCCGTGGACGGCGGCACGGCGGCCGGGGCGGTCGTGCCCCCGGTGCCGCCCGTACCGCCACCCGTGCCACCCGTGCCGCCGGTGCTGCCCGTGCCGCCGCCCGTGCCGCCGGCGGTGGGCGCGGCCGTCTCCTCGCCGCCGATCTGCTGCAGGTACGCCACCAGGCTGGTCAGATCGCCCGCGCCCAGGTTGGTGCCCGCGTGGGCCTGCACGGCCGCCGCGAGCGTCGGCGCGCTGCCGTCGTGCAGGTAGGGGGCGGTGGCCCACACGTCGCGCAGCGTGGGCACGTCGATGCCCGCGAGGTTGGCGCCCAGGCGCTGGCCGCTGCTCGTGCGCAGGGTGCCGACGTTGCGCAGCGCGCTGGCGTCGGCGCTGAGCGTGAAGGGCGCCCCGGCGTGGCAGCTCGCGCAGTTGGCCGCCGCGAAGACCGCCTTGCCCGCCTGCGCGGGCGTGGTCAGCGAGGCGTCGGCGTTGCGCAGCGGACTGGGCGCGAAGGCGTCGAGCGAGCCGAGGTAGGCCGCCAGCGCGTCGAGGTCGGTGCTCACGCCGGCCTTGCGGTCGCCCAGCGGCTGGGCGCGGGTGCCGGTGGCGAACTGGGCGTCCGTCATCAGGCCGGTGCCGCCCGCGAAGTCGCGGATCTGCTTCTCGAAGTCCTGGACCTCGTCGCCGTTGGCGCTCCAGTGGGTGAAGCCGTGGCCCACGCCCGCGCGGCCCTTGAGCGCGATGGTGTTGCGCAGGCCCTCGCCGAAGCCCGTGAAGTCCCAGGTGCGCCCGTCGTGGCCCGCGTCGCTGTGGCAGCTCGCGCAGCTCATGTAGCTGTCGCGCGCCAGGCGCGGGTCGCGCGCGTCGTAGAACAGCTGCTTGCCCGCGAGCACCTGCGCGGCGAGCCGCTCGGCGGCCACCGTCGTGGTGGTGGCGATCGGTGGCAGGCGCAGTTCGCCGTTGACCGCCAGCGGGGCGAGGTCCAGCACGCTCACGCTGCGGTCCATGAAGTTCTGCACGTACAGCGTCCGGCCGTCCGCCGACACCGACAGGGCCTGCGGCGCGCGACCCACGTCGGCCCTGAACAGCTCGCGACCGCCGGCCGCGTCCACCACCGCCACCTGGCGGCTGGTCTCCAGCGCCACGAAGAGGTAGGCCCCCGACGGGTGGAAGGCCGCCGCCGAGCCGAGGCTCGCGTTGTCGTGGTCCACGCGCCGGGCGTAATCCTCCGCGAGCGTGGCCAGCTCGATGCGCGAGGAGATGGCGCGCACGGTGTTCTGGAAGTCCAGGCCCTGGCCGCTGCGCAGGGTGCCGCGCTTGACGTTGTCCTGCTTGGAGGGCACCCACGCCGACCTGCCGTCCGGCGAGATCGTGGCCGCGCCCAGGTAGTTGGGGAGGCCGGCGCCCTGGATCTCGGTGTCGGTCTTGTCGCTGTGGCGCAGCACGACGGTGCGGGTCACCGCCAGCGTCGACGCGTCGATCGCCAGCACCTCGGCGCCGCCGAGGGCGGTGTTGACCGTCGCCGTGCCTTCGCCCGCGAGCGGCGCGGTGACGAAGCGCGAGACCAGCACGGTCGCCGCGTCGGCGCCGATCGACAGGTGGCGGGGATTGGCGCCGACGGCCGCGGTCGCCTGCACGGCGCCGCTGGCGGCGTCGAGCCGCTGGAGCTGGCCGAGCGCCTCCAGCACCACGAAGGCGGCACCGCCGCCGGGCGCGAAGACCAGCCCGTGCGGCTGCGAGGCACGCGCCAGAGCCACGGTCTGCACGACCGCCAGCGTGGCCGGGTTGACGATGCTGATGCTCGCCGAGGCCTTGTTGACGACCCAGACGCGGCCGTCCGGCGCCACCGCGACGCTGCGCGGCGAGGCGCCCACGGCGATCTCCGCCACGCGGGCGTTGGTGGCGGTGTCGACGACGGCGACCGAGTCGTTGTCCGGGTTGGCGATCCACAGGCGCGCCGAGGCGTTGGCGCGGGCCTCCAGCGCCGTGGCGCCCGATGCGTTGGGCCTGCGCGCCGTCGGCGTCGCGCCCACGGCCTGGACGAAGCTGCGGCGCCCCAGCGAGCCGTCGGCCGCCCGGGCCGTCAGCACGACGGCGTAGACCCCCGGCTGGGCGTAGACGTGGGTGGCGGTGGCGGCCGTGGCGAAGGCGGTGGCGGCGGAGCCGTCGCCGAAGTCCCAGCTGTAGGTGGTGCCGGCGACCGCCGAGACGCCATAGCTGGCCGTGCCGCCGGCCACGATGACCGGTGCGTTGACGGTGGCCGACAGGTCCGGCGGGTTGTAGGGCGTGGTGGCCACCGGCGGTGCGCTGGTGTTGGCGCCGATGGCGACGATGGTGCCGCGCGAGGGCACGCCCGCCGCGTCGATCGCCACCAGCTGGTAGTAGCCCGGCGGCACGGTGTTCCTGTCGGGCACGGTGGTGGTCAGGCGGTAGGTGTCCTGGGAGAACGCGAGCGGGATGCGGCGCTGGCCCGGGTTGAACGAGTGCGTGCCGGCGCTCAGGCCCACCAGCACCATCTGCGCGATGGCGCCGGCGCCGGCCATGTCGACCTGCAGGGCGTCGCCGTTGGCGTAGGTCAGCCCGCTCAGGGCCGCCATGACCGGGCGCGGCGCGAGCTGCGCGGCGCCGTTGACCGTGCGGAACAGGTAGGGCGGGTAATAGGCCTCGGCGTTGCGGTTGGTCACCGGGCCGGGGGCGCCGCCGCCGGTGGAGAGCACCGTGCCGTTGGGCATCAGCACGCTGAAGGAGTGGTAGCCGCGAAAGATGGCCGCGTTCGCTCCGGTGCTCCAGGTGCCCGAGGCCGGGTCCCAGGTCTCGGCGGCATAGACCGCGTTGACGCCGTTCTCGTTGCCCTGCCGCGTGCCGCCGGTGATCAGCACGCGGCCGGTCGGCAGCACGATCGCGTTGGGGAAGCGGCGCGCGGTCTTCATCGCCGGCTGTTCCGCGAGCCGGGGCGCGCCGCCGCTGATGTCGATCATCGTCGCCCCGGCGCTCGCGGGCAGGCCGTCGCCGTTGAACGAGCCGTTGCCGCCGACCACCAGGATGCGGCCCGGCGCGTACATGACGGCGGTGTTGGTCGCGCCGACGTTGGGCCGCGTGGTCGCGTTGGGCGCCTCCTTGAAGCGGCCGGCCACCGACAGCGTGCCGTTGCCGGCGGGGTCGAGGTACCACATGGTCTCGGCCGAGACGCCGAAGACGCGGCCGTCCGGCGCCACCCAGGCGCGCGGGTAGGAGGCGCGCAGGTAGTCCGGGCCGAAGGCGTCCCGGCTGTAGGCGCCGAACAGGGAACGCCAAGCGCCGTTCTCCAACACTTCCGGCGTCATCGACGCCAGACCCTGGGCGACCGACTGGGCCGGGTTGTCCTGCATGCCCTCGGCATAGGGGTTCATGCCTCCGAGCACCACCGGGCGGCCGTCGGGCAGGTTGAGCATCGTGGCGTACCAGCGCTCGTCGGCCAGGTTGGCGGCGGAGGTCGTCACGCCGTCGGTGGCGGGCGTGTAGAGCGTGGTCGTGACGGCGCCGTTGCCGCCGGAGATCATCAGCCGACCGTCGCCCAGGTAGGCGGCGGCGGAACAGAAGCTGTCCTGCTGGCCGTCGCGGTAGGTGGTGCGATGGGCGTTGTCGCCGAAACCCAGCGTCGGGTCCCAGACGTCGAAGTAGCGGCCGTTCTGCCCCGCGCCGTCGGGCGTGGAGCCATAGCTCAGGACGCGGCCGTTGGGCAGCACGGCGGCGTGCAGCGCGTTGAGCGGCCAGTTCTGCACGCCCGACCACAGGCCCTGCGTGGGCGCGCTCGCCGGGATGGCCAGGTTCTGCAGCGTCGGATCGGCCACCGCCGGCACCGTGACCCAGCTCGACGGCTTGAGCGCCGGCGCGCGCTGCTGCGCGACGGCCGCGACCGTGCCGCTCGCCACCGGGGACGCGCCCGTCGCCGCGGCGTTGTCGCCGTCGCCGCCACAGGCTGACAGGCCCGCCGCGACCAGCAGGGCCAGCGCGCGGCGTGGCCAGGGACGGGGCACCGGGCGCCCCGGGCGCCCCGGGCGCAGGGCGATGCGTGACGGAGGCGCGGCAGCGGAGGCTTGGGGCGGGTGCGACATGGTGGTTCTTCTTCGGTTCTGGGGTCGGCGACATCGGCCCCGGGCGGGCACGGCGAAGCCACGCGGCGCGGTGCGCGCGGGAGCGGGGATCGGAAATCGCGGGAGATCGCGGGAGATCGCGGCACAGACAGGGTGGCGCGTGGGCGGCCGCCCGCGGACGGGGCGTCCGGCTAGGGCGTCCGGCGGGCGGGGTCGGCCATGTCGCGCAACCGCGTCAGCTCGCCGGCCAGCCGCGCGGTGTCGACGCCGCCGTAGCGCTGCATCAGCCGGCCCGCGCCGTCGACCAGCCACAGGCCCGTGGCATGGTCCTGGGGGCGCGGCGGCGAGGCGGCGTCGCGGAACAGCCGCAGCCGCTCGCCCAGCCGCTCGATGTCCTGCGGGCGCCCGGTGGCGAAGGTCCACGAAGAGAAATCCGCGCCGGCGCTGCGTCCGTAGGCGCGCAGCAGGGCGGGCGTGTCGCCCAGCGGATCGACCGAGATCGACACGAAGCGCACGTCGCGGCGCACCGACGCGGGCAGCGACTGCTGCACGGCGGCGAGTTCGCGCGTCTGGGTCGGGCAGGTGGTGGCGCAGCCGGTGAAGACGAAGTTGAGCAGGACGATCCGGCCGGCCAGTCCGGCGGGCCGGAAGGCCTTGCCGTCCTGGTCGACCAGCTGCATGCCCTGGAGATGGTCGTAGAAACTCGGGGCCGGCGTCGCCGCCGTCGCCTTCGATCCCGGCAGCGCCGCGTTGCCCAGGGCCAGGACCACGCCGGTCAGCAGGGCGAGCAACAGCGCGGCGGCGGCGATGCCGGCCCGGCCGGGCGCACCGAAGGCCCGCAACCGAGGTGGGCCGGGGTCGACGTCGTCCGGCGACGCGCCCCGATGGCTTCCTGACATCATCTTTACCCCAAAAAGAATACCTAAGTATTCAGAACAAGACCAGCAAGGCCGTGATCGTAGGGCAAAGTCTTACAAAAACTATGGAAGTATTGGACGTTTTGTAAACAAAACGATCACGTTGGGCACGCCGTGTGCCCCAGTTCACAGGGTGCGGACGTCAGGGCGCTGGATCGGGCAGGACGGCGTCGGCCGCCGCGCCGATCGCCTTGCCGCCCAGGCGCACGGTGCCGACCGCCGCGTCGGCCGCCAGCCCGACCACCGAAGCGCCGACGCCCACCGCCGTGCCCGCCACCGAGACGGCGGCGCCGGCCACGCCGATCACGGCGCAGCCGCCCAGGCCCGACAGCGCGATGGCGGCGCAGACGGCCAGGGCGGGGCCGGCGAGGCGCCGGCGCCCAGGGGTGTCCTCGAGGGGCGAAGCCATGGCGCCGATGCTCAGCGCACCCGCATGCCGGGCACCGCGCCGGCCCAGGGTTCGAGCACGTGGATGCCGGGGGTGGCCTTCTCGTCGGCATGGCTGGCGGCCAGCACCATGCCCTCGCTGACGCCGAACTTCATCTTGCGCGGCGCCAGGTTGGCGACCATCACCGTGAGCTTGCCCACCAGCTGCCCGGGCGCGTAGGCCGAGGCGATGCCGCTGAAGACGTTGCGCGTGCGGCCCTCGCCGACGTCGAGCGTCAGGCGCAGCAGCTTGGTCGAGCCCTCGACGGCCTCGCAGGCCACGATGCGGGCGATGCGCAGGTCGATCTTCGCGAAATCGTCGATGCCGATGACCGGCGCGATCGCCTCGCCGCCGGGCCGGGGGGCGTCGCCGTCGACGGGCGCCACGGCGGTCGCCGCCGTCGCGCCACCCGCCGCCGGCGCCTCGGCCTTCGGCGCGTCGGACTCGAACAGGGCGTCGACGCGTTTGGGATCGACGCGCTGCGTCAGGTGGCGGTAGTCGGCGATGACGTGGCCCGGCGGCAGCAGCGCGTCGGCGTCCTGCCAGCGCAGCGGCGCGATGTTCAGGAAGCGCTCGACGTCGGCGGCCAGCGCCGGCAGCACCGGCTTGAGGTAGATCGTGAGCAGGCGGAAGGCCTGGATGCAGGTCGTGCAGACGTCGTGCAGGCGGGCCTCGGCGCCGTCCTGCTTGGCCAGTTCCCAGGGCTTGTTGACATCGACGTACTCGTTCACGCGGTCGGCCAGCGCCATGGTGTCGCGCATGGCGCGCGCGGTGTCGCGCGCGTCCTGCAGCGTGCGCAGCCCGGCCCCGGCCTCCCGCAGGGCCTGCAGCAGCGCCGCGCCGTCGGCCGACACCTCGCCCAGCCGGCCGCCGAAGCGCTTGGCGGTGAAACCGGCCGCGCGGCTGGCGATGTTGATGTACTTGCCCACCAGGTCGCTGTTCACGCGGGCGATGAAGTCCTCGGGGTTGAAGTCGATGTCCTCGTTGCGCCCGTTGAGCTTGGCCGCGAGGTAGTAGCGCAGGTGCCCGGGGTCGAGCCCGACCGAGAGGTAGCGCAGCGGGTCGATGCCGGTGCCGCGGCTCTTGCTCATCTTCTCGCCGCCGACGGTGAGGTGGCCGTGCACGTACACGGCATCGGGCGCCTTGCGGCCGCTGAAGTGCAGCATCGCCGGCCAGAACAGGGTGTGGAAGGTGATGATGTCCTTGCCGATGAAGTGCACCTGCTCCAGCGCCGGGTCGGCCATGTAGTCGGCATAGGTGACGGCGTCGCCGCCGGCCTCGAGGGCCTGGGCGCGGCGGCGGTCCAGCAGGTTCTTCAGCGAGGCCAGGTAGCCCACCGGGGCGTCGAGCCAGACGTAGAAGTACTTGCCCGGCGCGTCCGGGATCTCGATGCCGAAGTAGGGCGCGTCGCGACTGATGTCCCAGTCGCCCAGGCCGGCGCGCGCGGGCTTCGCGGCGCCGTCCCCGGCCGGCGTGTCGGCCGGCGCGTCGGTCGGCTCCTCCCGGTAGAGCCATTCGCGGATCTTGTTCTGCACCTCGGGCTGGACGTGGCCGGCCGCGGCGGTCCACTGCTTCAGGAAGGCCTCGCAGCGCGGATCGGAGAGCCGGAAGAAGAAGTGCTCGGAGCTGCGCAGTTCCGGCTTGGCGCCCGAGAGCGCGGAGTAGGGCGCGATCAGCTCGGTGGGCGCGTAGACCGCGCCGCAGACCTCGCAGTTGTCGCCGTACTGGTCCCTGGCGTGACAGTTGGGGCATTCGCCCTTGATGAAGCGGTCGGCCAGGAACATGCCCTTCTCGGGGTCGTAGAACTGCTCGACGCTGCGCGTCTCGATCAGGCCGGCGGTGTCGCGCAGGTCGCGGTAGATGTCCCGGGCGAGTTCGTGGTTCTCCGGCGCGTCGGTGGAGTGCCAGTTGTCGAAGGCGATGTGGAAACCGTCGAGGTAGGGCTTGCGCCCGGCGGCGATCTCCGCGACGAAGGCCTGCGGCGTGACGCCGGCCTTGTCCGCCGCGATGGTGATGGCCGCGCCGTGGGCGTCGTCGGCGCAGACGAAGTCGACCTCGGCCCCGTTCATGCGCTGGAACCGCACCCAGATGTCGGCCTGGATGTATTCCATGATGTGGCCGATGTGGAACTTACCGTTGGCGTAGGGCAGGGCGGTGGTGACGAAGAGCTTGCGCGGGGACATCGGGAGGGCGCTTTCTGGGGGGAGGGGACGAACGGCTTGGAGAGGCGGGACGCCGGGGCCGTGGCGACGCCCGGGCGGATCGGGCATTTTAAGTGGGGGCCGCCCGAGGCTAGGATGAAGGCCTTCAGACTCCACGGAAGCGAGCGTGCCGCCATGACCACCCCCATTCCCGCCACCCTCATCCCCGGCGACGGCATCGGCCCGGAGATCGTCGATGCGACGCTCGCCGCGCTCGACGCCCTGGGCGCGCCCTTCGCCTGGGACCGCCAGATCGCCGGCCTGGGCGGCGTGCAGGCCGCCGGCGACCCGCTGCCCGCGGCCACGCTCGAGAGCATCCGGCGCACCCGGCTGGCGCTGAAGGGTCCGCTGGAGACGCCCTCGGGCGGCGGCTACCGCTCGTCGAACGTGCGGCTGCGCGAGGAATTCCAGCTCTACGCCAACCTGCGCCCGGCGCTGACCATCATCCCCGGCGGGCGCTTCGACGACATCGACCTGATGGTGGTGCGCGAGAACCTGGAGGGCCTCTACATCGGCCACGAGCACTACGTGCGCATCGACGACGACCCGCACGCCGTGGGCATGGCCACCGGCATCAACACCCGCCAGGGCTGCCACCGCCTGCTGGAGTACGCCTTCGAGACCGCCATCGCCACCGGCCGGAAGAAGGTCACGCTGGTCCACAAGGCCAACATCATGAAGGTGCTGACCGGCCTCTTCCTGGAGACCGGGCTGCGGCTTTACGAGGAGAAGTACAAGGGCCGGTTCGAGCTCGACACCATCATCGTGGACGCCTGCGCGATGAAGCTGGTGCTCGACCCGTGGCAGTTCGACATGCTGGTCACCACCAACCTGTTCGGCGACATCCTCTCCGACCTGGTGGCCGGGCTGGTCGGGGGCCTGGGCATGGCGCCGGGCGCCAACATCGGCGCCGACGCGGCGATCTTCGAGGCCGTCCACGGCTCGGCGCCCGACATCGCCGGCAAGGGCGTCGCCAACCCGACGGCGCTGCTGCTGGCCGCGGCCATGATGCTCGACCACGTGCGCCTGCCGGCGCTGGCCACGCGCCTGCGCCGCGCCATCGACCAGACGCTCAACCTCGACCAGGTGCGCACGGGCGACCTGCGCGGCAAGGCCACCACGGCCGAGTTCACGCGCGCGCTGGTGGCCCGCATCGCGAACGGCTGAGGCGCGCGCATCGATGGACGACATGCTTTCGCCCCCCGTCATCCACACCGCCATGGGTTCTCCCCTGGCGACGCTGTCACTGCTGGAGACGCGCGTGCTCGGCGTGCTGATCGAGAAGCAGCGCACCGTGCCCGACAGCTACCCGCTCACGCTCAACGCGCTGGTCTCCGGCTGCAACCAGAAGACCAGCCGCAACCCGGTGCTGGAGGTCTCCGACGCCCAGGCGCAGGACGCGCTCGACAGCCTCAAAGGCCGCAGCCTGGTCGGCGAGACCAGCGGCGGGCGCACCTTCCGCTACTCCCACAACCTCGACCGGGTGCTGAAGCTGCCCTCGCAGTCGACCATCCTGCTGGCCGTGCTGATGCTGCGCGGGCCGCAGACGGCGGGCGAACTGCGCATCGCCTGCGACCGCATGCACAACTTCGCCGACATCTCCTCGGTCGAGGGCTTCCTCGACGAGATGGCCGAGCGGCCGGCCGGCGCGCTGGTGGCCAAGCTCGCGCGGCTGCCCGGCGCGCGCGAGGGGCGCTGGGCGCAGCTGCTGTCCGGCGCGCCGCCGGAGGACTTCGCGCCCGCGCGCGGCGCCGACGCCGGCGGCGGCCAGGGCGGCGCGGACGTGACGCAGGGCGAGGTCGCGGCGCTGAAGTCGAACGTGGCGAGGCTGGAGGCCGAGGTTGCGGCCCTGCGCACCCTGCTGGCGCGCGTGTGCGACGAACTCGGGATCGCGTCGGCCTGAGGCGGCCGGCCGGTTTCGCGAACGACACCGACGCATGCGGATCCTCTTCGTCCACGGCATGGGGCGCAGCCCCCTCTCGGGCTGGCCGCTGCTGGCGACGCTGCGCCGCGCGGGTTTTCGCACCGCCACCTTCGGCTACATGACGAGCCTGGAGGACGCCGACGCCATCGTCGAACGGCTGGCCTCGCGGCTGGCCGTGCTGGGTGCGGAGGGCGACCACGTCGCGATCGGCCATTCGCTCGGCGGCGTGCTGCTGCGCGCGGCCATCGCGCGACTGCCGGGCGATGCCATGCGGCCACGCCACCTGTTCCTGCTGGGCTCGCCGGTCGGCGCGGCGCGGCTCGCCGTGCGGCTGCGGGGCCAGCCGGTGTACCGCCTGCTCACGCGCGACTGCGGGCAGATGCTGGCCTCGCCTGAACGGATGGCGGCGATCGGCCGGCCGGCCGTCCCGGTCACCAGCGTGGTCGGCACGCGCGGCTGGACCGGGCCGCGCAGTCCCTTCGGCATGGAAGTCAACGATGGCGTCGTGGCGCTGTCCGAGGTGGCGGCCGACTGGGCCACCGATCCGGTCCGCCTGCCGGTCGTCCACACGCTGCTGCCGGCCAGCGCGTGCGTGGCCGGCATCGTCCGCGAGCGGCTGGGCGCGACGGGCTGAATCCGCGCCAAGACTGTGGTCCCCGAAGGACTTGGGTGGCGCACTAGACTACCGGCCACTCTGGAGTTTGAACACATGTCAGTCACGCAAGCGGCGCTTCTGGAGGCGCTCGCGTCCGTCCTCGATCCCCACACGTCCAAGTCCTTCGTCGCCGCCCGCGCGGTGAAGAACGTGCAGATCGACGAAGGCGATGTCGCCTTCGACGTCGAGATGGGCTATCCCGCGAAAAGCCGGCACGCGGCCCTGCGCAGCGCCTTCGTCGCCGCGGCGCGCGCCGTGCCCGGCGTGGGCAACGTCTCGGTCAACATCACCACCAAGGTCGCCAGCCATGCCGTGCAGCGCGGCGTGCAGCTGCTGCCGGGCGTGAAGAACATCGTCGCCGTGGCCTCGGGCAAGGGCGGCGTGGGCAAGAGCACCACCGCCGCCAACCTGGCGCTGGCGCTGGCCGCCGAGGGCGCCACCGTCGGCCTGCTCGACGCCGACATCTACGGTCCGAGCCAGCCCATGATGATGGGCGTCTCCGGCCAGCCCGAGAGCACCGACGGCAAGGTCATGCAGCCGCTTCTGGCCCACGGCGTGCAGGTGATGTCGATCGGCTTCCTGGTCGATGCCGACCAGGCGCTGATCTGGCGCGGTCCCATGGCCACGCAGGCCCTGGAGCAGCTGCTGCGCCAGACCGCCTGGAAGGACCTGGACTACCTCATCGTCGACATGCCGCCGGGCACCGGCGACATCCAGCTCACGCTCAGCCAGCGCGTGCCCATGACCGGCGCGGTGATCGTCACCACGCCGCAGGACATCGCCCTGCTCGACGCCAAGAAGGGCATCCGCATGTTCGAGAAGGTCGGCGTGCCGATCCTGGGCATCGTGGAGAACATGGCGGTGCACGTGTGCACGAACTGCGGCCACGTCGAGCACATCTTCGGCGCCGAGGGCGGCAAGAAGATGGCGGCGGAATACAGGATGGACTACCTGGGCGCCTTGCCGCTGGCCATGGGCATCCGCCTGCAGGCCGACAGCGGCACGCCCACCGTGGTGGCCGAGCCCGACGGCGAGATCGCCGCCATCTACAAGGACGTGGCGCGCCGCGTGGCGGTGGGCATCGCGGAGAAATCGAAGGACTTCTCGGCGAAGTTCCCCACCATCACGGTCAGCAAGGACACCTGAGGCGGGACCGCGCGGCCGCGCGCGCCGTCGGCCACCTCGCTTCCGCTTCCGCTCCCGTGCCCATGACCGCCGACATCGACATCGACATCGACACCGATCCGCCCGTCCCGTCCCCGCTCGCGCACCGGCCCGTGCGGGTGCACGGCGAGCCCGGCGTGCCGTCCGAAGGCGCGGCGCGCGAGGACGTGCTGGCCGCCGAGGTGCCCGTCGCGCTGGTCTTCAACGGCATCTCGCATGCCGTGATGATGGCCACGCCGCAGGATCTGGAGGACTTCGCGCTCGGCTTCGCGCTCAGCGAGGGCATCCTCGACGCGGCCGATGACTGCCGTGGCGTCGAGGTCCGGGCGGTGTCCGCCGCCGATGCCGGCCTGCCCGAGGGCGTTCCCGGCGTCGAGGTGCGCCTGGAGGTCTCCACCCGCAGCTTCGAGCGCCTGAAGGGCCGCCGCCGCAGCATCGCCGGGCGCACCGGCTGCGGCATCTGCGGCGTCGAGAGCTTCGCCGCGCTGGACATCGCGCCGCAGCGCGTGCCCCCGCGCGACTGGATCGGCCGCGTCGATGCCGCCACGGTGCTGCGCGCCTTCGCCGCGTTGCCCGCGCGCCAGACGCTCAACGCCCGGGCCGGTGCCATCCACGCGGCCGGCTGGGCGACGCTCGACGGCGCGCTCGTCGACGTGCTGGAGGACGTCGGGCGCCACAACGCGCTCGACAAGCTGCTCGGCCGCCTCGCGCGGATGGATCGCCTGCGGGAGCCCGGCTTCGTCGTGATGTCGAGCCGGGGCAGCCACGAACTGGTGCGCAAGTGCGCCCGGCTGGGCATCGCCGCCATGGCGACCATCTCGGCGCCCACGGCCATGGGGGTGCGCATGGCCGAGCTCGGCGGGGTGCGCTTCTGGGGCCTGTGCCGGGCGCCGCGCGCGGTGCTCTACGCCGACGGGCTGCCCGACGCCGGCGCCCCGGGCGGCTGAGCGTCCGGCGACCCCGCCAGCGCCCGCACCGCGTCGGCCGCCGCGTCGATGCCGGCGTCCGTCAGGTCGCCGGCCGCCACCACCTGGCGCCGCGTCCAGGCCTTGAAATGCCGAGACTGCGAGGCCTCGTAATGCGGGTCGTAGTGCAGCGACATCAGTTCGGCGAACAGGCGCGGCAGCTCGGCCTCGCGCGCCCACTGCTGCCAGCGCGTCACCGTCTCCTTGCCCTGCAGTTCCTTGAGCGCGCCCAGCTTCTCGGCCAGGCCGGCGCGGTCGTCGCCCAGGTAGGCGTAGTCGCGCAGCAGGTAGTCCAGCCGCGCGGCGGGCGTGGCGGCGATCTCGATGCAGGCGGCCTCGCGCATGCGCGCCACCAGCGGCATGGGGACCGACAACCGGCCGATGCGCGCGCTCTCGCCCTCGACGTAGAGCGGGCGCGCGAGGTCGAGCGTGCCGAGCACCGTGGCGATGCGGGTCTCGAAGGCCTTCTGCGCGGGCTGCGGGATGCCTGGCAGATTGCCCAGCAGCGAACCCTTGTGGCGCGCGAAATCCTCCAGGTCGAGCACCTGTTCGCCGCGCGCGGCCAGGGCCTGCAGCACGCGCGTCTTGGCGCTGCCGGTCGCGCCGCACAGCACGCGCAGGTCGAGCCGGGGCGACAGCGCCTCGATGCGCTCGATCACGTCGTGACGGAAGCCCTTGTAGCCGCCGGCGAGCTGCTGCGCGTCCCAGCCCACCAGGCGCAGCCAGGCGACCATGGAGCCGCTGCGCAGGCCGCCGCGCCAGCAGTAGACCAGCGGTCGCCACTTGATCGGCTGGTCGGCCAGCCGGGTCTGCAGATGGCGCGCGAGGTTGGCCGCGACCATCGCGCCGCCCACGCGGCGGGCCTCGAAGGCGCCCTGCTGCTTGTAGAGCGTGCCCACGACGACGCGCTCGGCGTCGTCGAGCACCGGCAGGTTGATGGCGCCGGGAATGTGGTCGAGCGCGAATTCGGCCGGGCTGCGGGCGTCGATCACGGTGTCGAAGCCGGCGATGTCCTTGACCTGGACGGGTTGGCGATGCGAGTTCATGGCGATGCGGGGAAAAGGGAAGGGAAGCGGAGGCTCAGGCGTAGGCCGGACCGAGACCGCGCCGCGACCGGGCGCTGGCCGCGTCCACCGCGGCGACGATCGCGAACATGGCGATCAGCACCGTCATGGCCTGGGACTGCTGGAAGATCGACAGGTGGAAGTACAGCAGCTGCCCGAGCCCGCCGCCGCCGACGAAGCCCAGCACCGCCGCCATGCGGATGTTCATCTCCCAGCGATAGAGCGCGTAGGCGACCCACTGCGGCAGCGCGATCGGCAGGCTGGCGTAGGCGAAGGCCGCGACCGGACCGGCGCCCGACAGGGCGAGCGCCGCCTCGGGTTCGCGCGGCACGTTCTCCAGCGTCTCGCCGAACAGCCGGCCGAGCACGCCGGTGGTGTGCAGCGCCAGCGCCAGTGCGCCGGCGAAGGGGCCGATGCCGGCGGCCAGCACCATCACGGCGGCCCACACCAGTTCGGGCACGCTGCGCAGCACGTTGAGCGTGAAGCGCGACGCCTCGCTCGCCACCGGACCGGCGCGGCCCGAGGCCGGCAGCGCCAGCAGCGCCCCGGCCAGGGCGGCCAGCACGGTGCCCAGCGCCGACACCGCCAGCGTCTGCAGCGCGCCCGCTGCGACCTTGCGCAGGAACGCGGGCGTCAGGTCCGGCGGGAAGAATTCGGCGACGAAGCGGCCCATGTGGCCGAGCGATTCCGCCGACGCCAGCGCGCCGAAGCCCAGGTCCAGGTAGACGAAGCTGGCCACCACCGCCGCCAGCACCGCCACCGGCACGAGCCGGCAGCGCAGGCACGGCGCGGGACGCCGGGCCAGCGTGGGCGAGCGGGGAGGCGGGTTCATGCCAGCATCCTGCGCAGGGCGTTGCTCAGCAGATCGGCCAGCAGCACCAGAGCCAGGAACACCAGCAGGATGCTGCTGGCCTCGCCGCCGTTGAGCATCTTCATCGACTGGTCCATCAGCTGGCCCAGCCCGCCGGCGCCGACGAAACCCATCACCACCGAGGCGCGCACCGCGCATTCCCAGCGGTAGACGGTGTAGGACACCAGTTCCTGTGCGGTGTTGGGCAGCAGCCCGTAGCCCAGCGCCGCCAGCCGCCCGCCGCCGGCCTCCAGCAGCGCGCGTGCCGGGCGGGTGTCGGTGGATTCGAGGATCTCGGCGTACACCTTGCCCAGCATGCCGCCGTAGGTGATGGCCAGCGCCAGCACGCCGGCGGCCGGCCCCAGGCCGAGCGCGCGCACGAACAGCAGGGCCCACACGATCTCGGGGATGGCGCGCAGCCCCATCAGCAGCAGGCGCACCGCCCGCCGCAGCAGCGCGCCGCGCCACCGTCCCGGACCCGGCCCGATGCGCGAGACCGACAGCGCGCGCGTGCCCAGGAACGCGAGCGGTGCGCCGATGACGAACGCCAGGGCGATGCCGGCGGTGGCCATGGCCAGGGTCTCCAGCGTGGCGCGTCCGAGCAGGCGCAGGAAATCCGGCGCCGTCGCCGGCGGCAGGAAGCCGCCGAGGAAGCCGCCCAGCACGGCCAGGCTGTCGCGGTCGAAGAGCCGCCAGGGCTGGAATTCCGACAGCGCCAGCATCGGCCAGGCGATCGCCAGCGCGGCGAGCGTGCCCGCCAGCCGGCGCCGTGCCTGCGGATCGGCATGGGACACGCGCCCGGGGCGCCGCGCGAGGGACACGGACGGGGCGTTCAACGGCAGACCGGCGCCGGACGCCGGACCGGAGCGGACGCGGCCCCGGAGGACGCCATGCTCGCCGCGCCGGCGCCGCCGGGCGGCGCCTGCGTGGCCGGCCCGCCCTCGCTCGCATAGAGCGCCTCCAGCAGCGCCGGGGTGACCTCCGCCGTCGGGCGGTCGAAGGCCAGGGCACCCTCGCGCAGGCCGACGACGCGCGGGAACCAGCGCAGGGCCAGGTCGACCGCGTGCAGCGAGGCGACCAGGGTCGCGCCCGTGGCCTCGGCCTGCGCGACCAGGGCGCCGAGCGTGGCGTCGGCCAGCGTCGGGTCGAGGGCGGAGACCGGCTCGTCGGCCAGCAGCAGGTCGGGCCGCTGGTAGAGCGCGCGGGCCACGCCCACGCGCTGGAGCTGGCCGCCGGAGAGCCGGTCGCAGCGCTCGAACAGGCGGTCCTCCAGCCCCAGCCGCGCGAGCACCTCGTGCGCGCCCTCGATGTCCGACGGATGGACCAGCGAGCGCAGCGCGCGCGCCGTGGACCAGCGCCCCAGCCGGCCCGACAGCACCGCCGTCACCACCCGCAGGCGCGGGGCGATCGGCGGCGACTGGTGCACCGTGCCGATGCGCCCGCGCAGCGCCCGCAGGGTCCCGGCCGACAGGCCCCAGGGCGCCTCGCCGAGCACGCGCACGGCGCCCTCGGCCGGCCGCAGCGCGGTGCCCAGCACCCGCAGCAGCGTCGTCTTGCCCGCGCCCGACGGCCCGATCACCGCGATGCGCTCGCCCGGCGCCGCCGCGAGCGACAGTGCGGCCAGCGCGCGCTGGCCGTTGGGATGCACCACGCCGACGGCGTCGAGCCCGAAGCCCATGGGGGAGGCCGCGCCGCGCCTACTTGACCAGCCCGGCGGACCGGGCGGCCGCCTCGATGCCGTCGTAGTTGGACGACTTCGTGGGGATGAACCGGCTGGCGCGCTGCAGCGCCATGATGTCCCGGTGCGCCGGATCGGCCGGATCGAGCTTCAGGAACGCATCGGTCAGCTTCTTCTGCAGCGCCGGGTCCATGCCGGGGCGCACGGTCCAGTTGTAGTCGTAGTAGGTCGGGGTGGTGGCCAGCACGCGCACCTTGGCGGCGTTCGGGTTCTTCGACTCGACCAGCTTGTCCCAGACCGAGGCGTTGAGCACCCCGGCCTCGGCGCGCGAGGCGGCGACAAAGGCCACCGTGGCGTCGTGCGCGCCGGAAAACGCCACGCTCCTGAAGTCCTTCTCGGGATCGATGCCGGCCTGCAGCAGGAAATAGCGCGGCATCAGGCTGCCCGAGGTCGACGAGGGCGCGCCGAAGGCGAAGGTCTTGCCCTTGAGGTCGGCCAGCGTCCGGGCGGGGCTGTCGACGGGGACGATGAACTTGCTGGTGAAGACCTCGTCCTCGGCGCGCTGGACGATCGGCACGGCGCCGCCCTGGGTGCGGATGCGCGCCTGCACGAAGGTGAAGCCGCCGAGCCAGGCCAGGTCGATCTTGTTGGTCGCCAGGCCCTCCACCACGGCGGCGTAGTCGGTCACGGGCGTGAACTGCACGTCCATGCCGGTGGCCTTTTTCAGGTAGTCGCCCAGCGGCGTGAACTTGCGCTGCAGTTCGGTGGGCGCCTCGTCGGGAATGGCCGAGACGCGCAGCACGCCCTGGGCCAGGGCGCCGAGGGCGGTGAAGGTCAGGGCGAACGCCACGCCCAGGCGGCGGAGGAGCGACGAGCGGAATGAGACGGGGAGCATCGGGGAAGGCCTCGGGAGAATGCCGTGGAGGGGGCGGTGGAAGGACGGTCGCACCGCGCGGCGGGCGCGGGGAGGCCGCATTGTAGGAAGCGGGTCCGCACCGGGCGTGGCGCCGGGGCTATGGCCGCGCGCAGCTGCGCAGGCCCGCGAAGACGTCGCTGCGCTCCCCGGGGAAGAAGTTGCGGTAGCGCGGATGGCGCAGCCACGGCGCGGTCGCGAAGGAGGCGCCGCGCAGCACGCGCCGGCCGTCGAACCACGGCTGCGAGTAGTCGCGGTAAGGATGCGGCGCGAAGCCCGGGTAGGGCTCGAACGCGCTGGCGGTCCATTCCCAGACCTCTCCCCAGGCGAAGTCCCCGGCGCGCGTCGCCTGGGTGGCGGCGGCCTCCCATTGCGCCTCCGTCGGCAGGCGGCGCCCGGCCCAGCGGCACCAGGCCTCGGCCTCGTGCACGGTCAGGTGCCAGGCCGGCGCGGCCGCATCGAGCGGCGTCCAGCGCCCGAACACCCGCTGCTCCCAGCCGTGCGTCCCGCGGCGCAGGTTCAGCGGCGCCCCGGTGCCGGTGCGGCGCAGCCAGTCGCGTCCGGCCGGGGTCCAGGCCGCCTCGTCGGCGTAGCCGCCGGCCTCGACGAAGGGCAGGAACGCCCCCCAGGCGACCGGCGCGCGGTCGATGGCGAAGGCTTCCAGGTCGACCGCGTGGGCGCCGAGTTCGTTGTCGAACGCGAACCCCGGCGCCGTCGTGCCCAGGACGTGGCGGCCCGCCGCCACGCGCAGTTCGCCGGCGTCGGTCGGCCGCGCCCGGGGACCGCGGCCCTGCGCGCCCGGCCCCGGATCGATGCCCAGCCGGTCGGCCATGAAATGCCAGGCCTCGCAGTGCATCGATTCGTGGAACAGCGCCAGCCGGAAGAAGTAGAGCGCGCGGTCGGACGGCGCGCTCGCGCGCAGCAGCCCCAGCGTGGCCGCGCGCACGGCATCCAGGTAGGCCAGCGTGGCCTCGACGTCGGGCAGCGCGAGGTGCCAGCGGGTGGCGTGCGCCACGGCCGAGGAGTCGTAGAACGCATCGGCGCCGGGCAGCAGCGACGCCGTGCGAGGCGCCAGCGGATCGCCGTCCACGCCCTGCGGCCGGGCCGTGTTGCGCGAGACCCAGACCTCCTCGAACCAGCCGATGTGGCCGAGTTCCCACAGCGGCAGGTTGACCGCCGCGTCCCGGGCGATGCGCAGGCCCCCGGGCCCGAGCGCGGCGCGGAATCCCTCGAACAGCGCCAGCAGCCGCTCCCGCCCGGCGCCCAGCGCGGCCTCGATGGCGGCCGGCCCGGCGTGCCTCATCGCCTCGCCGGGCCCGCCCGCGGGCCCCTCCTGCGCCGCGGCCGCGGCCCCACGCGCCCCGGGATCGCCATCCTTGGCTATAAGCTCGTTCATGAATCGCCCTTCGATCTGCATCGTCACGCCGGCCCTGGCCGATGCCAACAACGGCAACTGGCAGACGGCCCGGCGGTGGTCCCGGATGCTGGGCGGCAATTATCGGATCGACCTCGTGGCGCGCTGGGACGGCACGCCGGCGGACGCCCTCATCGCCCTGCACGCGCGGCGTTCGGCCGACTCGGTCGCGCGCTGGGCCGAGGCGGCGCCGGGGCGGCCGTCGGCCGTGGTGCTCACCGGCACCGACCTCTACCGCGACATCCTCCACGACCCCGTGGCCGTGCGTTCGCTGCGGCTGGCCGACCGGCTGGTGGTGCTGCACGAGCGCGCCGTCGCGGACCTGCCGCCGGCCTTCCGCGCCAAGGCCGTCGCCTGTTTCCAGTCGACGACGTCGCGCGTGCCGGCGGCCAAGCCCCGGCGCCACCTGCGCGCGGTCATGGTGGGGCACCTGCGGGAGGAGAAGTCGCCCGGGACGTACTTCGCCGCCGCGCGCCGGCTGGCCGGGCGGCCGGAAATCCGGCTCGACCACGTCGGCGCCGCGCTCGACGCGGCGCTCGGGCGCGAGGCCCAGGCGCTGCAGGCCGCGCAGCCCGCCTACCGCTGGCTCGGCGCCCGGCCGCATGCCGAGGCGCGCCGCCGCATCCAGGCCGCGCACGTGCTGGTGCATCCGAGCCTGATGGAGGGCGGCGCCCACGTCGTGATGGAGGCCGTGCGCAGCGGCACGCCGGTGCTCGCCAGCCGCATCGCCGGCAACGTCGGCATGCTGGGCCCCGACTACGCCGGCTACTTCGAACCCGGCGACGATGCCGGGCTCGCGGCCCTCCTCGAAAGCTGCCGCGACGACCGGGCGATACTCGATCGCCTGGCGGCGCAATGCGCGTTGCGCGCCCCCCTGTTCGACCCGGCCCGCGAGCGCGCGACCCTGCGCGCCCTGCTGGCCGCAATGCTGGAGACCTCTGCATGACCACCCCACCGATGTCCGCTTCCTCCCTGGGGGCTCCGGCCGCCGATGCGCCGCCGGCGCCGCGCGGCCCGCGCCTGACCTCGCTCTCCCACGGCGGCGGCTGCGGCTGCAAGATCGCGCCCGGCGTGCTCTCGGAGATCCTGCGCAACAGCGCCGGCGGCCTGATCCCGCCCGAACTCATGGTGGGCATCGAGACCGCCGACGACGCCGCCGTCTACCGCCTGAACGACACCCAGGCGCTGATCGCCACCACCGACTTCTTCATGCCGATCGTGGACGACCCCTACGAGTTCGGCCGCATCGCCGCCACCAACGCCATCAGCGACGTCTACGCGATGGGCGGGCGGCCGATCCTAGCGCTGGCCCTGGTGGCGATGCCGGTGGCCCAGCTGCCGGTGGCGGTGATCGGGGAGATCGTGCGCGGCGGCCAGGACGTCTGCCGCGCCGCCGGCATCCCGATCGCCGGCGGCCACACCATCGACTCGGTCGAGCCGATCTACGGCCTGGTCGCGCTCGGCCTGGTGCATCCCGACCGCGTGCGCCGCAACGCCGGCGCCCGGCCCGGCGACGTCCTGGTGCTGGGCAAGCCCCTGGGCGTGGGCGTGCTCTCGGCCGCGCTCAAGCAGGAGCAGCTCTCGGACGCCGGCTACCGGCGGATGATCGACACCACCACGCGCCTGAACACGCCCGGCATCGCGCTGGCGGCCCTGGAGGGCGTGCACGCCCTGACCGACGTCACCGGCTTCGGCCTGGCCGGCCACACCCTGGAGCTGGCGCGCGGCGCGGGCCTCGCGGCCGTGATCGAGTGGTCGAAGGTGCCGCTGATCGAGGAGGTCGAGGCGCTGGCGGCGGCGGGTTTCGTCACCGGCGCGTCGGGCCGCAACTGGGACGGCTACGGCGCCGGGGTGACGCTGGCCGACGACCTGCCGGCCACCGCGCTCGACCTGCTCACCGACCCGCAGACCTCCGGCGGGCTGCTCGTGAGCTGCGCGGCCGAGGCGCTGGACGACGTGCTGGCGATCTTCCGGGCCGAGGGCTTCGCGCAGGCCGCAGTGATCGGCCGCGTCGAGGCCGGCGCGCCGGGGCTGCGGGTCCTCGCCTGAGGGCCGGGCCGGACGGCCCGGGTCCCCGGCCCTGGCGATGGCAGAATCCGCCGATTCCGAAACCAGCCGCGCGACACGCGTCGACGGCGAGCCGCGCCGTCTCATGGAATCCAACGACCTCGATCTCTGGCAACTGGTGGGGCAGCTCGACCCCGAGCCGATCTGCGTCTTCGACACCGGCTACCGGCTGATCGCCTTCAACCAGGCCCACGACGACGAGTTCCATCGCGTCAACGGGTTCCGCACGCACCCGGGCGACGTCTTCCCCGACCTCTTCACCGGCGAGCAGGCCGGGCTCATGCGCGGCCTGATGGCGCGCGCGCTCGCCGGCGAAGCGTTCACGGTGGTGGAGGCCTTCGGCAAGCCGGAGCTGGGCGTGCCGCAGTGGGAGATCTCGTACACGCCGCTGCGCGACGCGGCCGGCGTCGTCTTCGGCGCCTTCCACCGGGCGCGCGACCTGACCACGCACACCCTGCGCTCGCGCATGCTGATGAGCCTGGCCGACGCGCGGCGCGGCATGGAGGACGCCGACCTGCGCCACGTCGTCGGCCGGCTCGACGACCGGCTGCGCGACCTGGACGATCCCGACACCATCGCCGGCCTGTGCGCGCAGGTGGTGGGCGAGACGCTCGACGCCGCGATCACCGGCTTCGGCACCATGCTCGCCGACGACGAGACGCTGGAGGTCGCGCGCGGCTGGAGCGCCCCGGGCGCGGCCAGCGTCGTCGGGCGCCACCGGCTGGCGGACTACGGCGACTTCGTCGGGCTGCTGCGCCGGGGCCACGACTTCGTCGTCGGCGACATCGAGGGCGATCCGCGCACGGCCGCCACCCCGGCCGGCTGGCGGGTGCTGGGGGTGCGCGCCGCCGTCAACGTGCCGGTGCTGGAGAACGGACGCTATGTCGCGATGTTCTTCGTGCTGTCCGAGCGGGCGCGCCACTGGACGCCCTCGGAGCTGGGTTTCATCCGCAACGTCGCCGAGCGCGCGCGGCTGAACATCGAGCGCCGGCGCGCCGAGCTCGACCTGCGCCGCCTGGCCACGTCGCTGGAGCACCAGGTCGACGACCGCACGCGCGAGCGCGACCGGCTCTGGGAGACCAGCGTCGACCTGCTCGTGCATGGGGACTTCGACGGCACGATCTTCCGCCGCAGCCCGTCGTGGAGCCGCACGCTGGGCCACGACCCGGCTTTCCTGGCGGCCACGCCCTACCTGGAGCTGGTGCATCCCGAGGACGTGGAGGGCGTGATCGCCAACATGCGGGTGCTGCGGCGCGAGGGCCGGTCCACCCGGCGCGCGACCCGCCTGCGGCACGCCGACGGCTCGTGGCGCACCATCGACTGGTCGCTCTCGCCCAATCCCGAAGGCGGCGGCTTCAACGCCGTGGGACGCGACGTCACCGCCCGCCTCGCGGCGGAGGCGTCGCGGCGCCACCTCGAGGAGCAGCTGCGCCAGTCGCAGAAGATGGAAGCCGTCGGCCAGCTCACCGGCGGGCTGGCGCACGACTTCAACAACCTGCTCGCGGGGATCATGGGCGCGCTGGAGCTGATGCAGCGGCGCCTGGCGCTCGGCCAGCTCACGCCCGAGACGCAGGACCGCTACATCGCCACCGCGCGGGGCGCGGCGACGCGCGCGGCCTCGCTCACCCACCGGCTGCTGGCCTTCTCGCGCCGCCAGCCGCTCGACCCGCGCCCGGTCGACATCGACGCGCGCGTCGCCGACATGCGCGAGCTCGTGCAGCGCACCGTCGGTCCGACCATCGAGGTCCAGACGCCGCCCGCGCCGGGCCTGTGGTCGGCCCTGCTGGACGCCCACCAGCTGGAGAACGCGATCCTCAACCTGTGCATCAACTCGCGCGACGCCATGCCCGGGGGCGGGCGCATCGTCATCTCCACGGCCAACCACGACCTCGACGACGGCGCGGGCCGCGAGCGCGACCTGCCCGCCGGCGCCTACGTGTCGGTGCGCGTGAGCGACGACGGCGCGGGCATGTCCGAGGACACGCGCACGCGCGCCTTCGAACCCTTCTTCACCACCAAGCCGATGGGCCAGGGCACGGGGCTCGGGCTGTCGATGGTCTACGGCTTCGCGCGGCAGTCGGGCGGCCAGGCGCGCATCGAATCGCGGCCGGGCCGGGGCACCTGCGTCGCCCTGTACTTCCCGCGCCACGTCGGCCCGGGCGAGGCACCGCAGCCCCCGCGCGGGTCGAGCTACGGGGCCAACGAGCGCGCCGGCACGGTGCTGCTGGTGGAGGACGAGCCGTCCATGCGGATGCTGATGGCCGAGGTGCTGCGCGAGCAGGGCCTGGACGTGCGCGAGGCCGATCACGGCGCCGCCGGGCTGCGCATCCTGCGCTCGCCCGTCGCGATCGACCTGGTGGTGACCGACATCGGCCTGCCGGGGGGCATGAACGGGCGTCAGATGATCGAGGCGGCGCGGCCCTTGCGGCCGGACCTGCGGGTACTCTACGTGACGGGCTACGCGGAGAGCGCCGTCGTCGGCGAGGGCCTGCTCACGCCGAACGACCAGCTGCTGACCAAGCCGTTCGCGCTCGATGCCTTCGCCGGCTGCGTGGGTGCCATGACCGGCCGGCGCTGAGGCCGGACGAAGGCGGCGGCGGGCGGGCGGAGGAGTACGCGGGAAGGCGGGAGGGAGAGGGAGTCGAACCCGCCCGGCGACGCGTGGCGCCACCCACCGGGTTTGAAGCCCGGCCGTCCCACCGGGGACGCTTCCCTCCCGTGGACCTATGGCACGGGTTGCTCGTCTGCGCCGGCCGCGGCGCCCGAGCCACCGAAGAGCAGCGTGTCGGGCCGCAGCAGGTGCGTGTCCTTCACGCGCCGCGTGTAGCCGATGCGGTCGAAGAACTCGAGCAGCTGGATCGCGCGCTTGCGGCCCAGCCCGGTCGCATCGCGGAAACTCGCGGCCTGCAGACCGGCCGGATTCTGCAGGCAATCGCGCGCCAGCGCCGCGAGCCGCTCGATCGTCCCCGCGGGGTAGTAGAGATCCTTGACGACCTGGAAGGTCTGGCCGCGTCGCGCCAGGCTAGCGAGCGTCTGGCGCACCACGGGCTCGGTGGCGCCGGTGTCCCGGGCCAGGTCGCGCACCCAGGCCGGATCGAAGCCGCCTTCGGCCAGCGCGGGCAGCAGCTTCTGCGCCAGGCGCTCCTCGACGGCGCCGAGCACCGCCGCGTGGGCGGGCAGGTGCAGCCAGTGGCCGCTGCGCGCGATGCGGCCGTCGCTCAGCAGGGTCTCGATCGCATGGCGCCACGGCGCGTCGTCCACGCGGGGCGCGGCCAGGCGCTTCAGGCGACGGGCGTCGGGGCCGACCTCGTCGGGCGTCGCGCGATGGAACGCGTCCAGCCGCTCGACGACCTGCCGCCGCAGGGCCCCGGCGTGCGCGCCGGCGATGGCCGCGCGCTCCAGGCGCACCGCGTCGTCAGGCAGCGGCAGCGCCGCGTCGGCGCGCAGCCCGAGCGCGCGCGCGAGTCGCGCGGTGTCCAGGCCGGCGGGCGTGGCGTCGAGCAGGGCGGCGACGCGCGCGGCCCGGTCGTCGGAGCGCCAGGCCGCGAGCTGGGCCAGGCGCTGCGGCGTGCGGCGATGGCGCACCGGCGCGAAGGGGTCGAGCACGCGCACGCCGGCGACGGTGCGCGTGGCCGAGGCGTCGCGCAACACGCCGCGATCGCCGTGCCAGGCGCCCACCGGCTCGCGCAGCACCAGCTGGGCCAGCGCGGTCTCGCCCGGCGCCAGGGCGTCGCGGTCGAGCAGCGCGACCGACGCCATGACGTCGCTCGTGCCCAGGTGCGCGTGCACGGGGGCGCCGGAGCGCAGCGCGCGCGACTCGCCGGGCCAGAGCGCGAGTTCGACGTCGATGCGCGACGTGGCCAGCGCGACGCCCGCATCGCAGACCCACTGGCTGCGCCGGACCTCGTCGCGGGCCACGCCGGCCAGCGCCAGGGCGCAGCGCTGGCCGGCGTGGGCCTGCTCGGCCGGTGCGTTCTGCGCGTGGATGCCGCGCACCCGCACCCGGCGCTCGCCGGGCATCAGCACCAGCTCGTCGCCCACGGCGACGCGGCCGGCCACCGCCGAGCCGGTCACCACCGTGCCGACGCCCGCCAGCGTGAAGGCGCGGTCGACCGCCATGCGGAAGGCCGTGGCCGCGTCCTGCGAACGCACGGCGCGCGCCGCGTCGCCCAGGTGCGCGCGCAGGGCGTCGAGCCCTTCGCCGGTGGCCGCGGACAGCGCGAAGACCGGCGCGCCGGCCAGGGGCGTCGACGCCAGCAGGGCGTCGATCTCGGCGCGCACGCGCGCCAGCCGGGCCGGGCGCTCGGCGATGTCGACGCGATCGATCTTGGTCAGCGCGACGCTGCCGCGCGGCAGGCCCAGCAACGCCATCACGGCCAGGTGCTCGCGCGTCTGCGGCATCACGCCGTCGTCGGCGGCCACCACCAGCAGGGCGTGGTCGATGCCGGTGGCGCCGGCGAGCATGGTGTGCAGCAGGCGCTCGTGGCCGGGCACGTCGACGAAGCCCAGCGTGGCGCCGTCGTCCGCGCGCAGGTAGGCGTAGCCGAGTTCGATGGTGATGCCGCGGCGCTTCTCCTCGGGCAGGCGGTCGGTGTCGACGCCGGTGAGGGCGCGCACCAGCGTGGTCTTGCCGTGGTCGATGTGACCGGCCGTGCCGATGATCATGGCGCAGCCGTCAGCCGAGCCGCTCGCGCAGCGTGTCGAGCTGGGCCGCGAAGGCGGCGCGGTCGTGGTCCTCCAGGCAGCGCAGGTCCAGCAGCAGGCGGTCGTCGGCGATGCGGCCGATCACCGGGCGCGGCAGGCCGCGCAGCACCGTCGCCAGGGCGTCGAGCGCGCCGCCGAGGCCCTTGCGCGTCGTGCCCGCCGGCGCCAGCGCCAGTCCGGCCGAGGCCAGGCGCTCGACCGGCAGCGAGCCCGAGCCGATCTGCCCCTGGAGCGCCACCACCGCGACCGTGAAGCGCGGCGCGACGGCGGCGGCGACCCGCGCGAGCAGCGCCTCGGCCGTCGCGCGGATCGCCGCGACCGGACGCGTGAGCAGGCGCAGCGTCGGCAGGTCCTGCGTCAGGCGTTCGGGCCGCAGGTAGAGCGACAGGGTCGCCTCCAGCGCGGCCAGGGGCAGCTTGCTCACGCGCAGCGCGCGCTTGAGCGGGTACGTGCGGATGCGCTCGATGGCGGCCTTGCCGCCGACGATCAGCCCGGCCTGGGGGCCACCCATCAGCTTGTCGCCGGAGAAGGTGACGACGTCGCAGCCTGCGGCGATCATCTCCTGCGGGAGGGGTTCGCGCGGCAGGCCGTGGTGGGCCAGGTCGACCAGCGAGCCGCTGCCCAGGTCGGTGGCCAGCGGCACGCCGCGCGCGTGGGCGATGGGCGCGAGCACGGCCTCGCCGACGGCGGCGGTGAAGCCCTGGACCTCGTAGTTGCTGGTGTGCACCTTCATCACCAGCGCCGTGTCCGCGCCGATGGCGCGTTCGTAGTCCGCCGGGTGCGTGCGGTTGGTGGTGCCGACCTCCACCAGGCGCGCGCCGGCGGCGGCCATCACGTCGGGCATGCGGAAGGCGCCGCCGATCTCCACCAGTTCGCCGCGCGAGACGATCGCCTCGCGCCCGTGCGCCAGCGCGCCGATGGTCAGCAGCACGGCGGCGGCGTTGTTGTTGACCACCGTGGCGGCCTCGGCGCCGGTGAGGGTGCACAGCAGCTCCTCGACCAGCGCGTCGCGCTCGCCCCGGCCGCCGGTGGCGAGGTCGTACTCGAGGTTGGCGGGCGACGCCATCAGCACCATGAGCCGCTCCAGGGCGGCATCGGCCAGCACGGCGCGCCCGAGGTTGGTGTGGATGACGGTGCCGGTGAGGTTGAACACGGTGCGCATGCGCGGCGCGAGCCGCGCGTCGACGCGCGCGGCCAGGGCGGTGGCGAGCGCATCGGGGGCGACTTCGGCGCGGTCGAGCCCGCCGGCCAGGACCCGGGCGCGCAAGGCGTCGAGCAGGGCGCGGATCTCGCCGGCGACCAGCGTGTGGCCGTGGGCGGCGAGCAGTTCGGGCACGCCCGGCGCGCGCATCAGCCGGTCGACCGAGGGCAGGTCCTGGGGCCGCGCCTGGGCACCGTGGACCGCGGGTCCGCCGGACGCGCCCATCAGGCGTCCCCGCCGTCGCCGAAGAGCAGCATCAGGTTGTGCCCGCTGCGCGCGAAGCCGGCGTCGGCCACCAGCAGGTCGAGCGCCACGCTGGCGAGGTCGTCGGCCACGGGCTCGACCTCGTGGTCCTTCTCCATCGACACCTGCTTGAGGTAGTGGCCGCAGGTGTCGCAGCACTCGGCCTTGACGGCGCCGGGACGCGCGCCGGTGGCGGACGCCTCCAGGCCGTCGTGCGCCGGCGCGAGCGCCTCGTAGTGGATGCCCTTGGTGCTCTCGCAGTGGGCGCACTTGACGCGCACGTAGTGCCACTGCGTGGCGCACAGGGCGCACTGCAGGTAGCGGAAGCCGGCGTCGTCCGCGCCGATGCGGGTGACCGAGGCCGTCGGCGCGCTGCCGCAGCACGGGCACTCGGTGGCGGGGTCGGTGTGGCCGAAGACGCGCTCGCCGTGCACGTCGGCGCTCTGCAGCGCCAGCTGGGTCCAGTACACCTGCAGGCCGGCGCCGATCAGGGGCGCGGTGGCCAGGTCGAGGCCGAGCGTCTGGCGCCGCAGCAGGCGGTCGGCCTGGTCCTCGAGCCAGTCGTCCTCGCTGTCGATCATGCGCTCGACGGTCGCGCGCGCCGCGCCGTCGGGCAGCCGCTCGCGCACGTGGCCGAGCAGGCGCCGCAGGCCGGTGCGCCAGAGCGCGTCGCGCGGCCAGCCGAAGGCCGGCACGGGCGGCTTGAGCGCCTTGGCGGCGGCGGCGCAGGCCGCGCCGTCGGGCAGGGCGACGTCCGGATGGTCCTGCAGCACGCGGTGCTGGGCCGAGGCCAGTTCGGCCACGAACAGCAGGTAGTCGCGCATGGCGTGGGCGGGGGCGAGCTGGCGCAGCCGCAGCGCGCGGTCGGAGAACACCAGCGCGCGCCGGGGCAGGCGCAGGAAGGGCATCTGCCGCCCGGCCTGCAGCGCGATCTCCTCGGCCGAGAGGACGCGCGTGGTGTAGGCCGGTCGCGGTGCGGCGGCGGGGGAGGAAGCGTCGTGGTCGTTGCGGGTCATCGAGGAATTATTCGCCGCGCGTCATCTTCCGGTGCCACAGCGGGTGATTCAGCTTGGCCCAGCCCTCGGTGACGGTGCCGCGCGTCATGGCGCGCATGGTGCCCTTGATCCAGATCGCAGCGTAGATGTGCGTCATCACCGAGACCACCAGCACGACGGCCGAGGCGGCATGCACCACCACGGCGACGCGCCGCAGCGTGATCGGGAAGAAGTGCACGAACCACGGGCTCCAGAACATGAAGCCGGTCACCAGCAGCAGCAGCAGGCTGACCGCGAAGGCCCAGAACACCAGCTTCTGGCCGGCGTTGTACTTGCCCACGGCCGGCATGCCCTCCTTGTTGCCCTTGAGCATCTCCGGCGCCTTCGCGAGCCATTCGCGGTCGGCGCGGTCGAGCACGTTCTCGCGCCACATCGTGAAGAACAGGAACGCGAACCCCCCCACCATGCCCAGTCCGAAGAAGGGGTGCAGGATGCGCGTCCACTGGCCGCCGCCGAAGAAGGCGCTGAAGAAGAACAGCGAGGGATGGAAGAACGCCAGGCCCGAGAGCGCGGCGGCGATGAACATGAGCACCACGTACCAGTGGTTCATGCGCGTGGCGTCGCGGTAGCGGCGCAGGTAGCGGACGGTCGACATCGCGGAGGCTCCTGGTTCAGACGCGGGGCGGCGGGGCGGCGGGATCGTGCACCGTCCGCACGGGCGGCACGGACGAGGGCGGTGGCGCCCCCGGCGCCGGCGGCGCCTCGATGATCTCGGCCTTGACGCCGTGGCCGTCCTCGTCCTCGTCGCTGGCGCCTTCCTTGGCCTCCACCGGGCCGACCTTCATGTAGTGGAAGAAGCTGCCCACCACCGTGCCGACCATCGCCAGCACCGCCAGCGGCTTGGCCACGCCCTTCCAGAGCGACACCAGCGGGCTGATGTGCGGGTCCTTGGGCAGGTTGCTGTAGAGGCCGGGGCGGTCGGCGTGCTGCAGCACGTACATGACGTGCGTGCCGCCGACGCCGGCCGGGTCGTAGGTACCGGCGTTCTTGAAGCCGCGCTCCTTGAGGTCGACGATGCGCTCGTCGGCGTACTGGTGCATGGCCTCCTTGGTGCCGAAGTGGATGGCGCCGGTCGGGCAGGCCTTCACGCAGGCCGGCTCCAGGCCCACGGTGACGCGGTCGGAGCACAGCGAGCACTTGTAGGCGCGGTTGTCGGTCTTGCTGATGCGCGGCACGTCGAACGGGCAGCCCGTCACGCAGTTGCCGCAGCCCACGCAGTGCTCGCTGATGAAGTCGACGATGCCGTTGCTGTACTTGACGATGGCGCCGGGCGCCGGGCACGACTTCAGGCAGCCCGGGTCCTCGCAGTGCATGCAGCCGTCCTTGCGGATCAGCCACTCGAGGTGGCCGGGCTCGGGCTCGACCTCCGCGAAGCGCATCACCGTCCAGGAGTCCGGCGTCAGGTCGTTGGGGTTGTTGTAGGTGCCGGTGGTGACGCCGACCTCGTCGCGCAGGTCGTTCCACTGCATGCACGCCACTTGGCAGGCCTTGCAGCCGATGCAGGCGGACACGTCGATCAGCTTGGCGACCTCCTGCACCTGGGGGCGGTGGCGGGCGTCGGGCGGCTGCACGGTGGTGGCCGAGCGCGCCGCGATGTCGAGGGTTTGAAGGGACGACATGGGCTCAGGCCTTTTCGATGTTGACCGTGAAGGACTTGTATTCCGGCGTCTGGGTGTTGGCATCGCCGACGACGGGCGTCAGCGTGTTCACCAGGAAGCCCGGCTTGGTGAGGCCGATGAAGCCCCAGTGGTTGGGCAGCCCGACCGTGTGCACGGTCTGTCCCTGCACCTGCAGCGCCTGGATGCGCCGCGTGACCAGCGCCACCGCCCGCATGTAGCCGCGCTTGCTGCTCACCTTCACCAGCGAGCCGTTGGTGATGCCCTTGAGTTCCGCCAGCTCGACGCCGATCTCGACGAACTGCTGCGGCTGGATGATGGCGTTGGAGCGGACGTTCTTGGTCCAATAGTGGAAGTGCTCGGTGAGCCGGTAGCTGGTGGCGACGTACGGGAAGTCCTTGGGGACGCCCAGCATCTCCAGGTCGCCCTGGAACACCCGCGCGGCCGGGTTGGCGCGTGCCACCGGGTTGTTCGGGTGCATCGGGTTGTTCACCAGGGGCGACTCGAACGGCTCGTAGTGCTCCGGCAGCGGCCCCTCGGCCATGCCGGTGGGCGCGAACAGGCGCGCCACGCCTTCGGCCGTGAAGATGAACGGACGCACGGCGTCGGCCTCCATCGGGTTGGCGTCCGGGCGGATGTCGGGAATGTCCGAGCCCATCCACTTCGTGCCGTCCCACTTCACCAGCATGCGCCGGGCGATCCACGGCTGCCCCGTCTTCGGATCGACCGAGGCGGCGTTGTAGAGCACGCGCCGGTTGGCCGGCCAGGCCCACGACCAGTTCAGCGCCTGGCCGACGCCGTAGGGGTCGGCGTTGTCGCGCCGCGCCATCTGGTTGCCCGCCTGCGTCCAGGCGCCCGAGTAGACCCAGCAGCCCGACGACGTGCTGCCGTCGTCGCGCAGCAGCCCGAAGCCCGGCAACTGCTCGCCGGCCCTGGCCAGCACCTTGGTCGGGTCCTTCGGATCGATCAGGTCGACCAGCGCCTTGCCGTTGTATTCCATCGCCAGCTCCTGGGGGGAGGGCGCGTGCGGGATCTTGTAGGGCCAGTTCAGGTTGACGATCGGATCGGGGAAGGCGCCGCCGTCCTTGGCGTAGGCCGCGCGGATGCGGTTGAAGATGCCCGCCACGATCTCGATGTCGCCCATCGCCTCGCCCGGGGGCTCGGCGCCCTTCCAGTGCCACTGCAGCCAGCGCGTGGAATTGGTCAGCGAGCCTTCCTCCTCCGCGAAGCAGGTCGAGGGCAGGCGGAAGACGGTGGTCTGGATGTCGGCCGTCCTGACGTCGTTGTACTCGCCGTAGTTCTTCCAGAACTCGCTCGTCTCGGTCACCAGCGGATCGATGGTGACCAGGAACTTGAGCTTGGACAGCCCGGCGACCGTCTTGTGCTTGTTGGGGAACGAGGCGACCGGGTTGAAGCCCTGGCAGATGTAGCCGTTGATCAGGCCCTTGTTCATCAGCTCGAAGGCCTGCAGCACGTCGTAGAGCTTGTCGAGCTTGGGCAGGTAGTGGAAGGCCCATTCGTTCTCCGCCGTCGCGGCGTCGCCCCACCAGGCCTTCTGCAGGCTGACGAAGAACTTGGGGTAGTTCTGCCAGTAGCTCATCTGGTTGGGACGCAGCGGCTTGAGCGCGCGGGTCTTGTAGTAGTCCGGCAGCGTCTGCTCGCCATCGCGCGCCAGCGACAGGTAGCCCGGCAGCGAGTTCGACAGCAGTCCCAGGTCGGTCAGGCCCTGGATGTTGCTGTGGCCGCGCAGGGCGTTCATGCCCCCGCCCATCACGCCGATGTTGCCCAGCAGCAGCTGCATGATCGCGCCGGTGCGGATGATCTGCGAGCCCTGGCTGTGCTGGGTCCAGCCGAGCGCATACATCACCGTCATGGTGCGGTCGGGCGTGGACGTGCTGGCGATGTGTTCGCAGACCTTGAGGAACTTGTCCTGCGGCGTGCCGGTGATGCGGCTCACCATCTCGGGCGTGTAGCGCGAATAGTGGCGCTTCATCACCTGGAGCACGCACTGCGGGTCCTGCATCGTCATGTCGACGCGCGCCATGCCCTGCTCGTCGAGCGCGTAGCCCCAGGACTTGGCGTCGTACTTGCGGTTGTCCGCGTCGTAGCCGCTGAAGAGGCCGTCCTCGAACCTGTAGTCAGGCCCGACGATGAACGGCGCGTTGGTGTAGTGGCGCACGTACTCGGTCTGGATCCGGTCGTTGCTCAGCAGGTAGTTGAGCACCCCCGAGAGGAACGCGATGTCCGAACCCGCCCGGATGGGCGCGTAGTAGTCCGCCATGGCCGCCGAGCGCGTGAAGCGCGGGTCGACCACCACCAGGCGGGCCTTGTTGTGCTTCTTCGCCTCGATCACCCACTTGAAGCCGCACGGATGCGCCTCCGCCGCGTTGCCGCCCATGATGAGCACGACATCCGCATGCTGGATGTCCTGCCAATGGTTGGTCATCGCGCCTCTGCCGAACGTCGGGGCCAGACTGGCCACCGTCGGTCCGTGTCAAACGCGGGCCTGGTTGTCGAAGACCAGCATCCCCAGCGAGCGGAATGCCTTGTGCGTGATGTAGCCGGTCTCGTTGGAGGAGGCCGACGCGGCCAGCATGCCGGAGGTGGTCCAGCGGTTGACGATCTTGCCGTCGGCGCTGGTGCGCTGGAAGTTGGCGTCGCGGTCGTCCTTGAGCAGCTTGGCGATGCGGTCGAGCGCGCTGTCCCAGCTGATGCGCTTCCACTCGTTGCTGCCCGCCTCGCGGACCTCGGGGAACTTCAGGCGGTTGGGACTGTGCACGAAGTCGAGCAGGCCGGCGCCCTTGGGGCACAGCGTGCCGCGGTTGACCGGGTGGTCCGGGTCGCCCTCGATGTGCAGGATGGCCGGGACGACGTTCTTCGCGTTGTCGCCCAGGCTGTACATGATCAGACCGCAGCCGACCGAGCAGTACGGGCAGGTGTTGCGCGTCTCGGTGGTGCGGGCGAGCTTGAAGTTGCGCGTCTCGGCCAGCGCGGCGGCCGGCGAGAAGCCGAGCGCCGCGATGCTGGAGCCGACCAGGCCGGCACCGCTGACGCGGAAGAACTGGCGGCGACTCATGTCCATAGGGACACCTCCGCCGGACAAGGGTTGTGGTGCTTCATCGTGATTCTTCTCGTGGGGGAACAAGCGAACGGGACTGGACTGAGAGAAAACGGAAAACGGAAAACGGAAACAAGAACGGATCGTGCCCGCGATGGCGCGACCGACCGGACGCCTGGGCGACCGGTCGGGCCGCGCGGCCTCAGGGCTTGGGGGCGTCGGGCGTGGCGGGGCGGCCGTCGCCGCCGGTCGGGACGGTCGAATTGCCGATGGGCGGCGGCGTCACGTTGGCGCTCGGGGTCACTCCGCCGATGGCGGTGGCGCCCTCGCCGGGACCGTCGTGGGTGCCGGACTTGGCCACCGTGTCGCCCGACGGCGCCGCCTTGATGCCCGCCGGGTAGCCCGCCGTCGGCGCGCCGCCCGAGGCGGCGGTCGGCCCCATGGACGTGCCACCGGCCGACGGCGCGGGCGGCGCCGAAGGCTTGCGGTCGCAACCCGCGAGGGCGGCCGACGCGGCCAGCGCCAGCGCGGCCAGCGTCGCGCCCGTGGCGCCGGAAATAAGGTGTCGTGGGTGCAAGGTGTTCTCCTTCGAGACGGCGTGGACGCCCGCCGTAAAGATTTTGAAACAGTCTAGCGACAGGTTCTTATCCCTGTCCTGTGATCAACCCGCAACCGCCCGGCCCTTTGGCCCTCGGCTATCGTGGGCGCGATGAACCCCTCCCTCCGTCTCGGTTGGCGCACGTTGTGGCGCGACCTGCGCGCCGGCGAACTGCGCCTGCTCATCGTGGCCGTGGTGCTGGCCGTGGCGGCGCTGACCGCCGTCGGCTTCTTCGCCGACCGGCTCCAGGGCGGCCTGCAGCGCGACGCCCGCCAGCTGCTGGGCGGGGACGCCGTGCTGGTCACCGACAGCGCGACGCCGGCCGCCTTCACCGCGCAGGCCGCGACGCTGGGACTGCAGGGTGCCATGACCTACGGTTTTCCGACCATGGCGCGCGCCACCGACGCCCAGGGCGGCGCGAGCAAGCTGGTGTCGCTCAAGGCCGTCGCCCCGGGCTATCCGCTGCGCGGCACCCTGCTGACCACCACCGCCGCCGACGCCCCCGGGCAGGCCACGCGCGACGTCCCGGCGCCCGGCGAGGTCTGGGTGGATGCCTCGCTGCTCGACGCGCTGGGTCTGCGCGTGGGCGACCCGCTGCTGCTGGGCGACGCCAGCCTGCGCGTCGCGCGCGTGATTGTTCTGGAACCCGACCGTGGCGGCGGCTTCATGAGCTTCTCGCCGCGCGTGATGCTCAACCAGGCCGACGTGGCGCGCACCGCGCTCGTGCAGCCGGCCAGCCGCGTCAACTACCGATTCGCTGTGGCGGGCGGCGATGCCGCCGTCAAGGCCTTCACCGATTCCGCCGACGCCGTGCTGAAGAAGGGCGAACTGCGCGGCGCGCGGCTCGAATCCTTCGAGAGCGGCCGCCCGGAAATGCGCCAGACGCTCGACCGGGCCGAGAAATTCCTGAACCTCGTGGCGCTGCTGGCCGCGCTCCTGAGCGCGGTGGCGGTGGCGCTGGCCGCGCGCGGCTTCGCGGCCAGCCACCTCGACGACTGCGCCATGCTGCGCGTGCTCGGCCAGAGCCAGCGCACCATCGCCGGCGCCTACGCCTTCGAGTTCGCGCTGGTCGGCCTGGGCGCCAGCGCACTGGGCGTGGCGATCGGCTTCGCCGTGCATCACGCCTTCGTGCTGCTGCTCGCCGGCCTGGTGGAGACCGCGCTGCCCGCGCCGACCCTGCGGCCGGCCGCCTTCGGCATCGGCATGGGCCTGACGCTGCTGTTCACCTTCGGCCTGCCGCCGGTGCTGCAGCTCGCCCAGGTGCCGCCGCTGCGCGTCATCCGGCGCGACGTCGGCGGGCTCAAGCCGGCCTCGCTGGCGGTGCTGGGCGTGGGCGCGCTGGGCTTCGTCGCGCTGCTGCTGGCGGCCAGCAGCGACCTGAAGCTCGGCCTGATCGCGGTGGGCGGCTTCGCGGGCGCGGTGGCCGTGTTCGCGCTCCTGAGCTGGCTGGCGGTGAAGGTGCTGCGGCGCGCCGTCAACGAATCCACCGCGCCGCGCTGGCTGGTGCTGGCGACGCGCCAGATCTCGGCCCGGCCGGCCTACGCGGTGGTGCAGGTCAGCGCGCTGGCGGTCGGTCTGCTGGCGCTGGTGCTGCTGGTGCTGCTGCGCACCGACCTGGTCGCGAGCTGGCGCCAGGCGACGCCCCCGGACGCGCCCAACCGCTTCGTCATCAACGTCATGCCCGACCAGAGCGAAGCCTTCCAGCAGTCGCTGCGCGAGGGCGGCGTCAAGGGCTTCGACTGGTATCCGATGATCCGCGGCCGGCTGGTGGCGGTCAACGGCCGCGCGGTCGGCCCCGACGACTACACGGAGGACCGCGCCAAGCGCCTGGTCGACCGCGAGTTCAACCTCAGCAACAGCGCCGAGGCGCCGCCGCACAACCAGGTCGTGGCCGGCGCCTGGACGCCCGACGCGGCCGGCGAGATGAGCGTCGAGCAGGGCCTGGCCGAGACGCTGGGCCTGAAGCTGGGCGACACCCTGCGCTTCGACATCGGCGGCGTGCCCAACGAGGCGCGCGTCACTTCGCTGCGCAAGGTCGACTGGGGCTCGCTGCACGCCAACTTCTTCGTCATGTACAGCGTCGCCCGGCTCTCGGACGACATCCCCGTGACCTACATGGGCGCCTTCCGCGCGCCCGAGACCAAGGGCTTCGACAACGCCCTAGTGCGCGCCTACCCGAACGTGACCAACGTCGACATGAGCGCCACCATCGGCCAGGTGCAGCGCGTTCTCGACCAGGTAATCCGCGCGGTCGAGTTCCTGTTCGGCTTCACGCTGGCGGCCGGGCTGGTGGTGCTGTTCGCCGCCGTCACCGCCACGCGCGAGGAGCGCGCGCAGGAGTTCGCCGTGATGCGCGCCGTCGGCGCCCGCGCCAGCCTGTTGCGACAGGTGCAGCGCGCCGAGCTGGCCGGGGTCGGCCTGCTGGCGGGGTTCCTGGCCAGCATCGCGGCCTCGGCCATCGGCTGGGGACTGGCGCGCTACGTCTTCGAGTTCGCCTGGCGCGCCTCGCCGCTGGTGCCGGTCGCCGGCGCGCTGGCCGGCGCCGCGCTGGCGCTCGCCGCGGGCTGGTGGGGCCTGCGCGACATCCTGCGCCGCCCGGTCGTCGAGACCCTGCGCAGGGGATGATCGGCGCCATGCAGATCCAGGACAAACCACCGTTCGACACGCCCTTCGAATGGATCGGGGGCGAGGAGCGGGTGAGGGCGCTGGTGGACCGGTTCTACGACCTGATGGAACTGGAGCCGGCCTACGCGCGGTTGCGCGCGGTGCACGGCACGACGCTGGAGAACGCGCGCCAGCGCCTGTTCTGGTTCCTGTGCGGCTGGCTGGGCGGGCCGCAGCACTACACCGACCGTTTCGGTCACCCGATGCTGCGCGCGCGCCACCTGCCGCGCAGCATCGGCGGGCATTCGATCGGCCTCCGCGAGCGCGACGAATGGCTCGCCTGCATGGACCAGGCCATGGGCGACATCGCCGTCGACCCGCCGTTGCGCGAGCGCCTGCGCGGCTCGTTCTTCCAGACCGCCGACTGGATGCGGACCTGAGTCCGGGCCGGCCTAGCGCCTGACGGGGGCTAGCAGCACGACCAGCGCCCCGGCGCCGCCCTCGGCCGGCTTGGCCTGCACGAAGGCCAGCACCTCGTTCTTCTGGATCAGCCAGCGCTGGGTCTTGTTCTTGAGCACCGGCTGCTTGCCGGGCGAACCCAGCCCCTTGCCGTGGACCACGCGCACGCAGCGCACGCCCTGGCGGTTGGCCGTGCGGATGAAGGCGCCCAGGGCCTCGCGCGCCTCGTCGCTGCGCATGCCGTGCAGGTCGAGCTGCTGCTGGATCGTCCACTCGCCCGCGCGCAGGCGCCGCGTGATCTCGGTGCCGATGCCGGGGCGGCGGAAGCTCATGGCGTCGTCGACGTCGAGCAACGTCTCGACATCGAACTCGTCGGAGAGCGACTCGCGCAGCACGCGCTGCTCGTCGAGCTGGTGCTGCACGGGGATCGGCGGCGGCCGCTCGGGCGCCAGCGGCACCGACGCCACGCGGCGCAGCGGCTGCGTGGCGCCCACGGCGCGGTTGAACAGGTCCTTCTCGGCCGTCTGGCGGCGTTCGGCCTCGGCGCGGGCGGCGGCCTCGGCGGCCTCGCGCTCGCGCGCCTCGGCCAGGGCGCGCTGCACGCCCTTGAGGTCGGACAGGCTCTTCAGGCCCGCCGGCTTGGCAGGTGGGCGGGACGGCGTGGGCATCAGATCAATCCTTTCCGGGCCATCGACAGGGTGCGTCCGGCGCCGACGATGACGTGGTCGAGCACCCGCACGTCGACCAGCGCCAGCGCGCCCTGCAGCGCCCGCGTGAGCAGCTCGTCGGCGCGCGAGGGCTCGACGTCCCCGCTCGGATGGTTGTGCGCCAGCACCACGGCGGCGGCGTGGTGGTGCAGGGCGCGCACCACCACCTCGCGCGGGTAGACGCTGGTCTGTGTCAGCGTGCCGCGAAACAGTTCCTCCAGCGCGATCAGCCGGTGCTGGGCGTCCAGGAACAGCACCGCGAAGACCTCGTGCGGGCGGTCGCCGAGGTTCAGCAGCAGGTACTGGCCGACGGCGTCGGGCGAATCGAAGACGGCACGCGCCTTCAGCTGCTCGGCCAGCGCGCGCCGGGCGAGTTCGAGCACGGCGGCGAGCTGGGCGCGCTTGGCGGTGCCACCCAGGCCCTTGACCGTCTTGAGGTCGTCCAGGCTGGCGCGCAGCAGGCCGGCCAGGCCGCCGAAGCGCTCGAGCACCTCCTGCGCCAGCTGCAGCACGTTCTTGCCCGGCAGGCCGGTGCGCAGCAGGAGGGCGAGCAGCTCGGCGTCGCCCAGCGCGGCGGCGCCGCGCGCGACGAGCTTCTCGCGCGGGCGCAGGTCCGGCGGCAGGTCCTTGAAAGTCATTGCGACGGCAGGCACGAGGAGGGCTCCCTAAAATCGGTCGGTTCAGTTTATAGGGACGCCCATCTTGTCTTTGCCCTCCACCTCCGCGGTCGTCACGGCCGGTTCCTTCCTCACGCTGCACTACCGGCTGGCCGGCCCGGCGGGCGACATCATCAACACCTTCGCCGACAAGCCCGCCACGCTGTCGCTGGGCACCGGCGAACTCTCGCCGGCGGTCGAGCAGCGCCTGCTGGGCCTGGCCGAGGGCACGCACACGCGTTTCGACCTGCCCGCGGGCGAGGCCTTCGGCGATCGCAATCCGGAGATGCTGCAGTGGGTGGCGCGCACGCTGCTCGCGCGCCTGGGCGATCCCGACGAGCGCTACGCGACCGGCGACGTGGTGCAGTTCCCCACGCCCGACGGCCAGGGCAGCTACGCCGGGGCGGTCGTCGCCTCCAACGACAGCGCGGTGCAGTTCGACTTCAACCACCCGCTCGCCGGCCAGCCGGTCACCTTCGAAGTCCAGCTGATCGGCGTGCTGTGATGGCGATCGACGACATCCTTCTCGCCGAGCCGCGCGGCTTCTGCGCCGGCGTCGACCGCGCCATCGAGATCGTCGAGCGGGCGCTGGCCAAGTTCGGCGCGCCCATCTACGTGCGCCACGAGATCGTGCACAACACCTTCGTCGTCAACGACCTCAAGGCCAAGGGCGCGATCTTCATCGAGGACCTGGCCGACGTGCCGCCCGGCGCGACGCTGGTCTTCAGCGCCCACGGCGTGAGCAAGGCGGTGCAGGCCGAGGCGCGCGCGCGCGGCTTCGACGTCTTCGACGCCACCTGCCCGCTGGTCACCAAGGTCCACGTCGAGGTCGCCAAGCTGGCGCGCGAGGGCTACGAATTCATCATGATCGGCCACAAGGGCCACCCCGAGGTCGAGGGCACGATGGGCCAGCTCGCCAGCGGCATCCACCTGGTGGAGGACGTGGCCGACGTGGCGCGCGTGCAGCCGGCGCAGCGCGAGAAGCTCGCCGTGGTGACGCAGACCACGCTGTCGGTCGACGACGCCGCCGAGATCGCCCGGGCCGTGCGCGAGCGCTTTCCGCTGGTGCGCGAGCCCAAGCACCAGGACATCTGCTACGCCACGCAGAACCGCCAGGACGCCGTGAAGGTGATGAGCCCGAACGTCGACATCGTGATCGTGGTGGGCAGCCCGACGAGTTCCAACAGCAACCGCCTGCGCGAACTGGCCGAGCGCCTGGGCACCGAGAGCCACATGGTCGACTCCGCCGCGGAGCTGCGCGCCGAGTGGTTCGAGGGCAAGACGCGCGTGGGCGTCACGGCCGGCGCCTCGGCCCCCGAGGTGCTGGTGCGCGAGGTCATCGACCGGCTCAAGGCGCTCGGCGCCGTCTCGGTGCGCACCATGGACGGCGTCAAGGAGACGCTCAAGTTCCCGCTGCCCAAGGGCCTGAAGCTGGACGACGCGCCGCTCGCCGACGGCGGCGCCGCCATCGATCCGGGCCGGCCGGCCTGAGGCCGCATTCCGGGGCGCGGAGGCGCCCCGGCGTGGGCGGAGGGCGCCGGGCGGTCTCCTAGAATCGCCCGATGCTCGATATCACCCTGCTGCGCAAGGACCTGGCCTCGGCCGTGGCCCGCCTCGAAACGCGCAAGAAGAACCAGACCTTCCTCGACGTCAACGCCTTCGGCGCCCTGGAGGCCGAACGCAAGATCCTGCAGACCCGCACGGAGGAACTGCAGGCACGCCGCAACGCGCTCAACAAGCAGATCGGCCCCCTCAAGTCCAGGGGCGAGCCGGTCGACGCGCTGATGGCCGAGGTCAACGCGCTCAAGGCCGAGCAGGAATCGCAGGGCGCCCGGCTCGAGGCGATCCAGCCGGAGCTGCAGGCCCTGCTGCTGGCGGTGCCCAACCTGCCGCACGCGAGCGTGCCGGTGGGCGAGGACGAGGGCGGCAACGTCGAGGTGCGGCGCTGGAGCCCGCAGGGCGGAGCGGGCGCCTCGGCCGTCGCGCTCGGCTTCGCGCCGCGCGATCACGTGGACCTCGGCACGCCGCTGGGCCTGGACTTCGAGATGGGCGCCAAGCTCTCCGGCTCGCGCTTCAACGTCATGAAGGGACCGATCGCCCGGCTGCACCGCGCGCTCGCGCAGTTCATGCTCGACCTCCAGACCGAGCGCCACGGCTACACCGAGTGCTATGTGCCCTACGTGGTCAACGCCGATTCGCTGCGCGGCACGGCGCAGCTGCCCAAGTTCGAGGGCGACCTGTTCGCCGCGAAGAAGGGCGGCCAGGACGGCGAGCCGGTGCCCGACCATTCGGCGCTCTACCTGATCCCGACCAGCGAGGTGCCGCTGACGAACTTCGTGCGCGACGAGGTCGTGGCCGAATCGCGCCTGCCGATCCGCCTGACCGCGCACACGCCGTGCTTCCGCTCGGAGGCCGGCAGCTCCGGGCGCGACACGCGCGGCATGATCCGCCAGCACCAGTTCGACAAGGTCGAGATGGTGCAGGTCACGCATCCCGATCACAGCTACGACGCCCTGGAGGCCATGACCGGCCACGCCGAGGCCGTGCTGCAGGCACTGGAACTGCCCTACCGCGTGGTGCTGCTGTGCACCGGCGACATGGGCTTCGCGTCGAGCAAGACCTACGACCTGGAGGTGTGGCTGCCGGCGCAGGACACCTACCGCGAGATCAGTTCCGTCTCCAATTGCGAGGCCTTCCAGGCCCGTCGCCTGCAGGCCCGTTTCAAGAACACGCAGGGGAAGAACGAGCTGGTGCACACGCTCAACGGCTCCGGGCTGGCGGTCGGCAGGGCGCTCGTGGCGGTGCTGGAGAACCATCAGAACGAGGACGGTTCGATCCGCCTGCCGGTGGCCCTGCGGCCGTACCTGGGCGGTCTCGACGTCCTGCGGGCCTGAGCCTGCGAGGCGCGGGTCCGACGGATTTTTATGTGCGGTCGCCGTAAGAAACGATGCGACTTGCTGCTAGAATCGAAGGCTCGACAGACACCGGAGAGGTGGCAGAGTGGTCGAATGTACCTGACTCGAAATCAGGCGTACGTGCGAACGTACCGAGGGTTCGAATCCCTCCCTCTCCTCCAGTGGCGCCTAACCAGGCGCCATTTTTTTTGTTTCCGGCACTCGGGTTTCATGCCCGGTTCCACGAAGTCCATTAGTCTGAGAGCGATGGATCCAATGCACTTTCCCGGACAGACCCACAAAGGTAGCGAGTCATGAAGGGTAATTCGTCTTTCGTGGGCCTCGGCAATTCCTCGTTCGCGAGCCTGACGCCCGCGCCGGCCACGGCGGACGAAGCCGAACCGTGGGTGCGTGGCGAACTCATCCGCAGCCTGATGCGCGCGGCCCGGGGCTCCTACCTGCTGGCCGCCGCCCTGATGCCGGCCATGGTCGGACTGAGCTGGGGTCACGTGCCGCGCTGGCAGCTGTTCCTGTGGTTGTGCCTGGGCATCGTCGCCACGGGCCTGCGCGTCTGGGGCGAACGCGTCTACGTGCGCGACTACGCCGACAAGGATTCGACGGCGCAGCAGAAGTACGTCGACCGCTACAGTTTCCTCTGGATGGGCAGCGCCTTCGCCTGGGGCCTGTCGATCCTGATCTTCTTCGAGCGCACGCCGATCGTGAACCAGTTCATGAGCTGGCTCATCGTCGCGGGCGTGGCGACCTTCCCGCTCAACGGCCTGGCGCTCTATCCGCCGCTGCTCAAGCGCTATGTGAACGTGCTGTTCATTACCATGATGGCAGCCGTCGCCTACCGCGTGGTGCAGCTGGAGTTCATGCGGCCGCACTTCCATTACGGTTTCCTGTTGCTGCCGGTCCTGCATTGGGGACTGCTGCTGCGCTCGGGACGCCGCATCCACGAGACCGCGCGCAACAGTTTCGAGCTGCTGTTCCACAACCACATCCTCATCAGTTCGCTGACGCAGCAGCGCCAGGCCGCCGTGTCGGCCGTGGCGATGAAGAACCGCTTCCTCGCCAGCGCCGCCCACGACATGCGCCAGCCCGTGCTCGCGCTCTCGCTGTATGCCGACTGGCTGCGCAACGAGCCCGAGCTGGTGGAGGAGATCGCGCCGAAGATCGTGCGCGCGACGCACGCGGTCAACGCGCTGTTCGATTCGCTGTTCGATCTGGCGCGCATCGACTCCGGCCAGGTGAAGCTGCACATCGAGCGCGTCGACGTGGCGCAGCTGCTGCATGACCTCGAACTGCAGTACCGGCCGGTGGCTGAGGCCAAGGGCCTGCGTTTCCGCGTGCACGCGAGTTCGGGCGTGATCCTCACCGATCCGATCCGCGTGCGCCGCATGCTGGGCAACCTGCTGGCCAATGCCATCAAGTACACCGCCGAGGGGGGCGTGCTGCTGGCGGCGCGGCAGACGCGCGACGGTCTGCGCGTCGAGGTGTGGGACACCGGCATCGGCATCGCGCGCGAGCACCTGCGCGACGTCTTCCTGGAGTTCTACAAGGTGGCCGACCATGCCGGCACGTCGGACGGCTTCGGGCTGGGTCTGGCGATCGTGGCGCGCCTCTCGCATGCGCTGGGGCATCCGGTCAGCGTGCGTTCGCGCCTGGGCCGGGGAAGCGTGTTCCGCGTCGCCCTGCACGACGCCGACGAGTCGACGGCCCAGACCCGCATCTCGGGCGCCGTCGGCTGATTCCGGTCGGGCGAATGCCCGGAATCAGCCGACGGCGCCCCGGCCTCAGCGCCGGGTCACATCGAACCCGACAGCAAGCCGTGGCTGCGCGCGTGGTGCAGGGCCTGGGTACGGCTCTTGACGCCCAGGCGACGGAACAGGCGCCACAGGTGCACCTTCACGGTGTGTTCGCTGATCTCCAGTTCCGTGGCGATGTCGCGGTTGCTCATGCCCTTGTCGAGCATGGCGATCAGCTGGGTCTGGCGCTTGGAGAGCTTGCCGCTGGCCGAGGCCGCGACGGGTTCCTCGACCTCGCTGTCTGCCATCAGCAGGCCGCGCAGGGCGGCGGTGAGTTCGGCCGAACTGGCCGACTTCTCGATGTAGGTGTCGGCGCCCGCCTCGATGCAGGCTTCCTCCATGTCGGCCGCCGGAGACGCCGAATACACCGCGATCGGCACGTTCGGATAGACCTCCTTGACCGCGATCACGCCCGAGCAGCCGGTGGTGTCGGGCAGCTTGAGGTCGAGGCAGAACAGGTCGGGCAGGCCGTGCTGCTTGACGGCGCCGGTCAGCTTGTCGAGCCGCTCCAGTTCCACGATGCTCTCGGCGGGCCGCAGGCGTCTCAGCACCATGACGATGGCGTCGCGCATCAGGGGGTGGTCGTCGATGACATAGATACTCATGGTCTGCTCTCTTGGTAGATGCCCCGGCGGCCGCGATCGACTCCGGAGCGAGATTCGCTGCTGTTCAAACGTCGCCGGACGCACGGGCCAGCGTTTCCAGTGCTTCGATTGTCATACGTATTGTTTCATTGTCGGCCGGTTCCAGGCGATTGGCGAGAAAGTTCACTGCTTCGCCCCGTTGCGCCTGAAGCAAGGCGATGGCCCGGCCCACTTCCTGGGGTGTCTCGAAACCCAGGCTCTGCAGCAGCAGCCCGCCCTGGGCGTCGAGGAACTTGAAATGGAAGCGGCCGTCGCGCTCGCGGTACTGCTTGAACGTCGGCCGCGCCGCCTTGACGCCCTTGGCGGCGGCGGCCTGCTTCGGAGGTTCCAGCCGGCGCAGGCCCACCGCTTGGCGCAGTTCGGCGATGAAGGGGCGCGAGATCGCACGGGCCTTCTCCGCGCCGGCCAGCAGGATGCGCTCGATGTGCGCCGGATCCGCCATGAGCGCGTCGTGATGGGCGCGCATCGGCGCGATCTCGCGATCGACGCGCTCGAACACCACCTGCTTCGCATCGCCCCAGCCGATGCCCTCGGCGAGCGCGCGGCCCAGGGCGGCGGTTTCCTCGGCGTCGGCGAAGGCGCGGTAGAGCTGGAACAGGGCCGAGCCTTCGGTGTCCTTGGGCTCGCCCGGCGCGCGCGAGTCGGTCACAATGCCGCCGATGAGCTTCTGCAGCTGGGCGCGCGGCGTGAACAGCGGGATCGTGTTGTCGTAGCTCTTGCTCATCTTGCGGCCGTCGAGGCCGGGCAGGGTGGCCACCGCTTCGTCGATCTCGGCCTCGGGCAGCGTGAAGTGGTCGCCGTAGAGGTGGTTGAAGCGCTGGGCCATGTCCCGCGCCATCTCGATGTGCTGGACCTGGTCGCGGCCCACGGGCACCTTGTGGGCGTTGAACATCAGGATGTCGGCGCCCATCAGCACCGGATACATGAACAGGCCGGCGGTCACGTCGGCGTCGGGGTCCTCGCCGCGTGCCGCGTTGCGGTCGACCGACGCCTTGTAGGCATGGGCGCGGTTGAGGAGGCCCTTGCCGGTGACGCAGGTCAGGAACCAGGTCAGTTCGGCGATCTCGGGAATGTCGGACTGGCGGTAGAAGGTCACGCGCTCGGGATCGAGCCCGCAGGCCAGCCAGGTGGCTGCGATCTCCAGCGTCGAGCGCTGGATGCGCGCCGGGTCGTCGACCTTGATCAGCGCGTGGTAGTCGGCCAGGAAGTAGAAGCTCTGCACGTCGTCGCGGCGGCTGAAGCGCACCGAGTGGCGCACCGAGCCGACGTAGTTGCCCAGGTGCGGCGTGCCGGTGGTCGTGATGCCGGTGAGGAAGCGGGTGGGAGCGGTCGGCGTGGAGGGCGTCGTCATGGGGAGCACGGTCGGAAGAGGTGAGGGAGCGGTGCGGCTAGCGCAGCAGGAAGTCGAGCGGCGACACGATCAGGCCGATCGCCTTCAGGCCGACGTCCATCAGCGGCCGCAGCCACCACGTGCCCACGACGCCGGCGAGCACCAGCGCGAGGACGATGAAGAAGCCGAAGGGTTCGATGCGCGCCAGCAGGTCCTGCGCGCGGCCGCGCGGCAGCAGGCCGGCGAGCACGCGGCCACCGTCGAGCGGGGGCAGGGGAAAGAGGTTGAACGCCCACATCACGAGGTTGACCAGGATGCCGCCCTGCGCCATGCGGATGAAGAAGGACTCGTCGATGCCCAGCGCCACCAGCGCGAGCAGCACCAGCGCCCAGCCGATCGCCATGACGAAGTTGGACGCCGGCCCGGCCAGCGCGACCCAGATCATGTCGCGCTGGGGATGGCGCAGGTTGGCGAACTGCACCGGCACCGGCTTGGCGTAGCCGAACAGGAAGGCACCGGAGGTCGCGAAGTACAGCAGCAGCGGCATCAGCACCGTGCCGACGGGGTCGATGTGGCGCAGCGGATTGAGCGTCATGCGTCCGAGGACGTAGGCGGTGTCGTCGCCGAAATGGCGCGCCGCGTAGCCGTGCGCCGCTTCGTGGACCGTGATGGCGAAGACGACCGGCAGGGCGTAGATCAGGACGGTCTGAGCGAGTTGGGAAATGTCCACCGATCGATTGTCTCAGAGCCCTCGAAGGGCCTACAGCCCGAGCGGCCCCAGCGCCCCCCGGCCCTGGCGCAGGACGAGCGGCTCCTCGCCCTCGCCCACGGGCGTCAGGTCGACCACCGTGGTGGGCTCCGAGGCGCAGGCGCCGGCGTCGATCACCGCGCCGATGAGCTTCTCGAAGCGCCCGCGGATCTCCTGGGCGTCGTTGAGCGGCTCGGTCTCGCCCGGCGGGATGAGCGTGGTCGCCAGCAGCGGCTCGCCCAGCAGCGTCAGCAGGTCGCACAGCACCTTGTGGTCGGGCACGCGCAGGCCGATGGTCTTGCGCTGCGGATGGCTCACGCGGCGCGGTACCTCCTTGGTGGCCTCCAGGATGAAGGTGTAGGCGCCCGGCGTCGCGGCCTTGAGCAGGCGGTACTGCTTGTTGTCGACGCGGGCGTAGTTCGACAGTTCGCCCAGGTCGCGGCACAGGAGGGTCAGGTGGTGCTTGTCGTCGACGCCGCGCACGCGACGCAGGCGGTCGACCGCGTCCTTGTCGTCCAGGTGGCAGACGAACGCATAGCTCGAATCGGTCGGCACGGCGATCACCTCGCCGCGCTGGAGCAGGGTCACGGCCTGCTTGAGCAGCCGCTGCTGGGGGTTGTCCGGGTGGACTTCGAAGAACTGTGCCATGACGGATTCCTTGGGTTTCGCTCAGGTCTCGGCGGGTTCGATGGGCACGCGCCGCTCGCGCACCGTGAGCCACGCGCCGGCGGCCCCGCAGGCGGCGATCATGCCCATGCCGATCAGCGAGCCGGTGTCGGGAACGTGCGAGAAGACCAGCCAGCCGCCGAGGGTCGCGAAGCCGATCTGCGCGTAGAGGTAGGGTGTGAGGGTGGAGGCCGGTGCGCGCTGGTAAGCCAGGATCAGCAGGAAATGTCCGACCGTGCCCATCACGCCCATGATGCACAGCACGCCCCAGGGATGCCAGGAGGGCAGGCTCGTCCAGGCGAAAGGCAGCACGCACGACGCGATCAGCGTGCCGACCCAGCCGGTGTAGAAGTGCATCGTCAGCGGGTTCTCGGTCTGCGCCAGCTTGCTCGTGAGCACCTGGAAACAGGCGTTGGTCAGCACCAGCCCGAGGGGCAGCAGGATCGCCCAGCTGAACGTGCCGCTGCCCGGCCGCAGGATCACCAGGGTGCCGGCGAAGCCGCCCGCCACCAGGCTCCAGCGCAAGGCCGAGACCTGCTCCTTCAGGACGGTCGCCGCCAGCAGCGTGACCACCAGCGGCGCGATCAGCACGACGGCGGTGAACTCCGGCAGCGGCATGTAGCGCAGGCTCAGGAACGCGAAGATGCTGGTGCTCAGCAGCAAGGCCCCGCGCAGCACGTGGTAGGCCGGATGCGAGGTGCGCAGGATGGCCGTGCCATGGCGCGGCAGCAGGAAGGCCGTGGTCGCCACGGCCTGGAAGGCGTAGCGGAACCAGACGCCCATCAGGATGGGCACCGTGCTCACGGAGATCTTGGTCGCGGTGTCGAGCGTGGTGAAGCACGCCACGGCCAGGATGAGCAGGCCGATGCCTGCGAGGATGCGTTCGGATTCGAGGTCGCGCGTCTGCTTCGTCACGCCCCGGGGCCGGTCGCCGGGCGCGGCGCTCACCGGATCCGGTCTTCGAGCAGTTCCCAGACCGGCGTCAGGGTGCCGGGCAGCCAGGGCAGCTGGCCGAGATCGGTGTGGCTCTCGTCGGGGCTGTGGAAATCGCTGCCGCGCGAGGCGGCGAAACCGTACTCGATCGCCTTCTCGGCGTACTCGACGTACTCGGCCGGCGAATGGCTGCCGGTCACGACCTCGATCGCGCGGCCGCCGTGGGCCTGGAACTCGGTGAAGAGGGCGTGCTCCTCGTTGGCCGTGAAGCGGTAGCGCCCGGGATGGGCCACCACCGCGACGCCGCCGGCCTCGGTGATCCAGTGGACCGCGTCCTTCAGGCTGGCCCAGCGGTGCGGGACGTAGCCGGGCTTGCCTTCGGTGAGGTATTTGCGGAACACCTCGGGCGTGTCCCTGCAGACGCCGGTCTCGACCAGGAAACGCGCGAAATGCGTGCGCGAGACCAGTTCGGGATTGCCGACGAAGCGCAGGGCACCCTCGTAGGCGTCGGCGATGCCGACCTTGGCCAGGCCGGCTGCCATCTCCTGCGCCCGCGCGCCGCGGCCGCCCCGCGTGGCGCGCAAGCCTTCGCGGATGCGCGTGTCGTCGGCATCGAAGCCCAGGCCGACGATGTGCACGGTCTCGCCGGCAAAGGTGACGGAGATCTCGGCCCCGGTCAGGTAGCGCAGGCCGTGGGCGTGCGCCGCGTCACGGGCACGCTGCTGGCCGGCGACCTCGTCGTGGTCGGTCAGTGCCCAGAGCTCGACGCCGTTGGCCGCGGCGCGCCCGGCCAGCGCCTCGGGCGTGAGGGTGCCGTCGGAGACGACGGAGTGGCAGTGCAGGTCGGCGTTGAGGATGGAAGGCACCCGTCGAGTCTATGCGCGAAGGCCGGCCGGCCGTGGTGCCCGGACGACAAGCCCCCGCTGCCGCGTCAGCCTCCCGCGACGGTGCCGGCGCGGGCTCCTTCAGCCCTTGCGGTGGCGCCGCAGCGCGACCCAGCCCGCCACGGCCGTGAAGCCCAGCACGATCGCCATGACGATCCAGAAGCCGTGCGCGTCCTCGGCCAGCGGGATGCCGCCCACGTTCATGCCGAACAGGCCGGCGAGGATGTTGATCGGCAGCGCCAGCACCGTGACCACCGTCAGCACGAACAGGCTGCGGTTGTTGTCCTCGTTGACGCTGGCGGCGATCTCCTCCTGCAGCAGCTTGATGCGCTCCTGCAGTCCCTGCATGTCGCGCAGCACGACCGAGAACTCCTCGCTCGCCCCGCGCAGTTCCTGCAGGTCGTCCTCGGGCACCCAGGCCGGCGGGTGCTGCAGCAGGCGGAACAGGGCGGCCGGCTCGGGCGCGAGCAGGCGCTGCAGCCGCACCAGCAGCCGGCGCAGGGCGCCCAGGCGCGCGCGCTTGCGGTCGAGGCGGCCGCTCAGGAGCGCGTCCTCGACGTCGTCCACGCGCGTGGTCACGCCTCGCACGATGCCCACCAGGCCGTCGGCCTGCGTGCGCATGAGCTGCTCCAGCAGACCGATGCTGGAGCCCGGCACGTCGCCCCGGCGCACGGCCGTGCGCAGGACGTCCACCGAGCGCAGCGGGCGCGTGCGCGCCGTCACCACCAGGCGCGGGCCGACGCTGACCCACAGCGTGGCGATGTCCGAGGGCTCGAAGCCGAAATCGAAATGCACGTCGTTGACCACCGCGACGAGGGCGTCGTCGTCGCGCTCGATGCGGGTCGAGTGCGAGCCGTCCTTCAGGGCCTCGAAGAAGGCGTCGGAGAGTCCGGCATGGCGCTCGATCCAGCGCTCGGCCTGGGCGTGGCTGAGATTGAAGTGCAGCCACGCGAAGGCGCCGGGCGCGGCCGCGTCGCCTTGGGCGAGCCAGTCGGCGGCGCCGGCGGGGTCGAGCGGGCGGACGGCGCCCGCGGCGGTGCCGGTGAAGAGGTAGCCGCAGATCAGGCCGGCGTCGTCGCCGGAGGAGGGCGGGAGGCCCGTTGCGGGGGGCACGGGCGTCGTCATGGAAACTCGCGTTGCGTCGGAAAGGGGAGCGGTGCGAGGATGGTCGCGCCGGCATGTGACAGGCGCGTGTCGGTTTCGCGAAACTGTCATGCGGCGGTCATGCCGGCCCGGCAGCATCGCGGGCCCGCCTTTCCATCCTTTCCTTCCCTTCGAGCGACGACACCATGCCGGCCAGCTTCACCCCCGACCAAGACGACCTGATGCAGCGCATCGCCCGCGACCTCGTCGACAGCTACGACGAGGAACTGGAGCTGGAGATCGAGGACCGCCACGTCGACGAGGCCGGCGACCCGATCGGCGTCGACCGCGCGGCGCGGGCCTCCTACTTCAAGGAACTGTTCCGCCTGCAGGGCGAGCTGGTCAAGCTGCAGGACTGGGTGCAGCACAGCAAGCAGAAGGTCGTGATCCTGTTCGAGGGCCGCGACGCGGCCGGCAAGGGCGGCGTGATCAAGCGCATCACGCAGCGGCTCAATCCGCGCGTGGCGCGCGTGGCGGCGCTGCCCGCGCCCAACGACCGCGAACGCACGCAGTGGTATTTCCAGCGCTACGTCGCCCATCTGCCGGCCGCCGGCGAGATCGTGCTGTTCGACCGCAGCTGGTACAACCGCGCCGGCGTCGAGCGCGTCATGGGCTTCTGCAGCGACGACGAGTACGAGGAGTTCTTCCGCAGCGTGCCGGACTTCGAGCGCATGCTGGTGCGCTCGGGCATCAAGCTGATCAAGTACTGGTTCTCCATCACCGACGACGAGCAGCACCTGCGCTTCCTCGGTCGCATCCACGATCCGCTCAAGCAGTGGAAGCTCAGCCCGATGGACCTGGAGAGCCGCCGCCGCTGGGAGGAATACACCAAGGCCAAGGAGATCATGCTGGAGCGCACCCACATCGAGGAGGCGCCCTGGTGGGTGGTGCAGGCGGTCGACAAGAAGAAGGCGCGCCTGAACTGCATCGCCCACCTGCTGGGCCAGCTGCCCTACCACGAGACCGAGCACGCGCCCATCAGCCTGCCCGCGCGGATGCGCAACCCGGACTATTTCCGCCAGCCGGTCCCCGGGACCATGATCGTCCCCGAGATCTACTGAGGGCGACGGGCGGCCTGCATTGGGGCCGAAGGCCGACGCCCGGGCGCGCGGCGACGCGTCACACTGTGCGCCATGTCCCGACGTTCCCTTTCCTCCGCCGCCACGACCGCCTTCACGCGCGCCTACCAGCGCAACCTCCAGGCCTTCACCAAGGCCGCCATCACCAGCACCCGCCGCATCACCAAGCAGGTGACGAAGAAGGTCGTCGACGCCGCGGCCGAGCAGCGCAAGCCGCCGCCCGGGCCGGGCGACTGGATCGGCGGCATGGCCATGGGCCCGGCCGGCACGCGCGGCTACCACCTCTACCGCCCGCCGGGCCTGAAGCTCGCCGTCGGCGAGAAGCTGCCGCTGATGGTGATGCTCCACGGCTGCGACCAGACCGGGCGCGAGTTCGCCACCAGCACCCGCATGAACCGCATCGCCGCGCGCGGGCGCTTCCTGGTCCTCTATCCCGAACAGGACCGCCTGCACCACCCCAAGGGCTGCTGGAACTGGTACGACACGCGCTCGGGCCACGCCGACCGCGAGGCCGCCACGCTGATGGCGGCCATCGACCAGGTCTGCCTGCTCTACGCCGTCGACCGCGCGCGCGTGGCGGTGGCCGGCCTGTCCGCCGGCGCCGGCATGGCGGCGCTGCTGGCCACGCGCCATCCCCATCGCTTCGCGGCGGTGGCGATGCATTCGGGCGTGGCGCCGGGCGCCGCGCAGTCCACGGCCACGGCCATCAGCGCGATGCACGGGCGCCGCGCCGCCTCCATCCCGACCACCGCCGTGGGCAAGGCCATCGGCGCGGCGGCGCAAGGCGCGGTGCTGCCGCCGCTGCTGGTGCTGCACGGCGACGCCGACCACGTGGTGGCGTCGAACAACGCCCGCAGCGCCGCGATGGTGTGGGCCTCGGCGACGGCGGCGCGGCCGGTGGCCGAGCGCCTGGTGCGGCGCGGACAGCGCCATCCGATGCGCGTGACCGACTTCAAGCGCGGGCGCCGCGTCCACGTCACCCTCTGCGAGATCGAGCGGCTCGGCCACGCCTGGAGCGGCGGGCTCAAGAGCGTCGCCTACAGCGACCCGGCCGGACCCGACGCCACGCGCCTGGTGTGGGCGTTCGCGGAGAAGCAGTTCAAGGCCGTGGCATGAACGCCGCGCCTTTCCGTCCAAACCATCACAAGGAGACTTCCATGATCCCTCGCCGCCTCTTCGTCCCGGCGCTCGTCGCCGCCGCGTTCCTGCCGGCCGTCGCGCTGGCGCAGGCCTGGCCCGCCCGGCAGCCCATCAGGATCATCTCGCCCTACGCGCCGGGCGGCACCACCGACGTGATGGCGCGCCTGCTGGCGATCCCGCTGCAGCAGAAGCTCGGCCAGACCGTGGTGGTGGAGAACCGGGGCGGGGCCGGCGGCAACGTCGGCACCGACTTCGTCTCCAAGGCCGCGCCCGACGGCTACACCCTGCTGCTGGCCGCGAGCGGGCCGATCGTGATCTCGCCCTCGCTCTACGCCCGGATTCCCTACCAGCCGATCGCCGACTTCACCTTCGTCGCGCCGGTCGCCAACGCGGCGTTCGTGGTGCTGGCGAACCCGGCCTCGGGCATCACCTCCATCCCCGATCTCGTCGCGCGCGCGAAGAAGGGCGACAAGGTCAATTTCGCCTCCGCCGGCTCGGGCACCCCGCAGCACATCATCGGCGAGATGTTCAACCAGAGCGCCGGCATCAAGATGCAGCACATCCCGTACAAGGGGTCGGGCCCGGCCATGAACGACCTGCTGGCGGGCCAGGTGCCGGTGTCGTTCGAGAACCCCGTGCCGGCGATGCCGCACGTGAAGGCCGGCAAGATCAAGGTGCTGGCCAGCACCGGCCTCACGCGTTCGGCCGCGTTCCCCGACATTCCGACGGTGGCCGAACTGGGCCTGCCGGGCTTCGATGCCAAGCCGTGGTACGGCCTCCTGGCGCCGGCGGGCCTGGACCCGGCCATCGCGAAGCGCCTCAACGAGGCCGTGCGCGAGGCGCTCGCCGCCACCGAGATGAAGGCGCGCATCTTCGCCCTCGGCGCCGAGCCGATGGACATGTCGACGGCCGACTTCCAGGCCTTCGCGCAGAAGGACCTGGACAAGTGGACCAAGGTCGTCAAGACCTCCGGCGCGACGCCCGACTGACATGGCGGCCCTGACGATCAAGGACCTCCGGGAGGCCGCCGCGCGCCATGCGCCCGACCCGGCCTGCCCGTGCGGTGCCTTGCGGTGCCGGGGCTGGGAGAGCCTGCCGGCGACCTTCGACGGCGCGTTGCTCGAACGCGTCGGCAGCCTGCGCGCGGGCGACGCCTACGACGAGCCGACCCTGGAGGAGTTCCACCCCCACGGCACGCGCTACGACGCGCCCGACGCGCCCGTCTCCCTCGCCCATTTCCCCTACAACCGCTGCGAACTGTGGCGCTGCGTGAACTGCGCCCGGCCGTTCCTGCGCTACACGGAATACGGCGGCTACTACGTCGACCCACGCATCCGCGCGCTGGACGCCGGTCTCCTGATCGATCCGACATGAACACCCGCCCCCTCGTCGTCGTGCTCGACGACCATGAAGACGCCGCCCGCCGGCTGGCCGACTGGTCCGGCGTCGAGCGGCGCGCCGACCTGCGCATCCACACCTCGCCGCTGCGGGGCGACGCGCTGCTCGACGCCGTGAAGGACGCCGACGCGCTGGTGCTGATGCGCGACCGCACGCCGGTCGATGCCGCGCTGGTCGCGGCCATGCCCCGGCTGAAGTACCTCGCCTTCACCGGCACGCGCAACGCGGCGCTCGACGTCGCCGCGTTGCACGCGCGGGGCGTGCCGGTCTGCCACACGGCCTGGGGGCCGTCCAAGGAGAGCACCTGCGAGCTCGCCTGGGCGCTGATCCTGGCGGCGGTCAAGCGCCTGCCGCAGGCCCTCGAGGCGTTGCGGGAGGGGCGATGGCGCGATGGCGGCCCGCTCGGGCAGGTGCTGCACGGCGAGCGGCTCGGGCTGGTCGGCCTCGGCGAGATCGGCGGACGCGTGGCGCGCGTGGCCCAGGCCTTCGGCATGGAGGTGGTGACGTGGAGTCCGCGCATGACCGACGCGCGGGCCGCCGAACACGGCGCGCGCGCGGTCGCGCTCGACGAACTGGTGCGCACCTCGAAGGTCGTGAGCCTGCACCTGGTGATGACCGAGGCGACGCGCCACCTGTTCGACGCGCAGCGGCTGGCGCGGATGCGCACGGACGCCGTGTTCGTGAACACCTCGCGCGCCGGCCTCGTGGACGAGGACGCGCTGGTCGCCGCCCTGCGCGCCGGTCGTCCGGGCGCGGCGGCGCTCGACGTCCACGCGATCGAGCCGCTGCCCGCCGCGCACCCGCTGCGCGAACTCCCCAACGCGCTGCTGTCGCCGCACCTGGGTTTCGTGTCGCAGCCGGTGTTCGAGCGCTTCTACCGGGACGCGGTCGAGGGCGTGGAGGCCTGGTTGGACGGCGCGCCGCTGCCGCGCCCGATGCCCGGGGCCTGACCCGCCGGGCCGCGCGCCCGTCCGCCGTACGCCACCCGGCGTATTGGTCGAAACGGTCCCGCTGCGCAGACTCGCCTCCATCCCAGACACCAACGGAGAAGGAAGTCACCATGCAGCAGCAACGCCGTTTCACCCTCAAGGCGATCACCGCCGCCGCCGCGCTCGCCGGCTTCGCCGCCGCGCCGGCCTTCGCCGCCGACACCATCAAGGTCGGCATCCTGCACTCGCTCTCGGGCACCATGGCCATCTCCGAGACCGCGCTCAAGGACGTGGCGCTGATGACCATCGAGGAGATCAACGCCAAGGGCGGCGTGATGGGCAAGAAGCTCGAACCCGTGATCGTCGACCCGGCCTCCAACTGGCCGCTGTTCGCCGAGAAGACCAAGCAGCTGCTCGGCCAGGATAAGGTCGCCGTGATCTTCGGCTGCTGGACCTCGGTGTCGCGCAAGTCGGTCCTGCCGGTGGTCGAGGAGCAGAACGGCCTGCTGTTCTACCCCGTGCAGTACGAGGGCGAGGAGCTGTCGAAGAACGTGTTCTACACGGGCGCGGCGCCCAACCAGCAGGCCATCCCGGCCGTCGAATACCTGATGAGCAAGGCCGGCGGCGGCGCCAAGCGCTTCGTGCTGCTGGGCACCGACTACGTCTACCCGCGCACCACCAACAAGATCCTGCGCGCCTTCCTCAAGAGCAAGGGCGTGAAGGATTCGGACATCGAGGAGAAGTACACCCCGTTCGGCCACAGCGACTACCAGACCATCGTCGCCGACATCAAGAAGTTCTCCCAGGGCGGCAAGACGGCTGTGATCTCCACCATCAACGGCGACTCCAACGTGCCGTTCTACAAGGAACTGGGCAACGCCGGCCTGAAGGCCAAGGACGTGCCGGTCGTCGCCTTCTCGGTGGGTGAGGAGGAACTGCGCGGCGTCGACACCAAGCCGCTGGTGGGTCACCTGGCCGCCTGGAACTACTTCATGTCGATCAAGAACCCGACCAACACGGCGTTCATCAAGCAGTGGAGCGACTACGCCAAGGCCAAGAAGCTGCCCGGCCAGGCCGACAAGCCCCTGACCAACGACCCGATGGAAGCCACCTACATCGGCATGCACATGTGGAAGCAGGCCGTGGAGAAGGCCAAGTCGACCGACACCGACAAGGTCATCGCCGCCATGGCCGGCCAGACCTTCAAGGCGCCGGACGGCTTCACGGTCGAGATGGACGCCAAGAACCATCACCTGCACAAGCCGGTGTTCATCGGCGAGATCAAGGCCGACGGCCAGTTCGGCGTGGTGTGGAAGACCCCGGCGCCGATCAAGGCCCAGCCGTGGAGCCCGTTCATCGAAGGCAACGACAAGAAGCCCGACCAGCCCGCCGGGAAGATGTAACCCCCCGGGGCTCGCGCACTGCGTGCCGCTTCGCCCGACCCCCTGCCGGGGGCGACACCGGCGGACCGGCGGAGCCGGTTCCACGGTGTTCCGGCAATACCCCCCGGCCGGCCTGCCTCGCGGGCCGAGCCCGGCCTCCGGGCGGTGATGTCCGCGGGCCGGCAACGCCGGTCGCGCCGGGTTCCCACGTTCAATCCATCCGTGTCGCATCCATCCATGACCATGCGCTTTCTCTACTCCTGCGCGACGGCGCTCGCGCTGCTGGCGGCCTGGCCGGCCCAGGCGCTGACGTCCGACGAGGCGCGGGCCATGGCATCGGGCGAGACCGACGACCGCGTCGTCGCCATCAACAAGGCCGTGCTCACGGCCGATGCGAGGACGGCCGACTTTTTCCAGGCGATGGCCGACGACGCCGTGAAGACCACGCCCGAGCGCGTCTTCGTGACGAAGGACGACAAGGGCTTCGATCCCGTCACCGGCGCCGAAGCCAAGGTACCCGACGACGCCGAGGACATCGTCAACAACAACCTGCTGCGCAGCACGCTGGCCTCGGCGATGGCCGCGCTCCAGCTCACGAGCGCGGACGAGAAGGTGCGTGGCGACGCCGTGCAGACGCTGCTGAACGAGCCCGACGAATCGCGCCTGCCGCTGATCGAGAAGGCCCTGGCCGCCGAGCAGGTGCCCGCCATCAAGGCCCGGCTGGAGCGCGTGCGCGCGGCCAGCCTGCTCGACAGCGCCGACCGCGCGCGCCGCATCGAGGCCGCCGGCGCCCTGGCCACCAGCGGCAGCCCCGAGGTCAAGCTGCTGCTCAACGAGCGCCTGGGCAAGGAGGACGACGCCGAGGTCAAGGCCGCGCTGACGGCCGCGATCCGGAGCATCGACGACCGCCTGGTCTGGGGCGACCGCATCAACGCCGTCTTCAGCGGCATCAGCCTGGGCTCGGTGCTGCTGCTCGCCGCGCTCGGCCTGGCGATCACCTACGGCCTGATGGGCGTGATCAACATGGCGCACGGCGAGCTGATGATGATCGGCGCCTACGCCACCTACCTGATGCAGGGCGTGTTCCAGCGCTACCTGCCCGAGGCCTGGTTCGGCGGCTACCTGCTCGCCGCGATCCCGGTGTCGTTCCTGGCCGCGGCGCTGGTGGGCGCGGTGCTCGAGCGCGGCGTGATCCGCTTCCTGTACGGCCGCCCGCTGGAGACGCTGCTGGCCACCTGGGGCATCAGCCTGATGCTGCAGCAGCTGGTGCGCTCGATCTTCGGCGCGCAGAACGTCGGCGTGGAGAACCCGGCCTGGATGAGCGGCGGCTTCACCATGCTGGGCAACGTCTCGCTGCCCTGGAACCGCATCGGCATCATCGTGTTCGCGGTGGCGGTGCTGCTGGCCATGGGCTGGCTCATCGGCCGCACGCGGCTCGGGCTGTTCGTGCGCGGGGTCACGCAGAACCGCCCGATCGCCTCCTGCATGGGCGTGAACACGGCGCGCATCGACACCTATGCCTTCGCGCTGGGCTCGGGCATCGCCGGCCTGGCGGGCTGCGCGCTCAGCCAGATCGGCAACGTCGGCCCGGACCTCGGCCAGAGCTACATCGTCGACTCGTTCATGGTGGTGGTGATGGGCGGCGTCGGCCAGCTCGCCGGCACGGTGTACGCGGCCATGGGGCTGGGCATCCTCAACAAGTTCATCGAGGGCTGGGCCGGCGCGGTGCTGGCCAAGATCGCGGTGCTGGTGTTCATCATCGTGTTCATCCAGAAGCGGCCCCAGGGCATCTTCGCCATGAAGGGACGGGAAGCATGACCGCCGCAGTGACTCTGCCGACCAGGGGGCCGCTGCTGCGCGGCAAGGGCTGGACCGCGTTCTTCGTGGCGCTGATCGCGGTGTGCGCGGTGGCGCCGATGCTCAACATGTGGGTGAGCCCGGACAGCCCCTTCCACCTGAGCGACTACGCCGTGGCCCTGACGGCCAAGATCATGTGCTACGCCATCTGCGCGCTGGCGATGGACCTGATCTGGGGCTACACGGGCATCCTGTCGCTCGGCCACGGGCTGTTCTTCGCGCTGGGCGGCTACATGATGGGCATGTACCTGATGCGCCAGATCGGGCGCGACGGCAACTACAAGAGCGACCTGCCCGACTTCATGGTGTTCCTCGACTGGAAGGAGCTCCCCTGGCATTGGACCTTCAGCGGCAGCTTCGCGATGACGCTGGTGCTGATCGTCGCGGTGCCGGGCCTGATCGCGCTGGTGTTCGGCTTCTTCGCCTTCCGCTCGCGCATCAAGGGCGTGTACTTCTCGATCATCACGCAGGCCCTGACCTTCGCGGCGATGCTGCTGTTCTTCCGCAACGAGACCGGCTTCGGCGGCAACAACGGCTTCACCGACTTCAAGCGCATCCTGGACATCCCCATCGCCACGCAGGCCACGCGCATGACGCTGTTCGCCATCACCGGACTCACGCTGCTCGCCTCCTTCCTGTTCGCGAAGTGGCTGGTGGCGAGCAAGTTCGGCCGCGTGCTGCAGGCCATCCGCGACGCCGAGACGCGGGTCATGTTCTCGGGCTACAACCCGTTGCCCTACAAGCTGACGATCTGGGTGATCTCGGCCGTGATGTGCGGCGTGGCCGGCGCGCTCTACGTGCCGCAGGTGGGCATCATCAATCCGGGCGAGATGAGCGCGGCCAACTCGATCGAGATCGCGATCTGGGCGGCGGTGGGAGGGCGCGCCACGCTGATCGGCCCGATCGTGGGCGCCTTCATCGTCAACGGCGCCAAGAGCTGGCTGACGGTGGCGTACCCGGAGTACTGGCTCTACTTCCTCGGCGCGCTGTTCATCGCCGTGACGCTGTTCCTGCCCCAGGGCATCGTCGGGCTGGTGCGCAAGTGGCGCGCTCCCCAGGCCCAGGGCGCGGCGGCGTCGGGCGACGCCCGGCAGGAGGCGCAGCGCGCGCTGGCCGCCGGCGAGGGCATGGAACCGGAAGCGCTGCCGCCCGCGGGCGTCGCCACCGCCGCCGGCATCGAGACGAAGGGAGCGCGCGCATGACGCCCGATCTGATGGAAGCGGGCGCCCAGCGCCTGTCGACACGCGGCGGCGCGCTCGCCCCGACGGGCAACACCGAATCGGGCGGGCGCGAGGCCGGCTCGGGGCGCATCGCCACGCCGGGCGAGGTCGACGTCACGCACGGCCGCATCCTCTACCTGGAGGACGTGTGCGTGAGCTTCGACGGCTTCAAGGCCATCAACAAGCTGTCGCTGGACATCGCCCCGGGCGAGCTGCGCTGCATCATCGGCCCCAACGGCGCGGGCAAGACCACGATGATGGACATCATCACCGGCAAGACCCGGCCCGATTCGGGCACGGTGTTCTTCGGCAGCACCATCGACCTGCTGCGCTACCGCGAGGCCGAGATCGCGCAGTTGGGCATCGGGCGCAAGTTCCAGAAGCCCACGGTGTTCGAGCAGCTGACGGTGTTCGAGAACCTGGAACTGGCGCTCAAGACCGACAAGGGCGTGGCGCGCTCGATGCGCTTCCGGCTCGACTCGGCGCAGAGCGACCGGCTCGCCGAGATCATCGCCACCATCCACCTGGCCGACAGCGTCACGCGCCTGGCCGGCACGCTCAGCCACGGCCAGAAGCAGTGGCTGGAGATCGGCATGCTGCTGATGCAGGACCCCAAGCTGCTGCTGCTCGACGAGCCGGTCGCGGGCATGACCGACGAGGAGACCGCCCGCACGGCCGAGCTGTTCCTCACGCTCAAGGGCCGGCATTCGCTGATGGTGGTGGAGCACGACATGAGCTTCATCCGCACGATCTCCGAGATCGTCACCGTGCTGTGCGACGGTTCGGTGCTGGCGCAGGGAACGCTGGACGAGGTGCAGGCCGACGAACGCGTGATCGAGGTGTACCTTGGTCGATAGCGCGGGACATCCCTTCCGAAAGGACACGCCATGCTCACGGTGAAGAACATCCACCAGTACTACGGCGGCTCGCACATCCTGCGCGACGTCAGCTTCACGGCCACGCTCGGCAAGGTCACGGTGCTGCTCGGGCGCAACGGCGTGGGCAAGACGACGCTGCTGAAGTCGCTCATGGGCCTGGTGCCCATCAAGAGCGGCAGCATCGAGTTCGACGGTCAGCCCATCCAGAAGCGGACGCCCTACGAACGCGCGCGCGCCGGCATGGGCTTCGTGCCGCAGGGCCGCGAGATATTCGCCCGGCTGACGGTCGAGGAGAACCTGCGCATGGGTCTGGCCTACAAGCGCGGCGGCACGCCGATCCCGGCCGAGCTGTACACGCTGTTCCCGGTGCTGAAGCAGATGCTGCACCGGCGCGGCGGCGACCTCTCCGGCGGCCAGCAGCAGCAGCTCGCCATCGCCCGCGCGCTGGCGCCCGGGCCCAAGCTGCTGATCCTGGACGAGCCCACCGAGGGCATCCAGCCCTCCATCATCAAGGACATCGGCCGCGTCATCCGCATGCTGGCCGACCGGGGCGACATGGCCATCGTGCTGTGCGAGCAGTACTACGACTTCGCCCAGGAACTGGCCGACGAGTACCTGGTGATGGAGCGCGGCGAGGTCATCGCGCGCGGCCAGGGCAAGGACATGGAAGCGCAGGGCGTGCGCCAGCTCGTCGCGATCTGACGCGGCCGGCGGGCGCGCCGGCGGCCGAGGGTCCGGCGGCGCCAGGGCGACCTCGGGACGAAGGCGTCCCGCCTGAAACGGGCGCGCGCCGGCTGCCTTTTCGAGGGGTGCGTGTTAAGGTCGATCGACAGGGTTAACCCCTAGACCGCCATGCCGTTACGCGGCCCGGCATCATCCGCATCCCGTCCGCGCCCGCGCCCTCCCGCCATGACCACGCCCATCCTTTCCGACGACCTCGCCGATCCCTCGACCATGCCCGCGCGCAGCGCCGAGGCCGACCGCACGCTGCTGCGCGCCGTGCTGGCGCTGGGCGTGGGGGGCTTCGCGCTGGGCACCGGGGAATTCGTCATCATGGGCCTGCTGCCCGAGGTGGCCCAGGACATCGGCGTGAGCATCCCGCAGGCCGGCCACGTGATCAGCGCCTATGCCGTGGGCGTGGTGCTGGGCGCGCCGCTGCTGGCGGTGCTGGCGGCGGGCTGGCGCCGGCGCACGCTGCTCATCGCCCTGATGGCGGTCTTCGCGCTGGGCAACTTCGCCTCGGCGCTGGCGCCGGGCTACCTCTCGCTGAACCTCATGCGCTTCCTGACCGGCCTGCCGCACGGCACGTACTTCGGCGTGGCGGCGCTGGTGGCGGCCTCGCTGGCTCCGCCGGGCAAGCGCGCCCGCGCCGTCGGGCTGGTGATGCTGGGACTCACCGGGGCGACGCTGGTGGGCGTGCCCATCGCGGCCTGGCTGGGGCAGGAATTCGGCTGGCGCGCGGCCTTCGTCTTCGTCGGCGCGATCGCGCTGCTGGCCATGGTCATGCTGCGCCGGGGCCTGCCCGACATGGCGCCCACGCCCGGCGCCAGCCCGATGCGCGAGCTCGACGCGCTGCGCCGCAAGCAGGTCTGGCTGACGCTGGGCATCGCGGCCATCGGCTTCGGCGGCATGTTCGCGGTCTTCAGCTACATCAAGCCCACGCTCACGGAGGTCGCGGGCATGCCCCTGGGCGGCGTGCCGTTCGTGCTGGCGCTGTTCGGGCTGGGCATGGTCACGGGCAACCTGGTGGGGGCGCGGCTGGCGGACCAGGCGCTGATGCGGACCATCGGCACGCTGCTGGTGTGGTCGGTGCTGGTGCTCGTGGCCTTCGTCTTCATGGCGCACCACGTGGCGACGGCGGCGCTGGGCACCTTCCTGATCGGCACCATCGTCGCCATCGGCCCGGCCCTGCAGATCCGGCTGATGGACGTGGCCGGCGAGGCGCAGACCCTGGCCGCCGCGCTCAACCATTCGGCCTTCAACATGGCCAACGCGCTGGGCGCGTGGCTCGGCGGCGTGGCCATCACGGCCGGCCTGGGCTGGACCTCGACCGGCTGGGTCGGCGCGCTGCTGGGCATCGCCGGCCTGGGGATGTTCGCGTGGTCGCTGTCGGTGGAACGGCGCACGCGGCGCGGCGCGGCCGCGCACGCCTGAGCGGGGCCCTGGCGCGGCGCGGCGCGGCGCCCGGGAGCGGGCGCTGGTCGCCTAGCGCGGCGTCTTGCCGACCATCTTCGCGGCGCGCAGGAAATCGAAGTCCACGCCTTGGTCGGCCTGCGTCACCGCCTGCAGGAACAGCTTGCGGTAGCCGCGCTCGGCGCTCGGCGGCGTCACCGGGGATTCCAGGGCGCGCCGGGCGAGTTCGTCGTCGGACACGAGCAGGCGGATCTCGCGGTCCTTGACGCTCAGGCGGATCCGGTCGCCGTTGCGGACGTGGGCCAGCGGGCCGCCGACGGCCGACTCCGGCGTCACGTGCAGCACGATGGTGCCGAAGGCGGTGCCGCTCATGCGGCCGTCGGAGACGCGCACGATGTCCTTCACACCCGAGCGGGCCAGTTTGCGCGGGATGGGGATGTAACCCGCCTCCGGCATCCCGGGCGCGCCCTTGGGGCCGATGCGCTTGAGCACCAGGATGTCGTCGGCCGTGACGTCGAGGTCGTCGCGGTCGATGCGCTCGACCAGGTCCTCGATGCCCTCGAAGACCACCGCGCGGCCCTCGTGCTCCATGAGGCGCGGGTCGGCCGCCGACTGCTTGATGATGGCGCCGCCGGGCGCGAGGTTGCCCCGGAGCACGGCGATGGCGCCTTGCGGGTAGATGGGGTCGGCCATCGGGCGCACGACGTCCTGCCTGAAACCCGGGCCGGCCCGGTCGAGTTCCTCGCCCAGGGTGCGGCCCGTCACGGTCAGGGCGTCCAGCTTCATCAGCGGCCGGAGTTCGCGCAGCAGCGTGGCCATGCCGCCGGCGGCGTGGAAGTCCTCCATGTAGTGCTGGCCGGACGGCTTCAGGTCCAGCAGCACCGGCGTCTCGCGCCCCATGCGGTCGAGCGCGGCCATGTCGATCTCCAGGCCCATGCGTCCGGCGATGGCGGCCAGGTGGACGATGCCGTTGGTCGAGCCGCCGATGGCCAGCAGCACCCGCATCGCGTTCTCGAAGGCATCGGGCGTGAGGATCCTGTCGATGGTCAGGCCGGTGCGCGCCATCGCCACCGCCTGCGCGCCGGTCTGCTCGGCGACGCGGATGCGCTCGGCCGTCACGGCCGGTGGCGAGGCGCCCCCCGGCACCGTCATGCCCAGGGCCTCGGCGATGCACGCCATGGTGCTGGCCGTGCCCATCACCGAGCAGGTGCCCACGCTGGCGACGAGCTGGTTGTTGACGTCCACCGATTCCTGCACGTCGATCTCGCCGGCACGGAAGCGCCCCCAGTAGCGGCGGCAGTCCGTGCAGGCGCCCACCCGCTCGCCCCGGTGGCTGCCCGTCAGCATCGAGCCGGTGATGAGCTGGATGGCCGGAATGCCGGCGGAGGCGGCGCCCATGAGCTGCGCCGGCACGGTCTTGTCGCACCCGCCGATGAGGACGACCGCGTCCATCGGCTGGGCCCGCACCATCTCCTCGGTGTCCATCGCCATGAGGTTGCGCAGGTACATGCTCGTGGGCGCGGCGAAGCTCTCGTGGATGGAGATGGTGGGAAAGTCCATCGGCAGGCCGCCGGCGAGCATCACCCCGCGCTTGACCGCCTCGATGAGCTGCGGCGCGTTGCCATGGCAGGGGTTGTAGGCGCTGCCCGTGTTGGCGATGCCCACGACCGGCCGGTCCAGCGCGGTGTCGGTGTAGCCGGCGCCCTTGATGAAGGCCTTTCTCAGGAACAGGGAGAAGCCCTGGTCGCCATAGCTGGTCAGGCCCTTGCGCATGCCGGCGTCGACCATGTCCGCGTCCGGTTCGAAAGGTGATTTTTCCGCTTCTTGCATGGTCTTGGCGCTTTCTTCGTGATGAGGGGACGGGGCCTGGCCAGTGTGACGAACGCGCGGGCCGCGACGAAGCGGCGCCACCAGCGACAGACAACAAATTTATTGTGGTCCCCCGTAGAGCGCCCGGGCTTCGTCGAGCAGCGCCCGGGCGAGGGTCGCCCGCGGTCCCTGCTTCGCCCACACGACGCCCATGCGCCGCACCGGCGCGCGCCCGGGCAGCGGGAGGCGGACGATGTCGAAACCGCTGTGCCACATGGGCGCCCAGTCGGGCAGCAGGGCGACGCCCAGTCCCTGGTCCACGAACGCGGCGATGGCCATGAGGCTGTCGATCTCCAGGCGCTGGCGCACCGCGATGCCGTGGTCGCGCAGGTAGCGGTCGGCCAGCTGGCCGCCGAGGACCGAGCGGTCGTAGCGGATGAAGGGCTGGCGGGCCAGGAGGTCGTGGGCCGATCCGCCCTGCAGGCGTCGGGGCGCCACCACCAGCAGCGGCTCCTCGATCAGCAGGCTCCACTCGCAGCCCTTGCCGATGGCGAACTGCGGCTCCACCACGATGGCCGCGTCCAGCGCGCCGGCGGCCACCTGCCGGCACAGCTCGACCGAACTGCCCTGGAGGACCAGCACGGACAGCGCGGGATGCCGGTCGTAGAGGCGCCTGAGCACCGGCGGCAGCACGCCCGTCATGGCCGATCCGAAGACGCCCAGGCGCAGTTCCCCCGGGGACATGCCGTCGTCCGCGGCCGCGCGCAGGTCGCGCACCTCGCGCAGCAGGTTGCGCGCGCGCTCGAGCATCCCGAGGCCGGCCTCCGTCGGCCGCACGGACCGGCCCGAGCGCTGCACCAGGGCGATGCCGAGGTCGGCCTCCAGCGCCTTCACGCGCGCGGCGATGGCCGCCGGGGTCAGGTCCAGGCGTCGCGCGGCTTCGGCCATCGACCCCAGTTCGACCACGGCCACGAAGCTCTGCAGGTAGCGCGTGTCCATGCGGCGAATGTACGGGCGCCGGTGGCGCGGAACATAAGAATCTTGTTGTCTGACTGTCTGGTCGCGGCGGGTTCCGCCCCCGGGCGTCCACGAGACTCCGGCGTCATGACGCACAGAATCCGCGGCGCGCTGGCGCCGGTCCTCACCCCGTTCACGGCCGACCTGGCGCCCGACACCGAGCGGTTCGTCGCCCATTGCCGCTGGCTCGCCGGGCATGGCGTCGGCCTGGCGGTCTTCGGCACCAACTCCGAGGCCGCGTCCCTGTCCACCGGCGAGCGCATCGCGCTGACCGACGCGCTGCTGGAGGCCGGCGTCCCGGCCGGCCGGCTCATGCCCGGGACGGGCGCCTGCGCGCTGTCCGACGCGGTGGCGCTCTCGCGTCACGCGAGCCGGGCGGGCGCGGGCGGCCTCCTGGTGCTGCCGCCGTTCTTCTTCAAGGGCGTCTCCGAGGACGGCGTGTTCGCCTATTACGCCGAGCTCATCGAGCGCGTGGGCAGCGGCTGCGCGCCCATCTACCTCTATCACATCCCCCAGTTCACCTGCGTGCCCGTCACGCCCGCGCTCGTCGAGCGCCTGCTCGCGCGCTACCCAGGCGTGATCGCGGGCGCCAAGGACTCCTCGGGCGACTGGGACAACACCCGCGCGTTGCTCGAGAACTTCGCCGCCGGCGGCTTCGATGTCTTTCCCGCCAGCGAATCGCTCCTGTCGGCGGCGCTCCCGCTGGGCGCGGCCGGCTGCATCAGCGCCACCGTGAACGTGAACCCGGGGGGCATCCAGCGCCTGATCGAGGGCTGGCGCGGCCCCGAGGGGCCCGACCTGCAGCGCGCGGCCGACCGGGTCCGCCAGGCGTTCCAGGGCGCCAGCATGATCCCCGCCATGAAGCATGCCGTGGCCCTGCACGCCGGCCAGCCGGTCTGGCGGACCGTCCGCCCGCCGCTGACCCCGCTCGGCGAGGACGCCGGGCGCCGGCTTCGCGGCGACCTGGAAGCCATCGGCTTCGCCATGCCCGGCTACCCCCGCGCACCCCAGGAGACATGACATGAACCTTCGCCCGACACGCCGCGCGGCCCTGCTCACCGGCGCCTGCCTCGCCGCCGCCGCCCGCGGCGCCTTCGCCCAGGACTGGCCCACCCGGCCGGTCGTCATCGTGGTGCCCTTCGCGGCCGGCGGCACCACCGACCTCGTGGCGCGCGCGCTGGGCGACCAGCTCGGCCGCAGCCTCGGTCAGCCGGTCGTCGTGGAGAACCGGCCCGGCGCTGGCACCACCCTGGGCGCGGACCACGTGGCCAAGTCCCGGCCCGACGGCCACACGCTGCTGATGGGCGCGGTGCACCACACCATCGCGCCGAGCGTCTACCGGAAGCTGCCCTACGATTTCACGCAGGACCTCGCGCCGATCACGACCGTGGCGATGGTGCCCAACGCGCTGGTCGTGAATCCCGAGTTCACGCCCGCCAGGAACGTCGCGGAACTCGTCGCGCTGGCCAAGGCGTCGCCCGGCCGGCTGTCCTTCGGCTCGAACGGCAACGGCACCGCCCAGCACCTCATGGGCATGCTGTTCCAGAGCTCGACCGGCACCACCCTGCTGCACGTGCCCTACAAGGGCAGCGCGCCGCTCACCACCGACCTGCTCGGCGGCCAGGTCAACATGTCCTTCGACAGCATCACGACGCTGACGCAGCACATCGCCACCGGCAAGCTGCGCGCCCTGGCCGTGACGACGCGCGCGCGCACGCCGTTCCTGCCGGACGTGCCGACCCTGGAGGAGGCGGGCCTAAAGGGCTTCGGCATCGAGACCTGGTACGGCGTGCTCGCCCCGGCGGCGACCCCCAAGCCGATCGTGGCGCGCCTCAACGCCCAGATGCTGGCGGTCATCCGGAGCCCGGAATTCGTCAAGCGCATCGCCCTGGGCGGCTGCGAACCCCTGGGGGGCTCGGTGGAGGAGTTCGAGGCGCGCATCGCCTCGGAGACCGCCCGGTTCGCCCGGATCGCCAGGGAAGGCAACGTTCAGGTCGAGTAGCGCGATCCGTCCTCGCTGCCCATCGGCGGGGCGATGTCCTCCAGCGAGCGCCGCTCCGCGTCCACGCCCCAGCGCAGCGCGATCAGGCCGGCGGCCACGACCAGCACGGCGCCCAGGGCATAGCCCGCGGCCACCGCGCCCCGGCTGCCGGTCTCGATCAGCAGGCCGAACAGGAACGGCGCGGCGAAGCCGCCGGCGCCCGTGCCCACGGCGTAGAACAGCGAGATGGCCAGCGCGCGCATCTCCAGCGGGAACACCTCGCTGACCGTCAGGTAGGCCGAGCTCGCCGCCGCCGAGGCGAGGAAGAACACCGCCGACCAGCACAGCGCCTGCGTCAGCGCGTCGAGCCAGCCGGCCATGAAGGCGGCCCCGGTGAGCGCCAGGCCGACGCCCGACAGCGTGTACGTCAGCGCGATCATCCTGCGCCGCCCCACGCGGTCGAACAGCGGGCCCAGCAGCAGCGGGCCGAGCACGTTGCCCAGCGCGAACGGGAAGATGTAGAGCGCCACGCGCCCGGCCGGCACGCCGTGGAAGCGCGTGAGCACCAGCGCGTAGGTGAAGAAGATCGCGTTGTAGAAGAAGGCCTGCGACACCATCAGCGCCAGCGCGACGATGCTGCGCTGGCGATAGCGGTGGAACAGCACCTGCGCCACCCGCCGCAGCGACGGCGCCGTGCCGCCGGCCACGAAGGCGTGATGCTGCGCGAGGGGCACCGGCGGCAGCGGGCCGTGCTCGGCCGCGACGCGGGCCTCGATGGCCTCGATCACGGCCAGGGCCTCGGCCTCGCGGCCGTGCGCCATCAGCCAGCGCGGGCTCTCGGGCACGTCGCGCCGGATCAGCAGGATCGACAGCGCCAGCAGCGCGCCCAGCCCGAAGCCCACGCGCCAGCCCCACACCGGCCCGAGCACGCGCGGGTCCAGCAGCACCAGGCTCAGGCCCGCGCCCATGGCCGCGCCGAGCCAGAAGCTGCCGTTGATCGCGAGGTTGACGCGCCCGCGCACGCGCGCCGGGATCAGCTCGTCGATGGCCGAGTTGATCGCCGCGTACTCGCCGCCGATGCCCACGCCGGTGATGAAGCGGCAGACCGCGAAGAACAGGAAGTCGGTCGAGAACGCGGTCGCGAAGCTCGCCGCCGTATAGACCGCCAGCGTGATGAGGAACAGCTTCTTGCGCCCCAGCCGGTCGGCCATGCGCCCGAAGACCAGCGCGCCGAGCACCGCGCCGCCGATGTAGAGCGAGCCCGCCCCGCCGATCTGCGCGGCCGACAGCCCCAGCGTGTCCGGGCGCTCCAGCACGCTGCCCACCGAGCCGACCAGCGTCACCTCCAGGCCGTCGAGCACCCAGGCGATGCCCAGCGCGATCACCACGCGCCAGTGCCAGCGCGACCAGGGCAGGCGGTCGAGGCGGGCGGGAATGTCGGTGGTGCGGTGGCGTGGCGGGGAGGCGGGGGTGGCGGCGTTCATCCGACGCACTCTATGCCGGGCGACGGTTTCCCGCCCGCGGCGTGGGGCGCGGTCAGCGCGGCGCGCGGGCGTCGAGCAGCCGCGCGATGGCCTCGGGCAGGCCCTGGTGGGGCTTGGCCGGCGGCGGCGCGAAGCTGCCGGCCGTGGCCCGGCCCGGCGCCAGCGCCACCAGCGTGGCCGCGTGCCGCACGGCGCTGGAGACGCCGTCGACCACCGGCACCGGCAGGCGCCCGCGCAGCGCGCGCGCGAGTCCCGCGAGCGGCGCCCCGGCCAGCACGATGACCTCGGCGCCGTCCTCGCGCACCGCGCGCTCGCACAGCGCCAGCAGCGCGTCGGCGTGCTCGTCCTGCACGCCGCCGATGCTGGCCAGGGGCCGGTCGAGCGCGCGGATGCTCGCCAGCCGGCCGATCAGCCCGTGGCTCTCCACCATCTCGCGGTACCAGGCCTGGATGCGCTGCGAGATCGCGACGATCGAGAAGCGGTGGCCCAGCAGGCAGGCGGTGGCCAGCGCCGACTCGGTCATGCCCAGCACCGGCACGGGCAACGCCTCGCGCAGGGCGGCCAGGCCGGGGTCGCCGAAGGCCGCGACGATCACCGCGTCGTGGCCCGCGTGGTGCTCGGCGGCCAGCTGCGCGGTGGCGTAGGCGCCGATCAGCGCCTCGAAGCGCGTCTCGATGTAGGCGACGCCGAAGGCGGCGGTCCTCATCGTCAGCTCGGTACCGGGCTCGGCGCTGCGCCGGGCCTCGGCCTCGATCAGCGCCGTGACGCTGTCGGAGATGTTGGGGTTGATGACGAGCAGTCGCATCGGGGCCGTCCCTTCCTCAGCGGCGGCGCGGCATCAGCGTGGGCAGGCCGCAGGCCAGCAGCTCGCCGCGCCCGCGCCGGGGGTGGAAATCCGTGCCGTCCCACACCACCTCGCCCCGGGCGAGGGTGAGGCCCGGCCAGGCCTTGAGCGTCATGCCCTCGTAGGGCGTGTAGTCGACCTCGTGGTGCAGCAGCGCGTTGCTCAGCGCCACCTCGCGCTCGTCCCAGATCACCAAGTCGGCATCGGCGCCGATGGCGATGGTCCCCTTGCGCGGGTGCAGCCCGTAGGCCTTGGCCGGGCCGGTGGCGGTCAGCTCGACGAAGCGGTGCTCGGTCATGCGCCCGGTCAGCACGCCCTCGGACCACAGCAGCGGCATGCGCGTCTCCAGGCCCGGGATGCCGTTGGGGATGTGGCGGAAGGCGACCTCCTCGCCGTCGGGCTTCTTGCCCTCGGGCGCGTCGTACTTGAAAGGCGCGTGGTCGGAGGAGAAGACCGAGAACAGGCCGTCGGTCAGGGCGTCCCAGATCACCTGCTGGTTGGCCTTGTCGCGCGGCGGCGGGCTGCACACGCACTTCGCGCCCTTGTAGCTGTCGTCGATGCCCAGGTCCTCGGCCGTCAGGAACAGGTACTGCGGACAGGTCTCGGCGAACACGTTGAGGCCGTGCGCGCGGGCCCAGCGGATCTGCTCGACCGCCTCGCGCCCGGAGACGTGGACGATCAGGATCGGCACGTCCACCAGCTCGGCCAGGGCGATGGCGCGGTGCGTGGCCTCGCGCTCCACCAGCATCGGGCGGGCGTGCGCGTGGAAGCGCGGCGCGGTGCGCCCGGCCGCTTCGAGGCGCCTGGTCAGCCACTCGATGCAGTCGGCGTTCTCCGCGTGCAGCATGGCCATCGCGCCGTGCGCTCGCGCGACCGCGAGCACGTCGAGGATCTGGCCGTCGTCGAGCTTCATGTCGTCGTAGGTCATGTAGATCTTGAACGAGGTGAAGCCCTCGGCGATGAGCGCGGGCAGTTCGTCGCGCAGCACCTCGGGCGTCGGGTCGCTCACGATCAGGTGGAAGGCGTAGTCGACGTGCGCCTTGCCGGCGGCGCGCGCGCGGTAGTCCTCGACCGCCGCGCGCAGCGACTGGCCCTTGTGCTGCGCGGCGAACGGGATCACGGTGGTGGTGCCGCCGCAGGCCGCCGAGCGCGTGCCGCTGTCGAAGTCGTCGGCGTTGCGCGCGGGCGGCGCCATCGGCTGGTCGAGGTGGCAGTGGGCGTCGACGCCGCCGGGCGTCACGGTGCGCCCGGCCGCGTCGATCTCGCGCGCGCCGGGCCCGAGCGCGCGGCCGAGCTGCGCGATGCGCCCGCCGACGATGCCGATGTCGCAGTCGAAGGTGTCGGAGGCGGTGACGACGCGCGCGTTGCGCACGACGAGGTCGAAGTCGGTCATGGGTGTCCCGGGGGGTGTCGTGGAGGGTGGGGAAAAACAGGCGTCGCGGGCCGCTCAGGCGGCCATCCAGCCGCCGTCGACCATCAGCTCGGCGCCGGTGACGAAGGTGGCCTCGCCGCTGGCCAGGAACAGCACGGCGCGCGCCACGTCGCCGGGACGGCCCAGGCGCGGCCAGGGCGTGCGGCGGTGCGCGCGCGCCAGCACGTCGGGGTCGACCGCGCGGCCGCCCGCGCCGGTCTGCACCTTGCCCGGCGCGACGGCGTTGCAGACGATGCCGCGCGCGGCGTAGTCGGCCGCGACCTGGCGCGTGAGGTAGGCGATGGCGGCCTTGCTGGTGCCGTAGGCGAGGTCGCCCGGCGCGGCGATCAGGCCGTGCTGGGACGACAGGTTGACGATGCGCCCGCGCACCTCGGGTTCGCCGTCCGCGCCGTCCGCGCCGTCCGCGCCGTCGAGCGGCGCCAGCGGCGCCTGCCCGACCATCTGCCGCACCGCCGCGCGGCAGCAGCGGAAGACGCCTCCGAGGTTGACGTCGAGCACGCGCTGCCAGTCGGCGTCGTCGAGTTCGAGCAGCGGCCGGGCGTGGCGCACGCAGGCGTTGTTGACCAGCACGTCGAGCCGCCCGTGGCGCGCGACGGTGCCCGCGACCAGCGCCTCGACCTGCGCGCTGTCGGCGACGTCGGTGCGCACGAACTCGGCCACGCCGCCCTCGGCCGCGATCACCCCGGCGGTCGGCGCGCCGCCCTCGACGACCGCGGTGTCGATGTCGGCCACGACCACCGTCGCGCCGTGGCGCGCGAGCAGGCGGGCGATGGCACGGCCGATGCCCGAGGAGGCGCCGGTGACGATGCAGACGCGGCCGCGCATGCGGCGCGCGTCGGGGTGCAGGGGGGCGGTGGACGCGTTCATCTCAGTCCCGGTCGGTGGCCTGCAGCCAGGCGTGGAAATCGGCCGCCGCCTCGGGCAGGTCGAAGCGCGGCGCGAAGCCGGTGTCCGCGCGCAGGCGGCGAATCGACATCGGGGCGCGGTCGCGGGGGGCGTAGCAGTCGATGCGGGCCGCGCCGTCGGCACCGGCATCGCCATCGGCGTCGTCGGCGATGCGCCACGCGAAGCCCGGATGCCAGGCGGCGACGCGTTCGCACCACTGGCTCAGAGACCACTCGAAACCGGCCGCCAGGTGGTAGACCGGCGCGGGCGGCGACGGCGCATCCAGCAGCGCGGCCAGGGCCGCCGCGGCGTCGCGCACGTAGAGCCAGTCGCGCCGGCTGTCGCGCGGCAGGCGCACCGCCCGGCCGTGGCGCGCGTGGTGCAGCACCTGCCAGGGCGCGCTCAGGGTGTCGCGCACGCCGGTGGCCGCCTCCCAGGGGCCGAAGCAGGTGCCCAGCCGGCCGGTGCGCAGGTCGATGCCGTGCAGCGCCGCCAGCCGCGCGGCGGCGGCCTCGGCGGCCTGCTTGGAGATGCCGTAGAGGCCTTCCGGCCGCAGGGGCGTATCGCGTTCGTCGAGCGGCGTCGTCGCGTACCCGGCGGCACCGTAGACCGACCCGGAACTGCCCAGCACCACGCGGCCGACGCCCGCCCCGGCGGCGGCGTCCAGCGCCGCCAGCACGCCGCCGACGTTGACCTCGAGGATCGCCTGCGGCATCGCCCGCTCGCGCGCGGCGTCGGCCGTGATCGCGGCCAGCAGCACGATCCGCTCGACCGCGTGGTCGCGCAGCACGCGGCCGAGCGCGGCGGCGTCGCGCACGTCGCCCGCCACCGCGTCGAAGCGCCCGGGCAGGGCGGCGAAGGCGCGCCGGGCGGCCGGCGGCGGCGCGGCGAGGTCGTAGCCGACCACGCGGTCGCCGCGCGCGAGCAGGTGCTCCGCGAGCGCCAGACCGACGAAGCCGCTCGCGCCGGTGACCAGGACGGTGGTGGTGGCCATGCGCGGCGCCGGCCTCAGGCCGCGACGGCCGCCTCGGGCCGCAGCAGGTGGAGGATGTGGCGCTTGTAGTCGTTGAACTGGGCGCTGGTGGGGTCGCGCGGGCGCTCCAGGTGGATCGGCAGCAGTTCGCGGATGCGCCCCGGGCGCGCCGACATCACGGCCACGTGCGTGCCCAGCGCGAGCGACTCGTCGATGCCGTGCGTGACGAAGACGATGGTCGCCTGGCTCTCGCGCCAGATGCGCACCAGCTCCGTGTGCATCTCCATCTTGGTCTGCTCGTCGAGCGCGCCGAAGGGCTCGTCCATCAGGATCACCTCCGGGTTCATCAGCAGCGCGCGCGCGATGCCCACGCGCTGGTTCATGCCGCCCGAGAGTTCGCTCGGGAAGTGGTTCTCGAAACCGGTGAGCCGCACCATGTCGATGAAGCGCTGGGCGCGCTCGCGGCGCTCGGGCCGGCCGACGCCGCGCATGGTGAGGTGGAAGGCCACGTTCTCCCACACCGTCAGCCACGGCATCAGCGTGGGCTGCTGGAACACGAAGCCGCGGTCCGAGCCCGGCGCGCTCACGGCCTGGCCGCCCACCGTCACGGTGCCGGTGGTGGGGTGGTCGAAGCCCGCGATCATGTTGAGCAGGGTCGACTTGCCGCAGCCGCTGGGCCCGAGCAGGCACAGGAACTCGTTGCGCCCCACGCTCAGGCTGATGTCGTCGAGCGCCTTGACGGGCACCCCGCGCTTGGGGTCCTCGAACAGGCGCGTGACGCGGTCGATGGTGATGAGCGTCATGGCGTCAGCCTTCCTTGGCCTGCAGGGTGGAGCCGCGCTGCCAGCGCAGCACGTGCGCGGCGACGCGCTTGATGGCGAAGTCGCTCAGGAAGCCGAGCAGGCCGATGCTGGCCATGGCGGCGATCACGAGGTCGTAGCGCAGGAAGTAGTAGGAGTCCCACAGCACGTAGCCCACGCCGCTCTTCACGGCCACCATCTCGGCCGTGACGGTGAGCATCCAGGCCGAGCCGATGGCGATGCGCAGGCCCGAGAAGATGCTCGGCAGCGCCGCCGGGAAGACGATGTGGCGCAGCAGCTTGCGCGGCGTGCCGCCGGCCATCGCGCCGGCGCGCAGCAGGTTGCGGTCGACCGTCTTCACGCCGTGGATGGTGCTCAGCAGCACCGGGAAGAACGAACCCAGGAACACCAGGAAGATGGCCGGCTTGTCGGCGATGCCGAACCAGATGATGGCCAGCGGGATCCACGAGACCGGCGGCACCGGGCGCAGCACCTGCAGCACCGGCTCGATGAGCTTCTCCACGGTGCGCGACCAGCCGATCGCCATGCCCAGGCCCACGCCCAGCAAGGTCGCCAGCGCGAAGCCGGAGAACACGCGGGTGGCGCTGGCGGCGGTGTCCATCGCCCAGTGGCCGCTGTAGCTCTGGGTGTTGCCGTCGGTGGCGAAGACCCAGTCGGCCCAGGCCACCAGCACCTGCGAGGGCGCCGGCAGCAGCGCGCGCGGCAGGATGCCCGAGCGGGAGAACAGCTCCCAGCCGACGAGCAGCAGCACCGGCACGATGGCGCGCTCGATGCGGAGGTAGAAGCGGGCGAGCAGGGAGCGGGCGGCCATGGCGGTGGGGCTCAGTAGCCCAGCGCGGACTTCGGCTTGCCCGTGGCCGCCTCGAGGAAGCGGTAGTCCATGTGCTTCTCGATCGCGCCGGAGACGTCGGAATTGATGTACTTGAGGTCGCGCATCATGGCGCCGATGGCCACGGCCGGCGCGCGGTACATGCGGTAGTCGGGGTAGAGGTTCTCCACCGCGCCTGCGGCGATGGCCTTGTCCAGGCCGGTGACCTTCTGGATGGTGTCGACGAACAGGCCCTTGTCGGCGGTCATCAGGTCGTTGACCTTGACGATGGCGCGCACGGTCTCCTCCACGCCCTTGGGCTTGCCGGCGATGACGTCCGAGCGCGTGACGATCAGGTTGGTGAGCTTGCCGGCGGCCTGGTCGTAGGGGTAGGCGAAGAACTTGGCGGCGTTGAGCTGGCGGATCTGCGTGGCGAAGGGGTCGACCGAGCAGATGAGCTCGATCTCGCCGCGGCGCAGGGCCTGGACGTGGTCCGACGGGTTGGGGATGTTGATGAACTGCACGTCCTTGTTGACGTCGATGCCCTGCTTGGCGAAGGCGCCGCGCATGTGGATGTCCTGCGCGTTGCCGCGCGAGGCCGCGACGCGGAAGGGCTTGCCGGCGGCCTTGTAATCGGCGATGACCTTCTTCAGGCCGGCCCAGTCGTTCTCCTTGATGGGCAGGTCGTTGCCCACCAGGATCTGCGAGCCGCCGTTGACCTGGCCGGAGACGGCGACGACGTCGAAGCCCTTGTCCAGCGCGGTGGCGTAGTGCAGGTAGGTGACCTGGGCGACGTCGATGCTCTTGGAGAGCAGGGCGGTGAGGACGTCGTTGCCGGTGTTGAAGCCGATGGCCTCCAGCTTGACGTTGGCGGCGTTCTGCGGCGTGAGCGACAGCGGCGTGCAGTGGGCGCACTTGGCGTAGCCGAGCTTGATCTCGGGCACGGCCTGGGCCTGCGCGAGGCTGGCCAGCGGCAGCACGGCGGCGGCGGCCAGCACGAAGTTGACGATGCGTCTGAACATGCGGTTTCCCATGGAGGTGGATGGACGACCGGGTGTCGCCTGCCACCGGTCTTGCAAGGGCCGTGCCAAAAACTGTATCCAATCCGTTTTGGCGATTCGGGTTACGTGCCGAGCGAAGCCCTGGAGGAGGGCGACCCAGGTCAGGAATGGATTGGATACAAAAGGACCAGCGATGGTGCGTGGCGCACCATGCCGGGGGCTCACTGCCAGTACCGCTTGCCCTCGGCGCCCCAGAGTTCGCGCGCGGCCGCCTCGGCCTCGGCGCAGACGGCCTCCATGTCCACCCGGGTCGGACGGCCGTCCTCCACCAGGACGTCGCCGGCCACCAGCACCAGGCGCACGTCGCGGCCCTGGCCGGTGTGCACCAGGTTGCCCAGCGGGTTGACGTGCGGGCGCAGGTGCGGCCGGTTGGCGTCGAAGACCACCAGGTCGGCGGCCTTGCCGACCGTCAGGCTGCCGATCTCGTCGTCCAGCCCGAGCGCCCGGGCACCGCCCATCGTCGCCATGTGGAAGACGTGGTGCGGCTGCCAGTGTTCGTCGACGCCGCCTTCCTGGACCCGCGCGGTGACCAGCGCCCAGCGCATCAGCTCGACCATGTCGCCGTGCTGGGTGTCGGTGGCCAGGGCGATGTTGACGCCGGCGCGCTTGAGCATCGGCGTGGGCGCGAGCCGCCCGGAAGTGGCGTTGCACTTGGGGATGTGCACGGCGTGCGCGCCGGCCCGGGCCATGCGCGCGACGTCGTCCTCGCTCACGTAGATGCAGTGGCCGCCCATCAGGCGGTGGTCGAGCAGGCCGGTCTCCGCCAGCACCTCGGTCGAGCTGCGGCCGGTGCGCGCCTTCACGCGGTCGACCTCGGTGCGGCTCTGGCCCAGGTGGGTGCTGACGACCAGGTCGTGCGCCTGCGCGGCCGCGGCGATCTCGCGCAGGAAGTCGTTGGAGCAGGTGTCGACCGCGTGCGCGGCCAGGTTCACGCGCACGCGCGGGTGGCCGGACCAGCGTTCGTGCAGCGCCAGCCCCGCCTCCAGCGTGCGGCGGCCGATGGCGCGGTCGTGGTGCCAGTCGCCGTGCGCCACGCGCGAGAAATCGACGTCGTGGATGCGCCAGCTCGGGCACAGCCGCACGCCCAGCTCGACCATCGCCTCGGTGCCGATGTCGGCGTGGACGAAGTTGTCGCCGATGACGGTCGAGCCGAAGAGCAGGGCCTCCAGCGCGCCCAGCCGGGCCAGCGCGCGCGCCTGCGCCGGGGTGACGGCGGTGCCCTTGGGGATGCCCGGCGTGTACGAGGGCGCGAAGCCCAGGTCGGCCGCGACGCCGCGCACCATGGTCAGCACGCCGTGCGTGTGCGGATTGACGAAGCCGGGCGTGACGAAGTGGCCCGGCAGGCGCAGCGTGCGCGCGGCCGTGAAGTGCGCCGGCGGCGCGCGGTCGAGCCAGGCGATGCGCCCGTCCCGGATGCCGATGGCGCAGTCGCGCACCTCCGGGCGACTCGGGTCGGCGGTCAGCGCGATGGCGTCGAGCAGCAGGAGGTCGAAGTGGGGGCCGGGAGGCGCCGTCGGTCCGCCGGGGCGGGGCACGGTGTCGTCCGGGGCGGGGGGTCGTCCGGCGGTCGGTTCCATGGCGGGACGTCATGCAATCGCTGTGCCAGTTTTGTATCCAATCCTGGTCCGGTCCTGGCCCCCGGAGTCTCTGGAACCATCCTTGCATGCGGGGTCCACGGCGGCCGTTGCCCGCCGCAGTCCGGTGCGCCGTCGCACCAGATTGGATACAAAAGACAGGCACTGGTGCATCCCATGAATCCGACTTCCACGAACCTCGAACCGCATCGCTGGACCGCCCGGCACCTGGCCGCGCGCGTGAACGCCCGTGCCCTGTCCGCCACCGAGGTCGCGCAGGACCTGGTCGCGCGCGTCGCGCGGCTGCAGCCGCGGCTCAACGCCTTCGCCGACTTCGACCCCGCCGTGCCGCTGGCCGCGGCGCGCGCGGTGGACGCGCGCCTCGCCGCCGGGGCGCACCTGCCGCTCGCGGGCGTGCCCTTCACCGTCAAGGACAACCTGTGGCTCGGCGGGCGGCCGGCCACCTTCGGCTCGAAGGTGTTCGAGGACTTCGTCGCCCCGCGCGATTCGTGGTGCGTGGCGCGCCTGCGTGCGCTCGGCGCGGTGCCGCTGGGGGTGACGAACTGCTCCGAGTTCGCCTGCAAGGGCATCACCGCCACGCCCCTGCACGGCGAGACGCGCAACCCCTGGGACCCGGAGCGCACCACCGGCGGCTCCTCCGGCGGCGCGGTGGCCGCCGTCGCGGCCGGGCTGGGGCCGATCGCGCTGGCCACCGACGCGGGCGGCTCGGTGCGCCGCCCGGCCGCGCACACCGGGCTGGTCGGCATGAAGCCCACGCTCGGCCGGGTGCCCGACCCGTGGGGCTTCGACGACCCCAGCCACCTGCTGTCGGTGGTCGGGCAGATCGGCCGCGACGTCGAGGACGTGGCGCTCATGCTCGACGCGCTCACCGCCTGGGTGCCGGCCGACACGCGCTCGTCGCCGGCCTTCGCCGTGCCCGACGCGCTGGCCGCGCTCGAGGCGCCGCCGGGGCCGCTGCGCCTCGCGTGGTCGCCCCACCTGGGCTGCGGGCTGGCGATCGACGCCGACGTGCGCGCCACGCTGGAGGCCGCCGTCGAGGCGCTGCGCCGCGCCGGCTGGCGCATCGAGGACGCCGATCCGGTCTGGCCCGCCGGCGCCGCCGAATACCCGCTCATCGCGCTGCAGCAGGCCGCCCTGGCCCAGCGCTTCGGCGACGTCTGGCGCCGCACGCCGGAGGTGCTCGACCCCGACATCGGCGCGCAGATCGAGCTCGGTTTCGCGATCTCCGGCGCGCGGGTGATGGAACTGATGAAGCTGCGCGAGGACTTCCATGCGAGCTTCACGCGCTTCTTCGGCGCGGCCGACGGCGGCGACGGGGGCGGTGGCGGCGAAGGCGGCTTCGCCGCGCTGCTGTGTCCGGTGAGCCCGGTCGAGGCGTGGCCGCTCGGCCGCCTGGGGCCGGCGGCGATCGGCGGGCGGCCGGCCGGCCCGCGCGGCCACGCGGCCTTCACGCCGATCTTCAACTACGGCGGCGTGCCCGCGATCTCGCTGCCGTGCGGCACCGGGCGCCAGGGCCTGCCCGTGGGCCTGCAGATCGCCGGGCCGCGCTTCGCCGACGCGCGCGTGCTGCGGCTCGCGTGGCACGCGCAGCAGGTGCTCGGCACGGGCGCGCCGTCGCCCCTGATGGCCTGAGGCCGGCGCGGGCGAGCGCGCGGGCGGGGTTCAGCCGAACAGCACCTGCGCCAGATCGACCTCGCCGGGCGCCTGCGCGTCCAGGTTCAGCGCGCCCTCGATGTGCGTCAGGTGCTCGGTCATCAGCCGCGCGGCCCCCTCGGCGTCGCCGCGCTCGATGGCGTCGATCAGCAGGGCGTGCTCGTCGTTGGGGCAGGCGACCGCCGTGGGCGCCTCGAAGGTCAGGATCGCGAGGCACGTGAGCGGGGTGAGTTCGCGCATCAGCCGCGCGAGGATGCTGCTGCCGGAGAGCTCGGCGAGCAGGACGTGGAAGTCGCCCGACAGCCGCACCGCCTGGCGGCGCTCGCCGCGCGCGTGCGCCTGCTGCTCGCGCCGCACCAGCGCGCGCAGCTGCCGCACGGCCGTCGGCGCCTTGCCCGTGGCGATGCGCTCGATCAGCCGCGTCACGGCGGCCGGCTCCAGCGTGCGGCGCACGGAGAGCACGTCGTGCGCCTCCTCGGCGCTGGGCGTGGTGACGAAGGCGCCCCGGTTGGGGATCAGCGTGACGAGCTGCTCGACGGCCAGGCGCTGCAGGGCCCCGCGCACCTGCGTGCGGCTGACCGCGAAGAGTTCGGCCACGCGCTCCTCCGACAGCTTGGTGCCCGGCAGCAGCCGGTGCTCGACGATGGCGTCGTAGATGCTGCGGTGGATGTCCGCCCGGCTGGCGCCGCCGCGGGTGGCGGCCGACGGCGCGGCCGTCCCGGGCGTCGCGGGCACGGCGGGGCGGGATCTGGAGGAAGTCATCGGGCGAGGGCGGTTGCGGCGGAGGGTGCGCGCGTCCGGGTCGGGCGGCGCGGCATGGATGGATACACGAACGCCGGGGATCGTATCCAATGCGCCGGGGGCTGGCACGCTTCTGGCGTCGGAGGCCGATCATTCATGCCCCAAAGGACAAGATGCCGGACCGCAAGCTGCTCGGGATGCTCACCCCCTCGTCGAACACCATCCTTGAACCCGTCACCGCCGCCATGCTGGCGGACCTGAGCGAGGTCAGCGCGCATTTCGGGCGCTTCCGCGTGACCGAGATCGCGCTGTCGGCCGACGCCCTGGCGCAGTTCGACAACCGCGAGATCCTGGCCGCGGCCGAATTGCTCTCGCACGCGCGCTGCCACGTGATCGGCTGGAACGGCACGGCGGCCGGCTGGCTGGGGTTCGAGTCGGACCGCGCGCTGTGCACGGCCATCGAGCGCACGACCGGCGCGCTCGCGTGCACGTCGATCCTGGCGCTCAACGAGATCCTGCGCGAGACCGGCGTGACGCGCCTCGGGCTGGTGTCGCCCTACCGCGACGACGTGCAGGCCGCGATCGTGCGCAACTACGCGCGCGAGGGCATCGACTGCTCGGCCGAGCGCCACCTCGGCCTGCAGGACAACTTCTCGTTCTCGCAGGTGACCGAGGACGAGATCTGCGCGATGGCGCGCGAGGTGATGTCCGGCCCGGCGGCGACGCGGCCCGAGGCCATCGCCATCTACTGCACCAACCTGTGCGGCGCGCCGGTCACGGCCCGGCTGGAGGCCGAGCTGGGCGTGCCGGTCTACGACACCATCGCCACGGTGGTGTGGAAGTCGCTGCGCCTGGCGGGCGTGGACACGCGCCGCCTGACGGGCTGGGGCAGCCTGTTCGAGCGCTGAGGCGCCGCGCCGCCGCTCAGGCCGGCGCGCCTTCGGCGAGCGTCGCCATGTCGACCACGAAGCGGTACTTCACGTCGCTCTTCAGCATGCGTTCGTAGGCCTCGTTGATCTGCGACATGCGGATCGGCTCGATGTCCGAGACGATGCCGTGCGCGGCGCAGAAATCGAGCATCTCCTGGGTCTCGGCGATGCCGCCGATGAGCGAGCCGGCCAGGCGGCGGCGCTTGAGGATCAGGTTGAAGACGGTGGGCGAGGGGTGGGGCGTGGACGGTGCGCCGACCAGCGTCATGGTGCCGTCGAGCTTGAGCAGCGCCAGGAACGGGTCGAGGTCGTGCGCGGCGGCGACGGTGTTGAGGATGAAGTCGAAGCTGTTGCCGTGGGCGGCCATCTCCTCGGCATTCCTCGACACCACGACCTCCTTCGCGCCCAGGCGCAGCGCGTCCTCGCGCTTGTCGGGCGAGGTGGTGAACAGCACCACGTGCGCGCCCATCGCGGCGGCGATCTTCACGCCCATGTGGCCGAGGCCGCCCAGGCCGACGATGCCCACCTTCGAGCCCGGGCCGACCTTCCACTGGCGCAGCGGCGAGTAGGTGGTGATGCCCGCGCACAGCAGCGGCGCGACGGCGGCGAGATCGGCCTCCGGGTGGTTGACCTTCAGCACGAACTTCTCGTGCACCACGATGTGGTCGGAATAGCCGCCCAGCGTGTTGGCGCGCGAGACCTGCTCGGGGCTGTCGTAGGTGCCGGTGAAGCCGTTGTCGCAGTACTGCTCCACGCCGTCGGCGCAATGCTGGCAGTGCTGGCAGCTGTCGACCATGCAGCCGACGCCGACGATGTCGCCGACGGCGAACTTGGAGACGCCCTCGCCGATGGCGGTGACGCGCCCGACGATCTCGTGGCCGGGCACGCACGGGTAGTTGGCCGCGCCCCATTCGCTGCGCGCGGTGTGCAGGTCGGAGTGGCAGACGCCGCAATGCAGGATGTCGATGGCGACGTCGCGCGCGGTCGGGTCGCGGCGCTCGAAGGTGAAGGGCGCGAGCGGCGTGGTGGCGGAGCGCGCCGCGTAGGCGTGGGTGAGTCGGGTCATGGAGAGGGTCCTGGCTGGGGCTGGAAGAGGTTGAAGACCTTACGCCGCTTCGGCGCCGCGCGCACGTCGCACGGGAACGTCCCCGGCAACCTTTCGCGCGCAGCGAAACGGGTCGCGTGCTAAGGTGCCCGCCGCCCGGAGCCCCCTCCGGCCGTGACCCTGGAACCGAGCGCCCCGTGCCCCTCCCCGAACCCCCCGTCCCCAGCGCAGCGGCCGTCGCCGCGCGCGCCGCCCGCGCCGATGCCGATGCCACCGCCGCCGGGCGGTCCGCCGTCCCGGCGGGCCCCGGCCTGTCGCCGCGCCTGACGCTGCTCTTCGCCGTCGCCTGCGGGCTGTGCGTGGCCAACCTGTACTTCGCGCAGCCGCTGGTCGGCCCCATCGCCGAGACCCTGCGGCTGCACGCCGGCATGGCGGGGCTGGTCGTCACGCTCACGCAGCTGGGCTACGGCACCGGCCTGCTGCTGCTGGTGCCGCTGGCCGACGTGGTGGAGAACCGCCGCCTGATCCTGGTGGCCATGGCCGGCGCGGTGCTGGGCCTGGCGGGCGTGGCGCTGTCGAATTCGGCCGCGACCTTCCTGGGCGCCTCCTTCGTGGTCGGGCTGTGCGCGGTGGCGGCCCAGGTGCTGGTGCCGTTCGCGTCGCACCTCGCGCCGGAGGCCGGCCGGGGCCGGGTGGTCGGCAACATCATGGGCGGGCTGATCGCCGGGATCATGCTGGCGCGGCCGTTCTCCAGCCTGGTGGCGTCGGCCTTCGGCTGGCGCGCGGTGTTCGCCGTCTCGGCGCTGCTGATGACGGTGCTGATCGCGGTGCTCTGGCGCGCCCTGCCGCGCCGCGTGCCGCACGGGACCATCGGCTACGCGCGCACCATGGCCTCGCTGCCGGGCATCGCCTGGCGCACGCCGCTGCTGCAGCGCCGGGGCTTCTACCAGGGCATGCTGTTCGCGGGCTTCCAGGCCTTCTGGACGGCGGTGCCGCTGCTGCTGGCGCACGAGTTCGGCCTGGGGCAGGGCGGCATCGCGCTGTTCGCGCTGGCCGGCGCCGCCGGGGCGCTGGCCGCCCCGTGGGCCGGACGGCTGGCCGACCGCGGGCTGACACGGCCGGCCACCGGCGCGGCCATCGGCGCGGCGCTGCTGTCGTTCGTGATCGGCGCGGTGTCGGTGCATTTCCACTCGCTCGCCGGGCTGGTGCTCGCGGGCATCCTGCTCGACGGCGCGGTGCAGCTGTGCCAGGTGCTCAACCTGCGCAGCCTCTACATGCTCGCGCCCGAGCTGCGCGGCCGCCTCAACGGCCTGTTCATGACCTTCATCTTCCTGTGCGCGGCCGTCGCCTCCGGCGTCTCGGCGGCGATCTACGCCTTCCACGGCTGGAGCGGCGTGTGCCTGATGGGGGGCGCGCTGGCGCTGGCGGCCGGGGTGCTGTTCCTGAGCGACCGCGCCGCGCCGGCGCCGGGCGCCTAGCCGCCGCGCCGGGACGCCGTCACATCGACCAGATGCGCGGCGCGACGGCCGGGCGCCGCCAGAGTTCGCCGCGCCAGGCCAGCCACACCTGGCGCAGCAGGTGCATCGCCGGTTCCACCACGGGCGCGAGCACGCGCAGCACGACGATCCCGCCGTGCGGGCTGGTGGCGCCGGCGCTCGCCGCGAGCGGGTGCGCGTCGGCCAGCGCGCGCGCGAGGTCGAGCAGCGCCTCGCGCCGCGCGCGCGCGAGCGGCGTGCCCGTCACCAGGAACAGCGTGGCCATGCAGCGGTGGCCGGCCAGGCCGATCGGGCTGGCGAGCAGCCGGTGGTCGGCCGCGTCGATGCGCGCGCGCTCCAGCCACGTGCCCGGCACCTCGATGTGCTGCAGCAGGCTGCCGCGCACGAAGGGCTGGCCGGCGGCCGGCAGCCCCAGCGCGCTCACGTCCCAGCCGATCAGCTCGGCGCCGGGCGCGGCCTCGATGCGCAGGCGGTTCTCGGCCCGGCAGCCGCTGTAGCAGAGCGCTTCGAGGGGCAGCCATTCGAGTCGCGCGCCGGCCGCGAGGCGCAGCGTGGCGCGCTGCACCGCCGCCTCGCCCTCGCTGCGGTAGAAGCGCGTCGCCCCCGGCGTCGTGACCAGCCCGTGGCTGCCGGGCGCCGCGCTCACGTCGATGTCGAGCGTGTCGCCGCCCACCAGGCCGCCCGGCGGATGCACCAGCACGTTGTGGCAGACCGCGGGGCCTTCCGGGTACAGGCTCTGCAGGATGCGCAGGGGGCCGTCGTGGCGGAAGCGCGCGACGGTGCGTGAGGGGTCGGTGGCGCTGTAGTCGAGCGCGAGTCGGGCGTGCCAGGGCATCCGGGGAGTCTAGAAGTCCCCCGGGTCAGGGCTTCCAGGCCCCTTCGTGGGGCACCGTGGCTTCGCCGATCAACGCCGGACCGATGCATTCGATCGGGTGCGGGGAGGCGGCGAACACGTCCCGGCACGAGAGTTCGGCGTCGCGCTGGTCCTGGTGCTCGCCCCGGAAGACGCGCAGGCGCTCGGCGTCGATGCCGAACACCACGCGCCCGATGTTCGACCAGAAGATCGCGCCGGCGCACATCACGCACGGCTCGCCCGACGAGTACAGCGTGGCGCCGGCGAGTTCGTCGCGCGAGGGCTTGCGCGCCGCCAGGGCGCGGATGGCGCCCATCTCGGCGTGGCCGGTGCAGTCGCCCGTCTCCGCGGTGTTGTTGTAGGCCTCGGCGATGACTTCGCCGGCGGCCGACACCACGAGGGCGCCGAAGGGCCGGTTGCCGCGCCGGACCGCCGCGTGCGACCAGTAGATGGCCTTGCGCAGGTAGCGGCCGTCGCGTTCGTCCAGGGGCTGCTCGGCGGGGAGTCTTGCGGGGGTGCGGATCGGGGGGGAGGTGGTGGAGGTCATGTCTTGACGGTGCGTTCGCCGCGCGCGGGCAGCATCGAGGTGTTGAAGATGGCATCGGCCGAGGGCCGGGTCCGGAGGCCGAAGACGTCGACCACCTCGTCGACCTGGCGCTCGAGGACGAGCTTGCGAATATCGCCCAGTCCGTGCGAGCGGGTGTCGGACGCCGCCACGTACTGGGCGGTGATGGCCCAGCGATCGAGTTCGACGCGCTCGTCGAGGATCGGCTCGCGCTGGCGCATCGCGGCGATCGACGGACCCGGGTTGGCCAGGGTCTCGACGATGGCGCGGTTGCTCGCGCGCAGGAAGGCGGCGACGGCCTGGGGATTCTGGGCGACCAGGTTGCTGCTCGCGAGGATGGCGTTGCCGTACAGGTCGACGCCGGCGTCGGCGTACTTCAGGATCGAGAGTTCGTCCGTCTTCATGCGCGCGAACAGCGACACGGCCGAGTCGTGGAAGTAGGTCGCGGCATCGACGTCGCCGCGCACCATGACGTTGTCGCGGGCGCTGAAGTCGGTGGTCTGCCACTGGAAGGCGTCGGGCTTCATGCCGGTCTTGCGCGCCACCATCGGCCAGGCGCGGCGGGTCGACTCGACGGCGGCCGCGGCCACCTTGCGGCCCGCCAGGCTGCGGAAGTCGCCGGTCACGCCCCGGTCCTTGCGGCCGATGATGACGAAGGGCGCCCGGTTGTAGTACTGGTAGACCGCCTGCACCACCGGCGTGCCCGGGTGCTGGGCGTTGAACTCGACCAGCGAGCTGATGTCGCCCAGGCCGAGCTGGTAGACGCCGCTGGCGATGCGCGTGATGGAGGCGACCGAGCCGGCGCCGGTGTCGATCGTCACGTCCAGCCCCTCGTCGCGGTAGTAGCCTTTGGCCAGTGCGAGGAAGAACGGCGCGGTCTGGCCGTTGATGCGGAAGTCGAGCGTGAACTTGATCGGCACGGGCTTCGTGCCCTGTGCGAAGGCGAGCGGGGCGGCGAGCGAGCAGGCGGCCACGGCGGAGCCGGTGGCGAGGAAGGTGCGGCGTTGCATGGCGATGAACCCTGGAATCGTGGTGGCCTTGAAACCCGTCGCGCGAGGGCGACAGGTGCTTCAAGAGCAATTTCCGGGCAGCGCCCGGACCGGGTGCGTGCGCTGCTGAACGCTTCTACTCTCGGTCCTGCGGCAAGCACGAGGCATGCCAATCCCCCGTCGTCCCGAACCGGCCGCGCGCCGCGCCGCCGGCATGCACCAAGACGCGGCGCGCCGTGCACCAGCGAAGTTCGACCACCGCGCGGGGTCACCGTGGCCGCCGGCTTGCCCCGGGGGACGGGGCGGGCGCATCATCGGCGCCGCGAGAGTAGAAGCGTTCACCAGCCGCAGGCCTTCACGGGCTGGCAGGAAATTGCTCTTGATGCGTTGTTCCAACCTTCAGGAGATCCATGCCATGACCACGAGCGCCGCCGACCACGACCTCGCCGAGATCCAGCGCGAGACCCGCATGGGCGCGGTGGGCCGCACCACCACCGCGCGCGAGATCCGCCGCATCGACCTCTCCGACTTCGAGCGCCGCCGCGACGTCATCGCGCAGGCGCTGTGGGACGCGGCCGTCGATGTCGGTTTCTTCCAGCTCGTCAACCACGGCATCGACCTCGCCAAGGTACGCGGCGCCTTCGAGATGGCCGAACGCCTGTTCGCGCTGCCCGAACCGGTCAAGGCGCAGTACCCGCTGAAAAAGGCGCTCAACGCCGGCTGGGAGAGCAAGGCGCAGGTCCGGCCCTCCACCGGCACGCCCGACCAGAAGGAAAGCTACCAGCTCACCCGTCCGCACATGGCCGGCCTGTGGCCGACCGACGCGGAACTGCCGGGCTTTCGCGAGACGATGCTCGCCTTCGAGCGCGAGAGCTGGGAGGTCGCCATGCGGGTGCTGTCGTGCTTCGCCACCCGGCTGGGCTTCGAGCGCGACTTCTTCGCCCGCGCGCACGATTCCGAACGCGCCAGCTACCAGAGCACCCTGCGCCTGCTGCACTACTACGCGATCCCGCCCGAGGCGCAGGACCGGCTCGAACTCTGGCGGGCCGGCGCCCACACCGATTTCGACTGCCTGACCCTGCTCTACCAGCGCCACGGCCAGGGCGGCCTGGAAGTGTGTCCGGGCAAGGAGATGGACGCGCAGGAATGGACGCCGATCGCGCCCGACGGCGACGCCATCACCTGCAACATCGGCGACATGCTCATGCGCTGGAGCGACGACCGTCTGCCGAGCAACTTCCACCGCGTGAAGAACCCGCTGCCGGGCGAGTACATGGGGCCGCGCTACAGCATCGCCTTCTTCGCCCAGGCCAACCGCGACGCGATGATCGTGAGCCCGGGCGGAACGCACGCGCCGATCAGCGCGGGCGATTTCCTGAACCAGCGCATCGCGGCGAACTTCAAGGCGTACTGACCACGGCGGCCGGTGCGGCCGGCGCGTCCGGGTCGGCCGGGATGCGCTCGAGGTCGGCGAGCCAGACCTCGGCCTCCGAATCGCTCGGGGCGCGCCAGTCGCCGCGCGGCGAGAGCGAGCCGCCCGAGCCGACCTTCGGGCCGTTGGGCACGCAGGAGCGCTTGAACTGGCTGGTCTTGAAGAAGCGCCAGACGAAGGTGCGCAGGTGACCCCGGATGGCCGCGAGCCCGTAGGCGTTGCGTTCCTCGCCGGCGAGGGCCTCGGGCCAGGGACCGCGCTCGCGCTCGCCCCAGGCCGCGTGCGCGAGGAAAGCCACCTTCGAGGGCCGGAAGCCGTGGCGGGTGATGTAGTAGAGGTGGAAGTCCTGCAGCTCGTAGGGGCCGATGGTGTCCTCGGTGCGCTGGCCGGGCTGGGCGTGGCGCGCGGTGTCGGGCGCCGCGCCGGCGCCCTCGGCCTGCGGCGGCGGCTCGCTCGGCACCAGCTCCGGACTCACCTCGGTGGCCACGATGGCGCGCAGCACCTCGCTGCCGGTCGCGTCGAGCACGCCCGCGCCGGCCACCCAGCGCACCAGGTGCTTGATCAAGGTCTTGGGCACGCTGGCGTTGACGTTGTAGTGCGACATGTGGTCGCCCACGCCGTAGGTGCACCAGCCCAGCGCCAGCTCGCTCAGGTCGCCGGTGCCCACGACGATGCCGTCGAGGTGGTTGGCCAGTCGGAACAGGTGGCTGGTGCGCTCGCCGGCCTGCACGTTCTCGAAGGTGATGTCGTACTGCGGCACGCCGTCGGCGAAGGGGTGGCCCAGGTCGGCGAGCATCTGGCGGCAGCTCGGGCGGATGTCGATCTCGCGCGCGGTGCAGCCGATGGCCGCCATCAGCCCGTGGGCCTGGGCCAGGGTGCGCCCGGTGGTGGCGAAGCCGGGCATGGTGAAGCCCAGGATGTCGCTGCGCGGGCGCCCCAGGCGGTCCATGGCCTGCGCGCACACCAGCAGGGCGTGGGTCGAGTCGAGTCCGCCGGAGACGCCGATCACCAGCTTCTTGATGCGCGCGGCCTCCACGCGCTGCACCAGCGACTGCACCTGGATGTTGAAGACCTCGCGGCAGCGCTCGTCGCGCGTGGCCGCGTCCGCCGGCACGTAGGGGAAGCGCTCGACCGTGCGGCGCAGGCCCCCTGGCGCATCGCGCCCGAGACCGGGCAGGTCGAACTCGACGACGCGCCAACGCCGCAGCGCCTCGCCGTGGCGCTGCGCCGAGGCGCCGAAGGAGGTCTGGCGCATGCGCTCATGGGCGAGGCGCTCGAGGTCGGCGTCCGCGACGATCATGTGCGAGCGGTTGCTGAAGCGCGCGCTCTCGGCGAGCAGTTCGCCGTTCTCGTAGATCAGCGCCTGGCCGTCCCAGGCCAGGTCGGTGGTCGACTCGCCGATGCCCGCCGACGAGTAGAGGTAGGCGCCCAGGCAGCGCGCGGACTGCGAGCGCACCAGCTGGTGGCGGTAGTCGGACTTGCCCACCGTGATGTTGGAGGCCGACAGGTTCACCAGCACCGTCGCGCCCGCGAGCGCGCCCAGGCTCGAGGGCGGGATGGGCACCCACACGTCCTCGCAGATCTCCACGTGGAAGGTCAGCAGGGGCAGGGCGCGCGCCCTGAACAGCAGCTCGGCGCCGAAGGGCACGCGCATGCCGCACAGGTCGACCTCGGTGGCCAGGGCGCTGTCGGCGGGGCTGAACTGGCGCGCCTCGTAGAACTCGGCGTAGTTGGGAAGGTAGGTCTTGGGCACCACGCCCAGCAGGGCACCGCCGGCGACCACCGCCGCACAGTTGTAGAGCCGGTGGTCCACGCGCAGGGGCAGGCCCACCACCGCGATGGTGGGCAGCGCGCGCGAGGCCGCGACGATCTCGCCGAGCGCGGCCTCGCAGGCCTCGAGCAGGGCGGCCTGGTGGAACAAGTCGTCGCAGGTGTAGGCCGACAGTCCCAGCTCGGGAAAGGCGACCAGGTCGACGCCGTCGGCGGCCGCCTCGCGGTACAGGCGCAGGGTCTCGGCCGCGTTGAACACGGGGTCGGCCACGCGGTTGCGCGGCACGGCCACGGCCAAGCGCGCGAAGCCGTGCGCGTGAGGGTTGTGGAAGGAAAAATCGGTAGACATGACCGCGATCCTAGGCTTTCGGGGCGTGAAGGAAAGCGACGGCCGCTGCCGGCGGGCGGACCGCGCGCCGGTCACGCGGCCATGACGCGAGCAGCGGCGATGCCGCCCGCGCACTGCTCCGTCCACGACGGAGGAACCCGGGTCGGGTCAGCGTTCGAACGTCGCCACTGTCGGAATCTCCCAATCAGCGCTGGCCGCATCGGCCGGTACCGCCAACATGAAGATCGCAGCAGAAGCCGTCGAGATGACAACGGTGATGAGGAAATTGACCATGGCGAGAGTCTGGATCGATTGTTGTAACGGCTTGTCAGCCATTGGCTATCCCGCTTGCACGGTTAACGCCCGCGCACTTGGTCGTCGACGGTAAGTCGCCTGTGCGACATGTAATACCCGGGTTTCTAGCGATCCGTGTCGGGCCTCACCTCGACGATCGTCCCGTCGCCGACGAACGCCTCGCCCACCAGCATGCGGAAGGCCGTGCCGGGAGCGAAGCGGGGTCGCGCCACCGCCGGCGACAGGAATTCGACCGGCAGGCGCTGCACCGTGCCGCGCCGGAAGGCGCCACCCGCCGGCACCTCCCAACGCCCGGAAAAACCAGCGTTGTCGACGACGAACGCACAGAAATGCTGGCCCTCGGCGATCAGCACGTCCTCGGCCGGCACGGCGGCGGGTCGCAGGGTGATTTCCGCCAGCGCGTGCGCGTGGAAGGGCGCCCGGGCCGCCAGCGACACCTGGTCGGCCAGGAGGACGGCCGAGGTGGGCGCCGGCTTCGCGGGCCGCTTCAGGCGCCCCATCAGCCAGCCCACGACATTGCCGATCACCGGAATCCACAGCAGCAGCATCAGCGTGCCGATGTCGCGCGTGGTGGTGCCGGGCACGGCGAAGTGGCGGATCGCCGCCCCCGCGACCGCCAGGAACAGCAGCACGACGACGATGAGCTTGCGGCGGGACTGGCGGGTGGTCATGGGGCGGATCGCGAAGGCGAAGAAGGGGCGGGCGGGGATTGTGCCGCCTGCGCGCTTACCGCCCGCGCGAGGCCCAGAAGCCGCGGTGCGTCGCCACCATCTCCTCGGCCACTTCGGCCACCGGCCCGATCACCTCGATGGCTTTCTGGCCGCGCGCGAAGACCTCGCGGCAGGGCAGCGCGAGCGTGGGGTTCTCGGGGTGGTCGCCGGTCAGGGCGAGCAGGGCGTCCTCGCCCGCGCCGTAGACGACCCGGCCGATGTCCGCCCAGTACACGGTGCCCGCGCACATCGCGCAGGGCTCGAAGGTGGTCACCAGCGTGCAGCGCCGCAGGTAGGCGGCCGGATGGTCGAGCGAGGCGTGGCGCGCGAGCGTCGCCTCGGCGTGATGGACGGTGTCGATGTTGCCCTGCTCGGCCAGCACCGTGTCGCCGTCCGGGGCCACCAGCACGGCCCCGAACGGATGCCGGCCCATCGCCATCGCCCGCCGCGCCACCGCGTCGGCCCGCCGCAGCGCGGCGATCGCCTGATCGCGCGTCATCCGCCCTGCGAGCCGCGGTGCGCCCAGCCGGTCGTGTGCTTCTCGATCAGGCTGAACAGCTCGTACATCACCATCGCCATCGCGCCCACCACCATCAGGCCCGCGAAGGCCAGGCCCATCTGCATGGCCGAGCCGGCGGAGATCAGCAGGTAGCCGATGCCCTCGTTGGCCGCCGTCATCTCGCTGACCGTGGTGCCGACGAAGGCCAGCGTGATGGCCACCTTGAGCGAGGCGAAGAAGTACGGCATGGAACGCGGCAGGCCGATCTTCATCAGCACGTCCCAGCGCCGGGCGCCCAGCACGCGCAGCACGTCCTCGAGTTCCGGCTCCAGCGTCGCCAGACCGGTGGCGATGTTCACCATGATCGGAAAGAAGCTGATGAGGAAGGCCGTCAGGATCGCCGGACCGACGCCGATGCCGAACCACACCACCAGGATCGGCACGAAGGCCGCCTTGGGCAGGGCGTTGAAGGCCGTCATCAGCGGGTACATCGCCGCGTAGGCCAGGCGCGAGCTGCCGATGACGAAGCCCAGCAGCACGCCCACGACGATGGCCAGGCCGAAGCCGGCCATCGTGACCCAGAAGGTGCGCCAGGCGTGGCCGGCGATGATCTCCTTGAACTCCCAGAACTGCGTCCAGATGCGCATCGGGCTGGGGAAGATGAATTCCGAGATGCCGAAGCCCGCGCAGACGATCTGCCAGAGCACCAGCACCGCCACCAGCAGCAGCCACGGCGACCAGCGCTCGATCTGCCGGGCGTTGCGCTGCATCGCGCTCATGCCGCCACCGCCGGGGCCGGACTGCCCCGCAACGCGCCGATGTGCCCGCGCAGTTCCAGGACCATGTCGGTGAATTCCTTGGTGTAGGTGAGTTCGAGCTCGCGCGGGCGCGGCAGCTCGATCTCGCGGCGCACGACGAAGCGCCCGGGGCTCTTGCTCATGACATAGACCGTGTCGGCCAGGAAGACGCTCTCGCGCAGGTCGTGGGTGACCAGGATGACGGTGAAGCGCTGTTCGGTCCACAGGTCGCGCAGGATGCACCACAGCTCCTCGCGCGTGAAGGCGTCGAGCGCGCCGAAAGGCTCGTCCAGGAGCAGCATCTGGGGCTCGTGGATGAGCGCGCGGCAGATGCTCGCACGCTGCTGCATGCCCCCGGAGAGCTGCCAGGGGAACTTGTCCTCGTAGCCGGCGAGGCCGACCTTCTGCAGCAGCCGGCGGGCGCGTTCCTCGTATTCCTTGCGCTTGGCGCGGAAGCTGGAGCGGTAGGGCTCGACGATCTCCAGCGGCAGCAGCACGTTGTCGACCGTGGTCCGCCAGGGCAGCAGCGACGGCGCCTGGAAGGCCATGCCCGAGACCTTCAGCGGTCCGGTGACCGGCGCGCCGTCGATGCGGATGCGGCCCATCGAGGGCATCTTCAGGCCGGTGGCGAGCTTCATGAAGGTCGACTTGCCGCAGCCCGAGGGTCCGACGATGGCGATGAACTCGCCGCGCCGGATCTTCAGGTCGATGGCCTCGACCGCGAAATGGTTCTCGCGCAGCAGCTGTTCGTTGTAGGCCAGCCAGACATCCTGGAAATCGACGAAGTGGGTGGGTTCGGACATGGCTTCGGGGGCGCGGGGTCGGCGGGCGTCGGGCGTCACTTCTTCAGGACGGCGAGTTCGGCGGCCGGCGGCAGCAGCGTGGCGTTCCACACCGTGGCCGGGTCGACCCGAGTCTTGGTCGCGAAGGCGTCCGACACCTGCGAGGCCATCAGCGACAGGCGGGCGGCGTTGACGGCGCCGAAGCCCTCGGTGCGCGCGTCGGCGCTGTTGATCACGGTGTCGATGGCCAGCTGCAGCCGGCGCGTCTCCAGCTTGGCGTCGATGATGCCGTCGCGCGCCTTGACCGATTCGATCGCCACCGCCGGGTTGGCGATGACTTCCTTCGCGCCCTTGGCGAAGGCCGAGAGGAACGCCTTCACCGCAGCCGGGTTGTCCTTGAGCATCTTCGGCGAGACGATGATCGCGTTGCCGTAGAGCTTCACGCCGTAGTCGGGATAGGGCAGCACCACGACGTCGGCCGCCTTGGCGCCGCGCGCCTCCAGGTTGAGCAGCGAGGTGAAGGTGAAGCCGGTGATGGCGTCGACGTCGCCGCGCATGAGCATGGTCTCGCGCAGGGTCGGGTCCATGGCGGTCCAGTTGACCGCGCCCACGTTGTTGGCCTTGGCGAAGATCGGGAAGGCGCGGCGCCCGGCGTCGAACACCGGCGCGCCGAGCTTCTTGCCCGCGAGGTCCGCCGGCTTCGCGATGCCGCTCTTCTTCAGCGCCATCACCGAGGCCGGCGTGTTGTTGTAGACCATCATGACCGCCACGGGCTTGTTGGGCGCGTCGGGGTTGTTGGCGTGGAATTCCATGAGCGCGGCGAGGTCGGCGAAGCCCATGTCGTAGGCGCCGGAGGCCACGCGCGTGACCGTGCCGCCCGAGCCGTTGCCCGCGTCGATCGTCACGTCGAGTCCGGCGCCCTTGAAGTAGCCCTTGGCCGCCGGGTGCAGGAACAGCGCGGCCGGTCCCTCGAAGCGCCAGTCGAGCTGGAACTTGACGGGCGTCTGCGCGTTCGCGCTCCCGGCGAGGCCGAGGGCGAGGACGGAAGCGGCGAAGAAGGACTGGAGGAGGTGGCGCTTGTTCATCGGGGAGGGCGTGCGGGAGGAGGAGGGGGATGGCGTCGGGAGAATGGCGTCGGGAATTAGCAATAACGGTGCCTGCACCGTTCCGGTGCATCGTTTCATGGCGAATCGGGAAGGCCCGCGACAGTCCCCGGCTGACAGGCGGGCGGCGGGCCGGGTGCCAGCATCCGGCCGCAACGACCGCGCCGCCCCACCGAACAGCCTTCCCATCGCCATGACCTCAACGCCCATCGACCCCGGCTCGGATGACCTGGCCTTCCTCTCGGGCGGCGGCGAGATGGGCGACCTCATGCGCCGGATGGACTGGCGCGGCCATCCGCTCGGTGCGCCGACGGAGTGGCCCCAGTCCCTGCGCTCGATGGTCTCGGCCTGCCTGAACTCGCCCGTGCTGGGCACCGTGCTGTGGGGTCCCGACCTGCGCATGCTCTACAACGACGCCTACATCCCGTCGATGGTCGAGCGCCACCCGCTCGCGCTGGGGCGGCCGGTGGCCGACGTGTGGGGGGAGGCCTGGGCGGCGGTCGCGCCGGATTTCCACCGGGTCGTGGCCACGGGCGTGGGCATGATGCAGCGGCGCGTGCCGCTCGTGATCCGCCGCCACGGCCACGACGTCGAGACCTGGTGGGACTTCACCGCCACGCCCATCCGGGGCGAGGACGGGCGCATCGCCGGGCTGTTCAACCAGGGCACCGAGGTCACCGAACAGGTGGTCGCCGAGATGCAGCGCGACGCCACCGCCGCCGAGCTGCGCGCGCTCACCCGCCACCTGGCGATGACGGTCGAGGAGCGCACGCGCGACCGCAACGCCCTGTGGGAGCTGTCCTCGGACCTGATGCTGCGCTGCGGCTTCGACGGCCGCATCGTCGCGGTCAATCCGGCGTGGCTGCGCCTGCTGGGCTGGCGGGACGACGAACTGCTGGGCACTTCGCTGTTCGAGCTGATCCATCCGGACGACCTGCAGCGCACCATCGATGGCGCCAACGCCTCGGCCGAAGGCCGCTCGTTCCAGCGCTTCGACAACCGCTTTCGCCACAAGGACGGCAGCCATCGCCACATCAGCTGGTCGACCCGTTCGGCCAACGGCCTGATCAACGCCGTCGGGCGCGACGTGACCGAGGAACTCGCGCAGTCGAGCGCCCTGGCGGCCTCGCAGGAGCAGCTGCGCCAGTCGCAGAAGCTGGAGGCCGTGGGGCAGCTCACCGGTGGCGTGGCGCACGACTTCAACAACCTGCTGACGGTGGTGCGCTCGTCGGTCGAGCTGCTGCGCCGCGTCGACGCGGGCGCGGTGGAGAAGCGGCGGCGCTACATCCAGTCGATCTCCGACGCGGTGGACCGGGCGGCCAAGCTGACGGGCCAGCTGCTGGCCTTCGCGCGCCGGCAGGCGCTCGTGCCCACCGTGTTCGACGTCGTGCGCAACATCCGGATGGTGGGCGAGATGATGGACACGCTCACCGGGTCGCGCATCCGCGTGCGCATCGACCTGCCGCCGCACCCCTGCTTCGTGCACGCGGACGCGAGCCAGTTCGACACGGCCATCATCAACATGGCCGTCAATGCCCGCGACGCGATGGGCGGCGAGGGCACCCTGAGCCTGCGCGTGCGCCGCGTCGAGGCCCTGCCGGCGATCCGCTCGCACCCGGTGCGCCCGGGCGCCTACGTGGAGGTGTCGCTCGCGGACACCGGCACGGGCATCCCGACGGACCACCTGAAGAAGATCTTCGAACCGTTCTTCACCACCAAGTCGGTCGGTCTGGGCACGGGGCTGGGGCTGTCGCAGGTCTACGGTTTCGCCAAGCAGTCCGGCGGCGAGGTCCAGGTCGACAGCACGCCGGGCCGGGGCAGCACCTTCACGCTCTACCTGCCCTGGGCCCATGGGGAGGGTGCCGCGCAGGAGGCGGACGTGCCCGAGATGCTGCTGACCGGGCACGGCACCCGCGTGCTGGTGGTGGAGGACAACGTGGAGGTCGGCGCGCTGGCGACGCAGACGCTGGCCGAACTGGGTTACGTCACGGCCTGGGCCGTCGACGCGACGCAGGCGCTGGCCGAACTCGACCGCGCCCCCGATGCCTTCGACGTCGTCTTCTCCGACGTGGTGATGCCCGGCATGAACGGCGTCGAACTGGCCCGGGAGATCGCCCGGCGGCACCCGGACGTGCCGGTGGTGTTGACCTCGGGCTACAGCGACGCGCTGGTGCACGACGGCACGAGCGGCTTCGAACTGCTGCAGAAGCCCTATTCCTTCGACCAGCTCTCGCTGGCCCTGCGCAAGGAGACGGCCAAGCGCCACCGCCGGCGTTCCGGCGCGGCCTGAGCCGCCGGCGCCGCTACTTCTGGATCGCCGCCTGCGCCACGGCGAGGGCCGTCATGTTGACCAGGCGCCGCACCGTCGCCGAGGGCGTGAGCACGTGCGCCGAGCGCGAGGCACCCAGGAGGATGGGGCCGACCGTGACGCCGTTGCCACCGGTGATCTTGAGCACGTTGAACAGGATGTTCGCGGCGTCGAGGTTGGGGCAGATCAGCAGGTTGGCCGAGCCCGTGAGCGTCGTCTCGGGCAGCGCGTGCCTGCGCACGTCCTCCGACAGGGCCGAGTCGCCGTGCATCTCGCCGTCGCACTCGACGTCCGGGGCGAGTTCCATGAACAGTTCGCGCGCGCGGCGCATCTTGCGCGCCGAGGCGCGGTCGGACGAGCCGAAGTTCGAGTGCGACAGGAAGGCCACCTTGGGCGGCAGGCCGAAGCGGCGCACCTCCTCGGCGGCCATCACGGCGATGTGGGCCAGGAGCTCGGCGCTCGGGTCCTCGTGGACGTTGGTGTCGGCGATGAACAACGTGTGGTTGGTCAGCGTCAGGGCGTTGAGCGTGGCGAAGCCGGGGCCGCCCTCCTTGGCGCCGAGCAGCTGGTCGAGGATCTTCAGGTGGCTGTCGAAGCGCCCGACCAGGCCGCAGATCATGGCGTCGGCATCGCCGAGCTGCACCATCAGCGAGGCGATGGTGGTGTTGGAGCGCCGCACCATGGCCTTGGAGGCTTCCGGCGAGATGCCGCGCCGGCCCATGGTGCGGTGGTAGGCCTCCCAGTACTGGCGGAAGCGCGCGTCGTTCTCGGGGTCGACGATCTCGTAGTCCTCGCCCAGGCGCAGGCGCAGGCCGGCCTTCTTGATGCGCGCCTCGATCACCGAGGGCCGCCCGATGAGGATCGGCCGCGCCAGGCCTTCGTCGATGGCCAGTTGGGCCGCGCGCAGCACGCGGTCGTCCTCGCCCTCGGCGTAGGCCACGCGCTTGGCGGTGGCGACCTTGGCCGCGGCGAACACCGGGCGCATGAACATGCCGGTCTGGTAGACGAAGCGGGTGAGCTGCTGGCGGTAGGCCTCCAGGTCCTCGATCGGGCGCGCCGCCACGCCCGACTCCTGCGCCGCCTTGGCCACGGCCGGCGCGATGCGCAGGATCAGGCGCGAGTCGAAGGGCTTGGGGATCAGGTAGTCGGGGCCGAAGGACAACTCCTGGCCCTCGTAGGCGGTGGCCACCTCCTCGCTGATGTCGGCCTTGGTCAGGTCGGCGATCTCGCGCACGCAGGCGAGCTTCATCTCCTCCGTGATCTTGCTCGCGCCGCAGTCGAGCGCGCCGCGGAAGATGTAGGGGAAGCACAGGACGTTGTTGACCTGGTTGGGGTAGTCCGAGCGGCCGGTGGCGATGATGCAGTCCGGACGCACGGCCTTGGCCAGTTCGGGGCGGATCTCGGGCTCGGGATTGGCCAGCGCCAGGATGATGGGCTGCGTGCCCATCGTCTTGACCATGTCGGCCGTCAGCACGCCGGGCGCCGAGCAGCCCAGGAACACGTCGGCCCGGTCGACCACGTCGGCCAGGGTGCGCGCGCCGGTGTCGGGCTGCGCGAAGCGGGCCTTGGACTCGTCGAAGCCGCCGGGGCGGCCCTCGTAGATCAGGCCCTTGGAGTCGACGGCGAAGATGTTGGCGGGCTTGGCGCCCAGCCCGACCATCACGTCCAGGCAGGCGAGCGCGGCGGCGCCGGCGCCGGAGACGGCGATCTTCACCTCCTCGATCTTCTTGCCGACCAGTTCCAGGCCGTTGAGCAGCGCGGCCGCCGAGATGATGGCCGTGCCGTGCTGGTCGTCGTGGAAGACCGGGATGTTCATGCGCTCGCGCAGCTTCTTCTCGATGTAGAAGCACTCGGGCGCCTTGATGTCCTCGAGGTTGATGCCACCCAGCGTGGGCTCCAGCGCCGCGATGATGTCGACCAGCTTGTCGGGGTCGTTCTCGGCGAGTTCGATGTCGAAGACGTCGATGCCGGCGAACTTCTTGAACAGGCAGCCCTTGCCTTCCATTACCGGCTTGGCCGCCAGCGGGCCGATGTTGCCCAGGCCCAGCACGGCGGTGCCGTTGGTGACCACGCCCACCAGGTTGCCGCGCGAGGTGTACTCGGCCGCCATGGCCGGGTCGGCCTCGATGTCCAGGCACGGGTAGGCGACGCCGGGCGAGTAGGCCAGCGACAGGTCGCGCTGGTTGACCAGCGGCTTGGTCGGCGTGATCGAGATCTTGCCGCGCACCGGGTTGCGGTGGTAGTCGCGCGCGGCATCGCGCAAGGCTTCTTCTGCAGGGGAGAGGGGAGCGGACATTTGAGAGAAGTCTCCTGGGTTCAAACGACGAAAGCGACCCGCAGGCTACTCCAGAATTGGCACTTTCCGTCTAATGGGAAGCACGGGTCCGGCCCACGCGTCGCGCCATCCCAGCCCGGCCGCCGTGTCGCCGCGCGGCCGGTATTCGCAGCCGATCCAGCCGTCGTAGCCGAGCGCGTCGATGTGCCGCAGGAGCCACGGGAAATGGACCTCGCCGGTGCCGGGCTCGCCGCGTCCGGGGTTGTCGGCCAGCTGGATGTGGCCGATGCGACCGATGTGGGCGGCCAGCGTGGCGCCGAGCTCGCCTTCCATGCGCTGCGCGTGGTAGATGTCGTACTGCAGCCGCAGGTTGGGCGCAGCGACCTCGTCCATCAGCGACAGCGCCTGCGCGGTGGTGGTCAGCGCGAAGCCGGGGACGTCGAAGTGGTTGACCGGCTCCACCAGCAGCCCGATGCCCGCGGCCTGCAGCCGGGACGCGGCGAAGCGCAGGTTGTCGACCAGCGTGCGCCGGACGTCCGCCTCGCTCGCGCCTTCGGGGCGCCGTCCGGCCAGGCAGTTGACGCGCGGACAGCCCAGCGCCCGGGCGTAGTCGATGGCCCGGTCGACGCCGGCGCGGAACTCGCCGATGCGCCCCGGGTGGCAGGCGATGCCGCGCTCGCCGGCCTCCCACCGGCCCGCGGGCAGGTTGTGCAGCACCTGCGCGAGGCCGTTGGCGCGCAGCGCGGCGGCGAGTTCGCGCCGGGGCAGGGCATAGGGGAAGAGGCATTCCACGGCCTCGAAGCCGGCCGCGGCGGCCGCCTCGAAGCGCTGCATGAAGGGCCGCTCGGTGAACAGCATGGACAGGTTGGCGGCGAAACGGGGCATGGCGTGCGTCGTCCGCTCAGCCCGGCATCGTCGCGGCGAGGGCCGTGGGCGCGTCCTCGAGCGATTCGGCCAGCGGCTCGAACTCCTGGATCGCGTCGATCTCGGTGCCCATGGCGATGTTGGTGACGCGCTCGAGCATCACCTCGATCACCACCGGCACCCGGTACTGGGCCATCCACCGCTCGGCCTGTTCCAGCGCCGGCTGCATCTCCTCCTGGCGGCTCACGCGGATCGCCTTGCAGCCCAGGCCTTCGACCACCTTCACGTGGTTCACGCCGTAGCCCGCCTCGATGCCGGCCTCGGGCCCGGCGTTGACGTTGTCGAAGCCCAGCTGCACGCAGTAGTCCATGTCGAAGCCGCGCTGGCTCTGGCGGATCAGCCCGAGGTAGCTGTTGTTGACCACGACGTGCAGGAAGGGCAGCTTGAACTGCGCGCCCACGGCCAGTTCCTCGACCATGAACTGGAAGTCGTAGTCGCCCGAGAGCGCGACGATGCGCCGCGCCGGGTCGGCCGCGCGCACGCCCAGCGCCGCCGGCAGCGTCCAGCCCAGCGGGCCGGCCTGGCCGCAGTTGATCCAGTGGCGCGGCCGATGGACGTGGAGGAACTGCGCCGCCGCGATCTGCGACAGCCCGATGGTGCTGACGTAGCAGGTCTCGGGGCCGAAGTGCGCGTTGAGGCACTGGTAGACGCGCTGCGGCTTCATCGGGACGTCGGCGAAGTGCGTCTTGCGCAGCATCGTGCGCTTGCGCTTGCGCTCGCGGCACTCGCCCGACCAGGCGGCGCGGTCGCGCAGGCGGCCCCCGGCCTTCATCGCCCCGGCCACCTCGACGAACCGTTCCAGCGCCGCCTTCGCGTCCGAGACGATGCCGAAGTCGGGCGTGAAGACGCGGCCGATCTGCGTCGGCTCGATGTCCACGTGCACGAAGGTGCGGCCCTTCGTGTAGACGTCGATCGAGCCGGTGTGGCGGTTGGCCCAGCGGTTGCCGATGCCCAGCACGAAGTCCGAGGCCAGCAGCGTCGCGTTGCCGTAGCGGTGGCTGGTCTGCAGCCCGCACATGCCCGCCATGAGCGGGTGGTCGTCGGGGATGGCGCCCCAGCCCATCAGGGTCGGGATCACCGGCACGCCGGTGAGCTCGGCGAAGCGCACCAGCAGCTCGCTCGCGTCGGCGTTGATCACGCCGCCGCCGGCCACGATCAGCGGCCGCTCGGCGGCCCCGAGCATCGCCAGGGCCTTCTCGATCTGGGCGCGCGTGGCGGCGGGCCGGTAGGGCGCGAGCGGGGCGTAGGCGTCGATGTCGAACTCGATGGTCGCCATCTGCACGTCGAAGGGCAGGTCGATCAGCACCGGTCCCGGGCGACCCGAGCGCATCAGGTGGAAGGCCTGCTGGAACACCTGCGGCACCTGCCCGGGCTCGCGCACCGTGACCGCCCACTTGGTCACCGGCCGCGCGATCGACTCGATGTCGACGGCCTGGAAGTCCTCCTTGTGCAGGCGCGCGCGGGGCGCCTGCCCGGTGATGCACAGGATCGGGATCGAGTCGGCCGAGGCCGAATAGAGCCCGGTGATCATGTCCGTGCCCGCCGGCCCCGAGGTGCCGATGCACACGCCGATGTTCCCGGCCACGGCGCGCGTGTAGCCCTCGGCCATGTGGGAGGCGCCCTCGACGTGGCGCGCCAGGATGTGGGCGATGCCGCCGTGGCGGCGCAGGGCGGCGTAGAGCGGGTTGATGGCGGCCCCGGGCACGCCGAAGGCCTGGGTCACGCCTTCCTTCTCCATCACCCGCACGGCGGCCTCGATGGCGGTCATCTTCGTCATGTGCATGTCTCCTTGGATGTCGATGGACCGACTCTAGGAACCGGTGCCGCCGGGCGGAAGACGGTGCCGCGCCATAGAAGCTATTCCGCCGCGGAATGACCGCGGGCCGATCCGTGGCTAGCATCCGGCCATGGACCGATTGCAGGCGATGGCGATGTTCGTGCGGGTGGTGGAGACCGGCAGCTTCTCGCGCGCGGCGCGCGAGTTCAACACCACCCAGCCCACCGTGACCAAGCAGGTCGCCGCCCTCGAGGCGCGCCTGGGGGTGCGGCTGCTCCACCGCAACACGCGCGGCGTCAGCCCGACCGAGGCGGGCGCGCTCTACTGCGAGCGGTGCAAGGCCGTCGTGCGCGACGCCGAGGAGGCCGAGCACGTCGCGCGCCAGCAGCCCTCGGCCATGCAGGGGCTGCTGCGCATCGCCACCTCGGTCGCCTTCGGCCGCCGCGTGGTGGTGCCGCTGGCGCTCGAATTCATGGCGGACCACCCGCGGGTGCGGCTCGACCTGAGCTTCGAGGACCGCTACGTGGACCTGGTGGCGCAGGGCATCGACGTGGCGATCCGGATGGGGCGGCTGGCCGATTCCTCGCTCGGCGCGCGCTTCCTGGGCCTGAACCCGTGGGTGGTGGTGGCCGCGCCCGGCTACCTGGCGCGCCACGGCACGCCCCGGCGCGCGGCCGACCTGAGCGCGCACGTGGCGATCACCTACAGCAGCGTGGTGGGCGACGACGTCTGGCACCTGCGCACGCCCCGGGGCGAACCGGCGAGCGTGCCGGTGACCGCGCGGCTGCGCTCGAACAACGTCTCGGCCGTGCTGGCGGCGGTGCGCGACGGCCTGGGGCTGGCGATGGTGCCGCGCTACGTCGCGGCGGAATCGCTCGCCACGGGGCGGGTGGTGGAGGTGCTGGCCGACCATGCCCTGGCGAGCCAGGAGATCCACGCCGTCTTTCCCTCGCCCCGGCGGCTGGGCGGCAAGGTCGCGGGCTTCGTGGCCTTCCTGCAGGGGCGCTTCGGCGAGCGCTGGTGGGAGATCGCGCCGCCCGGGCCGCCGGAGGCCTGAGGCGCGACCGGCCCAGGCCGCCTCAGATCATCGCCAGCGGCGTCTTGCGCCTGGGCGGCGGGTGCAGCCGGTCGATCGCGGCGATGTCCCCGGGGGACAGCACGATCGACGCCGCCGCCAGGTTCTCGCGCAGGTGCGTCTCGCGCGCCGCCTTCGGGATCGCGACCACGCCGGGCTCGGCCAGCAGCCGGGCGAGCGCCAGCTGCGCCGCCGTGACGCCGCGCGCCTCGGCCAGCGCGGCCAGGGCGTGATCCGACGCCAGCGCGCCCTGGTCGATCGGGCTGTAGGCCATCAGCGCCTGGCCACGCGCGCGCAGCCAGGGCGCGAGGCTGAACTCCGGGCCGCGCTCGGCGATCGAGTAGTACACCTGGTCGGTCACGCAGCGATCGCCACCGGGCACGCCGGCGAGTTCGTCCATGTCGTCGGTGTCGAAGTTGCTCACGCCCCAGGCGCCGACGCGGCCGTCGGCCACCAGCGCCTCCAGGGCGGCGACGGTGTCGGCCAACCGGTGCGGACCGCGCCAGTGCAGCAGGTAGAGGTCCACGCGCGCCAGCCCGAGGCGCGCCAGGCTGCGGTCGCAGGCCTGCGCCGTGCCCCGGCGGCTGGCGTTGTGGGGCAGCACCTTGCTCACGACGAAGAGCGATTCGCGCCGCACCTCGCCCGCGTCCACCGCCTCGGCGATCGCCTGGCCGACGACCTCCTCGGCACCGCCGTCGCCGTACATCTCGGCCGTGTCGATCAGCCGGTAGCCCATGCGCAGGGCCGCGCGCACGGCGGCCACCTCGCCGGCGCGCCGGGCCGGGTCCTCGCCCAGGCGCCAGGTGCCCAGGCCGAGCACGGGCATGGCCGGTCCCGCCGGCAGTTCCAGGGTTCTCAGGGTGTCCATGGTGCCCATGATGCGCCGCGCACGGCGCTTGCTTGCGTCGGCCGAGGCCCCGGGAATACCCGCTCGGTCCCGTGCGCCCATCTTGCCTACATTACTTGCATGCAAGTTTGAGCGATGTTGCATGCAACCTTGCCACTCCAGGAACCTCCCATGCCCCGCTTCGCCCGATCCCTCTTCGGCCAAGTCGTCATCGCGCTGGTGCTCGGCGTGCTGGCCGGCCTGCTGGTGCCCGACCTCGCCGTCAAGCTCAAGCCGCTGGGCGACGGTTTCATCAAGCTGATCAAGATGATCATCCCGGTGCTGGTGTTCTGCGTCGTGGTGCACGGCATCGCCGGCGCGGGCGACCTCCGGCGCGTGGGCCGGGTCGGCGTGAAGGCGCTGATCTACTTCGAGGCGCTCACCACCATCGCGCTGGTGCTGGGCCTGGTGCTGGCCTTCGTCTTCAAGCCCGGCGTGGGCATGAACGTCGATCCGCGCCTGCTGGACGCGAGCGCCATGAGCGCCTACGCCTCCAACGCCGACAAGCTCACCAGCGGCGGCACGGTGGAGTTCCTGATGAAGCTCATCCCCAACACGGTGGTGGGCGCCTTCGCCACCGGCGACGTGCTGCAGGTGCTGCTGTTCGCGGTGCTCTTCGGCTGCGCGCTGGCGCTGCTGGGCGAGCACGGCAAGCCGGTCGCGCAGGTGGTGGACTCGCTCTCCCTGGTCCTGTTCAAGATCATGGGGATCATCATCAAGCTCGCGCCGCTGGGCGTGCTCGGGGCGATCGCGTTCACGGTGGGGCGCTACGGCATCGGCTCGCTCAAGCAGCTGGGAATGCTGGTGGCGCTGTTCTACGGCGCGGTGCTGATCTTCGTCTTCGGCGTGCTGGGGCTGGTGATGCGGCTGTCGGGCTTCAGCCTGGTCAAGCTGCTGCGCTACCTGCGCGAGGAGCTCACGATCGTCTTCGCCACCACCTCGTCGGACAGCGTGCTGCCCCAGGTCATGGCCAAGCTGCGCCGCATGGGCATCCGCGACTCGACCGTCGGCCTGGTGATCCCGACGGGCTACTCGTTCAACCTCGACGCCTTCTCCATCTACATCACGCTGGCGGCGGTGTTCATCGCGCAGGCCACCAACACGCCGATCTCCCTGTCGGACCTGCTGGCGATCCTGGCGATCGCGCTGGTCACCTCCAAGGGCGCGCACGGCGTGCCGGGCTCGGCCATCGTGGTGCTGGCCGCGACGCTGCAGGCGATCCCCGCGATCCCCGCCATCGGGCTGGTGCTGGTGCTGTCGGTGGACTGGTTCATGGGCATCGCCCGCGCGCTGGGCAACCTGATCGGCAACTGCGTCGCCACGGTGGCCGTCGCCGCCTGGGAGGGCGACATCGACCGCGAACGCGCCCATGCCGTGCTCGACGGCACCTGGACCCCCGACGACGCGACGACGGCCGACGCGCCGGTCGCCACCAGCGCCGCCACGGCGACGGCGCGCCATGCCTGAGGGCGCACCGGCCCTGGACGAGGTCTCGCCCACCGTCATCGCCGAGCGCGTGGTCGAGGCCATCCTGGCGCAGAAGCTCGCGCCGGGCGAGCGCCTGGGCGAGCAGGCGCTCGCGGGCAACTTCGGCGTCAGCCGCACCATGGTGCGCGAGGCGCTGATGAAGCTGCAGGCGCGCGGCTTCGTCGAGGTGCAGAGCAAGCGCGGCTGGTACGTGGTGCAGCCCTCGGCCGAGGAGGCGCGCGACGCCTTCGCGGCGCGGCGCATCGTCGAGGCCGGCATCCTCGCGGAAGCCGGGCGGCCGCTGCAGGCCGTCACGCGCCGCCTGCGCCAGCACATCGCCGACGAGCGGCGCGCCATCGACGGCGCCGACGCGGCCACGCGCGCCTTCCTGCTGGCCGACTTCCACGTCTGCCTGGCCGCGCAGATGGGCCACCGGCTGCTGGTCGACGTGCTGCGCGACCTGACCGCGCGCACCACGCTGGCGGCCACGCTCTACCAGTCGCGCCACGACGCGGGACAGTCCTGCGCCGAGCACGGCGCCATCGTCGACGCGCTCGAGGACGGCGACACGGCCCGCGCGCGCGACCTGATGCTGGCCCACATCGGCAACGTCGAGCAGGCGCTGGAGGTCGAACCGGCGGCGCGCGAGCCCGATGCGCCGGCGCGCCTGCGCGCGACGCTCGCGCCGCTGGACGTTGCGCAAACGCCACGACCACCGACGGACGGCGCGAAGTCCGGTTCCTGACGTACACGGCCGCGGCGCAGGGCTGCACTACATTGCGTCACCTATGAATTCCCCCCAACTCCAGCGCGGCACCTTCTTTGCCCTGCTCGCCATCGTCACGGTCGCCTTCATCTGGATCCTGATGCCGTTCTTCGGGGCCGTGCTGTGGGGGGTGGCGCTGGCGATCCTGTTCACGCCCATGTATCGCTGGCTGCTGCGGAAGTTTCCCGGCCGCAAGAACACCGCCGCGCTCTCGACGCTGGCGATCTGCCTGGTGATCGTGATCCTGCCGCTGGCCATGATCGGCGTGTCGCTGGTGCAGCAGGTGGCGGTGGTGACGCAGGACATCCGCACGGGCCAGATCAATTTCGCCGCCTACTTCCAGCAGATCCTGGGCGCGATGCCGCGCTGGGTCATGAACATCCTGGAGCGTTTCGACCTGACCAACATGTCCTCGCTCGAATCGCGCATCACCGCCGGCGCGGCGCAGGGCAGTCAGGTCGTCGCCGGCCAGGCGCTGACCATCGGCCAGAACACCTTCGACTTCTTCGTCAGCTTCTTCGTGATGCTGTACCTGCTGTACTTCCTGCTGCGCGACGGTCCGGCGCTGTCGAAGACCGTGCGCGACGCGCTGCCGCTGGCCAAGCCGCACACGCACTACCTGCTCAACAAGTTCACCACCGTGATCCGCGCCACCGTCAAGGGCAACGTGGCCGTGGCGATCGCGCAGGGCACGCTCGGCGGGCTGGCGTTCTGGTTCCTGGGCGTGCAGGGGGCGCTGCTCTGGGCGGTGCTGATGGCCTTCCTGTCGCTGCTGCCGGCGGTGGGCGCGGCGCTCATCTGGGGGCCGGTGGCGCTCTACTTCCTCGCGACCGGGCGCATCTGGCAGGGCCTGGTGCTGGTCTTCGTCGGCGTCTTCGTGATCGGCCTGGTCGACAACATCCTGCGCCCCATCCTGGTGGGCAAGGACACGCAGATGCCCGACTACATCGTGCTGATGTCCACCATCGGCGGCATGGCGCTGTTCGGCATCAACGGGTTCGTGATCGGCCCGGTCATCGCCGCCCTGTTCATGGCCGCGTGGAGCCTGTTCGCGAACTCCGGCGACGTGGGCGACCGGCACGACGACAAGGGCACGCCGATCTGAGCGCGGCCGTGCCCGGGCGGGTCGCGCGGGGCGCGGCTCAGGTGCGCCGGGCGCCGCGCATCATCGCGACGTAGAGGACCGCGCCGGCGACCGCGCCGATGACCCAGCCGAAATTGTTCTCCGGCAGCACCTTCAGGAGCTGCGTGCACAGCTCCCAGCCGATGGAGACCGCGCTGGCCAGCACCAGGGCCGCGACGCCGACCCGGTTCCAGCCGCCGTCGTAGTGGTAGCGCCCGCCGGGGGCCATGGTGTAGAGGTCCTCGACCTTCAGCACCTGCTTCTTGAGCAGGTAGAAGTCCGCCACCATCACGCCGAACAGCGGCGCCAGCACCGCGCCGAACACGCTCACGAACACCGTGATCGCCTTGGGGCTGTCCACGAAGATCCACGGACACACCGCCACCGCCAGCACCGAGGTGATGAGCCCGCCGCGCCTGAAGTCGATGTGCTTGGGAAACAGGTTGGCGAAGTCGTAGGCCGGCGAGACGAAGTTGGCGACGATGTTGATGCCCATCGTGGCGATGATGAAGGTCACGCTGCCCAGCACCACGGCCCACTTGTTGTCGATGCGCGCGACGATCTCGATCGGGTCCATGATCATGTGGCCGAACACCTTGGCGCTGCCGGCGGTGACGATCACCACGATGACCGCGAACAGGATGAAGTTGACCGGCAGGCCCAGGAAGTTGCCCACGCGCATGTCGCGCTCGCTGCGCGCGTAGCGCGAGAAGTCGCCGAAGTTCAGCAGCAGCGCGGCGAAGTAGCTCACCACCAGCAGGATCGCGCTGCCCATGGCGACGAACGACTCGCCGCCGGTGAGCACCTTGTCGCTGAGCGACAGGTCCAGCGCGTCCCAGCCGGCTTTCCAGACGATCCAGCCGGCCAGCAGGAACATCACCACGTACACCGCCGGGCCGCAGAAGTCGATGAACCTGCGGATCGAGTCCATGCCGCGCTGGAAGATCAGCAGCTGGAAGATCCACATGAACATGAAGCTCGCCCAGCCCAGCAGGTCCAGCCGCAGGAAGCTGCTGGACTGCAGCGCGGCGGCGGCCGGGAAGAACACCAGCACCAGCGTGGCCACGGCCTTGGAGGCGAAGTACGTCTGCACGCCGTACCAGACCACGCCGACGATGCCGCGGATGAGCGCGGCGAAGTTCGCGCCCATCACGCCCATGCTCACGCGCGCCATCACGGGGTAGGGGATGCCGTGCCGCTGGCTGGGCCGGCCGATCCAGTTCATCAGCACGTTGACGATGGCGATGCCCACCACCAGGGCGCCGAGCACCTGCCAGCCGTTGAGTCCCAGCAGGAACAGGCTGGCCGCGAAGGTGTAGCCGCCCACGCTGTGGATGTCGGACATCCACATCGCGAAGATGCTGTAGCTCGACCAGTTCTTGCGCTCGCCCGCGACGGGCGCGAGGTCGTGGTTGATGAGGCGTTCGTCCGAGCCGGGGACGCCGTGGAGGCCGGTGGGTTGCATGAGGAGGTGTCGCCTGTGTCGTCGTCGTGGATGTCGGGAAGGCAACGGCCTCAATGCGCCTCGGCCTGCTTGGCCGCGGCGATGACGGCGGCCTCGTCGTGCTTCGCGCCGTTGAGGAACAGGTTGAGCAGCACCGCCGTGATCGACGCGAGCAGGATGCCCGACTCGATCAGCGAGTGCAGCGCGTGCGGCATCCACTGCTTGAAGTTGGGCGCGATCAGCGGAATCATGCCGATGCCGATCGACACCGCGACGATCATCGGGTTGTGGCGGTTGCCCTTGAAGTCCACGCCCGAGAGGATGCGGATGCCCGTGGCCGCCACCATGCCGAACATCACCAGCCCGGCGCCGCCGAGCACCACGGTGGGCAGCGACTCGATCAGCGCGGCCATCTTGGGCAGCAGGCCCAGCACGATCAGGATCACGCCGCCGGCCACGCACACGTAACGGCTCTTGACGCCCGTGACGGCCACCAGGCCGACGTTCTGCGAGAAGCTGGTGTAGGGGAAGGTGTTGAAGATGCCGCCGATCAGCGTGCCCAGGCCGTCGGTGCGCAGGCCCTTGGCCAGGTCCTTCTGGTCGATCTTCCGCTCGGTCATCTCGCCCAGCGCCAGGAACATGCCGGTCGACTCGATCATCACCACGATCATGATGAGCGTCATGGTCAGGATGAGCACCGCGTCGAACTGCGGCATGCCGAAGTGGAACGGCAGCACGACGTCGAACCACGGCGCGCGGCCGACCTTCTCGTAGGTCATGATGCCCATCGCCGAGGCCACCACCGCGCCGATGGCGATGCCCAGCAGCACCGAGATGTTGGCCACGAAGCCCCGGGCGTACTTCACGATCAGCAGGATCGACACCAGCACGACGGCCGCCACGCCGAAGCCCGTGAGGTCGGCATAGCGCGGGTTGGGCACCGTCGGCAGGATGGCGAAACCCTTGGGCACCGGCGGCAGCGCGCTGCCCGGCGAGGTCACGTCGGCCAGCCACTTGGCGTAGACCGGGTCGACGATGGCCGGGGCGGTCGGGCCGAACGGGTTGCCGAAGATCCAGTTGATGCCCACGCGCATCAGGCTGATGCCGATGACCGCGATGATCGTGCCGGTCACCACCGGCGGGAAGAAGCGCAGCATCCTGCTGACCATCGGCGCGATCAGGATCGAGATCACGCCCGCGCCGATGATCGAGCCGAAGAGCAGCTGCGCCCCGGCGACGCCCGGGTTGGCGTTGGCGATGGCCACCATCGGCGCCACCGAGGCGAAGGTCACGCCCATCATCACGGGCAGCCTGATGCCGAACCACCGCGTGGCGCCCAGCGACTGGATCAGCGTGGCGATGCCGCAGCAGAACAGGTCGGCCGAGATCAGCAGCGCCACCTCGTCCGGACTCAGGCGCAGCGCGCGCCCCACGATCAGCGGCACGGCCACCGCGCCGGCGTACATCACCAGCACGTGCTGCAGTCCCAGGGCGGAGAGCCGGCCCAGGGGCAGCTGCTGGTCGACGAGGTGGACCGACGGGAGGGAATCTGCGGCCGGCGAGGCGGCGGCGGAGGGAGAGGACATCACGTGGCTCCTGAGGAAGGACGACGGTGGCGATCGCGGCGGGCCGGAGCGGGCGACGACTGCTTTGTACGCGAAACTGTATACAAAGCATGGCTGCGCACGCATCGAGGAAAACGCCTAGTCCGCGACCCGGCCTGGCGGGACGGACCTCGCGATGCAAGTTGCGCGCCAAAAGAAAACGGCGCCGAAGCGCCGTCCGTGTCAGGGGTGCGGGTGCCTAGCCGAGCAGGTCGGCCAGCGTGCGCGCCACGACCTTGGTGGCCCGGCGCAGGTCCTCCAGCACCAGGCGCTCGTCGGCGCGCTTGGCATGCGACTCCAGCACCGTGCGCGGGCCGGCGCCGTAGATCACGCCGGGAATGCCGGCCTCGCCGTAGAGGCGCACGTCGGTGTAGAGCGGCGTGCCCATGGCCGGGATCGGCTCGCCGAAGATCGTCCGGCCGTGCTTCTGGATGGCCTCGACCAGGGGCTGGTTGCCGGCCAGCGGCTTCATCGCGTTGGCCAGCAGCAGGCGCCTGATCTCCACCGTGACGCCCGGCAGCGGCGCCGCCGCCTCGGCGATGACCTCGCGGATCGCGGCTTCGACCTCCACCGGGTTCTCCTCGGGAATCATCCGGCGGTCGAGCTTGAAGACGACCTTGCCGGGCACGACGTTGGTGTTGGTGCCGCCCTCGATGCGTCCGACGTTGAGGTAGGGGTGGGTGATGCCCTCGACGGCCGAGGTGACCTCCCGGTAGCGCGTGTTCTGCGCGTAGAGCGCGTTCAGGATCCGCACGGCGCCCTGCAGCGCGTCGACGCCGGTGTCGGGGATGGCCGCGTGGGCCATCTTGCCGTGCACGGTCACCTCCATCTGCAGGCAGCCGTTGTGCGCGGTCACCACCTCGTAGCCGAAGCCCGCGGCGATCATCAGGTCGGGCTTCGTCAGGCCCTGCGACAGCAGCCAGCCCGGACCGAGCAGGCCGCCGAACTCCTCGTCGTAGGTGAAGTGCAGCTCGACGGCGCCCTTCGACGGCTTCGCCACCGCCTCCAGCGCGCGCAGGGCGAAGGTGAAGCTGGCGAAGTCGCTCTTGCTGACGGCGGCGGCGCGGGCGTAGAGCCGGCCGTCCTCGATCTCGCCGCCGTAGGGGTCGTGGGTCCACCCCTCGCCGGGCGGCACCACGTCGCCGTGGGCGTTGAGGGCCACCGTCGGGCCGTCGCCGGCGGTGCCGTAGCGGCGGCGCACGATCAGGTTGGTGATGGATTCGAGGCCGTAGTCGCGCACGGCCTGTTCGGGCACCGCGTGGCGCTCGGCGTCCAGGCCGAAGCCCGCGAGCAGCTCGGCGGTGCGCTCGGCGTGCGGCGCGTTGTTGCCCGGTGGGGTGTCGGTGGGCACGCGCACCAGCTCCTGCAGGAAGCGCACTTCCTCGTCGAAATGGGCGTCGATCCAGGCGTCGAGGCGGTCGTAGGCGGTCATGGGCAGCGGTCCGGAAAGATCGGAAGGGATCGGAGAAGGGGAAAGTGGGAGCGGGTGGATCAGGCCGACGGCGACGGCGCGGTGGCCCCGGCCACGTCCCGCGCCAGGTCGTCGAGCAGGTGCTGGAACGCCCGCACCGAGAGGTCGATGTCGGCCGACGTGCTCGATTCGAGCGGGTTGTGGCTGATGCCCGAGTTGATGCCGCGCACGAACAGCATCGCCTGCGGCATGACCTCGTGCAGCTTCATGGCGTCGTGGCCGGCGCCGCTGGGCATGCGGTGCACCGGCAGGCCCAGCGACTCGACCGCGCGCTCCCAGCGCCGCTGCCATTCGGGCGCGCTCGGCGCGGCGGCCGCGCGCATGGTCTCCTCCAGGGTGTGGCGCACGAAGCGGCGCTCGCAGATCCCGGCCAGCGCGGCCAGCACGTCGGCGACGACGGCGTCGCGCTGGGCATCGTCGGGCGCGCGGATGTCCAGGCTGAAGCGGCACAGGCCCGGGACGACGTTGATCGAGCCGTTGGGCACCTCCAGCATGCCGACGGTGGCGACCGAGTCGCCGTCGCGCGCGGCGCGCTGCTCGGCGAACAGGATCAGCTCGGCCACCGCCGCCGCCGCGTCGCGGCGCCGGTCCATCGGCGTCGTGCCGGCGTGGCTGGCCATGCCGTGGACCTCGCCGACGTGGCGCACGCTGCCGTTGATGGAGGAGACCACGCCCAGCGGCAGGTCGAGCTCGGTGAGCACCGGGCCCTGCTCGATGTGGACCTCGACGAAGCCGAGGTAGCGCGCCGGGTCGCGCCGGATGGCGGGGATGTCGGCTTCGCTCAGCCCGGCGTGACGCATGGCCTCGCGCATGGTCACGCCCTCGGCGTCCTTCTGGTCGAGCCAGGCGGGGTCGAAATGCCCGATGAGCGCGCCCGAGCCCAGGAAGGTCGCCTTGTAGCGCTGGCCTTCCTCCTCGGCGAAGCCGACCACCTCGATGGCGAAGGGCAGGCGCCGGCCCTGGCGGTGCAGCTCGCGCACGCAGGCCATCGGCACGAAGATGCCCAGCCGGCCGTCGTACTTGCCGCCGTTGCGCACGGTGTCGTAGTGCGAGCCGGTCAGCAGCGCCCTGGCACCCGGCGTGGCGGCCTCGTAGCGGCCGACCACGTTGCCCACGGCGTCGGTGTCCACCGCGTCGAAGCCGCAGTCGCGCATGCCCTGCGCGATCTGCGCGGCGCAGGCGCGGTGCGCGTCGGTGAGGTAGGTGACGGTGAGCTGGCCGAGTTCGGCGTAGCCCGGGTCGGTGTGGACCGCGAGCGCCTCCTGCCAGTCCCAGACGTCGTCGCCCAGCGAGGTGTCGGCGCCGAACTTGTCGTGCAGGCGGATCTCGGCGATGCGGTGGATGTTGCGCAGCGCCTCGCCGCGCTCGAAGGACGGGTGGTGGCCCAGCCGGCGTTCGAAGGTCCGCACGATCTCCTGCTTGGCCAGCCCGGTGCCGCGCGGCCCGCGCACGGCCAGGATGAACGGGAAGCCGAACTTCGCGCCATAGGCGGCGTTGAGGTCGCCGATGTGCGCGAGCTCTGCGGGCGTGCAGTTCGTGAGGCCGGCCTTGCCCTGCTCGTTGGTCGATTCGGCGGTCAGGGCGCCGCGCTCCATCGCCTTGCCGGCGAGTTCGGGGTGGGCGCGGATGAGAAACAGCTGGCGCTCGGCCGGTGCCGCGTCGACGACCCGCGCCAGGGCGTGCTTGAGGTGCTGCAGCGAGCGGAACGGCCGCTCGGCCAGGGCCGCCTCCGCCACCCAGGGCGAGTGCTCGTAGGTGCCGTCGAGCAGCGCCACGGCCGCCTCCGGCGTGGCGGCGTTGAGGGCCTCGAGGGTCAAGGGCGCGCGGGGGGCGGTCGTCGATGCGGTGGTCATGGTCTCAGGCTCCTGTGTCTTCGGCACGAAAGGGATGCGTCGCTCGCCAGTGCCGCGCGATGTCCACGCGCCGGCACACCCACACGTCCGCATGGGCGGCGACGTGGTCGAGGAAGCGCTGCAGCGCCGCGATGCGCCCGGGCCGGCCGAGCAGGCGGCAGTGCATGCCCACGCTCATCATCTTGGGGCGGTCGTCGCCCGCGGGGTCGCCCTCGGCGTAGAGGGCGTCGAAGGTGTCCTTCAGGTACTGGAAGAACGGGTCGGCGTGCGAGTAGCCCTGGGGCAGCGCGAAGCGCATGTCGTTGCAGTCGAGCGTGTAGGGCACGATGAGTTGCGGCACCACCTCGCCGTCGCTCTTCGCGACCCGCATCCAGAAGGGCAGGTCGTCGCCGTAGTAGTCGCTGTCGTATTCGAAGCCGCCGTAGTCGGCCACCAGGCGGCGCGTGCGCGGGCTGTCGCGGCCGGTGTACCAGCCGAGCGCGCGCGCTCCGGTGAGCCGCTCGATGGCGGCCATGCCCAGCGCCATGTGCTCGCGCTCGGTCGCCTCGTCGATGGCCTGGTAGTGGATCCAGCGCCAGCCGTGGCAGGCGATCTCGTGGCCGAGCGCGACGAAGGCGGCGGTGAGCTCGGGGTGGCGCTCCAGCGCCATGCCCACGCCGAACACCGTCAGCGGCAGGCCGCGCTTCTCGAACTCGCGCAGCAGGCGCCAGACGCCGGCGCGCGAGCCGTACTCGTAGATGCCCTCCATGCTGATGTGGCGTTCCGGGTAGCTCGCCGGGTTGAACATCTCCGACAGGAACTGCTCCGAGCCCGCGTCGCCGTGCAGCACGCTGTTCTCGCCGCCTTCCTCGTAGTTCAGCACGAACTGCACCGCGATGCGGGCGCCGCCGGGCCAGCGCGCGTGCGGCGGGTTGCGGCCGTAGCCGACCAGGTCGCGGGGATAGGGGAGCGTCGAGTCGTAGACGGTCATGGCGGGCGGGGCGGTGAGGGCGGTGAGGACGGGGGTGGAAGGCCGACGGGGCCGGGTCAGGTCAGGGCCAGCGCCACGTCGTGCGTGGGCACCTTGCGGTCGAAGGTCAGGCTCGCCTCGACGTGGTCGAGGTGCTCGCTCATGAGGCGCACGGCCAGGTCCTCGTCCCGGGCGGCGAGGGCGCGCACGATGTCGGCGTGTTCGTCGTTGGAGTGCGCGGCGGCGCTCGGGCTCTGGTACATGAGCGTGATGAGGGCGCAGCGCGAGATCAGCTCGCCCAGCATCTGGGCCAGCACCCGGTTGCCGATGAGTTCGGCCATGCGCACGTGGAAGTCGCCCAGCAGCTCGGTGCGGCCGGTGGCGTCGCCGGCGGTCACGGCCGCGCGTTCGGCGGCGACGTGCTCGCGCAGCGCCTTCAGGCGCGCCGGGGTCACGCCGCGCACGAAGCTGCGCGTCATCTCGACCTCCAGCATGCGGCGCACCGCGAACACTTCGCGCGCCTCGTCCACCGACGGCGACGCGACGAAGGCGCCGCGCGCGGGTTCGAGCCGGATCAGCCGGTTCTGCGAGAGCTGGAACAGGGCCTGCCGCACCAGCGTGCGGGAGACGCCGAAGTGGTCGGCCAGCTTCTGCTCGGCGAGCTTGCTGCCCGGATGCAGCCGGTGCTCGACGATGGCCCGGGTCAGGGCGTCGACGATGGCGGCGGTGGTGGAGGACTCCATGACATCCATGATAGGCGGCAACCGGGAATGTGTATACACTTTTGTCCACCGGAATTACCAGGAGCTTTCCATGGGCCTCAGCACCCACGTCCTCGACACGATGCACGGCGCGCCCGCCGCGGGCATGTCGGTCGCGTTGTTCACCACGCAGGGCGACGCGGCGACGCTGGTGCGGCGCTTCGTGCTCAACGCCGACGGCCGCAGCGACGGCCCGCTCTACGACAACCAGACCCTCAGGGCCGGCACCTACCGGCTGGTGTTCGACGTCGCGGCGTACTTCAAGGCGCGGGGCGTCGTGCTGCCCGAGCCCAATTTCCTCGACCGCGTGTCGCTCGACTTCGGCGTCGCGCGCACCGACGAGCACTACCACGTGCCGCTGCTGGTGAGCCCGTGGAGCTACTCGACCTACCGGGGCTCCTGAGCGTGCCTTGCAAGCTCCGCGCCCGGCGCCGTCGCTACAACTGCCCTTCGGTCAGCGTGTCGAGCTGGAAATGACCGCCCTTGTCCCACAGCCAGGTGTCCGTCCACGTCACCTTGCCGATGCGCGCCGCCGCCGGGAAGGGCGAGGCCTCCAGCACGGTGCGCTCGATCTCGGCGATGACCTCCGGCGCGTGCTTCGGCGCCCGCATCCAGTGCATCGAGAGCACCTTGCCGTTGGCGTCGAGGTTCACCTGCAGCGTGCCGACCGCGTAGAGCAGGGCGGGCAGCTTGCCGCCGTAGATGCGGGCGCGGTTGCCGTCGTAGACGTGGCGGGCGGCGTCGCGGCGGTAGTCGCGCGCGTTGGCGGCCTCGGAGGCGCGCGGCATGGGCGAGCGGCCGGGCGGGGGTTCGGGCGTGGCGTCGGTGAGCTGGCCGGGCACGGGGCGCGTGATCGGCGCCGTCGGGCTGCCGGCGCACCCGGCGAGCCACAGCGTGGCGAGGAGGACGCCGGCCAGGGCGAGGCGGCGCGGCGCGGGCGGGAGTTTCGTCATCGGCGCGGTTATACCGTGCGCCGCCCGGCCCGGAGCGCCGCATGACATCGATGCTCGACCTGCTGCTGCAGCGCCTGCGCGTCGAGGACGGCGTGCTGGTGCGCATCGACGCCACGCAGGGCTCGGTGCCGCGCGAGGCCGGCACCTGGATGGCCGTGTGGGGCGACGGCACGCTGACCGGCACCATCGGCGGGGGCCACCTCGAATTCCAGGCCGCGCGCGCCGCGCGCGACTGGCTCGGCGGCGGCCCGGCCATCGAGGGGCCAAGGCGCCACGCGCTCGGCCCGGCACTGGGCCAGTGCTGCGGCGGCGTCGTGGTGCTGTCGTATCAGCGGGTCGGCGCGGCCGACGCGCCGGCGCTGCGCGACGCGTTCACCCGGCGCCTGGAGCCGGTCGCGCTGTTCGGCGGCGGCCACGTCGGCGCCGCGCTGGCCCGGCTGCTGGCCACCCTGCCGTTCGCGGTGCGCTGGATCGACAGCCGCGAGGGCGTCTTCGCCCCCGCGCTGCCGGCGCGCATCGCCACCGAGCATTCCGAGCCCGTGCAGGACGCCGTCGCCGACCTGGTGCCGGGTTCGCGCGTGCTGGTCATGAGCTTCAGCCACGCCGAGGACCTCGACATCGTCGTGGCCTGCCTGAAGCGCCTGCGAACGCGCGACGACCTGCCCTACGTCGGCCTGATCGGCAGCCGGACGAAATGGGCCACCTTCCGCCACCGCCTGGCCGCGCGCGGCTTCACCGAGGCCGAGATGGACCGCGTCACCTGCCCGATCGGCATCCCCGGCATCGCCGGCAAGGAGCCCGAGGTGATCGCCGTGGCGGTGGCGGCACAGTTGTTGCAGTCGCTCGGCCCGCGCGGCTGAGGAGTTTCCCGGAGACCGCCCACACCCACCGACCCCCTTGTTTACACTCCCGACCCCACGCCGCAGCGGAGCGAGGCCATCAGAGCCTGCGTTCGCGGCCTTCTTTCTGCTTACAGCGCCCGCAGTGGTGAGCAGGCACCGACCGTCCGGCGCAGTCACGCGCCGGCCAGGCTGAAAGAGAAAGAAAGAGCCATGGAAAGCTATTACCTCGACTGGGCCAACCTGCTGCTGCGCTGGGTCCACGTCATCACCGCCATCGCCTGGATCGGCGCCTCGTTCTACTTCGTGATGCTGGACAACAGCCTGGAGAAGCCGCAGGACGCCGAATCGCTCGACAAGGGCGTGGGCGGCGAGCAGTGGGCCGTGCACGGCGGCGGCTTCTACAACATGCAGAAGTACGCGCTGGCGCCGAAGAAGCTGCCCGACCACCTGCACTGGTCGTACTGGGAGAGCTACTCGACCTGGATCACCGGCTTCTCGCTGTTCACCATGTCCTACCTGTGGAACGCGAGCACCTACCTGATCGACAAGTCGAAGATGGACTGGCAGCCCGGCGCGGCCATCTCGGTGGCGCTGGCCTTCTTCGTCGTCTTCTGGATCGTCTACGACGGCATCTGCCAGGTCTTCGGGCGCCGCAAGAACGGCGACACCATCGTGGGCGTGCTGATCGCGATCTTCATCGCCTTCGCGACGTGGCTGGCCTGCCAGTGGTTCGCCGGCCGCGCCGCGTTCCTGCTGGTGGGCGCGATGATGGCCACGACCATGAGCGCCAACGTGTTCTTCTGGATCATTCCCGGCCAGCGCGAGAACGTGGGCCTGCTGCGGGAGGGCAAGCCGGTCAATCCGGTGCACGGCCAGCGCGGCAAGCAGCGCAGCGTCCACAACACCTACTTCACGCTGCCGGTGCTCTTCGCCATGCTGAGCAACCACTACAGCTTCACCTACACGCACAAGCACAACTGGGTGGTGCTGCTGCTGATCATGCTCGGCGGCGCGGCCATCCGGCAGTTCTTCGTGGTGCGCCATCGTTTCAAGCTGGGCAACGCGGGCAATCCGCTGCCCTACGCGATGGTCGGCGTCGCGGTGCTGGGCCTGACCATCGTCTGGATGCGGCCCGAGCCGGTCGCCGCGCCGGCGCCGGGCGCGGCGGTGCAGCAGGTGTCCTTCGGCGAGGTGCAGAAGGTGCTGGAACAGCGCTGCTACCTGTGCCACGGCGCGGCCGTGCAGATGAAGAACGTGCGCCTGGACACGCCCGACCAGGTCGCGCTGCACGCCCAGGCGGTCTACCAGCAGGCGGTGGTGACGAAGATCATGCCGATGAACAACGCCACCGGCATCACCGACGCGGAGCGCGCGCTGATCGGCAAGTGGTTCCTGGCCGGCGCGAAGACGCAGTAGCCGCCGCCGCGGGCAGGCCCGGCGGCACAGAAGTTGCGTGAGGGTGAGCACCTCTTTACAGTGCCCCATCGCTTCTCGCCCCGGGGGTGCCGATCATGGAACTGAACTACTCGACGCGTGCCGCCGGCACCGCGCACCGCTTCGCCTACTGGAGCGATGTGGTGTGCAGTCATTTCATTCCCGCCGCGAGCACGGTGCCGTGCCGCGACGACTTCGACGCCCGCCTGGAGGTGCGCCCGCTCGGCAGCCTGACCCTGGCGCGGATGTCCTCGCCCGCGCACGCCTGGGAGCGCACCCCGTACCACCTGCGCACCGGCCCGAATGACGACTTCATGCTCAGCCTCGTGGTGGAAGGCCACGGCCGCCTGTCGCAGGGCGGTCGCCAGATGGTGCAGCGCCCGGGCGACATCGCCCTCTACGACGCGGCGCGCCCCTTCACCTACGACCTGCAGCCCGACGCGTTCCTGATGCTGCGCATCCCGCGCCGGCGGCTGCTCGCGCTGGTGCCAGAGGCCGAGCGGTTGACGGCCGTGCCCCTGAGCGAAGGCTCTCCGGTGGCGACGCTGCTGGCGGGCGTGATGCGCGAGGCGGCGGTCATGGAGTTCTCCGGCCACGAAGGCGCCCAGGGGCCGCTGGCCAACTCGCTGCTCGACATGCTCGCCGTGGTGCTCCAGATGCGCCAGGACGGCGCGTCGGTCCCGCGCTCGGCGCACGAGGCGCTGTTCCAGCGCGCCTGCGCCCACATCGATGCCCACCTGGACGACTGCGAGCTGGACGTCGCCCGGATCGCCGCGTCCCAGCACGTCTCCGCGCGCACGCTCACGCGCGTCTTCGCCTGCCATGGCACCACGCCGATGCAGTGGCTGTGGAAACGGCGCCTCGAAGCGAGCCATCGCGCCCTGACCGAGGGCCGCGTGCAGCAGGTGACGCAGGCCGCGTTCCAGTGCGGCTTCAGCGATCTCTCGCATTTCTGCCGGGTCTTCAAGAAGGCCTACGGCACCACGCCGCACACGCTGCTGCGCACCCATTGAGCTGAGGGCCGCGGCGGCCTGGCGCGCCCAGGCCATCGACTTGGCGATGCCAGCCAAGTCCGCACGGGCATCGTTTCCTATCGTCGCGTCATGCACGAACGACTGGAGACACCGATGGAAGACCACCCTCCCGGGACCGATGCCGCCATGGCGGCGCTGGCCGCCCATGCCGGACTGGACCTGAGTCCGGAGCGCGCCGCCGCGGCGGCGGCGATCCTGGCGGCCTGGATGCCGGCCGCCCACGAACTCAACCGCAAGATGAGCGCGCCCGCGCACCGGTCGCTGATGCCCGCGACGGTGTTCGCGCAGGTCGCGGCGCCGGGGCCCGTGGAAGAGGCGGGCGCGGCGGGCGCGGCGGCGGGTGAGGCGCGCGGCCCGTCGGCGGCGCCCGCGTCCACCGGGAGCCGGCCATGAGCGACCTGCTCGAACTCACGCTGGCGGAGGCCGCGCGCCTGGTGCGCGAACGCGCGGTCTCGCCGGTCGAACTGGTCGAGGCGGCGCTCGCGCGCATCCGGGCGCACGACGGCGTGCTGCGCTCGTTCATCACCGTCTTCGAGGAGCAGGCGCTGCAGGTCGCCCGCGCCGCCGAGATGCTCTCGGCCGCCGGCTGCGGGCTGGGCCCGCTGCACGGCGTGCCGATCGCGCTCAAGGACAACGTCGCCGTGCGCGGCACGCGCACCACCGCCGGCAGCAAGGTCCTGGCCGACTGGCATCCGGAGGCCGACGCCACGGTCGTGACGCGCCTGCGCCAGCACGGCGCGATCTTCATCGGCAAGACCAACATGCACGAGTTCGCCTGGGGCGGCACCTCGGCCAACCCGCACTACGGCGCGGTGCGCAACCCCTGGGACACCACGCGGTTCCCGGCCGGCTCCAGCGGCGGCTCGGCCGTCGCCGTGGCCGCGCGGATGTGCTTCGGCGCCGTGGGCACCGACACCGGCGGCTCGATCCGCCTGCCCTCGGCCGTCAACGGCATCGCGGGCCTGCGGCCGACCTACGGACGCGTGAGCAACCACGGCGTGGTGCCGCTGGCCTGGAGCATGGACACGGTCGGTCCGATGGCCCGCACGGTCGAGGACTGCGCCCTGATGTTCGGCGCCATGGCGGGCTTCGATCCGCGCGACGCGGGCAGTGCCCAGCACCCGTGCGACGACGTCCTGCGGCGCCTGGACGGCGGCTGCCGCCACCTGCGCATCGGCATCGTGCCGGGCTACTTCCTCGAACACCTGCAGCCGAGCGTGCTCGCGGGCCTGAAGCAGGCGCTCGCCACCTTCGTCGACCTGGGGGCCGTGCTGGTCGACGTCGACATCCGGCACATCCACGGCAACATCGCGGCGCAGCTGACCATCGAGTCGGCCGAGCCCAGCACCTACCACCAGCGCGACCTGCGCGAGCGACCGCAGGACTACGGCGACGACGTGCGCGCGCTGCTCGACGTCGGCGAGCTGCTGCCGGCGACGCACTACCTGCAGGCGCAGCGCTACCGCGCGCTGCTGCGCGGGGAGTTCCTGGCGGCCTTCGAGGACGCGGTCGACGTGTTCGTCTGTCCGACCCTGCCGTTCACCGCCACGCGCCTGGGCGAGACCACCGTCGCCATCGAGGAGGGCCGTCCCGAGGACATGCTCTCGGCCATCATGCAGTTCACCGGCGTGGCCAGCCTGACGGGCCTGCCCGCGCTCAACGTGCCCTGCGGCTTCGACGGCGAGGGCATGCCCATGGGCCTGCAGATCATCGGCCGGCCGTTCGGCGAGGCGATGCTGCTGCGCGCCGGACACGCGTTCCAGCAGGCGACCGATTTCCATCGCCGCGCGCCCGTGCTGCGCGATGGCGCGACCAGCACATCCGCTGGCGGTGCGGGACAAGCGGGAGCGCCGGCCGCTGCCTAAAGTGACTTCGACGGCCGGGCGCCCGCCCGCCACCGGCTTCCTCCTCCTCCCGGGTCCTTCCTTTCCAGCGAGTTTTCCATCCATGGCCGACACCGAACTGCACTACCTGGAACTGCTCGACGTCTCGCGACTGATCCAGTCCAGGCAACTCTCCAGCGTCGAGGCGACGCAGGCCCAGCTCGATCGCATCGACGCGCTCGACGGCCGGCTCGGCAGCTACGCCCGCGTGATGCGCGAGCAGGCCCTGGCCGACGCGCGCCGTGCCGACGCCGAGCTCGCGAGCGGTGTCCCGCGCGGTCCGCTGCACGGCGTGCCCATCGCCGTGAAGGACCTGTGCTGGACGGCGGGCGTGGTCTCGGCCGCCGGCATGACGATCCACGGCGACTTCGTGCCGACCGAGGACGCCACCGTGGTGCGCCGGCTGCGCGAGGCCGGCGCGGTGATCCTGGGCAAGCTCCAGATGACCGAGGGCGCCTACGCCGACCACCACCCGGCCATCGCCGCGCCGGTCAACCCGTGGAACGCCGCGCACTGGCCGGGCGTGTCGTCCAGCGGGTCGGGCGTGGCGACGGCGGCGGGCCTGTGCTACGGCTCGCTGGGCACCGACACCGGCGGCTCGATCCGGTTTCCCTCGGCCGCCAACGGCCTCACCGGGCTGAAGCCGACCTGGGGCCGGGTCAGCCGCCACGGCGCCTTCGAGCTCGCCGCCACGCTCGACCACATCGGCCCCATGACGCGCAGCGCCGCCGATGCCGGCGCCATGCTCGGCGCGATCGCCGGGGCCGATGCGAAGGACCCGACGGCGAGCCCGCTGCCGGTGCCCGACTACCTCGCGGGAATGCATCGCGGCCTGGACGGCCTGCGCATCGGGGTGGACGCGCGCTGGATCACCGAGGGCGTCGACGCCGAGACGCGCGCGGTGCTCGACGCCGCGATCGCCGCGGTGAAGACGCTCGGGGGCGAACTGCGCCCGGTGGCGTTCCCCGATCCGGCCCAGGTCATCGACGACTGGTTCCCGCTGTGCGGCATGGAAGTCGCCGTGGCGCACGAGGCCACCTACCCGGCGCGCAAGGACGAGTACGGCCCCGGACTGGCCGGCCTGATCGAGCTGGGCCGGGCCCAGAGCGGGCTCGCCTACCAGAAGATCGTGCTGCACCGGCTCGACTTCGCCGGCCGCGTGAAGGCGCTGTTCGAGGACGTCGACCTGCTGATCGTGCCGGCCACGGGCATCGCCTCGCCCACCATGGAGCGCATGGCCAGGATGGGCGAGGACGCCGAGCTCATCTCCGCCGTGCTGCGCTACACCTGCCCGTTCGACATGACCGGCAGTCCCACCATCACGCTGCCGGGCGGCTTCACGGCCGCGGGCATGCCGGTGGGCTTCCAGCTCGTCGGGCGGCATTTCGAGGAGGACCTTCTGGTGCGCGCGGGCTGGGCGTTCCAGCAGGTCACCGACTGGCACCGCCGGCACCCGGCGCCCTGAGCGCCCGTGGCGTCCGGCCCGTTTCCCTCCTCCCGTTCCTCCCTTCTTTTTCCTCGACCCCATTGACCGGAAGCACACCATGACACTGCGCCACACGCTCGCCCCGCTCGCCCTCGTCCTCGCGGGCCTGACCGTCGCCGCATCGGCCGCCGAGCCCCTGAAGGTCGGCCTGATGGAGGACATCTCGGGCGACCTCGCGGTCATCGGGCTGCCCAAGCTGCACGGCTCGCAGCTGGCGGTGGAGGAGATCAACAAGGCCGGCGGCGTGATGGGCCGCCCGCTGGAGCTGATCCACCTCGACCCGCAGGGCGACAACGCGCGCTACCAGGAGTTCACGCGGCGCCTGCTCAGCCGGGACAAGGTCGACGTGCTCATCGGGGGCATCACCTCGGCCTCGCGCGAGGCCGTGCGGCCGATCGTCGACCGCACCCAGACGCCGTACTTCTATACCAACCAGTACGAGGGCGGCGTGTGCGACGCCAACATGATCAGCATGGGCGCCATCCCGGAGCAGCAGTTCTCCACGCTCATCCCCTACATGGTCGAGAAGTTCGGCAAGAAGGTCTACGTGGTGGCCGCCGACTACAACTTCGGCCAGATCTCCTCGGAATGGAACCGCACCATCCTGAAGGAGCTGGGGGGCACCGTGGTGGGCGAGGAGTTCATCCCGCTGGGGGTGTCGCAGTTCGCGCAGACGATCCAGAACATCCAGCGCGCCAAGCCCGACTGGATCCTGACGATCAACGTCGGCGCCGCGCAGGACTCGTTCTTCGAGCAGGCGGCCGCGGCCAAGCTCAACCTGCCCATGGGCTCGTCGATCAAGGTGATGCTGGGCTTCGAGCACAAGCGCTTCGCGCCGCCGGCGCTCAACCGCATGCACGCGGCGGCCAACTGGTTCGAGGAGATCGACACGCCCGAGGCCGCCGACTTCAAGAAGCGCTGGCACGCCAAGTTCCCCAACGAGCCCTACATCAACGACATGGGCTACAACGCCTATGCCGCGCTCTACATGTACAAGGACCTGGTGGAGAAGGCCAAGTCCACCAAGCTGGCCGACCTGCGCAAGGTCATCGCCACCGGCCAGGCCTGCATCGACGCGCCCGAGGGCAAGGTCTGCATCGACCCCAAGAGCCAGCACACCTCCCACCGCATGCGCCTGATCTCGGTGGACGACAAGCACGCCGTGAAGGTGGTGAAGGACTACGGCACGATCCAGCCCTACTGGCTCGGCCAGATCGGCTGCGACCTGACCAAGAAGAACGACCGGAAGCAGTACACGCCGTCGGACCTGCCCAAGAAGTCCTGAACCCACCGGTAGCACCGCGTGTTCGCCGAAATCTTCTCCTTCGCCTACCAGTTCGCCGACGTCTTCGCGTTCCTGATCCTGGCGGCGGCGGGCCTGGCCATCGTCTTCGGGATGATGGGGGTCATCAACATGGCGCATGGCGAATTCATCATGTGCGGTGCCTACGTCACCGTGGGGCTGGTCCACGCGGGCCTGCCCCTGGTGCTGGCCCAGGCGCTGGGCACCCTGGCGGCGGGCGTGGTCGGGGTGGCGGTGGAATGGACCATCGTGCGCAAGCTCTACAAGCGCCCGCTCGACTCGCTGCTCGCGACCTGGGGCCTGAGCCTGATCGTCACGCAGGGGATGCTGCTGATCTTCGGCTCGTCGCTCGCGGGCATCGGCACGCCGCAGGGCAGCTTCTCGATCGGGGCCTACACGTTCTCGACCTACCGCCTCGTGCTGTTCGGCTGCGCCCTGGCGGTGCTGGCGGTCATCTACCTCGTGTTCATGCGCACCCGCTTCGGCATCCATGCGCGCGCCACCATGCAGAACGCGTCGATCGCGCAGGCCACCGGCGTGCGCGTGGGCCGCGTCTACGCGCTGAGCTTCGGCCTGGGCGCGGCGCTGGCGGGCTTCTGCGGGGCGATGTACGCGCCGACCATGACGCTGATGCCCACGATGGGCGCCGCCTTCCTCATCGAGAGCTTCGTGACGGTGGTGGTCGGCGGGGCCAACGTGCTGCTGGGCACGGCCCCGGCGGGCGTGGTGCTGGCGGTGGTGCGCACCGCGCTCAACGGCTGGGGCGGCCAGATCATCGGCCAGATCGGCATGCTCCTGGCCGTCATCGTGGTCATCCGCCTGCTGCCCGAGGGGCTGTCGGGCTGGCTGGCGCGCCGCACCCGCTGAGGCGCGCCTCGAGAGTTCCCCGCGCAACCTGGAAGTCACACCCATGCTGAAACTCATCAACGGTTCGCAGACGCTGGGCGCGACCCGCGCGTTCTGGCTGCCGTTCGTGGCGGTGGTCGCCGCCATGCTGGTCTATCCGGTCTTCGCCGATGCCTACAGCGTGGGCAACATGGCCTACCTGCTGCTGTGGGTCTTCATGGCCATGGGGCTGTGCCTGGTGTGGGGCTACGGGGGCATCCTGTCGTTCGGCCAGACGCTGTTCTTCGGCATCGGCGGCTACGGCTACGGCGTGCTGGCCATCAACCTGGGCGGCGAGTCCGCCACGACCGTGCTGGCCCTGGCGCTGGCGATCCTCGCGTCCGGGGCGGTGGCCGCCGTGCTGGGGTATTTCATGATCTGGGGGCGCATCGGCGGGGTCTTCTTCGGCATCGTCACGCTGTCCTCCACGCTGGTCCTGGCGTTCTTCCTCGGGCAGACGGCGGGACCCGAATGGCGCGTCGGCGAGGCCCGCCTGAACGGCTTCAACGGGATGAAGGACATGGCGCCGCTCAACGTCCCGTGGTTCGGCGGCGAGCCGCTCTACTTCGAGGGCGTGCCGCTCTACTACCTGGTGGTGGGCCTGCTGCTGGTGGTGTACCTGGGCCTGCGCATCCTGCTGAATTCGCGCTTCGGCCACGTGGTGGTGGCGGTGCGGGAGGACCCCCAGCGCGCCGAGCTGCTCGGCTACGACGTGCGCAAGTACCAGCTCGCGACCTTCGTCATCGGCTCCATGCTGGCCGGCCTGAGCGGGGTGCTCTACACCTCGTGGGGCCAGTTCATCACGCCGGCCAGCGTCGGCCTGCCGGCGGCGTCGATGCCGATCGTGTGGGTGGCCTTCTCCGGGCGCAGCGACCTGACGGCGACGACGGTGGGCTCCTTCCTGGTGCTGTGGACGTTCCAGGCCCTCACCGTCCACAGCCAGCAGGCCGCGCTGCTGCTGATGGGGGCGATGCTGCTGGCCACGGTGATGCTGGCGCCGCAGGGCTTCGTCATCGGGATGGTGCAGCTCGTGCGTGGCGTGTTCGCGCCCCGGCGGCGCCGCGAGGCGGCCACGGCGATGGCCGAGGAGGGGGGCTCGTGAACGCCGCCGCACCCCTGCTCAGGACCACCGGCCTGTCCAAGCGCTTCGGCGGCCACACGGCCGTCTCGGAGGTCGGCATCGACATCGCGCAGGGCGAGATCCACTGCCTGATCGGCCCCAACGGCGCGGGCAAGAGCACCCTCTTCAAGCTCGTCGTGGGCATGCACGAGCCCACGGCCGGGTGCATCGAGTTCCAGGGCCGCGACGTGACGGGCGACCGGCCGTTCCGGCGCGTCCAGCAGGGCATGAGCATCAAGATGCAGACGCCCAGCGTGTTCAGGGAACTGCCGGTGCGCCAGAACCTGCACATCGCGCTGCAGCATCACGTGCGCGGCGCCGAGCTGGCGCGCGAGGAGGACCGGCTGCTCGAACTGCTCGACCTCGCCCGCGACCAGGCCAAGCCCGCCGGCGCGCTGGCGCACGGCCAGCAGCAGTGGCTGGAGATCGGCATGGCCATCGCGCTCAGGCCCGCGCTGCTGCTGATGGACGAACCCACCGCCGGCCTCTCGCCCGAGGAGACCTTCCGCACCGGCGAACTCATCCGCGAACTCAACGCGGGCGGCATGACGGTGCTGGCGGTGGAGCACGACATGGCCTTCGTGCGCCAGATCGCGCAGCGCGTGACGGTGCTGCATTTCGGCAAGGTGTTCGCCGAGGGCTCGATCCAGGAGATCGTCGCCGATCCGCGCGTGGCCGAGATCTACCTGGGCAAGACGCAATGACCCCCGAGACCCCCTCCGCCGCCACCGCCTCGCACACTGGCGCCACCGCCACCGCCACCGCCACCGCCACCGCCACCGCCACCGCCGACGCGGCGCCCGTGCTCGAGGTCCGGGGCCTGCGCGCGGCCTACGGCGAGACGCCGATCCTGCAGGGCGTGGACCTGCGCGTCGGGCGCGGCGAGATCGTCAGCCTGATCGGGCGCAACGGCGTGGGCAAGACCACCACCCTGCGCTGCCTGATGGGCCTGCTGCGCGCGCGCGGCGGCAGCATCGCGCTGCAGGGCGGCGACATCACGACCTTGCCGAGCGACGCCCGCGCGCGCCTGGGCATCGGCTACGTGCCGCAGGGGCGCGAGGTGTTCCCGCGCATGACCGTCGCGGAGAACCTGGCCGTGGGCGAACTCGTGGGTGGCCCCAAGGGCAGAAAGCAGCCCGAGCTGGTCTACCAGTACTTCCCGCGCCTGGCCGAGCGCCGCGACCAGCTCGCCGGCACGATGTCCGGGGGCGAGCAGCAGCAGCTGGCCATCGGCCGCGCGCTGGTGGGCAACCCCGCGCTGATGCTGCTGGACGAGCCCTCCGAGGGCATCCAGCCCTCGATCGTGCAGCTCATCTGCGACGTGCTGCGCGCCATCCGCCGGGACCTGGGCACCACCATCGTGTTCGTCGAGCAGAACCTCGACACCATCCTGGACGTCGGCGAGCGCGCCTACGTCATGGAGAAGGGCCGGGTGGTCGCGCGCATCGACCCCGGCCACATGGACGCGGCCACGGTGCGCGGCCACCTGATGATCTGAACCGGCCGCCGAGGCCCCACACCCGAGGAGATACCCGATGAGCTGGCTGGAACGATCGATCATGCACACGCGCGGCGTCGGCCGTGGCGACAGCGTCACCACGCACGAACTCACCGAGGCGCGGCAGGGCACCTTCCACTACACGATCGGGCCGTACTCGCAGCCGGTGATGACGGTCCGGCCCGGCGACCGCATCGTGGTGGAGACGCGCGATGCCTTCGAGGGCAAGATCCGCTCCGAGCAGGACCTGCCCTCGAAGGTGCTGACGATGCCCTTCGTCAACCCGCAGAACGGGCCCATCCTGATCGAGGGCGCCGAGCCCGGCGACGCGCTGGCCGTGCACATCGAGTCGATGGCCCCGCGCGGCGACAACCCGCGCGGCACCTGCTGCATGATCCCGGACTTCGGCGCCCTGAGCGGCACCGCCTTCACCGCGCTGCTCAACGAGCCGCTGCCGGAGAAGGTGCGCAAGATCGACGTCGACGAGCAGGGCGTCTACTGGAGCCGGCGCGTCACGCTGCCCTACCGGCCGCACATCGGCACGCTGAGCTGCTCGCCGCAGCTCGACTCGATCAACAGCCTCACGCCCGACCAGCACGGCGGCAACATGGACCTGCCCGACATGGGCCCCGGCAGCATCACCTACCTGCCGGTGTGGACGCCCGGCGCGCGGCTGTTCATCGGCGACGCGCACGCCTGCCAGGGCGACGGCGAGGTCTGCGGCACGGCGGTCGAGTACCCCAGCCTCACGACCATCCGCGTCGACCTCGTCAAGGGCTGGACGCTGGCTTGGCCGCGCCTGGAGACCGAACGCATGATCATGGCCATCGGCAGCGCCCGGCCGCTGGAGGACGCGACGCGCATCGCCTACAAGGAGCTGATCCTGTGGATGGAGGCCGAGTACGGCTACGACCGCTGGGACGCCTACATGATGCTCAGCCAGTGCGGCAGGGTGCGCCTGGGCAACTTCGTCGACCCGAAGTACACCGTGGGCGCGGGCATCGACAAGACCTACCTGGCACCGGCGCCGGACTGACGGGCGCTGGGCCGCCGGCGTCCCGCCTCAGCCGGCGAAGAGCCTGGCCGGCCCGGTGACGAGCCAGGGGAACAGCACCATGAGGAACATGACGGCGAACTCCGCGAGCATGAAGGGCAGGACCCCCCGCGTGACGTCGTCCATGCGCATGCGCCCGACGCCGGCGACCACGTTGAGCACCGTGCCCACCGGCGGGGTGACCAGGCCGATCGAGTTGTTGATGATGAACATCACGCCGAAGTAGACCGGGTCGATGCCCGCGGCGGCGACCACCGGCATGAGCACCGGCGTGAGGATCAGGATGGTGGGGGTCATGTCCATGGCCGTGCCCACCACCATCACCAGCACCATGATGGCCAGCATCAGCAGGATCTTGTTGTCCATCACCGGCTGGAGCAGCGCGATGACCTTGGAGGGCAGGTCGGCCACCGTGATGAGCCAGGCGCTGACCATGGCCGCGGCGATGAGGAACATCACGACGGCGCTGGTCTTGGCCGCGCCCACGAAGACGCCGTAGAGGTCGCGCCAGCCCAGCTCGCGGTAGACCGCGGTGGAGACGAACAGCGCGTAGACCGCCGCCACCACCGCCGCCTCGGTGGGCGTGAAGACGCCCATGCGCAGGCCCACCAGGATGATCACCGGCAGCAGCAGCGCCCACAGCGCGTCGCGGAAGGCCCTGGCGATCTCGGCGCCGGACTTGCGCGGCGGCGCGGCGATGCGCTCGCGGCGCACCAGCCAGGCCCAGGTGACCCACAGCGCGCCGCCGATGAGCAGGCCCGGCACGATCGCCGCGAGGAACAGCTTGGAGATCGACACGTTGGCCGCCACGCCGAAGATGACCAGACCGATGCTCGGCGGGATCACCGGGCCGATCACGCCGGTCGCGGCGATGAGGCCGGCCGCGCGCGGCTTGTCGTGGCCGGCCTTGACCATCATGGGCAGCAGCAGCGCGGTGAGCGCGGCCGCGTCGGCCACGGCCGAGCCCGACAGCGCCGAGAGCAGGCACCCGGCCATGATGGTGACGTAGCCCAGGCCGCCCTTGACGTGGCCCACCAGGGCCAGGGCGAAGTCCACGATGCGCCGCGACAGCCCGCCCACGTTCATGATCTCCCCGGCGAGCATGAAGAACGGCACGGCCAGCAGCGGGAAGCTGTCGGCCCCGCCGATGAGGTTCTGCGCCAGGATCTGCGGATCGAACAGGTCCAGGTGCCACATCAGCGCCACCCCGCTGGCCAGCAGCGAGAACGCGATGGGGATGCCCAGCGCCATGGCCGCGAGGAGCGCGCCGACGAAGACGAGGATGGTCATGGCAGCTTCCCCGGCGCGGCGGCGCGGGTCCCGGAGGGGTCGGTGGGTTCAGGGGGTCCAGGGGGTTCGGCGGACGCCCGCCCCAGGATCTCGCGCAGCTGCACGGCCTCCTCGGACTCCTGGACCATCACCAGGTCGGCCTCGGCGAGGCGCCCGGTGAGCAGGCGCGCGAGGTCGAGCACCAGCAGGGCCGCGGCCAGGACGGCGAAGACGACGGCCGCCGCGTAGACGATCGCCATGGAGGCGCCGGTGGTGGGCGCCTGGACGTCCCAGTTGATGCGCGCCTGCGCGACGCTGCCCTGCAGCAGCAGCCACACGATGTAGAGCATCACGAGGTGGCCGATGGCCAGGCACGCCTTCTTGCCCGCCGGGGGCAGGCGCTGGACCACCATGTCCACCCCCAGGTGGGCGTGCTCGCGCAGGGCCACCACCGCGCCGAGGAAGGTCATCCAGATGAACAGCCAGCGCGAGACCTCCTCGGACAGCGTGATGCCGGAGTTGAAGCCGTAGCGCAGCACGACGTTGCCGAACACCAGCACCACCATCACCGCCAGCATGAGGGCGATCACGCCCTCGATCGCCCGGCACGCGCCGTCCACCCATCGGTTCATGCGTCTTCCTTGTTCGACGGCGCTCAGCGCTCGCTCGCCCGGAGCGTCTCCACCAGGGCGCGCAGGGCCGCCAGGTAGGACACCGGCCCCAGGCCCTGGATGGTGGCCTTCACGGCCGGCGAGATGATCGAGTGGGCGCGCCAGGCCTCGCGCGCGGCGATGTTGGACATGTGCACCTCGATGGTGGGAAAGGGCATCGCCTTGATCGCGTCGTGCAGCGGCACGCCGTGCTGGGTCAGGCCCGCGGGATTGACCAGCGCGCCCTGGGCCGAGTCGATGTGCTGGTGCAGGAAATCCACCAGCGCGCCCTCGTGGTTGGACTGCAGCGTGAGCAGCTCGACGCCGAGCTCGCCGGCCAGGCCCGCCAGGCGCTCGTCGATCTGCGCGAGCGTCGTGTGGCCGTAGATGTGCGGCTCGCGGCGTCCGAACAGGTTCAGGTTCGGGCCGTGGAGGACGAGGATTCGCATGGGGGTGGCTCCAGGGCTGTTCATTTGCGGATCCGTGCGAGTTCGTCGTTGTAGAGCTTGACGAGCGACGGGTCGTAGCTGGCCGCGAACTTGTCGGTCACCGGCTTGACGAGCTGGCGCATGCGGGCCTGCTCGGCCGGCGCCACCTCGTTGTACTGCATGCCCTTGGCCTGGAGGTCGCCCACCGACCGCTGCGCCGCCGCGCGGCTGACCTGGCGCTGGTAGCCGCGCGCCTCGTCGGCGGCGTCGCGCATCATCTTCTGCTCGGGCGGCGACAGGCCGTCCCAGAACTTCTTGCTCACCAGCACGATGTTGGCGGCATAGACGTGGTTGGTCGCGCTGACGAACTTCTGCACCTCGAAGAACTTGTTCGACAGGATGACCGAGTAGGGGTTCTCCTGGCCGTCGACGGCCTTGGCCTCCAGCGCGCCGTACAGCTCGGCGAACGGCATCGGCACGGGATTGGCCTTGAAGGTCCGGAAGGTCTCCAGGAAGACCGGGTTGGGGATGACGCGGACCTTCAGCCCGTCGAGGTCCTCGGCCCGCGCGATCGGGCGCTTGCTGTTGGTGACGTTGCGGAAACCCAGGTCCCAGTAGCCCAGCGCGACCAGGCCCTTGTCGGACAGCCTGGCGATGAGCGCCTGGCCGAGCGGCCCGTCGAGCAGGGCGTCGGCCTGCTCGAAGGTGGCGACGGCGAACGGGAAGTCGACCAGGCCGAATTCCTTCACGATGCCCGCCAGCGAGGTCGTCGCCGGCGCCGACATCTGCTGGACGCCGCCCTGCAGGGCCGACTGCTGCTGCATCTCGTTGCCCAGCTGCGAGGCCGGGAATTCCTGCACCTTCATGCGCCCGCCGCTCTTGGTGGCGAGCAGTTCGGCGAAGCGCTTGACGCCGAAGCTCACCGGATGGTCGGCGTTGTTCAGGTGGCCGAAGCGGATGACGCGCTCCTGGGCCTGCTGGGCGAGCGCCGGCCAGGCCAGCAGGGTCGACATGCCGGCGATCGCCAGTGAGCGAAGGATGGTTCTCATGGATGGGTCCTCTCGGGTCGGGCAGTGCGGCGGCGGATGCCACCGGTGCCGGGAATCGTAGAAACAAGTGGAAAAAGTTTCCATAGTGGAAACCCTCTGCGGACTTTGCTACAGTCCCGGCAGGCTTCACGCGTCGTCCCGTGGCGGCCGCGCGGCCACGGATGCCCGGACCCGGCGAAACCAACCCCACCCACCCCGATGAGCACGATCCTCGAACGCAGCTTCAAAGTCCTCGAACACCTCGCCACCTGCCCGGAGGGGGTGCCGCTGTCGACCCTGGCCACCGAGCTGGACATGCCGCTGAGCGCCACGCACCGGCTGCTGGCCGAGCTGGTGCGCTGCGGCTACGTGCGCCAGCACCAGAACCACAGCGACTACCTGCTGACGATCAAGCTGGTCTCGCTCGGCCTGAGCTTCCTGAGCGCGAGCGGCATCGTCGACATCGCGCAGCCGCCGCTGGACCGCCTGGCCGCCGAGTCGCAGGAGCTGGTCCGGCTGGGCATCGTCGATGGCGACCAGCTGATCTTCGTGGCCAAGGCGCAGGGCGCGACGCGCGGCCTGCGCTACGACCCCGACATGGGCCTCTCGGTCAACCTGTCGTGCAGTTCCGCCGGCCATGCCTGGCTCTCGACCATGAGCGACGAGCGGGCCCTGGAGCTGGTGTCGCGCCAGGGCTTCGGCACGCCCAAGGAGTTCGGGCCGCGCGCGGTCACGTCGGTGAAGGCGCTGCTGGCCTGCCTGAAGGCCACGCGCCAGCGCGGCTTCAGCATGATCGTGGAGGTCTTCGCCCCCGCCATGACGGCCATGGCGGCGCCGGTGCGCAACAGCGCCGGCACGGTGATCGGGGTGGTGACGATCGCCGGGCCGCTGGCCCGGCTCACCGAGGAGCGCATGGTGGCCCTGGGCCCGGCGCTGCTGGCGTCGACCGAGCAGCTGGCGCTGGCCAGCGGCGCCTCCACGCTGCTCAAGCGCCGCGCGGCCTGAGGCCGCTCCCGGCTCAGTACACCACGATCTTTCCGGTCGACCGGGGGCTGTGGCAGTCGTTGTAGAAGTATTCGCCGGGCTTGTTGAACGTGTGCTTGGCGGAGGTGCCGGGGGCCAGCCTGAAGTTGTATTCGCCCTCGAAGAACTGCGTGGCGCAGCGCGTGTTGGCGTTGCCGGCCGGGTTGGCGAAGGTCACGGTGGTGTTGACCGGCACCCGCATCCAGGTCGGCGTCATGGCGTTGATGGCGCTCGACTCCGCCGCGCCGGGCTGGTTGGCCGCGGTCTGCACGCGTCCCAGGAACACCGTGTTGGGCGTCGGCAGGGCCGCGCCTTCCACCGCCGTGCCCGAGACCGGGCGCCGCACCACGGGCGCCGGTGGCGTGGCCGCCGGCGGCACCGTGCCGCCGACCTTGAAGGCCCACAGGTGGTCGCCCCGGGTGGCCGAATCGCCGTACGGGATGCTGGTGCCGCCGGCATACACCGCGATGTACTGCTGGCCGTCGATCTCGTAGGTCACCGGGCTGGCGCTGATGGCCGCGCCGGTCTGGAAGCGCCAGAGCTCCTTGCCGTCGTCGCCGTCCATGGCCAGCAGGTTGCCGTCGGGCTGGCCGATGAACAGCAGCCCCGAGCCGGTGGTCAGGATGCCGTTGCCGTGGGCCAGGGAGTAGGGCATGGCCTTCTTCCACTTGACCAGGTTGGTGGCCGGATCGACGGCGACGACGCCGCCCGTCATGTAGGCGCCGGGCGGGCGCAGGCCGTTGCTGGCCTCGGTCAGCGAATGCGCCGCCGCGACATAGCCGGTGCCGGTGTAGACCAGGCCCGTGAACGGGCTGAAGGACTGGTGGTTCCAGTTGGCGCCGCCGCCGTGGCCGGGCGCCGACAGCAGCGGGATGTCCCAGTGCGGGTCGTAGAGGCAGCCGGCGACGTAGTTGGGCACGGCCCGGTTCGGGTCGCCCGGGGCCGCCGTGCCCAGCGGCTGGTCGACCATGCAGGTGGCCGTCCAGGCGCCCTGGCGCGGGATCGGCTGGGTCGGCCAGGTCGCCTGGCGGGCGTCCTGCTTGACCGGGACCTCGTCGATGCCCAGCGGCGCGGTGCCGTCCTTGCGGTCGAGGATGTAGTACATGCCGGTCTTGCTGCCGTAGATGACCACCTTGCGGTCGCGGCCCTGGATCCTGACGTCGGCCAGCACCGGCGCCATGACGTTGTCCATGTCCCAGATGTCGTGGTGCACCGACTGGAAGTGCCACTTGTAGGCGCCGGTCTTCAGGTCGAGGGCGACGATCGAGTTGGCGAACAGGTTGAGGCCGGGGCGCGAGGAGCCGTCCTGCGAGGAGCCGCCGCGCGTGTTGCCGAAGGTCCAGTAGACCAGGCCGAGTTCCGGGTCGACGGCCGGGTGGATCCAGGGCGTCGCGCCGGTGCGGTTGGCCTCCGACGCGTTGCCCCAGGTCTCGTGGCCCATCTCGCCCTGGCGCGGCACGCCCCAGAACGCCGTCAGCACGTCGCCGTTGGTCGCATCGGCCGAGAACGCGGCGCCGCGGTTGCCGTCGTTGGTGCCGATGTACAGGCGCCGGTCGTGATAGACCAGGGCCACCTTCTGCACCGCGCCGACGAAGTTGGCCTCGCTCGCGCCCGGGTACTGCTTGGTCCACGCGACTTCGCCGGTGTCGGTGCGCAGCGCGATCAGCCGGTTGCCCCCGGCCAGGGTGTAGACCAGGCCCAGGTCCTTGGCGACGGCCACGCCGCGACGCGTGACCACGCCGTGCGGCGTCGTCCACTTCCACTTCGTCACGCCGGTCCTGCCGTCGACGGCGATGACGTTGCCCAGCGCCGATTCGATGTAGATCACGCCGTCGACCACCACCGTGGTGCTCTGGTTGGTGCCCGTGGTCAGGCCGCCCTCGATGCGGTTGACCCAGGCGCCACCCAGCTGGCCGATCTGCTCGCGCGTGACCTGCTTGAGGCTGGAGTAGTTCTGGTTGCCCAGGTTGCCGCCCACCTTGGGGAAGTCCCTGTCGCCCGCGGTGCAGCAGTCCTTCAGGGTCGCGGCCACGGCCGGCGTCGGCTGCGGGACCGGGGTCGTCGTGGCCGGCGGCGCGGTGCCGCCGCCGGCGCTCGCGCCGTTGTCGTCGCTGCCGCCGCAGCCGTGCAGGAGCAGGGGCACGGCGATCGCGCCGCAGGACAGCAGCAGGGCTGCGAGGGGTCTGAGTGTCATGACGTTCTTTCGTTGGGACGTGGCATGGACGCGCGCGGGCGTCATTCGGCGGTGCAGAAGGGGATCAGGCCCATCGCGGACTTGACGCCCTGGACGACCAGGCGCTGGAACGCCTCCGCGCCCGGGCCGCTGAGGTCGGCGGCGAACGAATGCGTGTTGTGTCCGAGGGTGGACAGCCAGGCGCGGCCGCCGTCGTAGTACTGGCACCACGCCACCGGATGGAAGCCGGCGTGGCCGGGGTGCGGCGCCGCCGTGAGCGGGCGCAGGGTGCCGGTGTCGACCTTCGCGAGGAACTTCACGTTGGTCGGGAACGGCGTCAGGTTGTACCACTCGTCCTGGAAGTCGAAGCGCGCCGGCACGCCCTCGGTCGAGGCGTCCTTGCCGATGAGTTCGACCGTGCCCGCGCGGTTGGGTGCGTGGTTGTAGAAGTTGGCGTTGCCCAGCAGGCCCTCGTAGTAGGGCCAGTTGTATTCGGCGCCGAAGGCGTTGTGCAGCCCGACGAAGCCGCCGCCGCGCCGCATGTAGTTGCGCAGCGCGGTGCGGGCGGCGTCGTTGCTGGTCGCGACCTCGCTGTTCCAGAGCGTGTCGCGGTTGGAACTGGCGAAGACGATCGCCTTGTAGTTGTTGATGCGGCTGCCCAGGACGGCCACGTCCTCGGTCCAGTCGACCGCGATGCCCGCCGCCTCCAGCATCCGCTTGAGTCCGGCCTGCATGGCGTTGTCGGCGTTCATCACCGGGTTCAACCCCGGCCCCATCGGCGTGCCGAGGTTGGCGTGGCGCGGACCGGCGGTGCGCGAATACACCAGCACCCGGTTGGGCGTGGTGGCGAACGCGCCCCAGTCGTTGTAGCACTTCGGGTCGGTGCCCCGGCAGACGTTGTAGTAGACGTCGAAGCTCTTGTCGGCGGGGGTGGTCGGCGTCGTCGCCGGCGGCGTGGCCACGGGCGTGGCGGCGGCGACGGGGGGCGTCGCCGCCGGCGCCGTCCCGGCCGGGGCGCCGGCGGTGTCGTCGCCTCCTCCGCCTCCGCAGGCGGCGATCACCAGCGCCAGGGCGCTGGTCGATGCGAATCTCAAGGCGAACGTGTGGGCGGGTTTCAAGGGAGTCTCCTTTGCGAATGGATGGCGCGCTCGTCGCAGGATCGGTGTCTCGCCAGCGACGACGGCCGCACGCTTCCTGCGTCTGGGCCGGCCGCAGCCCGCGCCGGACGCGCCGGCGGCGGGGTGGACCGGCCGGACGCCATCCTAGCAATGGGTGGAAAGAGTTTTCACTATGGAAATCCCTTCCAAAATAGACGCTCGGAGGATCTCGCAGCCCGCCATGGCTGTGGTAGCCCCGGCGCTCGATCGTCGGCACACTCGGGTGTCCTCCACCCCGGCGCCACGGCGCTCACCGCGACGCTCGCCCCATGCAGGTCATCCTCGATTTCATCAACAACCTGCTGCAGCTGCTGCGTTTCCTGCTCTGAGCCGACGACCCCGGGCGGGCGCGGGCCGCGCCGGGCCTCAGCGCGCCGTCGGGCTGCGCGCCAGCAGCGTCGCCAGGCGGTTGTGACGCTCCACCAGCGGGCCCAGGTCGAGCGTCGCGAGCCGGCCCTCGCGCACCACCACGCGCCCGTCGACCACCGTGAAGGCGGCCTGCGGGCTCGCGCACAGCAGCAGGGCGGCGACGGGGTCGTGCACCGCGCCGCCGGCGAAGCCGAGCGTGTCGAGGTCGAACAGCGCCAGGTCGGCGCACCGGCCGGGCACGAGCTGGCCGATGTCGGCGCGGCCGAGCACCTCGGCGCCGCCGCGCGTGGCCAGGGCCAGGGCGTCGCGCGCGGTCATCTCGGCCGGACCGTGGTCGCAACCGAAGGGTTCGAGCGCGCGCCCGACGCGCGCCAGCAGCAAGGCCTGGCGGGCCTCGCCCACCATCTGCGCGCCGTCGTTGCTGGCGCTGCCGTCCACGCCCAGGCCGACCGGCACGCCGGCGTCGAGCATGCGGCGGACCGGCGCGATGCCCGAGGCCAGGCGCATGTTGCTGCACGGGCAGTGCGCGACGCCGGTGCGGGTGCGCGCGAACAGCGCGATGGCGTCGGCGTCGAGCTTCACGCAGTGCGCGTGCCAGACGTCGGGGCCGACCCAGCCCAGGTCCTGCGCGTACTCGGCCGGCGTGCGGCCGAACTTCTCCCGGCTGTAGGCGACGTCGTGGTCGTTCTCCGCCAGGTGCGTGTGCAGCCGCACCCCCTGGCCCTTGAAGGAGCGCGCCAGCGCGGCCGACTCGCGCATCAGGTCGCGGCTGACGCTGAAGGGCGAGCACGGCGCCACCGCCACCTGCGTCATGGCGCCGTGCGAGGCGTCGTGCCAGGTCTCGATCAGGCGCCGCGTGTCGCGCAGGATGGCGTCCTCGCGCTCGACCACGGCGTCCGGCGGCAGGCCACCCTGGGACTGCCCGACGCTCATGCTGCCGCGCGTGGCGACGAAGCGCATGCCGATCTCGCGCGCCGCCTCGATGCTGTCGTCCAGGCGCACGCCGTCGGGATAGATGTAGAGGTGGTCGCTGCTGGTGGTGCAGCCCGCGAGCAGCAGCTCGGCCATGGCCACCTGGGTCGACACCCGCACCATCTCCGGCGTCAGCCCGGCCCAGATCGGATAGAGGCCGCGCAGCCACGAGAACAGCTCGGCGTCCTGCACGGCCGGAATGGCGCGCGTGAGCGACTGGTACATGTGGTGGTGGGTGTTCACCAGCCCCGGCACCACCAGGTGGCCGCGGGCGTCGATCACCTCGTCGGCGGTCTGCGGCAGGTCGGCGGCGGGGCCGACGGCCTCGATGCGGCGGTCGCGCACCAGGACCGACGCGTCGGACAGTTCGGTGCGGGCGTCGTCGAAGGTCGCCAGGCGGCGGGCGTTGCGGATCAGGAGCGTGGTCATGACGCGAGAATAGAAGACTGGAGACACGAAACCAATGACCTCGCCGCATCATCCGAATCCTTCGTCTTCCCCGGCCGCCACGGCCGCCACGGCGCCCGACGCGCACACCGCGCCGCGCGAATTCCTCGAACACCTCTACCGCGTCGCCGTCGAGCGCGCCCTGCCGCTGGCCAGCCTGGGCGCGCACCTGCCGCCGCCGCCCAGGGGACGCACGCTGGTGCTGGGCGCGGGCAAGGCGGGCGGCTCGATGGCGCAGGCGCTCGAGGCGCTCTGGCCGGCCGACGCGCCGCTGTCGGGCCTGGTGGTCACGCGCTACGACCACATCCCGCCGCGCCCCGCGGGGCTGCCCGCGCGCATCGAGCTCGTGGAGGCCGCCCATCCGGTGCCCGACGCGGCCGGCATGGCGGCGGCCGAGCGCATCCTCGCGCTGACCGCGGGCCTGACGGCCGACGACCTGGTGCTGTGCCTGATCTCCGGCGGCGGCTCGTCGCTGCTGACCCTGCCGGCCGAGGGCCTGACGCTGGCCGACAAGCAGCGCATCAACAAGGAACTGCTGGCCAGCGGCGCCCACATCGGCGAGATGAACTGCGTGCGCAAGCACCTCTCGCGCATCAAGGGCGGCCGGCTCGCCGCCGCCTGCGCGCCGGCGCGGGTCGTCACGCTGACCATCAGCGACGTGCCGGGCGACGACCCGGGCGTCATCGCCAGCGGCCCGACCGTGCCCGACGCCACCACCTGCGCCGACGCGCTGGCGATCCTCGAGCGCTACCGCATCGAGGTGCCGGCCGCCGTCCGCGCGCGGCTCGCGGACGGTTCGCTGGAGACGCCCAAGCCCGGCGACGCCGTGTTCGCCGGCCACGCGACGCACGTCATCGCCGCGCCGCAGCAGTCGCTCGACGCCGCCGCCGCCGCCGCGCGCGCCGCCGGCTTCGCCGCGCACGTGCTCAGCGACGAGATCGAGGGCGAGTCGCGCGAGGTCGGCAAGGTGCTGGGCGCGCTGGCGCGCGCGGTGGCGCGGCACGGCGCGCCGTTCCAGCGGCCCTGCGTGATCCTCTCCGGCGGGGAGACGACGGTCACGATCCGGCCGCGCCAGCCCGGCCAGGCCCGGGGGCGGGGCGGGCGCGCGGGCGAGTTCTGCCTCGGCCTGGCCGGCGCGCTGGCGGGCCAGCCGGGGGTGTGGGCACTGGCCGCCGACACCGACGGCATCGACGGCATCGAGGACAACGCCGGCGCCTTCGTCGCGCCCGACACCCTCGCGCGCGCCGAGGCCGCCGGCCGCAAGCTGGCCGACCACCTCGACCGCAACGACGCCTACGGCTACTTCGACGCCCTGGGCGACCTGCTGGTGACCGGGCCGACGCACACCAACGTCAACGATTTCCGGGCGCTGCTGGTCCTGTAGGCGGCCCGGCCGTCGCCGGGGAGGGCGCGGCGTCCGGTCGGCTGGCGTTCAGGTGCGCCGGCCAGCGTCGCGCCATGAAGAAACTCATCCTGTCCTTCCTGCGCCACGTCGGGCCCGGCGTCGTCACCGGTGCGGCCGACGACGATCCGTCGGGCATCGCCACCTACACCCAGGCCGGCGCGCAGTTCGGCACCGGGCTGCTGTGGACGGTGTTCCTGTCGCTGCCCTTCATGATCGCCATCCAGATGGTGTCGGCGCGCATCGGTCGCGTCACCGGCAAGGGCGTGGCCGCCAACCTGCGCGACCATCTGCCGCGCTGGCTGCTGGTGACGCTGGTCGGCCTGCTGGTGGTGGCCAACACCATCAACATCGCCGCCGACATCGCGGCCAGCACTTCCACTCGCTGGTCTTCGGCGTCGTGACGGTACTGCTGCAGGTGTTCGTGCCCTACCGGCGGCTCGCGCACGTGCTCAAGTGGCTCACGCTGACCCTGTTCGCCTACGTGGCGGCGGTCTTCTCGGTGAAGGTGCCGTGGGGCCGGGTGCTGCACGACCTGGTGGTGCCGCAGCGCCAGTGGACCGGCGACCACTGGACGATGGTCGTGGCGCTGCTGGGCACCACCATCTCGCCCTACCTGTTCTTCTGGCAGGCCTCCCGGGAAGTCGAGGAACTGCGCCAGAAGGGCGGGGCGCGTGGCACCGACGCGGTGGTGCGCGCCGACCTGCGGCGCGTGAAGATCGACACCTGGAGCGGGATGATCTTCTCCAACCTGATCGCCTTCTTCGTGATGGTGACGGGCGCGGCGGCGCTGTACGCGGCGGGCGTCCACGACGTGACCTCGGCGGCGCAGGCGGCCCAGGCGCTGCGCCCGCTGGCCGGGGACCTCGCGTTCTGGCTGTTCGGCGGCGGCATCGTCGCCACGGGGCTGCTGGCCGTGCCGGTGCCGGCCTCGTCGGCGGCCTACGCGGTGGCCGAGGCCTTCGGCTGGGCGGAAGGGCTGGAGCGCCACTGGCGCGAGGCGAAGCGGTTCTACGCCATCATCGCCATCGCCATCGCCATCGCCATCGCCACGCTGGCGGGCACGGCGCTGGACTTCACGCCGGTCGATCCGATGAAGGCGCTGTACGCGAGCGCGGTGGTCAACGGCGTGGTCGCCGTGCCGATCATGGCGGCCATGATGACGCTGGTGGCGCGCGAGCGCGTGACGGGCCGCTTCACCTCGAGCCGCCACACGCGCTGGCTCGGCTGGAGCGGCACCGCGCTGATGGGCGGCGCGGTCGTGATGATGGCGATCGACCTGTTTCGCTGACCTTCGGTGCGGACGATGCCGCGCGGCCCTGGCCCGACACTTGCTGCATGCGCGGCAGCGCACCTCGGACGTGCATACCGGCGCGGGCATACAGGCTATGGCCGGGGTCGTATGCCTGCAGGTCCCCATCGCCCTTAAGTTCCAGCATTCCCCGCCGCGTCCACGACGCGCGGCGCCATCCAGAACGAACGAACGCCCGCCACGATGACCCATCCCGCCGCCGCCACGCAGCCGGTCCGCTTCTTCCACCAGGGGCGGATCGTCGAAGTCACGGGTGTCCACCCGACCCGTTCGGTGCTCGACTGGCTGCGCGAGGACGCGCGCTGCACCGGCACCAAGGAAGGCTGCAACGAGGGCGACTGCGGCGCCTGCACGGTGGTGATCGGCGAGCTCGCGCCGGCGGCCGGCGCCATCGACGGCGGCGCCGCCACCGACGTGGTCGGCGGGCTGCGCCTGCAGACGGTCAACGCCTGCATCCAGTTCCTGCCGACGCTCCACGGCAAGGCGCTGTTCACCGTCGAGGACCTGAAGGGGCGGGCCGGCCGCACCGACGGCCCCGCGCGCGGGGACTCGTCGCACGAGAAGCATCCGGTGCAGCGCCTGCATCCGGTGCAGCAGGCGATGGTCGAGTGCCACGGCTCGCAGTGCGGCTTCTGCACGCCGGGCTTCGTGATGTCGCTGTGGTCGACCTACGAGCGCCACCAGGACGCCGGCACGCGGCCCACGCGCCAGGAGCTGGCCGACGACCTCTCGGGCAACCTCTGCCGCTGCACCGGCTACCGCCCGATCCTCGACGCCGGCCAGCGCATGTTCGACCTGCCGGCGGCGCCGCTGGACACCACGGCCGCCGTGGCGGCGCTCGCGCGCCTGAAGGCCGAGACGGACGCGGCCGCCGCGACGGCGGACGCCGCCGCCGCCGGCCTGCGCTACGCCGCCGCGCGCCACGGCCGCACCGACACCTTCCACGCCCCGGTCACGCTCGACGCGCTGGCCGCGCTGCGCGAGCGGCTGCCCACCGCGCAGCTGCTGGCCGGTTCGACCGACGTCGGGCTGTGGGTCAACAAGCAGTTCCGCGACCTGGGCGACATCGTCTACGTCGGCGGCGTCGAGGAGATGAAGCGCATCGGCGAGCGCGGCGCGGGCGAGGACGCCGAGCTCTACATCGGCGCCGGCGCCTCGCTGGAGGACGCCTTGCGCGCCCTGGTGCGGCGCGCGCCGGCGCTGGCCGACGTCTGGCTGCGCTTCGCCTCGCCGCCGATCCGGCACGCCGGCACGCTGGGGGGCAACGTCGCCAACGGCTCCCCCATCGGCGACACCCCGCCGGTGCTGATGGCGCTGGACGCCGAGGTCGAACTGCGGCGGGGGTCGCGCGTGCGCCGCCTGCGGCTCGACGCGTTCTACCTCGGCTACATGGTGAACCGGCTGGAGCCGGGCGAGTTCGTCCAGGGCATCGCCGTGCCGCTCGCGGCGCTGCGCCGCACCGTGCGGGCCTACAAGATCAGCAAGCGCTTCGACTGCGACATCTCCGCGCTGTGCGCGGGCTTCGCCATCGCGTTCGAGCCCGCCGGCGGCGCCGGCGACACCACGGGCGATCCGGTGGTCCAGGCCGTGCGATTCGCCTTCGGCGGCATGGCCGCGACGGTGAGCCGCGCCGCGCGGGCCGAGGCCGCGGTGGTCGGCCGGCCCTGGACGCCGGCCACGGTGGCCGCCGCCCAGGCCGCGCTGGCCGAGGATTTCAAGCCCCTGTCGGACCTGCGCGCCTCGGCCGCCTACCGCCTGAAGGTCGCGCAGAATCTGCTGCAGCGCCTGTGGCTGGAGACCCGCGCCACCGAGCCGCTGCCCGGCGCCGCCGTCAGCGTCTGGGACGCGATGCCGCACGCGCTGCCGGCGCCCGTCGCCCTTACCCGGAGCCAGCCATGAACAAGCCCGTCGACACCGCCTTCCTCCAGCCGGCCACCGCCTTCGCCGACTACCGCGCCAACACCGCCGCGCGCATCGACGAGGGCGCCGAGGCGCGCTCGCGCGAGGCCGGCGCGCGCGTGGGCATCAGCCGGCCGCACGAGTCGGCCGCGCTGCACGTCGCGGGCGAGGCCGCCTACGTGGACGACCTGCCCGAACTCGCCGGCACGCTGCACTGCGCGCTGGGCCTGTCGCCGGTGGCGGCCGGGCGGCTGACGGCGCTGGACCTCGACGTCGTGCGTGCCCTGCCGGGGGTGGTGGCGGTGCTCTCGGCCGGGGACATCCCGGGCAGCAACGACTGCGGCTCGATCGTCCACGACGACCCGATCCTGTGCGACGGCGAGATCCGCTACCTGGGCCAGCCGGTGTTCGCCGTCGTCGCCCGCACGCGCGACGACGCCCGCCGCGCCGCCGCCCGGGCGAAGGACGTGATCGGCGTCGAGGCCGCCGCTGCGGTGCTCACGCCGCGCGCCGCCCACGCGCAGGGCGCCTACGTGGTGCCGCCGATGCACCTGGTGCGCAGCGCGGGCCTGGGCGACGAGGTCGACAACGCGCAGGCCGAGGCCGCCGTGCGCGCCGCCATCGCCGCGGCGCCGCACCGCCTGAAGGGCAGCTTCGACGTCGGCGGCCAGGAGCAGTTCTACCTGGAAGGGCAGATCAGCTACGCCATCCCCAAGGAGGGCGGCGGCATGCACGTGCACTGCTCGACCCAGCATCCCACCGAAATGCAGCACATGGTCGCGCACGCGCTGCACCTGCAGGCCAACGAGGTGCACGTTGAATGCCGGCGCATGGGCGGCGGCTTCGGGGGCAAGGAATCGCAGTCGGGCCTGTTCGCCTGCGTGGCGGCGGTGGCGGCGAACCTGCTGCGCCGTCCGGTCAAGCTGCGGCTCGACCGCGACGACGACTTCATGGTCACCGGCCGGCGCCACTGCTTCTGGTACGAGTACGAGGTCGGCCACGACGACGAGGGCCGCATCCTGGGCGCCGAGGTGTCGATGGTCTCGCGCGCCGGCCACTCGGCCGATCTCTCCGGCCCGGTGATGACGCGGGCGCTGTGCCACTTCGACAACGCCTACTGGCTGCCCGAAGTGGCGATCCACGGCTACTCCGGGCGCACGAACACGCAGAGCAACACGGCGTTCCGCGGCTTCGGCGGTCCGCAGGGCGCGATCGCGGTGGAGAACATCCTCGACACGGTCGCCCGCGCGCTCGGGCGCGATCCGCTCGACGTGCGGCGCGCGAACTTCTACGGCACGGACGAACGCAACGTCACGCCCTATGCCCAGACCGTGACCGACAACGTCATCCACGAACTGGTGGCCGAGCTGGAATCGACCAGCGACTACCGCGCGCGCCGCGCCGCCATCGCCGGGTTCAACGCGACGAGCCCGGTGCTCAAGCGCGGCATCGCGCTGTCGCCGCTGAAGTTCGGCATCTCCTTCAACGTGCCGCACTTCAACCAGGCCGGCGCGCTGGTGCACGTCTACAACGACGGCTCGATCCTCGTCAACCACGGCGGCACCGAGATGGGCCAGGGCCTGAACACCAAGGTGGCGCAGGTGGTGGCGCACGAACTGGGCGTGAGCTTCGAGCGCGTGCGCGTGACGGCCACCGACACCGCCAAGGTCGCCAACACCTCGGCCACGGCGGCCTCCACCGGCGCCGACCTGAACGGCAAGGCCGCGCAGGACGCCGCGCGCCAGGTGCGCGAGCGCCTGGCCGCGTGCGCCGCCGCGCGCCACGGCGGGAACGCCGGGGAGGTGCGCTTCGCCAACGACCAGGTCGAGGTCAACGGCCGCACGCTGGGCTTCGCGACGGTGGTGGGCGAGGCCTACCTCGACCGCGTGCAGCTGTGGTCCGACGGCTTCTACGCCACGCCCGGGCTGAGCTGGAACCGCGAGACGCTCAAGGGCCGGCCGTTCTTCTACTTCGCCTACGGCGCGGCGGTCAGCGAGGTGGTGGTGGACACGCTCACGGGCGAGTGGAAGCTGCTGCGCGCGGACATCCTGCAGGACGCCGGCCGCTCGCTCAACCCGGCCATCGACATCGGCCAGGTCGAGGGCGCCTTCATCCAGGGCATGGGCTGGCTCACCACCGAGGAGCTGGTCTGGCACCCGACGACCGGCCGGCTCGCCACGCACGCCCCGAGCACCTACAAGATCCCGACGGCCAACGACTGCCCGCCGGTGTTCAACGTGCGATTGTTCGACCGGCCCAACGCCGAGGATTCCATCCACCGCAGCAAGGCCGTGGGCGAGCCGCCGCTGCTGCTGCCGTTCTCCGTCTTCTTCGCCATCCGCGACGCCGTCTCGGCCGCCGGCGGCCACCGGGCCGACCCGCCGCTGCGCGCGCCGGCCACGGCCGAGGCGATCCTCGACGCCATCTCGGCCGTGCAATGAGCCCCACGGCCGCGCGCGCCTCGTGACAATGCGGGCATGGCCATGCGAGACCAGATTGCCTTCGACAAGATCGACCTGCACCTCATCCGGGTGCTGCACACGGTGCTGACCGAGCGCAGCGTCTCGCGCGCGGCGCTGCGCCTGGGCATGCACCAGCCGGCGGTCTCCGCCGCGCTCAAGCGCCTGCGCGAGCTCGCGGGCGATCCGCTGCTGGTGCGCTCGGGCGCCGGCATGGCCCCCACCGACGCGGCCCTGCGCATGATCGAGCCGGCCGCCAGCATCCTGCGCTCGGCCGAGGCGCTGTTCTCCGACGCGCGCGGCTTCGATCCGCAGACCGCCGCGCACGCCTTCCGCATCGCCGCGAGCGACTACCTCGATCCGCTGTTCCTGCCGCTGCTGGTGGCGCAGGTGAAGGCGCAGGCACCGCGCTGCGCCATCGAGATCCAGGCGCTGTCCTCGGAGGCGAACTACCACGCCAACCTGGCGATCGGCGACGTCGACGTGGTGATCGGCAACTGGCAGAAGCCGCCGGACGACCTGCACATGGCGCGCCTGTTCGAGGACGAGGTGGTGTCGCTGGTGGCCCACGGCCATCCGGCGGCGCGGCGCGGCTGGAGCGTCGCGCAGTGGCTCGATTCGGAGCACGTCGCACCCACGCCCACGCACCCCGGCGCGCGCGGCATCATCGACCAGATGCTCGACGCCCAGGGGCTGGAGCGCCGCATCGCCGCGCGCTGCGCGCACTTCGGGCTGATCCCGGACATGGTCGCCGCGAGCCTGCTGGTGCTGACCACCGGGCGCCAGTACTGCGAGCGCTTCGCGCAGCGGCTGCCGGTGCGCATCGTCGCCTGCCCGGTCGAGTTCCCGCGCCTCGTCTACTACCAGCTGTGGCACGAGCGCACGCACGCCTCGGCCGCCGCGCGCTGGCTGCGCGAACGCATCAAGGTGGTGGCCGCCTCGCTGCGCGCGGGCGCCCCGGACACCCCGCAGACCCCCATTCCAACAACGACGACAACGGCGCCGGTCACCCCGGCCGCGGCACAGGCATGAGCACCCACCCCACCTCCACCCCGCCCCCGGCCGCGACCCGGCTGCAGCTCGCCCACATCACCAAGCGCTACCCCTCGGTGGTGGCCAACAGCGACGTCTCCCTGGTCGTGCGACCCGGCGAGACGCACGCCGTGCTGGGCGAGAACGGCGCGGGCAAGTCCACGCTGATGAAGATCATCTACGGCGCGGTCAAGCCCGACGAGGGCAGCGTCGCGTTCAACGGGCGCGCCGTGGCCGTGCGCAATCCGCAGGAGGCGAGGGCGCTGGGCATCAGCATGGTGTTCCAGCACTTCAGCCTGTTCGACACCCTGACCGTGGCCGAGAACGTCTGGCTCGGGCTGGACAAGTCGCTCGCGCTGGCCGAGGTGGCGCGCCGCATCGAGGCCAAGGCCGGCGAGTACGGCCTGGACATCGAGCCCTCGCGCCCGGTGCACACGCTGTCGGTGGGCGAGATGCAGCGCGTGGAGATCATCCGCGCGCTGCTGACCGACCCGCAGCTGCTGATCCTCGACGAGCCGACCTCGGTGCTGACGCCGCAGGCCGTCGCACGGCTGTTCGTGGTGCTCAAGCAGCTGGCCGCCCAGGGCTGCAGCATCCTCTACATCAGCCACAAGCTCCACGAGATCCGGGAGCTGTGCACGGCCTGCACGGTGCTGCGCGGGGGCAAGGTCACGGGCGTGTGCGATCCGCGCGAGGAGAGCAACGCGTCGCTCTCGCGCCTGATGATCGGCGCCGAGCCGCCGCCGCTGGTGCACCGCCCGTCGCGGGCCGGCGCGGTGGCGCTGCGCGTGAACGCGCTGGCGCTCGCCCGCGAGGACCAGTTCGGCGTCGACCTCGAGGGCGTGTCGATGACGGTGCGCGCGGGCGAGGTGGTGGGCATCGCCGGGGTGTCGGGCAACGGCCAGAAGGAGCTGCTCCACGCGCTCTCGGGCGAGGACACGCGCGCCGAGCCGGCCATGATCGAGGTCTTCGGGCAGCCGGCGGCGCGCCTGCGGCCCCGCGAGCGGCGCGCGCTGGGCGTGCATTTCGTGCCGGAGGAACGCCTGGGCCGGGGCGCGGTGCCCTCGCTCGGGCTCGCGCACAACCTGCTGCTCACGCGCGGCGACGCGGTCGGCGCGGGCGGCTGGATCCGCACCGGCGCGCTCGCCGCGCAGGCGGTGGAGATCATCCGGCGCTTCAACGTGAAGGCCGGCGGGCCGGACTCGGCGGCGCGCTCGCTGTCGGGGGGCAACCTGCAGAAGTTCATCGTCGGGCGCGAGATCGACGCGCGTCCCAAGCTCTTCATCGTCTCGCAGCCGACCTGGGGCGTGGACGTCGGCGCGGCGGCGCTGATCCGCAACGAGATCCTGGCGCTGCGCGACGCCGGCTGCGCGGTGCTGGTGGTCAGCGAGGAGCTCGACGAGCTGTTCGACCTCAGCGACCGGCTGCACGTCATCGCCAAGGGCCGTCTGTCGCCTTCGGTGGACCGGGCCGACGCGACCGTGGCGCGCATCGGCGAATGGATGAGCGGACTGTGGGACACCCCCGCGAGCGCCACCGCCACCGCCGCCACGCCGGCCCGGGAGGCGACCCATGCTTAAGCTCGAACCCCGCCCGCAGCTCTCGCGCTTCTGGAGCTATGCCTCGCCGGTGCTGGCGCTGCTCGTCACGGTGGCCATCGGCACGGCGCTGTTCGCGCTGCTGGGCAAGGACCCGGTCAAGGGCCTGCTGGTGTTCTTCTGGGAGCCGATCAAGAGCGGCTACGCGCTGGGCGAGCTGATGGTCAAGGCGACCCCGCTGCTGATCATCGCGCTGGGCCTGGCGGTGTGCTTCCGCTCCAACATCTGGAACATCGGCGCCGAGGGGCAGTTCGTCTGCGGCGCGATCGCCGCCGGCGGCGTGGCGCTGCTGGCCGACAAGACCACCGGGCCGTGGATCGTCGTGGCCATCCTGCTCGCGGGCATCGCCGGGGGCATGGTCTGGGCCGGCATCGTCGCCTTCCTGCGCGACCGCTTCAACGCCAGCGAGATCCTGGTGAGCCTGATGCTGGTCTACGTGGCGACGCTGCTGCTGGGCTGGCTGGTCTACGGGCCCTGGAAGGACCCGCTGGGCTACAACTTCCCGCAGACCCGCAACTTCGACGCGGTCACGCAGATCCCGCGCCTGTTCAAGGGCTCGCGCGCCAGCATCGGCCTGCTGATCGCGCTGGCCGGCGCGGCGGCGCTGTGGGTGTTCCTGTTCCGCACGCGCGCGGGCTTCGCCCAGCAGGTGGGCGGGCTCGCGCCGGCGGCGGCGCGCTACGCGGGCTTCTCGGCGCGGCGCGCGGTGTGGGTCGCGCTGCTGACCTCGGGCGGCGCGGCCGGCCTGGCCGGCGGCCTCGAGGTCGCCGGGCCGATCGGCCAGCTCACGCCCTACGTGCCGGCGGGCTACGGCTTCGCGGCCATCATCGTGGCCTTCGTCGGGCGGCTGCACCCGGTGGGCATGGTCTTCTCGGCCGTGCTGATGAGCATGTTCTACATCGGCGGCGAACTCGCGCAGTCGCGCCTGGGGCTGCCCAAGTCGCTGACCGGCGTGTTCCAGGGGCTGCTGCTGTTCTCGCTGCTGGCCTGCGACACGCTGATCGCCTACCGCGTGCGGCGCAAGGCGCCGGCCGCGGCGCCCGCCGCCGTCCATCCGGGCGCGGGCGGCGCCTCCCTGCAGGCCGCCACCCCGCTGACGGCACCCGGCGCCGCGGGCACGGCGATCGCCACCGCCACCCAAGGAACCGTCTGATGGACAGCTACGCACTCCTCCTGGGCTCGTCCCTGGCCGCCGGCACCGTGCTCGCGCTCGCGGCGCTGGGCCTCCTGATCAACGAGAAGGCCGGCATCGTCAACCTCGGCGCCGAGGGGATGATGCTGTGCGCGGCCATCGCCGGCTTCGCCACGGTGTCGGTCACGCACAATCCGTGGCTGGGCTTCGTGGCCGGCATGGCCGCCGGCGCGGTGCTGGCGGCGGTCTTCGGCGTGCTGGTGATCTGGCTGAACACCAACCAGTACGCGACCGGGCTGGCGCTGAGCCTGTTCGGCGTCGGCTTCTCGGCCTTCGTGGGCATCAACTTCGTGCAGGCCAAGCTGCCCGCGAGCGTGTCGTACGCGCTGCCGGTGCTGGGCGACCTCCCGCTGGTCGGGCCGGCGCTGTTCCGCCATCACCCGATGGTCTACGCCGCGGTGGCGCTCACCGCCGCGCTGGTCTGGTTCCTCTACCGCACGCGCGCCGGGCTGGTGCTGCGTTCGGTGGGCGAGTCGCCCGAATCCTCGCACGCGCTGGGCTATCCGGTGCGCCGCATCCGCTTCATGGCGGTGGTGGCGGGCGGGGCGCTGTGCGGGCTGTCGGGGGCGTACCTGTCGACGGTCTACACCCCGCTGTGGGTCGAGGGCATGACCGCCGGGCGCGGCTGGATCGCCCTGGCGCTGACCACCTTCGCCACCTGGCGGCCGGTGCGGGTGCTGCTGGGCGCCTACCTCTTCGGCGGGGTGTCGATGCTCGGCTTCCACCTGCAGAGCACCGGCGTGGACGTGCCCAGCCAGTTCCTGAGCATGCTGCAGTACATTGCCCCGATCGTGGTGCTGGCCCTGATCTCGCGCAACCCGGCGTTCATCCGCATCAACATGCCCGCATCGATCGGCAAGCCGTTCCATCCGGGGGCCTGAGCCACGTGTTCACGACCTGCCTGTTTCCTTCCTTCGCCAACCCCCGTCTCCCGAGGATCCTCCGTCCATGACCGAACTGAACAAGCGCTCCCTCCTCAAGCTCGCCGCCTTCTCGGCCGTCGCCTCCGCCGCCCTGGTGGGCTGCGGCAAGAAGGACGACGCGCCGGCCGCCGCCACCACGCCCGCGGCCCCGGCCGCCACCACCGCCGCCGCGCCGGCGGCCACGCCGGCCGCGCCGCTCAACATCGCCTTCGCCTATGTCGGTCCGGTGGGCGATGGGGGCTGGTCGTACGCGCACGACAACGCGCGCAAGGCGCTGGAGAAGGAATTCGGCGACCGCATCAAGACCAGCTTCGTGGAGAGCGTGCCCGAGTCGGCCGACGCCGAGCGCGTGTTCCGCGACCTCGTGGGCCAGGGCAACAAGCTGATCTTCGGCACCACCTTCGGCTACATGGAACCGATCCTGAAGGTGGCCAACGACAGCAAGGACGTGAAGTTCGAGCACGCCACGGGCTACAAGACGGCCGAGAACCTGCGCACCTACGACAGCCGCACCTACGAGGGCGCCTACCTCGCGGGCATCATCGCCGGGGGCATGACCAAGTCCAACACGCTGGGCGTGGTCGGCTCGGTGCCGATCCCCGAGGTGCTGCGCAACATCAACAGCTTCACCATGGGCGCGCAGTCGGTAAATCCGAAGGTCACGACCAAGGTGGTGTGGGTCAACGAGTGGTTCAGCCCGCCCAAGGAGACCGAGGCCGCCACGGCCCTCATCAACGGCGGCGCCGACGTGCTGTTCCAGAACACCGACTCGCCCGCCGTGCTCAAGACGGCGCAGGAGAAGGGCAAGCGCGCCTTCGGCTGGGACTCGGACATGACCGCCTACGGCCCCAAGGCGCACCTGGGCTCGGCCATCATCAACTGGGCTCCGTACTACATCAAGACGACGCAGGACGCGCTGGACGGCAAGTGGGCGACCGGGCGCAGCTGGTGGGGCGTGAAGGAGGGCGCGATCGACATCGTCTCCATCGCCGAGGACGTGCCCGCCGAGATCAAGACCAAGGTCGAGACCGTCAAGGCCGGCCTGAAGGACGGCAGCTTCTCGATCTGGAAGGGCCCGATCGTCGGCCAGGACGGCAAGGAACTGGTGGCCAAGGACACGGTCGCGGACGACCAGTTCCTCTCGGGCGTGGGCTTCTACGTCAAGGGCGTGGAAGGCAAGGTCCCAGGCAAGTAAGGCCCGTCCTCTGCGGGTGGCCCGCCGCTTCAGCCCTTCGGCCCGAGCCGGTCGATCAGCACCTCGCTGGCCAGGTTGAGCCCGATCACCTCCACGGTGCTGCCGTGCTTTCTCAGGCGCTCGACGACCTTGTCGAGCGCGGCGACGGCGGTGACGTCCCAGAAGTGGGCCTGGGACAGGTCGATGCGCACCGGGCGGCCGCCGGTGTCGCGGGTGTCGAAGGCGTCGACGAACACGTCGGCCGAGGCGAAGAAGACCTGGCCGCGCACGCGGTAGGTGCGCAGGCCCAGGATCGCGCCGGGCAGCGCGGCGGCCCCGGTGGTGTCGCGGTCGACGGCGGCGGTGATGTCGACCGTGACGTCGTCGTGCACCGCCACGTCGAGCAGCTGCGCGACCTTGAAGGTGAAGAACACGCCGCTGAGCATCACGCCCACGGCCACGCCGGCGGCGAGGTTGGCGGTGGCGACCGTGACGGCCACCGTCGTCGCCATCACGACGCTGGAGGTGCGCGGATGGCGCACCACGCCGCGCAGCGAGCCCCAGTCGAAGGTGGCGGCCGACACCATCACCATGATCGCCACCAGCGCCGCCACGGGCACCTGCGACACCCAGGGCCTGAGCACCACCATCAGGATCAGCAGGAACACGCCCGCGAACAGCGTGGAGAGCCGCCCGCGCCCGCCGTAGCGCACGTTGCTGACGGTCTGGCCGATCATTCCGCAGCCCGCGATGCCGCCGAAGAGGCCGGCCGCCACGTTGGCCAGGCCCAGTCCGGTGCATTCGCGGTTCTTGGAACTGGGCGTGTCGGTGAGTTCGTCGACCACGCTGGCGGTCATCATCGATTCGAGCAGGCCCACCATCGCGATGGCCAGCGCGGGCAGGGCGACCAGGCGCAGCGTCTCCAGCGTGAGGGGCACGTCGAGCCAAGCGAACACCGGCATCGCGTCGGGCAGCCGGCCGAGGTCGGCCACCGTCTTCACCGGCAGGTCCAGCCAGGAGGCGACGGCCGTCAGCACCACGATGCACACCAGCGGCGAGGGCACGGCCGTCGTCAGGCGCGGCAGCAGGTAGATGATCGCCAGGCCGGCGGCCAGCACCGCCCAGGTCGCGCCGTTCGCGCCCGCGAGGTGCGGCAGCTGCGCCGAGAAGATCAGGATCGCCAGGGCGTTGACGAAACCGGTGCGCACCGAGCTGGAGACGAAGCGCATCAGCGCCCCCATGCGCAGCAGCCCGAAGGCGATCTGCACCAGCCCGGCCAGCACGCCCGCGGCCAGCAGATAGCGCAGCCCGTGCGCCTGCACCAGCGGCGCGGCCACCAGGGCCACCGAGCCGGCCGCCGCCGAGATCATGGCCGGGCGACCGCCGGTGAACGCGATCACGATGCCGATGACGAAGGAGGCGAACAGGCCGACGGACGGGTCGACGCCGGCGACGAAGGAGAAGGCGATGACTTCGGGAATGAGGGCGAAGGTGGCGACGGCGCCGGCCATCAGTTCGCGCGGGATGGTGGTCGGACACCATTCGGCGCGCAGGCGGGAAAAATGCATGCGCCGATGGTAGGCGAGCCCACCCTGGCGGCCCCGTGGGAGGGTCGAAGGATTTAGAGTGCGCGCATGACCCGCCCCGCCTTCGACACCATCCCCCACGACTGCCTGCCCGACCTCCTGCGCGCCATGCCCAAGGCCGAGCTGCACATGCACATCGAGGGTTCGCTCGAGCCCGAGCTGATCTTCGCGCTCGCCCGGCGCAACGGCGTCGCGCTGCCCTACGCCGACGTCGAGGCCCTGCGCCGCGCCTACGCCTTCACCGACCTGCAGAGCTTCCTGGACATCTACTACGCCGGCGCCAGCGTGCTGCTGACCGAGCAGGATTTCCACGACATGGCCTGGGCCTACCTGGAGCGCGCCGCCGCCGACCACATCGTGCACACCGAGATGTTCTTCGACCCGCAGACCCACACCGCGCGCGGCGTGCCGATGGAGGCGGTGATCGACGGCCTGCACCGTGCCTGCGTCGAGGCGCGCGAGACCCTGGGCGTGAGCGCCACGCTGATCCTGTGCTTCCTGCGCCATCTGAGCGAGGAGGACGCCTTCGCCACCCTGGAGGCCGCGCTGCCGTTTCGCGACCGCTTCATCGGTGTCGGGCTCGATTCGAGCGAGGTCGGCCACCCGCCGGAGAAGTTCGCCCGCGTCTTCGCGCGCTGCCGCGCGCTGGGCCTGCGCCTGGTGGCCCATGCGGGCGAGGAGGGCCCGCCGGCCTATGTCTGGAGCGCGCTCGACGTGCTGAAGGTCGAACGCATCGACCACGGCGTGCAGAGCCCGAAGGACCCCGAGCTGATGCGCCGCCTGGCGCGCGACCGCATCCCGCTGACCGTGTGCCCGTTGTCGAACCTGAAGCTGTGCGTGTTCCCCGACCTGGCCGCGCACAACCTGCGCGAGCTGCTCGACGCCGGCCTCGTCGCCACGGTGAATTCCGACGACCCGGCCTACTTCGGCGGCTACATGAACGACAACTTCCTGCAGACCTTCGCCGCCACCGGCCTGACGGCACGCCACGCCTGGCAGCTCGCGGCCAACAGCTTCGAGGGCAGCTTCATCGACGAGGCGCAGCGCGCGGGCTACCTGCGGCGCCTGGACGACTGCTTCGCCGGCTTCGCCGTCGCGGCCTGAGAGGCGTCCGGCCATGCGCGCGCGCGGCCCGCTCGTCCTGGCGCTGCTGCTGGGCCTGGGCACCGCCGCCGGCGCCCAGGTGGTGCGCTGCCGCGACGCCGCCGGCAAGGTCAGCTACACCGACACCGGCTGCCGGGCGGGCGACCAGCGCGTCGACCTCGGCCTCGAGCCGGGAACCTACGCGGAGCGCGGCGACGCGCCCGCCGAGGGCCGGCTGCAGCAGCAGCTCGACGGCGTGGAGCGCGCGCGGCGCTCTCAGCGCGAGGCGGTCGATGCCGTCACGCGGCAGTCCGAGACCTCGGGCGGCGTGGCGATCCTCGACCGCCGTGGCGATGCGCAGGCCGAGCAACGGCAGCGCCAGCGCGACGCCGAGCAGCGCCGCCAGCGCGAGCAGGTCGAAGCCGCGCGCCTGACGCCCTACGGCGGCAGCTACGGCGCTCCGTATGACGCCGCGTACGGGGTTCCCTACGGTGCCACCCAGGGCGGCGTGCCCTACCGCGTGCCGGCGCCGCTGCCCGACCTGCGCCCGCAACTGCGCGACTGCGGCCCCGCGGGCTGCCGCGACACCCTGGGCAACCACTACGACCGCACCGGGCGGCTCGACCGCTACGTGCGTCCGGACGGCCGCGCCTGCCGGCCGGTGGGCACGACGGTGGTCTGCAACTAGCGCGCCTCAGGCCGCGATCGAATAGCCCCCGTCCACCGGAATGGCGGTGCCGGTCACGAAGTCCGAGGCCGCGCTCGCCAGGAACACCGCGACGCCGGCCAGGTCGCCCGGCTCGCCCCAGCGGCCGGCGGCGGTGCGGGCGACCACGCGCGCTTCCAGGCCGGCCACCTGCGCACGGGCGCCGTCGGTGAGATCGGTCCGGATCCAGCCCGGCAGCACCGCGTTGGCCTGGATGCCGTCGCCCGCCCAGGCGGCGGCCAGCGACTTCGTCAGCTGCACGATGCCGCCCTTGCTGGCGCCGTAGGCCGGCGCGTAGGGCGCGCCGAAGATCGACATCATCGAGCCGATGTTGATGATCTTGCCGCCCCCGGCCGCCTTCATCAGCGGGTGCGCCGCCCGGCTGCACAGGAAGGCGCTGGTGAGGTTGGTGTCCATCACCTGGCGCCATTCGTCCAGCGCAAGCCGGTCGACCGGCTTGCGCACCGTGGTGCCGGCGTTGTTGACCAGGATGTCGAGCCGCCCGGCGCGTTCGGCCACGGCGTCGAAGAGCGCCTTCACCGACGCCTCGTCGGTCACGTCGGCCGCCAGCGCGAAGGCGTCGCCGCCGGCCTCGGCGAGTGCGGCCACCGCCGCGGCCGACTTGTCCGCGTTGCGCGCCGCCACGACGACGCGGGCGCCGGCGCGTGCCAGCCCCAGGGCCATGCCCAGGCCGATGCCGCCGTTGCCGCCGGTCACCAGGGCGACGCGTCCGCTCAGGTCGAACGGATGACGCGACGAAGCGGGACCGGCGCCGGTGGGCAAGGAAGCGTCGTTCATCGGGGGGACTTCACAGGATGCGGTTGAACCAGAACAGCGACAGCCCGGCCGACAGCAGGGCCAGCAGCGCCGCGCCGAGGGCGAACAGGGCGGAGACCTCGGTCTCCTTCTTCTCCACCGTCAGGCGGGAACTCAGCGTGTCGTAGACCTTCTTCAGGTCGGCCGCCGTGCCGGCGTAGAAGTAGTCGGCCTGGGTCTGGTTGGCCACGGCCTTGAGCGTGTCCTCGTCGAGCCGCACGCGCATCGACCAGCCCTCGAAGCCGATGGTCTCGCCATCGACCGTGCCCACGCCGACGGTGTAGACGCGCACGCCGCGCTCGGCCGCCGCCTTGGCCGCGTCGAGCGGGTCGACGCCGGTGGTCCGCTGGCCGTCGGTGAGCATGATGATCGCGGCCGACGCGTAGGAGCCCGGGGCCACCGGCACGAACGCCTTGGGCGGGGCGCGGCCGGCCTGTTCGATGGGCACGCCGCGCGAGCGGCTGGGCGGGCCGAAGTTGGCGACGTCGATGCCGGCGTCGGGGAACAGCGTGGCGAGCGAGACCACGATGGCATTGCCCGTGGCCGTGGCGCGCTGGAGCTGGAAGCCGTCGATGGCGGTGACCAGGTCGTCGCGGTTGACGGTGGGCAGCTGCGCCACCTGGGCGCTGCCGGCGAAGGCGACGATGCCGACCTTGACGGTGCGCGGCAGGTCCTTGATGAAGGCCTTGGCCGCCTCCTGCGCGGCCACCAGCCGGTTGGGCAGCACGTCGGTCGCGCGCATGCTGCCCGAGACGTCCATCGCCAGGATGATCGTCTGCTGGTTGGAGGGCAGGACCACCACCGCCATCGGGCGCGCCGCGGCAATCAGCATGGCCGCGATCGCCAGCAGGAACAGCAGCGGCGGGACGTGGCGGCGCACGCTCTGGCCGGTGCCCATCGCCTCGCGCACCAGCGACAGGCTGGCATAGCGCAGGGCCAGCTTCTTCTTGCGGCGCAGCAGCCACAGGTAGAGCAGCGACAGGACCGGCAGCAGGGCCAGCAACCAGAGGAACTGGGGCCAGAGGAAATTCATGGCGTCTCCGCGTGCGTCATGCGGCCGGGGCCGTCTTCGTGAAGGTCGGATGGCCGCCACCGCTCGCGCGCATGCGCTGCTTGCGTGCGCTGGCGAAGCGCAGGATGGCGGCGGCGAGGTCGTCGGCCGTCGAGAGTTCGAGCGTGTCCACGCGCGCCTTGGACAGCGCCGCGCGCAGGGTGGCCTCGCGCTCGGCGGCCAGCCGCGCGAAGCGCTTGCGGAAACCCGGGTCGTGGGTGTCGACCCACAGCTGCTCGCCCGTCTCGGCGTCGTGCAGCGGCACCAGGCCCAGGTCGGGGAGGTCGAGTTCCAGCGGATCGAACAGGCGCACCGCGATCACCTCGTGGCGCAGCGCCAGCCGGCCGAGCGGCTGCTCCCAGCCGGGCTCGCTCAGGAAGTCCGAGACCACGAAGACGGTCGAACGCCGCGGCATCAGGCCGGCGGCCGAGGCCAGCAGGTCCGACAGCCGCGTCATGCCCTTCTGCGTGGGCGGCGCCTCGACCGCGCGGCGCTGCATCGACTGCAGCAGGTGCAGCACGTGGCGCCGCCCGGTGCGCGGCGGGATCACCGCTTCGAGGTCGTTGCCGTAGACCAGCGCACCGACCCGGTTGCCGTGGCGCGTGAGCAGCCGGGCCAGCGCGCCGACGAAGCCGATCGACACCGCCCGCTTGGCCTGGGTGCCCGAACCGAAGTCGACCGAGCGGCTCAGGTCGAGCACGAACCAGGCGGTCATCTCCCGGTCCTCGGTGAACACGCGCACGTGCGGCGTCTGCAGCCGCGCCGTGACGTTCCAGTCGATGTGGCGCACGTCGTCGTGCGACTGGTACTCGCGCAGGTCCGCCAGGTCCAGTCCGCTGCCGCGCATCAGCGTGCGGTAGTTGCCCTGCAGCAGGCCGTCGAGCCGGCGCACGACGGTCCATTCCAGCCGCGCCAGCAGCCGCTCCGCGCCACCGACGCCACCCACGCCAGCGTCGTTGGCCGCCGCGACCGGTTCCGGCGCCGTCTCCGGCGCGCGCGACCTGGAGCGCCACCACGATTTCATGTCACGCCGCCAGCTTCTCGTGTTCCAGCGGCTTGGGCGGTGCCGGCACGGCGCGCATGATCTTCTCGATCAGGCCGTCCGAGGTCAGGCCCTCCGACAGCCCCTCGTACGACAGCGTCACGCGGTGGCGCAGCACGTCGGGCACCAGCGCGGTCATGTCCTCGGGCAGCGCGTAGCTGCGACCGCGCAGCAGCGCCAATGCGCGCGCGCCCTCGGTCAGGTTGATGGTGGCGCGCGGGCTGGCGCCGAAGGTGATGAAGCGCTTCATGTCGCGCAGGCCGTGCTTCTCCGGATTGCGCGTGGCCGACACCAGCTTCACCGCGTACTGGATCAGCGACGGGTCCACGTAGACGCGCCGCGCCTCGGCCTGCAGGGCGGCGAGCTGTTCGGTGGTCGCCACCGGGGTCGCCTGCACGGGCGGGCCGATCACGCGCTGCACGATCACGAACTCCTCCTCGTCGCTCGGGTAGTCGACCATCACCTTCATCATGAAGCGGTCGACCTGCGCCTCGGGCAGCGGGTAGGTGCCCTCGGTCTCGATCGGGTTCTGCGTCGCCATCACCAGGAACGGGCGCGGCACCCGGTGCGTCTCGCCGGCGATGGTGACCTGGCGCTCCTGCATCACCTCCAGCAGCGCGCTCTGCACCTTGGCCGGCGCGCGGTTGATCTCGTCGGCCAGCAGCAGGTTGGCGAACACCGGACCGAGCGAGGTCGTGAAGTCCCCGGTCTTCTGGTTGTAGATGCGCGTGCCCACCAGGTCCGAGGGCACCAGGTCGGGCGTGAACTGGATGCGCTTGAACTGGCCGCGCAGGGTGTCGGCCAGCGTCTTGATGGTGAGGGTCTTGGCCAGGCCCGGGACGCCCTCGACGAGCAGGTGCCCGCCCGCGAGCATGGCCACCATCACGCGCTCGAGGAAACGGTCCTGCCCGACCACCACGCGCTTGACCTCGTAGAGGATCTGCTCCATCAGCTCGGCGGTGGCGGGCGCGGTGGCGAAGGGCGACGGCTCGGGGGTGCTGCTCATGCGGGGCTTTCCAGGAGAAGGTTCAGAACGGTGGCGAGCCGGCGGCGGAGGCCGCGTTCTCGATGGGCACCGCGAAGCCGATGCCGATGAAGGTGCGCTGCTGGGTCGGGTTGAGGATGGCCGTGACGATGCCCAGCACCTCGCCGTCCATGTTGACCAGCGGGCCGCCCGAATTGCCGGGGTTGGCCGCGGCGTCGAACTGGATCAGGTTGCCCAGTTCCTGCCGGCCTTCCGGCGAGCGGAACGAGCGTTTCAGCCCCGACACCACCCCCGCCGACACCGACGGCCCGATGCCGAAGGGAAAACCGACCGCGGCGACCTGGTCGCCCGGCTGCAGGTCGGCCGTGGAGCGCATCGTCGCGGCGATGAGGTCGTCGGGGATCTTCTGCGCCTGCAGCACCGCCAGGTCGTTCTCCGGCTGCGTGCCGGTGACGGTGGCGATCGACTCGAGGCCGTCGAAGAAGGTCACCTTGATCGTCTCGGCCCCGGCGACGACGTGCAGGTTGGTGAGGATCACGCCCTTGTCGACGATCACCACGCCGGTGCCCACGCCCCGCTCCTCGGGCTCGCCGGGCGGCGCTTCGGCCTCCGGCGGCTTGCCGCGCGCCAGATTGCGGCCGCGCTTCTGCGTCTTCGCCTCCGGCGTGGCGCGCTCGGGGCCGTAGGCCACCACCCGCACGACCGCCGGCCGCACGGTGGCGGCGGCGCGTGCCGCCGGCGAGGGCAGGGACGTCGTCTGCAGCGTGCGCAGCACCGCCGCGTCGATGTCCTTCTGGGTCAGCGCATAGGGCGCCTGACGCGGCCACAGCGCCGCCGTGCCGACGGCCAGCGACAGGAACAGCACCGCCAGGACGGCGAAAGCCCGCCGGCCGGGTTGCCAGCCGAGGAAAGCTTGCCTGCGCATCGACACCTCCAGCAAAAGTGACGTGGGACGAAAGTCGGGTGGACCGCACCCACAGAGTGCGTCTTCGGTAAGAAGAACGCCTTAGCCAGCGCATGCGGTAAATCACAGTAGCATGCTTTGTGCCCCCTTGCATGCCTTCGGGCATCATGTGCCGATGGCTGGTTTCATCGACACGCACTGTCACCTGGACGCCTCCGAATACGGCGCCGAACGACCCGCGGTGCGCGCCCGCGCCGCCGCCGCCGGCGTGTCGCTGTGCGTGATCCCGGCCGTGGGGGTCGCCAACTTCCGCACCGTGCGCGAGCTTGCCCACGCCCAGGGCGACGCCTACGCGCTGGGCATCCATCCCCTGTGCACCGGCGAGGCCGGCGAGGGCGACCTGGCGGCGCTCGACGCCGAACTGCACGCGCACCGCGACGACCCCCGGCTGGTCGCCGTCGGCGAGATCGGGCTGGATCATTTCGTGCCCGGGCTCGACGACGCGAAGCAGCAGCACTTCTTCCGCGCCCAGCTGCGTCTCGCGCGCGCGCACGACCTGCCGGTCATCCTCCACGTGCGCCGGTCGGTCGACCGCGTGCTCGGCCACCTGCGCCAGGCCGGCGGCGGGCGCCCGTGGCGCGGCATCGCGCACGCCTTCAACGGCAGCGAACAGCAGGCGCGCGCCTGCCTCGACCTGGGCCTGAAGCTGGGTTTCGGCGGCACGCTGACCTTCGAACGCGCGCTGCAGGTGCGCCGGCTCGCGGCGGCGCTGCCCGGCGAGGCCATCGTCATGGAGACCGATTCCCCCGACATCCAGCCCCACTGGCTCTACCGCACACGCGAGGAGCGCGACGCCGGACGGCCGCAGGGACGCAACGAACCCGCCGAGCTGCCGCGCATCGCCGCCGTGCTGGCCGGGTTGCGGGACACCAGCCCGGCGGCGCTCGCCGAGACCACCACCCGCAACGCCGTGGCCGCGCTGCCGCGCCTGGCCGCCCTGCTGGACGAAAGCGCGCGAGCCGCCTGAAAAAAAATGCGGCGAACGGCGCGCGACTGTCATCCGGCTCCCTCGGCGGCCCGTTGTTCCCTCGGCGCGACGCAGTTCGCGCGCCGTGACTCACAACAACTCCCTGGAGCTTTGCTATGACATCGTCTTTCATCCGTACCGTCCCCGCGATCCTCGCGCTCGGCATTGCTTCCATCGGTTTCTCGGCCGTGGCCCAGACCGCGACCCCCGGTCCCGCTCCCGCGGCACCGATGACCGCTCCCCAGGCGGCACCGGCACGCCCCATGGCGCCGGCCATGGCGCCCGCCACGACGCCCGCCACGACGCCCGCCCAGCCGACCGTGGGCGAAAAGGCCGTCGACGGCGCCAAGCGTGCCGGTGCCGCCACCAAGCGCACCGCCAAGAAGGCCGGCAACGCCACCAAGCGCGCGGCCAAGAAGACCGGCAACGTCATCTCCAACACCGCCTCGAAGGCCGCCGGCGGTGTCCGCGCCGCGGGCCACAAGATCGGCGAGAAGATCCCCGGCACCGCCGAGCACGCCGCCGCCACCGGCAAGTGAGTCGCCGCGGGCCGGACGCCGCCGTGGTCGCGAGGCCCGGCATGCGCCGGTCCGGACGCCGACCCCACCAAACCCGCCGCGGCGGGTTTTTTATCGTCCGCCGCGCGCGCGGCCTTTCCGCGCCCCGCGGGCGGTACCATGCCCGTGCGCCTTGCGGGCCGCCCGGGCCGTCGCCAGCGCCACCCCCACCCGTCCACTGCCCGCCCACCACCTGCCTGCCCACCCCCACGGGTCCTCGTCCCTTGAACGCTCTCCGGTTCCTCCGTCTTCCTTCTCCCGCGCGCGCCATGGACGCGCCGTCCATCGCGCGGGGCGCGCGCTGATGGCGTCGCGGGCCCGGCCGGCGCTGCCGGAAGTCAATTTCTCCGACTGGGGCGACATCCGCTACCTGCACCTGGGCACGGAGTGGATCCAGGGCTCCATGAAGATGGACGCGCCCTACGAGATCGAACTCGAGTACGTGCAGCGCATGATGGTCTGGCTGCTGTTCGTCGACCCCGCGGGCGTGGCCAGGCGCCACGCGATGCAGCTCGGCCTGGGCGCCGCCACGCTGACCAAGTTCAGCCGCAAGCAGCTGCGCATGCGCACCACCGCCGTCGAGCTCAATCCGCAAGTGATCGCGGCGTGCCGGGGCTGGTTCAAGCTCCCGGCCGACGACGCCCGCCTCGCCGTGGTGCTGGCCGACGCCGGCGAGGAGATCCGCGACCCGCGCTGGCACGGCACGGTCGACGCGCTGCAGGTCGACCTCTACGACCACGAGGCGGCGGCGCCGGTGCTCGACAGCGAGGGCTTCTACGCCGACTGTCGCGCGCTGCTGACCGAGGACGGCGCCATGACCGTCAACCTGTTCGGCCGCTCGTCGAGCTACGAGCGCAGCCTGGAGAAGATCGCCGCCGCCTTCGGCGCCGAGGCGGTGTGGGCCTTCAAGCCCACGCGCGAGGGCAACACGGTGGTGCTGGCCCAGCGCACGCCCACGCGTCCGAAGCGCGACCTGCTCGTCGGGCGGGCCGAGGCCGTGCAGACGCGCTGGGGCCTGCCGGCGCCGAAGTGGCTGCGGGTCTTCAAGCCCCTGCAGCCCTGAATCGATCCACCCCCGAACCCGCCCGACGGAGCGACCGATGACCCCGAGCGATCCCCCCGCGCCGCCGGCACCGCGCCATGAAGGCCCGCTCGAACTGCGCCGACTCATCGAGTGGCTGGCCGAGGACCGCGTGATCTCGCCGGCCGAGGCCCAGCGCACCATCGCGCGCTGCGCGCAGGCCGCCAGCCGCCAGCCGCCGCTGGTGCGCCTGGCCAACGTCGCCATGGCGCGCGCGTCCGACGGCAAGCCGCTCGACCTGGAGCTGCTCACGCAATGGCTGGCCGCTCGCGCGGGGCTGGCCTACCTGCGCATTGATCCGCTCAAGGTCGATGTCGGCAAGGTCGCCGACACCATGAGCGCGGCCTACGCCGAGCGTCACAAGGTGCTGCCGGTGCAGGTCTCGCCGACCGAGGTGGTCGTCGCCACCGCCGAGCCGTTCCTCACCGACTGGATCGCCGAGGTCGAGCGCCAGTCGCGGCGCACGGTGCGCCGCGTGGTGGCCAATCCGGGCGACATCCAGCGCTACACGGCCGAGTTCTTCGCGCTCGCCAAATCGGTGCGCGCGGCGCAGAAGTCCGGTGGCAACGCGGGCGGCGCGAGCTTCGAGCAGCTCGTGGAGCTGGGCAAGAGCAACCGCCCGCTCGACGCCAACGACCAGAGCGTGGTGCAGGTGGTCGACTGGCTGTGGCAGTACGCCTTCGACCAGCGCGCCAGCGACATCCACCTGGAGCCGCGGCGCGAGCAGGGCGTGATCCGCTTCCGGATCGACGGCGTGCTGCATCCGGCCTACCAGATGCCCATGGGCGTGATGAACGCGATGGTCGCGCGCATCAAGCTGCTCGGGCGGATGGACGTGGTGGAGAAGCGCCGTCCGCTCGACGGCCGCATCAAGACGCGCAACATGCGCGGCGACGAGGTCGAGATGCGGCTGTCGACGCTGCCCACGGCCTTCGGCGAGAAGATGGTGATGCGCATCTTCGACCCCGACACGGCGGTCAAGGACCTCGACGCGCTGGGTTTCTCGCAGCACGACGCCGAGCGCTGGGAACAGCTGGTGACGCGGCCGCACGGCATCGTGCTGGTGACCGGTCCGACCGGCTCGGGCAAGACGACGACGCTGTACTCCACGCTCAAGCGCGTGGCCACCGAGCAGGTCAACGTCAGCACCATCGAGGACCCGATCGAGATGATCGAGGCCTCGTTCAACCAGACCCAGGTGCAGCCGCAGCTGGATTTCGGATTCACCGAGGGCCTGCGCGCGCTGATGCGGCAGGACCCGGACATCATCATGGTGGGCGAGATCCGCGACCTGGCCACGGCGGAGATGGCGGTGCAGGCCGCGCTCACCGGCCACCTCGTCTTCAGCACCCTGCACACCAACGACGCGCCCAGCGCGGTGACGCGGATGATGGAGCTGGGCGTGCCGTCCTACCTCATCAACGCGGTGATGCTCGGCGTGCTGGCCCAGCGCCTGGTGCGCACGCTGTGCCCGCACTGCAAGCAGCCCGACGAGGCGATGACGCAGGAGCGGCTGGCCGAGTTCGTGAAGCCCTGGCAGCTCAACGGCGCCGTGCGCGCCTACCGGCCGGTGGGCTGCGTCGACTGCCGCATGACCGGCTACCGCGGCCGCATGGGACTCTACGAACTGCTGAGCATCGGCGAGGCCTTCAAGACCCGGGTCGACAAGACGCCCGACCTCGCCGCGCTGCGCCGCCAGGCGGTGGCCGACGGCATGCGCCCGCTGCGCCTGGCCGGCGCCCTGCGCGTGGCCGAGGGCCTGACGACCATCGAGGAAGTGCTGAGCGCGACGCCGCCGCTGACCTAGCGGGCGAGGCGGGTTATCCCTAGGCGTCCGCTAGGTGGAATCCACATCGCCCGGCGCACGGGCCCCACTGAGAATCCTCCGTTCGATTGATTCGAGGAGACTGTTCGTGAAAATCAAGAGTCAGAGAGACTTTTTCTCGGGGCTGATGTTCGCCATCGTGGGCATCGCCTTCGCATGGGGAGCGTCGACCTACAACGTGGGCAACGGCGCGCGCATGGGGCCGGGCTACTTCCCGCTGATGCTGGGCATCCTGATGGCCCTGATCGGCGCGGGCATCATGTTCACCGCCCTCACGGTGGAGACCAACGACGGCGAGAAGATCGGCAAGTGGGCCTGGAAGCAGGTCGTCTTCATCCTCGGCGCCAACCTGGCCTTCGGCATCCTGCTGGGCGGCCTGCCGAGCCTCGGCGTCCCGGCCATGGGCATGATCATCGCCATCTACGCGCTGGTGCTCATCGCCAGCCTGGCGGGCAACGAATTCGATCTCAAGAAGGTCCTGGTCCTCGCCACCGTCCTGGCCATCGGCAGCTACATCGCCTTCATCTGGGCACTCAAGCTCCAGATCCAGGTCTGGCCGACCTTCATCACCGGCTGAGGAACACAAAAATGGACCTGATCAACAACCTCTCGCTCGGCTTCGGCGTCGCGTTCACCTTCACGAACCTGCTGTATTGCCTGGTCGGCTGCATCCTGGGCACGCTCATCGGCGTGCTGCCGGGCATCGGCCCGGTCGCGACCATCGCGATGCTGCTGCCCGCGACCTACGCGCTGCCGCCCGTCTCGGCCCTCATCATGCTGGCCGGCATCTACTACGGCGCGCAGTACGGCGGCTCCACCACCGCCATCCTGGTCAACCTGCCGGGCGAATCGTCGTCGGTGGTGACCGTGATCGACGGCTACCAGATGGCGCGACGGGGGCGGGCGGGTCCCGCGCTCGCGGCGGCCGGCCTGGGCTCGTTCTTCGCCGGCTGCGTCGGCACGCTGATCCTGGCCGCCTTCGCGCCGCCGCTGACCGAGATCGCCTTCAAGTTCGGCCCGGCCGAGTACTTCTCGCTGATGATCCTGGGCCTGATCGGCGCCGTGGTGCTGGCCTCGGGCTCGCTGCTCAAGGCGATCGCGATGATCGTGCTGGGCCTGCTGATGGGCCTGGTGGGCACCGACGTGAACTCGGGCGTCGCCCGCTTCAGCTTCGACATCCCCGAACTGACGGACGGCATCGGCTTCGTGGCCATCGCCATGGGCGTGTTCGGCTACGGCGAGATCATCGCCAACCTGTCGCGTCCGGAAGAGGACCGCGAGGTCTTCACCGCCAAGGTGTCGGGCCTGATGCCCACCGGCGAGGACTTCAAGCGCATGATCCCCGCCGTGCTGCGCGGCACGGCGCTCGGCGCGTCCCTGGGCATCCTGCCCGGCGGCGGCGCGCTGCTGGCGGCGTTCGCGGCCTACACGATCGAGAAGAAGACCAAGCTACAGCCGGGCGAAGTGCCCTTCGGCAAGGGCAACATCCGCGGCGTGGCCGCTCCCGAGGCCGCCAACAACGCCGGCGCGCAGACCTCCTTCATCCCGCTGCTGACGCTGGGCATCCCGCCCAACGCCGTGATGGCGCTGATGGTGGGCGCCATGACGATCCACAACATCCAGCCCGGTCCGCAGGTCATGACCAGCAACCCGGAACTGTTCTGGGGCCTGATCGCCTCGATGTGGCTCGGCAACGCGATGCTGATCATCCTGAACCTGCCGCTGATCGGCATGTGGATCAAGCTGCTGTCGGTGCCCTACAAGTACCTGTTCCCGGCCATCGTGCTGTTCTGCGCCATCGGCGTGTACTCGACGAACAACAACACCTTCGACATCTGGATGGTGGGCATCTTCGGTCTGGTCGGCTACGCCTTCTTCAAGCTCGGCTGCGAACCCGCGCCGCTGCTGCTGGGCTTCATCCTGGGCCCGATGATGGAGGAGAACCTGCGCCGCGCACTGCTGCTCTCGCGCGGCGACTGGAGCGTCTTCGTCTCGCGTCCGATCTCGCTGGGCCTGCTCGCCGCCGCGGCGCTGCTGCTGGTGATCGTGCTGCTGCCGGCGGTCAAGTCCAAGCGCGAGGAAGCCTTCGTCGAGGAGTGATCCCGACCTTCCGTTCCCCGGCAACGGGGAACGCCTCCCTCAGTCCCGGTCCTTGCGCGGCGGCTTCATGTGCTGCCGCGCCATGGCGAGAAACGCCATGGCGGCCGGGCTGAGCGGATGCTTGGCCAGGCGAACGGCCACGACCGGAAATTCCAGCGTCGGGTTCGCCACCGCCACGGCCCTCAGGTTGCCGGGCATCAGGACTTCCACGTAGCGCGGCAACAACGCCACGCCCATCCCCGACTGCACCATGCCGAAGGCGGTCGACAGCATCGAGACGTGCTGCACCACCCGCGGATGCACCTGCGCCACGCCGGCGAGCTGCGTGCTGATGGCGCGCCAGACGGTGGCCTCGCGGTTGACGTGGACGAAGTCCAGCGTCGCCAGCCGCGCCGCGTCCACCACGGCCTGCCGCGCGAGTGGATGGTCTTCCCGCACGAACAGCGCCATCGCCTCGGAGAACAGGGCCTCGGTCGCGAGCCCGGAATGCTTCTGGCCGATGTCCGAGCCGAAGCCCAGGTCGGCCTCGCGCGAGAGCACGCGCGACATCATCTGTTCGGCCGTGCTGTCGAGCAGGGTGGTGGCGAGCTGGGGGTGGGCTCCGGAGAAGCGCCCGAGCAGCGCGGGCATCAGCGCGCCGGCGGTCAGGTGGCCGACGGCCAGCACCACCTGGCCTTCACGCAGCTGCGATTGGGAGCGGCACGCTCCCACCGCGTCGTCGACCATGCGCAACGCCCGCGCGGCGGTGTCGGCCATCAGGCGCCCGGCGGCCGTCAGACGGATGCGCCTGCCGCGCACCACCAGCGGCTGGCCGACTTCCTCCTCCATGCGCTTGACGAGGTGGCTGATCGCCGGCTGCGTCAGCTGCAGGGTTTCCGCCGCCAGCGTGAAGCTGCCGGTCTCGGCGATGGCCGCGAGCGCGCGCAGTTGCTGCATCGAAACCGCGTCGTCGGCATGCTTTGCCATAAACCCTCTTCATAGTCGAATAAGGCGAATTATCTGTTTTGATGTTTGCACGCTGCCTAGGATGGACGTCCCGTCCCCGATCCCTTCCCATTCACTCACGGAATCCAGCCGCATGAAGCGCCTCCGCTTTCTCCAGGGCCTCGCGCTCGCGCTGTGCGCCGCCGCCACGTCGGCCAGCCATGCCCAGGCCTGGCCGGCCAAGCCGATCCGCCTGATCGTGCCGTTTCCCGCCGCCGGCGCGACCGACCTGTTCGCGCGCACCCTGGCGCAGAAGATGGGCGAGCGCCTGGGCGCGTCGCTGGTGATCGACAACAAGCCCGGCGCCGGCGGGGCCATCGGCTCGGACCTGGCCGCCAAGGCGCCGGCCGACGGCTACACGCTGCTGCTGGCCACCACCAGCACGCACTCGATCGGTCCGGCCATGGGCCAGAAGCTGCCCTACGACACGGTGCGCGATTTCACGCCCATCGCCCACGTGGGCAACGCGCCGAGCATCATGCTGGTGCCCAACGACTCGCCCGCGCGGACGGTGCGCGAATGGATCGACCACGCGAAGAAGAACCCCGGCCGGCTCAACTACGCCTCCAGCGGCAACGGCACCATCGTGCAACTCACGGCCGAGCTGTTCAAGGCGCAGGCCGGCGTGTTCGTCACGCACATCCCGTACAAGGGCACGGCGCTGGCCATTCCCGACCTGATCGCGGGCAACGTCGACGTGCTGTTCGACTCGCTGCCCACCGGCATGCCGCACGTGCGCGACGGCCGCCTGCGCGCGCTGGGCGTGACCTCGCTCAAGCGCAGCCCGCTCGCCCCCGAACTCCCGCCCATCGCCGACACCCTGCCGGGCTTCGAGTCGAGCACCTGGTTCGGCCTGTACGGACCGAAGGCGTTGCCGCCGGAGATCGTCGCGCGCGTCAACGCCGCCGCCAACCAGGCCCTGGCCGACCCGGAGGTGAAGGACAAGCTCGCGCGCCTGGGCATCGAGCCGGTCGCGAGCACGCCGCAGCAGCTCGCCACGATGGTGGCGGCCGATGCCGCCAAGTGGAAGCGGACGGTGGCCGAGCGCGGCATCAAGAGCGACTGAGCGCCGTCCCGCACACCGCCGCGGTTCCCCCGCCGTGACCGCGCCTCGGCGCATCATTCCTTCCGGCCTCCCTTCCCACCCCATCCACCCACGCACACGAGACACGACGCCATGAAATTCGACCACGCCAATCCCTACCTCTCCGCCCGCATCCCGGTGTTCGCGCGCAACGTGGTGTCGACCTCGCACCCGCTGGCCGCGCAGGCCGGGCTGCGCATCCTGCAGCAGGGCGGCAACGCGGTCGACGCGGCGATCGCGACGGCCGCGGTCATGACGCTGGTCGAGCCGGTGAGCAACGGCCTGGGCAGCGACGCCTTCGCGATCCTGTGGGACGGCGAGCAGCTGCACGGCCTCAACGCCTCCGGCCCGGCGCCCCGGGCCTGGACGCGCGAGTATTTCCTGAACAAATACGGCGACGCCACCCTGGCGCCGCCGATGCGCGGCATCGATTCGGTCACCGTGCCCGGCGCGGTGCGCGGCTGGGTGGCGATGAGCGAGCGCTTCGGCAAGCTGCCCTTCGCCGACCTGTTCGCACCGGCCATCGACATCGCCGAACGCGGCTACCTGGTGCCCCCGGTGGTGCAGCAGAAGTGGGCCGCCGGCACGCCGATCCTGCAGGCGCAGCCGGGTTTCGCACAGGCCTTCCTGCCGTGGGGCCGGGCCCCCGAGGTGGGCGAACTGTTCCGCTTCGCCGCCGCCGCGCGCGCGCTGCGGGCCATCGCGCAGACCAAGGGCGAGGCCTTCTATAACGGCGAGATCGCCCATGCGCTGGCGAAATTCTCCACCGAGCAGGGTGGCGCGCTCACGGTCGAGGACCTCGCGGCCTACCAGCCGGAATGGGTCACGCCGATCTCGCGCGACTACCGCGGCCACACGCTGCACGAGATCCCGCCCAACGGCCAGGGCATCGCCGCGCTGATCGCGCTCGGCATCCTGGAGAAGTTCGACATGGCGTCGCTGCGGGTCGACTCGGTCGAGTCCCAGCACCTGCAGATCGAGGCCATGAAGCTGGCCTTCGCCGACGTCTACCGTTACGTGTCGGAGCCATCGTCGATGACGCTGACCCCCGCGCAAATGCTCGACGACGCGTACCTGGCCTCGCGTGCCAGACTCATCGACGTGAACAAGGCGCAGGACTTCCAGGCCGGCAACCCCGTCAAGGGCGGCACCATCTACCTCACCGCGGCGGACGAGCAGGGGATGATGGTGAGCTTCATCCAGAGCAACTACATGGGCTTCGGCTCGGGCTGCGTGGAGCCCGGCTTCGGCATCAGCCTGCAGAACCGCGGCCACGGCTTCAGCCTGAAGGCCGACAGCCCGAACGTCGTGGCGCCGGGCAAGCGCCCGTTCCACACCATCATTCCGGCCTTCCTCACCAAGGACGGCCGTCCGGTCATGAGCTTCGGCGTGATGGGCGGCAACATGCAGCCGCAGGGCCACATGCAGACGCTGGTGCGCATCCTCGACCACGGCCAGAGCCCGCAGGCGGCCTGCGACGCGCCACGCTGGCGCTTCAACAGCGGCCTGAACCTGAACGTCGAGGCGGCGATGAACCCGCAGACGGTGCAGGGCCTGGCGGCGCTGGGGCACGAGATGGACGTCATCGATGATTCCTACCAGGACTTCGGCGCCGGGCAGTTCATCTGGCTGGCGGGCGACCCGTCGGTGGAAGGCTACGTCGCGGCCAGCGACCCGCGCCGCGACGGCGTCGCCGCCGGATACTGAGCTCGCCGCCGAGGCCCGCACGCGTCCATGTCGCCCCCGTCCCGCCGAAACACCGACCCGGGGATCGGACGTTGACGATCGTCGCCGACAAGGGGCGGGGCGCGGGGCTGGCGCTGGCGGCGCTGGGGGCGATCGCGTTCAGCGGCAAGGCGATCATCGTCAAGCTGGCGTACCGCCACGGGGTGGACGCGGTGACGCTGATCATGCTGCGGATGCTGTTCGCGCTGCCGCTGTTCCTGGGCATGGCGTGGTGGGCCGGGCGGGGACGCGCGGCATTGACGCGGCGCGACTGGGTGGGGGTGGCGGGGCTGGGGTTCTCCGGCTACTACCTGTCGAGCTTCCTGGATTTCGCCGGACTGGCCTACATCACGGCCAGCTTGGAACGGCTGATCCTGTACCTCAACCCCACGCTGGTGCTGCTGCTGGGCTGGGTGATCTACCGGCGCCGCATCACCGCCTGGCAGGCCGCCGGCATGGCGATCAGCTACGCGGGGGCGCTGCTGGTGTTCGGGCACGAGGTGACGCTCGGCCAGACCCGCGCGGCGGCCTGGGGCACGCTGCTGGTGTTCCTGAGCGCGGTGAGCTATGCGCTCTACCTGATCGCCAGCGGCGAGTTCGTCAAGCGTCTGGGGTCGCTGCGGCTGGTGGGGCTCGCGACCAGCGTGGCCTGCGTGCTGTGCATCGTGCAGTTCCTGCTGCTGCGCCCGGTCGGGAGCGTGCTGGCGCTGGCGCCGCCGGTGATCTGGCTGTCGCTGCTCAACGCCACGGTGTGCACCGCGCTGCCGGTGCTCGCCGTGATGATGGCGATCGAGCGCATCGGCCCGGCGATGGCGGCGCAGACGGGCATGGTGGGCCCGGTGTCGACCATCCTCATGGGCGTCGTCATACTCGGCGAACCCTTCACCGCCTGGACGGCCACCGGCACGCTGCTGGTGATCGCGGGCATCTTCGTCTTCACAAGAACCGGGCGCTAGCCGCCCACAGGAAACACACATGGACTTCGGAATCGCGGGCCGCACGGCCCTGGTCTGCGGCGCGAGCAAGGGACTCGGCCTGGGGTGCGCCGAGGCGCTGGTGCGCGAGGGCGCGAACGTGGTGATCGTCGCGCGCGGCGCCGAGGCGCTGGCCGCCGCGGTCGCGCGCCTCGACGCCGTGGCCGCCAGTGCCACCGGCGACCGGCCCTTCGTCCGCCACGTCGCCGCCGACATCACGACCCCGGAGGGCCGCGCCGCCGCCTTCGCCGCGCACGCCGACTACGACATCGTCGTCACCAACGCGGGCGGTCCGCCGCCGGGCGACTTCCGCGACTGGGACCGCGAGGCGTGGATCAAGGCGGTCGACGCCAACATGCTCACGCCCATCGAGCTGATCAAGGCGACGGTCGACGGCATGGCCGCGCGCGGCTACGGCCGCATCGTGAACATCACCTCGAGTTCGGTGAAGGCCCCGATCGACATCCTGGGCCTGTCCAACGGCGCGCGCAGCGGGCTGACGGGTTTCGTCGCCGGCGTGGCGCGCACGGCCATCGCCGCCAAGGGCGTGACGATCAACAACCTGCTGCCGGGCGCCTTCGACACCGACCGCCTCAAGGGCACCATGGCCGGCGCGGCGAAGAAGTCGGGCCAGGACGTCGAGGTCGTCCGCGCCGCCCGCCAGAAGACGATTCCCGCCGGGCGCTTCGGCAACCCGGAGGAGTTCGGTGCCATCTGCGCCTTCCTGTGCAGCCTGCAGGCCGGGTACATCAACGGCCAGAACGTGCTCGCCGACGGCGGCGCCTACCCCGGAACCTACTGAAGGCGCGCGTTCAGCGGCGCGACGACAGCACGATGCCGCCGACGATCAGCGCGAAGGCGGCGCCGTGGTACCAGTGCGGCAGCTCGTGCAGGAACGCCGCCGACAGCAGCGCGGCGAAGAGCGGCGTGAGGTTGATGAAGAAGGCCGCCGCCGTCGGGCCGGCGCGCTGCACGCCGCCGCTCCAGCAACGGAAGGCGACGACCGCCGGGCCGACGGCGATGAAGGCCAGGGCGGCGGCGAGCGGCCAGCTCCACGCAATGCGACCGGCGCCGGTGCCCCATTCGCCCAGCGCGAACAGGCCCGACCATGCCGCGCCGAACACCACCTGCGCCAGCAGGAACGCGGACCAGTCGCGGCGCACGTCGGCGGGTTCGCGCGTGCCCGCCAGCAGCCAGCTGTAGAAGGCCCAGCAGGCCGTCGCCAGCATCATGTACAGGTCGCCCGGCACCAGCCGCAGCGCGACGAGTTGGCGCCAGTCGCCCTGGCCGAGCACCAGCAGCACGCCGACCATCGACATCACGGCGCCGGCCACCTGCGCCGGCCGCACGCGCTGGCCGAAGCACAGCGTGCCCACCGCCAGCATCCAGAACGGCAGGCTCGCGCCGACCAGCGTCACGTTGAGCGCCGAGGAGGTCTGCAGCGCCAGGTACTGCAGGGCGTTGTAGAGTCCGATGCCCAGCAGGCCGAGCGCGGCGTAACGGCGCCAGTGCGGCCACAGCGGGCTCGATGCGCGCAGCACGGCGATGGCCAGCGGCAGCAGGATGACCAGGGCGAGGCCCCAGCGGGCGAAATTGAGCGTCAGGGGCGAGATCGCATCGCGCAACAGGCGGCCGACCACCGCGTTGCCGGCCCACAGCAGCGGCGGCACCGTCAGCAGCAAGGCGGTGGCGGGCGTCAGTCGGGTCGCGTTCGAGGTCATGGGGGCGACTGTAGCGAGCGGCCACCGCGTGGCAGGATGCGCGGCGTTTTCCCGTTTTCCATCACTCCCGAGGAATGAACCGATGAGCACCAGCAGAGCCGTCATCATCGACCGCGCCGGCGGTCCCGAGGAACTCAAGATCGTCGAGGTCGAGGTCGGCGATCCCGGCCCCGGCGAGATCCGCATCCGCCACAAGGCCGTGGGCCTCAACTTCATCGACACCTACCAGCGCAGCGGCCTCTATCCGTTCCCGATGCCGCTGCGCCTGGGCATGGAGGCCGCCGGCATCGTCGAGGCGGTGGGCGAGGGCGTCGTCCACCTGAAGGCCGGCGACCGCGCCGCCTACGCCAGCCAGCCGCCCGGCGCCTATTGCGAGGTGCGCGTGATGCCCGCCAAGTGCGTGTGCCGGCTGCCCGACGCGATCTCCTTCGAGACCGGCGCGGCCATGATGCTCAAGGGCCTCACCGCGCAGTACCTGCTGAAGAAGACGTTGCCGGCGGAGGGCCTGCAGCCGGGCGACTTCGTGCTGTTCCACGCCGCGGCCGGCGGCGTCGGCCTGATCGCCTGCCAGTGGGCGAAGGCGCTCGGCCTGCGGCTCATCGGCACCGCGGGCTCCGACGAGAAATGCAGGCTCGCGCTCGCGCACGGCGCGGCCCACGCCATCGACTACACCGCCACCCGCGATTTCGCCGCGCGCGTGCGCGAGATCACCGGCGGCCAGGGCGTGAAAGTGGTCTACGACTCGGTGGGCAAGGACACCTGGGAAGGCTCCATCGACAGCCTGCGGCCGTTCGGTCTGCTGGCGATCTTCGGCAACGGCTCGGGCCCGGTGCCGCCGATCGACCTGGGCAAGCTGGCCGCCAAGGGCTCGCTCTACGTCACGCGGCCCACGCTGTTCACCCACATCGCCACGCGCGAGTCCACGCAGGCCATGGCCGACGACCTGTTCGACGTCGTCCAGAGCGGCGCCGTGGAGATTGCCATCGGCCAGCGCTACGCGCTCGACGACGTGCAGCAGGCCCACCGCGACCTGGAAGCGCGCAAGACCACCGGTTGCACGATCCTCACGCTGTAGCCGTCCCGGCGCCGGCCCGCGCCACGCCGGCGATCAGTTGCCAGACCCGCTGCGCGAGCGGCGAGGGCGCGCGGTTGCGGCGATGCACCAGCATCACGCGGCGCCGCACCCGGGGCGCGAGCGGCAGCACCCGCAGCGGCGCCAGGGCCTGTGGCGCCGCCGCCAGCGCCGGCATCACGCCGATGCCGATGCCGGCCTCGATCATCCGGAACACGGTGGTCGGGTGGCCGAGCTGCTGCGCCACCCGGGGCACCACGCCATGGGCGCGCAGGGCGTCGTCGATGAGCCGCCGGCTTCCGGAAGAATGGTCCAGCAGCACCAGCGGCCGCTCGGCGAGTTCGGCCCAGCGCACCTCCTGCCGTCCGGCGAGCGCGTGGTCCGCCGGCACCACCAGCACGAAGGGATCGACCAGGATCGTCTCGGCCTGCAGGTCGTCGGCCGAGGACGGCTCGATCACGACGCCGAAGTCCACCTCGCCGCCGCGCACGCTGTCCAGCACGTCCTGCTGCACGCGGTCGAGCAGGACCAGCTCGATGTCGGGTTCGCGCCGGGTGCAGGCCGCGATGCAGGCGGGCATCAGGTGCGCCGACAGCGTCGGGCTGCTGGCCACGCGCACCTTGCCGCGCCGTCCGCTGGCCATGCCGCTGACGTCCTGCAGGGTCTGATCGAGCTCGTCGAGCACGCGATCCAGGCGCGCCGCGAGCGAGGCACCCGCCTCGGTGAGCACCACCTCGCGCGTGGTGCGGTCGAGCAGCTTGAGGCCCAGCTGCACTTCGAGTTCGAGGATCGAGCGGCTGACCGCCGGCTGGGTGAGACCGACGGCGTCGCCGGCCCGGCTGAAGTTGAGTTCCTGGGCGGCGGCGCGGAACACTCGGAGCTGACGCAGCGTCACATTCATGCGCCCGGATCATAGAACCATCAGATAAATCCATTTCCCTTTCCGTGCCGGCACGGGTCCAATCGCGGCCATGGCACGTTCACGCTTCCTCCCCGACAACTTCACCCTCGCCCTGGTCGCCACCGTGGTGGCCGCGAGCCTCCTTCCGGCCTCCGGCGACGTGGCGAAGGGTTTCCAGATCCTCACCGCATTCGCCATCGGGCTGCTGTTCTTCCTGCACGGCGCCAAGCTCTCGCGCGAAGCCATCCTCGCCGGCGCCGGGCATTGGCGTCTGCACCTGCTGATCTTCGCGTGCACCTTCATGTTGTTCCCGCTGCTCGGGCTGGCGCTGCGGCCGGTGCTCTCGCCACTGGTGACGCCGGCGCTCTACGTCGGTGTGATGTACCTGTGCGTGCTGCCGGCGACCGTGCAGTCGGCCATCGCCTTCACGTCGATGGCGCGGGGCAACATCCCGGCGGCGGTGTGCAGCGCGTCGGCCTCGACCCTGCTGGGCGTGTTCGTCACGCCGCTGCTGGTGGGGCTGCTGATCTCGACCGACCGCGCCGGCGCCGCCGCCTCGCTCGACTCGATCGGCAGCATCCTGCTGCAGCTGATGGTGCCGTTCGTGGCCGGCCACCTGTCGCGCCCGCTGATCGGCGCCTGGGTCAAGAAGCACGCCAAGGCGCTGACGCTGGTCGACCGCAGTTCGATCCTGCTGGTGGTCTACACCGCCTTCAGCGCCGCCGTCATCGAGGGCCTCTGGAAGCAGGTGTCCCCGGGCGCTCTGGCCGGCCTGCTGGTGGTGTGCGCCGTGTTGCTCGCCCTGGCGCTGACCGTGACGACCTGGACGGCGCGCCGGCTCGGCTTCAACAAGGCCGACGAGATCACCATCGTGTTCTGCGGTTCCAAGAAGAGTCTGGCCAGCGGCATCCCGATGGCGCACGTGCTGTTCGCCGCCTCGACGGTGGGCGCCATCGTGCTGCCGCTGATGCTGTTCCACCAGATGCAGCTGATGGTCTGCGCGGTGCTGGCGCAGCGCTACGCGCGGCGGCCGCCGGAGGCCGGGGAAGCGGTCGAGGTGCTCGCGGCGCCGGTGACGGCGGCCGCCGTCGCGTCGACGCCGGCGACGTCCGTCGCGCCGGCGCGCGACCGGTCCTGATTCAGGGGTCCAGCGGCATGAGCCGCGAGGCGCGCAGGCGGCTGGGCGCCAGCGCGCCGGCCGAATCGAGGATCGGGTAGGCGATCGAGCAGATGTGGGAGTTGATGCGCTTGAGGTCGCTGATCAGGTCGATGTGCAGCGAACTCGTCTCCATGCTGGGCATCGTCCGGTCCATGAGCCGGCTCAGGTGGGTGGTGGCGTAGGCGCGCTCCAGGTCGCGGAAGCGCGCCTTCTCCTCCAGCAGCTTCTGGGCGTCGCGCACGTTGCCGTTGAGGAAGACGCTCATTCCCAGGCGCAGGTTGGCCACCAGCCGCTCGTGCAGCTCGACGATCTCGGCCATCCCCGCGGGCGAGAAGTTGCGCTTCGGCTTGATCTTCTTGTCCTCGATGTCGATGATCACGCGCTCGATGATGTCGCCGACCTGCTCCATGTTGATCGTGAAGCTGATGATGTCGGTCCAGCGCTTGCTCTCCTCCTCGCCCAGGGCCTCGCGCGAGATCTTGGTGAGGTAGTACTTGATGTCCGAATAGAGCCGGTCGACCGTGTCGTCGAGCTTGCGCAATTCGTCGGCCAGGCGCAGGTCGTTGTGGCGGATGACGTTGAGCATGCCGATGAGCATGGTCTCCACGATGTCGGCCTGGTGCAGCGCCTCGCGCGCGGCGTTGGAGATGGCCAGCGAGGGCGTGGACAGCGCCGAGGGGTCGAGGTGCTGCGGCCGCGAGGTGGCGGCCGATGGCTTGGGCACCGGCATCAGGTGCCTGACCAGCCTGGCGACCCAGCCCGTCAGCCCGATGAAACCGATGCTGACCACCACGTTGAAGACCAGGTGGTAGAGCACCACCAGCCGGGTCGGGTCTGCCACGTAGGGCCGCATCTGCGAGAGGTACAGCCCGATGAAGGGAATGGCCACCGCCACGCCCAGCAGCTTGAAGACCAGATTGCCCACCGTCACCTGGCGCACCGCGATCTCCGACTTGGCGGTGGTCAGCACGGCCAGCACGCCGCTGCCGAGGTTGGCGCCCAGCACCAGGCCCAGCGCGACGTCCAGGGGCACCACGGCCGAACTCGCCATCGCCGCGACCAGCAGCACCACGGCCAGGCTCGAGTAGGCGACGACCGCGAAGGCCGCGCCGATGGTGACCTCGAGCAGCACGTCGCTGCTGATGGACGCCAGCACGGCGCGCATGGCGACCGATTCGAACAGCGGCCCGGTGGCCTCCACCACGAGCCGCAGGGCCAGCAGCATCAGTCCCAGACCGATCAGCACGCGTCCGAAGCGACCCGCCGTGGTGGCCGGCCGCGTGATCGAGAGCACCACGCCGACGAAGATGAACAGCGGCGAGAGCCACGACAGGTCGGTGGAGAACAGCACCGACATCAGGGCCGTGCCGATGTCGGCCCCACGCATCACCGCCAGGGCCGCCGGCAGGGCGATGAGTCCCTGCCCGACGAAGGACGAGGTCATCAGCGACGTCGCGGTGCTGGATTGCACCAGTGCCGTCACCCCGATGCCCGAAAGCGCGGCGGTCAGACGGTTGCGCATGCCGCGCGCGAGCAGGCTGCGCAGGTTGGCGCCGAAGACGCGCAGCACGCCGGTGCGAACGAGGTGGGTGCCCCAGACGAGGAGGGCGATGGCCGCCAGCAGGTCCAACAGATGCTTCATTTGCCCGGACGACTATACGCGTGGGCCCTGGACAGCGCGGCACCGGCGCGGGGACGGGGAAGGGCCGCGCGTGCCCGCGGGCGCCGGCGCGTCAACGCCGGCGGACGCGCCGGATCTCGTCCCAGATCAGGCAGACCGCACCGAGGGTGATGGCGGCGTCGGCCACGTTGAAGGCCGGGAAGTGCGTGCCGCCCAGGTGGAAGTCGAGGAAGTCCACCACATAGCCGTGCATCATCCGGTCGACCACGTTGCCGATGGCGCCGCCCAGGATGCACGCCATGGCGAAGCTGAACAGCCGCTGGCCGGCGTGCGTGCGCAGCATCCAGACGATGAACACCGCGGCGGCCACGCCGATGCCGGTGAACAGCCAGCGCTGCCAGCCGGAATGGTCGGCCAGGAACGAGAAGGCCGCACCGGTGTTGTGGGCGCGCACGACGTTGAAGAAACTCGTCACGTAGGTCGCGTCGCCCAGGCGGTAGTAGCCCAGGATCAGCGTCTTGGTGAATTGGTCGAGGATGAACAGCACCAGGGCGAGACCGAGCCAGGGCCACATGCTGCCCGAGGAAAACGCCGAGGCGCCGCCACGCGGCGAGGCGGTCGCGCCGGTGCGCGAGGGGGTCGTGCCGCGCGTCATCAGGCGACGCTCCGCGCTTCGCCCGCACCGTACAGGTTGCTGGTGCAGCGGCCGCAGATCGTCGGATGCGCCGGGTCGGCGCCGACGTCGTCGCGCCAGTGCCAGCAGCGCTCGCACTTGGTGTCGGCGCTCGGCGTGACCTCGGTGGCCAGCGCCTCGCCCGCGACCAGGTCGACGACGGAGGTGATGAAGACGAACTTGAGGTCGTCGCCGAGCGCGGCGAGCAGCGCATGGTCGTCGGGCCGCGCCGTCAGCACGACGTTGGCCTGCAGCGACGAGCCGACGCGGCCGGTGGCACGCACCGCCTCGATGTCCTTGTTGACCACGTCGCGGATCTCGCGGATGCGCGTCCACTTGGCCAGCCGCGCCGCGTCGGGCGTGCCGAGGTCGCTGTAGACCTGCGTGAAGATCGACTCGCCGGGCGAGGCGGTGCCCACCAGCGTCCAGGCCTCTTCCGCCGTGAAGCTCAGGAACGGCGCCATCCAGCGCAGCATCGCCTGGGTGATGTGCCAGAGCGCGGTCTGCGCGCTGCGGCGCGCGTGCGAGTCCGGCGCGGTGGTGTAGAGCCGGTCCTTGAGCACGTCGAGGTAGAAGGCACCGAGGTCCTCCGAGCAGTAGACCTGCAGCTTGGCCACCACCGGATGGAACTCGTAGACCTGGTAGTGCGCCAGGACCTCGGCCTGGAACTGCGCGGCGCGGTCGAGCGCGTAGCGGTCGATCTCCAGCAGCTGGTCGAGCGGCACCGCGTCCTGGTCGCGGTCGAAGTCGCTGGTGTTGGCCAGCAGGAAGCGCAGCGTGTTGCGGATGCGGCGGTAGGCATCCACCACGCGCGCAAGGATCTTGTCGTCACCCGCGATGTCGCCGGAATAGTCGCTCGCGGCCACCCACAGGCGGATGATCTCCGCGCCCAGCTTCTTGCTGACCTCCTGCGGGTCGATGCCGTTGCCCAGCGACTTGCTCATCTTGCGGCCCTGGCTGTCGACCGTGAAGCCATGCGTCAGCAGGCCTCGGTACGGCGCCCGGTCCTCGAGCGCGCAGGCCAGCAGCAGCGACGAGTGGAACCAGCCGCGATGCTGGTCGTGGCCCTCGAGGTAGAGGTCGGCTTCGGGGCCGGCGTCGTGGTGGACGTTCGGGTGCGTGCCGCGCAGGACGTGGAAGAAGGTCGATCCGGAGTCGAACCAGACTTCCAGGATGTCGGTGCTCTTGGTGTAGTGGGGTGCGTCCTCGGTGCCGAGGATGTCGGCCACGCTCACGCGGCTCCAGGCCTCGATGCCGCCCTGCTCGACGATGCCGGCGGCCTGGTCGAGGATCTCCATGGTGCGCGGATGCAGTTCGCCCGAGTCCTTGTGCAGGAAGAACGGGATCGGCACGCCCCAGCTGCGCTGGCGCGAGATGCACCAGTCGGGCCGGTTGGCGATCATGTCGTGCAGGCGCGCCTTGCCGTTCTCCGGGTAGAAGCGGGTCTGCTCGATCGCGGCCAGCGCGGTCCGGCGCAGCGTCTGCGGTGCCTTGTCCTTGGTGAAGACGCCTTCGCCCTCGTCCATGCGGATGAACCACTGCGCGGCGGCTCGGTAGATCACTGGCGTCTTGTGGCGCCAGCAGTGCGGGTAGCTGTGGGTGATGGTCTCGGTGGCCAGCAGGCGGTGCGCGTCGCGCAGCGCGCCGATGATCTCCGGCACCGCCTTCCAGATGTGCTGGCCGCCGAAGAGCGGGAAACCGGCCGCGTAGGTGCCGTTGCCCTGCACCGGGTTGAGGATGGCGTCGGTGGCCATGCCGTGGGCGACGCAGGAGTTGAAGTCGTCCACGCCGTAGGCGGGCGACGAGTGGACCAGGCCGGTGCCGTCGGTGGCGGTGGCGTAGTCGGCCAGGTAGATGGGCGACAGGCGCTCGTAACCCCGGATGCCGTCCTCATCCCGCACGTCGTACAGCGGATGCTCGAATTCCAGCCCGCCGAGTGCCTCTCCCTTGACCGTGGCCAGCACCTGGCCGTCGAGCGCGTAGCGGGTCATGCACATCTCGACCAGCGAGGCGGCCAGGATCAGCAGACCGCGTTCGGTGTCGACCAGCGAGTAGTCGAGTTCCGGGTTCAGGTTGATGGCCTGGTTGGCCGGGATGGTCCAGGCGGTGGTGGTCCAGATGACGGCGAAGATGTCGCCCAGGATCAGGTGGTCGGCGCCGAACGCGGCCAGCACCTTCTCGCGTTCGTGCGCCTTGAAGGCGACGTCGATGGTCTGCGACTTCTTGTCGGCGTATTCGATCTCGAACTCGGCCAGCGACGAGCCGCAGTCGAAGCACCAGTACACCGGCTTCAGGCCGCGGTAGACGAAACCGCGTTCGATCACGCGCTTGAAGGCGCGCAACTCGCCCGCCTCGTTGGCGAAATCCATCGTCTTGTACGGGTGGTCCCACTCACCCAGCACCCCCAGGCGCTGGAAGTCCGCCATCTGCTGGGCGATCTGCTCGGTGGCGAAGGCGCGGCTCCTGGCCTGCATGTCGTCGCGGCTGAGATTGCGGCCGTGCTTCTTCTCGATGGCGTTCTCGATCGGCAGGCCGTGGCAGTCCCAGCCGGGCACGTAGAGCGCGTCGAAGCCCTCCAGCTGTCGCGCCTTGGTGATCATGTCCTTGAGGATCTTGTTGACGGCGTGACCCATGTGGATCTGGCCGTTGGCGTAGGGCGGGCCGTCGTGCAGGATGAACTTGGGCGCACCGTGGCGTGCATCGCGCAGGCGGTGGTAGCGGCCCTCGTCGTTCCATTGCTTGACCCAGCCCGGTTCCCGCTTGGCCATGTCGCCACGCATCGGGAAAGGCGTGTCGGGCAGGTTGAGCGTGGCGCGGTAGTCGGGAGTGGGGGCGGCGGCGTCGGACATGGTGGGCGGGTGCGGTGCAATGCGGGGCAGGGCGTGGAAAGGCTTCGACAGGCTCGATCCCGGGCGGGGACGCATCGAGGTGCGGAGGAGGGGCGGTCGTCGGGCCCAGGCATGTTCCGGGGCGGCGGCGCGGAACGTGCAGCGCTAAATTCGGTCGCGCGTGGTCTGCCGGTGCGTCTCCGCATGCGTCCGGGCCGGCGCCGACGCGAAGAACGCCCGCGCATCGCGGCCATCCTTCGCGATGCCCGCGGTGAGGGCTTCGAGGCTGGCGTAGCGCAATTCGTCGTGCAGTTTGTGCAGAAGTTCCACGCGGACGATTTTACCGTAGGCCTCCTCGCGACCGAGTTCGGCGGGCCAGTCGAGGCAGTGCGTCTCCAGCAGCACGCGCCCGGCGTTGACGTCGTTGGCGTCGAGCGAGGGCCGCACGCCCAGGTTGGCGACACCTTCGAGGGGCTCGCGCGACAGGCCATGCACCAGCACCGCGAAGATGCCGCCGGCGGCCGGCTTCCAGTGCTTGAAGCGCAGGTTGAGCGTGCGGAAACCGTCGTCGCGCCCCGGCGCCGAAGCGCCCAGCGCCCGGCCGAGCTTGCGGCCGTGCACGACGTGGCCGGAGATGGCGTAGGGCCGGCCGAGCAGACGCTGCGCATCGGCCATGCGGCCTTCGGCCAGCGCGTCGCGCACGGCGGAGCTGGAGACGCGCAGGCCATGCACCTCGTAGCTGTTCATGCGCGCGACGTCGAAGCCGTGGCGCGCTCCGGCCTCGTCGAGCATCGCGTAGTCGCCGGCGCGCCGGGCGCCGAAGCGGAAGTCGTCGCCCACGAGCACGTAACGCGCGCCCAGTCCATCGAGCAACACATGGTCGATGAAGTCTTGCGGCGAACGCGCGGCCAGGCGCGCATCGAAGGGCAGCACGATGGTCTGCGCGACCCCGCAGGCGGCGAGTTCGCCGAGCTTGTCGCGCAAAGTGCCGATGCGCGCGGGTGCCAGCTCCGGACGCCTGCTGACGGCGGCGAAGTAGTCGCGCGGGTGCGGCTCGAAGGTGAGGACGCAACTGGGCAACCCGCGCTGGCGCGCCTCGGTGTTGAGCAACGCCAGCATGGCCTGGTGGCCACGGTGGACACCGTCGAAATTGCCGATGGTCAATGCGCAGGCTGGCGCCACGCCGGGGTGCCGGAATCCACGAAAAACCTGCATGGATCGATCTGTTCTTGTGGCGCCTCAGGCCCGTCGGATGGGCTTCGGCGCGTGGAAGGGGCAATTTGTCACAAAGCCGCTATATTGTGACGCAGTACCCGGCAGCGGCGTCCTCACCGAAGGCGCGGCGTCCACCGGATTCCTGCGTGGTTCTTCTTTCTTCGAGGAGACGTGGCGTGAAGGTCTTGAAGCTGTCGGCCCAAGGGCTGCCGCAATCCTGGATTTCGCTGGAACAGGCGGTCCTCCACTATGCGGCCGACGAAGTGCGTTGGGAATCGGGCGCGCACGTGGCGCTGTTTCGGGGTGGCCACAACGCGGCGACCGGACAACAGTCCCAGATCGCGATCAACAGCATCATCGGTACCAAGGGCGTGCCGCGCATCAATCCCTTCGCACTGCGTCCGGGGCTCACCAACGCGAAACTGTTCGCCCGCGACCGCAACGTCTGCGCCTACTGCGGTGACCACTTCCACGAGGAAGAACTCACACGCGAACACATCGTCCCGTTCGCCCAGCAGGGCGTCGACGTGTGGATGAACGTGGTCACGGCATGCCGCCCCTGCAATCACCGCAAGAGCAGCCGCACCCCGGAGCAGGCCGGCATGCCGCTGCTCTACGCTCCCTACGTGCCCAGCCTCTGGGAAGACTTCATCCTGCGCAACCGCCGCATCCTGGCGGATCAGATGGAGTTCCTGATGATCCACCTGCCGCTCAGTTCGCGCCTGCATCCCTAGCCGTGCACGGCCCGCGCGGGCCCAGAAGGGCGCGGGTCAGAAGACGCCGGCGGTGTCCTTCATGCGCGCGGACACGTCGCCCAGGTGGTGGAGCGTGTCGCCGAAGGTCATCTCCATCTGGGTCAGACGCTTGAAGTAATGGCCGACGACGTACTCGTCCGTCACGCCGATGCCACCGTGCAATTGCACCGCCTGCTGTCCGACGAAACGCATCGACACGCCCAACTGGTACTTGGCGCGGGCGATCGCCTGGCGGCGTTCATCGGTGGGCGCGTCCAGCTTGAGGGTCGCGTAGTAGCTCATCGAACGCGCCAGTTCGAGCTGCATCTTCATGTCGGCCACGCGATGGCGCAGGGCCTGGAAGCTGGCGATCGTGACATTGAACTGCTTGCGCGTGTTCATGTACTCGACGGTCACGGCCAGGGCCTTGTCCATGACACCGACCGCCTCGGCGCACAGGGCCGCGATGCCGATGTCGACCGCGTGCGCCAGGGCCGTCAGACCATCGGTGGTGACAAGGCGGGCCGCGGCGTGGTTGAGCACGACTTCGGCCGCACGGGCGCCATCCTGCGTGCCGTAACCACGTGCCTCGACGCCGCTGGCGCTTCGCTCGACGAGGAACAGGGCCATCTTTCCATCGATCTGCGCGGGCACGAGGAAGGCATCGGCCTCGTCGCCGGCCGGCACCAGGCTCTTGGTGCCCGAGACCGTCCAGCCGTCGCCGGTCTGCTCGGCACGGGCCTCGCACACGTCCAGGCGGTAGCGTGCCTTGCGTTCCTGGTGCGCCAACACGACGAGCGCTTCGCCACCGGCGATGCGCGGCAGCCAGTCGCTCTTGAGGTCGCCTGCCGCATAACCGCTCAGGACCGCGCCGGCGATGAGCACCTGGGCGAAGGGTTCGGCGACGATGCCACGGCCGAGTTCCTCCATCACGACCATGCCGGCCACCGGGCCCATGCCCAGGCCGCCGTCCTCCTCGCCGATGTAGAGGCCGCCCAGGCCCAGCCCGGCGAGTTCGTCCCAGGCTTTGCGCGAGAAACCGCCCGCGGCCTCGATGCGACGGCGACGCTCGAAGTCGTAGCCCTTGTCGACCCACTTGCGCACCGCGTCGCGAAGTTGTTCCTGGTCGTCGGAAAAATCGAAATCCATGTGTGTCTCCTCAGCCCAGGACGGTTTGCGCGACGATGTTGCGCTGCACTTCGTTGGAACCACCGTAGATGGTGGTCTTGCGCATGTTGAAGTAGGTGGAGGTGAGCGGCGCCAGGCCGGCGTCGCCGCCGGGGAAGTCGCCCTGCCAACCGGCCTCCATGGCCTCGCGCACCAGGGGCAGCGCGTAGGGACCGCCGGCGAGCATCATGAGTTCGCTGTAGCGCTGCTGGATCTCGCTGCCCTTGATCTTGAGCAGGCCGGCGATGTCGAGCGAGTTCTTGCCCGAGGTCGAGGCCGCGAGCACGCGCAGCACCAGCATCTCCAGGGCCACGACGTCCACCTCGAGCTTGGCGATCTCGTCGCGGAAGCGCGCGTCTTCCCAGACGCCCTCGCTCCGGGCGATGCGCTTGAGGCGTTCGAGTTCGCGTTTGGCGCGATTCACATCCGCGATGTTGGTCCGCTCGTGGCTCAACAGGTGCTTGGCGTACGTCCAGCCCTTGTTCTCCTCGCCGATCAGGTTGTTCGCCGGCACCTCGACGTTGTCGAACCAGACTTCGTTGACCTCGACGCTTCCGTCGACGAGCTTGATCGGGCGCACCGTGACGCCGGGCGACTTCATGTCGATCAGCAGGAAGCTGATGCCGGTCTGCGGCTTGCCTTCGTTGCTGGTGCGCACCAGGCAGAAGATCCACTCGCCATACTGGCCGAGGGTGGTCCAGGTCTTCTGGCCATTGACGATGTACTTGTCACCCTGGCGCTCGGCGCGGGTCTTGACGGAGGCGAGGTCCGAGCCCGAGCCCGGTTCGCTGTAGCCCTGGCTCCACCAGACCTCGCCGCTGGCGATGCCCGGCAGGAAACGCTGTTGCTGCTCGGCATTGCCGAAGGCCTGGATGACCGGGGCCACCATCACCGGTCCGAAGGGAATGATGCGCGGGGCGCCCGCGAGCGCGGTTTCCTCCTCGAACAGGTGGCGCTGGATCGAGGTCCAGCCCGGTCCGCCGAACTCCTTGGGCCAGCCGTAGCCCAGCCAGCCCTTCTTGCCCAGGATGCGTGCCCAGCGCTGGTGGTCCTCGCGCGTGAGTTCGAGGGCGTTGTGCACCTTGTGCGAAATGTCGGCCGGAAGGTGGTCCTTGACCCAGGCGCGGATCTCTTCTCTGAACGCCTGCTCTTCGGGGGTGAAGCTCAAATCCATGCGTGCCTCGCTGTGTGGGTTGCCGCCGCACTGGAAGGGCGGGGCGGAGTGTCTCCGTCAGCCATCGGTTTTAGCATGGTCGTGCGGAAAAAAGTTGTCCTCGCAGCGACACGGATAATTCCGCGCTTCCATGAAGCACAACATCGTCATCCTCATCTCCGGAGCCGGCTCCAACATGGCCGCCATCGTGCGCGCCGCCGAAGCCGGGCGCTGGGCCGAACGCTTCGATGCGCGCGTGGCGGCCGTGGTCAGCAACCGGGCGGACGCCGGGGGGCTCGACCTCGCACGGGCGCGGGGCATCGCGACCGCGGTGGTGCCGCACCAGGACTTCGCTACGCGCGAGGCGTTCGACGCCGCCTTGGCCGGGGCGATCGATGCCCATGCGCCCGTGCTGGTCGTACTCGCCGGCTTCATGCGCATCCTGACGCCGGGCTTCGTCGCGCGTTACGCGGGGCGGCTGCTGAACATCCACCCCTCGCTGCTGCCGGCCTTTCCGGGGCTCCACACGCACCGCCGCGCGATCGAGGCCGGTTGCCGCGTCGCGGGCGTCACCGTGCACCAGGTGACGGCGGAACTCGACCACGGACCGATCCTCGACCAGGCCGTCGTGCCCGTGCTGCCCGGCGACACCGAAGCCGTGCTGGCCGCGCGCGTGCTCAGCCAGGAGCACCGGCTCTACCCGAAGGCGATCGCAAGCTGGCTCGGCGCCCGTTGCTGAGCGCCGCCGGCCCTCAGACGAGCCGCAGGAAGCGCGGTCGCGCCACGCCGTCGATCTCCACCGTCTCGCCGAACATCGCGGCCGGGCGCACCCACAGGCCGCGCTGACCGTAGAGCGCACGGTAGAGCGTCATCGGCTCCAGGGTCTCGCTGTGGCGCACGGTGCCGACGACCTCGTACTCGCCGCCCTTGTAGTGACGGTAGAGGCCGGGCGGGGTTTCGATGAGGGGCGGAAGGTTGTCGTCTGTCATGGGGCAGTGGGGCCGGGAAAGGCGCGGAAACGGAAGGGACGCCAGGGAGCGCGAAGCAGCATTGTCCCGGGCGGGGGGGTCCTGGCTGAGACAATCACCCCCATGCATCCCAAAGCCCTGTTGGAGGCGAGCGCCGATCTGGTCGGCCTCGTCCTGAAATTCGATCATCCCGCCGACCAGGTGGTGTCGCGCTTCTTCCGCGATCACCGCGAGTTCGGTCCCCGCGAACGCGCCACCCTGGCCGAGACGGTCTATACCGTGTTGCGCAAGAAGCTGTTGTTCGATCACCTGTCGCCCTCGGGCACGGGTTCCAAGGAGCGGCGCATGGCCATCCTGGGCTTCCACGGCCCGCGCGATTTCCTCAAGAGCGCACTCAACGAGGTCGAGAAACGCTGGCTCGACAACTGCGATGCCGTCAGCCAGAGCGATCTGCTGGAGCGCCATCGCCACAACCTGCCGGAGTGGCTGGTCAAGCCGCTGAAGGCGCAACTCGGCGACGAGTTCTGGGCGCTGGCGGAAAGCCTGCAGCAGCCCGCACCGCTCGACCTGCGCGTCAACACCCTCCACGACAAGCGTGCCGATGTGCAGAAGGAACTGTCCCTCGCGGGCATCAAGGCCGTGGCCACGCCGTTCTCGCCCTGGGGTCTGCGCATCGACGGCAAGCCGGCGCTGACCAAGGTGGATGCCTTCGCGCGCGGCGCCATCGAGGTCCAGGACGAGGGATCCCAACTGCTCGCGCTGTTGCTGGACGCCAAGCGTGGCGAGATGGTGGTGGATTTCTGCGCCGGCGCGGGCGGCAAGACGCTCGCCATCGGCGCCACGATGCGCAACACCGGCCGGCTCTATGCCTTCGACACATCGGCTCACCGGCTCGATGCGCTCAAGCCCCGGCTCGCGCGCAGCAAGCTCTCCAACGTCCATCCTGCTGCCATCGCGCACGAGCGCGACGAGCGCGTCAAGCGCCTGGCCGGCAAGATCGACCGCGTGCTGGTCGATGCGCCGTGCTCCGGTCTGGGCACGTTGCGACGCAATCCCGACCTGAAATGGCGCCAGTCCCAGCAGTCGGCCGAGGAGCTCACCGCCAAACAGACCGCCATCCTGCAGAGTTCGGCGCGCCTGGTGAAGTCGGGGGGGCGCCTGGTCTACGCGACGTGCAGCGTGCTGCCGGAAGAAAACGAGGCCATCGCTGCCGCGTTCGGCGCGGCGAACCCTGATTTTCTGCCCCAGGACGCCGCCGATCTGCTCGATGGACTGAAGGTCGACGAGGCGACCCGGCTTTGCGCGGGTGGCGACGACGGCAGGCGCTACCTGCGACTGTGGCCGCATCGCCATGCGACCGACGGTTTTTTCGCGGCCGTGTGGAACCGCAAATAGGTCGGACGCTCCAAAACAACGGCAAATGCCGGATTGATCAAGGCTTTAGCCCCTCAAGGAGAGGCTAACCTTTAAAATGCTCGATTCCCCTGGAACCGCACCTTCGTGTGGTAATGGAGTACCTGACTCAATGTTCCTTCCTGACTCTGCCGTGTTGAACGCGGCTGTCGACTGGCTCGCTCACGGCATGTGGGATCTCTCGTGGTGGCAGATCGTCCTCTACACGCTCGTGACCACTCACATCACGATTGCCGCGGTAACGATCTTCCTGCACCGCACGCAGACGCATCGGGCCATGGAACTGGGTCCGATCCCATCGCACTTCTTCCGCTTCTGGCTGTGGCTGGGCACCGGCATGGTCACCAAGGAATGGGTCGCCATCCATCGCAAGCACCATGCGAAGTGCGAGACCGTGGACGACCCGCACAGCCCGCAGGTCAAGGGTTTCGACGAAGTCATGTGGCGCGGCGCCGAACTCTATCGCAGGGAATCCAAGAACAAGGACACCGTCGAGCGCTTCGGCCATGGCACGCCCAACGACTGGATCGAACGCAACCTGTATGCGCGTTACAGCTGGCAGGGCGTGGGCCTGATGATGATCCTGAACGTGGCGATGTTCGGTGCCATCGGTCTGGCCATCTGGGCGGTGCAGATGGTCTGGATCCCGTTCTGGGCGGCTGGCGTGGTCAACGGCATCGGCCATTTCTGGGGCTATCGCAACTTCGAGGCGACCGATGCCAGCACCAACCTGATTCCCTGGGGAATCATCATCGGTGGCGAGGAGCTTCACAACAATCACCACACCTATCCGACGTCGGCCAAATTCTCGGTCAAGAAGTACGAGTTCGACATCGGCTGGGTCTACATCAGCCTGATGCAGAAGATCGGCTGGGCCAAGGTCAAGAAGCTGCCGCCGAAGATGCTGATGGGTGATGTACAGCCGGTCGCTGACGAGAAGACGCTGGAGGCCGTGATCGCCAATCGCTACGAGGTGATGGCCGGATTCGCGCGCGAGATGCGCCGCACGACCCGCGACGAACTGGCGCAACTCAAGGCCAAGGGTGCCGATCTGTCGGTGCTGCGGGCCGCCAAGCAGTGGCTCCATCGGGACGACGACAAGGTGCCCCCGGCGGCGCGCACGCACATCGTGCAGGCACGTGCCGCGCATCCGGTGCTCGACAAGATGGTGACGATGCGCGAGGAACTCCGCCAGCTGTGGCTCAACACCTCGCATTCGCGCGAGCAGCTGGTATCGGATCTGGCGGCTTGGTGCCACCGTGCCGAAGCCAGTGGCATCGCCGGGCTGCGTGAGTTCTCGACGCGGTTGCGCGCGGCACGTGTCTGATCGCATTCCACGCCCTCGAGGCTGAAAGTCAAAAAACCGACCTCCGGGTCGGTTTTTTTATGGCCATGCCATCGGTCCGAATGGTTTGATGCAAAAAACCGGACAACAAAAAACCCGCTGGGTGAGAGCGGGTCGGATGTCGGGACGAATGATGATCCGCCCTGAAAGAAATCGGCGCCGAATTACTTCAGCTTGATTTCCTTGTATTCGACGTGCTTGCGTGCCTTGGGGTCGAACTTCATGATCGACAGCTTTTCAGGCGTCGTCTTCTTGTTCTTGCTGGTGGTATAGAAATGGCCGGTACCCGCGGTGGATTCCAGCTTGATCTTCTCGCGTCCGCCTTTGCTCGTTGCCATGATTGCGCTCCTTAGGCTTGGCCGCGTGCGCGCAGGTCTGCGAGCACGGCATCGATGCCGTTCTTGTCGATCAGGCGCAATGCAGCGCTCGAAACCCGCAGGCGAACCCAGCGGTTTTCAGTCTCGACCCAGAAACGGCGGTATTGCAGGTTCGGCAGGAACCGGCGCTTGGTTTTGTTGTTGGCGTGGGAAACGTTGTTTCCCACCATCGGGCCTTTGCCCGTGATATCGCAGACGCGTGCCATGTGGACACTCTTTCCTGAAACAGCTGGCGCCCCGTCCGCAGGGGAACGTGGGCGTTTTGCAGCTTGACCTCGCCATGGAATCCGGGTGGCGGTACCCCGGCTTTGCCACAGGCTGCAAGACAGCCCGTTGTTTGGCAAAGCCTGCGATTATAGCGTGCCGTTCGTTTCCAGGTACCGCTGTGCGTCCAGTGCCGCCATGCAGCCGGTGCCGGCGCTCGTGATGGCTTGGCGGTAGATGTTGTCCTGCACGTCGCCGGCCGCGAAAACGCCGTCCACGCTCGTCATGGTCGCCATGCCCTGCAGGCCCGAGCGCGTGACGATGTAGCCGTCCTTCATCGTCAGCTGACCCTGGAAGATGTCGGTGTTGGGATGATGGCCGATGGCGATGAAGCAGCCTTTCAGGTCGACCTGTTCGGTCGCGCCGGTGTCGACGTGCTTCAACCGGATGCCGGTGACACCCGAGTCATCGCCCAGCACCTCGTCGAGCACGTTGTGCGTCTTCAGAACGATCTTTCCTTCCGCGACCTTCTCGTGCAGCTTGTCCACCAGGATCGGCTCGGCCTTGAAGCGGTCGCGCCGGTGCACCAACGTCACCTTGCTGGCGATGTTGGACAGGTAGAGGGCTTCTTCCACGGCCGTGTTGCCACCACCGATGACGCAGACTTCCTGCTCGCGATAGAAGAATCCGTCACAGGTCGCGCAACCCGAGACGCCGCGGCCCATGAAATGCTGTTCGGATTCCAGGCCCAGGTACTTGGCCGAGGCGCCGGTGGCGATGATCAGTGCGTCGCACGTGTAGGTGCCGCTGTCGCCCGTGAGCGTGAACGGGCGCCGGCTGAAATCGACCTGGCTGATGTGATCGAAGACGACCTGGGTCTTGAAACGCTCGGCGTGCTCGAGAAAGCGCTGCATGAGCTCCGGGCCCTGGACGCCCTGCACGTCCGCAGGCCAGTTGTCGACCTCGGTGGTCGTCATGAGCTGTCCGCCCTGTGCCATGCCCGTGATGAGCAGCGGCTTGAGGTTGGCCCGCGCGGCGTAGACGGCCGCCGTGTAGCCGGCCGGACCCGAACCCAGAATCAGGACTTGGGCATGTTGTTGATTCGACATTCTTTAAAAACCTGAATTTTGCTGTATCAGCGTGTACATTTTCCGGAAGGTGATTTTCAAGTATCACCTTGCGGGCCGTCCCTGATGAGGGGCGTTTTCAATGCGCGTGATTGTAATTAAGCAATAAGTTCTCCAATTGCGCGTTTTCCGGGATTCGAAGATGTCCATGCTGTCCAATCTTGAGTTGCTCAGGCGAGTTCCCTTGTTTTCCGCACTGACGCCGGCCCAGTCGGCCAGCATCGCAGATGCGATCGTCAAGAAGCGATTCAAGCGCGCGGAGGTGATCGTCGAGCAGGGCAAGAAGTCGGATGCCCTCTACATCATCCTCACGGGTCGAGCCCGCGTGATGAGCACGGACACCCGGGGCCGCGAAGTGATCCTCGCCACCCTGCAGCAGGGCGATTACCTCGGCGAGATGAGCCTGATCGACGACGAGCCCCATTCCGCCACCGTCAGGACCGAGATCCAGACCGACGTGCTCGTGCTGGCCCGCGATGCCTTCGGCCGCTGCCTGCCCGAGAACGCCTCGATGTCGTACAACATCATGCGCGGCCTGGTGCAGCGCCTGCGGCAGGCGGACCGCAAGATCGAATCGCTGGCACTCATGGACGTCTATGGCCGCGTCGCGCGCTCGCTGATCGAGTTCGCCGTGGACGACGGCCAGGGCAACCTCAAGATCCGCGACAAGATCTCGCGCCAGGACCTGGCCAAGATGGTGGGAGCCTCGCGCGAGATGGTCAGCCGCGTCATGAAGGATCTGGAGGAGCGCGGCTTCGTCCAGACCCAGACCGATGGCTCCATGATCGTGAAGGAGCGACTGTCCTCCCTGACGTGACGGGCGCCCTGATCGACACGGCAACCGCTCGCGCGGCGCCTTTTCCGTTGTAGGCTCGGTGCGATGACGGCTTGGATCGCAGGCCGAACCGCGCTTTCATGACTTATTCGCTGAACTCCCTGCACGCTTCGAACGCTTCCAACCCACCTCCGGTCCGCCTGCGCGCGATGCGCTTCGCGCAGGAGATCACCCTGATCGCCGGTTTCGTGGCGCTTCTCTTCTGGCTGCTGGCCATGCTCAGCTTCACGCCCTCCGACGCGGCGTGGTCGACTTCGGGCACCGGGGGAGAGGTCAAGAACTGGGGAGGACGCATCGGCGCATGGATCGCCGACGGCAGCTATTTCGTGGCCGGCTATTCGGTCTGGTGGTGTCTGGCCGCCGGATTGCGTGTCTGGCTCTCGTCCCTCGCCGGCTGGCTGCGCGGTGGCGAAGTGGCGCCGGTGGCGGTCGAGCCGCCGCCGTGGGGCCGGCTCGACCGGGGTCGGCTGGCCTTCTGGTTCGGGCTGCTGCTGCTGCTGTGCGCCAGCGCGATGCTCGAATGGTCTCGGCTCTACCGACTCGAATTCCGCCTGCCCGGCCACGGGGGTGGTGTGCTGGGTTATTTCGTCGGTCCCATGAGCGTGAAATGGATCGGCTTCACGGGTTCGGCCCTGATCGCCATTGCCGCCGGTGTCGTCGGCTCGGCGCTGGTGTTCCGTTTCTCCTGGTCGCAGGTGGCCGAGCGGCTGGGTTCGCGCGTGTTCTCGCTGTTCGAATCGCGTCGCGAGAAACGCGAGATCGCCGAGGACCTGGCCATGGGCCGGCGCGCCGTGCGCGAGCGGGAGGAAGGCGCGGAGCCGGCGTCGCCAGCGGCACGTGTCAGCGAGCCGACGATGGACGACTTCACCGCGACCCGTCCGCAGGCACGTCCGGCCAAGGAAGTCGCGTCGCCCGTCCCGGCACCGACGCCACGCGCGACCGCGGACACCCAGCGCGTGCCCCCGGCGCCGGTGCCGATCCAGCGGGCCGTGACCGAGGTTGCCCGGAGCGATCGTGTCGTCAAGGAGAACCAGAAGCCGCTGTTCCGCGAGAACGGCGAGGGCAAGCTGCCGCGCGTGGACCTGCTCGACGCGCCGCAACTGCGCCAGGAGACCGTGTCCTCGGACACGCTGGAGATGACCTCCCGCATGATCGAGAAGAAGCTCAAGGACTTCGGCGTCGAGGTGCGCGTGGTGCTCGCTTCGCCCGGGCCGGTGATCACGCGCTACGAGATCGAACCGGCCACGGGCGTGAAGGGTTCGCAGATCGTCGGCCTCGCCAAGGACCTCGCGCGATCGCTGTCGCTGGTGTCGATCCGGGTGGTCGAGACGATTCCCGGCAAGAACTACATGGCGCTGGAACTGCCCAACGCCAAGCGCCAGTCGATCCGCCTGAGCGAGATCCTCGGCTCGCAGGTCTACAACGACGGCAAGTCGATGCTGACCATGGGACTGGGCAAGGACATCGTGGGCAATCCGGTGGTGGCCGACCTCGCCAAGATGCCGCACGTGCTGGTGGCGGGCACCACGGGCTCGGGCAAGTCGGTGGGCATCAACGCCATGATCCTGAGCCTGCTCTACAAGGCCGAGGCGCGCGACGTCCGCCTGCTCATGATCGACCCGAAGATGCTGGAGATGTCGGTCTACGAAGGCATCCCGCACCTGCTCGCGCCGGTGGTCACCGACATGCGGCAGGCCGCGCACGGCCTGAACTGGTGCGTGGCCGAGATGGAGCGGCGCTACAAGCTCATGAGCAAGCTGGGCGTGCGCAACCTGGCGGGCTACAACGCCAAGATCGACGAGGCCAAGGCGCGCGAGGAGTTCATCCACAACCCCTTCAGCCTGACTCCGGACGATCCGGAGCCGCTCAAGCGCGAACCGCACATCGTGGTGGTCATCGACGAGCTGGCCGACCTGATGATGGTCGTGGGCAAGAAGATCGAGGAACTGATCGCCCGCCTGGCGCAGAAGGCGCGCGCCGCGGGCATCCACCTGATCCTGGCGACGCAGCGCCCGAGCGTGGACGTGATCACCGGTCTGATCAAGGCCAACATCCCGACGCGCATCGCGTTCCAGGTGTCCAGCAAGATCGACAGCCGCACCATCCTCGACCAGATGGGCGCCGAAGCCTTGCTGGGCATGGGCGACATGCTCTACATGCCCAGCGGCACCGGCCTGCCGATCCGCGTGCACGGCGCGTTCGTGAGCGACGAGGAAGTGCATCGCGTGGTGGCCTACCTCAAGTCCCAGGGCGAACCCGATTACATCGACGGCGTGCTCGAGGGCGGAACCGTCGACGGCGATGGTGATCTATCGGGCGACGGCGGCGACGACGAGAAGGATCCGATGTACGACCAGGCGGTCGAGGTGGTGCTCAAGAACCGCAAGGCGAGCATCTCGCTCGTGCAGCGCCACCTGAAGATCGGCTACAACCGCGCCGCGCGGCTGGTCGAGGACATGGAGAAGGCCGGGCTGGTGAGCGCCATGAGCGGTGCCGGCCAGCGCGAGATCCTGGTGCCCGCACGCGTTGAATAGACATACGGAAACATCGACGATGAAGAAGATCCTGATCGCGCTGACGATCGCGGCGTCCGCCGCCGGCGCCTGGGCCGACGGGCTGCAGAGCCTGGAGGCGTTCGTGCGCGACGTGAAATCAGGCCGCGCCGACTTCACCCAGACCGTCACGGCGCCGTCGCGGGAAGGGCAGCCCGGACGCGTGAAGACGTCCAGCGGCACCTTCGAGTTCCAGCGGCCCGGCAGGTTCAGGTTCGACTATCGCAAGCCGTTCGCCCAGACCATCGTGGCCGACGGGCAGACCCTCTGGCTCCACGATGCCGAACTCAACCAGGTGACGCAGCGCTCGCAGGCGCAGGCCCTGGGGTCCACGCCCGCCGCACTCATCGCCGCGGCGCCCGATCTGCGCGCGCTGCGGGCGGACTTCAAGCTCGAATCGGCGCCCGAGCGCGACGGCTTGCAGTGGGTCAAGGCGACGCCCCTGGCACGCGACGGGCAGCTGCAGTCCATCGAGGTCGGTTTCCAGGGCAACGCGCTCGCGTCGCTCGAGATCCTGGACAGCTTCGGCCAGCGTTCGGTGCTCAGGTTCGGCAAGGTGGAGATCAATCCGGCACTGGGCGCGGCCGCCTTCGCGTTCAAGGCGCCCGCGGGCGCCGACGTGCTCAAGCAGTAGGGCGCCCGCGCTGGACGGTCATCGGCTTCGCCCGATCGGGGCCGGACGGACACCGTCCGGGTCGCGCGAACCGCCGCACGCAAAAGGAAGCCATGCCTGATCTGTTTTCTCAAGAACCCGTCGCGCCGCTCGCTGAGGCGCTTCGCCCGAAGACGCTCGACGACGTGGTCGGGCAGTCGCATCTGCTCGGCGAGGGAAAGCCGCTGCGACTGGCGTTCCAGTCGGGCAAACCGCATTCCATGATCTTCTGGGGTCCGCCCGGCGTGGGGAAGACGACCCTGGCACGGCTGACGGCCTCGGCCTTCGATTGCGAATTCATCGCCCTGTCGGCGGTGTTCTCCGGCGTCAAGGACATCCGGGCCGCCATGGAACAGGCGCAGCAGAACCTGGCCATGGGCAAGCACACCATCCTGTTCGTGGACGAGATCCACCGGTTCAACAAATCCCAGCAGGACGCACTGCTTCCGTATGCGGAAAGCGGTCTGGTGACCTTCATCGGCGCGACCACCGAGAACCCCTCCTTCGAGGTGAATTCGGCATTGCTGTCGCGGGCGCAGGTCTATGTGCTGAAGTCGATCACCGACGAGGAACTCGCGCAGTTGCTGGAGCGGGCACGGGACAAGGCGCTGGGCGATCTCCGGTTCGACGACCGGTCCCGGGACACCCTGATCGGCTATGCGGACGGCGACGCCCGGCGCTTCCTGAACCTGCTGGAGCAGGCGAGCACCGCGGCCAGGACCTCCGGCATCACCACGATCACGGCGGAATTCCTGCAGGATGCGCTGACCCTGAACAGCCGGCGGTTCGACAAGGGCGGAGACAATTTCTACGACCAGATCTCGGCCCTGCACAAATCCGTGCGTGGCTCCCATCCCGATGCCGCGCTCTACTGGCTGACCCGCATGCTCGACGGCGGCGCCGATGCCCGCTACCTGTCGCGGCGCATCGTGCGCATGGCGTGGGAGGACATCGGGCTCGCCGATCCGAAGGCTTTGCAGATCGCCAACGACGCGGCCCTGACCTACGAGCGCCTGGGCAGTCCCGAGGGCGAGCTGGCGCTGGGCCAGGCCGTCATCTACCTGGCCGTCGCCGCCAAGAGCAACGCGGGCTATAACGCCTACAACGCGGCCCGTGCCTTCGTGAAGAAAGACCGCAGCCGGGAGGTGCCGGTGCATCTGCGCAACGCCCCGACCAAGCTCATGAAGGAGCTGGGACACGGTCACGCGTACCGCTACGCGCACGACGAACCCGATGCCTATGCCGCGGGCGAGACCTACCTTCCCGAAGGCATCGACGAGCCCGGCTGGTATCGTCCCGTGCCGCGCGGGCTGGAGATCAGGATCGGCGAGAAGCTCGATCAGCTGCGGCGACGGGACCGGGACGCCCGGGGGGATTGAGATCGCCGTGCGCGTCGGCGCGGGCCGTGCGCGGGGGTAAACCCCCGTCGAACATGCACCACGACGGGTCGTCCGCATGCCTACAATCCCGCCCTTGAACCCTCCCGGCGACACATGCTGGCGGGTTTTTTGCTTGGTGAATCGTCAAAGCCGATCCGGCTTCCGCGAATCTTGAAAGCACCTCGATAAAGGTGCCAACCCACTGGACGAACTTATGGAAATCCTGCTGCAGCAGATCATCAACGGTCTGGTGTTGGGCAGCATGTATGCCTTGATAGCCTTGGGCTACACCATGGTGTACGGCATCATCAACCTCATCAATTTCGCGCACGGCGAAGTGCTGATGGTCGGTGCCCTCACCAGCTGGACCATCATCGGCCTGATGCGGGAATCGATGCCGTGGCTGCCGGGTTGGCTCATGCTGCTGATCGCGCTGGTGATCGCCTGCATCGTCGCGGCCAGCCTGAATTTCGTGATCGAGAAGGTCGCCTACCGGCCGCTGCGCAACAGCCCCAAGCTCGCGCCGCTGATCACCGCCATCGGCATGTCGATCCTGCTGCAGACCCTGGCGATGATCATCTGGCGGCCGACGAACAAGGCTTATCCGACGCTGCTGCCCAGCGCCTCCATCGACGTCGCCGGCGCATCGATCTCGCCCACGCAGATCATGATCCTGGTGATGACCGCGATCTCGCTCGCGATCCTGACCTGGCTGGTGAACTACACCAAGCTCGGGCGCGCGATGCGCGCCACGGCCGAGAACCCGCGCGTCGCCTCGCTGATGGGCATCCGGCCCGACATGGTGATCTCGGCCACCTTCATCATCGGCGCGGTGCTCGCCGCCATCGCCGGCGTCATGTATGCGAGCAACTACGGCATCGCCCAGCACGCCATGGGCTTCGGTCCCGGCCTGAAGGCCTTCACCGCGGCCGTCTTCGGCGGCATCGGCAACCTCGCCGGCGCGGTCGTCGGCGGTCTCCTGCTGGGTCTCATCGAGGCCATCGGCGCGGGCTACCTGGGCACCGTCACCGGCGGCATCCTGGGCAGCCAGCACAGCGACATCTTCGCCTTCGTCATCCTCATCATCACGCTGACGGTGCGGCCCTCGGGCCTGCTGGGCGAACGCGTGGCCGATCGCGCCTGAAGCAGGAACGACCATGAAATCCAACAACGCCAAGAACCTCGCCGTCTTCCTCGTGGCCGCGGTGCTGCTGCTGGCGCTGCCGCTCCTGCTGCAGACCCAGGGCAATGCCTGGGTGCGCATCGTCGACATCGCCTTGCTCTACGTGCTGCTCGCGCTGGGCCTGAACATCGTCGTGGGCTACGCCGGCCTGCTCGATCTGGGCTACGTGGCGTTCTTCGCCATCGGTGCCTACCTCTACGCCCTGATGGGCTCCCCGCACCTGGCCGAGACCTTCCCGGCATTCAAGGCGATGTTCCCGAACGGCGTGCACACGTCGCTGCTGATCGTGCTGCCATTGGCCTTCGTGCTCGCGGGCGTGCTGGGGGTGATGCTCGGCGCGCCGACGCTGCGCCTGCGCGGCGACTACCTGGCCATCGTGACGCTCGGCTTCGGCGAGATCATCCGGGTGTTCCTCAACACGCTCGACCACCCGGTCAACATCACCAACGGCCCGAAGGGACTCGACGCGATCGATTCGATCCGCATCTGGGGCCTCAACCTGGGGCGGCCGCTGAAGATCGGCGACTACACGATCTCCTCGGTCTCGCTCTACTACTACCTGTTCCTCGCGCTGGTGATCGTCACCGTGATCGTGTCGCACCGGCTGCAGCTCTCGCGCGTCGGTCGCGCCTGGATGGCGATCCGCGAGGACGAGATCGCCGCCAAGGCGATGGGCATCAACACCCGCAACATGAAGCTGCTGGCCTTCGGCATGGGCGCGAGCTTCGGCGGCATCTCCGGCGCGATGTTCGCGGCCTTCCAGGGCTTCGTCTCGCCCGAGTCCTTCAGCCTGATGGAGTCGGTGATGATCGTCGCCATGGTGGTGCTGGGCGGCATCGGCCACCTGCCCGGCGTGATCCTGGGCGCGGTGCTGCTGGCGGCGTTGCCCGAGGTGCTGCGCTACGTCGCCGGCCCGCTGCAGGCCATGACCGACGGGCGCCTGGACGCCTCGATCCTGCGCCAGCTGTTCATCGCGCTGGCGATGATCGTCATCATGCTGCTGCGTCCGCGCGGCCTGTGGCCCTCGCCCGAGCACGGCAAGTCGCTCAAGCGGCGCCAGGACGACGCCAGGCCGGGCACGCCGATCGCGGCGCCGGGCGTGGGCAGTCCCGCCGACGAGGTGCCGGGTTCGCCGGCGCGGCCGATGTCGATCAATCCGTGACGGCCACGCACATCGAGCCAGGGAAACACGAACAATGACTGACACCATCCTCGAGGTGCGCGGCATCTCCAAGCGTTTCGGCGGCCTGCAGGCGCTGTCGGACGTGGGCATCACCATCCGTCGCGGCCAGGTCTACGGGCTGATCGGTCCCAATGGCGCGGGCAAGACGACCTTCTTCAACGTCATCACCGGCCTCTACACCCCGGACAGCGGCAGCTTCGTGCTGGCCGGCAAGCCCTACCAGCCGACGGCGGTGCACGAGGTCGCGAGGGCCGGCATCGCGCGCACCTTCCAGAACATCCGCCTGTTCGCGGACATGACGGCGCTGGAGAACGTCATGGTGGGGCGCCACGTGCGCACCCACTCGGGCGTGATCGGCGCCATCCTGCGCACCGCCGGCTTCAAGGCCGAGGAGCGCGCCATCGCCGAGCGCGCGCACGAACTGCTCGACTACGTGGGCATCGGCAAGTTCGCCGACTACAAGGCGCGCACCCTGAGCTACGGTGACCAGCGCCGCCTGGAGATCGCGCGCGCGCTGGCCACCGATCCGCAACTCATCGCGCTCGACGAGCCCGCCGCCGGCATGAACGCGACCGAGAAGGTGATGCTGCGCGAGCTCATCAGCCGCATCCGCGCCGACAACCGCACCATCCTGCTGATCGAACACGACGTGAAGCTGGTGATGGGACTGTGCGACCGGCTGACGGTGCTGGATTACGGCAAGCAGATCGCCGAGGGAACACCCGCCGAGGTGCAGCGCAACGAAAAGGTGATCGAGGCCTACCTCGGCACGGGAGGCCATTGAACATGAGCGATATTCTTCTGCAGGTCAGCGGGTTGAAGGTGGCGTACGGTGGCATCCAGGCCGTCAAGGGCGTCGATTTCGAGGTCCGCGAAGGCGAGCTCGTCTCGCTCATCGGCTCCAACGGCGCGGGCAAGACGACGACCATGAAGGCCATCACCGGCACGCTGCCCTATGTCGAGGGCAACATCCTCTACCTGGGCCGCAGCATCAAGGGCCGCGGCGCCTGGGACCTGGTGGGCGAGGGCCTGGTGATGGTGCCCGAGGGTCGCGGCGTCTTCACGCGCATGACGATCACCGAGAACCTGCAGATCGGCGCCTACGTGCGCAACGACAAGGCCGGCATCGCGGCCGACATCCAGCGCATGTTCGACATCTTCCCGCGCCTGCGCGAGCGCAAGGACCAGCTCGCCGGCACCATGTCCGGCGGCGAACAGCAGATGCTCGCCATGGGCCGCGCGCTCATGGCGCGCCCGAAGGTGCTGCTGCTCGACGAGCCGTCGATGGGCCTGTCGCCGATCATGGTCGACAAGATCTTCGAGGTCGTGCAGACCGTGCACGGCCAGGGCGTGACGGTGCTGCTGGTCGAGCAGAACGCCAGCCGCGCGCTGCAGATCGCCGATCGCGGCTATGTGATGGAGTCGGGCATCGTCACGATGTCGGGCGACGCCCGGACGATGCTCGACGACCCCAAGGTCCGGGCCGCCTACCTCGGCGAGTGAAGGAGAGGCCCGCCCTGCGCGACACGCCGTGCGGGGCAGGGCGGGGCGGACTCAGTCGACCCGCGCCCCGGTCGCCTTCACCACGTCGCGGTACTTGGCGAGTTCGCTCTTCATGAAGGCGCCGAACTGTTCGGGCGTGCCAGGCACCGGCTCGGCGAGCAGGCCGGCGAAGCGGCTGCGTGCCTCGGGCGAGTTCAATGCCACCACGAAGGCCTGGTTGAGCTTGGCGATGGTCTCGCGCGGCGTGCCCGCCGGCGCCACCAGCCCCCACCACGTGTCGATCGAGAATCCCTTGAGCGTGTCGGCGATGGGGGCCACGCCGGGCAGGGCGTCGCTGCGCGTCGGGGTCGTCACGGCGATGGCGCGCAGCTTGCCGGAACGGATGTTCGGCGCGGCGGTGGCCAGGTTGTCGAAGTTGAAATCGACCTGGCCCGACAGCAGCGCCAGTTGCGCCGGATTGCCACCGTTGTAGGGAATGTGGAGGGCGAAGATGCCTGCTTCCTTCTTGAACATCTCGCCGGCCAGATGCCCGGCGCTGCCGTTGCCGCCGCTGCCGTAGTTGAGCTTGCCGGGGTTCGCCTTGGCATGGGCGATGAGCTGTGCGAGCGTGCCGATCTTCAGTCGCTGGGCGACCTCGGTGTTCATCACCAGCACGTTGGGCACGCGCACCATCTGCGTGATGGGGGTGAAGTCGGTCGTGACGTCGAAGGGCATCCTGGCGTACAGCCACGGATTGACGGCATGCGTCGCCGTGGCCGCGATGCCGATCGTCAGGCCGTCGGGCGCGGCCTTGGCGATCGCGTCGACGCCGATGTTGCCGCCCGCCCCGGGCTTGTTCTCGATGAAGACCGTGCCGAGCGAATCCCGCACGCGCTCGGCGAGGATGCGCGCGGTCACGTCGATGGGACCGCCGGCCGCGTACGGCACGATCAGTCGGATCGGTTGCCCGACGGGCTGGGCGCGCGCCGTGACGCCCGACAGTGCCAGGGCGCCGAGCGCGAAGTGGGAAAGGAGGGTGCGTCGTTGCATGGCGTCACGCATCAGGCGAGCGCCTTGTCGGCTTCGGTCGTGAAGGCGTCGGCGAAGAATTCCTCTTCGGGCAGACCGGCCTCGGCCACGTAGTCCCGCTTGGCCGACTCGACCACGACCGGGGCGCCGCAGGCATACACCTGGTGGCCGGAGAGGTCGGCGAAATCCTCCAGCACGGCGCGGTGCACGAAGCCGGTCCGGCCGGTCCAGTTGTCGTCCGGCGTGGCGTTGGAGACCACCGGCACGTAGCGCAGGTTGGGCATCTCCGCGAGCTGCGCCTGCAACCAGTCGTCCATGTACAGGTCCTCGGGCCGGCGGGCGCCCCAGTAGAGCGTGGCCGGGCGGTCGATGTTCTTGAACCGCATGTGCTCGAGCAGGGCCTTGATCGGCGCGAAACCGGTGCCCGAGGCCAGCAGCACGATCGGCTTGGCGGATTCCTCGCGCAGGAAGAAGCTGCCGTAGGGCCCTTCGATGCGCAGGATCTCCTTCTCCTTCATGGCGCCGAAGACGTGGTCGGTGAAGCGGCCGCCGGGCATGTGGCGGATGTGCAGTTCGATGCCGGTGCCCGGCTCGAGCAGGGTGTGCGGTGCGTTGGCCATCGAATAGCTGCGCCGCGCGCCGTCGCGCAGGATGAACTCGACGTACTGCCCGGCATGGAAGCGCATCGGCTCGCCCGCAGGCATCTGCAGGCGCACCTGCATGACGTCGTGCGACTTGCGCAACAGCGACAGCACCCGGGCAGGCATCTTGCGGATCGGGAAGGCGCCGATGTCGGTGACCTGGCGCGACTCGAGCATCACGTCGCTGCGCGCGGTGGCGCAGCAGGTGAGCACGAAACCGGCGATCTCTTCCTCGGCGCTGAGCGCCTTGCTCTGGTGCGGGCCGTGCGTGACCTCGCCGGAAAGCTTCCTGCACTTGCACGAGCCGCAGGCGCCGTCCTTGCAGCCGTAGGGCAGGCCGATGCCCTGGCGGATGGCCGACGACAGGATGGTCTCGTCGCCTTGCGCCACGAAGCTGCGTCCGCTGGGCTCGACGGTGATCTGGAAGCCGGTGTCAGGCGGAGATGCGCTGGTCATGGGTATTCTCGGAGGCTCGTTCTCGACTGGGATCCTGGATTTTGCCTTCAATCGCCCGACCCTCCGGCGCGCTGCCCGCGCGCTTCCGCAGGCAGCGCATCCTGATCGTCGGCTGCGGCGACGTCGGCCTGCGCGCGGCCGCGCTGCTGCATCCGCGCGTCCGGCTGATCGCCCTGACGTCGTCGCCCGGACGCGTGCCCGAACTGCGGGCCGCCGGCATCCTGCCCCTGGTCGCCGACCTGGACGCGCCCGGCGGCCTGCGTCGGCTCGCCGGCATCGCCACGCGCGTGCTGCACCTCGCGCCACCGCCGTCCGGCGACGCCGCCGGCCACTGGTGGCGCGATGCCCGCACCACCGCGCTGGCACGTGTGCTGATGCGCCGCTCGCCACCCGCCGCCCTGGTCTATGGTTCGACCAGCGGCGTCTACGGCGACTGCGGCGGCGAACGCATCGACGAGACCCGGGCCGTGCGGCCCCACAACCCGCGCGCGCACCGGCGGGTCGACGCCGAACGCACGGTGCGCTGGTTCGGCCGCGTGACCGGCGTCGCGGTGCGCATCCTTCGCATCCCGGGCATCTACGCCAGCGACCGCGAAGGCGGCACGCCGCACGCTCGCCTCCGCAGGGGCACGCCGGTGCTGCGCGCCGAGGACGACGTCTACACCAACCACATCCAGGCCGACGATCTGGCGCGCGCCTGCGTGGCGGCGCTGTGGCGCGGCGGTCCGCAGCGCGTGTTCCATGCGAGCGACGACACCGAGCTGAAGATGGGCGACTACATGGACTTCGCGGCCGACCTCTACGGCCTGCCGCGTCCGCCGCGCATCGCGCGCGAGGAAGCGCCGGCGCGACTGCCGGCATCGACGCTGAGCTTCATGGGCGAATCGAGACGCCTGGACAACACGCGCCTGAAGCGCGAGTTGCGCCTGCGGCTGCGTCACGCGACGGTGGCGAGCGGATTGCAAACTTTTCGGTGACGGGGCGCAGATAATCCGGCGTCGCGAAAATCGCCCGGGGGCGATTTCGTTTCTGGTTCGCCGAGCCAGCCACCCGCATCGACGCCATGCCCACGACCCAGCTTTCCGTGTATTTCTTCCTGCAGGCCGCCGTCATCATCGCGGTATGCCGGCTGGTCGGGCGGCTGGCGCAGCGCATGGGCCAGCCGCAGGTGGTGGGCGAGATGATCGCCGGCGTGCTGCTCGGCCCCTCGCTCTTCGGCCTGCTGCTGCCGGAACTGCAACGCGCGCTCTTTCCCAAGGAAACCCTGGGCATGCTCTACGTGGCGGGACAACTCGGCGTGGGCCTGTACATGTTCCTGGTGGGCACCGAGTTCCGAGGCGATCATTTCAGGAGCCGCTTCCGCAGCGCGGCGACGGTGTCGCTCGCCGGCATCCTGGTGCCCTTCGTGCTCGCCTTCGCGCTGGTGCCCTGGCTGCAGGGCGTGCCGGGGTTGTTCGCCGCCAAGACCCGGCCCCTGGAGGCGTCGCTGTTCCTGGGTGCCGCCATCGCGATCACCGCCTTTCCGATGCTCGCGCGCATCATCCACGAGCGCGGGCTCGCCGGCACGCCGCTGGGCACGCTGGCCCTCACGGCCGGTGCCGTCGACGACGCGGCCGCCTGGTGCATCCTGGCCATCGTGCTCGCCAGCTTCGGGGGTGCCTGGGGCGGCGCCTGGGCCGCGATCGGTGGCGGCGTCGCCTATGCGCTGTTCATGATCTTCGTCGGATCGCGATGGCTCAAGCGCCTGGCTCGGCATGCGCGGCCCGATGCGCCGCTGGGCTCGACGCTGCTGGCCAGCGTGCTGGTGCTGTTCGCCCTCAGCGCCTTCGCCATGGACGCCATCGGCATCCATGCGGTGTTCGGCGGTTTCCTGCTGGGCGCGGTCATGCCGCGCGGCGCGCTGACGCAGAAATTGCGCGAGCAGCTCCAGCCCTTCGTGGTGGTCTTCCTGCTGCCGATGTTCTTCACCTACTCGGGGCTCAACACGCGCATGGCGATGCTGTTCGAGCCCGGCATCCTGATGGCCGCGGCCGCCGTCGTCGCCGTGTCGGTCGGTGGCAAGGGCATCGCCTGCTGGGCCGCCGCGCGCTTCTCCGGCGAGAGCCCGCGCGACGCGATGGCCATCGGCGCGCTCATGAACGCACGGGGCCTGATGGAGCTGATCATCATCAACATCGGCCTGCAGGCCGGCGTGATCGAGGGCGGCCTGTTCTCGATCCTGGTCCTGATGGCCATCGTCACGACGCTGATGGCCACGCCCCTCTTCAACTGGATCACGCGCGAGCGACCGGTCCCCGTCCTGCAAGCCTCGACCCGATGACATCACCCCACAGCCCCCCGCCGATGACCACCGAATTCGAAGCCATGTTCGAGCTGGCGCCGGTCTCGCTCTGGCTGGAGGACTACAGCGGGTTGAAACGGCTGTTCGACCACTGGCGATCGCAAGGCGTGGTCGACCTGGTGGCGTTCCTGCGGGCCGACGGCGGCCGCGTCAGGGAGTGCATGGCGCAGTTGCGCGTGCTGCGCGTCAACGAGACCACGCTGCGGCTCTTCGCCGCGTCGAGCCAGGCCGAACTCGTCGACAACCTCGAACGCATCTTCCGCGACGACATGGCCGACAGCGTGATCCACGAGCTCGACCAGTTCTGGCGCGGCTGTCCACTGGTCGAGAACCGCACCGTGAACTATGCGCTCGACGGCCGCCGGCTCGACGTGCAGCTGCGCGTGCGCCTCCTGCCCGGCCACGAGTCGACCTGGGACCGCGCCCTGGTCTCGCTCGACGACGTCACCCGCCAGGTGCAGGCGGAGCGGCAGCGCGAGGAGAGCGCCCGCCATGCGCACGATCTGTTCGAACACTCGCCCGTTTCGCTGTGGGTGGAGGATTTCAGTGCCGTCAGGCGTCTGCTCGATGCGCTGCGCGAGCGCGGCATCAGCGACTTCAACACCTTCCTCAAGGTGCATCCCGAGTTCGTGATGCGCTGCATGCAGGAGATCCGCGTGATCGACGTCAATCGCGAGACGCTGCGCATGTTCGGGGCGCCCGACAAGAAGACGCTGCTGGAGAACATCCCGCGCATCTTCCGCGACGAGATGCGCGACTCGTTCGCCGAGCAGCTGCAGGACCTGTGGGCCGGCAAGACGCAGCAGCAGCGCGAGGTCTGCAACTACTCGCTCAACGGCGAGCCGGTGCACATCCACATGCAGTTCTCGGTGCTCGAGGACCACCAGGACGACTGGAGCATGGTGCTCGTCTCGCTCATGGACATCACCGCGCGCAAGAAGGCCGAGGCCTACCTCGAATACCTCGGCAAGCACGACGTGCTCACGCAACTCCGCAACCGCACGTTCTACACCGAGGAACTCAACCGCCTGCAACGCAAGGGTCCATGGCCGGTGTCGGTGATGTCGGTCGACCTCAACGGCCTCAAGCAGATCAACGACGAGGAAGGCCATGCCGCGGGCGACGCCTTGCTGCGGCGCGCGGGCGAGGTGCTGTCCAAGGCCGTGGACGCGCCGGCCTGGCCGGCGCGCATCGGAGGAGACGAGTTCGTCGTGCTGCTGCCGGCGACCGACGAGCGCGGCGTCCAGGCGATGCGCGAGCGCCTGGCATCGCTGCTCGAACTCAACAACCAGTTCTATGCCGGGCGCAGCGGGCACACGCTGAGCTTCGCCATCGGCACTGCCACGTGCGCGAGCGGCGAGTCGATCGATGCCGCGCTCATGCGCGCGGACAAATCCATGTACCAGGACAAGGTCCAGCACTACGCGGCGCAGGGCGCCGAGCGCAGGCGGTGAGACGGCCATGACCCTGCGCGCGCCTTTCGGCCATCTCAAGACCTGCGACGGTCAGATCCTGTGGGCGGACGAGGATGCCCACAACCTGCTGGGCTATGCCGTCGGCGCCTTGATCGACATGCCGTTCGCCGACGTCTGCGCCGTGCCGGCCGGCAACGGCGAGCCCGGCACGGGTGGCGACATGCCGGTGCCGGCCCTCGGCGCGACCCAGCGCTCGCGCATCGCGCTTCGCACGCGCACGGACCATTCGCTGCTCGTGGACCTGCGCGGCGAGCGCATGGACGACCGCTGCATCCTGTGGACGCTCGTTCCCGCCGCCACCGGTCTGCGCGCCGAACGCCTGGGCCTGCTGGAGCGACGGGACGCCCTCACGCGCCTGCCCAACCGGGTGCCGTCGTTCGACGACATGCCCGTGCGCAACCATCCCGAGGACGTCGAACGCCTGCTGGCCGTGTGCTATCTAGACATCGACCGGCTGCGCGACGTCAATGACGAGTTCGGCCCGATCGGGGGCGATGCCGTCCTGAGGGAGGTGGCCCGCCGCCTGCGCGGCGCGATGCCGCACGACGCGGGCGTGGCCCGGGTGGGGGGGGACGAATTCGCGCTCGTCATGCCGGTGTCGGGCCGGTCGCAGTGCGAGATGCTGCTGCGTCAGATCCTCGCCCGCATCGAACATCCGATCCGGCTGCAGGACCGGCTGGCACGCATCCGCGCGAGCATCGGCGTCGCGCTCATGACGCATGGCGAGCAGCCCACCGAGGTGATGCTGCAGCATGCCCAGCGCTCGGTGTTCTTCGCCAAGCGCGCCGGCAACAGCCAGATCCACTTCTTCGACGCCGAGCAGGCGATGGAGGAGCAGCAGGGCGTGCAAGCGCGCCAGCGCATCGCCGATGGCCTCGTCCGCCATGAATTCCGCTTGGCCTATCAGCCCAAGGTCGACATGCGCTGCGGCCGGGTCATCGGTTTCGAAGCGCTGATCCGCTGGCAGCATCCCGAGCGCGGTCTGCTGCAACCCGCCTCGTTCATCCCCCTGATCGAAGACGACGAGTTGGTCGAACACCTGGGCGACTGGGCCATCGGCGAGGCCTTGCGCGAGCTGTCGACATGGCTCGCACGCGACGTGGCGACCGTGGTGAGCGTGAACATCAGCCCGCGCCACATGCAGCGTCCCGACTTTCTCGACCGGTTGGAGGCCCACCTCGCGCACTGGCCCGGATTGCCGCCGGGCGTCCTCGAGCTTGAGATCCTGGAAACCTCCGCCATCAAGGATTTTGCCGCCGCGGCGCAGTTCATCGAAGCCTGCAAGACGCTGGGCGTTCCGGTCGCGATGGACGACTTCGGAACCGGCTATTCGTCGCTGACCTGCCTGCGGCAACTGCCGGTGGCCACGCTCAAGCTCGACCAGTCGTTCGTGCGCGGCGTGATCGACAACGTCCAGGACCGGGCGATCCTCAAAGGTGTGCTGCTCCTGGCCGAAGGCCTGGGACGCAAGGCCATCGCAGAAGGCGTCGAGTCGGTGGCGCACGGCGAGGCTCTGATGGCGCTGGGGTGCACGCTGGGGCAGGGCTACGGCATCGCCCGGCCCATGCCGCCCGCGGACGTGCCGCAATGGATCCTCGATTTCGAAAAGAATCCGCTCTGGAACCCCGCCTCCGATTGCCGCTGAGCGCGGTCATCCCTGAAATTTTCGGGTTTCCCGGGTCGCGTCGCGCTGGGATATACGGAGGTATTCAGGTCATGCTGCCCGAGAGGTTTCACGGCATTGGCATCCGACGGTTCTGGCAGTGTCGAACTGCTCGGGATCTCCACCCGGTTTTCGCAATTCCCGCCGGCTGCATGTCGCAGGAAATTGTTGAAAGTTCCACGAAATCGTAAGAAATTAATATCCAATTCTCTCGAGGGAAGCGATTTTTGTTCGGACGGGTTGATGTGGAATCAATTTTTCAATTAGAATTTTCTTTCTACTTTTTATCAGTCCGACGGACTCCCTCGAATGGCCTCCACCCTCGAAGACATCAATTCGCAGATCCAGAAGAACGAAGAGCACATTGCTCAATTGCGCAAGCAGGCCGACGAGCTGCGCAATCGTGAACGCGCTGGTGTGATCGACGATGTTCGCAAGAAGATTGCTGAATACGGCCTGACGGCGGCCGACTTGAAATTGTCGGGCGGTCGCTCGGCTGCCTCGGCTGGCAACAAGCGCAGCGTCACGGCAGCGCCCGTCAAGGCGGCGGCCAAATACCGCAGTGAAAGCGGCGAAACCTGGTCGGGTGGCCGTGGCCGCAAGCCCCGCTGGGTGACGGAAGCGCTCGCCGCCGGAAAATCGCTGTCTGATTTCGAGATCAAGTAAAGCGCGATGCAAAGCAGCAGGAAAGCCCGCGAATGCGGGCTTTTTCAATGCTCGACACCCCTCGGATTGATCACTTCGTCATCACGACCTTGCCCTTGACGCCGCGCGATCCCATGTGCGCGTAGGCCTGCTTCAATTGCGTCATCGGAAGAACGCGATCGATGACCGGCTTGATTTTGCCTTCGATGTACCACTTGGCCAATTCAGCCAGCATGTCGGCATTTGCCGACGGTTCCCGTCGGGCAAAATCTCCCCAGAAAACGCCGACCAGCGAAGCACCCTTGAGCAGCATCAGATTCAATGGCAGTGCCGGGATTGCACCGGCGGCGAAACCCACGACCAGGTAGCGACCACGCCAGCCGATCGAGCGAAAAGCCGGTTCGGCGAAATCTCCACCGACCGGGTCGTAGATCACATCAGGTCCCTTTCCATCGGTGGCAGCCTTGATGGCATCGCGGAACGCCGTGGGCACCGGATGCGCCGAATAATTGATGGCCGCGTCGGCGCCGATCGAGCGACAGAGTTCGCATTTCTCCTCCGTCGAGGCCGCCGCGACGACCCGTGCGCCGGCGGCCTTGGCGATCTGGATGGCCGCCGTGCCGACACCGCCTGCTGCGCCCAGTATCAGAACGGTCTCGCCGGCCTCGAGTTGGCCGCGGTCCATGAGCGCATGCCACGAGGTTCCGTAGGTCATGATGAATGCCGCTGCGTCCACGTGACCGAGTTCGACGGGCAAGGGCATGCATTGTGCGGCCGATGCGACCACATGGGTGGCGAAGCCGCCAGTGCCCGAGAGACAAGCGACATTCTGGCCGATCGTCAGGTTCTGGACGCCCGGCCCCACCTTGCGCACCACTCCGGCGTATTCCGACCCGGGCACGAACGGCAGCGGCGGCTTCATCTGGTACTTGTTCTGGACGATCAGGAGGTCGGGAAAGTTCAGACTCGCGGCCTCGATTTCGATCAGCACCTCGCCGGTCGCGGGTTCGGGCGTGGGCAATTCCTTCCAGACCAGCGCGTCGACGCCGGTGGGGTTCTCGCAAAGCCAGGCATGCATGCAACGTCTCCTTCAGCGGTCGCGGACAGGGCGCGAGCGCGCGCGATGATAGGTGTGCCTCCTGCGACGCAGTTGTCTCAGCCGTGACGGAGGCGCGCCCTACAATCGCGGCCACTTCCAGCAGCCATGAAGATACTGATTTCCAACGACGACGGTTTCCAGGCGCCAGGCATCGTCGCGCTCTACGAAGCGCTCAAGGACGTGGCGCAGGTCGAGGTGATCGCGCCCGAACTCAACAACAGCGCGAAGTCCAACGCCCTCACGCTGTCTTCGCCGCTGTATGTGCACCCGGCCCACAACGGTTTTCGCTACGTGACGGGAACGCCCGCCGACTGCGTGCACATCGCCCTCAAGGGCCTGCTGGATTACCGGCCTGACCTGGTGGTCTCCGGCATCAACAACGGCGCCAACATGGGCGACGACACCATCTATTCCGGCACGGTCGGAGCGGCGATGGAAGCCTACCTCTTCGGTGTTCCGGCCATCGCGTTCTCCCAGGTCGACAAGGGGTGGGCGCACATCGAGGACGCCGCACGCGTCGCGCGCCGGCTGGTCCAGCAGATCGAGCGCGAACGGATGCTCGAGGGTCCGGCTTGGCTGCTCAACGTCAACATCCCCAATCTGCCGTTCGACGAACTCCGGCCAGTCAAGGTCTGCCGGTTGGGACGTCGCCACGCTTCCGAGCGCGTCATCGTCCAGGACAGCCCGCGGGGCGACAAGATGTACTGGATCGCTGGCGCGAGCGGTGCCAGGGACAGCGGGGAGGGCACCGATTTCCATGCGACGTCACAGGGCCATGTGGCGTTGACGCCCCTGCAGGTGGACCTGACCGACCACGACAACCTGGGACAGTGGCGCGAAACCGTGGTGCGTCTGCTCGGATGACCCGACGTCCGGGTTTTCCGGTCCGGTTGGCGTCGCCGCCGTCCTTGGGTCCCGGGATGGGTGCGCGGAACGCCGCGGCGATCGGACTTCCCGGCGTCATGCCCGCATCCACGATGTCATCCGATGCCATGCGTTCGCGCATGGTGCAGCGCCTGGCAGCCCAGGGGGTGTCGGACGATCGGGTGCTGCGCGCGATGGCCGCCGTGGAAAGGCACCGGTTCGTCGACAGCGCCTTGTCCAGCCAGTCCTACGAGGACACGAGCCTGCCGATCGGTTTCGGACAGACGATCTCCAAACCCAATGTCGTGGGGCGCATGGTCGAGTTGCTGCTCGGCGCGCCCGCGCTGGCCAACAAGCCGGATGGCCGTCTCGGCCGCATCCTCGAGATCGGCACCGGCTGCGGCTACCAAGCGACGCTCCTGAGTCACATCGCGAGCGAGGTCTACAGCATCGAACGCGTGCGCGGCATGCACGAACGCGCTCGCACCAACTTGCGCCCGTTCCGCCTCGCCACGGTGCACCTGCTGCTGGGGGACGGCATGCTCGGCTATGCCAGGGGCGCTCCCTATGCCGGCATCATCGCGGCCGCCAGTGGAGACGCTGTTCCCGAGGCATGGATCGATCAGCTGGCGCCCGGCGGCCGTATCGTGGCGCCCACCCGATCGGCCAGCGGGCAGCAGGTCCTGGTGGTGATCGATCGGACCCATCTGGGCGTGCGGCGTCAGGCCTTGGAGGCCGTCCACTTCGTCCCCCTAAAATCGGGGATTGCTTGAAGGAATGGAACACATGCACGGTTTTGGCAACGGGAGCTGGCTCGTCGGCATGACGCTGGCGGCGACGCTCGTGGTGGCGGGATGCGCCGCACCCAGCAGACCCGCCGCGCCGGTCGAGGATCGCGGCACGATGGTCGGCGCTCCGGGTGCGTCCGCAGGGTCGTCCGGTGGCCCCATGCTGACCACCGATCCCTATGGCAAGCCGCTGCCTGGGATCGAGAACTATGGCAAGCCCGGCTACTACACGGTCCGTCCGGGCGACACGATCCGCCGCATCGGTGTCGAAACCGGCCAGACCTGGCAGAACCTCGTGCGCTGGAACAACCTCGAGCGACCCGACATCATCGAAGTCGGTCAGGTGTTGCGGGTGATCCCGCCAGGGACCAATCCGGTCGGTGGCGCACCGACGACGGCGGGCGGCAGCATCGACCCGGCCACCGGTGTCGTCACGCGTCCGGTGGCGCCGCAGCCCGCCATCGCGGCCGGCCCGACGGGCGCGGCCGCGTCCGCTGCGGCGCCAGCTGCCGTTGCCAAGCCATCGACGCCATCGACCGGTGACGAGGACGTCGGCTGGATCTGGCCTGCCCAGGGCACTCTGCTCGCCGGTTTCAGCGAGGCGAAGAACAAGGGCCTGGACATCGGTGGCAAGGCTGGCGACGCGGTGATCGCCGCGGCCGATGGCCGCGTGGTGTATGCCGGTGCCGGCCTGCGTGGCTACGGCAATCTCATCATCCTCAAGCACAACAACACCTACCTCACGGCCTATGCGCACAACCAGACGCTGTTGGTCAAGGAAGACCAGTCGGTGCAGAAGGGCCAGAAGATCGCCGAGATGGGCAACAGCGATGCCGATCGGGTGAAGCTGCACTTCGAGATCCGTCGGCAGGGCAAGCCCGTCGATCCCGCGCGGTACCTGCCGTCGCGCTGAACCCGGCGGGCCCCACGGCGGCCGCTCCCGAGGCCGGCCACCACGCCGGCCCAGAAACACATCGGTCATGACGGATTCCAAGAGAAGCAGAAAAAACGCGGCTCCCGCGGCCTTCGACGAATGGCTCGAAGTCGGATCGCTCGATCTCGAGGCACAGGGCGTGGCGCGCAAGCCCGATGGCATGGTGGTCTTCGTCGAAGGCGCGCTGCCATTCGAGGAGGTCCAGGTGGACGTCCTGCGTGGCAAGAACAACTGGGAGCAGGGCACCGTCCGGTCCATCCGACGCGAGTCATCGCAGCGGGTACGGCCCGGATGTCCCCATTTCGGGCTGCATCCGGGTGCCTGCGGTGGCTGCAAGATGCAGCATCTTGACGCGACCGCCCAAGTGGCCATCAAGCAGCGCGTGCTCGAGGACAACCTGTGGCACCTGGGAAAGGTACGTGCCGAAACGCTGCTTCGACCGCTCGAAGGGCCGGCTTGGCACTACCGCTATCGCGCTCGCCTTTCCGTGCGCTACGTGGCCAAGAAGAACACGGTGCTGATCGGCTTTCACGAGCGCAAGAGCCGCTACCTCGCCGACATGCAGGTCTGCCCGGTGCTTCCGCAGGCCGTCAGCGCGATGCTCATGCCCCTTCGCGAATTGATTGGTGCGCTGGAAGCCCGCGACAGCTGTCCGCAGATCGAACTGGCCTGCGGGGATGCGCCGTCCGCCGCCGATGGCAGCGCGACCGCGTCGGCGAAATTGGGCGTCATCGCGCTGGTGCTGCGTCATCTCGTGCCATTGTCGGGCAGCGACATCCAGCGCCTGCGCGACTTTGCCGCCCAGCACGAAGGCGTGCAGTGGTGGCTTCAAGCCAAGGGACCGGATACCGTCAGGCTGCTCGACGAAGACCACATGCCACTGGCCTACGAGTTGCCTGAATTCGGCATCAACATGCCATTCAGGCCGACCGACTTCACACAGGTCAATCCCCACATCAACCGGGTGCTTGTCGCACGCGCGCTGCGCCTGCTGGAGGTGCGGTCGCACGAGCGTGTCATCGACTGGTTCTGCGGCCTGGGGAATTTCACCCTGCCTCTGGCCACGCGCGCGCGCGAGGTGCTGGGCATCGAAGGCAGCGACACGCTGGTTGCGCGCGCCACCGCGAACTACGAACGCAATCGGCCGGCAGGTCTTTTGGGCCGTTCGGGACGGGGCCCACTGTCGCCGACGTCTTTCGTGACGCGAAACCTGTTCGACATGACACCCGACATGCTCGTGGCCGACGGCACGGCCGACAAATGGCTCGTCGATCCACCCCGCGAAGGCGCGTTCGCTCTGGTCAAGGCATTGGTCGACCTTCAGCAACGGCGGGTTGAGGAAGGGGACGACGGCATGCCGCACGATGCGGTCGGGGCGGGTTGGTCGCCGCCACGGCGAATCGTCTATGTTAGTTGCAATCCGTCGACGCTCGCCCGTGATGCCGGCCTGCTGGTCAATCAGGCCGGCTATGTGTGCACACTCGCCGGGGTGGTGAACATGTTTCCGCACACATCGCACGTCGAATCGATCGCTGTTTTCGACCTCCCCTGAGAGAAGCCGCGTCTCCGAGGACATGACAGGCCGGACGATCTCCGTGGCGCGAGCAGATGGCAACCGTGCTCACCAAGCAAAAAGGCCCCGCAGGGCCTCTTTGCTCTTTCCGGCCCTTCGGGACGGATGACGAGCTCAGTCGCGCTCTCCGCCCATGATGCCCAACAGCGCCAGCAGGCTCTGGAAAACATTGAACAGGTCGAGGTAGAGCGCCAGCGTGGCGCTGATGTAGTTGGTTTCTCCGCCGTCCAGAATGCGCTTCAGGTCGTAGAGCATGAAGGCCGAGAAGATGCCGATCGCCAGCACCGAGATCATCATCACGCCAGCCGTGGAGCCCACGAAGACGTTGATGACCGCACTTGCCATCAACACCAGGGCGCCGACGAACAGCCACTTTCCCAAGCCCGAAAGGTCGCGCTTGATGACGCTTGCCAGCGAGGCCATCACGAAGAAGACCCCGGCCGTGCCGCCAAAAGCCGTCATGATCAGTTCGGAACCGTTCCTGAAACCCAGCACCATGGCGATCAGACGTGACAGCATCAGTCCCATGAAGAACGTGAAGGCCAGCAAGACCGGCACACCCAGGCCGGAATTCTTGGTCTTCTCGATGGCGAACATGAATCCGAACGCACCCACCATGAACACGACGAGACCCAAGCCACCGGTCAATGAACGGGTGATGCCGGTTTCGACGCCGACCCAGGCGCCCAGCACCGTCGGCAACATGCTCAGCGCCAACAGCCAATAGGTATTGCGCAGGACCCGTTGGCGGTCGGTCGGCGCAAGCGTCTGCCCATGATCGGCAGCGATGTTCGTCGTGGTGACGCGATCGTTCATGACAAGACTCCTGGGAATTGCAGCCACTGTGGCCAGAAAAGACATTTTAGAACCTGTCGCCGCGACCGTGTCGATCGTCGTGGCGGCATGTGCCGGCCTGAAGCTCGACAGTGCTCGAAGTATGCTCGCCCGTCTTTCCAACTACCCGACGGTCCGTACCATGCAAACCAAATCCTTTCTCGAACTCGCCGACGTCAAGCTCGTCGCAGCCGCCGCCGAAGCCGAAGCCATCAAGAACAACTGGGCCGTGACGATCGCCATTGCCGACGATGGGGGCAACCTGCTCTGGTTGCAGCGGCTCGATGGCGCCGCAGCGATTTCCGCCCACATCGCGCCCGCCAAGGCGCATGCGTCTGCGCTGGGCCGCCGTGAGAGCAAGGGCTACGAGGACATGATCAATGCCGGACGCACTGCCTTCCTGTCGGCACCGACCGTCCAGGGGCTGCTCGAAGGCGGCGTCCCGATCGTCAAGGACGGTCACGTCATCGGCGCGGTCGGCGTCAGCGGTGTGAAGGCGAACGAGGACGCGCAGGTCGCCAAGGCCGGCGTGGCGGCACTCGGGCTCTGAACGGTCGCGACGCAACGAAAAACGCCGGCTCGCATGACGCGAACCGGCGTTCCGATCGATCGACGAAAACTGCAGAAATCGCACCGGGGGAAAAAAAGCTTGGCTAGTCGGTCGAAACCGTTGGCTAGCAAAAAACGACCCTTCGGAGAATGGCTCTCCTGGAGTCGCCCCACGATGAAACCTGCGCGAGGGGCGGCTGATGCGCTACTTGGTGAGGATCAGCTTGCCGAGTTTGGTGGTTCGCAGGAGGTAGAGCGAACCGTTGTGGCGGATCTCGAGCGTCTTGCTGCCACGGAGCAGTTCGGTGCTCTCGATCGAGATCTCCTTGGCAACTGCCGTGGGAACCGCTGCCCGGCCACTGCCCGACTGATCCAGGGATGGATGATTCAGCACTGAGAAGGTGTCGTCGTAGTTCGCTTGCATTTTGCGGGCTCCTTGAGGATCGTTATCTTAATGATAATTATTCTCAATGAGAAGTCAACGAGTTTTTTCGTTTGTACGTTGGTATGAGTGAAAAATCCAGTTTCCCGGGCTTCAGTTCGACGGATTGGGTTCCGTGATGAAACCGATCTTGCGCACGCCGGCTTCGCGAGCGGCAGACATCGCCTGGGCCACGCGTTCGTAACGAACCGCCTTGTCACCCCGGATGTGCAATTCCGGCTGGGGTTCCTTGGCGGCCTGTTCGGCCAGAAGGGTCTTGAGCGCGCTGTCCTCGATCCGGTTCTCGTTCCAGTAGTAGCTGCCGTCGGCCGCCACCGTGAAGAGGATGTTCTGTGGCTTGGTCTGCTCGGGCTCGCTTGTGGCCTGGGGCAGATCAATGTTGACCGCATGCTTCATCACCGGCACGGTGATGATGAAGATGATCAAGAGGACCAGCATGACGTCCACCAGGGGCGTCATGTTGATCTCGTTCATCACCTCGTCGGGTTCGTCTTGGGTTCCGAAGGCCATGGCGTCAGCCTTTCTTCAAGGGAACGATCGTCGCATCGGTGGACTGCACGCGTGCCCCGGTGACGAAGTAGGCGTGCAGGTCGTGGGCGAAGCTGTTGAGCTTGGTCAGGACGAACTTGTTGCCACGCACCAGCGCGTTGTACCCGAGCACCGCTGGGATCGCCACGGCCAGCCCGAGCGCCGTCATGATGAGCGCTTCGCCGATCGGGCCGGCGACCTTGTCGATCGTGGCCTGTCCTGCGGATCCGATGCTCATCAAGGCGTGGTAGATGCCCCACACCGTGCCGAAGAGGCCGATGAAAGGGGCGGTCGAACCCACCGAAGCCAGGATCGCCAGACCCGACTGCAGCCGTGCGGTGAATTCGTCGATGCCGTTGCGCAATGCGCGCGTGATCCAGTCGCTCACGTCGAGCGAATCGTGCAGGTGGGCCTTGGTGTTGCGATGATGCGCCGCTGCCTCTCGGCCTTCGAGCGCCAGGTTCCGAAAGGGATTGCTCTCGTCGTTGCCGAGCTTGTTCAGGGCGGTGGCGAAATCCTCGCTGTGCCAGAAATCCTGTGAGTTCCTCGAGAGACGTTTGTACTTGATGACATCGAGCGCCTTCAGGATGATCACGATCCAACTCGCGAGCGACATGCCGATCAGCAGCACGGCGACGAATTTGGTGACGAAGTCGCCCTGACTCCATACGTTCATCAGGCCAAAGTGGGAATCCATACGAAAAAAGCTCCAGAGAAAAATCAGTTGAGAACCCAGTTCACCGGCACGTTGAACTCCATGGGTTCGACGACGCCGTTGCGTTTGCCCGGCACGTACCGCCAGCCCATCACCGCCGTCCGGGCGGCTTCGTCGAGCCGCTCATAGCCGCTCGATTGCCGGATGGTGGCGCTGCGCGGCAGGCCATCCACGCCGATCAGTACGCGCACGATGGTCTTGCCCTGTTCGCCGAGCCGCTTGCTCATGGCTGGGTAGACGGGCTTGGGGTTGTTCAGGTACTCGGCATTCGACGATGGCAAGGTCACCGCCGGTGGAGCGGGTGGGGCCGGCGGGGGTGCTGGAGGTTCGGGAGGTGCCGGCGGGGCGGGCGGCGCCAGGGGTGGCGCAGGCGGCTGGGGTTCGATGACACCCACCGGGGCTGCGGGCGCGGGAGCCGGCGTGCGCACGGCCACCGGACGTGGCGGTGGTGGTGCCTTGGTGATCTGGGGTCGGGGTGCTGCCGGCGGCGGCGGGGGTGGCGGTGGAGGAGGCGCCTTGGGCTTGGGAGGCTCGATGAATTCGCTCAGCAGGACCACCGGGATCACCACCTCGGCCGCCTTGCGAATCAGCCCGCTCTGCAACGCCCAGAGCGCGGCCGCGTGGAAGAGGATGACGCTGCCGGTGATGACCACCGTGCGCGACAGGCCGAACGTGGTGGAAGGAGGACGAGAGAAACGGTCGGACACAGATCACCATTGAGAGGACGGGGTACGTGGGGACACGTACCACTTGGCAGCACGGACCGCGAACTACCTTCTAAAGATCCAGCACACCGAGCCGGCGACGAGCATCAGACTGCCAGCGAGCGCCCAGAAGAATTCCATGCGCTGCTTTCCTGGATGGATTTGGCGAGCTGGATGGTCCTTGCGCCATCGTCGCGATGGATGGCTGCAACGGGGTGGGACGCGCTGCACTGTGCGACGACGTCGCGCGCGCAGCTCTCGCAGCGCCCGCACTGCGTTGCGACGCCCAGTTCGAACTGGACTTCATCGAAGGTCATTCCGGCGCGCGCATGACGGGCGATTTCTCGGTCGGACACTCGGCGGCAAACGCAGACGATCATGACGTGAAGGCTTTGGCTGGCTGATGGGCAAAGCGTGATTATAAATACGAATTCTTCGCATTTGCAATACCTATCGGTCTCCGGGTCGTTCATTGACGCCAGCTTCCATGCGTTTCCGGACGAAAAAAAGCGGGGTCGTCACCCCGCCATTCATGGATCGCCTGAGCGCGATCCTTCGCCGATCCGGATGACCCCGCCTGCGGCATGAATCCGCGGCGATCGGATCAAGCCTCTATTTCGCCCATCTGCGACTGCAAGTAGTTCTGCAGGCCGACCTTGCCAAGCAGGTCGATCTGCGTCTCCAGGAAGTCGATGTGCTCCTCGGTGTCGTCCAGGATCTTCTGGAGCAGGTCGCGCGAGACGTAATCGCGCACGGTCTCGCAATGCGCCATCCCGGCCTTGATCGTCGCCTGGGCACCATATTCCAGCCCGAGGTCGCAGGACAGGATCTCGGGAACGTCCTCGCCAACGTTCAGCTTGCCCAGATCCTGCAGGTTCGGCAGGCCGTCCAGCATGAAGATGCGGTCCATCAGCCAGTCGGCATGTTTCATTTCTCCGATGGATTCGGCATATTCCTTCTTCGCCAGCTTGTCGAAGCCCCAGTGCTTGAGCATCCGGTAGTGCAGGAAATACTGGTTGATGGCGGTCAGCTCGTTCTTGAGCTGGGCTTGCAGATGTTCGATGACTTGGAGGTCGCCCTTCATGATCTTTCCTTGGTTTTCTTATGAATTCCACGATTGTGGGTGGCCCTCCAGTGACGAGCAAGCCAAGCCCTTTCGGTGCCACTCTGCATGCGTGTGAGGGCGATAGGCGTTCGCATCTTCTAAATAGCTTGTAACTATTGAGTAAGGGTAAACGATATGTATAATCGACCCTGTCGTTACCTTTCCATCAACTCACCGGGAGCATCCGAATGTCCGTCATCAATACCGCCATCAAACCCTTCAAGACCAGCGCCTACAAGAACGGCAAGTTCATCGAGGTGGCCGACACCGACGTGAAGGGAAAGTGGGCCGTGTTCTTCTTCTATCCGGCCGACTTCACCTTCGTCTGCCCGACCGAGCTCGGCGACGTTGCCGACCACTATGCCGAATTCCAGAAACTCGGCGTGGAAATCTACTCGGTGTCGACCGACACGCATTTCACTCACAAGGCGTGGCACGACTCGTCGGAGACGATCGGCAAGATCCAGTACACCATGATCGGTGACCCCACCGGCAACATCACCCGCAACTTCGAAGTCATGCGCGAAGCCGAAGGTCTGGCCGACCGCGGCACGTTCATCGTCGACCCGCAGGGCGTGATCCAGGCGCTGGAAATCACCGCCGAAGGCATCGGCCGCGACGCCAGCGACCTGCTGCGCAAGGTCAAGGCCGCGCAATACGTCGCTGCCCACCCGGGTGAAGTCTGCCCGGCCAAGTGGACCGAAGGCGCCGAGACGCTCAAGCCGTCGTTCGACCTCGTCGGCAAGATCTAAGCGGCTTCCCAAGTCCGAGCCCGGGTGCGGAGGCGTCCGGGCTTTTTCCATTCCAACCGTATCGATTCATCAGGAAGTGAGACCGTCATGCTCGACGCCGCCACCAAGGGCCAGTTGAAAAGTTACCTCGAACGCATCTCGCAGCCGATCGAGATCGTTGCTTCGCTCGACGACAGCAAAGCGTCGAGCGACGTGCGTTCGCTGCTCGCGGACATCGCGGCGTCCTCGACGCTGGTGACGCTCACGGAGAGCCGTGACGACACCCAGCGCAAGCCATCGTTCTCGATCAATCGACCCAGCGAAAACCATGGTCCGCGCTTCGCAGGCCTTCCCATGGGCCACGAGTTCACCTCGCTGGTGCTGGCGCTGCTGCAGGTCGGAGGCTATCCGCCGAAGGTCGATGCCGCCGTGCTGGAGCAGATCCGCGCGCTCGACGGCGATTTCGACTTCGAGATCTATGTTTCGCTGACCTGCCACAACTGCCCGGACGTGGTCCAGGCGCTCAACGTCATGGCGGTGCAGAACCCGCGCATCCGCGCGACGATGATCGAAGGCGGCACCTTCCAGGACGAGATCAAGGAACGCCAGATCATGGCGGTGCCGACCGTGTTCCTCAACGGCACGGAGTTCGGCCAGGGTCGCATGACCCTGGAGGAGATCCTGGCCAAGATCGACACCAGCGGTGTCGAGCGCGAGGCGAAGAAGATCAGCGCCAAGGCCCCGTTCGACGTCCTGATCGTCGGCGGCGGGCCGGCGGGCGCTGCGGCGGCCGTGTACGCCGCGCGCAAGGGCATCCGCACCGGCGTGGCGTCGGAGCGTTTCGGGGGTCAGGTGCTCGACACCCTGGGCATCGAGAACTTCATCTCCATCAAGGAGACAGAGGGACCGAAATTCGCGCATGCGCTGGAGGAACACGTCCGCCATTACGACGTGGACATCATGAACCTGCAGCGCGCGGCGGCCCTGGTGCCGGCGGACGACTACGTCGAGGTCAAGCTGGAGAGCGGGGCGTCGCTCAAGAGCCGCACGGTCATCATCTCGACCGGCGCGCGCTGGCGCAACGTCAACGTGCCCGGCGAGCAGGAATACAAGAACAAGGGCGTGGCCTACTGCCCGCACTGCGACGGTCCGCTCTTCAAGGGCAAGCGCGTGGCGGTGATCGGCGGCGGCAACTCGGGCGTCGAGGCGGCGATCGATCTGGCGGGGATCGTCGGGCATGTCACGCTCATCGAGTTCGACAAGCAACTGCGCGCCGATGCCGTGCTGCAGCGCAAGCTCACCAGCCTGCCCAACGTGACGGTGCATCTGAACGCGCAGACGACCGAGATCACCGGCGACGGCCAGAAGGTCGATGGCCTGGTCTACAAGGACCGTGTCTCCGGCGAAAGCCGCAGCGTGGCGCTCGAAGGGGTGTTCGTCCAGATCGGCTTGGTGCCCAACACCGACTGGCTCAAGGGCACGGTCGATTTGTCCAAGCATGGCGAGATCCTGGTCGATGCCAAGGGCCAGACCTCCGTGCCCGGCGTGTTCGCCGCCGGCGATGCGACGACGGTGCCGTTCAAGCAGATCATCATCGCGGCGGGCGATGGCGCGAAGGCCGCGCTGAGCGCGTTCGATCACCTGATCCGCACGCCGGCGCCGGCGTCGCAGGTGCACGAGGCGGAAGCCGTCGCCTGATCTCGGGGCGCAGGGAGAAGCGGCCATGCCGCTTCTCCCGTCGAAAGGCCGCGACCGGAAGTCTTCCGGTGCGCGGCCTTCGTCTTTTCAGTAAGTCAGCCGCTGCGGCTGCAACTCCTGGAGGATCGTGGTGGCGATCTCCTCGATCGACTTGGTGGTGGTGCTGAGCCACCGCACGCCGGCGCGCCGCATCATGGCCTCGGCCTCGCTCACTTCGTGGCGGCAGTTCTCGATGCTCGCATAGCGCGAATTGGGGCGGCGCTCGTTGCGGATCTCGCTCAGACGCTCGGGCTGGATGGTCAGGCCGAACATCTTCTTGCGATGTGGAAGGAGGGCAGGGGGCAGTTGCCGGCGGTCGAAGTCCTCGGGAATCAGCGGGTAGTTGGCGGCCTTGAGGCCATGCTGCATCGCCAGGTAGAGCGAGGTCGGCGTCTTGCCGCTGCGGCTCACCCCGACCAGGATCACGTCGGCGCCCTGGAGATCGCGGTTGCTCTGTCCGTCGTCGTGCTGCAGGCTGAAGTCGATCGCGGCGATGCGGTCGTTGTATTCCTTGCTCTTGCTCACGTCGCTGAAACGGCCGATTCGGTGGTTCGACTTCATCGCCAGCTCGATCTCCAGCGGCCGCACGAAGGTGCCGAACATGTCGAGCAGCATGCCCTTGCAGCCGGTCTCGATCACTTCCAGCACCTCCATGTTGGCCAGCGTGGTGAAGACGATGGGCCGTTGGCCCTCGATTTCGGCCGTGTGATTGATCTGCCGCACCGCCTGGTGCGCCTTGTCGACCGTGTCCGTGAAAGGCAGCCGGATGTGGCGTGGCTTGAACTCGAACTGGGCCAGGACGGCATTGCCGAAGGTCTCGGCCGTGATGCCGGTGCCGTCAGAGACGAAGAAAACGGAACGAGTTGTCATATTCAGCAGCCTTGTCGTGAGGCGTTTCCGGGGGTGTGGCGCCTACAATCGAAAGCATTATCGGGATTCGGTCCGGCCCGGTCAGCCCTTCTCGGCTCGTTTCACGCCCGACCCCACGCCCCCCGGTCCCACACCCCATTTTTCTCCATGCCCTGCGCCCCTGCACCCAAAGCAACGACAACGATCGTGCGGGACGCCCGGCATGCAGCCACGTTTTCAACTTCTGGAGCTTCCCATGTCTGCACTCTTCGAAGCGACCGCCCTGGTCGTACCGTTTGAACAATTGAGGATGACCGACGTCGAGTCGGTCGGCGGCAAGAACGCCAGCCTCGGCGAGATGATCTCGCAGCTGCCCCAGGGCGTTCGCGTGCCCACGGGTTTCGCCACCACGGCCCATGCGTTCCGCGAGTTCCTGGCCCATGACGGTCTGGCCGATCGAATCAGCAAGCGCCTGGCCGCACTCGACACCGAGGACGTGCGCGCCCTGGCCGTCGCCGGCGCCGAAATCCGGGGCATGGTCGAGGCCCAGCCCTTTCCCGCCGACCTGCAGCAGGCCATCGGCGACGCCTTCGCCACGCTGAGCGCCGGCAACCCCGCCGCCTCGTTCGCCGTGCGCTCGTCGGCCACGGCCGAGGACCTGCCCGACGCTTCCTTCGCCGGCCAGCAGGAGACCTTCCTGAACGTCGTGGGCATCGACGACGTCCTGCACAAGATGAAGGAGGTCTTTGCTTCCCTCTACAACGACCGCGCCATCAGCTACCGCGTGCACAAGGGCTTCGCGCACGACGTGGTGGCCCTGTCGGCCGGCGTCCAGCGCATGGTGCGTTCCGACCTGGGTGCCGCCGGCGTGATGTTCACCATCGACACCGAGTCGGGCTTCGAGGACGTCGTCTTCATCACGTCCAGCTATGGCTTGGGCGAGACGGTGGTGCAGGGTGCCGTCAACCCGGACGAGTTCTATGTCCACAAGCAGACGCTCAAGGCCGGCAAGCGCGCGGTCATCCGCCGCAACCTCGGCTCCAAGCTGATCCAGATGGAGTTCGCGACGCCCGAGGAGAAGGCCGCGACCGGCAAGCTCGTGAAGACCACCGACGTCAAGACCGAGCAGCGCAACCGCTATTCGCTGTCCGACGCCGATGTCGAACAACTGGCGAAGTACGCGCTGGTCATCGAGGAGCACTACGGTCGCCCGATGGACATCGAATGGGGCAAGGACGGCACCGACGGCCACCTCTACATCCTGCAGGCACGTCCCGAGACGGTGAAGAGCCAGCAGCAGGGCAAGCCCGAGCAGCGCTACAAGCTACTGGGTCGCGGCACCGTGCTGGCCGAAGGTCGCGCGATCGGTCAGAAGATCGGGACCGGCCCCGTGCGCCTGGTCTACAACATCAGCGAGATGGACAAGGTCCAGGCCGGCGACGTGCTCGTCACCGACATGACCGATCCGAACTGGGAGCCCGTCATGAAGCGCGCCAGCGCCATCGTGACCAACCGTGGTGGACGCACCTGCCATGCGGCCATCATCGCGCGCGAGCTCGGGATTCCGGCGGTGGTCGGCTGCGGCGACGCCACCGACCTGCTCAAGGAGGGCACGCTCGTCACCGTGAGCTGCGCCGAAGGCGACACCGGTTTCATCTACGACGGCCTGCTGGAAACCGAGGTGACCGAGGTCGTGCGCGGCGAGATGGCGCCGATCGACCTGAAGATCATGATGAACGTCGGCAACCCCCAGTTGGCCTTCGACTTCGCGCAGCTGCCCAACCACGGCGTCGGCCTGGCGCGCCTGGAATTCATCATCAACAACAACATCGGCGTGCACCCCAAGGCGATCCTCGACTACCCGAACGTCGATGCCGACCTGAAGAAGGCGGTCGAGTCGGTGGCCCGTGGCCACGCCTCGCCGCGCGCCTTCTACGTGGACAAGGTGGCCGAAGGCATTGCCACCATCGCCGCGGCCTTCTGGCCCAAGCCGGTGATCGTTCGCCTGTCGGACTTCAAGTCCAATGAATACCGCAAGCTGATCGGCGGCAGCCGCTACGAGCCGGAAGAAGAAAACCCGATGCTCGGTTTCCGTGGCGCGGCGCGCTACGTGAGCGAGGAGTTCCGCGAGGCGTTCCTGATGGAGTGCGAGGCACTCAAGCGCGTGCGCAACGACATGGGCCTGACCAACGTGCAGATCATGGTGCCGTTCGTGCGCACCCTGAAGCAGGCCGAGCGCGTCACCGGCCTGCTAGCCGAGCAGGGCCTCCAGCGCGGCGCCAACGAACTCAAGATCATCATGATGTGCGAAGTGCCCAGCAACGCCATCCTGGCCGACGAGTTCCTGGAATTCTTCGATGGTTTCTCGATCGGATCGAACGACCTGACGCAGCTCACGCTGGGCCTGGACCGCGACTCCGGTCTCGAACTGCTGGCCGCCGATTTCGACGAGCGCGATCCGGCCGTCAAGGCGATGCTCAGCCGCGCCATCACGGCTTGCAAGTCCAAGGGCAAGTACGTCGGCATCTGCGGCCAAGGCCCGAGCGACCATCCCGACTTCGCGTTGTGGCTGGCCGACCAGGGCATCGAGTCGATCTCGCTGAATCCCGACAGCGTGATCGACACCTGGCAGCAGCTTTCCAAGCGCTGAAACCCAGCGACTCTGCTGGCGCGCTATAATCGCCGGCTTTGCCTTGCCACACCGCGCCGACGCTGCGGGTGGCTTCAATCCTTCTTCGGAAGATCCACAAGGAGCGCCAATGCGTCACTACGAAATCATTTTGCTGATCCATCCGGATCAGAGCGAGCAGGTTCCGGCCATGCTGGAACGCTACAAGGGCCTGATCACCACGGGTGGCGGCAAGGTTCATCGCGTGGAAGACTGGGGCCGCCGTCAGTTGGCCTACCAGATCAACAAGCTCAGCAAGGCGCACTATCTGTGCGTCAACATCGAGGCCGAGCAGGCCGTGATGGCTGAACTCGAGCATGCCTTCAAGTTCAACGACGCCGTGCTGCGCCACCTCACCGTGGTCAAGAAGAAGGCCGACACCGGCCCGTCGTCCATGATGAAGACGGTCGAGCGCGAAGAAGCCCGCAAGGCCCAGCAGGCAGAGTACGCCGCTGCCAACAACAGCAACAACTGAGCATGTGACGAGCGCGGCGGCGTCCACGGCGATCAATCAGCTCCTGCTGACCGCCTGCGTCGCTGAACTCGGTGTCTTGCGATTCACCCCAGCCGGCTTGCCGGCCATCGACCTGCGGCTCGAACACGAGTCGACCCTCGATGAAGCCGGAAAATCCCGGCAGGTAAAGACGGTCCTCAAGGCCGTCGCGTTCGGTGCAGTGGCCGAACGACTCGCAAGACAGACCATGGGCAGTCATTGGTGTTTCCGGGGATTCCTCGCGACACCGGGCAACGCCAAGCATCCCGTGATGAACATCCAGGATTTTCAGCAAGATTAATTTTCGAAGAGAGGTCCAGAAATGGCCACGTTCAAGAAATTCAACAAAGACAAGCGCCCGAAGCGCAACACCCAGTCGCTGCTGTTCAAGCGCAAGCGCTTCTGCCGCTTCACCGTCGCTGGCGTCGAAGAGATCGACTACAAGGACATCGACACCCTGCGCGACTTCATCGGCGAGAACGGCAAGATCATTCCCGCCCGCCTGACCGGCACGCGCGCGATCTATCAGCGTCAGCTCAACACCGCGATCAAGCGCGCACGCTTCCTCGCGATGGTGCCGTACAGCGACCAGCATCGCGTCTGAGAAAGAAAGCACCATCATGCAAGTCATTCTTCTGGACAAGGTCGTCAACCTCGGCTCGCTCGGCGAGATCGTGAAGGTCAAGGACGGTTACGCACGCAATTTCCTGATTCCCTCGGGCCGCGCACGCCGCGCCACCGAAGCGAACAAGGCGGAATTCGAAGCCAAGCGCGTCGAACTCGAGAAAGCCGCCGCTGCCAAGCTCGCCGAGTCGCAAGCCCAGGGCGAGAAGCTCGCCGGCACCAGCGTCAAGATCACGCAGAAGGCCGGCGTCGACGGCCGCCTGTTCGGTTCCGTCACCAACCATGACGTGGCTGACGAGCTCAACAAGCAAGGCTACAAGGTCGTGAAGTCGCAGGTCCGCCTGCCCAACGGCCCGATCAAGGTCACGGGCGACAGCACGGTCAGCGTTTCGCTGCACACCGACGTGGTCGTCGACATCACCGTGACGGTCTACGGCGAAACCGCCTGATCGTCCTGTTCGATGGTGCCCGTGGGCCCGTCGAACCGGGAGGCGGGGCGGTCGATCCGTGTGTCGTCTCCTCACCAAACCGCCTTCGGGCGGTTTTGTTTTTTTGAACTGCGGTCGGACCATCCCGCGCTGTGCACCGGAAAGCCACCGCTTATCCACAGCGTTATCCCGTGACGCTGGCACCTGCGCGCCGTAGCATCGAAGGCTGCCTGCCCTCAAGGATTCCATGTCCGCTGTCTTTTCCCACGCCGAGAACGATTCGTCGAACGACCGTCAGGTCGCCCAGTTGCGCATTCCACCGCATTCGATCGAGGCGGAGTCGAGCGTGCTGGGTGGTTTGCTGCTCGACAACGGCGCGTGGGATCGCATGGGCGATCTGCTGGTGGACGGCGATTTCTATCGTTTCGAGCACAAGCTGATCTACGCGGCCATCGGTGCGCTGATCAACGCCTCCAAGCCGGCCGACGTGATCACGGTCTTCGAGCAGTTGAAGAACCTCGGAAAGTCCGAGGAGACCGGCGGCCTGATGTACCTCAACTCGCTCGCCCAGTACGTGCCGAGCGCGAGCAACATCCGGCGCTACGCGGAGATCGTGCGGGAGCGTTCGATCCTGCGCAAGCTGGTATCGGCGGCTGACGAGATCGCCACCAACGCCTTCAACACCCAGGGCAAGGCGGTCGACAAGATCCTCGACGAGGCCGAGCAGAAGATCTTCAACATCGGTGAGGAGGGCTCGCGGATGAAGCAGGGCTTCCAGGGCATGGATTCCCTGGTGGTGGACCTGCTCGACCGCGTGACCGAAATGGCCGACAACCCAAACGACATCACGGGCGTGCCCACGGGGTTCATCGATCTCGACCGCATGACCTCGGGCTTCCAGGCCGGTGACATGGTGGTGCTGGCGGCGCGACCCTCGATGGGCAAGACCGCGCTCGCGATCAACATCGCGGAGCATGTCGCGCTCAACGAAGGCCTGCCCGTGGCGGTCTTCTCGATGGAGATGGGGGCGTCGCAACTCGCCGTGCGGATCGTCGGCTCGATCGGCCGCATCGATCAGACCCACCTTCGCACCGGCAAGCTGACCGATGAGGAATGGCCTCGCCTGACCGAAGCCATCGAGAAGCTGCGCAACATCTCGCTGCACATCGACGAGACACCCGGTCTCACGACGAGCGAACTGCGCGCGAACGCCCGGCGACTGTCGCGCACCTGCGGACAACTCGGCCTGATCGTGGTCGATTATCTGCAGCTCATGAGCGTGTCGACCAGCATGAATGACGAGAACCGCGCCACGGCGGTCGGCGAGATCTCGCGCGGTCTCAAGATGCTGGCGAAGGAATTGAAGTGCCCGGTGATCGCGTTGTCCCAGCTCAGTCGTGGCGTCGAGAGCCGCACCGACAAGCGTCCCATGATGAGCGACCTGCGCGAGTCCGGCGCCATCGAGCAAGACGCCGACGTGATCATGTTCATCTATCGCGACGACTACTACAACAAGGACTCCAAGGAGCCCGGGGTCGCCGAGGTCATCATCAGCAAGCAGCGCAACGGCCCCACGGGCACCGTCAAGCTCGCGTTCCTGAAACCCATCACCAAGTTCGAGAGCCTGGCCAGCGGCAGTTACGGCAGCGAATACTGACGGGGTCCGCGCAGGGCGCCCGGCAAGCGGCGCAAGGTGGAAAAAAGCCCGCGATGTCTGGCGACACGCGGGCTTCGTTCCGTGCGAGCCGGCGTCGGCTCGGGCGTGACTAGAGCACTTCGCTTGCGAAGTCCGCCAGCCGCGAACGCTCGCCGCGCGCCAGCGTGATGTGCCCGCTGTGCGGCCAACCCTTGAACTTGTCGACCGCGAAAGTCAGGCCCGACGAGCCCTCCGTGAGGTAGGGCGTGTCGATCTGCGCCAAGTTGCCCATGCAGATGATCTTGGTGCCTGGTCCGGCGCGCGTGATGAGTGTCTTCATCTGCTTCGGGGTCAGGTTCTGAGCCTCGTCGATGATCACGTACTTGTTCAGGAAGGTGCGTCCTCGCATGAAGTTCATGCTCTTGATCTTGATGCGGCTGCGGATCAACTCGTTGGTGGCGGCACGCCCCCATTCGCCGGCACCGCCGCCGTCACCCTTGGCGAGGAATTCGAGGTTGTCGTCGAGCGCGCCCATCCATGGGCCCATCTTCTCTTCCTCGGTGCCGGGCAGGAAGCCGATGTCCTCGCCCACGCTCACGGTCGCGCGCGTCATGATGATCTCGGTGTAGCGGCGATCGTCGAGCACCTGGGTCAGGCCCGAGGCCAGGGCCATCAGCGTCTTGCCGGTACCGGCCGTGCCGGCGAGCGTGACGAAGTCGATGTCCGGGTCCATCAGCACGTTCATGGCGAAGTTCTGCTCGCGGTTCTTCGTCGCCACTCCCCAGACGGCGTTCTTGGCCGAGCCATAGTCCTTGAGCGTCTTGAGCACCGCCGTCTTGTCGCGGATCTCGGTCACGCGTGCGTACATGCTCGGCTCGCCCGGTGCCTCGAAGAACACGAACTGGTTGATGTGCAGACTCGGCACGATCGGTCCGCTGATGCGGTAGAACGTGCTGCTGCCGCTCTGCCAGCTTTCGACGGTCTTGCTCTGGCGTGTCCAAAAGTCCGGTGGCAGGGCCAGCGAACCGGCATAGAGCAGGTCGCCGTCCTCCAGCGTCTTGTCGTTCTGGTAGTCATCGGTGGCCAGGCCCAGCGCACGCGCCTTGACGCGCATGTTGATGTCCTTGGACACCAGCACCACGTCGCGCCTGGGATGGCCCGGGCGGTCTTCGGCATGGAGTTCGCTCAAGGCCTGGACCACGCCGAGGATCTGGTTGTCCGCCTTGCCTTGCGGCAGGCTGGTGGGCAACGAATAGTCCAGCGGCGAGGTCTGGAAGAACAACTTTCCACCGGCCTCGCGATGACCGGTGGTGTCGAGCTTCAGCCCCTTGGCGATGTCCGCACCCTGCGCACCGGCAAGGGCGTCGAGCGTGCGGCTGGTCTGGCGGCCGTTGCGCGCGACTTCCGTGGTGCCCTTCTTGTGGCCGTCGAGTTCCTCCAGCACGATCATCGGCAGGAAGACGTCGTGCTCCTCGAAACGGAACAGGCACATCGGGTCGTGCAGGAGCACGTTCGTGTCGAGCACGAAGAGTTTGGAGGCGCCGCCCTGGCGCGCCGTGCGACGCGAGCGGGCGGGATCCGGTGCGTTGCCGCGTTCCACGCGCGCACGCGTCGTGGGTGCCGGCGCGGACGAAGGCTCGGGCAGACTCGGTGCCGGGGCGCGTGCCTGGAGGGCTTCGGCGACCGCCGGCGCTTGCGACGCTTCCGTCGTCACCGGTGTCGGGCCTGCCGCGCGGCTGTTGCGCCTGCGCGAAGCGCCACGTGCCGTGGTGCGCTCCTGTGGCTGCACGTCGGTCGATTCCACGCCGGTTGCGGCGGGCTCCTCGTCGACGGCGTCGGTGGCCATCGCCGGCTGAGGTGCCGGACGCGACTTGGTCTCGACCTGTTGTGCCGGTTCGGCACCCATCACATGGCCGAAGGCACGCGGTGTGGTCGACGCGACCGCCATGGCCATGCCGTCGCGATCGTCTTCGGTGGGTGCCTGCCGGTCGGGCAGGGCGAGGTTGCGCGGATCGTCGGAACGGACTTCCTCAATGGCTCGCGCGCCGTTGCCGCGCCGCGAAGTCTTGTGCGGAGAACGCGTGGATGTCTCGATGGCGTCGGGTGACAGAAGAGCGGCGCGTTTCGTGGGTGCGGGAGGCAAGGGCATGAGTCGTTCTGCTCGCGAAATGAAAAGGACCAGAAAGCGAAAAAGCCGCCTGGAAACCAGAGCGGCTTTGTTCGGAGAATGCAGTCGTGGCGCTCAAAGGCATAAAGTCATTATGCACATCGCGCCCACCCCGGGCAGGGCACGGGATCAGGCGGGTTTCTTCAGTGCCTTGACAGCCTTGAGCACGTCGTCGACATGGCCCGGAACCTTGAGGCCACGCCATTCAGCCTTCAGGATGCCATCGGCGCCAACCAGGAAAGTGCTGCGCTCGATGCCCTTGACCTTCTTGCCGTACATGATCTTGTTCTTGACCACGCCGAACATGTGGCACATCTTCTCTTCCGTATCGGCGATGAGTTCGAAGGGCAATTCAAGCTTGGTCTTGAATTCCTCGTGCGACTTCATGTTGTCGCGCGACACGCCGAAGACGGTGGCGCCGGCCTTGACGAAATCCTTGTACCGATCGCGAAACTGCATGGCCTCCGTGGTGCAGCCCGGCGTGTTGTCCTTGGGATAGAAATACATCACCAGAACGTGTCCGAGGTGCGAGGTGTTCGAGACCTTCAGGCCACCGGTGGCAGTGGATTCGAATTCGGGGATGGGTTTGTTGACAACGATCGCCATGAAACTTGTTTTCTCCGTAAGGTTCCATCGCGGGGCCGCGCCGCTGGGGCGATGGGGGATTGGTCGTTGCTCACTTATGAGGGCGGATCGGGCAGGCGGATCGCCAAGTCGCAAGCCTGTCATTTTAACGCCAAATGTTTCTCACATTCCATCCATGGGACGCTCCACCAGCAGCGCCGCCACCACGCGTCGCCCTTCCGCGGCCAGGATGTTGTAGGTGCGGCAGGCCGCTGCCGTGTCCATGGTTTCGACGCCCACGCGACGCGCCATGAGCGGCTGCAGCCATGACGGATGCGGGAAGCGCAGTCGCGTGCCGCTGCCGAAGATCACCATTTCCGCGTCCAGCGAGGCCAGCTGGGCGAAGTGCTCGGCGCCGAGCGTCTCGAAGCCGGTGCAGTTCCAGGTCAGGCGCTCGCCACCGGAGCCCACGATCATGCTGGTCTCCAACCGTTCGTGGTTGATCGCGATCCACCCCGGACCGTAGGCGGTGATTGTCTGGACCTCGGATTTGTCGGGCTGGAGCTTCATTTGGGCGCGCTGGAACTGTGGTCAAATTATAGGTTTTCCCCTATGTGGGCGGCTCCCGGAGGGACTTTGAAGCAGCTCAAGAAATCGGCCAAGCTGGCCAACGTGCTCTACGACATCCGTGGCCCCATCATGGATGCCGCCAAGCAGATGGAGGAAGAGGGCCAGAAGATCATCAAGCTCAACATCGGCAACCTCGCCGTGTTCGGCTTCGATGCCCCCGAGGAAGTCCAGCAGGACATGATCCGCAACCTGCCGGCGTCGGCGGGCTATTCCGACAGCAAGGGCATCTTCGCGGCGCGCAAGGCCGTCATGCACGAGACCCAGAAGCAGGGCATCGCGGGCGTGACGCTCGACGACATCTACCTGGGCAACGGCGCGAGCGAGCTGATCGCCATGTCCACCAACGCGCTGCTCGACGACGGCGACGAGCTGCTGGTGCCGACGCCCGACTACCCGCTGTGGACCGCCTCCACGAGCCTGTCCGGCGGCCGTCCGGTGCACTACCTGTGCGACGAGGACAACGGCTGGATGCCCGACCTCGCCGACATCCGCGCCAAGGTCACGCCGCGCACCAAGGGCATCGTGGTCATCAATCCCAACAACCCGACCGGCGCGCTGTATTCCGAGGGTCTGCTGCGCGGCATCATCGACATCGCGCGCGAGCACGGCCTGGTGATCTTCGCCGACGAGGTGTACGACAAGGTGCTCTACGACGGCGTGCGGCACACGGCCATCGCCAGCCTGTCCAACGACGTGCTCACGTTGACCTTCAACTCCCTGTCCAAGAGCTATCGCTCGTGCGGCTACCGCGCCGGCTGGCTGGTGGTATCGGGCGACAAGAAGGTGGCGCGCGACTACATCGAGGGACTCAACATGCTCTCCAACATGCGCCTGTGCGCGAACGTCCCGGGCCAGTGGGCGATCCAGACCGCGCTCGGCGGCTACCAGAGCATCAAGGACCTGGTGGGCACGGGCGGCCGCCTGCGCCGTCAGCGCGACCTCGCCTACGAACTCATCACGGCGATCCCGGGCGTGACCTGCGTCAAGCCGGCGGCGGCGCTCTACATGTTCCCCCGGCTCGATCCCAAGGTCTACCCGATCGAGGACGACCGCCAGTTCTTCCTCGAGCTGCTCAAGGAGACCAAGGTGATGCTGGTGCAGGGCACCGGCTTCAACTGGGGGACGCCCGACCACTTCCGCATCGTCTTCCTGCCCCACGAGGAGGATCTGCGCGAGGCGATCGGTCGCATCGCGAAGTTCCTGGAACGCTATCGCGCCCGGCTGCGCACGGCCGCTGTCGCCTGAGCCCCATCCCCCACCCCAACCGCTTCCCGCGCCGCTCGCCTCCGCCTCCATGCGCGCGCCGGTCCGCTCGCCGCCTCCGTCCCGTTCCGTCCGTTCCTTCGACATGACTCCTGCATCCATGAAACCCATCCAAGTCGGCCTGCTGGGCATCGGCACCGTCGGCAGCGGCACCTTCGAGGTGCTGCGCCGCAACCAGGAAGAGATCCAGCGGCGCGCCGGCCGCGGCATCGAGATCACGATGGTGGCCGACCGCGACGTCGAGCGCGCCCGTGCCGCCGTGGGCGAGGGCACGCGCGTCGTCGCCGATGCGCGCGAGGTCATCGCCGACCCCGGCATCGAGATCGTCGTGGAGCTGATCGGCGGCTACGGCATCGCCCGGCAGCTGGTGCTCGAGGCCATCGCCGCGGGCAAGCACGTGGTGACGGCCAACAAGGCGCTGCTGGCCGTGCACGGCACCGAGATCTTCGCCGCGGCCCAGCAGAAAGGCGTGATGGTCGCGTTCGAGGCGGCCGTGGCCGGCGGCATCCCGATCATCAAGGCGCTGCGCGAGGGCCTGACGGCCAACCGCATCCAGTGGATCGCCGGCATCATCAACGGCACCACCAACTTCATCCTCTCGGAGATGCGCGACAAGGGGCTCGACTTCGCGACCGTGCTCAAGGAGGCGCAGCGCCTGGGCTACGCGGAGGCCGACCCGACCTTCGACATCGAGGGCGTCGACGCCGCCCACAAGATCACGCTGATGAGCGCCATCGCCTTCGGCATGCCGGTGCAGTTCGACAAGGCGCACGTCGAGGGCATCACGAAGCTCGCCGCGCAGGACATCAGGTACGCCGAGCAGCTGGGCTACCGCATCAAGCTGCTGGGCATCACGCGCCGCGCCGCCGGCGGCATCGAGCTGCGCGTGCACCCGGCGCTGGTGCCGGCCAAGCGGCTGCTGGCCAACGTCGAGGGCGCGATGAACGCGGTCGTGGTGCACGGCGACGCCGTCGGCACCACGCTCTACTACGGCAAGGGCGCCGGCAGCGAGCCCACGGCCAGCGCCGTGATCGCCGACCTGGTGGACATCACGCGCCTGCACACGGCCGATGCCGCCCAGCGCGTGCCGCACCTCGCGTTCCACCCCGACGCCATGAACGACCACCTGGACGTGGTGCCGATGCGCGAGGTCGTCACGAGCTACTACCTGCGCCTGCGCGTGGCCGACGAGGCAGGAGTGCTGGCCAAGGTCACCGGCCTGCTCGCCGAGGCCGGCATCAGCATCGACGCCGTGCTCCAGCGCGAGGCCGACGAGATCGGCGGCGAGGGCTCGACCCAGACCGACGTCATCATCCTGACCCACGACACGCGCGAGGGCACGCTCGACGACGCCATCGCGCAGCTGCAGGCCCTGCCGACCGTGCTCGCGCCGATCGTGCGGCTGCGCAAGGAAGAACTGAGCTGATGCACTACCTCTCCACACGCGGCGACGCCACGCCGCGCCGCTTCTGCGACATCCTGCTCGAGGGCCTGGCGCCCGACGGCGGCCTGTACCTGCCGGCGCATTACCCGCAGGTCGACGCGGCCACGCTCGGGCGCTGGCGCGCGCTGTCCTATGCCGAGCTGGCCTTCGAGATCCTGTCGCTCTACATCGACGACATCCCGGCCGACGATCTGCGCGCCCTGTGCGCGAAGACGTACACGGCCGAGGTCTTCGGCAGCGCCGAGATCGTCCCGCTGCGCGAGCTGGAGGACGGCACCTACCTCGAGGCCCTGTCCAACGGCCCGACCCTGGCCTTCAAGGACATGGCGATGCAGTTGCTGGGCAACCTGTTCGAGTACGAACTGGGCCGCCGCGGCGAGACGCTCAACATCCTCGGCGCCACCAGCGGCGACACCGGCAGCGCGGCCGAGTACGCGATGCGCGGCAAGCAGGGCATCCGCGTCTTCATGACCTCGCCGGACGGGCGCATGAGCCCGTTCCAGCAGGCGCAGATGTTCAGCCTGCAGGACGCCAACATCCACAACCTCGCCATCGAGGGCGTGTTCGACGACTGCCAGGACATCGTGAAGGCGGTCTCCAACGACCTGCCGTTCAAGCGCCAGTACCGCATCGGCACGGTCAATTCGATCAACTGGGCGCGCCTGCTGGCGCAGGTCGTCTACTACTTCGCGGGCTACTTCCAGGCCACGCCGTCGAACGACCGGCAGGTCAGCTTCGCCGTGCCCTCGGGCAACTTCGGCAACGTCTGCGCCGGCCATGTCGCGCGCATGATGGGCCTGCCCGTCCGCACGCTGGTGGTGGCCACCAACGAGAACGACGTGCTCGACGAGTTCTTCCGCACCGGCGTCTACCGCGTGCGTTCGGCCGCCGACACGCACGAGACCTCCAGCCCGTCGATGGACATCAGCAAGGCGAGCAACTTCGAGCGCTTCGCCTTCGATCTGCTCGGGCGCGACGGCGCCCTCACGCGCAACCTGTTCGAGGGCGAGCTCGGCCGCCACGGCTTCTTCGACCTGAGCGCCGATCCGCGCTTCGCCGAGGCCGCGACGCGCTTCGGTTTCGCGAGCAGCCGCAGCACGCACGCCGACCGCCTCGCGACCATCCGCGACACCGACCGGCGCTTCGCCACGCTGATCGACACGCACACCGCCGACGGCCTGAAGGCCGCGCGCGAGCACCTCGCGCCCGGCGTGCCGATGATCGTGCTGGAGACGGCGCTGCCGATCAAGTTCGCCGCCACGATCGTCGAGGCCCTCGGCCACGAGCCGGACCGCCCGGCGCGGTTCGAGGGCATCGAGGCCCTGCCCAAGCGCGTGCACAGGCTCGCCGCCGACGCGCGGGCCGTCAAGGCGTACATCGCGCAGCATTGCGACGCGGCGAGCGCGTGAGCCGGTCGAGCCGGACGGGCGGGCGCGCCGCATGAAGGCCATCGGCTTCGCGGGCTATTCGGGCGCCGGCAAGACGACGCTGGTCGAGCGCCTCATCCCGCTGCTCAAGGCGCGGGGGCAGCGCGTGTCGGTGGTCAAGCACGCGCACCATCGCTTCGACATCGACCACCCCGGCAAGGACACCTGGCGGCATCGGGAGGCGGGCGCCTTCGAGGTCGTCGTCGCCTCCGACCGGCGCCTGGCGCTGATCCGCGAATTCGAGCGGCCGCTGGCGCTGTCGGTGCACGACCTGATCGCGGAACTCGACGCCGGCGTCGACTGGGTGCTGGTCGAGGGTTTCCGCCACGCCGACCTGCCCAAGGTCGAGGTCTGGCGCGAGCCCGCCCCCGACGCGCCGCCGCGCCCGCCGCACTATGCCGAGGACGCCCACGTCGTCGCCATCGCCACGGACGCACCGCGCCGCCTGCCGCATCCGACCGCGCTGCCGGTGCTCGATGTCAACGACGCCGACGCGGTCGTGGCCTGGCTGCTCGCGCAGGCGGACCGCTTCGACTACAAGCTTGCCCACCATGCCTGAACCGACTTCCTCCGCCGCCTCGGCCGCTGCCCTCGCGCGACCCGCCCTGATGCCGCTGGAGACCGCGCTGGCGACGCTCCTGGAGCGGGCCGTGCCGCTGCCGGCGACCGAGGACGTCGCGACCTTCGAGGCCGATGGCCGCGTGCTCGCGCAGGACGTGGTCTCGGGCCTGACCGTGCCGCCGCACGACAACAGCGCGATGGACGGCTATGCCGTGCGCAGTGCCGACTGCAGCGCGGCCGATGCCGTGCTGCCCGTGTCGCAGCGCATCCCGGCGGGCAGCGTCGGCGCGCCGCTCGCGGCCGGCAGCGTCGCGCGCATCTTCACCGGCGCACCGGTTCCGCAGGGCGCCGACGCGGTCGTGATGCAGGAAGACGCCGCCGCCGACGGCCCCGACCGCGTGCGCATCGGCCGCGCGCCGGTGCCCGGCCAGTGGATCCGCCGCGCGGGCGAGGACGTCGCCCGTGGCGACGTCGTGTTGTCCCGCGGGCTGCGCCTCGATCCCGCCGCGCTCGGGCTGGCGGCCAGCGTCGGCCTCGATCGCCTGCGTGTGACGCGGCGCCCGCGCGTCGCGCTTCTGTCGACCGGCGACGAACTGGTGATGCCCGGCGACGTCGCGCCCGAGGCCATGAAGCCCGGCACCATCTACAACTCGAACCGCTTCTTCATGCGGGCCCTGCTCACGCGCCTGGGCTGCACGGTCGACGACCTGGGCCTGGTGCCCGACCGGCTCGACGCCACCACCGAGGCCCTGCGCACGGCGGCGGCTTCGAACGACCTGATCGTTACCACGGGTGGCGTCTCCGTCGGCGAGGAGGACCACATCCGCGTCGCGATCGAGTCGCTCGGCGAACTCTCGCTGTGGTCGCTGGCGATCAAGCCCGGCAAGCCGTTCGCGTACGGCCGCATCGGCGACGCGCACGTCACCGGCCTGCCGGGCAATCCGGTGTCGAGCTTCATGACCTTCCTCCTGCTGGTGCGGCCTTTCGTGCTGCGCCTGCAGGGCGTCGACCACGTGGCGCCGCCGGCCGTGCCGATGCGCGTCGATGCCGACTGGCCGCGCGCCGACCGGCGCCGCGAGTTCCTGCGGGCACGACGCAACGCGGCGGGCGGGCTCGACCTCTTTCGCAACCAGGGTTCCGGCGTGCTGACCTCGATGGTCTGGGGCGACGGCGTGATCGACACGCCCGCCGGCCAGCCGTTCCGGCGCGGCGACACCGTGCGGTTCATCCCGTTCGACGCCCTGCTGGCCTGATCCGCCGGTCGTGCCCGCCGACGAACGACGACCCGATTCCTCCGATCGCCATGAAAACCATCCGAATCCGCTATTTCGCCTCCGTGCGCGAAGCCCTGGGCAGTGGCGAGACCGTGCGGACCGAGGCCGCGACGCTCGCCGGCCTGCGCGACGAACTCATCGCGCGCGGCGGCGCGCACGCCACGGCCCTCGCGCGCGGCAAGGCCGTGCGCATGGCGCGCGACCAGGTCATGAGCCGGGAGGACGCGGCGCTGGACGACGGCGCGGAGATCGCCTTCTTCCCGCCCGTCACCGGAGGCTGAGCGTGCACGCCGACGCCCGCACGCCACGCGTCTCGGTCCAGGCCGACGACTTCGACCTGCAGCGCGAGATCGACGCGCTGCACGGCGCCGACGCGCGCGTGGGCGCCATCTGCAGCTTCGTCGGCACCGTGCGCGACCGCAACGACGGCAGCGACGTCGCCTCGATGGAACTGGAGCACTACCCCGGCATGACCGAGCGGGCGATCGAGGCCATGATCGACCAGGCCCATGCGCGCTTCGACATCGTCGGCGCCCGCGTGGTCCATCGCGTCGGGCTGCTGCAGCCGACGGAGCGCATCATGATGGTCGCGGTCGTGTCGGCGCACCGGGGCGAGAGCTTCCGGGCCTGCGAGTTCCTGATGGACTACCTCAAGACCCAGGCGCCGTTCTGGAAGAAGGAGCAGACCCCCGAAGGCGCGCGCTGGGTCGATGCCCGCGTCGCCGACGACGCCGCGCTCGCGCGCTGGGGCATCGAGGCGTCCAACGCCTGAACGGCGCCAGCCGGCGCCGGAGCGCTTCAGGCGGGCCTGAAGCCGTTGGCCCGGATGATCCGCTGCCACGACTGCGTGTACGTCCGCACCCGCCCGGCGAACTGGCCCTGCGGCTCGTAGCCGACGGCGAGGCCCATCGCGGTGAGCTTCTGCCGCACGTCGGGCAGGGCCAGCACCTTGGCCAGGGCGGCGCCGAAGCGCTCGATGAACGGCTGCGGCGTGCCCACCGGCGCGAAGATGCCGTAGTAAGGCAGATCGTCGAGGTTGGCGAAGCCGAGTTCGTCGAAGGTCGGCACCTGCGGCAGCAGCGCCTGGCGCTTCGCGCCGATGGCGGCGACGATGCGGACCTTGCCGGCACGGTGGTTCTCGATGAAGTCCGGCACCGATGCGATGCCCGCGCCGATCTGGTTGCCCAGCATGTCGGCCATCATCGGCGCGCTGCCGCGGTAGGGCGCGGCCTGGATGTCCAGCCGCGTCCGGTCGGCGATCATCCGCACCAGGAACTCGGGGATCGACGCCGGCGCCGGGACGCCGATGGTGTCGCGCCCGCCGCGCCGGTTCCGAACCCAGGCGACGTACTCGTCGAGGCTGCGCGCCGGCGTGCCGCCCGAGACGGCCAGCACGTTGGCGAAGCTCGCGAAGCCCGCCACCGGCACGAAGTCGGCCGCCGGATCGAAGCCCGGATTCCGCACCACCTGCGGCAGGATCGAGATCGTGTGGTCGTGCGTGAGCAGCAGGGTGTGGCCGTCGGCCGGCGCGGCCCTGAGCGCCTGGGCGGCGATCTGGCCGCCGGCGCCGGCGCGGTTCTCCACCACCACCGGCACGCCGAGTTCGTCCTTGAGCTTCTCCCCCAGTGCCCGCGCGATGGCGTCGCTGCCGGCGCCGGCCGGGAAACCCACCAGCAGGCGGATGGGCGCGCCGCCGCCCTGGGCGCGCGCCGCGCCGGTGGCCAGGGCCGCCAGGGCACCGACCGTGCCCGTCGCCGGCGTCAGGGCCGCGAGGCCGCCCAGGCCGGCTGCCAGGATGCCGCGCCGTGAAGAAGGAATCCGCATCGTCGATGTCATGTGTGTCCGCTTCAGAAAGTGTGGAAATCGGGGAGCGCGCCGCGCGCAGGATCGTGCCCGGACCGGCGCCGGAGCCGGCGCGTCGCCCGGCCGGCCCTTGAATCGCCGCGCCATGGTCCTATTTTCGAGCCAAGGAAACATTCGCCATGCGCCAAGACAAACTCACCACCAAATTCCAGGAAGCCCTCGTCGACGCCCAGTCGCTCGCCCTGGGCAATGACAACGCCTACATCGAGCCGGCCCACCTGCTCGCGGCGATGCTGCGGCAGGAGGACGGACCGCGCGCGCTGCTCGAGCGCGCCGGCGTCAACGTCGGCGGCCTGTCGCAGGCCGCCGAGGCCGCGATCAAGAAGCTGCCGCACGTCCAGGGCGGCGAGGCCGTGCAGGTCGGCCCCGAACTCAACCGGCTGCTGCAGGCGACCGAGAAGGAAGCCATCAAGCGCAAGGACCAGTTCATCGCCGGTGAACTCTTCCTGCTGGCGCTCGCCGACAGCAAGGCCGACATCGGCGAACTCGCGCGCGGCCAGGGGCTGACGCGCCGGTCGCTCGAGGCCGCCATCGACGCCGTGCGCGGCGGCCAGGGCGTCGACAGCGCCGATGCCGAGGGCCAGCGCGAGGCCCTGAAGAAATACACCATGGACCTCACCGAGCGCGCCCGCCGCGGCAAGCTCGACCCCGTCATCGGCCGCGACGAGGAGATCCGCCGCGCCATCCAGGTGCTGCAACGCCGCACCAAGAACAACCCCGTGCTCATCGGCGAGCCCGGTGTGGGCAAGACCGCCATCGTCGAGGGCCTGGCGCAGCGCATCGTCGCCGGCGAGGTGCCCGAATCGCTCAAGGGCAAGCGCGTGCTGTCGCTCGACATGGCCGCCCTGCTGGCCGGTGCCAAGTTCCGCGGCGACTTCGAGGAGCGCCTGAAGACGGTGCTCAACGAACTGGCCAAGGACGAGGGCCGGACCATCGTCTTCATCGACGAACTCCACACCATGGTGGGCGCCGGCAAGGCCGAGGGCGCGATGGACGCGGGCAACATGCTCAAACCGGCGCTCGCGCGCGGCGAGCTGCATTGCGTGGGCGCCACCACGCTCGACGAGTACCGCAAGTACATCGAGAAGGACGCCGCGCTGGAACGCCGCTTCCAGAAGATCCTGGTGGGCGAACCCAGCGTGGAGGCGACCATCGCGATCCTGCGCGGCCTGCAGGAGAAGTACGAGGTCCACCATGGCGTGGACATCACCGACCCGGCCATCGTGGCCGCGGCCGAACTGAGCGACCGCTACATCACCGACCGCTTCCTGCCCGACAAGGCCATCGACCTGATCGACGAGGCGGCGGCCAAGATCAAGATCGAGATGGACTCCAAGCCGGAGGTGATGGACCGGCTCGACCGCCGCCTGATCCAGCTGCAGATCGAGCGCGAGGCGGTGCGCCGCGAGAAGGACGACGCCTCGCAGAAGCGCTTCGCGCTGATCGAGGAGGAGGTGACGGCGCTGCAGAAGGAGATCGCCGACTACGACGAGATCTGGCAGGCCGAGAAGGCCCAGGCCCAGGGCTCGGCCGACGTGCGCGGCGAGATCGACAAGCTCAAGTTCCAGATCGAGGAGTTCACGCGCAAGGGTGACTTCAACAAGGTGGCCGAGCTGCAGTACGGGCAGCTGCCGACCCTGGAGAAGCGTCTGAGGGAGGCGCAGGACGCCGAGGCCGACAAGGGCAAGTCCAGCAAGCCGACGCTGCTGCGCACGCAGGTGGGCGCCGAGGAGATCGCCGAGGTGGTCAGCCGTGCCACCGGCATCCCGGTGGCCAAGATGATGCAGGGCGAGAAGGAGAAGCTGCTGCAGATGGAAGGCAAGCTGCACGAGCGCGTGGTGGGACAGGACGAGGCGATCTCCGCCGTGTCCAACGCCATCCGCCGCTCGCGCTCGGGCCTGTCCGACCCGAACCGGCCGACCGGCTCCTTCCTGTTCCTCGGCCCCACGGGCGTGGGCAAGACCGAGTTGTGCAAGACGCTGGCCGGTTTCCTGTTCGACAGCGAGGACCACCTGATCCGCATCGACATGAGCGAGTTCATGGAGAAGCATTCGGTCGCGCGGCTGATCGGCGCGCCGCCGGGCTACGTCGGCTACGAGGAGGGCGGCTACCTGACCGAGGCGGTGCGGCGCAAGCCCTACAGCGTGGTGCTGCTCGACGAGGTGGAGAAGGCCCATCCGGACGTCTTCAACGTGCTGCTGCAGGTGCTCGACGACGGCCGCCTGACCGACGGCCAGGGCCGCACGGTCGACTTCAAGAACACCGTGATCGTCATGACCAGCAACATCGGCTCGCCCATCATCCAGTCGATGGTCGGCCAGCCGGCCGAGGAGATCAAGGAAGCGGTGTGGGACGAGCTGAAGAACTACTTCCGCCCGGAATTCCTCAACCGCATCGACGAGACGGTGGTGTTCCACGCGCTCGACGCGAAGAACATCGAGTCGATCGCGGCGATCCAGCTGAAGGTGCTGCAGGCGCGGCTCGCGAAGATGGACCTGTTCCTGGACGTGTCGGCGCCGGCGCTGGCGGAGATCGCCAAGGTCGGCTTCGACCCGGTGTTCGGCGCGCGGCCGCTCAAGCGGGCGATCCAGCAGCGCATCGAGAACCCGTTGTCCAAGCTGCTGCTCGACGGCAGCTTCGCACCGAAGGACACGATCCACGTGGCCACCGATCCGATCCAGTCGCCGGGGCAGTTCACGTTCACGCGGGGAGGGGAACCATCGAACGGTGCGCGGGCCTAATGCCGATGATGAACTTTTTCATTCGCGTCGTTCTGTTTCTCCTGGGCCTGATCGTGGCGACGGGCCTGTTGTTCCTGGTGGCGGTGCTGGCCGCGGTCTGGGGGCTGCGCTACGGCTGGGCGCGCCTGACCGGCAAGCCGGTGTCGCCCTGGGCCGCCATGGCCGGGCGTTTCGATCCGCGCACCGGCTTCGAGCGATTCCGTGCCGCGGGCCGCGCCGCCGCGCCCAGCGCGGCGGACGTGGTGGGTGCCCGCGCGCGGGGCGAATCGGCGCGCAGTCCCGTCGCGCTCGGCCGCGCCGACGACGTGACCGACGTGCGGGCACGGCCGGCGGCACGGGCCGACTAGCGCCAGCGCGCGCGGCGCGTGCGCCGCCGACGTGCCGCCCGCGCGTTTCCGTCTCGATAGACTGCGCGCATGAACGTGCGCTTTCTCGAGGCTTTCGTCTGGGTCGCCAAGCTGGGCAGCTTCAAGGCCGCCGCCGAGAAGATGCACACGACCCAGGCCGGCATCTCCAGCCGCATCGCGACGCTGGAGGCCCAGTTCGGTGTGCGGCTGTTCGACCGGGAGCACCGCAGCGTGCTGCTCACCTACCACGGCACCGAGCTCATGCCCCATGCGGAACGCATGATCGAGCTGCAGGCGCGCATGATCGCCGCGATGGGGCAGACCGACGTCTTCTCCGGCATGCTGCGCATCGGGGTCATCGAGACCGTCGCCCATACCTGGTTGCCCGAGCTGTTCTCGCGTTTCGCCGAAAAATATCCCAACACCACCCTGGAGCTGGTCTCCGACATCACGCCGCGGCTGCGCGACGACCTGCTGCGCGGCACCCTGGACTGCGCGATCCTGTCGGAGGAGATCACGCAGGGTTTCATCGACAACCGCCGCATCGCCAACCTCGCGATGCGCTGGGTCACCAGTCCGTCGCTGGCGCTGAAGTTCCCGTCGCGCAGCCGGCTGTCCTTCGCCGACCTCGCGGAGCAGCCGATCATCTCCTTCAACCGGGAGTCGAGCGTCTACCGCAACATCGCGCAGAACGCGAGCGGCTGCACGAACCTGCGGGTGAGCTATTTCTCCTCGCTCGGCGCCATGGTCGACCTGGCGCGCACGGGCTTCGGCACGGCGCTGCTGCCGCTGGCGGTGATCCAGAAGGACGTGGGCGAAGGCCGCCTGGTGGTGCTCGACGTCGACCCGGCGCCCCTGGCGCTGCCGCTGGTCGCCAGCATGCGGCTGGAACCCGCCTCGCCGCTGGCCGAAGCGCTGGTCGGCATGGCGCAGACGACCTGCGACCGGTTCCTCGCGACCTGTCGCGACGACGCGCGCGCGCCCTGATCCGGCCCACGCGCGCCCGATGATGGGGCGGTCCGGTGCGCCACGGCCGTGCATCACGAAACCCTATCGGTCATCGAAAGAATTTCCCGTTTGACCCTGCGGACGGGCGCGACAACACTGCGCGCCATGCAACGTTCCATGACCGCCAAGCGACATCGCGAGTTCTTCGCGATCCGTCCCGACGACGCCGCCACCGCCTGGTCCCCGGTGGCGTGCTCGGCCGGCCGCATCGAGGAGATCGTGCTGGCCGACGACCTCGACGCGGCCGCCGGCACCGGCTCGCGCACGCGGCTCGCGCGCTGGTCGGCCGGGGCGCTGATCGATCGGCCGGTGGTCCACGATTTCCACGAGGAAGTCTTCATCGTCGAGGGTGAACTGGTGGTCGGCTGCGACGCCGAAGGCGAGGGCGGCGAGGCATTCGGCGCCTACACCTTCGCCTGCCGCCCACCCGGCGCGGTGCACGGCCCCTTCGTCTCACGCGCGGGCTGCGTGCTGCTCGAATTCCAGTACTACGCATGAACACCGCTACCGCCACCGCCACCGCTTCCCTGGCCGCGCTCGCGCCCACCGGCCGCGCCGCCCGCGCGCTGATGCGCCAGGGCCGTCACGACGGCCACACCGCCGGCATGGCGCCGGGCCACGTGCAGGGCAACCTCGCGATCCTGCCGAAGGCGCAGGCCGACGATTTCCTGCGCTTCTGCCAGCGCAATCCCAAGTCCTGCCCGCTGCTGGCGGTGTCGGAACCGGGCGATCCGGCGCTGCCCGGACTGGGCGCGGGCATCGACATCCGCAGCGACCTGCCGCGCTATCGGGTCTGGCGCGACGGCGTGCTGGTCGACGAGCCGACGGACATCGCCGCCCTGTGGCGCGACGACCTGGTGAGCTTCGTGATCGGCTGCTCGTTCTCGTTCGAGGAGGCGCTGCTCGAGGCCGGCGTGCCGCTGCGCCACGTGGCCGAGGGCCGCAACGTCGCCATGTACCGCACGAGCGTGCCGACCGCGCCGGCGGGCATCTTCCAGGGCCCGCTGGTGGTGTCGATGCGGCCGATGAACGCGGCCGACGCCATCCGGGCGGTGCAGGTCACCTCGCGCTTTCCCCAGGTGCACGGCGCGCCGGTGCACATCGGGCGGCCCGACCTGATCGGCATCGCCGACCTCGGCGCACCGGATTTCGGCGAGCCGGTCGACGTGCGCGACGACGAGCTGCCCGTCTTCTGGGCCTGCGGCGTGACGCCGCAGTCGGTGGTGATGGCCGCGAAGCCGCCGCTGTGCATCACGCACGCGCCCGGCTGCATGCTGGTCACGGACCTGCTCAACCACCGCATCGCCAGCTTCTAGCGCCACCGTCCGCCGACGGTCGCGGTCGCCCCGTCTCTTTCCGCTTGCTTTTCCCATCCGCCTTTCGTCCCCCCAGGAGTCCATCCATGAAGCGCTTCCCGTCTTCCCTCGCCGTCGTCGCGTCCGTGAGCGCCGCCGCGGCCCTGCTGCTGTCGGGCCCCGCCGCCGCGCAGGTGCCGGCCGGCCCCAAGGTCGCCGTGCAGGCGATCACGCAGGTCTCGCCGAACCTGCCGCAGTACACGCGGGTCGACCAGCCGCTGCTGCGCGACGGCATGGCCAAGGCCACCGGTGGCCGGGTCGAGGTGACGCTGTCGTCCTGGCCGGAGCGCAACGTCAACGGCCCCGAGGTGCTGCGCCTGGTGCGCTCGGGCCAGGTCGACATCGCCGCCGCGCCGCTGACCACCGTCTCGGGCGACGTGCCGATGCTCGACGGCGTCGACCTCGCGGGCATGAACGCCGACATCGCCCAGGCCCGCAAGGTGGCCGACGCGATGGTGCCGGTGGCCAACAAGGACCTGGAGCGCCTGGGCATCAAGCTGGTGGCGACCTACCCGTTCTCCGGCCAGATGCTGTTCTGCCGCAAGCCGGTGGCGAGCCTGGCCGACCTCAAGGGCCTGAAGGTGCGCACCAACGGCCCGTCGTCCTCCGACCTCATCAAGTCGCTCGGCGGCCAGCCGGTCTCGCTGGCCTTCGGCGAGGTCTACACGGCGCTGGAGCGCGGCACGGTCGACTGCGGCATCACCGGCGCCGGTTCGGGCAACGGCGTGAAGTGGCCGGAGGTCACGACGCACCTCTACACGCTGCCGCTGTCGTGGTCGACCTCGGGCTACTTCGTCAACCTGGCCTGGTGGAACAAGCTCGATCCGGCCATCCGCGCCCAGTTCGAGAAGACCATGGGCGAGGTGCAGGAAGCGCAGTGGAAGCTCGGCCTGGAGGCCACCAACGACGGCGTCGCCTGCAACGTCGGCCGCGCCGACGGCTGCAAGCTGCACACGCTGATGAAGAAGCCGATGGTCGAGGCCAAAGCCGAGCCGGGCGTCGCCGCCGCGCTGCAGAAGCACGTGGCCGACGACGTGCTGCCCGGCTGGATCAAGCGCTGCGGCGAGCGTTGCGCCACGACCTACGCCCAGGTGATCGCGCCGATCACCGGCATCACCTACACGGCCAAGTGATGTTCCGCACGCTCGAATGGGTGAGCGCCAAGGCGATGACCATCGCCGGCTGGTGCTACCTGGTGATCACGCTGCTGATCTGCTTCGACATCGCCGCGCGGCGGCTGCTGGGCTTCTCCACCGAGGCCACCACCGAGGTCACCGGCTACCTGATGGCCATCGGCATGAGCTGGGGGCTGGCGGGCACGCTGTTCGAGCGCGGCCACGTGCGCATCGACGTGCTGGTGCAGAAGATGCCGCTGGCCGTGCGCGTGTGGCTGCACCTGGCCTCGCTCGTCGCGCTGCTGATCGCCTCGGGCTTCTTCGCCTGGGGCGCCTTCTCGCTCGCCAGGGACTCGTGGGACTTCGGCTCGACCGACCTGTCGGCGCTGCACACGCCGCTGGCCGTGCCGCAGGGCCTGTGGGCCGCCGGCCTGGGCCTGATGCTGCTGGCGGTGGTGGCGCTGGCCGCGCGCGCCGTGCGCCAGCTCGCCACCGGCGATGCCGACGGCATGGACCGCATGCTCATGGCGCGCACCTACGTCGACGAGGCCGCCGAGACGCTGGAGGCCGTGGCCGAGGCGCAGCAGGGCATGCAGTCGCCCGTGGTGCGACCGGCCGCCGCGGGAGTCGCCCGATGATCGCCATCGTCTTCATCGTCGCCATCGGCCTGCTGATCGGGGGCGCCTCGCTCTTCGGCGTGCAGGGCCCGACGGCCGCCGCCGCCTCGGCCAGCGTGCCGTGGTGGGCGCTGGCCAGCGTGCTGGTCGCCTTCGTGGGCTTCTTCGCCGGCGGCATCTACGTGGGCGCGGCGCTCGCGCTGCTGTCGCTGCTCGCGGGTTTCGGCCTGTCGGAGCGGCCGTTCTGGAACTTCATCGGCGAGATGATCTGGAGCCCGTCGACCAACTTCGTGCTGGTGTCGGTGCCGCTGTTCCTGCTGATGGGGGAGGTGATGCTGCGCGCCGGGCTGTCGGAGCGGCTGTACCGGGCGCTCAACATCTGGATGGGCCGGCTGCCCGGCGGCCTGCTGCACACCAACATCATCTCGTGCGGCGTGTTCTCCGCCGTCGCCGGCTCCAGCGTGGCGACCGCCGCGACGATGGGTTCGGTCGCGCTGCCGTACTTCGAGAAGAGCCACTACCCGCCCAAGCTGGTGCTGGGATCGCTGGCCGCCGGCGGCGCGCTGGGCAACCTGATCCCGCCGGGCATCACCTTCATCATCTACGGCCTGATCACCGAGACCTCGGTGGGCGCGCTGTACCTGGCGGCGGTGGGGCCGAGCATCCTGGTGGTGGCGCTGTTCACGGCCGTGATCCTGTACTACAGCCACAAGCTCAAGCTCCACGGCGACGCCGCGGCCAAGGCCGTCACGTGGCGACAGCGCATCGCGAGCCTGTCGGACCTGGTGCCCACGGCGCTGCTGATCGGGCTGGTGCTGGGCACCATCTACGCGGGCTGGGCCACGCCCACCGAATCCGCCGCGCTCGGCGTGGCGGGCAGCCTGGTGCTGGCGGCGGCGGACCGCAAGCTGAAGTGGAAGATGCTCTCGGAGTCGATGAAGGCGACCGCGCGCACCACGTCGATGATCGCGCTGATCCTGTTCGGCGCGTACTTCCTGAACTACATCCTGTCCTCGCTGGGCATCCCGCAGATGCTGGCGAAGTTCCTGACCGGGCTGCCGTTCCCGGGCTGGGTGATCATGCTGGTGATCATCGGCTTCTACCTCGCGCTGGGCACCTTCATGGAGGGCATGTCGATGGTGATCACCACCATCCCGCTGCTGTTCCCGGTGGTCACGGCGCTGGGCTACGATCCGATCTGGTTCGGCGTGGTCATCACGATGCTGGTGGAGATCGCCATGATCAGCCCGCCCGACGGCACCGTGCTCTACGTGCTCCAGGGCATGCGTCGCCAGCCCGGACCCATCACGGACGTCTTCGCCGGCGTGCTCCCCTTCATGTTCGTCTACATGCTTGCGATCGTCGTGCTGATGGTGTTCCCCGCCATCGCGCTGTGGTTGCCGGCCTACCTGATGTGATTCCCTCTCGCGGAGCCCCTTCCATGTCATCGACCCCCCCGAATCTCTCCTTCGCCTGCGAAGCCGTGGCCGCCGACGGCACGCGCGCGACGCGCCTCCTGAACGTGGTGCCGCGCCGGCTGGTGATCGCCGGCTGGACCGGCCGCGACGCCGCCGCCATCGCCCACCACATCGAGGAACTCGAGGCCATCGGCGTGCCCCGGCCCTCCAGCGTGCCGCTGTACTACCGCGTCGGCGCCGGCCTGCTCACGCAGTCGGATGCCATCGAGGCGCTGGGGCCGAACAGTTCCGGCGAGGCCGAGCCGATGCTGTTCTTCGCCGATGGCGAGTGGTGGCTCACGGTCGCCTCCGACCACACCGACCGCCAGGTCGAGACCTACTCGGTGGCCGTCTCCAAGCAGATGTGCGCCAAGCCGGTGGCCACCACCGCCTGGCGCTGGCGCGATGTCGTCGGGCACCAGGACGAACTGCAGCTGCGCTCGCGCATCCTGGAGGACGGCCGCTGGGTCGACTACCAGGCCGGCACCTTCGCCTCGATCCGTCCGCTGGCCGGCCTGCGCGACGGCATCTATGCCGCCGAGGGCGGCGAGGAAGGGCGCTTCATGACCTGCGGCACGCTCGGTGCCATTCCCAACGCCCGCGGCGAGGGCATCCGTCCGGCGGCCGAGATGGAGCTGGAGATCCACGACCCGCGCCACGGGCGCCGCATCGTGCACCGCTACGCCGTGCAGGCGCTGGAGGTGGTGGCATGAGCGGCGGCGCGGCCACGCACGGCATCGCGGCCCTGCAGGCGCGCATCGCGCGCGGCGAACTGTCGCACGAGGCCGTGGTGGCGCGGGCGCTCGAGGACGCCGCGACGGCTCCCGCGCGGCACGTGTTCACCCGCCTCTACGCCGACGCGGCGCTCGCCGCCGCGCGCCACGCCGACGCGCTGCGGCGTGCCGGCGTGACGCCGCCGGCGCTCGCCGGCCTGCCGGTCACGGTCAAGGACCTCTACGACGTCGCCGGCGAGACCACGCTGGCCGGCTCCGTCGTGTGCGAGGGCGAGCCCGCCGCCGTGGCCGACGCCGTGGCCGTGGCGCGCCTGCGCGGCGCCGGCGCGGCCATCCTCGGCAAGACCAACATGACCGAGTTCGCCTTCTCCGGCGTCGGCATCAACCCGCACCACGGCACGCCGCGCAACCCGGCCGATGCCGAGGTGGCGCGCATCCCGGGCGGCTCGTCGTCGGGCGCGGCGGTGTCGGTGGCGCTCGGCCTGGCGGTGGCGGGTCTCGGGTCCGACACCGGCGGCTCGATCCGCATCCCGGCGGCCTTGTGCGGGCTGGTGGGCTTCAAGGGCACCCAGAGCCGCGTGCCGCGCACCGGCGCCTTCGAGCTGGCGCGCTCGCTCGACACGGTCTGCGCCATGACGCGCAGCGTGGCCGACTGCCTCGCGGTCGACGCCGTCATCGCCGACGCGCCGCTCGCGGTGCGCCGCCGGTCGCTGCGCGGCCTGCGCCTGGCGGTGCCCCGCACGATGATGTTCGACGGCATCGAGCCGGCGGTGGCAGCGGCCTTCGATCGCGCGACGAGCGCCCTGTCGGCGGCCGGGGCCGAGGTGGTCGACGTGCCCCTGGCCGAGCTGGCCGAGATCGCGCGGATCAACGCGCCGGGCGGCTTCTCGCCGGTGGAGGCCTCTGCCGTGCACCGCGACCGCATCCGCGCGCACCGCGACCGCTTCGACGCGCGCGTCGCCGCGCGCGTGGAACTGGGCATGTCGGTCGCCGCGGCCGACTACATCGTCATGCAGGACCGCCGCCGCGACTGGATCGGCCGCGTCGAGGGTGCGCTCGAGGGCTTCGACGCGCTGCTGTGCCCGACCGTGCCGATCGTCGCGCCCGCCATCGACGCGCTGGCCACGGACGAGGCCTTCTTCCAGGCCAACGGCCTGCTGCTGCGCAACACCTTCGCGATCAACTTCCTCGACGGCTGCGCCTTCAGCCTGCCGTGCCAGCGCGCGGGCGAACTGCCGGTCGGGCTGATGCTGTCGTCGGTGCGCGGCGACGACGCCCGGCTGGCGGCGGTCGCGCTGGCGGTCGAAGGGGCGCTGGCGGCGGCCTGACGCGCGGCGGCCGTCCGGCGGGCCGGGCGGCCCGGGTTCCGGGACAATCGCCGCATGAACCCGCGCGCCGTCTCCATCCCCATCGACCCCGACGAGGTCGAGCTGAGCGCCATCCGCGCTCAGGGGGCGGGCGGGCAGAACGTCAACAAGGTGTCCAGCGCGGTGCACCTGCGCTACGACATCCCGGCCAGTTCGCTGCCGCCGGACGTCAAGGAGCGGCTGCTGGCCCTGCGCGACGGCCGCATCACGCAGGAGGGCGTGCTGGTGCTCAAGGCGCAGCAGCACCGCACCCAGGAGATGAACCGCGCCGACGCGCTGGCGCGGCTGCAGGCGGTGGTCGACAGCGTCGCCGTGCCGCCGCGCATCCGGCGCGCCACCAAGCCGTCGTATGGCTCCAAGCAGCGGCGGCTGGAGGGCAAGAGCCAGCGCTCGGAGATCAAGAGCCTGCGGGGGCGGGTGAAGGACTAGGAGCGCGCGCGTCGGCCACCACGCGGGTTCCGCCCACCTCGCGCGGACCGCGGACGGTGGCCGGTCCATCCGGGTCCCGAAGGGCCGCCAGCGCCGCCAGCGCCTCGGCATCCGTGCGGTAGCTCGCCAGCAGCGGATCCGGCGCGAGCAGGCCGGCGTTCTCCAGCACCGTCTGCGCGGGCAGCTTCAGGCCGATCAGGAACAGCGCGATGCCACGCGCGGCGAGGCCCTGGCGGATCGAGCCGAAGACCTCGGCGCCGGTCACGTCGATGCGGTTGATGGGCTGCGCGAACAGGCACACCGCGCGCAGGCCCGGCCGCGCCGCCACCTGCTCGCCGATGGCGCGTTCGAGCGTGCTGGCCGAGGCGAAGTCGAGCTCGGCGTCCATGCGCAGCGCATAGACGTCGGGGGCCAGCGGCGGCAGGTGCCACAGGTGGCGGTCGCGCAGGCTGCCGTCGGCGTGCAGGCCGACCTCGATGATGCGCGGGTGCAGGTGCCGGAACATGTAGTGGCTCAGGCTCATCAGCAGGCCGGCGAGCACGCCCCAGTAGATGTCGGGCGCCGTCACGACCGTGAGCGCGAAGGTCACGCCCGCCGTGACCGCCTCGACGCGCGAGACGCGCCACAGCTGCACGAAAGCGCGCGGCTTGATCAGCCCCAGGATGGCCGTGACCACCAGCCCCGCGAGCACGGCCTGCGGCACGTGGTAGAGCAGCGGCATCAGCCACAGCAGCGCCAGGCCCACCAGCGCGGCGCACACGATCGTGGCCCAGCCGGTCTTCGCGCCCGCGTACAGGTTGATGGCCGAGCGCGAGAACGACGAACTGGTCGCGAAGCCGCCCGACAGGCCCGAGGCGATCTTCGCGAGTCCCTGGCCGATCAGGTCCTGGTTCTCGTTCCAGAGCGTGCCGGCGCGGCCGTTGTCGATCTTGGCGCTCGAGGCGGTCTCCAGGAAACTCACCAGCGTGATCATGCAGGCCGGCAGCAGCAGCGTGCCCAGCGTGCCCAGGGAGATCGCGCCGGGCCAGTACGGCGCGGGCAGACCGCCGGGCAGCGCGCCCACCACCGCCCCGCCCCGCAGCGCATAGCCGAACGCCGCGCTCGCCAGCGCGCCGACGACCACCACCACCATCGCCGCCGGCAGCCGGGGCCAGTGCCGCTTGGCCAGCCACAGCGCGGCCATCGTGCCCAGGCCGAAGGCGATGGCGACGAAGTCCGGCGGCGGCCCGTCGAGCACCCGCGCGATCGGCCGCCCCGTGAAGCCCAGCAGCGCGGGCAGCTGCGACATCACGATCAGCAGGGCCGCGCCCTGCGTGAAGCCGATGAGCACCGGCGAGTTGACCAGCTTGAGCAGCCAGCCGAATCGCCCCACGCCCAGCACCAGCTGGATCGCGCCCGACAGCAGCGCCAGCCACGCCGCCAACGCCACCCACTCGGCGCTGCCCGGGATGGCCAGCGGTGCGAGCGAGGCGCCGATGAGCAGGCTGGTCAGCGCGGTCGGCCCGACCGACAGCCGCGCCGAGGCGCTCCACAGCACGCCGACGAGCGCCGGCACGAAGGAGGCGTAGATGCCCGTGACCAGCGGCATGCCGGCGAGCGCGGCATACGCCACGGCCTGCGGGATCACGAACATCGCCACCGTCAGGCCGGCCACGACCTCGCCGCGCAGCGTCGCGCGGTCGGGGCGGGGCCACGCCAGGAAGGGCAGCCAGCGCGCCAGGTGAGCGCGGGTGGGGCGCGTCCTCATCGGTCCCGGGGCTTGTTCGACGACGACAGCCGGGGCTTGCGGTGCTGGAACGTGGTGGGAGAGCGGCCGGTGGCGGCCTTGAACATGGCGCAGAAGGCGCTGTCGGTGGCGTAGCCGCTGGCGCTGGCCACCTGGCTGACGGGCATGCCGCGCGCGAGCAGCGGCAGGGCGTGCGCCATCACCGCGTGCTGGCGCCACTGCTGCCAGCCCATGCCGAGCTGGTCGCGGAACAGCCGCGCCACGGTGCGTTCGCTCGCGCCGATGGCGTCCGCGCGCTCGGCCAGCGTGGCCCGCCCGGCCGGGTTGCGCAGCAGCGTCTCGCACAGCTGGCGCAGGCGCTTGTCGGCCGGCAGCGGCACGTCGATGCGGATCTGCGTGGCCCGGCCGAGTTCGTCGATCAGCAGCGGCGCGATCATGCGTTCGCGCTGCGGCGCGTGGCCGTCGGCCGGCGGCCGGCCGTCGGGCGTGGTGTCCAGGGCCAGCATCAGCGCGCGCAGCAGCGGGCTGATCTCCAGCACCTCGCAATGTTCCCAGCCCGGCGCGAGCCAGGTGTGGAGGTAGACCGTGCGCAGGTCGGCGTCCTCGATCAGAGTGATGCTGTGCGGCACGTTCGCCGGCACCCACAGCGCGCGCGAGGGCGGCACGATGTAGCTGCCGTCGCGCGTGCTCAGGCGGATCACGCCGCGCGTGGAGAAGGTGAGCTGCGGCCACGGGTGCACGTGCAGGTCGACGTGCGTGTCGGCCTTGAGGAAATGCTCCTTGGCCCGCAGCGGCCGCACGGCGTCGGGCGCGTAGAGGTGGGGTGTGAGGGGGCCGACGTGCGTGGTCGAACCGGTGGCCGCGAGTCGCAGGTGATTGCGCCGGCGGGAGGGGGACGCCGGCGCGGACCCGTCCGGGGCCTGCTCCGGATCGACGGAATCGACTGTCATGGTTTCGACATAGGTTGTCCTTCTATCGCCATTCTGACGTCGGTGCGCGACCTACGATCAGGGCCTTCCGGTTTTTCTCCCCACCCGCCATCATGCCTGCCTCCCAAGCTTCCTCCGCACCTCCGGCCGCGCCCACCTTCCGGGCCGACGCGCAGTTGATCGGCCTCGTCGGGCTCGGGCACGCCGTCAGCCACTTCAGCCAGCTCGTGCTGGCACCGCTGTTTCCCTGGCTGAAGGAGGCCTTCGACGTCAGCTACACGCAGCTCGGCGCGGTGCTGACGGTGTTCTTCGTGGTGTCGTGCCTGGTGCAGGCGGCCTCGGGCTTCGTGGTCGACAAGCTGGGGCCGCGACCGGTGCTGTTCGTCGGTCTGACGATGCTCGCGCTGGGGTCGTTCGGCTACGCGATGGCGCAGAGCTACTGGATGCTGCTGGCCAGCGCGGTGGTCGGCGGCGTGGGCAACGGGGTGTTCCATCCGGTCAACTACACGCTGTTCAACCGCAAGGTGGCGCCGACGCGCCTCGGCCACGCCTACAGCGTCCACGGCATCACCGGCAGCCTGGGCTGGGCGCTGGCGCCGGCGTTCGTCGTGCCGCTGGCCATGGCGTACTCGTGGCGCGTGGCGCTGGCGGCGGCGGGCGGCGTGGCGTTGGCGGTGCTGGTGCTGCTGTGGCTGTATCGCGGCGTGCTCTCGCTCGACGTCAAGTCGGTGCTCAAGGCGACGGGGCAGGGCGTGCCGGGCGCGCCGCACGCGGCCATCACGGGTCAATTCGACTTCCTGCGCATCCCGGCGGTCTGGATGTGTTTCGGCTTCTTCTTCTTCTACGCCATGGTCATCAGCATCGTCCAGACCTTCGCGCCGGTGGCCGCCGGGCATCTGCACGATGTGCCCGTGGCGCTGGTGGCGATGTGCCTGACGATCTACATGGGCGCGAGCGCGGCCGGCATGGTGCTCGGCGGCTTCCTGGCGTCGGACCCGTCGCGCTGCGAGCGCATCGTGGGCGCGGGCTTCGGCATCGCCGCCGCGCTGGCGCTGGTGCTGGCCTTCGCCGACTTCGCGCCGCTCATGGTGCCGGTGATCTTCGGCGCGATGGGCTTCGCCTCGGGCATCGCCGGGCCGTCGCGCGACCTGCTGGTCAAGCGCTCGACCCCGTCCAACGCCACCGGCCGCGTCTACGGCGTCGTGTACGCCGGCCTCGACATCGGGCAGGCGACCGCGCCGCTGCTCTTCGGCGGCCTGATGGACCAGGGCCGGTACCGCAGCGTGATCGTGGGCCTGGCGGTGGTCCAGGCGGTGCTGATCGCCAGCGCCTTCAACGTGCGCCGCGTGCGCCGCGAGGCCCTGGCGCCGGCGTCCGTGTCGGCATGAGCACCTTTCCCCTCGCGCTCTATCTGGTCGTCGCGCTCGGCGCGGCGGTCGCGGGCTTCGTGCAGGGACTGTCGGGTTTCGCCTTCGGACTGGTGGCGATGTCGTTCTGGGCCTGGACGGTCGAGCCGCAGCTCGCGGCGCTGCTCGCGGTCTTCGGTGCGCTGACGGGCCAGGTGATCGCCGCCGTCACCGTGCGGCGGGGCTTCGACCGGCAGGCGCTGCTGCCGTTCATCGTCGGCGGCCTCGCGGGTGTGCCGGTCGGCGTCTGGCTCCTGCCCCGCATCGACGCCGTCGTGTTCAAGGCCGGTCTGGGCGCCCTGCTGGTGGTGTGGTGCACGGCGATGCTGGTGGCGCGCAGCCTGCCGCGCGTGCGCTGGGGGGGACGCCTCGCCGATGGCGTCTCGGGACTGCTGGGCGGTGTGTGCGGCGGCATCGGCGGCTTCACCGGCCCCATTCCGACCCTGTGGTGCACGCTGCGCGGCCTGGAGCGCGACGCGCAGCGCTCGATCGTGCAGAACTTCAACCTGGCGATGCTGGCGGTGTCGTTCGCGATCCATGCCGCGGCGGGACACGTCACGGTGGCCATGCTGCCGTTGCTCGCGCTCGTCGGGGTCTGCGTGCTGGTGCCGGTGCTGCTGGGCGCTCGACTCTACATCGGCATCAGCGACGCGGCGTTCCGCCAACTGGTGCTGGCGCTGCTGACGGCTTCGGGCATCGCGCTGCTCGCGGGATCGCTGCCGGCGTTGCTGGCCCGCTGAGACGCAGACGCGTTCAGCGCGCCGCGCCGCCGGTGCGCGCGGGTTCGTTCCAGATGCGCCGCCAAAGCGCGCCCAGGCCGTCGAGCGGCGCCTTCCAGGGCTGCTGGCGGGGTGGGATCGCGCGCCAGGGGCCGTCCCCTTCGCGGCGTGCCACCTCGAACTGGAAGGTGTAGCTCGGTTCCTGGCCCATGCGCAGGTCCGACAGCACCAGCACGCCGCCGGGGGTCTGCTGCGCGCGCATGAAGCCGCCGTTGAACCACGAGAGACGCCGCACCGCCGGCACGTCGCGCGCGTCGGCCAATGCCCGCACGTCCGACGCATGGGCGCGGAACGTCATGGGGCCATGGTCGGCGACCAGCGAGCGCTCGCCTTCGAGGTAACCCGTCGGCGTCATCGCGACGACGCGCCAGAGCAGGGTGTTGAACGCGGTCGGTCCCGCCAGGCGCGGCGCGTCGGCCAGGCCCATGGCCGCCAGCGCGCGATCGGCCTCGCGCTCGACCGCGTGCCGCGCCAGCAGCGACCATCCCAGGTAGGCGCTGCTGATCGCCAGCGCGCCCACGAGCGCGTGCTGCGCCCGGCGCATCGCCCGGGGTCGGCGCGTGCGGGCATCGCCCGCGGCCCACCAGGCTCCGATGCAGGCGGCCAGCAGCCACAGCGTGTAGGCCGGGTCGATGATGAAGACGCTCGACCACGACACCGGCGGTGTCGGCAGTGGCCACCAGAGCTGCGTGCCGTAGACCGTGAAGGCGTCCAGCAGCGGGTGCGTGATCAGCGCGAGCTGGATGGCCCAGAACCAGCGCCCCGGCGCCTCGGCCACGCGCCGGCCGCGGCGCCTGGACAGCCACCAGACCAGCGCGCCGACGAGGGGCAGCACCAGCAGCGAATGGCTGAAGCTGCGGTGCATCGTCATCAGGGTCACCGGGTCGTTGGTGAACGGCTTCATCAGCAGCCCGTCGAGGTCGGGCAGCGTGCCCAGCGCGGCGCCGGCGAGGAGGGCGGCGCGGTGGTGACGCGCCGGGGCGATGGCGGCGGCCACGGCGCCGCCGAGCACGATCTGGGTCAGGGAATCCATGCGGGCGATGCTAGCCGCCACCCGGCGGCGGACGCCCGGGCTGCGTCGCGCGGGCGCGCAGACCCGCCGGTGTCAGGCCGCGACGGGCGTCCGCAGGGCTTCGATCGCGTTCAGGCTGGCCATCGTCTTCATGCAGGCGTCGGCCACCTCAGTGCCCTTCACCGCGAAGTGCTGGTGGAAGTACTTGCGATGCTCCACGTGCTCGTGGAAATGATGCGGCGTGAGCACCGCGGACAGCACCGGCACGTCCGTGTGCAGCTGCACCGACATCAGCGCGTCCACCACCGTGGCGGCGACGAACTCGTGGCGGTAGATGCCGCCGTCGACCACCAGCGCGCAGCCGACGATGGCGGCGTAGCGGCCCGACAGCGCGAGGCGCCGGGCATGCAGCGGGATCTCGAAGGCGCCCGGCACGTCGATGACGTCGACCTGCCCGTCCGGGAAGCCCTGGCGCGCCATCTCGGCGAGGAAGGCGTCGCGCGCCTGGTGGACGATGTCGGCATGCCATTGCGCCTGGACGAAGGCGACGCGTCGCGTGCCGGCGTCGCCGGTCGTGGGAATGGCGGAACGGGGAAGGTCGTTGATCTGACTCATGGTGGGCCTCGTGCTTCCGCAAGGAAGCGGGTTTTCCTGAATCAGGGCGCACGAAGCCCGCAGCCGCTCCTGCATGGAAATGCATGGGGGCCACGGGTTCGCGCTCTCTTTCATCCGGACTGTGACCGTCGGCCCCGGAATCGCACCGGGTCTGCTGACCCCGCCACGCGCGGGGCGTGGCGGGCGCTCGCGGGCTCGTGCGAACGAGTCGCCATCACCGCCGGTGGGGATTTCCGCCCCGCCCTGAGAACGCTTGGATGCTCCGGCCTGACCGGAGCGGGAGCGATTCTAGGCAGGACCCGGTGCCGTGCCTTGTCGCCGGTGCTACGACCCGTGGCGTCCTGCGGGATCGTGCAGGCGAAAAAAAACCGGCCGAGCCGGTTTTCCTTCCAGGTGTCGCGAGCATCGGGCGCTCGCTGGCGACACGGCTCGCTTACTTCACGTGCTTGCCGATCAGCGCGGCGAGTTCGAACATCGACACCTGCGACTTGCCGAAGATGGCCTTGAGCTTGTCGTCGGCGTTGATGTTGCGCTTGTTGTCCTTGTCCTGCAGGTTGTTCTTCTTGATGTAGTCCCACAGCTTGCTGACCACCGCGGTGCGCGGCAGGGGCGTCGAGCCGACCACGGCCGCGAGTTCCGCGCTGGGCGTCAGTTCCTTCATGAAGGCGGCATTGGGCGTGCGCTTCTTGGCCGGCGCGGCGGCGCTCTTGCCGGCTGCGGCCGTCTTTGCGGGCGCGGCCGTCTTCTTGGCGGGTGCCGCGGCCTTCGGTGCCTCGGTCTTCTTGGCCGGAGCCTTCTTTGCAGTTGCCATGGTTGATTTCCTTGTTGGATTTGGAGGTCTCACCAATGAAAAATCGGGTCTCCACTGGAAGGTCGGATGCTAAAGGAGAAGAAACACGTTTCCAAGGGAAAAAGGGACTTTTCACCGGGCTGTTGCTTTTTTTCCGAGCGTCGACGGAACGTCCGTCTTCCCTTGCGTTCGAGGTGCCGCGGAACCCCCCGCGTCAGCGCGACGCGCCCGCGGCATCGCGGCGCGGCCAGGTCGCCAGAATGATTCCGAGCAGGGCCACCGCGAAGGCCAGCAACTGCCCGATGGACAGTTTCTCGTCGAGCGCGAGCACGCCCACCGACGCCGCGCCGATGGGCAGCAGGACCGCGAACACGCCGGCCTGCGAGGCGGGTACCTCGGCCAGGCCGGTCATCCAGAGCCACACGGTCCAGATGCTCGCGGCCAGGGCGTAGAACACCAGCAGCAGCCAGGTCACGCCGGCGATGGCGCCGAAATCGAAACGCCATGCCAGCCACAGGCCGAAAGGCGTCGACAGCGCGAAGCCCCAGAGGTTGATGAGCGATGAAATCCGCTTCACGCCCATGCGGCCGGTGAGCGACTTCCCGATGACCACATAGGCGGCCTCGCAAAGGACCGCGCCGAACACCAGCGCGTTGCCCAGCCACGGCAGCGTGGACCGCGTGCCTTCGCCGTTTCCCAGGGGCGTTGTCGGCGTTGTCGGCGCCGCAGGCACCCAGGCCAGCAGCGCGATGCCGACGGCCGCGCAACCGACCGCCAGCGCCGTGCGCCACGTGATGCGTTCGTGCAGGAAGACGAAGCTCGCCATGGCGACGGCGGCGGGTATCGACGCCATGATCACGCCGGCCGACACGGCGCTCGTCAGGCTCACGCCGAACAGCATGCACACCGAGAACAGGAAGTTGCCGAAGAACGACTCGAGGAACACCAGGCCGCGCGTGCGGCCATCCATGGGGGGTTCGTTCGCGGGACGGCGCAGCCAATGCGGCATGGCGAGGGCGGCGATGCCGAAGCGCAGCCACGCCAGCAGCAGGACCGGAAAGGCCGCGACCAGCGGCTTCGACAGCGCGACGTAGGTGCCCACGAGCGACATGCTCAGGGCGAGGCAGCCATAGGCGACCCAACGGCCGGAAGTGCGAGCGAGGGAAGTCAAGGGGGGTGGGGGGCCGGGTAGGCGTCCGATGCGGCAGGGCGGTCGATGATGCCGGAGCGGCGCCCGGGAACGGTGGCTGCATCTCGGACAGCGGGCTTTTTCACAGTCGGAAAGCCACTTCGCATCGTGAAAAAGAGGATTGCTGCGGTGCGGTATATTTTCTCAATATGAGACATCTGTTTTCACATTGAAAAAATTGTCTCGCAAACCATTGTTTTTAATGAAGAAAAAATAAGTCTTATATAAGACATAAGACAAGTCAAAGGCGTTAAAGTCATGTCATGGCAACGCGGCCGAATGCGGCTCGATGCCACCCGACCCTCGATCAACCACCTTACGGAGTGACCATGCCCCAGACCCTGACCGAACAACTCAGCCGTGAACAACAGATTGCCGCCCTCGAAAAGGATTGGGCGACCAACCCCCGCTGGAAAGGCATCAAGCGCGGCTACACCGCCGCCGAGGTGGTCCGCCTGCGCGGCTCCTTCCCCATCGAGCACACGCTCGCGCGCCGCGGCGCCGAAAAGCTCTGGGACCTCGTGCACGACGAGCCGTACGTGAACTGCCTGGGCGCCCTGACCGGCGGCCAGGCGATGCAGCAGGTCAAGGCCGGCATCAAGGCGATCTACCTGTCGGGCTGGCAGGTCGCCGCCGACAACAACAGCTACGCATCGATGTATCCCGACCAGTCCCTCTACCCGGTCGATTCGGTGCCCACGGTGGTCGAGCGCATCAACAACACGTTCCGCCGTGCCGACGAGATCCAGTGGTCCAAGGGCACCAACCCGGGCGACGCGGGCTACATCGACTACTTCGCGCCGATCGTGGCGGACGCCGAAGCCGGCTTCGGCGGCGTGCTCAACGCCTTCGAGTTGATGAAGGCCATGATCAAGGCCGGCGCCGGCGGCGTGCATTTCGAGGACCAGCTCGCGTCGGTCAAGAAATGCGGCCACATGGGCGGCAAGGTCCTGGTGCCGACGACCGAGGCGGTGCAGAAGCTGATCGCCGCGCGCATGGCCGCCGACGTCTGCGGCACGCCGACGCTGGTCATCGCCCGCACCGACGCCGAAGCCGCTGACCTGATCACCAGCGACTACGACGAGAACGACAAGCCCTTCATCACCGGCGAGCGCACGGCCGAGGGCTTCTATCGCACGAAGAAGGGCATGGACCAGGCCATCAGCCGCGCCGTCGCGTATGCCCACTACGCCGACCTGGTGTGGTGCGAGACCGGCACTCCCGACCTGGAGTTCGCCCGCAAGTTCGCCGAGGCCGTGCACAAGGTGCATCCGGGCAAGATGCTGGCGTACAACTGCTCGCCGTCGTTCAACTGGAAGAAGAACCTCGACGACGCGACCATCGCCAAGTTCCAGCGCGAACTCGGTGCCATGGGCTACAAGTACCAGTTCATCACGTTGGCCGGCATCCATTCGATGTGGTTCAACATGTTCGACCTGGCACAGGATTACGCCGCGCGCGGCATGTCTGCCTATGTCGAGAAAGTCCAGGAGCCCGAATTCGCGGCCCGCGACCGTGGCTACACGTTCGTGTCGCACCAGCAGGAAGTCGGCACCGGCTACTTCGATGAAGTCACCACCGTGATCCAGGGCGGCAAGTCGAGCGTGACGGCCCTGACCGGTTCGACCGAGGAAGAGCAGTTCCACTGATCGAGGAACCCCGGGCTGCCAGGGCGGGGCGGGCGGATAGAATCCCCGGCTCCGCCCACAGCAACAAGAGCGAGAAAGGCATCCTGGTTATGACACCGCGAACTACGTCCGACGCACGCCACGGCGCTCCCATCGAGGAAACGCGCCGGTAGAACCGCGCACGTCGGCGCATCGCCGTCAGTCCACCAGCAAAGCGCGGTCACCACCGCGCTTTTTTGTTTTTTCCAGGCTCAAGGTTTCACATGATTCAAATCACGCTTCCCGACAACTCGCAGCGCGAGTATCCCGGCCCGGTTTCGGTCGTCGACGTCGCCCGGTCGATCGGGCCCGGCCTCGCCAAGATGACGGTGGCCGGCAAGCTCGACGGCAAGCTGGTCGACGCCAGCGACATCATCGACCACGATGCCCGGCTGCAGATCATCACGCCCAGGGACGACGAGGGGCTGGAGATCATCCGGCATTCGACGGCGCACCTGGTCGGCCATGCGGTGAAGCAGCTCTATCCGACGGCCAAGATGGTCATCGGGCCGGTGATCGACGAAGGCTTTTACTACGACATCTCGTACGAGCGCCCCTTCACGCCCGAGGACGTGACGGCGATCGAGGAGCGCATGAAGGCGCTGATCGCGCAGGACTACGACGTGGTGAAGAAGGTCACGCCGCGCGCCGAGGTCCTGGAGGTGTTCGCGGCACGTGGCGAGGACTACAAGATCCGTCTGGTCGAGGACATGCCCGACGAGACGGCGATGGGCCTCTACTACCACCAGGAGTACGTCGACATGTGCCGTGGCCCGCACGTGCCGAACACGCGCTTCCTGAAGGTGTTCAAGCTCACCAAGCTCGCCGGCGCCTATTGGCGTGGCGACGCCAGGAACGAACAGCTCCAGCGCATCTACGGCACCGCTTGGGCCGACAAGAAGCAGCTCGACCAGTACGTCCAGCGCATCGAGGAGGCCGAGAAGCGCGACCATCGTCGCCTGGGCAAGGAACTCGATCTGTTCCACATCGACGAGGTCGCGCCGGGCGTCGTCTTCTGGCATCCGAAGGGATGGGCGCTGTGGCAGGCGGTCGAGCAGTACATGCGCCAGGTCTACAAGGACACCGGCTACCAGGAGGTCAAGGGCCCCCAGATCCTCGACAAGACCCTGTGGGAGAAGACGGGCCACTGGCAGAACTACCGCGACAACATGTTCGTCACGGAATCGGAGAAACGCGAATACGCGCTCAAGCCGATGAACTGCCCGGGCCACGTGCTGATCTTCAAGTCGGACCTTCGCAGCTATCGCGACCTGCCGCTGCGCTACGGCGAGTTCGGCCAGTGCCACCGCAACGAGCCCAGCGGCGCGCTGCACGGCATCATGCGGGTGCGCGGTTTCACGCAGGACGACGGTCACATCTTCTGCACCGAGGACCAGATCCTGGAGGAGTGCGTGAACTACACCGCGCAACTGCAGAAGGTGTACGCAGACTTCGGCTTCACCGACATTCTGTACAAGGTCGCCACGCGGCCGGACAACCGCATCGGATCGGACGCCCTCTGGGACAAGGCCGAGCATGCCGTCATGGAGGCGCTGCGCCGATCGGGTGTCGATTTCGTCATCGCCCCGGGCGATGGCGCGTTCTACGGCCCCAAGATCGAGTACACGCTCAGGGATGCCATCGGCCGTCAGTGGCAATGCGGCACCATGCAGGTCGACTTCAACATGGCCGAGCGCCTGGGTGGCGAATACGTGACGGAGTCCAGCGGTCGGGCTCACCCCGTCATGCTGCATCGCGCCATCGTTGGCAGCCTGGAGCGGTTCATCGGCATGCTGATCGAGCACCACGCCGGTGCCTTGCCTTCCTGGCTGGCACCCGTGCAGGTCGCTGTGCTCAACATCAGCGAAGGACAGGCTGAATACGCAGCATCCGTGGCTAAAACGCTGCAGAATCAAGGGCTTAGGGTACAGCTCGACCTGCACAACGAAAAGATAACGTATAAAATACGCAAGCATTCGTTGCAAAAGCTTCCTTACATCATTGTCGTGGGCGACAAGGAAAAGGAAGCAGGGGCCGTCGCAGTGCGCGCCCGGGGCAATGTTGACCTCGGTGCCATGTCGATCGAGGCGTTCTTGCAGAAGAACGCAGACGACATCCAACACAAGCGCTGACTTTTCGATTGAAAAACGGCTTGTGGGCGCAATCTTCACGGCGATCGCGGTCATTTCGACTGCAAACTGTTTGAAGGATCCTGACCATCGCTACTGCATTTCGCGACCGCCGCCACCGCGAGGAACGCCAACACCGCCTTAACCGGGAAATCATGGCCCCGGAAGTTCGCCTGATCGGGCCCGAGAACGAGCCGTTGGGCGTCGTGAGTCTCATGGAGGCCCTTCGTTTGGCCGGGGACCAGGACGTCGACTTGGTGGAAGTCGTTGCGGCGGCCAATCCGCCGGTGTGCCGCCTCATCGAGTACGGAAAGTTCAAGTACCACGAGCAGAAGAAGGCGGCCGAGGCCAAGTCCAAGCAGAAGATCGTCGAGGTCAAGGAAATCAAGTTCCGTCCTGGCACCGATGATGGCGACTACAACATCAAGATGCGCAATATCAGGCGTTTTCTTGAAGAGGGCGACAAGTGCAAGATCACGCTGCGATTTCGCGGCCGGGAGATCACGCACCAGGAGCTTGGTCTGGCGCTGCTGCAACGCATCCGCGACGAGTTGGGCGACACCATCATGGTCGAGCAGTTTCCCAAGCTGGAAGGGCGCCAGATGATCATGATGATCGCGCCGGGTCGCAAGAAGGCCGGGGCTGCCAAGCCGGCGAACGAATCCGCGAGTTCGTCACCCGCGACGGTTTGACGGATCGAGCGAAGGCGTGATGCCTTCAGAGTTTTGGAAGGTTTCGAGTGGTTCATGCCTCGGCGCATGACCCATGCGAAAGAAGAAGTGTCTCGGGGCCAACAAGTCCGCGGATCATCTGCGGCGCCTCACGAGCACAAATTAAAGGAGCATTCACATGCCCAAAATGAAGACCAAGAGCAGCGCGAAGAAACGCTTTCGCGTTCGTCCCGGTGGCACCGTCAAGCGCGGTCAAGCCTTCAAGCGTCACATCCTGACCAAGAAGACCACCAAGAACAAGCGCCATCTGCGCGGTGCGGTGACCGTCCACGAGACCAACATGGTTTCGATGGCCGCGATGCTGCCCGGCATGGGCATTTAATTCAGACGAACAAGGAGCAAACACATGCCTCGCGTCAAACGTGGTGTAACGGCTCGCGCCCGCCACAAGAAAGTTCTCAAGCTCGCCAAGGGTTTCCGCGGTCGCCGTGGCAACGTCTTCCGCATCGCCAAACAGGCGGTGATGAAGGCTGGCCAGTATGCCTACCGTGATCGCCGCACCAAGAAGCGCGTGTTCCGCCAACTGTGGATCGCGCGCATCAATGCGGCTTCGCGTGAACTGGGTCTGACCTACAGCCAGTTCGCCAACGGCATTCGCAAGGCTGGCATCGAGATCGACCGCAAGGTCCTCGCCGATATCGCCGTGCATGACAAGGCCGCTTTTGCCGGCATCGTGGACCAGGTCAAGGCCAAGCTGGCAGCTTGATTTTTGCCTGTCGATCGACGGCCTGCGGGCCGTTCGTCGCGCTCACGGCACGAGGGCTGGCGCTTGAAAAGAGCTCCAGCCCTTTTTTATTTTCTCCCTCGAAGAACTTCATGAACGAGCTGGATTCCCTGGTCGAGACCGCGCGAGTCGCCTTCACCGATGCCGCGTTGCCGGCCGATCTCGAAAACGCCAAGGCGCGCTTCATCGGCAAGGCCGGCCGCATCACCGAGCTGATGAAGGGCATGGCGCAGTTGCCGGTCGACGAGAAGAAGGCCCGTGGCGCGGCGATCAATGTCGCCAAGCAGGCGATCGAGACCCTGCTGTCGGAGCGCCGCCAGCAACTGGCCGATCTCGAATTGCAGACCCAGTTGCGTGCCGAAGCCCTCGACGTGACCCTGCCCGGTCGGCGACGCGTGAGCGGCGGGCTGCATCCGGTGAGCCGCACCATGGAACGCATCGAGGCCATTTTTTCCAGCATGGGTTTCGACGTGGCCGACGGTCCGGAGATCGAGAGCGACTGGCACAGCTTCACTTCGTTGAACAATCCGCCCAATCATCCGGCGCGCTCGATGCAGGACACGTTCTATGTCGACATCCAGGGCGAGGACGGCGTCGCCTACAACCTGCGTCCCCATACCAGCCCGATGCAGGTGCGCCATGCCCATCAGCACGTCAAGAAACATGCGGCCGCCTTCGAGGCCGCGGCACAGGACCCGACCGGGACCGTGAAAGCACCCGAGATCCGCGTGATCGCGCCGGGCCGCACCTACCGCGTCGACAGCGACGCGACCCATTCGCCCATGTTCCACCAGTGCGAAGGGCTTTGGCTCGGCGAGAACGTGAGCTTCAAGGACCTCAAGGTCGTCTTCACGGACTTCTGCCGCACCTTCTTCGAGAGCGATGACCTGGTGCTGCGGTTCCGGCCGAGCTTCTTTCCGTTCACCGAGCCGAGCGCGGAGATCGACATCCAGTTCCAGAGCGGACCACTGGCCGGGCGCTGGCTGGAGGTGGCTGGCTCGGGCCAAGTGCATCCCAACGTGGTGCGAAACATGGGACTCGATCCGGAGCGCTACATCGGGTTCGCCTTCGGCATGGGTCCGGACCGCCTCACGATGCTGCGTTACGGCGTGAACGACCTGCGCCTGTTCTTCGACGGCGACCTGCGCTTCCTTTCGCAATTCCAGTGACCCCGAACCACCGATCCTCCGTGCCATCCATCGATTCCTGAAAGAACAACGAATGCAGTTTCCCGAATCCTGGTTGCGCGAGTTCTGCAACCCGCCGCTGTCCGGCATCGAGCTGGCCGAGACGCTCACCATGGGTGGCTTCGAGGTCGAGGAGCGCCGTCCCGTGGCGCCGCCCTTCAGCCACGTCGTCGTCGGCGAGATCAAGGAAGCGGTCCAGCACCCCAATGCCGACCGTCTGCGCGTGTGCCAGGTCGATGTCGGCCAGGCCGTGCCGCTCAACATCGTCTGCGGCGCGCCGAACGCGCGCGTCGGCATCAGGGTGCCGTGCGCGCTGGTGGGGGCCGAGCTGCCGCCCGGGGACGACGGCAAGCCCTTCCTCATCAAGGTCGGCAAACTGCGTGGCGTGGAGAGCCAGGGCATGCTGTGCTCGGCGCGCGAGCTGAAGCTCAGCGAAGACCATGGGGGGCTGCTCGAGCTGGCACCCGACGCGCCGCTTGGCGCCGACGTGCGGGACGTGCTCGCCCTCGACGATGCGCTGTTGACCCTCAAGCTGACGCCCAATCTGGCCCACGGCCTGAGCGTCTACGGCATCGCGCGCGAACTGTCGGCCCTGACCGGTGCCGCCCTGGAAACGCCCGCCATCGCGGTCGTGCCGGCCACGGTGGCCGACACGCTGCCCGTCGCCGTCGAGGCGACCGAACTCTGCGGACGCTTCTCCGGGCGCATCGTGCGCGACGTCGACACGACGGCGAAGACGCCGGCCTGGATGGTCGATCGGCTCGCGCGCTGCGGGCAGCGCAGCGTGTCGCCGCTGGTGGACATCTCGAACTACGTGATGTTCGAGTACGGCCAGCCGACCCACATCTTCGACCTCGACAAGATCCAGGGCGGTCTCGCGGTGCGATGGGGCCGTGCGGGAGAGGAATTGAAACTGCTCAACGGCAGCACCGTGACGCTCGACGAAAAGGTCGGCGTGATCGCCGACGCGCACGGGGTCGAGTCGCTCGCCGGCATCATGGGCGGCGATGCCACCGCGGTGTCCGATGCCACCAGGCACATCTATGTCGAAGCCGCTTTCTGGTGGCCCGAGGCGATCCAGGGCCGCGCGAGGCGTTTCAATTTCTCGACCGATGCCGGTCATCGCTTCGAGCGCGGCGTCGACCCGAGCCGTACCGTGGAGATCGTCGAGCGCATCACGCGCCTCATCGTCGACATCTGCGGCGGCTCGCCCGGGCCGGTCGACGATCGGGTCCTGCGGCTGCCCGAGGCCAGGCCGGTCACCCTGCGCGTGGCCCGCGCGGCCCGTGTCATCGGCATGCCGGTCACGCAGGCGCAGTGCGTGGAAGTCCTTGGGCGGCTCGGTCTGCCGATGGAGGAGGGTGACGGTGTCATCGTCGTCACGCCCGCGCCGCATCGCTTCGACCTGAAGATCGAGGAGGACCTGATCGAGGAAGTCGCTCGCCTGATCGGCTACGAGAACCTGCCCGTGACCGCGCCGCTCGCGCCCATCACCGCGCGCATCCGTCCGGAAGATCGGCGCGGACGGTTCGACGTGCGCCATCGCGTGGCCGACCTCGGCTACCAGGAGACGATCAACTTCAGTTTCGTGGAGGCGCATTGGGAGCGCGAACTCGCGGGCAACGACGATCCGATCAGACTGCTCAACCCGATCGCCAGCCCGATGAGCGTGATGCGCTCCTCCCTCATCGGATCGCTGCTGCAGGTGCTCCGGTTCAACCTCGACCGCAAGGCGCCGGGCGTGCGCGTGTTCGAACTCGGCCGCGTGTTCCTGCGCGACGCGAGCGTCGCGACGACCGACACCACCGTGCAGGGCATCCATCAGCCGATGCGCCTGGCCGGCCTGGCCTGGGGCGACGATGCCGCTTCGCGCTGGGACGGCAAACCACGGCGGATCGATTTCTACGACGTCAAGGGCGATGTCGAGGCGTTGCTCGCACCGCGCTCGGCAACCTTCGAGCCGGTGGAGCACCCGGCCCTGCATCCCGGCCGGGCGGCGCGCGTGATCGTGGACGGCCGCGCCGTCGGCGTTGTCGGCGAACTGCATCCGCGCTGGCGCCAGAGCTGGGAATTCGCGCAGGCGCCGATGTTGTTCGAACTCGAACTGGAAGCGGTCACCGCGCGGTCCGTGCCGGTGGCCCGGCCCGTGCCCAAACATCAGGCGGTCGAGCGCGACATCGCCGTGGTCGTCGGCGAAGCGGTCACGCATCGGGCATTGCTGGACGTCATCGAAAATTCTCCGACCCAGGGCCTGCTGCGCGATGCGGCCTTGTTCGACATCTATCGGCCTCAGCCGCTGCGCGATGTCGTCGCTTCCGGTGCGCCCGGCCTTTCTCAGGGCGACAAGAGCATGGCGGTGCGTCTCAGCTTCCAGTCCGACCACGGCACCCTGAGCGACGAGCAGGTCGAGCCGGCCGTTCGCGTCATCGTCGAGCGTCTGGCATCGACCCTGGGCGCTCGACAGCGAGGATGAACAAGATCATGGATTTCACGCTCGAAGCATTGGAAACGCCCGCACTGACCAAGGCGCATCTCGCCGAACTGCTGTTCGAGCAGATCGGGTTGAACAAGCGCGAGTCGAAGGACATGATCGAAGCGTTCTTCGAACTGGTCGCGACCAGCCTGATCGAAGGAACCGACGTCAAGATCTCCGGCTTCGGGAATTTCCAGATCCGCATGAAGGCGCCCCGTCCAGGCCGCAATCCCCGCACCGGTGAAGCGATACCGATCGGCGAGCGCCGGGTGGCCACCTTCCATGCCAGCGCCAAGCTCAAGGAACAGATCCAGAATGGCGGCGGGCCCGACGAGGGGCTGTCGGAGGGTGGTGTGACCGAGGTCGAGGTCTGGCGGGTGGGTGCCGAATAAGTGCTTGGTCGGCCGTACGCGCGTGGAGTAACCTTCGAGGTTTGGCTTGCACCGTATTGATTTCAATGGAGAAAATGCTCCCACCCATTCCTGCGAAGCGGTACTTCACCATTGGTGAGGTCGGCGAGTTGTGTGGTGTCAAGCCGCACGTGCTGCGTTATTGGGAGCAGGAATTCACGCAATTGCGCCCCATGAAGCGTCGGGGCAACCGTCGTTACTACCAGCACCATGAAGTGCTCATGATCCGGCGGATCCGCGACTTGTTGTACGACCAGGGTTTCACGATCAGCGGCGCCCGCAACAAGCTCCAGGAACTGGCACAGTCCGAGCGCGAGCGACGCAGGGCGGTGGTGGAAGGCGTCACGACGGTTCGGGTTCAGGACGACCGCGTCGAGCCAGGTCTGGACGAAGACGAGGAAGATCAGGGCGTGGCCGGGGTCGAAGCGACGGACATCGATCGCGAGGTATGGGATGCGGCGGTGCAGGAGCCCTTTTCCCCGGAAATCGGGAAGCATGGGACCTCGATCGAAACGAAGCTGCCTGCGCTCGACGAAAAGCGTCACCTCCGATGGGAAGAGCTGCGACGCGAATTGTTCGAAATTCGCATGCTTCTGGTTCTCGACCCAGGTCATCGCCAGCTATAATCGCGGGCTTCGGTGTGTGGCGCAGCCTGGTAGCGCACTTGCATGGGGTGCAAGGGGTCGAAGGTTCGAATCCTTTCACACCGACCAACATGAAAAGGGTCAGCAACGTTGAGTTGCTGACCCTTTTTCCTTTTTGGGGCTCGGGCGGCATGTCGCGTGTCCGTCGTGCCGTTCGGTGTGCGGGGCATTGACGCCGGCATCGCGCGCAGCGGACCGACATTTCCCTCCATGAGAGAAGCGGACTGGACGACACTGGGCTGCCCAAGCCGAGTGATCTTCCCGGTCAACTCATTCGACACGTTTCGGACACCCCCATGAAGATGCGGAAGAAAGCCGATCTCCCCCAGAAGATCTGCTGTCGCTGTGGCTTGCCCTTTGCCTGGCGCAAGAAGTGGAGCAAGACATGGGACGATGTGAAGTACTGCTCGGAGCGCTGTCGCAATGCGCGTGAGGGCGCGTGAGACCTGCTCGCGGGCCCGTCCCGCGCGCCTGCACGGTGTGGGTTTCCGGTGTCGGTCGGCACCGACGTCGAATGGGCTTGGCTGCTTGCGCGCTGCCGAACGACAGCTCCTAGAACGAAGTCATTCAAGGAGTTCCACAATGACCATCGTCTATAGCACCACCCTGCCGGCACCCGATCTGCCGACACAAATCACCCTGCCGGACCCCGTCGAGTCCGACCCCACCCAATTGCCCGTCGAGCCCGAACTCGATCCGGCCAACCCCGCCAAGCCCCTGAGCCTCGCGAGCCTGCTGACTTCGCTCAAAACTTCGACACGCATGCGGCTGTCTCCTCATGCGATGACAACCCGTTTTACAGCCAATCGGCTCTTTATGCGGGCAGCGACTTTTCGCTGGCCGGCGGTCAACGCGTCGTTGTCGCGAGGCTAGGAGTCGCTCGCTTTCATGCGGGCTTGCGATAATCCGGCCGCATGAATGATCTAGATTGTGTCGTCGTCGGTGCGGGTGTCGTCGGGCTGGCCGTGGCACGCGCTTTGGCCCTGCAGGGACGCGAAGTCATGGTGCTCGAGGCCGCCGCTTCGATTGGCACCGGTGTCAGTTCCCGCAGCAGTGAAGTGATCCATGCCGGGATGTATTACCCGCAGGGTTCGCTCAAGGCGCGGCTCTGCGTGGAAGGCCGCGGCCTGCTCTACGATTACGTCGCGGAGCGCGGTGTGCCGCATCGGCGATGCGGCAAGTTCATCGTCGCGACCTCCGAATCCCAGGTCGCCTACCTGCAGAAAATCATGGCCAGCGGTGTTGCCAACGGCATCAGCGACCTGTCGCTCCTCACGGCCGACGAGGCCATGGCGATGGAGCCCCAACTCGCCTGTCGCGCCGCGCTCCATTCGCCGAGCACCGGCATCATCGACAGCCATGCGCTGATGCTGGCCTACCAGGGCGACATCGAGGGCATGGGTGGCATGGTGGTGTTCCATGCGGCGGTGTTGGAAGGTCGCTGCGAGCCGGGCGGCATCGAACTGACGCTCGAGGATGGCACGGTCGTGCGTTGCAAGACGCTGGTCAACGCCGCCGGTCTCGATGCGCCCTTGCTGGCAACGAGACTGGCGGGCATGCCTCCGCACCTCGTTCCGACGCCCTATTACGCGAAAGGCAGCTACTTCACGCTGGCCGGCAGGGCACCCTTCGAGCGGCTCATCTATCCCGTGCCCGAGGCGGCCGGGCTCGGTGTACACCTGACGCTCGATCTGGGCGGTCAAGCCCGTTTCGGACCCGACGTGGAATGGGTGTCGTCGCCCGACGATCTGGTCGTCGATCCGGCGCGATGCGCCGGTTTCTATGCCGAGGTGCGTCGCTACTGGCCGGCACTGAAGGACGACAGCCTCGTGCCAGCCTATGCCGGCATGCGTCCCAAGATTTCGGGACCCGGCGAGCCAGCCGAGGATTTCCGCATCCAGGGCCCGGACGGGCATGGCATTCCCGGTCTGGTCAACCTGTTCGGCATCGAGTCACCTGGCCTGACCAGCAGTCTGGCCATCGGAGCGCATGTGGCGCGAATGCTGGAAGCAGCCTGAATCGTCTGTAACATGAAGTGGCACGTCGTTTGCGGACGTGCGCAGTCGCCGGCACTTCGCCGGCATTTCATGCCAAGGAACGTTCTCCCATGAGTGCAGCCAACAACCTCGAAGCAGCGTCGAACGCGGTGATCGAAGACATCGCCAGCGAACTCAAGGTCGTGCTGGGCGGCAAGGACCTCGAAGCGAATCCCCAGATCAAGGCATTGCGCCAGCGCCTGGAAGCCAAGATCGGCGTCGCGCGCGAACTCGCCGCCGAGAAGGCCAAGCTCGCGGCGCAGAAGGCCAAGGAGGCCGCCAACACCGCCAATGCCTATGCCCACGACGAACCCTGGCAGATCGCGGCCGGCGCGATGGCCGTCGGCGTGCTGGTGGGCCTGCTGATCTCGACGAGACGCTGAGCGCGATCGTGCAACCGGCCCAGGCGCTTGCCGGGTCTACCGAGGTTCTTTCAACGCGCCCGTGACGAATCGCGCAGGGCCTGGATCGACTGCGTGACCAGACCCGGTCCCCGGTAGATGAGCCCGGTGTACATCTGAACCGCGTCGGCGCCCGCGCGCACCTTGGCGATCGCGTCGGCCGCGTCCAGGATGCCGCCCACGCCGATGATCGGATAGTCCGGTCCGAGCGCGCCGCGCAGCTGCGCGATGACCCGGTTGCTGGCCTCGCGCACCGGCGCGCCCGACAACCCGCCTGTCTCGTCCGCATGCGGCATGCCCTGGACCGCTTCGCGCGACAGCGTGGTGTTCGTCGCGATGACGCCGTCCACGCCATGGCGCCGGAGGGTCGTGGCGATCACGTCGACCTGGTCCGTCGAAAGGTCGGGCGCGATCTTCAGGAACAGGGGCACGCGCCGGTCCTGGGCCTGCGCGAGCCGCTCGCGCCGCGCCATCAGCGTGCCGAGCAGACCATCGAGTGCTTCGTCGCCCTGCAGCGATCGCAGGTTGGCCGTGTTCGGGCTGGAGACGTTGATCGCCACGTAATCCGCATGCGGGTAGACGCCTTCCAGGCACGTCAGGTAGTCCTGCGTGGCGTCCTCGATCGGCGTGGAAGCGTTCTTGCCGATGTTCAGGCCCAGCAGCATCGGAAGCGTTCCGCTGCGGCGGCGGAAGCGGGCACGCTGCACGTTGGCGACGAAGGCGTCGAGTCCGTCGTTGTTGAAACCAAGGCGATTGATCAACGCCTGACGCGCCGGCAGGCGAAAGATGCGGGGTCGCGCATTGCCCGGCTGCGAGCGGGGCGTGACGGTGCCGACCTCGACGAAGCCGAACCCCATCGCCGAAAAGGCATCGATGCAGCGTGCGTTCTTGTCGAGCCCGGCGGCGAGTCCGACGCGGTTGGGAAAGGTCAGCCCGGCCAGCGTGACGGGGTCCTCGATGCGCCGGGTTCGGTAGATCCGCTCGAGCGGTGTGTTCTGGCTGCGTTCCAGAGCGCCCAGGGTGATTTCGTGGGCATGCTCGGGATCGAGCCCGAAGAGCAGCGGGCGGGCGAGTCCATAGAGGGACGAGGTCAGTGGCATCGGATAATTCCCGGCTTCGAATGTTCGGAACAACCCAGGATTCTCCCCGATGACCACACCCCGCTTGACCCAGGACGAACTCAAGGCGCAAGTCGGTCGTGCCGCCCTCGACCATGTCGTGAGAGGCGCGATCGTCGGGGTGGGCACCGGCTCCACCGTCAACAAGTTCATCGAGGCGCTGGCCGACATCAAGGACGACATCGAGGGCGCCGTGTCGAGTTCGCTGGCCTCCACCGAGCGGCTGCGCGCGCTGGGCATCCGCGTGTACGACAGCAACGAGGTCGACGAACTCGCCGTCTACATCGACGGGGCCGACGAGATCGACGGCCGCGGTTTCATGGTCAAGGGCGGTGGCGCCGCGCTCACGCGCGAGAAGATCGTGGCGGCCCAGTCGCGTCGCTTCGTCTGCATCGCCGATGCGTCCAAGCAGGTCGACGTGCTCGGCGCGTTCCCGCTGCCGGTCGAGGTGATTCCGATGGCGGCGCGGCGTGTGATGCGGCAGTTCGAACGCCTGGGCGGGGTCGCCCAGGTGCGCGAGAAGGATGGCACGGCGCTGGTCACCGACAACGGCCAGCACATCGTCGACGTCACCGGATTGAGGATCGCCGACCCGCTCGGCTTCGAGACCCAGGTCAGCCAGTGGCCCGGCGTGGTGACCGTCGGCGTGTTCGCCCACCAGCGTGCCCACGTGTGTCTGCTGGCCACGCCGGACGGTGTACGGACGTTGCGCTTCGACGCAACGGACGACTGACTAGAACTGGATTCCCGCCGGGTTCTGCGGTGTCGGGCCGCGTGGCGGGGGCGTGGTGGGCGCGGGTGCGTTCAGGCTCGGCAACGGATCGCGGCTGGCCGTGGTGGCCGGCGGCGCGGCGGTGAGCGCCACCAGGGGCTGTGCCGGGGGACGGCGATAACCCGGCGGCAAGGCGATGCTTTTCGGATAGCCGGCCGCGTCGAGGTATTGGGACCATTCCGTGTCCGCGAAGCCCTTGAGTTGCTGCGTGCCGATCGCCAACAGCGGCAGGGCGTCCTGACCGCTCAGGCGCCGCAGCGCGTCGCCGTCTGCGGCCGTCCGGACCTGGCGCTCGTCGAAAGGGATGCCGCGCGCTTCGAGGAATGCGCGTCCTGCGTCGCAGGGTTCGCACGCATCGCGCGTGTAGATCGTGACCGGGTAGCGCTGCATGACCTGGCGAACCTCGTAGGGCATGCTGGCGGTGCTGGCCTCGATGACCGATGGGCCCGGCGACGCGATCGTCGGCGCGTTGGCTGCGGGAGGCTGGTCGGAGAACACGACCTGACCGTTGCGGTCGACATGGCGATAGATCGTCTGGGCGAGGACGGCGGGGGTGCCAGTGACCGTCGTCGCCAGCAGGGTGATGGCGAGCTTCAGGGCGGTCGGGAAAGGGAGCTTCATGAGGGCGGGCTTCCATGCGCGGGAGACGGCCCCGAGTATGTCAGGACGTCGCCGTTGCCCGGACCACCCGTGCGACCCCCGCGCCGCGGGCCTTGCCCTCAGGCGGGTTGCGCCTCCGCCATCCCCTGGTGGCGCAGCAACGCGTCGAGCTGGGGCTCGCGGCCACGAAAAGCCTTGAACGACTCCATGGCGCTGCGGCTGCCGCCGGCCTCGAGGATCGCCTGGCGGTACCTGCGACCGGTCTCGACGCTCGGCTCGCCATTGTCTCCAACCGTCTCCTCGAAGGCCGCATAGGCGTCGGCGCTCAGCACCTCGGCCCACTTGTAGCTGTAGTAGCCGGCCGCGTAGCCGCCCGAGAAGATGTGGCTGAAGGTGTTGGGCGTGCGGCTGAAGGACGGCGATGGCATCACGGCCACCTCGCGGCGCACGTCGGCGAGCAGGCCCAGCACGCCGCCGGCCGGCGCGTTCGCGGCCTGGTACTCGGTGTGCAGCAGCATGTCGAAGAGCGACAACTCGATCTGGCGCAAGGTCTGCAGGCCACTCTGGAAGTTCTTGGCCGCCGTCATCTTGTCGAACAGCGCACGCGGCAGCGGCTCGCCGGTATCGACGTGTGCGGTCATGTGGCGCAGGACGTCCCATTCCCAGCAGAAGTTCTCCATGAACTGGCTGGGCAGTTCGACCGCGTCCCATTCGACGCCGCTGATGCCCGAGACGTCGCGTTCGTTCACGCGCGTGAGCATGTGGTGCAGGCCGTGGCCGAACTCATGGAACAGCGTGGTCACGTCGTCGTGCGTGAGCAGCGGCGGCTTGCCGCCGACGCCCTCGGCGAAGTTGCACACCAGTTGCGCGACGGGTGTCTGCAGCGCGCCGGTGTCGGGGCGGACCCAGCGTCCGCGCACATCGTCCATCCATGCACCGCCGCGCTTGCCCTGGCGCGCCGACGGGTCGAGGTAGAACTGCCCCACGAGTTCGCCCGCGCGCTCGATGCGGTAGAACTCGACCGTCGGATGCCAGACCGGCGCGCTGTCGCGGCGGATCGCGACCTCGAACAGCGTCTCGACGATCTTGAACAACCCGGCCATGACCTTGGGCGCCGGAAAATACGGCTTCACTTCCTGCTCGCTGTAGGCATAGCGTGCCTCCTTGAGCTTCTCGCCGATGTAGCTCCAGTCCCAGGGTTGCGGATCGTCCAGACCAAGTTCGGAGGACGCGAAGGCGCGCAGGTCGGCGAGGTCGCGCTCGCCGAACGGCCGTGCCTTGATCGCGAGGTCGCGCAGGAACTTGACGACCTGCTCGGGCGAATCGGCCATCTTGGGCACGACGGAGAGTTCGCCGAAATTCCGGTAACCCAGAAGGCGGGCTTCTTCCTCGCGCAGCGCGAGGATCTCGGCGATGAGCGCGGTGTTGTCGAAGGCGGGGTCGCCGAGGTCGCTGGCACGGGTGCCATAGGCACGGTAGAGACGCTCGCGCAGGTCGCTGCGCTTGGCGAACTGCATCACCGGCAGGTAGCAAGGCATCTTCAGGGTGAGCTTGTAGCCAGCCTTGCCTTCCGCCTCGGCGGCCGCGCGTGCGGCGCTGACCACGTCCTCGGGCAGGCCCTCGAGTTCGCTCGCATCGGCGTAATAGGCGAAGGCATCGGTCGCGTCGAGCGCGTGCTCGCTGAACTTCTGGCTCAGTTCGGCCTGGCGCTCCTGGATTCGGGCGTAGCGTTCCTTGGCTTCGCCCTGCAGGTCCGCGCCGCCGAGCACGAAATTGCGGACCGCGTTGCGATGGGCCTGCCGCTGTTCGGCATTGAGGGTGGTGGGGTCGATGGCCTTGTACTTGGCGAACAGCCGTTCGTCGGAACCCAGGCGCGTCCAGAACGCAGTGACGCGCGGCATCGCTTCGTTGTAGGCGGCACGCAGCTCGGGCGTGTCGGCCACGGCATTCAGGTGGCCGACGGCCCCCCAGGCACGGCCGAAACGCTCGGAGGCGACGTCCAGCACCTTGGAGATGGCCAGCCAGTCGGCCGGAAAATCCGTCGCGGTCACGGTCTGCAGCGCGGTCTCGGACTCGGCGAGGAGCGCGTCGACCGCGGGTGAGACGTGTTCGGGCCGGATGCGGTCGAACAGCGGCAGGTCGGTGAAGTCGAGGAGCGGGTTCGGCGTGGCGAAGGGTTGGTTCATGGTCGTCATCTGGCGCCGCGAGGCGGCAAGTTCAAGTCGGTACGGCGGCACGTTCGGCCGCTTCGAGCGTGTTGACGAGCAGCATCGTGATCGTCATCGGGCCGACGCCGCCGGGCACCGGCGTGATCCAGCCGGCCACCTCGCGCACGCCGGTGAAGTCGACGTCGCCGCAGAGCTTGCCCTCGTCGTTGCGGTTCATGCCGACGTCGATCACGACGGCGCCGGGCTTGACCATGTCGGCCGTCAGCACGTTGCGCTTGCCGACGGCGGCCACGACGATGTCGGCCTGGCGGGTGAAGGCGCCGAGGTCGGGCGTGGCGCTGTGGCAGACGGTGACGGTGGCGTGCCGGGCCAGCAGCATCAGCGCCATCGGCTTGCCGACGATGTTGCTGCGGCCGATGACCACCGCGTGCTTGCCGCGCGGATCGCAGCCGATCGACTCGAGCATCTTCATGCAGCCGTAGGGCGTGCAGGGCCAGAAGCCGCTCGCGCCGGTCATCAGCGCGCCAGCGCTCGCGACGTGGAAGCCGTCGACGTCCTTGTGCGGTGCGATCGTCTCGATCACCTTCTGCGCGTCGATGTGCGCGGGCAGGGGCAGTTGCACGAGGATGCCGTGGATGGCGGGGTCGGCGTTGAGGGCCTCCACGCGCGCGAGCAGTTCGGCCTCGCCGAGGTCGGCCGGGTATTTCTCCAGCACGGAATGCAGGCCGTTGTCCTCGCAGGCCTTCACCTTGTTGCGCACGTACACCTGGCTGGCGGGGCTGTCGCCGACCAGCACCACGGCCAGCCCGGGTGTGGTGCCACGGGCCCGGAGCGCCGCGGCGCGTGCGGCCACATCGGCGCGCAGGGTGAGCGAAAGGGCGTTGCCGTCGATGAGTTGGGCTGTCATGGGAGGGTTCGATTTTCCAAGTGGAAACGCCCGCTTGCGCAGGCGTTCCGAGCGGTTGTCGCTATCCGTGCGATAGCAGGGGCGGGGGTCAGGGTGTCTTGGCCGCCGGCTGGACCTGTCCGAGCGCGATCTTCAGCAGGTCGGCGACGGTGTTGGCGTTGAGCTTTTCCATGATGTTGGCGCGGTGCGCCTCCACCGTCTTGATGCTGATGCCCAGGTCATCGGCGATCTGCTTGTTGAGGCGGCCCGCGACGATGCGTTCTAGCACCTGAGCCTCGCGGCCGGTCAGCTTGGACAGCAAGGCGTCGCGGCTGGCCGATTGCTGATGCTGTGTGAAAGCTTCGCGTGCATGTTCGAGCATGCGCTCGACCAGCGTCACGAGCTGGTCCTCGTTGAAGGGTTTCTGGATGAAATCCATCGCGCCCTTCTTCATCGAATCGACCGCCATCGGCACGTCGCCATGACCGGTGATGACGACGATCGGCAGCGGCGAGCGGCGTTCGATCAGGCGGTCCTGCAGTTCGATGCCCGACATGCCGCCCATGCGGATGTCGACGATCAGGCAGGCGACTTCGCGCGGGTCGTAGCGAGAGAGGAAGGACTCCGCGGAATCGAAGCAGCGGACCCGGTAGTCCTTGCCTTCGAGCAGCCATTGGAGCGAATCGCGGACCGCTTCGTCATCGTCGACGACGTAGACCGTGCCCTTCTTCGGAATCAAGCTCATGCGGGTACCTTCGCCTCGTCGTTTGCTATGGAATTCGTAGCGTCCATCACCGGAATCCAGAAGGAGAAACGGCATCCGACCACATCCGATCCATTGTAGATGTTCTCCGCCTGCATGCGTCCGCGGTGCGATTCGACGATGGTGCGGCAGAGGTTCAGTCCGATGCCCATGCCTTCGGGTTTGGTGGAGAAGAACGCCTCGTAGAGCCGGTCCATGACCTCGGGCGCCAGGCCGCGACCGGTGTCCTGGACCGAGAACTCGACCGCCGGCTGGTTCTCGATGCTCTTGGGCAGCACGCGCAACTCGACGCTGCGCCGCGCCAGCGGCCGTCCGGCGTTGTCGATCGACTCCGCCGCGTTCTTCAGCAGGTTCACCAGCACCTGCTCGATCAGGATCGGGTCGACCCGCACGATGGGCAGGCGCGCCGCGACGTAGTGGTTGAGCCGCACGTTGTGGCGGCGCAGCTCGATGCCGGCGAGCTCGACCGCCTCGCTCACCATCGTCGCCACGTCCGAGGGCGTGCGGTTGGGCTCGCTGCGCTTCACGAACGAACGGATGCGCTGGATGATCTGGCCGGCCCGCTGCGCCTGCTTGGAGGTCTTGTCGAGCGCGGCGAGCAGCGCATCGGTGTCGATCTGTTGGTTGCGGATGCGCGACATCATCCCGTTGCAGTAGTTGGTGATGGCCGTGAGGGGCTGGTTGAGCTCGTGCGCAACACTGGAGGCCATCTCGCCCATCGTGATGAGCCGGCTCGACGCGTGTGCGCGATCGGCCTGGGCGGCGGCCAGTTCCTCGGCATCGCGCCGGGGCGTGATGTCGGTGGCGATGACGAGCTGCGCCAGCCGACCGTCGACCCAGGTGAGGTAGCGCGATCGCACTTCCAGCCACTTGCCCAGCTGGGGAACGAAGATCTCGTTGTTGGCTGGCTGGGCCGCGGTCAGGGTATCGATGGGCAGACCGGCGAACGGGTCGACATCGTCGAGCGCGTCGTCGTGCGCGGCCGAGGCCGGCACGCCCGCCTGGGCCACCATGCCCAGGTGACCGATGGTGTCGGAGCCGAACCAGAGCCGGTAGAGCTTGTTGGCGAACAGCAGCTCCTCGCTGCCGATGGGCGCCACCGACACGGCCGCGTCGAGCGCCTCGAGCACGGTGGTGAAACGCTCGTAGGACGCGGAGAGCTGCTCGCGGATGCGGGTGGGCTCGGTGATGTCGGTCATCGACGTCATCCAGCCGGCCTGGTGACCACGGGCGTCGATGAGGGGCGAGACGTAGAGGCGGGCGTTGAAGACGGTGCCGTTCTTGCGCCGCACCCGCACCTGGAAGCCGCCGGGCAGGGCGCGGCCGTGGATCTCCTCCTCGAGGCGCTCGTTCATGACCTCGCGCTCGGATTCCAGCCAGTACGGAAAAGGCGGCTTCTTGCCGACGAGGTCGGCCTCGCTCCAGCCGGTCATGGCGCAGAAGGCGGCGTTCACGTAGGTGATTCGGCCTTCCAAATCCAGCACCCGCATGCCCGTCAGCATGGAATTTTCCATCGCGCGACGGAAATTGGTCTCCGCCACCAGCGCCTGCTGCGTCTGCAGCCGCCGCCTCGTGTGGCGCCACGTGCCGATGAGCATCCAGGCGGTGAGCACGCTCAACGCGCCGACGAGCCAGAACAGTCCGTTGCCCACCAGCCCGGGCGAGGTGCGGTAGGCCTGCGCACGCAGGACCAGGCCGTTGCCCACGGGCGAAACCGGCACCTCGTATTCGTTGATGCGCTCGGCCCAGGGCAGCATGCGTGCGTCGCTCTCGCGCGGATTGACCGTGCTGCCCGCGAGCAGGCCACCCTTGCCGTCGAGCAGCGCCACAGCGTACCGCGCGGCCACCTCGGGCGGCACGCCATAGCGCAGCAGGCTGTCGATGGAGAACTCGCCGAGCACCACCCCGGCGAACAGTCCCTGGTCGTAGAGCGGGATGTGCAACTGGAGCATGCCGTTGGGATCGTCGCCCTTCATCGGCTGGGAATAGACCGGCTGGCTCAGTTCCCGGGCCAGCGCGTAGTTGCTCTCGATCTCGCCGGGGCGCAGCACGTCGTCGATCGGATGCTGCTGCGCGGGATGGACGCTGGGTGCGGCATGGCTGGCCTTGAAGCGGCGCCGGTCGTCGATCCAGCTGAGCGCCTGCAGTTCGGGATACTGGCTGATGAGCGATTCGGCGCGGCTGGTGAATTCGGGGCCGTCGATTTCCCGATTGGAAGCATCCCGCGCCAGGCGCATGAGCTGCTCCTGGCGTTCCAGCAGCCTCAGCCGCAGGCGTTGCTGGGCATATTCGACGTCGCGCTTGACCGACTCCTGCTCGCGTTCGACTTCCTCGGCACGCAGGTACCAGAAAGCGGAGACGATGGCCGCCAGGAAAAGCACCACGGCAGCCAGCGGCGCCAGCATGGCGACCGCGTCCTGCAGCATCGGCGTCTGCCGGCGCCACCAGCGGCGCCACCACGACAAAGGCGACGTCTTCACGGCGCTTCGGGCAGCGGCGAGCGGGCTGAAAGGAGGCATTCGGGCGAGTGTAGGGGAAGCCCCTAATGCACCTGTCACGACGCCCCTGGAAAAACCGTTCAGACTGGCAGGCCCCTGTTCGGCCCGAGTCGACGACGGTTCACATCAACCGAGTAGATTTCACATGAAGAAAACATAAAACACCATTTGAAATTCGACAGGTTATGTGAGACATTTCCGCCTAATTTTTCAAGCCACGCACCCCAACAGGAGACAAGCATGTCGGCAAATCCCGAGAACACCCACGGCTCGGCCGCGAACGACGCGGATGCACAAGAGACCCGTGAATGGACCGACGCGCTGTCCGCAGTCATCCAGAGCGAGGGCCCCGAGCGGGCGCACTTCCTGCTCGAGCAATTGCTCGAGCACGCGCGCCAGAACAGCATCGACAAGCCGTTCTCGGCCAACACCGCCTACATCAACACCCTGGAGCCGGACCAGGAAGAGCGCTCGCCGGGCAACCTGGAGATCGAGGAGCGCCTGCGCTCCTACATGCGCTGGAACGCGATGGCGATGGTGGTCAAGGCCAACCGCCTGCACCCGCCCGAAGGCGGCGACCTGGGCGGCCACATCGGTTCCTTCGCCTCGCTCGCCAGCATGTTCGGCGCCGGCTTCAATCATTTCTGGCATGCCGAGAGCGAGAACCATGGCGGTGACTGCCTCTACATCCAGGGTCACGTCTCCCCCGGCATCTACGCCCGTGCCTACCTCGAAGGCCGCCTCACCGAGGAGCAGCTGCTCAACTTCCGCCAGGAGGTCGACGGCAAGGGCCTGTCCAGCTATCCGCATCCGAAGCTGATGCCCGAGTTCTGGCAGTTCCCGACCGTGTCGATGGGCCTGGGCCCGCTCATGGCGATCTACCAGGCGCGTTTCCTGAAGTACCTGCATGCCCGTGGCATCGCCAACACCGAGAACCGCAAGGTCTGGGTGTTCTGCGGCGACGGCGAGATGGACGAGGTCGAGTCGCTCGGCGCCATCGGTCTGGCCGCGCGCGAGAAGCTCGACAACCTGGTGTTCGTCATCAACTGCAACCTGCAGCGTCTGGACGGTCCGGTGCGCGGCAACGGCAAGATCATCCAGGAACTCGAAGGCGAATTCCGTGGTGCCGGCTGGAACGTCCTCAAGCTGATCTGGGGCTCCGGCTGGGACCCGCTGCTGGCCCGCGACAAGGAAGGCGCGCTGCGCAAGCTGATGATGGAGACGAACGACGGCGACTACCAGTCGTTCAAGGCCAACGACGGCGCCTACGTGCGCAAGAACTTCTTCGGCCGCGATCCGCGCACGCTGGAGATGGTCGCCAAGATGAGCGACGACGACATCTGGGCGCTGCGCCGTGGGGGCCACGACGCGCAGAAGGTCTACGCGGCCTTCGACGCGGCCGTCAAGCACCAGGGTCAGCCGACCGTGCTGCTGGTCAAGACCGTCAAGGGTTTCGGCATGGGCAAGATCGGCGAAGGCAAGAACAACGTCCACCAGACCAAGAAGCTGGCCGACGAGGACATCAAGACCTTCCGCGACCGCTTCAACATCCCGATCCCCGACAGCCAGCTCGCCGACATTCCGTTCTACAAGCCGGCCGACGACACGCCGGAGATGAAGTACCTGCACGAACGCCGCAAGGCGCTTGGCGGTTACCTGCCGCACCGTCGCGTGAAGGCCGACGAGAGCTTCACCGTGCCGGCGCTGGAGACTTTCAAGTCGGTGCTGGAGCCGACGGCCGAAGGCCGCGAGATCTCCACCACGCAGGCCTACGTGCGCTTCCTCACGCAGTTGCTGCGCGATCAGGCCCTGGGTCCGCGCGTCGTGCCGATCCTGGTCGACGAGGCGCGCACCTTCGGCATGGAAGGGTTGTTCCGCCAGATCGGCATCTACAACCCCGCGGGCCAGCAGTACACCCCGGTCGACAAGGACCAGGTGATGTACTACAAGGAGGACAAGGCCGGTCAGATCCTGCAGGAAGGCATCAACGAGGCCGGCGGCATGTCCAGCTGGATCGCCGCGGCCACGTCGTACTCGACGAACAACCGCATCATGGTGCCGTTCTACGTGTACTACTCGATGTTCGGCTTCCAACGCATCGGTGACCTGGCCTGGGCGGCCGGCGACATGCAGGCGCGCGGTTTCCTGCTGGGCGGAACGTCGGGGCGCACCACGCTCAACGGCGAAGGCCTGCAGCACGAGGACGGCCACAGCCACATCCTGGCCAACACCATTCCCAACTGCGTGAGCTATGACCCGACCTTCGCGCACGAGGTCGGCGTGATCCTGCACCACGGCCTGAAGCGCATGGTGGAGAAGCAGGACAACGTCTACTACTACCTGACGCTGCTCAACGAGAACTACGCCATGCCCGGTCTGCAGCCCGGCACCGAGGAACAGATCATCAAGGGCATGTACCTGTGCCGCCAGGCGCCGTCGATCACGCCGCCCAAGGGCGCGAAGTCGGTGCCGACCGTGCAGCTGCTGGGCAGCGGCACCATCCTGCGCGAGAGCTTCTTCGCCCAGGAACTGCTGGAGAAGGACTGGGGCATCAGTGCCGCGGTGTGGAGCTGCACCAGCTTCAACGAGTTGACCCGCGACGGCCAGGACGCCGATCGCTGGAACCTGCTGCACCCGACCAGCGAGGCGCGCGTGTCGTTCGTGGGCCAGCAGCTCGCGGCCAGCGAGGGTCCGGTGGTCGCCTCGACCGACTACATGAAGGCGTTCGCCGAACAGATCCGTCCCTACATTCCCAAGGGCCGCAACTACAAGGTGCTGGGCACCGACGGCTTCGGCCGCAGCGACTTCCGCACCAAGCTGCGCGAGCACTTCGAGATCAACCGCCACTTCATCGTCGTCTCCGCGCTCAAGGCACTGGCCGAGGACGGCGTGCTGCCGGCATCGAAGGTCGCCGAGGCCATCGCCAAGTACGGCATCGACGCCGAGAAGACCAACCCGCTCTACGCATAACCAAGCGCAACCCACAACCGACGCGCCCACGGGCGGGAGACAACAGACATGGCAGCAGTGGAAGTGAAGGTGCCGGACATCGGCGATTTCGATGAAGTCGCGGTGATCGAGGTGCTGGTGAAGGTGGGCGACACGGTGAAGACCGAGCAGTCGCTGATCACGGTGGAGTCGGACAAGGCCTCGATGGAGATCCCGTCGTCGACGGCCGGCGTCGTCAAGGAGATCAAGGTCGCCGTGGGCGGCAAGGTCAAGGAAGGCTCGGTCGTGCTGATCGTGGAGGCCGAGGGTGGGAGCTCTGCGGCGCCCGCGCCCGCCGCGGCCTCGCCGGCCCCGTCTGCCGCCCCGGCGGCGGCGGCGCCCGCTGCGGCGGCCCCGGCCCCGGCCTCGGCCCCCGCCGCGGCCGCTGGCCCGGTCGAGGTCAAGGTGCCCGACATCGGCGACTTCAAGGACGTCGCGGTCATCGAGGTGCTGGTGAAGGTGGGCGACACGGTCAAGGCCGAACAGTCGCTCATCACGGTCGAGTCCGACAAGGCGTCGATGGAGATTCCCTCTTCGCATGCCGGCGTGCTCAAGGAACTCAAGGTCAAGGTCGGCGACACCGTCAACATCGGCGACCTGATCGCCATGCTCGAAGGCGTGGGTGGTGGCTCGGCTCCGGCTGCGGCGCCTGCGCCCGCCGCACCGGCTGCGGCGCCCGTCGCGTCCGCGCCGGCACCGGCTGCCGCGGCGCCGGCCGCATCGCCGGCTTCCGCGTCGGCTCCAGCGCCCGCCGCGCACAACCCGACGGTCGCGCCCTCGGGCAACCTGCCGCACGCGTCGCCATCGGTGCGCAAGTTCGCACGCGAACTCGGCGTGCCGCTCGAGGAAGTCAAGGGCACCGGTCCCAAGGGCCGCATCACGCAGGAAGACATCCAGGGCTTCACCCGCTCGGTGATGAGCGGCCAGACGACCACCAAGGCCGCCGCAGCGTCCGCCAAGCCGGCGGCATCGGGTGGCGGAGACGGCGCCGGGCTGGGCTTGATCCCGTGGCCGAAGGTCGACTTCGCGAAGTTCGGCGCCGTCGAGCGCAAGGACCTCTCGCGCATCAAGAAGATCAGCGGCGCCAACCTGCACCGCAACTGGGTGATGATCCCGCACGTCACCAACAACGACGAGGCCGACATCACCGAGCTCGAGGCCTTCCGTGTCTCCACCAACAAGGAGAACGAGAAGTCGGGCGTGAAGGTCACGATGCTGGCCTTCGTGATCAAGGCGATGGTCTCGGCACTGCGCAAGTTTCCCGAGTTCAACACCAGCCTGGACGGCGACCAGCTGGTCTACAAGCAGTACTTCAACATCGGCTTCGCCGCCGACACGCCCAACGGGCTGGTCGTGCCGGTGCTCAAGGACGCCGACAAGAAGGGCGTCATGCAGATCAGCCAGGAGATGGGCGAACTCGCCAAGAAGGCGCGCGACGGCAAGCTCGGCGCGGCCGACATGCAGGGCGGCTCGATCTCGATCAGTTCGCTCGGCGGCATCGGCGGCACGCACTTCACGCCCATCATCAATGCGCCCGAAGTGGCGATCCTGGGCCTGTCCAAGGGTGCCATGAAGCCGGTGTGGGACGGCAAGCAGTTCGTCCCGCGCCTCATGCTGCCGCTGTCGCTGTCGTTCGACCACCGGGTCATCGACGGTGCCCTGGCCGCGCGCTTCAACGCGTACCTGGGCCAGGTGCTCGCCGACTTCCGTCGTGTGCTGCTCTAAGAGAACCAAGGAAACGACGAGATGAGCGAACAACAGATCAAGGTGCCGGACATCGGCGATTTCGATGAAGTCGCGGTGATCGAGGTGCTGGTGAAGGTGGGCGACACGGTGAAGGCCGAGCAGTCGCTGATCACGGTGGAGTCGGACAAGGCCTCGATGGAGATCCCGTCGTCGGGCGCGGGCGTGGTGAAGTCGCTGTCGGTGAAGGTCGGCGACAAGGTCAAGGAAGGATCGGTCGTGCTGGTGCTCGAAGGCGCCGGTGTGGCGGACGCAGCGCCCGCGCCCGCGCCGGCCGCGTCCGACGATGCCGCCGCCAAGCCGGCCACCGTGGGCGAGAGCCAGGCACCGGCGCCCGCGCCGGCCGCTGCCGCCCAGACCCAGGCGCCGGCCGCGCCGCGCCCCGCGGGTTCCTACGGCGGGCCGGTCGACGTCGAGTGCGACGTGCTGGTGCTCGGCGCCGGCCCCGGTGGCTACTCGGCCGCCTTCCGCGCCGCCGACCTCGGCTTGAAGGTCGTGATGGTCGAGCGCTACGCCACGCTCGGCGGCGTCTGCCTGAACGTCGGCTGCATCCCGTCGAAGGCGCTGCTCCACGTGGCCGCCGTGATGGACGAGGTCAAGCACTTCGCCGACATCGGTGTGGATTTCGGCGAGCCGGTCATCGACCGCGCCAAGCTGCGCGGCCGCAAGGAACAGGTCGTCGGCAAGCTGACCGGTGGCCTGGCCGCCATGGCCAAGATGCGCAAGGTGACGGTGGTGCGCGGCGTCGGCGAGTTCGTCGACCCCTACCACGTCACGGTCCAGGAGACCTCGGGCAACGGGCGCGACACCACCGGCAAGGCGCAGACCGTGAAGTTCCGCCATTGCATCATCGCGGCGGGCTCGCAGGCCGTGCACCTGCCGTTCATGCCCAAGGACCCGCGCGTGGTCGACTCGACCGGCGCCCTGGCGCTGGCCGTGGAACCCAAGCGCATGCTGATCCTGGGCGGCGGCATCATCGGCCTGGAGATGGGCTCGGTGTACTCGTCGCTCGGCGCGCGGCTCGACGTGGTCGAGATGCTCGACGGTCTGATGCAGGGCGCCGACCGCGACCTGGTGAAGGTCTGGCAGAAGATGAACGCGCCGCGCTTCGACAACATCATGCTGAAGACCAAGACCGTCGGCGCCGAGGCGACGCCCGAAGGCATCAAGGTCACGTTCGAGGGCGAGAACGCGCCCAAGGAGCCGCAGGTCTACGATCTGGTGCTGCAGGCCGTGGGACGCAGTCCCAACGGCAAGAAGATCGGTGCAGAGAAGGCTGGCGTGGCCGTGAGCGATCGCGGCTTCATCCCGGTCGACATCCAGATGCGCACCAACGTCGGGCACATCTTCGCCATCGGCGACATCGTCGGTCAGCCGATGCTGGCGCACAAGGCGGTGCACGAGGCGCACGTGGCGGCCGAGGTGATCGCCGGCGAGCAGCAGGGCAACAAGGAGCTCGCGAGTGCGGCCTTCAATGCCCGCGTGATCCCGAGCGTCGCCTATACCGATCCGGAGGTGGCCTGGGTCGGTCTGACCGAGGACCAGGCCAAGGCCGAGGGCATCAAGGTCACCAAGGGCCTGTTTCCCTGGACCGCGTCGGGACGCGCCATCGCCAACGGGCGCGACGAAGGCTTCACCAAGCTGCTGTTCGATGAAAGCCATCGCATCGTCGGCGGTGGCATCGTGGGCACGCATGCCGGCGACATGATCGGCGAGGTGGCCTTGGCGATCGAGATGGGCGCGGACGCCATCGACATCGGAAAGACCATCCATCCGCACCCGACGCTTGGTGAAAGCATCGGCATGGCGGCGGAAGTGGCGCACGGCAGCTGCACCGACCTGCCGCCCGTCAAGAAGAAGTGAGCGGAGCCGCCGGGACGACCACCCGGCGTTTCGTCTCTTCCGGACAGCAAAAAACCCGCCGCGGCGGGTTTTTTGTTTGGTCGGTCGTGTGGCGCGGCCTTGCCCGGCGCCGTGGGGCGCGGTTGCCCCTTACTCGCCGCCAGCCGTCACGGCCGTGTCGCTGTCGGCCGAGGGTCGACCCTCCACCGCCACCGAGCCCTGCACGCGCCGTGCGCCGTCGAAACGGCGCTGCCAGTAGTTGCCCTCGAAATTCTCGACGCGCACCGTCGCGCCCGGCTTCGGCGCATGGATGAACTTGCCATCGCCCACGTAGATCCCGACATGGCTGAAGGCGCGGCGCATCGTGTTGAAGAACACCAGATCGCCGGGTTTGAGGTCGACGCGGTCGATCTTCTCGGTGGCAGCGGCCTGTTCCTCGGCACGGCGCGGCAGGAGATGGCCGATGGTCTGCGTGTAGATGGCACGAACGAAGCCGCTGCAGTCGAACCCGGTTTCCGCGCTGTTGCCACCACGGCGGTAAGGCACTCCGAGGAAGCCGAAGGCCGTATCGACCAGATCCGACGTGCGGTCGACGACGGTCTGGCGGACATGCTGCAAGTGGCCGATCAGACCGCGTTCAAGCAGGATCCGCTCCATGGCTTCCGACCGGTCCTGGGGTGGCGATGCATGGGCAGTCGAAGCCAGGACGAGGGCGGCAAGTAGGACGGTAAAACGCATGCCGCGTAGGATATTGACGACGACAGTGAGTGTCAACCTCGAAGCGACATCACTTACCTTGCGTAAGTTGTTGTTTCAAATCAGGTTTTTTATTTTTCGAGCAATTGCGACTTGAATCTTTGATCAACAGGTTCGGCGTTGTCAATGCTCATGTAATGAAAAAGTTTAATGGTTTAAGTGAAATCGTAGACGTTTTTATTAAAAATAAGATTTGTCTTTTTTCAGGGGATGATCATGAATCGCACGCCCGGAGCGTCCAAGAAAGGTCTTCGAACCTGTGCACTTGCCTTGGCCTTGGCGACGTTCGCGGGAGCGGTCGCGGGGCAGGCACGCAGCGAGGTGGTGACGTCCGAGCTTGAAAGTCCCTGGGGCATCGCCTTCCTGCCCGAAGGACGCTTCCTGGTCAGCGAGAAGGCGGGTCGCTTGCGCGTGGTGGAACCCGGCGGTGCGATCGGCATGGCACTGCAGGGCCTGCCGCCGATCGCGACCGGCGGGCAGGGGGGCTTGCTCGACGTGCTGTCCGACTCGGGCTTCAACGACAACCGCACGGTCTATTTCTGCTTTTCCGAACCCTCGGCCTCCGGCCCCGCCAACGGCACGGCCCTGGCCAGCGCACGCCTGTCGGCCGATCGCACCCGACTCGAATCGGTCAGGGTGATCTTCAGCCAGAAGCCCAAGGTCGCCAGTTCCGCTCATTTCGGCTGCCGCATCGTCGAGGCCCGTGACGGAACGCTGTTCCTGACCCTGGGCGATCGTTTCAGTCGCAAGGACGACGCGCAGAAGCTGGACAACCACATCGGCAAGATCGTGTGCATCCGCAAGGACGGCACGGTGCCGCCCGACAACCCGTTCGTGAAGCGCGCCGGTGCCCTGCCCGAGATCTGGAGCTACGGCCATCGCAACGGCCAGGGCGCGACGCTCGCGCCCGACGGTCGGCTGTGGATGACCGAACACGGGCCGCAGGGGGGTGACGAGATCAACGTGCCCGAAGCCGGCGTCAACCATGGCTGGCCCGTGATCACCCACGGCGAGAACTACGGTGGCGGCAGGATCGGCGACGGCCTCACCGCCAAGGACGGCATGGCGCAGCCGGTGCATCACTGGGTGCCTTCGATCGCGACCTCGGGCATGGCCTTCCTCACCAGCGATCGTTACGATCCGGGCTGGAAGGGCAACCTGTTCGTGGGCTCGCTCAAATTCGGCTACCTCGACCGCATCGAACTGAAGGACGGCAAGGTGATCGCCGAGCACAAGCTGCTCGAGGACGGTCGGGCCCGCGTCCGCGATGTGAAGCAGGGGCCCGACGGCCTGCTCTACGTGCTGACCGACGCGTCGCGCGGCGGCCAGCTCATCCGGCTGCGGCCCGAGTAGATTCGACCTGTCGAGGCGAATCCGGCCGGGGCATGCCCTGTGTCGGGGCCTCGTTCAGCCGCAGCGCGGCAAGGGAAGCGTCGACAGCAGGGATTGCCACAGACGCCGCCACGCCGGCCAGTCGTGACCGCCTGCGGTGGTCGCCACGCGAGCGGCGGGCAGGGCGGCTCCGAGCAGGCGATGGTTGAAGGCGAAGCGATCCTCTCGTCCATAGCCCAGATAGAGCGGTGGCGAACCCGCATCCTGCGGTTGCGCCGCACGGGTCTGGAGCCATCGCCAGAGCGCCGGGTCACGGAATTCGCGCGCTGCTTGCTGTGGTGGTTGCAGCGGCCCGGTCGGTGCCTGCCAGTTGACGAGGCCGCCCGCGTTGTCGATCTCGGTGGCCGTCGCGCGTTCGCCCAGATAGGGCGCGATGAGCACCAGCCCCGCGACATCGGCGGGGTGCGCCTGCGCATAGAGCGCGCCGCCAAGGCCGCCCAGGGAAATGCCCGCGATCCAGATCGAGCGATACCCGCGTGCCTGTGCCGGCGCGATCACGTCCTCGCGCAGCCGCTGCACGACGGCGAGCGACGCGTCGTAGTAGCCGCGATGCGCGTCGGCGCGCACCACGTCCACCGCCAGCCCACGCTCGCGCACCGCGTCGACGAAGCCTTCACGCTCGAACTCGTCGATCGGCGAGCGGGCGCCGGGCAGGAGCACGAGGAGGGTGTCGGTCGCCGCCGGACACGCTCCGGCGTCGAAGCGCGTGGGCATCGGGGCGGTGGCCGGACGCGAGGCGCAACCGGCACCGAACAGGGCACACGACACGGTCAGGATGGCGGCTCGCTTGAACATCGGTCCAGTCTATGCGCGGCACGCGCCGCGCCGGCGCGGTGGTACGGTTCGGCCTGCGGGCCGGAACGCAGTGCCGGTCGTCCTTCCTTCCCTTTCCTTCAAATCCCTCCGATCCCATGCTGCTCGACGCCTCCCAATCCCAACTCGTGCTGGTCGACTACCAGTCCCGCCTGATGCCCGCCATCTTCGAGGGCGACGCCGCGGCGGCCAACGCGGTGCGGTTGGCGAAGATCGCCGCGCTGGTCGACGTGCCCGTGTGGGGCACCGAACAGAATCCTTCGAAGCTCGGCGAGAACCCCGCCGAACTGCGATCCCTGTGCCGTCGCACCTTGGCCAAGATGCATTTCAGTGGTGTCGAGGAAGGCCTGGGCGAATGGCTGCGCGCGCCGGCGAAGGCGCCCCAGGGCAACGCGAGGAGCCTGCCCAAGCACCTGCAGAAGCCGACGGGCGGCGACGAGCGCAACACCATCGTCATCGCCGGGTGCGAGGCGCACGTCTGCCTGCTGCAGACGGCCCTCGACCTGTTGGAGGACGAGTTCGAAGTGTGGGTCGTGACCGACGCCTGCAGCTCGCGCACCGAACGCAACCGCGACGCCGCGTTCGACCGTCTGGCCGGCGCCGGCGCCGAGCTGGTGACCACCGAGATGGTGGGTTTCGAATGGCTCGGCACGGCCGAGCATCCGCGCTTCCGGGAATTCCTCGAACTGATCCGGTGATTGCCGCCGTCACCCACCTGGGTTAGGGTGATGCCAGCAATCCCATCCACCTTCCTGCACAGCCGACCGGTCCACGAGAGACTGTCGGATTGCGACGACATGCGAATCGAAGGGCGTTGGACATGCCGTGGCACAATCGCGGTGTACTAGGCCCTTCCCCAGCCACAGTCGCATCCGCCAATCGGTTCAGCCGTGTCGCGGAAGGTTTCTCAAACCAGCTAATGCTCTCCAGAGGAGAGCGAAGGTCAGCGGAATAATGAGCGATTCAACGACGCCCTCGGCGTCTGCCAGCCAAATCTACCAGGGCTACGAAGGCAGCACCTATCTCTTCGGCGGCAATGCGCCCTATGTCGAGGAGATGTACGAGAACTACCTCGCCAACCCGGGCAGCGTGCCCGACAACTGGCGTACCTATTTCGACGCCCTTCAGCACGTGCCGTCGGCCGACGGACGCAACACCCGCGACGTCCCGCACCTGCCGGTGGTCAACGCCTTCGCCGAACGCGCCAAGCAGGGCACCACGCGCGTGGTGCATGCGAGTGGCGCGGATTCCGAGCTCGGCCGCCAGCGCACCGCCGTCCAGCAACTGATCGCCGCCTACCGCAACGTCGGCGCCCGCTGGGCCGACCTCGATCCGCTCAAGCGCACCGAGCGCCCCTCGATCCCCGAGCTGGAGCCGTCGTTCTACGGCTTCACCGACGCCGACCTCGAGACGGTGTTCAACACCAGCAACACCTTCTTCGGCAAGGACACGATGTCCCTGCGCGACCTGCTCAACGCCCTGCGCGAGACCTACTGCGGCACGATCGGCGTGGAGTACATGTACACCACCGACCAGAACCAGAAGCGCTGGTGGCAGCAGCGGCTGGAGAGCGACCGGGCCAACCCGAAGTTCAACGCCGACCAGAAGAGGCACGTGCTGGAGCGCCTGACGGCGGCCGAGGGCCTGGAGCGCTTCCTGCACACCAAGTACGTCGGCCAGAAGCGTTTTTCGCTCGAGGGCGGCGAGAGCTTCATCGTGTCGATGGACGAGATCATCAATGGCGCCGGCGAGAAGGGCGTGCAGGAGATCGTGATCGGCATGGCCCACCGCGGCCGCCTGAACGTGCTGGTGAACTCGCTGGGCAAGCTGCCGGCCGACCTGTTCGCCGAGTTCGATCACACCGCGCCCGAGGAGCTGCCCAGCGGCGACGTGAAATACCATCAGGGCTTCAGCTCCGACGTCACCACCCGCGGTGGCCCGGTCCACCTGAGCCTGGCGTTCAATCCGTCGCACCTGGAGATCGTCAACCCGGTGGTCGAGGGCTCGGTGCGCGCGCGCATGGACCGCCGTGGCGACCCCAAGGGCAAGCAGGTGCTGCCGATCATCGTGCACGGCGATGCGGCCTTCGCCGGCCAGGGCGTCGTCATGGAGACGCTCGCGCTCGCCGAGACGCGTGGCTACCACACCGGCGGCACGGTCCACATGGTCATCAACAACCAGATCGGCTTCACCACCAGCGACCCGCGCGACAGCCGCTCGACGCTGTACTGCTCGGACATCGTCAAGATGATCGAGGCGCCGGTGCTGCACGTGAACGGCGACGATCCCGAAGCCGTGGTGCTCGCCTCGCAGCTCGCACTGGACTTCCGCATGGAGTTCCAGAAGGACGTCGTGGTCGACATCATCTGTTTCCGCAAGCTGGGCCACAACGAGCAGGACACGCCTTCGCTCACCCAGCCGCTGATGTACAAGAAGATCGCCCAGCATCCGGGCACGCGTCGGCTCTACGCCGACAAACTCGCTGCCCAGGGCCTTGGCGACACGCTGGGCGACGACATGGTCAAGGCGCAGCGTGCGGCCTTCGATGCCGGCCAGAACACCACCAACCCGGTGCTGACGAACTTCAAGAGCAAGTTCGCCGTCGATTGGAGCCCCTACCTCAACCGCAAGTGGACCGATGCCGCCGACACGGCGCTGCCGACGGCCGAATGGAAGCGTCTGGCCGAGCGGATCACCACCGTGCCCGCCGGCTTCACGGTGCATCCGCTGGTCAAGAAGGTGCTCGACGACCGTGCCGCCATGGGTCGCGGCGACGTCAACGTCGACTGGGGCATGGGCGAGCACATGGCCTTCGCCTCGCTGGTGGCGAGCGGCTATCCGGTGCGCCTGTCGGGCGAGGACTGCGGCCGTGGCACGTTCACGCACCGCCATGCCGTGCTGCACGACCAGAACCGCGAGAAGTTCGACGAGGGCACCTACGTGCCGCTGCAGAACGTGACCGACAACCAGGCACCGTTCGTGGTGATCGACTCGATCCTGTCGGAGGAGGCCGTGCTGGCCTTCGAATACGGCTATGCCTCGAACGACCCGAACACGCTGGTGATCTGGGAGGCGCAGTTCGGCGATTTCGTCAACGGTGCGCAGGTCGTGATCGACCAGTTCATCGCCTCCGGCGAGGTGAAGTGGGGCCGCGTCAACGGCCTGACCATGATGCTGCCGCACGGCTACGAGGGTCAGGGCCCGGAGCACAGCTCGGCGCGCCTGGAGCGCTTCATGCAACTGAGCGCCGACACCAACATGCAGGTCGTGCAGCCCACCACCGCCAGCCAGATCTTCCATCTGCTGCGTCGCCAGATGGTGCGAAACCTGAGGAAGCCGCTGGTCATCCTGACGCCCAAGTCGCTGCTGCGCAACAAGGACGCGACCTCGCCGCTGGTGGAGTTCACCAAGGGCTCGTTCCAGACCGTCATCCCCGACAGCCGCAATCTGAAGGCCGACAAGGTCCGCCGCGTGATCGCGTGCTCGGGCAAGGTCTACTACGACCTGGCCAAGAAGCGCGAGGAGAAGGGCGTCGACGACGTGGCGATCATCCGTGTCGAGCAGCTCTATCCGTTCCCGCACAAGGCGTTCGCCAACGAGATCCGCAAGTATCCGAACCTGGTGGACGTCGTCTGGACGCAGGACGAGCCGCAGAACCAGGGTGCCTGGTTCTTCGTGCAGCACTACATCCACGAGAACCTTGCCGAAGGCCAGAAGCTCGGCTACGCCGGGCGCACCGCGTCGGCGTCGCCGGCGGTAGGCTACTCCCATCTGCACCAGGAGCAGCAGAAGGCCCTGGTCGATGCCGCTTTCGCCAAGCTCAAGGGCTTCGTCCTCACCAAGTAAGCCGGGTCCGGGGTGCCGGGCGCCGTCGCGCGCCTGCGTCTCCCCGCCGCTCGCCCTCCCGTCACCTCACAAGCCATAACGAAGAGAACAAGCACCATGTCCATCGTTGAAGTCAAAGTCCCGCAGCTGTCCGAATCCGTGGCCGAAGCCACCATGCTGACCTGGAAGAAGAAGGTCGGCGACGCCATCGCCGTCGACGAGATCCTCATCGAGATCGAGACCGACAAGGTCGTGCTCGAAGTGCCGGCCCCGTCGGCCGGCGTGCTCGCCGAGATCGTCCAGGCCGATGGCGCCACGGTGGTGGCCGAACAGGTCATCGCGCGCATCGACACCGACGCCAAGGCCGCGGCCGCACCCGCCGCCGCGCCTGCTGCCGCACCCGCCGCTGCCGCTGCCGCCCCAGCCGCCGCCGCTGCTGCGCCCGCCGCATCGGGTGGCTCGAAGTCGGACGTGGCCATGCCGGCCGCGGCCAAGCTGCTGGCCGACAACCAGCTCACCGCCGGCGATGTCTCCGGCACCGGCCGCGACGGCCGCGTCACCAAGGGCGACGTGCTGGGCGCCGTGGCCTCTGGCACGACCGCCAAGGCGCCCGCCGTCGCTCCCGCGCCGGTCGCCAAGCCTGCCCTCCAGCAGGTCGCCGCGCCGTCGGCGCCCAAGGACCTGGGCGAGCGTCCCGAACAGCGCGTGCCGATGAGCCGCCTGCGCGCGCGCATCGCCGAGCGCCTGCTGCAGTCGCAGTCGACCAACGCCATCCTCACGACCTTCAACGAAGTGAACATGGCCCCGGTCATGGACATGCGCAAGAAGTTCCAGGACTCCTTCACCAAGGAGCACGGCGTGAAGCTGGGCTTCATGAGCTTCTTCGTCAAGGCGGCGGTGCACGCCCTCAAGAAGTTCCCGGTCATCAACGCGTCGGTCGACGGCAACGACATCGTCTACCACGGCTATTTCGACATCGGCATCGCGGTGGGCTCGCCGCGTGGCCTGGTGGTGCCGATCCTGCGCAACGCCGACCAGATGAGCTTCGCGGACATCGAGAAGAAGATCGCCGAGTTCGGCAAGAAGGCCCAGGACGGCAAGCTCGGCATCGAGGACATGACCGGTGGCACGTTCTCCATCTCCAACGGCGGTACCTTCGGCTCGATGCTGTCGACGCCCATCATCAACCCGCCGCAGTCGGCCATCCTGGGCGTGCACGCGACCAAGGACCGCGCGGTGGTGGAGAACGGACAGATCGTGATCCGCCCCATGAACTACCTCGCCATGAGCTACGACCACCGCATCATCGACGGCCGCGAAGCCGTCCTGGGCCTGGTCGCCATGAAGGAAGCGCTGGAAGACCCGGCTCGCCTGCTGTTCGACATCTGACCTGTTCCCGTCCTCGCGCGTCTTCGTGTCGCCGAGCCCGACCCCCGAGGGGGGCGACACCCGCGGCTTGGCAGGGCCGGTCGCGCGGTGTTTCCGGACGGGACCTCGCGGATGCCGCAAGGTCCCGTTCCCAGATTTGAATCGAGAGATCACATGAGCAAGCAATTCGACGTCGTCGTCATCGGCGGCGGTCCTGGCGGTTACATCGCGGCGATCCGCGCCGCGCAACTCGGCTTCAACGTCGCGTGCGTCGACGAGTGGACCAATGCCAAGGGCGGCCCTGCACCGGGCGGCACGTGCACCAACGTCGGGTGCATTCCGTCGAAGGCGCTGCTGCAGTCGTCCGAGCATTTCGAGCAGGCCGGCCATTCGTTCGCCGAACACGGCATCGGCGTCGAAGGCCTGAGCCTCGACGTGGCCCGGATGCTCGCGCGCAAGGACAACGTCGTGAAGCAGAACAACGACGGCATCCTCTACCTGTTCAAGAAGAACAAGATCGCCTTCTTCCACGGCCGCGCCTCGTTCGTGAAGACCGACGAGACCGGCTACGAACTCAAGGTCGCCGGTGCCACCGAGGAAAGCATCTCGGGCAAGCACATCGTCGTGGCCACCGGTTCCAACGCCCGTGCGCTGCCCGGCGCGCCTTTCGACGAGAAGAACATCCTGTCGAACGACGGCGCGCTGCGCATCGGCGCGGTGCCCAAGAAGCTGGCACTGATCGGCTCCGGCGTCATCGGCCTGGAGATGGGTTCGGTCTGGCGCCGTCTGGGTGCCGAAGTCACGGTGCTCGAAGGCCTGCCGACCTTCCTCGGCGCGGTCGACGAGCAGATCGCCAAGGAAGCCAAGAAGGCCTTCGACAAGCAGGGCCTGAAGATCGAACTGGGCGTGAAGGTCGGCGAGATCGCCGCGTCGGACGACGGCGTGTCGGTCGCCTACACCACCGCCAAGGGCGAGGCCGTGACGCTCGCGGTCGACAAGCTGATCGTCTCGATCGGCCGCGTGCCCAACACCATCGGCCTGAACGCGGAAGCCGTGGGCCTGGCGCTCGACGAACGCGGCGCCATCGTGGTGGACGACGAGTGCAAGACCAACCTGCCCAACGTCTGGGCGGTCGGCGACGTGGTGCGCGGCCCGATGCTCGCGCACAAGGCCGAGGAAGAGGGCGTTGCGGTGGCCGAGCGCATCGCCGGCCAGCACGGACACGTCAACTTCAACACCATCCCCTGGGTCATCTACACGCATCCGGAGATCGCCTGGGTGGGTCAGACCGAGCAGCAGCTCAAGGCCAGCGGCCGCGCCTACAAGGCCGGTACCTTCCCGTTCCTGGCCAACGGCCGCGCCCGCGCGCTGGGCGACACGACCGGCATGGTCAAGTTCCTGGCCGATGCCGCCACGGACGAGATCCTGGGCGTCCACATGGTCGGTCCGCAGGTCAGCGAACTGATCTCCGAGGCCGTGGTCGCGATGGAGTTCAAGGCCAGCGCCGAGGACATCGCCCGCATCTGCCACGCCCACCCGTCGCTGTCCGAAGCGACCAAGGAAGCGGCGCTGGCGGTCGACAAGCGCACGCTGAACTTCTGACCCTCCCTTGAGCGTCCAGCAAGCCTACGAGGCGGAACTCGCCGCGCGCGGGTTCCAGAGCGATCCCGCGCAACTGCGCGCGGTGGCCGCCCTGGAACGCTGCGCCAGCGAGTGGGCGGCCTACAAGACGCAGCGCTCCAACGCGCTGAAGAAGCTCATCAACCGTCCGCAGGTGCCGCGGGGCGTCTACATGTACGGCGGCGTGGGTCGCGGCAAGAGCTTCCTCATGGACTGCTTCTTCAACGCGGTGCCGATCCGGCGCAAGACGCGCCTGCATTTCCACGAATTCATGCGCGAGGTGCACCGTGAGCTCGCCGAACTGCAGGGCATCGTCAATCCGCTGGACGAACTCGGTCGGCGGATGTCCAAGCGCTTCAAGCTGATCTGCTTCGACGAGTTCCACGTCGCCGACATCACCGATGCGATGATCCTGCACCGCCTGCTGGCGGCGTTGTTCGACAACGGCGTGGGTTTCGTCACGACGTCGAACTTCAAGCCCGACGACCTCTATCCCGACGGCCTGCACCGCGATCGCATCCTGCCGGCCATTGCGCTGCTCAACGAGAAGCTGGAAGTGCTGAGCGTCGACAACGGCACCGACTATCGTCGCCGCACCCTCGAACAGCTGCGCATGTACCTCACGCCCAACGGCCCCGAGGCCGATGCGGAGATGGCCGTCGCCTTCGACAAGCTGGCCGAGACGGCCGACGAGGCCCCGGTGCTGCACATCGAGCAGCGCGAGATCCCGGCGCGGCGCAAGGCTGGCGGTGTGGTGTGGTTCGATTTCCGCACGCTGTGTGGCGGTCCGCGCTCGCAGAACGACTACCTCGAGATCGCGACGCAGTTCCATACCGTGCTGCTGTCCGACGTGCCGGCGATGTCGGCCAACCGGGCCTCCGAGGCGCGCCGGTTCACCTGGCTCGTCGACGTCTTCTACGATCGCCGCGTCAAGCTCGTGATGTCGGCCCAGGTGGCTCCGGAGGCGTTGTACACGGAAGGCCAACTGGCCCACGAGTTCCCGCGCACCGTCTCCCGGCTCAACGAGATGCAGTCGGCCGAGTTCCTGGCGCTGGAGCGCCGCACCGTCGACACCCGCCTCACCTGATGACGCCCCTCCAGAAGACCCTCGGGTCCCTCGCCATCCTGTTGGCCGTCGTGCCGGCCACGGCCCAGACGCTCGCCACCACGGGCGCGCTCGACCTCAAGGCGGAGCGCGATCGGCTCTCGAGCGAGCGTGCCGCGCTCGATCGCCGCGTGAAGGCGGAGCAGGTCGCGTGCTACCAGCGATTCGCCGTCGAGGACTGCCTCAAGGACAGCCGCCAGCGTCGGCGCACCGAGGACGACGACCTCCGGCGCCAGGAGGCCGCCATCCGCGACATCGAGCGCAAGCAGCGCGGCGCGGCCCAGCTCGATCGCCTGGAGCAGAAGGAGGCACCGCGCTCCCAGGCCGAACGCGATCAGGCAGTGCAGTCGCAGCAGGACCGCGAGCAACGCGCCGCCGACCACGCGCAGCAGCGCGACGAGGCGGTGTCCAAGGCCCAGTCCAACCGCGAGGCCCTGGCGCGGCGCCAGGCCGCCAACGCCCGAGAACAGGAGCGCGCCGCCCGCCTGCGGGAGGATGCGCCGGAGCGTCGAGCCGCTTACGAGCGTCGTCTCGAAGAGGCGCAACGGCGCAAGGCGGACCGCGAACGGCGCAATGCCGAGCGCACCAAGAACGCGGCGCCGCTGCCCGCACCCGCACCCTGAGCGACCGCGCGCGTTCCGTCCCGAGGATTCAGGCGCCTGCGTCCGTCGAGGCCCGGACCAGGGGCTCGACCTTCAGGACGGCCAGCGAGATGTTGTCGCCCGTGCCGCGCGACCGCTCCCGCGCCTCCGCCATCAGGAGTTCGATCGCCACGCGGGGCGGATGCTGCGCCAGCACCGGACCCATCTCCGAGGGTTGGAAGTGCTGCCACAGCCCGTCGCTGCAGGCCATCAGCACATCGCCGGGCTGCAGCAGTTCGCTGGTGTCGATCGTCACGGGCGGCGCGACCGCGGTCATGCCCAGGCAACCCATGAGGATGTTGCTCTGCGGATGACCGGCGGCCTGGGCCTCGGTGATCTCGCCGCGGTCCAGCAGCATCTGCACATAGGAATGGTCGCGCGTGCGCTTGAGCAGCCGGCCCTGGCGGAAGTGGTAGATGCGCGAATCGCCAGCATGGATCCAGGTGCTTTCGCCGCGCGGCGTCACCAGGAAGGCCGCAAGCGTGCTGTGGGGCTCCTGTTCGCTGGACAGCGCGGTGAGCTTGATGACCATGTGCGCGTCGTCGAGCAGCTGCCGCAGCAAGGCCGCCGGCTCGTCGTGTTCGGGCCGATGGCGCGCGAACAGCTGGCGCGCGGTCATCAGGACCTGGTCGGACGCCTTTCGGCCTCCACTGCGACCTCCCATCCCGTCCGCCACCACCGCGAGGAGACACCCGGAAGCACGGGGATGGTCGATGACCAGGACCTGGTCCTGCTGGTAGGGGCGATCGCCCTTGTGAAGGCCGGTGGCGGCAGCGAATCTAAAGCCTCGTGTCATGACGCGGAGGCGCCTGGGGCGCTGGGTCGAAGAGAATCGGAGAACCGATGCGGGGCCGTATTATCGGGCGAGGACGCAACCGCCGAGCCGGGTGCGATGGTGGAGCGGGCGCGGTGCCGGAAGTCCGGATGGACAGGCGGTCCTCGCCGTCTGAAGACATCGGCGGTCCGATCGTTCGACGGCGACCGTTTCTCCCGGCCACTGCGTCCCGTCTCCTTCCACCCCACCGCCGTGGTCCGCTTTCCAGCGCTCCGGCACGACCTCCGCAATCCTTGGACGCTCCGATTCCCGCCCCTTCGAATTCGGCCGAAACCGACCACGAACCCCTCGCCTCCCAGGTGCTGAAGGCGTTCGAGCCGGGTGGGGTGTTGTCGCGCGCGGCCGAGCAGTTCCGCGAACGCGACGGTCAGACCCAGATGGCGTTGGCCGTGGCCCGCACCATCGAGACCGGCGGTGCCCTGGTGGTGGAGGCCGGCACCGGCGTCGGTAAGACCTTTTCCTACCTCGTCCCGGCACTCCTGAGCGGCGAGCGCGTGCTGCTGTCCACCGCCACCAAGACCCTGCAGGACCAGCTCTTCGGCCGTGACCTGCCGCGCCTGGTCGACGCGCTCGGGCTGCCGGTCCGCACCGCGCTGCTCAAGGGCCGTGCGAGCTACCTCTGCCTGCACCGGCTGGGCCTGGCGCGCCACGACGCCTCGCTGCCCGAGCGGGGCGGGGTGCGCGTGCTGGCCAGGATCGAGCAGTGGGCCCAGGCCACGCGGACCGGCGATCTGGCCGAATTGCCCGGGCTCGACGAGCGCTCGCCGCTCATCCCGCTGATCACCTCGACGCGCGAGAACTGCCTGGGCCAGCAATGTCCCCAGTTCAGGCCCTGCCACGTCAACCTCGCCCGCCGCGAGGCATTGGCAGCCGACGTGGTGGTGATCAACCACCACCTGTTCTTCGCCGACCTGGCCGTGCGCGAGTCCGGCATGGCCGAACTGCTCCCGAGCGTGCGCGTCGTGGTCTTCGACGAGGCGCACCAGCTCAACGAGACCGGCGTGCAATTCCTCGGCACGCAGATGGGCACCGGTCAGGCGCTCGATTTCGCGCGCGATCTGCTGGCGGCCGGTCTGCAGCAGGCCCGCGGGCTGGTCGACTGGACCGGGCTGATGGCGGAGGTCGAGCGCAGCGCGCGCGCCTTGAGGCTCGCTGCCGGATCGCAGCGGCCCGGCACGCGGCTGCGCTGGAGCAGCGCCGTGACATCGACCCGCCGGGGCGAGCCTGACGACGAGCCCGGCGGATCGTCAGACGACGATCGCACCGCGACCACGGCGCCCGAAGGCATCGCGCATGGACCATGGAACGAGGCGTTGCAGTTGATGCAGGAGGCCTTCGAGGCCGCGGCAGAAGGCCTGGACACGGTCAGCGAACTGTCCCCGGATTTCATTCGCCTGCACGAACGCGCGCTCCGGCTGGCCGAGCGCGCGGCCCGGTTCGCGCGGCCTTGCGCGCTGGGTTCGGTGCGCTGGGTCGACGTCGCTCAACAGCTGCGCCTGGTGGAATCGCCGCTGGACATCGCCGAGGCCATGCGCACGCGGGTGCTCGGCGAGCAGGTCGATGCCGACGGCGACGCCGAGGGAAGGGGCCGGGCCTGGGTGTTCACCTCGGCCACGCTGGGCGACGACACGCGGTTGCGCTGGTTCACCGAGCCGTGCGGACTCGACGACGCCGAGGTCCTGCGCGTCCACAGTCCGTTCGACTACGCGCGGCAGGCGTCGCTCTACGTGCCGCGCGATTTCCCCAAACCGAACGATCCCTCGCACGGCGAGCGCGTCGCGCGACTGGCGGCACGGGGCGCGGCCGCGCTCGGCGGGCGCACGCTGGTGCTCACCACCACGTTGCGCGCCTTGCGGACCATCGCCGACGCGTTGCGCCGCCACCTGGAACTCGAGCCCGCCGAAGGCCGCCCCGAGGTACTGGTGCAGGGCGAATTGCCCAAGCGCGTGCTGATGGACCGATTCCGCGAGGGCGCGGCGGCGGCCGGGCCGCAGGGCGGCGCACGCGCGGGCTGCGTGCTGGTCGCCTCGGCGTCGTTCTGGGAAGGTTTCGATGCGCCGGGCGATGCGCTCCAGTTCGTCGTCATCGACAAGCTGCCGTTTCCGCCCCCCAACGACCCGCTGGTGGAAGCCCGATCGCAGCGCCTGGAAGCGCAGGGAAGAAGCGCGTTCGGCGACTACGCCCTGCCTGAAGCGGCCGTCGCCCTCAAGCAGGGCGCGGGACGTCTCATCCGGCGGGAAAGCGATGCGGGTGTGCTGGCCATCTGCGACACCCGGCTCGCCACGATGGGTTATGGCCGCCGGTTGCTGGCGGCGCTGCCGCCGATGCGGCGCCTCAAGGACGAGGCGGAGTTCGCGGCCGCGATCGGCGCGCTGCAGACCGGTCTCGACGACGGCGGCTGAAGACGCGCTGCGGTGTTCAGCCGCGGGCGCTCACCAGACCTTCCACCATGGATCGTCCTTGGCGCGGAAGCCGCGCGTGAGGTAGGCGCTGCGGGGATAGTTGGTGGTCAGGACGCGCTGAGCGTCGTCGCGCAGGTCGGTCAGACCCAGGGCGTCATAGGAGCGCACCATGATGTAGAGCGCTTCCTCGAGCGCCGGCACCTCGCGGTAGTCGGCCAGCGCGAGCTGGGACCGATTGATCGCCGCGAGGTAGGCGCCGCGGTTGTAGTAGTAACGCGCGACGTGGACCTCGTACTGCGCGAGCGAGTTGACGATGTAGTTCATGCGCGCCCGCGCATCGGGCGTGTAGCGCGAGTCGGGAAAGCGCGTGACGAGGTCCTTGAAGGACTGGAAGGACTCCTTGGCGGCCTTCTGGTCGCGCTCGGAGAGGTCCTGGCGGGTCAGCGAGGCGAAGAGGCCGAGGTCGTCGTTGAAGTTGACGATGCCCTTGAGGTAGAGCGCGTAGTCGAGGGCGGGGCTGGCCGGGTGCAGCTTGATGAAGCGATCCAGCGTGGCGATGGCGCCGGGGCGTTCGCCGGCCTTGTACTGGGCATAGGCCTTGTCGAGCTGGGCCTGCTGGGCCAGAGGCGTGCCTGCGGCGCGGCCTTCGAGCTTCTCGAACAGCGGAATGGCCTTGTCGTAGGCACCCGAGCCCGCCTCGTCCTTGGCTTCGCTGTAGATGCGGTTGGGGCTCCACTTGGCGGTCTCGTCGACCTTGGCGGTGCCGCATCCGGCCAGTGTGGCCGCGACCATCGCGAGCGTAAGCCAGCCGCAGGCCGTCGATAATTTGGCACGAACCATCTTATGAAGCTTCCTTGAAACAAGAGCCTTCGATTATATCGACCGCCCCTCGGCGCGAAGATACCCGCGCGGCCGTCCCGATCGACATCGACGAGGGTGCGGATCCGGCCGATTCGGCCGAGACGCGCGACTTCGTCGTCGGCCCCGAACAGCATGGCGCGCGCCTCGATCGGGCGCTTGCCGTGCTGGTGCCCGAGTTCTCGCGCAGCTACCTCCAGCAGCTCATCGAGGCCGGCGGCGTCACCTTGCGGGGCCGACCCGCCACCAAGGCCGCGGCGACCGTGCGCGCGGGCGAGGCGGGCAGCGTCGAACTGCGCCCGACCCCGCAGAGCCGGGCCTTCAAGTCCGAGCCGATGGCGATCCGCGTGCTGCACGAGGACGCCCACCTGCGCGTCATCGACAAGCCCGCCGGGCTCGTCGTGCACCCGGCTCCGGGGCATTGGAGCGGCACCCTGCTCAACGGCCTGCTGGCGCTGGATGCGAGCGCCGCCGACCTGCCGCGCGCCGGCATCGTCCACCGGCTCGACCGCGACACCAGCGGGCTGATGGTGGTGGCGCGCAGCCGCGCCGCCATGGACGCGCTGGTCGCCCTGATCGCGGCGCGCGACGTCAAGCGCCAGTACATCGCGCTGGCGCACCGTTCGTGGCAGGGCGGCGCCGCTCGCCAGGTCGATGCGCCGATCGGACGCGACCCGCGCAACCGCCTGCGCATGGCGGTGGTGGACCTGGCGCGCCATCCCGGCAAGACTGCCCGCACGCTGATCGAGCGGCTCGACAGCCATGCCGACGGGTGCGCGGTGCGCTGCACGCTGGAGACCGGTCGCACGCACCAGATCCGCGTGCACATGGCGTCCCTGGGTCACCCGCTGGTGGGTGACGCGCTCTATGGCGGGGCGCCGGCCGCGGGCCTGTACCGCCAGGGACTCCACGCGTACCGGCTGGCCTTCGTCCATCCGATGACAGGGACGCCGATGGTCTTCCTCGCGCCGCCGCCGTCCGACCTGGCCGACGCCTTCGCGGCCTGGGGTCTGGACTACAATCGCGCCTGACGGCCCCCGGGTCCGCCGGCCCTCCCTGCCGGCCCCAGCGCAACCACCCGCCACGGGCCGGACGCGCTTCTCGCTTCTCTCTTTCTTTCTCGATCCACCCGAACGCGCGCCCTGGGCGCCTGGACCACGCGAACCATGAATACGGCGGATGCCAAGCGCATTCTCGAGACCGCCCTGATCTGTTCGACGCAACCCCTGCCGGTGCGCGAGCTGCGCGTGCTGTTCGGGGACGAACTCGACGCCGACGCCATCAAGGCCCTGCTCGCCGAACTTCAGGAGGACTGGTCCCAGCGCGGGCTCGAACTCGTCGGCGTGGCGAGCGGCTGGCGCTTCCAGAGCCGCCCCGAGATGCGCGAGCACCTCGACCGCCTGCATCCCGAAAAACCCCCGCGCTACACGCGCGCCGTCCTCGAGACGCTGGCCATCATCGCCTACCGGCAGCCCGTCACGCGTGGCGACATGGAGGACATCCGCGGCGTGACGATCAATTCGCTCATCCTCAAGCAACTCGAGGATCGCAACTGGGTCGAGGTGATCGGCCATCGCGAGACCGTCGGCCGTCCCGCGCTCTACGCGACGACGCGTCAGTTCCTCGACGACCTGGGGCTCGACTCGATCGACCAGCTTCCCCTGATCGAGGCTCCGGGCGCGCCCGCGCCTGCAACCGACGCGGTGTCCGCCGTCGTCGATCCCCGCGCCGCGCCCGTCGGCCACGGGACATCCACCCCGCCGACCCCGGCATCCGGAAGACATCTCCCATGAGTTCCTCGGTCCCCGAAGACACCGGCGCATCCGCCGCCGAAGATCCCCGTTCCACGCCGGCGTCCGCCGCGCCGGTCGAGGCCGATGCCGTCCCCGGTACCGAGCCGAAGAAGCGTCCGCGCCGCCGCAAGCCCGTCGCGGCGCCGGAGGCCGACGTGATCACGGCCCCGACGCCGGAAGCGGTCCCGGCCGTCGCCGAAGTCGCTCCGGCGTCCGCGCCTGTACCTGCGCCGATGGCGGTGGAGGTGGAGGTGGCACCGGTGCTCCCGGTCGCTGCCCGCATCCAGGGCGATGTCGCGAACGTCGAAGTCGTCGATGACGAGGACGAGGACGAAGAGGAACCCGACGACGAGGAGGACGACCTCGATCGCGAACGCCGCGCGCTGGACCGCGCCCGCCGCAACGCGCCACCGACCCAGCCGATCCGCTTCGTCGACGTCATCTCCGGCCAGTTCGACGCCGACGAGGAAAGCCCCGAGGTGCCGCCCCTCAAGCGCGTGCTGCTGCCCGAGGCCGACTCGCCCAAGCTGCACAAGGTGCTCGCGCAGGCCGGGCTGGGCTCGCGCCTGGAGATGGAGGCGCTCATCGTGCAGGGCCGCATCTCGGTCAACGGCGAGCCGGCGCACGTCGGCCAGCGCATCCAGTTCGGCGACCAGATCAAGGTCAACGGCAAGCCGATCCGCTACCGCATCGACCCGCCCCCGGCGCGTGTCATCGCCTATCACAAGCCCGTCGGCGAGGTGGTCTCGCACGACGATCCGCAGAACCGCCCGACCGTGTTCCGCAAGCTGCCGCGCCTGCACCAGGGCAAGTGGCAGTCGGTCGGCCGCCTCGACCTGAACACCGAGGGCCTGCTGCTGTTCACCAGCTCGGGCGATCTGGCCAACCAGCTGATGCATCCGCGCTTCGGCCTGGAGCGCGAATACGCCGTGCGCGTCCTCGGCGCCATCAACGCCGAGGAAAAGAAGAAGCTGCTCGAGGGTGTGCGCCTGGACGACGGCATGGCGCAGTTCGGCACGATCGAGGAGGGCGGCGGCGAAGGCTCCAATCACTGGTACCGGGTGACGATCTCAGAGGGCCGCAACCGCGAGGTGCGCCGCCTGTTCGAGTCGGTCGGCCACGCGGTCAGCCGGCTGATCCGCATCCGCTATGGCGCGATGCTGCTGCCGCGCGGCCTCAAGCGCGGTGCCTGGATGGAACTCGACGACCGCGACATCCGGTCCCTGTTCCAGGCCGCCGGGGGCGGGGAGCGCGCCGAACGCAACGCGCCCCGGCCCGGTGCCGGCCCGCGCGGACCGAACGCCGATGCCGGCGCAGGCGGGCGCAGCGGGCGCGGTCCCCGGCGCGGCAACGACACCACCAACCGCAAGGCCGCCGGCAACGCGGGCGGACTGCCGCAGGGACGCCGTGGCGGCGGTGGCGGTGGCTTCACGGGCTACGGCAAGGGACCCGGCGCAGCCGGGCCGGGCAATGGCGCCGGCGGGCAGCGCGGCGGTCGGCGCGGCGATGCTCCGGCGGCCCCGGGTGGCGCCAGCCAGCCCGATCCGATGAAGACCTCGCTCGGCTACATCGGCGCCGACAGCTTCTCGCGCCAGCGCAAGGAGCAGCGCCAGGGACCACCACGCCGCAGCGGCGGCCCCGGCGGCGGTGGCGGCTTCGGCGGTCCCGGCGGCGGCAAGCGGCGCGGCCGCTAGACCCCCGGGCGCGGGTCGGGATGACCGCGCCGGTCTAAAATCACGGGCTTTGCCACAACGCCCGCCCCGCGGGCCGCACGGCGGGATCCCTCGAAAATCAACAGCTCAGAAAGCATTTCCATGGCCATCGAACGCACCCTCTCCATCATCAAGCCCGACGCCGTCGCCAAGAACGCCATCGGCCAGATCGTCGCCCGTTTCGAAGCCGCCGGCCTGAAGATCGCCGCCGCCAAGCTGGTCCAGCTCTCCCGTGCCGAGGCCGAGCAGTTCTACGGCGTGCACAAGGCCCGTCCCTTCTTCAAGGATCTGGTCGAGTTCATGATCTCCGGCCCCGTGTTCGTGCAGGTGCTCGAGGGCGAGGGCGCCATCGCCAAGAACCGCGACCTGATGGGCGCCACCGACCCGAAGAAGGCCGACGCCGGCACCATCCGCGCCGACTTCGCCGACAGCATCGACGCCAACGCCGTGCACGGCTCCGACGCCGCCGAGACCGCTGCCAACGAGATCGCCTTCTTCTTCGCCGGCCTGAGCGTCTACGCACGCTGAGCCCGGTTGCCCGGCCCGACGCCATGACCACCGTCAATCTGCTCGAGTTCGATCTGGAGGGGTTGGCCGCGTTCTGCGAACGGCTGGGCGAGAAGCGTTTCCGCGCGACCCAGCTCTTTCGCTGGATCCACCAGCGCGGCGCGAGCGACTTCACGCAGATGACCGATCTGGCGAAGTCGCTGCGCGAGAAGCTCGCGACGACCGCGCGGATCGAGGCGCTGCCGGTGTCCGCGCAGCACGAATCCAAGGACGGCACCATCAAGTGGCTGTTCGACGTCGGTGGCGGCGATGCGGTCGAGGCGGTCTTCATTCCCGAGGACGACCGGGGCACGCTGTGCGTGTCGTCCCAGGCCGGCTGCGCGGTGGGCTGCCGTTTCTGCTCGACCGGCCACCAGGGCTTCAGCCGCAACCTGACGACCGGCGAGATCACCGCGCAGCTGTGGTTCGCCGAACATTTCCTGCGCCGTCACCTGAAGCGTGACGAGCGCGTCATCTCCAACGTCGTGATGATGGGCATGGGCGAGCCGCTGCAGAACTACGCGGCACTGGTGCCGGCCCTGCGCACGATGCTCGACGACAACGGCTACGGCCTGTCGCGCCGCCGCGTGACGGTGTCCACGTCGGGCGTGGTGCCGATGATCGATCGCCTGGGCGGCGATTGCCCGGTGGCCCTGGCCGTCTCGCTGCACGCGCCCAACGACAACCTGCGCGACGATCTCGTGCCGCTCAATCGCAAGTACCCCATCGCCGAACTGCTCGAGGCTTGCGGGCGCTACCTCGCGCACGCCCCGCGCGACTTCATCACGTTCGAGTACTGCATGCTCGACGGGGTCAACGACACGCCCGAGCATGCGGCGCAACTGGTCGCATTGGTGCGCGCGCAGGGGGTGTCGTGCAAGTTCAACCTGATTCCCTTCAACCCCTTCCCGGCCTCGGGCCTGCTGCGTTCGCCGCAGGCGCGGGTCGTGGCCTTCGCGAAAGTGCTCAGCGAGGCCGGCCTGGTGACCACCGTGCGCAAGACGCGCGGCGACGACATCGACGCCGCCTGCGGCCAGCTGGCCGGCGACGTCAGGGATCGCACGCGTGCCGCCGAGCGCATGGCCGGGCGGCGGACCGTCATGCTGCACCCGGTGCGTGCCGACGCAGCCGCCGACGCCGCGCCGGCGCAACGACGCTGAAGCGATGCGTCGCCTCGTGCGTTCGAGCCTGTCGCCCTCGGTGCGCCGCGTGGCACGCCTGCTCGCGATCGCGGGCGCCATCGCCCTGGTCGCGGGCTGCACGTCCACCCGGACGTCCCGGGTGCTGCCGAACGACGTGAACAGCGGTGGCGCGAACATCGTCAGCGCGTCCGACGAGCCCAGCGAGCGCCGCCGCGCGCGGCTGCGCCTCGAACTGGCCGTGGGCTACTTCCAGGCCGGACAGACCGCGGTGGCGCTCGAGGAGGCCAAGCAGTCGCTCGTCATCGATCCGAAATTCGCCGACGCCTACAACCTGCGTGGACTGATCTACATGCGCCTGGACGAGGCCGCCCTGGCCGAGGACAGCTTCCGTCGCGCCATCGCACTGAATCCGCGCGAGCCGAACACGCTGCACAACTACGGCTGGCTGCTGTGCCAGCAGGGCCGCCACGGCGATGCGAGCGCGCAGTTCGCCCTCGCGCTGGCGGTTCCCGGCTATGCCGACAAGGCCAAGACGCTGATGACCCAGGGCCTGTGCCAGGTCAAGGCCGGCGATCGCGCCGGTGCCGAGCGCAGCCTGCTGCAGGCCCACGAGCTCGATCCCGGCAATCCGGTCGTCGGTTTCAACCTCGCCCTGCTGATGCGGGAGCGGGGCGACCCCCAGCGCGCCCAGTTCTACATCCGGCGCGTCAACAACGGGCCTTCGGCCAACGCCGAGACGCTGTGGCTGGGCATCAGGATCGAGCGTGCGCTCCAGAATCGGGAAGCCCAGGCGCAACTCGGAATGCAATTGCGGCGTCGCTTCCCCGAATCCCGGGAAGCGATGGCCCTCGAACGCGGGAGTTTCGATGATTGAACGGGCGAGCGATGCCGGCCCTGCGCCGGTCGCGCCAAACACGCCGGTCGGCCACGCCGACCGGAGCGCCGGCACCCTGCTGCGCGAGGCGCGCGAGGCACACAACCTGCCGATCGACGTCGTGGCCGCGGCCCTCAAGGTGCCGACGCGGAAGCTGCAGGCATTGGAGGACGACGACATCGGCGCGTTGCCCGATCCGGTGTTCGCACGCGCTCTGGCAGCCAGCGTCTGCCGGGCGCTGCGCGTCGATCCGGCGCCGGTACTGGCGAAGCTGCCGGGCGCGCTCAAGCCCGGACTCGCCGATGCCGATCAGACCATCAGCAGCAGCTTTCGGTCGGGCGCACCGCGCACGCGCGGCGTCGCGCCGGGCGGTCGGCCGTCGCGAACGCTGCTCGTCGTGGTGGCGTTGCTGCTCATCGGCGCGTTGCTCCTGTGGTTGCTGCCGCCGGGTGCGTTCGGGCGCCTGAGCGCGGCCCTGCCGGGCGGGGCCGTGTCCACATCGGGCGCCGAGGCCGCAAGCGGTGCGGCGGGTGACGCTTCGTCGGCACCCGCACAGCCCGGCATGGTCACCGAACCCGTGGTTCCGGGCCTCGTGGCGCCGTCGACGTCATCGGCCACGCCGGCCTCCGCCGCTTCGCCCGTGCCGGCAACCGCCGCATCCACGTCCGCCGGCACGCCGGCCGCACCCGCTTCGAGCGACGTGCTGGTGATCGTGGCCCGCGCTCCGTCCTGGGTCACCGTGACCGAGGCGGGCGGGCGCCAACTGCTGCGCCGCAGCCTGCAGGCCGACGAGACCGTGGGCTTGTCGGGCCGCTTGCCGATGTCGGTCGTGATCGGTCGCGCGGCCAGCGTCGACGTGTCGGTGCGCGGACAGCCCTTCGACCTCGGACCGCAGACCGGTTCCGGTGGCGTGGCCCGTTTCGAGATCAAGCCATGAACGACATTGCAAAAGCCGTCAATTTCGACGAATTCCCGATCGAGCCTGCGGCGCCCAAGGCGCGCCGCTCGCGACAGGCGAGGGTGGTTTGGGGCGCACGCACCGTCACCGTGGGCGGGGACGCGCCGGTGCGGGTGCAGTCCATGACCAACACCGACACCGTGGACGCCATCGGCACCGCGATCCAGGTGAAGGAGCTGGCGTTGGCCGGATCGGAGATGGTGCGCATCACGGTCAACACCCCCGAAGCGGCGCAGCAGGTGCCCTACATCCGCGAGCAACTCGACCGCATGGGCGTCGACGTGCCGCTCATCGGCGACTTCCACTACAACGGCCACCGCCTGCTGACCGACTTTCCGGACTGTGCGCAGGCCTTGAGCAAATACCGCATCAATCCCGGCAACGTGGGCAAGGGCGACAAGAAGGACAAGCAGTTCGGCCAGATGATCGAGGCCGCGATGCGCTGGGACAAAGTGGTGCGCATCGGCGTGAACTGGGGCAGCCTCGACCAGGAACTGCTCGCGCACCTGATGGACGTCAACAGCCGGCGCGCCCAGCCCTGGGAGGCGAAATCCGTGATGTACCAGGCGCTCATCAGCTCGGCCGTCGACTCCGCCCGGCTCGCCGAATCGATGGGCATGCGCGGCGAGCAGATCATCCTGAGTTGCAAGGTGAGCGGCGTGCAGGACCTGATCTCGGTCTACCGCGAACTCGCCAAGCGCTGCGACTACGCCCTGCACCTGGGGCTGACCGAAGCCGGCATGGCGACCAAGGGCACCGTGGCGTCGGCCACCGCGCTGTCGATCCTGCTGCAGGAGGGCATCGGCGACACCATCCGCGTCTCGCTCACGCCGCAGCCCGGCGAGGCGCGCACACAGGAGGTGCTGATCGCCAACGAGATCCTGCAGGCGCTGGGCCTGCGGGTGTTCGTTCCCAGCGTCACGGCCTGTCCGGGTTGCGGGCGCACCACCAGCAGCACGTTCCAGGAATTGGCCAAGCAGATCGACGACCATCTGCGCCAGCAGATGCCGGTGTGGCGCGAACGCTATCCCGGCGTCGAGAACCTGAAGGTGGCCGTGATGGGCTGCATCGTCAACGGGCCCGGCGAGAGCAAGCACGCCGACATCGGCATCAGCCTGCCGGGCACCGGCGAGGCGCCGGCGGCGCCGGTCTTCATCGATGGCGAGAAGGCGCTGACCCTGCGCGGCGACAACATTGCGCGCGAGTTCCACCAACTGGTCGAGACCTACATCGAGAAGCGTTTCGGCGTCTGACGCCATGCGCCGTCGGGTGTCGCCACCGGCTGCGCCGGGGCGACGCGTCCCGGCGTTTCCCGGCGTTTCCCGGCGTTTCCCGGCGTTTCCCGGCGTTTCCCGGCGCCCGGCGGAACGAATTTCGAGCAATTTCATCTTTTTCCGAATGACCGACAAGCTTTCCGCCGTCAAAGGCATGAACGACATCCTTCCGCCCGAATCGGCGCGCTGGGAATGGCTCGAGGCCATCGTGCGCGACCTCATGGGCCGTCATGCCTACCGCAACGTCCGCACGCCGATCCTGGAGCACACCGCGCTGTTCGTGCGCGGCATCGGCGAGGTGACCGACATCGTCGAGAAGGAGATGTATGCCTTCGAGGACCGCTCCGACAAGCACGGCCAGGCCGAGCACCTCGCCATGCGGCCCGAGAACACCGCCGGTCTGGTGCGCGCGGCGATCGAGCACAACCTGCTCTACGACGGCCCCAAACGCCTCTGGTACACCGGCCCGATGTTCCGGCGCGAGAAGCCGCAGCGCGGCCGTTACCGCCAGTTCCATCAGATCGGTGCCGAGGCACTGGGCTTCGCGGGCCCCGACGTGGATGCCGAACTCATCCTGCTGGCGAACGCGCTGTGGAAGGCGATCGGCCTGACCGACGTGCGGCTCGAACTCAACAGCCTGGGTCAGCCGGCCGAACGCGCGCAGCATCGCGCGCAGCTCATCGCGCACTTCGAGCGGCATGCCGAGCGGCTCGACGAGGACGCCAGACGTCGCCTGCACGGCAATCCGCTGCGCATCCTGGACACCAAGAATCCGGCCATGAAGGACGTGGTCGAGTCGGCGCCCCGGCTGATCGATTTCCTGGGCACCGATTCGCTCGCGCATTTCGAGGGCCTGCAAGCCATCCTGCGCGCCAACGACATCGCCTTCACGATCAATCCGCGCCTCGTGCGCGGCCTCGACTACTACAACCTGACGGTGTTCGAATTCGTCACCGACCGTCTCGGCGCCCAGGGCACGGTCTGCGCCGGCGGCCGCTACGACGATCTGATCTCGCAGATCGGCGGCAAGCGCGCGCCGGCGGTCGGCTGGGCGATGGGCGTCGAGCGCGTGCTCGAACTCCTGAAGGAGCAAGGCGCCGTGGCACCCCAGGTGGTGCCCGATGCCTATGCGGTCGTGCCCGATGCCGCGGCGATGCCGGTGGTGTTGCGCACCTTGGGCCAATTGCGCGAGGCCGGCGTGCGCGTGCAGATGCACGCGGCCACGGTCGACGGCCTGGGCAGCTTCAAGTCGCAGTTCAAGAAGGCCGATGCCAGTGGCGCCGCCCATGCGCTCGTGTTCGGCGCCGACGAACTTGCACGCGGCGAGGTCATCGTCAAGGCCTTGCGCGGCGGTGGCGCCGCCGCCCAGATCGCCCGGCCGCTGGCCGATGTCCCCGCCTGGGCCGCCACCCTACAATCCCCGGCTCCCAACTCCTGACATCGCATGGCCACCCATCTCGACCTCGAAGAACAGGAACAGCTCGACCAGCTCAAGCATTTCTGGAATACCTACGGCACGCTGATCACCTGGATCGTCCTGCTCGCGGCCGGCGCCTTCATGGCCTGGAACGGCTGGCAGTACTACCAGCGCAGCAAGGCCGCGCAGGCCTCGGCGCTCTACGACGAAGTCGAACGCAGCACGCAGGCCGGCGATGCCGAGCGCGTGGAACGCGTCCTCGGTGACATGAAGGAAAGGTTCGCGCGCACTTCCTATGCCCAGCAGGCCGGCCTGCTGGCGGCCAAGACGTTGCGCGAGAAGAACAAGCCCGAGGCCTCCCGCGCCGCGCTCGAGTGGGTGGCCCAGAACGCCATCGATCCGGGCTACCAGGCCATCGCCAGGCTCCGTCTGGCCGCCGAACTGCTCGATGCCAAGTCGTACGACGATGCGCTCAAACAGCTCGCCATGCCGGTGCCCAAGGAATTCGAGGCGTTGGTGGCCGATCGCAAGGGCGACATCTACATGGCGCAGGGCAAGCGAGACGAAGCAAGAACGCAGTACCAGAACGCCTGGTCCGGTTTCGACCGGCGTGTCGAGTACCGGCGGCTGGTCGAGATCAAGCTCAATGCGGTCGGAGTCGACCCGAAGACCCTGGCGTCCGCGTCGGCGAGCCCCGGTGCCACGGGCACCGGCGCCGCGGTCACCCAGTGAATCGAATCATGCTGAAGATCCTCCGTTACGCCTCGCCCACGACGCCCGCCTTGCGCCTGGCCATGTCCGCGGTCGTGCTGGCCGCGCTGGCCGCCTGTTCCAGCACCGGCAAGCCCAAGCCGGCGGAACTGCAGGCCAATCCGGCATCCCTCGGCGTGCGCCAGGCCTGGAGCCTGCGCATTCCCGCCGTCACCTATCCCCTGCAGACGAACGTCAGCGGCGACACCGTGACCGTGGCCGGCGCCAACGGCGTCGTGGTGTCCATCGACTCCCGCTCCGGCCAAGAGAACTGGCGCGCGAGCATCGGCGCGCCGCTGAGTGCCGGCGTCGGCAGCGATGGCTCGATGGCCGCCGTGGTCACCGAGGCCAACGAACTCGTTGCCTTGCGCGAGGGCAAGGTGCTCTGGAAGCAGAAGCTCACCGCGCGTGGATACACCGCGCCGCTCGTGGCCGGCCGACGCGTCTTCGTTCAGACGGCCGATCGCACGATCAGCGCCTGGGATGGCGAAAGCGGCCGGCGCCTGTGGGCCCAGCCCCGCACCGCTGAGAATCTGGTGTTGCGCAAGCCGGGCGTGTTCCTGGCCGTGGGCGACACGCTGGTGGCCGGCATCGGCGGCAGACTCGCCGGCCTGAGTCCGGCCAACGGCGCTTCGCGCTGGGAATCTCCCATCGCCGCACCGCGCGGCACCAACGACGTCGAGCGCCTCGTCGACCTGACCGGTTCGGTCGCCCGCACCGGCGACACGGTCTGCGCACGGGCGTACTACGTGAACGTCGGCTGCGTCGACACGGCGCGTGGCGTGTTGCTGTGGAGCAAGCCGGCTTCGGGCGCGGAGGGCCTGAGCGGCGACGAGAATTTCGTCTACGGCACGGAGTCCAACGGCGATGTCGTCGCCTGGCGCCGGTCCGACGGCGAGCGCGCCTGGTCCTCCGAGCGCCTCAAGTACCGTGAATTGACCGCGCCGCTCGCGGTCGGTCGCTCCCTGGTCATCGGCGACGGCAAGGGTCTCGTGCACTTCGTCTCGCGCGAGGACGGCTCGACGCTCAACCGCCTGACGCCGGACGGCTCGCCCATCGTGGCCGCGCCGGTGCTCTCAGGCAACACGGTCGTCGTCGTCACCCGCAATGGCGGCGTGTTCGGCTATCGTCCCGAATGAACATCTCGTGAAGGTCCGGCCATGAAGCCCGTCATCGCCCTGGTCGGGCGTCCCAACGTCGGCAAATCGACCCTGTTCAACCGCCTCACGCAAAGCCGTGACGCCATCGTCGCCGATTTCGCGGGGCTGACACGCGACCGTCATTACGGCAATGGCCGTCAGGGACGACGCGAGTTCATCGTGATCGACACCGGCGGCTTCGAGCCCGACGCGGGCAGCGGCATCTTCAAGGAGATGGCCAAGCAGACGCGTCAAGCCGTCGCGGAAGCCGACGTGGTCGTGTTCGTCGTCGACGCACGCGAAGGCATCTCCGCGCAGGACCACGACATCGCCAACGAACTCCGTCGACTGGGCAAGCCCTGCGTGCTGGTGGCCAACAAGGCCGAGGGGATGCAGGACGGCACGCGACTGGTCGATTTCTACGAACTGGGCCTGGGCGACGTGCACGGGATCTCCGCGGCCCATGGCCAAGGGATCCGCGATCTCGTCGATCTGGCGCTGGAGCCGCTCGCCCTGCCCGAGCCGGAAGAGGACGAGGACGACGGCGAAGCCAAGCCCATCAAGCTCGCCGTGGCTGGCCGCCCCAACGTGGGCAAGTCGACCCTGATCAACACCTGGCTCGGCGAGGAGCGGCTGGTCGCCTTCGACATGCCGGGCACCACGCGTGACGCGATCACGGTGCCGTTCGAGCGCAACGGCCAGCGTTTCGAACTCATCGACACCGCCGGACTGCGCCGCAAGGGCAAAGTCTTCGAGGCGATCGAGAAGTTCTCGGTGGTCAAGACCCTGCAGGCCATCGAATCGGCCAATGTCGTGCTGCTGCTGCTCGACGCCACCCAGGGCGTGACCGACCAGGACGCCCACATCGCGGGCTACATCCTGGAGTCGGGACGGGCCGTCGTCATCGCGATCAACAAGTGGGACGCAGTCGACAGCTACCAGCGAGAGCAGCTGCACCGCCAGATCGAGACGCGCTTGCCGTTTCTGAAGTTCGCGGCGCTGCATTTCATCTCGGCGATCCGGCGCCAGGGGCTCGGTCCGGTGTGGCAGGCGATCGCGCAGGCCCACAAATCGGCCACGCGCAAGATGTCGACCCCGGTGCTGACGCGGTTGCTGCTCGAAGCGGTCCAGTTCCAGTCGCCCCAGCGTGCGGGCATGTTCCGACCCAAGCTTCGTTATGCGCACCAGGGCGGGATGAACCCGCCGGTGATCGTCATCCACGGCAATTCGCTCGAGCACGTCACCGATGCCTACAAACGGTTTCTGGAGGGCAGGTTCCGCAAGGAATTCGATCTGGTGGGCACGCCGATGCGGATCGAGTTCAAGACCTCGCACAATCCTTATGCTGACAAGGAGAAGGATTAAAGACTGTCACGTCCAATAGACAAGCGCGGTGGTTCAATTGCCTCCTGCCCATTGCGGCATGCGACCGCGAGGTTTGGCAGCCCTTGCGGGACGCCCGTCCAGAGCGCCTTTTGGCAGTGCCTTTATTTTGAAAAGGCCTTCCACCGCGAATGCTGCAGCGCAGAATCGCTGTGTTAAGGTCGTTCTTCCAACAACTCTTCCTGGAACACGGAGAATATCGTGAGCAACAAAGGGCAACTTTTGCAAGACCCGTTCCTGAACACATTGCGTCGGGAACACGTGCCGGTTTCCATTTACCTGGTGAATGGCATCAAGCTCCAGGGCCAGATCGAATCGTTCGATCAATACGTCGTGCTATTGCGCAACACCGTGACGCAGATGGTCTACAAGCATGCCATTTCGACCATCGTCCCTGGACGCGCGGTCAACTTCTCGGCTGCCGAGAGCGAAGACGCCGCTGCTTGAGCGTTTCTCAGGGTGTGACGGCTTTCCGGCCATCGCATCGCCCCATTGTTCTGAAATGCCCGAGTCCGCTTGTCTGAAGTCATAAACCGCCAACAGGGCGCCGTCATTCTCGTCGGCGTCGATTTCGGATTGCCTCATTTCGACAACGAACTCGAAGAGCTCGGTCTCTTGGCGCAAACGGCAGGCTTGACGCCCGTCGAGCGCGTCGTGTGCCGGCGCAAGGCCCCCGACGCCGCACTCTTCGTGGGCAGCGGCAAGGCCGACGAGATTCGCGAACTCGCGGAAATGCATCGCGCGAGCGAGGTGATCTTCGATCAGTCCCTGAGTCCGGCGCAGCAGCGCAACCTCGAACGCGCGCTCGATGTCGCCGTCTACGACCGCACCTTCCTCATCCTCGAGATCTTTGCCCAGCGTGCACGCTCCCACGAGGGAAAGCTGCAGGTAGAACTGGCGCGGCTGCAGTACCTGAGCACGCGTCTCGTGCGTCGCTGGTCTCACCTTGAGCGTCAGACCGGCGGGGCAGGCGTACGCGGGGGTCCCGGCGAGAAGCAGATCGAGCTCGATCGACGGATGATTTCCGAATCGATCAAGCGCACGCGCGAACGGCTGGCCAAGGTACAGAAGCAGCGCGGGACGCAACGGCGCCAGCGCGAGCGGCGAGAGACCTTCAACATCTCGCTGGTCGGCTACACCAATGCAGGCAAGTCTTCGATCTTCAATGCGATGGTGAAGGCGCGCGCCTATGCGGCCGACCAACTCTTCGCGACCCTCGACACGACCACGCGCCAACTCTACCTGGGAGATGCGCGCCGGCAGGTCTCGATCTCCGATACCGTCGGTTTCATCCGCGATCTTCCGCACGGCCTGGTCGATGCCTTCAAAGCCACGCTGCAGGAAGCGGTCGATGCGGACCTGCTGCTGCACGTGGTGGACGCGTCGAATCCCCACCATCCCGAGCAGCTGGCCGAAGTGCAGCGTGTACTGGGCGAGATCGGTGCCGGCGATGTGCCCCAACTGCTGGTGTTCAACAAGCTCGATGCGCTGGAGGAGGGGCGGCGGCCGACCTGCATGAGCGACGAGATGGAGATCGACGGCGTGCGAACGCCGCGCCTGTTCGTCAGCGCCCGGTCCGGCGAGGGGCTGGCGGCCCTGCGCGCCGAACTCGCCCGTCGGTCGGGCTCGGTGGTCGAGGACATGTCCTTAGACCCGGACGCCCCATTGCACGACGCGCCCGACTGATTGGGCACAATCTCCTCACCGACGAGAGAAGCGAATCGAATGAATGCAAAGCCAGTATGGAGCCGTCTGCAAGGCATGTTCAACCTGAACGATGGACGCTGGGGGAGAAGCGACGAGCCTTCGTCCGGCGGTGAGCGCCCGAACGCCGTTCCGTCCGACAACGACCTGCCGCCTTCGAGCCACAACAACAACCAGCAGAACAACCGTCCCAGGGGACAGGGCCCGAACCAGGGACCTCCCGACCTCGACGAGCTCTGGCGCGATTTCAATCGCAAGCTCGGTGGGCTGTTCGGCGGCGGACGCAAAGGGGGCGGCAACAACAACGACCAGCGTCCCGGTGGCGGGGGCTTCAGACCCGACATGAAGAACGCCGGCTACGGCATCGGCATCGTGGCGCTGATCGCCGTGCTGATTTGGCTGGGCACCGGATTCTTCATCGTCAACGAAGGGCAGCAAGCGGTCATCACGCAGTTCGGACGCTACAAGACGACCGTGGGCGCCGGTTTCAACTGGCGTCTTCCGTACCCGATCCAGCGACACGAACTGGTCGTCGTGACGCAGATCCGTTCGACCGACGTCGGTCGTGACAGCATCGTTCGATCCACCGGACTTCGCGAATCGGCGATGCTGACCGAGGACGAGAACATCGTCGAGATCAAGTTCGCCGTCCAGTACCGTCTGAGCGATGCACGGGCCTACCTCTACGAGAGCAAGGCGCCGGCCGACACCGTGGTGCAGGTCGCGGAGACCGCCGTGCGCGAGGTGGTGGGCAAGATGCGGATGGACGCGGCCCTCGCCGAGGAACGCGATCAGATCGCTCCGCGCGTGCGCGCCTTGATGCAGACCATCCTGGACCGCTACAAGGTTGGCGTGGAAGTCGTGAACATCAACCTGCAGCAGGGCGGTGTGCGTCCGCCGGAGCAGGTGCAAGCGGCGTTCGACGATGTCCTGAAGGCCGGTCAGGAGCGCGAGCGCGCCAAGAATGAAGCCCAGGCCTATGCCAACGACGTGGTGCCACGCGCGACCGGTACCGCCTCGCGCCTCAAGGAGGAGTCCGAGGCCTACAAGGCGCGCATCGTGGCCCAGGCCCAGGGCGATGCGGGGCGCTTCGCCTCGGTGCTGGTCGAGTACCAGAAAGCGCCGCAGGTGACGCGCGACCGCATGTACACCGATGCCATGCAGCAGATCTACGCCAACACCACCAAGGTGCTGGTGGATTCGAAGCAAGGCTCCAACCTGCTGTACCTGCCGCTCGACAAGCTCATGCAGGCCACGGGTCCGAACGGCCCGGGTGTTTCGAACGATGCCTCGCTGCCTGGCGTCGCGGGTGCCACGACGTCGCCCGCCACGACGTCTCCCTCGTCGGCGATCCCGACCTCGCCCAACACCAACGACATGCGCGTGCGCGGCGACGGCCGCACGCGTGACCGTGACGGCCGCTGATCCGCCTGGGACACCAAAACAAAATGAACAGAATCGGATTCATCGCATCGACCATCCTCGTAGCCCTCGTGCTGCTGAGTTCGATGCTCTTCGTGGTCGACCAACGCCAGTTCGGCGTGGTCTACCAGCTCGGCCAGATCAAGAACGTGATCACCGAGCCGGGTCTCAACTTCAAGCTGCCCCCGCCGATCCAGAACGTGTCTTACCTCGACAAACGGCTGCTCACGCTTTCCAGTCTCGAGGCCGAGCCGATGCTTACGGCCGAGAAGCAGCGCGTGGTTATCGACTGGTATGTGCGCTGGCGCATCACCAACCCTTCGGAGTACATCCGCAACGTCGGGCTCGACGAGAACGCCGGTGCCGTGCAGCTCAACCGCGTGGTCCGCAACGCCTTTCAGGAGAACGTCAACAAGCGCACCGTGCGCGATCTCATCTCCGTGCGTCGCGAGGCCCTGATGGCCGACGTGCAGCGCGAGGTGCTGGCCGTGGTGAAGGGTGCCAAGCCATGGGGTGTCGACATCATCGACGTGCGCATCACCCGAGTCGACTATGTCGAGGCCATCACCGAGTCCGTCTATCGACGCATGGAAGCCGAGCGCAAGCGCGTGGCCAACGAGTTGCGATCGACCGGTTTCGCCGAGGGCGAGAAGATCCGGGCCGATGCCGACCGACAGCGTGAAGTCACGGTGGCCAATGCCTACCGCGAAGCACAGAAGATCAAGGGCGAGGGCGATGCCCAGGCAGCCGCGGCCTACAGCGAGGCCTTCGGCCGCGATCCACAGTTCGCCCAGTTCTATCGCAGCCTGGACGCCTATCGCCAGAGTTTCAGCAAGAAGAGCGACGTGCTGGTCGTCGATCCCGCATCGTCCGAGTTCTTCCGCGCCTTCCGCGGCGCCGGTTCGCCACAGCGCTGAAACGGCCGTCGTGAACGCTGCCGCGTTCTGGAGCGCGCTCGGCTTCGTCCTGGTGATCGAGGGACTGCTGCCCCTGCTTTCGCCGGGCCGGTGGCGCCTGAACATCGCCCGGCTTGCCGAGCTGCGCGACGGACAGTTGCGCTTCATCGGGCTGGGCGCGGTCGCGGCCGGTCTTTTCGTCCTCTGGCTCGTCGGCTGAGTCGCAGCTCCGGTGTGTCGCACCGGCCGCCCCTTCGAGGTCGCGCCCGGTAGAATTCCGGTTTAACCACGTCCCGCCTGCCATGTCCGCCTGGGTCCTCCCGGATCACATTGCCGATGTGCTGCCTTCCGAGGCCCGCCACATCGAAGAACTTCGACGCGAACTGCTCGACACCGCCCGTGGCTATGGTTACGAGCTGGTGATGCCGCCGTTGATCGAGCACATCGAATCGCTGCTTTCGGGCACCGGCGAAGCGCTCGACCTGCAGACTTTCAAGCTCGTCGATCAGCTCTCCGGCCGCACGCTGGGTCTGCGCGCGGACACGACGCCACAGGTCGCCCGCATCGATGCCCACCTGCTCAATCGGCAGGGGGTGGCGCGGCTGTGCTACTGCGGCCCGGTCGTGCACACGCGCCCCGACGGCCCCCACGCCACGCGCGAGCCGCTGCAGTTCGGTGCGGAGATCTACGGCCACGCCGGACTCGAGGCCGACACCGAGATCCTGCTGCTCGCACTCGACTGCCTGCGCTCGGCCGGCCTTTCGAGCGACAGGGCGCCCCTGGTGGACCTGGCCGACGCGCGCATCGTGCGTTCCCTTTTCGCGGGCGTGCCGGTCGATGCCGATGCGCTCGCGCGCGTGCACGCCGCGCTGGCGGCCAAGGACGACAGCGAACTGCGTTCGCTCACCCGCGCCTTTCCCGCCGCCTCGCGCGATGGTCTGCAGGCACTGGTGAATCTCTACGGCGACGCCGGCGTGCTCGACGAGGCCGCGCGCGCCTTGCCCGACACGACCGCCGTGCGCGAAGCCCTGGCCGACCTGCGGCGGCTCGCCGTCCGGCTGCGGGACGTGCCGGACGTGCGCGCGAGCTTCGACCTGTCCGATCTGCGCGGCTACGCGTACTACAGCGGCATGCGCTTCGCCATCTATGTCGAGGGCGCCGCCGACGCGGTCGTGCGCGGCGGGCGCTACGACGAGGTCGGCGCAGTGTTCGGACGCAACCGGCCGGCCGTCGGCTTCAGCGTCGACCTGCGCGAACTCGTCGGCGTGCTGCCGGCGCGACCGCTGCGCGCGGTCGTGCGCGCGCCGTGGAGCGACGCTCCCGGTCTGCAGGCCGCCATCGCGGCGCTGCGTGACGGCGGTGAGACCGTGGTTTGCGCACTGCCGGGCCACGACAGCGAAATCGATGAATTCCACTGCGACCGGGAGCTCGTCGAGCGTGCCGGGCAGTGGCATGTCCAAGCCATCTGAATCCTGAAAAGCAAAACATCATGAGCGTTACCACCGGCAGAAACGTGGTCGTCGTCGGCACCCAATGGGGCGACGAGGGCAAAGGCAAACTCGTCGACTGGCTGACCGAGAGCGCGCAGGGCGTGGTCCGCTTCCAGGGCGGACACAACGCGGGCCACACGCTGGTCATCAACGGCGTGAAGACCGCGCTGCACCTGATCCCCAGCGGCATCATGCGACCGGGCGTCAAGTGCTACATCGGCAACGGCGTGGTGCTGTCGGCGGCCAAGCTGTTCGAAGAGATCGAAGGCCTGGAGAAGGCCGGCGTGGAGGTGCGATCTCGCCTGCGCATCAGCGAGGCCTGCCCGCTGATCCTGCCGTTCCACGCCGCCCTGGACATCGCGCGCGAAGCCTACCGGGAGAAGGGCGGCATCGAGAAGATCGGCACCACCGGGCGCGGCATCGGCCCGGCCTACGAGGACAAGATCGCGCGCCGTGCGCTGCGCGTGCAGGACCTGAAGCATCCCGAGCGCTTCGCGGCCAAGCTGCGCGTGCTGCTCGACCTGCACAACCACGTGCTGACGCAGGTGCTGAGTGCGCCGGCCATCGACTTCGACACCGTCTTCGAGGAAGCGATGCGCCATGCCGAACTGCTGCGTCCGATGATGGCCGACGTCTCGCGCGAACTCAACGACGCCCACCGCAACGGCGCCAACCTGCTGTTCGAAGGCGCACAGGGCACGCTGCTCGACGTCGACCACGGCACCTACCCCTACGTCACTTCCAGCAACTGCGTGGCCGGCAACGCGGCCGCCGGCTCCGGCGTCGGCCCGGGCATGCTGCACTACGTCCTGGGCATCACCAAGGCCTATTGCACGCGCGTGGGCGGCGGTCCGTTTCCGACCGAGCTGGACTGGGAGGCACCGGGCACGCCGGGCTACCACATGAGCACCGTGGGCGCCGAGAAGGGTGTGACCACTGGACGGAGCCGCCGTTGTGGCTGGTTCGACGCCGCGCTGCTCAAGCGCTCGGCGCAGGTCAACGGGCTCTCCGGCCTGTGCATCACCAAGCTCGACGTGCTCGATGGCATCGAGAAGCTCGAACTGTGCACCGGCTACGAGCTCGACGGCGAGACCACCGACATCCTGCCGATGGGTGCCGACGAGATCGAGCGCTGCACGCCCATCTACGAAACCCTGGAAGGCTGGACCGACAGCACCGTCGGGGTCACCCAGTACGACAGGCTTCCCGTCAACGCACGGCTGTACCTGCAGCGCATCGAGCAGGTCACCGGCGTGCCGATCCACATGGTCTCCACCAGCCCCGACCGAGACCACACCATCATGATGCGCCATCCCTATCTGGCCGACTGAGCAGGACCGAACCCATGTTGACCGAAGACGGCAAGCATCTCTACGTCAGCTATGACGAGTACCACAACCTGATCGAGAAACTGGCGATCAAGCTGCACCAGTCGGGCTGGGAGTTCGACACCATCCTGTGCCTGGCACGCGGCGGGCTGCGGCCGGGCGACGTGCTCTCGCGCATCTTCGAGAAGCCACTGGCGATCATGTCGACCAGTTCCTACCGCGCCGACGCCGGCACGGTGCAGGGCCATCTCGACATCGCCCGCTTCATCACCACGCCCAAGGGCGAACTGGCGGGCAAGGTGTTGCTGGTGGACGACCTGGCGGACTCGGGTCACACCCTGCACGCCGTGGTCGACCTGCTGCGTACCAACTACAAGCCCATCACCGAACTGCGCAGTGCCGTGCTCTGGACCAAGGCGCTGTCGACCTTCACGCCCGACTACTCGGTCGAATTCCTGGCGACCAACCCCTGGATCCACCAGCCGTTCGAGAGCTACGACAGCATGGGCGCCGAGAAGCTGCTGAAGAAGTGGTCGGTCTGACCGCCGCGTCCCGCATGCCACGTCCTCCGCCGTCCGAGCATCCCGACCAGCCCATCACCGGGCTGATCCACCACCCCTATCAGCCACCGGCGAACTTCGCCGCGCCGTTGCCGGGCATCCACAAGGCCTCGACGGTGTTCTTCGCCGACGTGGCGGCCATGCGCGCGCGCGATTGGAAGACCAAGGCCGGCTACACGTACGGACTGCACGGGACACCCACCACCTTCACGCTGGAAGCGCGCATCGCCGCACTCGAGGGCGCCAGTGAATGCCTGCTGGTGCCCAGCGGACTCGCGGCCATCGCGCTGGTGTCGTTCGCGCTGCTCAAGAGCGGCGACGAGGTGCTGATCCCCGACAACGCCTACGGTCCCAACAAGGCCTTGGCGACCGGCGAGTTGGCGAACTTCGGCATCACGCACCGCCTGTACGACGCGATGGATCCGGCCGATCTGGCGGCCAAGCTCGGCGAGCGCACCCGGCTCGTGTGGCTGGAGGCCGCGGGCTCGGTGACGATGGAGTTTCCCGACCTCATGGCGCTCGCGGGCCTGTGTCGCGCGCACGGCGCCGTCAGCGTGCTGGACAATACCTGGGGCGCGGGCCTGGCGTTCGATCCGTTCGACTTCGAGCGCAGCGGGCAGGGCGTCGACCTTTCGGTGCATGCGTTGACCAAGTACCCGAGCGGCGGTGGCGACGTGCTGATGGGCAGTGTCGCCACGCGCGACGCGCGCCTGCATCAGGCGCTCAAGCTCACGCACATGCGCATGGGCTGGGGCGTCGGCGTCGGAGACGTCGAGACGATCCTGCGCGCGCTGCCGAGCATCGCCCTGCGGTATGCGGCGCACGACCGCGCCGCGCGCGAGCTGGCGCGCTGGTTCGAGACGCGCGAGGAGATCGCGCAGGTGCTGCATCCGGCCCTCGACGGCTCGCCCGGACACGCGCACTGGGCACGCCTGTGCGGCGCGAGCGATCTCGCCGCCGGTCTCTTCTCGGTCGTCTTCGACGAGCGCTTCAGTTCCGACCAGGTCGATCGCTTCTGCGACGGCCTGCGGCTTTTCCGCCTTGGATATTCGTGGGGCGGGCCGATCAGTCTCGTGGTGCCCTACGACATCGGGCTGATGCGAGACCCCGCAGTGGCGCGGTGGCCGCACCGGGGCACGCTGGTGCGTTTCTCGATCGGATTGGAGGCCGTGGAAGACCTGCGGGCCGACTTGGCGCAGGCGCTGGACGCGCTCTGAGCGCTTTCGGTTATCGCTTACAGTCGAAGCACGCGCAGTCACCCGGACTGCCCTGCCTCAAGGAGAAGAAGTGGCAACACCCAATTACGGCTACGAGAAGCGCCAGAAAGAACTGGCCAAGAAGAAGAAGAAGGAAGAGAAGCTTCGCGACAAGGCCCAGCGCAAGCTCAGCCCGAGCAGCGAGGGTCTGGCGCCCGGCGATCCGGAGACCGACGTGGCTTCCCTGGAACGCGATCCACCCACCGTGCCCGAACTCCCGACCAAGAACGGCTGATCGCCTTTCTTCCGGTCCCAACCCGAAGCCGCCGCCTGCGCCTGCCGCAGGCGGCGGCTTTTTTGCGGACGGTGACGGACATCGGATCGAAAAGCGGGCGATCCGAGACAGCGGGCTACAGCAGCTTGCGCAGTTCCGGCCAGACGTTGTCGAGCATGCGGGGCTGCGCCGCGGCGACCGGATGGATGCGGTCGGCCTGGAACATCGTGGCCGCGTCCGGCCCATCGGCCACCCCGCGCAGCAGGAACGGCACCACCGCCGCCCTGGTCGCCTTCGACACGTCGAGGAACATGGCCTCGAAGCGTCGCAGGTAGTCGCCCCCGTAGTTGGGTGGCACCTGGATGCCCACGATGAGCACCTGCGCGCCAGCGGCCTGCGCGGCCTTCGTCATCTGCGTCAGGTTGTCGGCGGTGTTGGGGATCGGCAGGCCCCGCAAGGCATCGTTGGCACCGAGCTCGATCACCACGTGCGTCGGCCGGTGTTGCCGCAGCAAGGCCGGCAGGCGTGCGCGGCCGCCCGAACTGGTGTCGCCGCTGATGCTGGCGTTGACGACGCGGGCGTCGATCTGCTGCTGTCCGAGGCGCTGCTCCAGCAGCGTGACCCAGCCCTGGCCGCGCTGCAGGCCGTATTCGGCCGAGAGCGAGTCCCCGACCACCAGGATCACCGCCGGCTTGCGGGCCCCGGCACCGCGCGGTTGCGCATGGACCCAAGACCCCGCTGCGCCGGTCAGCGCACCGGCCAATATAAAGTCGCGTCGATTCACCACATCAAGCCTTTCCATGTCGCCAGCCCCCGTCGATGCAATTGTTGCTGTAGCAAAAGTTTTCAAGTCCGTCACGGACTCCACCGGCACGCTGGACATCCTGCGCGACGTCGACTTCTCGCTCGGGGCTCGTGAGACCGCCGCCATCGTCGGCGCATCGGGTTCGGGCAAGAGCACCCTGCTGTCGATCATCGCCGGGCTCGACACGCCCACGCGCGGCACCGTGTATCTGGACGGCGAGGACCTCTTCGCCATCGACGAGGACGAGCGTGCCGCGCTGCGTGCGCGCAAGGTCGGCTTCGTGTTCCAGAGCTTCCAGCTGCTCGCCAACCTGAGCGCGCTGGAGAACGTGATGCTGCCGCTCGAACTCGCCGACCGCCGTGACGCGCGCCGCATCGCCGCCGAGATGCTCGGTCGCGTCGGTCTCGGCCAGCGGCTCGGCCACTACCCCAAGGTCCTCTCGGGCGGCGAGCAACAGCGTGTGGCGCTGGCACGTGCCTTCGTGGTTCAACCGCAACTGCTGCTGGCCGACGAACCCACCGGCAGCCTCGATTTCGCCACCGGCGAGCAGGTGATGGAACTGATGTTCGACCTCAATCGCGAGCTTGGCACGACCTTGGTGCTGGTCACGCACGACCGCACCATTGCGGCGCGCTGCGACCGACGCATCACCATCGATGCCGGCCGTGTCGCATCGGACGAGCGCCGGACCTGACGCCGGTGAGGCGGGGCGAGGTTGGCGAGGCCGGGGGCGGGTCCGCCCGGCGCCATTGACGGCACGGCAGGGATAATCCGGGGATGTCCTCTCCCCCCAAAGTGATCTTCGGCTTTCATGCCGTGGGTGTCCGCCTCAAGACCGCACCGGCCTCGGTGCTCGAGGTGCTGTTCGATGCCAGCCGCCGCGACGCGCGCATGAAGCAGTTCATCGCGCGCGCCCAGGAAGCGGGCGTGCGGCTGGTCGAGGCCGACGGCCTGCGACTGTCCAAGCTCAGCGGCAGCCATGGCCACCAGGGCGTGGCCGCGCGCGTCGAACCCATTGCCCAGACCCATTCGCTGGACGAACTGCTCGAAGGGCTCGAAGCGGCCCGCACCGCCCCGCTGCTGCTGGTGCTCGACGGCGTGACCGATCCGCACAACCTCGGCGCGTGCCTGCGCGTGGCCGACGGCGCCGGCGCGCACGCCGTGATCGCACCCAAGGACCACGCGGCCGGCATCAATGCCACGGTCGCCAAGGTGGCGAGCGGCGCCGCCGAGACGGTGCCGTACTTCATGGTGACCAACCTGGCCCGCACGCTCGGCGAGCTCAAGGAACGCGACATCTGGTGCGTCGGCACCAGCGACGACGCGCCCGGCACGCTCTACCAGAGCGACCTGAATCGCCCGCTGGCCTTGGTGCTGGGCGCCGAGGGCGCAGGGATGCGCCAGCTCACGCGCAAGAGCTGCGATGCGCTGGTGAGCATTCCGATGCAGGGCGCCGTGGAGAGCCTCAACGTGTCGGTGGCCAGTGGGGTGTGCCTCTACGAAGCGATGCGCCAGCGCGGCCTGGGCGCCTACTAGGGGCGAAATGCTCGCCGCCCGGCTTCAGGCGTCCAGCCAGGGCGATCCGGCGGCGGCGGTGGCCGCGACCATGTCGGCCTCGCTGGCCCCCAGGGCCCCGGCCAGCGCCAGCCGCACGAGGTCGGGCCGATTGTTCTGCTCGCTCAGGTGGGCGCCCACCACGTGGCGCAGACCCGGGTGGTGCACCGCGCGCGCGATGTCCGCCGCCGCCGCGTTCGACAGGTGGCCGTAGTTGCCGCCCACGCGCAACTTGAGGAACGGTGGATAGGCCGACGACGCCAGCAGGTCGACGTCGTGGTTGCACTCGAGCACCAGCGCGTCGAGCCCGACCAGTTGCGCCATCACGTGCGGCGTCGCGTGGCCGAGGTCGGTGAGCACCCCCAGGGTGCGAGCGCCATCGCTGCAGCGCAGCTGCAGGGGTTCGCGCGCGTCGTGCGGCACCGTGAACGGCAGCACGTCGAGGTCGCCGACCCGGATGTGCTCGCCGTCGCGCGCCAGGTTCAGTCGGTCTTCGTAGTCGTGGCCGCCGGTGGCCAGCCAGGTGCCTTCGCTCATCCACACCGGGATGCGTTCGCGCTTGGCCAGCTGCTGCACGCAGCCGATGTGGTCGCCGTGCTCGTGGGTGATGAAGATGGCGTCGATGTCGCCCGCGGAGAGACCGGCGCCCGCCAGGCGCTTGTCGAGCTGCCGGATGCCGAAACCACAGTCGATCAGCAACAGCGAGCGGCGCCCCTCGCTGGTGGCCTCGACCAGCGTGGCGTTGCCCGTGCTGCCGCTGCCCAGACTGCGAAAGCGCAGCATCAGGCGGCGTTCCGGACGGTCGAGCCGTTCGCGGTCCTGCGCGCGTCGGACGGGAACATGGAACGTCCCGGGCGTGCTACTTGAGGTCGTCGGCGATGACCTGGACGATGCGCTGCGCATCGGCCGAGGTGTCGGGCACGCCGGCTTCGTTCTGTACCGACACCGTGCTGCCGTCGCCCTGGCTCTTCACCACGATGCGGAACTTCAGCGGCGACTCGTTGGGCTTGGAACGGCCGAAGCTGAAGAGCTTGCTCAGCAGCCCCGGTTCCTTGCGGTCCGTGGTCGGCGTCACGTAGCGGACGAAGTAGGTGCCGGCGCTGCGATCGCGGTCCTCGACGGTGAAGCCGGTGCGGTCGAGCGCGAGGCCGACACGGCGCCAGGCACGGTCGAAGGTGTCGGCGATCTGCACGACCGGCTGGCCGGCGACCGTGGTCGCGCGGGGCGTCTGGACCGGCGTGCCGGTGGCGATCAGCGCCTTGGACTGCTCCTGGGACACGCCGAGCTTGACCATCAGGCGGCGCAGGAACTCGGCTTCGAGCTCGGGGTCGCTCGGGCGCGGCTGCCAGACGGTCTGGTCCTTCTGGGTGGACGTGTAGACCTCCACCATGCCACGGTGGCTGACGTAGATCTCGGTGCCGTTGGGCGTGCGTTCCAGGCGGGTGCGGAAGCGGTCGAGCTCGCCGGTCGAATAGACGGAGTCGATGAGCTTGCCCAGCGTGCCGCGAATGATGTCCTGGGGCAGCTTGGCGCGGTTCTCGGCCCAGTCGGTCTCCAGGATGCCCAGGTTGCGCTGGTCGGTGGTCAGCAGGAAGCCGTTCTCCTGCCAGAAATCGCGCACCGGCTCCCAGAGCTGGTCGGGGGAGCGGCCCACCACCAGCCAGCGCTGGTTGCCCGCGCGCTCGATGCGCACGTCGCCGACCGAGGAAACCGCCGCGGGCAGTCCCGGGGCGCTGGTGGCGCTGGTCTGGAAACCGCTGGCCGTCACGGCACCGCCGGGAACGGCGTAACGGTTGTCGCGGGAGAGCTGGGTGAGGTCGGGCGGGACTTCGAGCGTGGGCGCCTTGCCGGCACTCTTGTAGTCGATCTTGTCGCCCTGCATGACGGAGCAGGCGGCCAGGCTGGCCACGAGGGCGATCAGCGCGAAGCGCGAAGTGGTGTTCAACGTTGTCTTCCTTGGGGAAACGGTTTCGGTCGGGCGGTGCCCGGGATGGTCCGGCGGTGTGAGTCGGCGCGACGGCAAAAGTTTTGCCGGGCCGTCCGCGGAACGCATCGAAGGGTCGCGTCAGTCCTTGAGCAGGCCGCAGGCGCGCAATGCGGCTTCGACGGTCGGGCGATGGCCCTCGCCGAGTTCGACGAGCGGCAGGCGCAGTGCGGGGCCGCACAGGCCCAGGCGCGCCATGGCCCACTTGAGGGGGACCGGATTGGGTTCGACGAACAGGTGACGGTGCAGCGGCATCAGTTCGAACTGGATGCGCATCGCCGTGGCGATGTCGCCGGCGAGCGCCGCCACGCACAGCTCGTGCATCCTGCGCGGCGCGAGGTTGGCCGTCACACTGATGTTGCCCTTGCCGCCGCACAGCATGAGCGCGACCGCGGTCGGGTCGTCGCCCGAGTACACGGCGAAGCGCGCGGGCAGGTCGCGGATGAGCCACTGGGCGCGCTCGATGTTGCCGGTGGCTTCCTTGATGCCGATGATGCCGGGCACCTCGGCCAGGCGGAGCACGGTGTCGTGTGCCATGTCCGCCACGGTGCGGCCGGGCACGTTGTAGAGCACCATCGGCAGGTCGCCCACGGCCTCGGCGATGGCCTGGAAATGCCGGTACTGGCCTTCCTGCGTCGGGCGGTTGTAATAGGGCACGACCTGCAGCTGCGAGTCGGCGCCCACCCCCTTGGCGAACCGGGCCAGCTCGATGGCCTCCCGGGTCGAATTGGCGCCGCAGCCCGCCATGATCGGCACGCGCCCCCGGGCCTGCTCGACGGACACGCGGATGATCTCGCAGTGCTCCTCGACATCGACCGTAGGCGACTCACCGGTGGTGCCGACCACGCCGAGGCAATCGGTGCCTTCGTCGATGTGCCAGTCGATCAGCCTTCGCAGGGCGGGATAGTCGACGCTGCCGTCGTCGTGCATCGGCGTGGCGAGCGCGACGATGCTGCCTGTCAATTGCTCCAAGGGTGGATCTCTCTGTCGGGTGGACGAAAAGCGGGCATTCTACCGAGCGCCCGTCCGGGGCATCGGCGCCGAGACTGCGTCACTGGAAAGGGTTTGCAACAAGTGGCGCGGCGGACCGGTGGCGATGCCGGAGGCGTCCTCGGCCTTCGGACGGAGCGCCGCGACGCGCTGCACGAAGCGCGCCGGCGCCTCCAGGAATCCGTTCTCGTAGGCCACCACGTGCAGGTCGTCGCACACCGTCAGCAGTTCACCCGGACGCAGCAGGAAGTCGGCGCGCGCCGGACGTCCGACCGTCTCGTTGCCGGCCGCGAAGGTTTCGCAGATCAGCACGCCGCCGGGCGCGAGCGCGGCCACGATCGTGGGGAACAAGGGGCGCCAGAGGTAGTTGGTCACGACCACGGCGTCGAAGGTCCGGGCCGCGAACGGCCAGGGTTCGTCCTCCAGGTCGGCCTTGACGATCTCGGCACCTGCGCGTGCGAGCGGCGCGAGGGCGCGCAGCGCCTCGGCCGATCGGTCCACCCCCGTCACGCGGTGCCCGCGCGCATGGAACCAGCCCAGGTGGCGGCCACCGCCGCAGGCGACGTCGAGCACGGTGCCGCCGGGCGCGACCAGGCGGCTCCAGCGCACCACCCAGGGCGAGGGCGGCGAGGCGTCCGATGCGGCGCGCGACGGCGACGTCGGCCCCGTGGTCAAAAGCACGCCCACAGCTGGTCGATCATCGTGACCATGAAGGCCGGGCGCGTGTAGAGCAGGAAAACGCCCGCCAGCGCGCAGGTCCCCGCGGCCCAGGCGGCGGCGCGGTACAGCGAACGGGAACGGGTGCGGGAATGGCGCGGCATGATGGGATGCGCTCGGGCGGTGCGAGCGCCTCAGGCCGGACGCGGCACCGGCGCGCGCGCGATCGCGTTCTCCCGGATCGGCAGGTTGACCAGGCCGGCGAGCACCCCCAGGGCGATGGCGATGTACCAGACGATGTCGTAGCTGCCCGTGCGGTCGTAGAGGAAGCCGCCCAGCCAGACGCCCAGGAACGAGCCGACCTGGTGGCCCAGGAAGACGAAGCCGCTGAGCATCGACAGGTGCGCCACGCCGAAGATCTGCGCCACCAGCGCGTTGGTCGGCGGCACGGTCGACAGCCACAGGAAGCCCATCACGCCGGCGAACACGTAGACGCTCGCCGGGGTGAGCGGCACCGCCAGGAACACGGCGATGGCGACGGCGCGGCCGAAGTAGATGGCCGCCAGGATCTTGCGCTTGGCCAGCCGCTGGCCGAGCGTCCCGGCGACATAGGTGCCGAAGACGTTGAACAGGCCGATGAGCGCCAGCGCGTAGCTTGCCACCTCGGGCGACAGGCCCTTGTCCTTGAGGTAGCTGGGCATGTGGACGCCGATGAAGACGACCTGGAAGCCGCAGACGAAGTAGCCGGCCATGAGCAGGCCGAAGCTCGGGTAGCGGAACGCCTCGCCCACCGCCTGCAGGATGCTCTGCTGGCGCGCCACGCCGCCGGCCGTCCGGCGCGGCTCGCGCAGCCCGAAGGCGAAGGGCACGATCAGCAGCACCACGGCGGCGAGCACCAGCAGCGCGTCGTGCCAGCCCAGCCGCGCGATCAGCTGGCCTTCGACCGGCACCATCAGGAACTGCCCGAACGAGCCCGCCGCCGCCGCCACGCCCATGGCCCAGGAACGTCGCTCGGCCGGGATCTGCCGCCCGATCACGCCGTAGACCACGGCATAGGTGGTGCCGGCCTGCGCCGCGCCGATCAGGATGCCGGTGGTCAGCGCGAAGGTCAGCGGCGTGCTCGACAGCGCCATGCCCGCGAGACCTGCCGCGTAGAGCACCGCGCCGATCAGCAGCACGCGGAAGGCGCCCAGCCGGTCGGCCAGCATGCCGGCGAAGACACCCATCACGCCCCAGGAGAGGTTCTGGATGGCCAGGGCGAAGGAGAAGGTCTGGCGGGTCCAGCCCTGTTCCTGCGTGATCGGCTGCAGCCACAGTCCGAAGCCGTGGCGGATGCCCATGGAGAGCGTGACGACGAGGGCGCCGCACAGCAGCACCTGCTGCATCGACAGGTGGGAGGGTTCGGAGCGGGTGGACATCCTTCGAATGTAGTCATTCGCGCCGTCCGGCGCAGCCCCCCGGCGACACGCGCGGCGATGACATTCGGGCGCGACTTCGATGCGTTCCGCGCATCGACCCCATGACGGGCGGGTGGTACTGTACGGACATCCAGTTGCCCGAATGCGCGCTCATTACAATCCTTCCATGGCGACTTCTCCCAAGACCTCCTCCGCGCCCCCGGCGTACTCCGAAGGCTCGATCCGCGTCCTCAAGGGCCTCGAACCCGTCAAGCAGCGCCCGGGCATGTACACCCGCACCGACAACCCGCTGCACATCATCCAGGAGGTGCTGGACAACGCCGCCGACGAGGCGCTGGCCGGCCATGGCAAGAAGATCAGGGTCGTGCTGCACGCCGACGGCTCGGTCGGCATCGAGGACGACGGTCGCGGCATCCCGTTCGGCCTGCATCCCGAGGAAAAGGCGCCGGTGGTCGAGCTGGTGTTCACCCGGCTGCACGCGGGCGGCAAGTTCGACAAGGGCTCGGGCGGCGCCTACAGCTTCTCCGGCGGCCTGCACGGCGTGGGCGTGAGCGTGACCAACGCGCTGTCGACGCGCCTGGAGGTGACCTCGCACCGCGAGGGTTCGGTGGCGAAGCTGGCGTTCTCGGCCGGCGACGTGGTCGAGCCGCTGGTGGTGCGTCCGCTCGCGGCGGGCGAACGCAAGCTCGGCACCACGGTGCGCGCCTGGCCCGACCCGAAGTACTTCGAGTCGTCCACGCTGCCGCTGGGCGAACTCACGCACCTGCTGCGCAGCAAGGCGGTGCTGATGCCCGGCGTGACCGTGACGCTGGTCAACGAGAAGTCCGGCGACCAGCAGCAGTGGCTCTACAAGGGCGGTCTGCGCGACTACCTCATGCAGACGCTCCACGGTGAACCGGTCATCCCGCTGTTCGAGGGCGCCGGCCATGCCGATCGCAACGCCGACAACTTCGCCGAGGGCGAGGGCGCCGACTGGTGCGTGGCCTTCACCGAGGATGGCCAGCCGGTGCGCGAGAGCTACGTCAACCTGATCCCCACCAGCGCCGGCGGCACCCACGACAGCGGCCTGCGCGACGGCCTGTTCAACGCCGTCAAGAGCTTCATCGAGTTCCATTCGCTGCTGCCCAAGGGCGTCAAGCTGCTGCCGGAGGACGTGTTCGCGCGCGCCTCCTACGTGCTCAGCGCCAAGGTGCTCGACCCGCAGTTCCAGGGCCAGATCAAGGAGCGCCTGAACTCGCGCGACGCCGTGCGCCTGATCTCGAGCTTCGTGCGCCCGGCGCTGGAGCTCTGGCTCAACCAGCACGTCGACTACGGCAAGAAGCTCGCCGAACTCGCCATCAAGGCGGCGCAGACGCGCCAGCGCGCCGGCCAGAAGGTCGAGAAGCGCAAGGGCTCGGGCGTGGCCGTGCTGCCGGGCAAGCTGACCGACTGCGAGAGCAAGGACATCGCCCACAACGAGGTCTTCCTGGTCGAGGGCGATTCCGCCGGCGGCAGCGCCAAGATGGGCCGCGACAAGGAGTCGCAGGCGGTGCTGCCCCTGCGCGGCAAGGTGCTCAACACCTGGGAGGTCGAGCGCGACCGGCTGTTCGCCAACACCGAGATCCACGACATCTCGGTGGCCATCGGCGTCGACCCGCACGGCCCCGCCGACACGCCCGACATGAGCGGCCTGCGCTACGGCAAGGTCTGCATCCTCTCCGACGCCGACGTCGACGGCTCGCACATCCAGGTGCTGCTGCTGACGCTGTTCTTCCGCCACTTCCCCAAGCTGATCGAGGCCGGCCACGTCTACGTCGCCAAGCCGCCGCTGTTCCGCGTCGACGCGCCCGCGCGGGGGCGCAAGCCCGCCTCCAAGGCCTATGCGCTCGACGAGGGCGAACTCGTCGCCATCCTCGACAAGCTGAGGAAGGACGGCGTGCGCGAGGGCGCCTGGAGCATCAGCCGCTTCAAGGGACTGGGCGAGATGAGCGCGGAACAATTGTGGGAAACCACGCTCAATCCCGACACCCGCCGCCTGCTGCAGGTCCGGCTCGGCCGTTTCGGCTTCGCCGACACGCAGGGCGAGATCACCAAGCTGATGGGCAAGGGCGAGGCCGCCGCGCGGCGCGAGCTGATGGAACTGCGCGCCGACGACGTCGAGATCGACGTCTGACCACCGCCATGTCGCCACGCCGGACGTCCGTCGGCGCGGCGCCCGCATCGAATCCCACGTGAAGACCCACACCCTGCTGCGCTCCCTGATCCTCGCCGCCGCGCTGTCGCTGGCGCAACATGCCGCGCGTGCGGCGGACATCTACGGCTACGTCGACGCGCAGGGCGTGGCGCATTTCGCGGCCGAGCGGCTCGACGCGCGCTACCGGCTGTTCTTCCGCGGCGGGCAGAGCTTCGACACCGCGCAGGGCCTGGGCCCGTCGGCGGGCCGCGCGGCGGATGGCGGTGCCGGCGACGGCGCCGTGGCACCGGCCGCGCGCACGCTGCTCGCGCTGTTCGAGGCCTCGCCCCATCACCGCGCCGCCAAGGCCGCGCTGCAGCTGGCCGCGCGCACCCACGACATCGACTACGAACTCCTGCAGGCCCTGGTGGCGACCGAGTCGGGCTTCGACGCCCAGGCCGTGTCGCCCAAGGGCGCGCGCGGGCTGATGCAGCTCATGCCCGCGACCGCGGAGCGCTACGGCGTGCGCGGCGACGCCCGCACGACGCAGGAGCTCAAGCTGTTCGACCCGCGCGTGAACGTCGCCGCCGGCTCGCGCTACCTGCGCGACCTGATCGGGCGCTTCCAGGGCAGCATCGAGCTGGCGCTGGCCGCCTACAACGCCGGCGAGGGCGCCGTGCAGCGCGCCGGCAACCGCATCCCCGACTACCGCGAGACGCAGAACTACGTGAAGACCGTGCTGCAGATCTACGCCTACCTCAAGCCCGGCGCGGGTGCGGCGACCCCGGCCGCCTCCGGGACGACCGCCGTGCGCGGCGGCCGGGCGCCGCAACGCGTGCGCATGGAACTCGCCGGTGCCGCGCCCGCGTCCGCGCCCGCGCCCGCGCCCGTCGCCACCGTCCGGGCCGACCGTCCCACCGACTGACCGATTGACCGATTGACCGACTGATCCCGACATCCATGGACGACTCCACCACGCTCGACCTTCCGGCCCCCGCGGACGATCCCAACGCGCTCACCCTGGCCGACTACGCGCAGACCGCCTACCTCGAATACGCCCTGTCCGTCGTCAAGGGCCGCGCGCTGCCCGACGTCAGCGACGGTCAGAAGCCGGTGCAGCGGCGCATCCTCTATTCGATGTCGCGCATGGGGCTGGGCTTCGGCGGCGCCAACGGCAACGTCGGCGCAAAGCCCGTGAAGAGCGCCCGCGTGGTGGGCGACGTGCTCGGCCGTTTCCATCCGCACAGCGACCAGGCCGCCTACGACGCGCTGGTGCGCATGGCGCAGGACTTCTCGCAGCGCTACCCGCTGATCGACGGGCAGGGCAACTTCGGCAGCCGCGACGGCGACGGCGCCGCCGCCATGCGCTACACCGAGGCCCGCCTCGCGCGCATCACCAGCCTGCTGCTCGACGAGATCGACGAGGGCACGGTGAATTTCGTGCCCAACTACGACGGCTCGACCGAGGAGCCCGCGCTGCTGCCCGGACGGCTGCCCTTCGTGCTGCTCAACGGCGCGAGCGGCATCGCCGTCGGCCTCGCCACCGAGATCCCGAGCCACAACCTGCGCGAGATCGCCGACGCCTGCGTCGCGCTCATCAAGAGCCACGGCAAGCTCACCGACGAGGAACTGCTCGCGATCGTGCCGGGCCCGGACTACCCCGGCGGCGCGCAGATCATCAGCAGCGCCGGCGACATCGCCGACGCCTACCGTACCGGGCGCGGCTCGCTCAAGGTGCGCGCGCGCTGGAAGATCGAGGAACTCGCGCGCGGCCAGTGGCAGCTGGTGGTCAACGAACTGCCGCCGGGCGTGAGCACGCAGAAGGTGCTGGAGGAGATCGAGGAGCTGACCAACCCCAAGATCCGCGCCGGCAAGAAGGCGCTGAGCGCCGAGCAGGTGCAGCTCAAGGCGCTGGTGCTGGCGCAGCTGGACGTGGTGCGCGACGAGTCCAGCAAGGACGCGGCGGTGCGCCTGGTGTTCGAGCCCAAGACCTCGCGCATCGGCCAGGACGAGTTCATCACCACGCTGCTGGCGCAGACCTCGCTGGAGACGTCCTCGTCGATCAACCTGACGATGGTGGGCGGCGACGGCAAGCCGACGCAGAAGTCGCTGCGCCGCATGCTCGAGGAGTGGATCGCGTTCCGCGCCCGGACCATCGAGCGGCGTTCGCAGCACCGTCTGGCCAAGGTGCTCGACCGCATCCACATCCTCGAGGGGCGGCAGCTGGTGCTGCTCAACATCGACGAGGTGATCGCCATCATCCGCGCGGCGGACGATCCGAAGGCGGCGCTGATCGAGCGCTTCCGCCTGAGCGAGCGCCAGGCCGAGGACATCCTGGAGATCCGACTGCGCCAGCTGGCGCGGCTGGAGGCCATCAAGATCGAGCAGGAGCTGAAGAACCTGCGCGAGGAACAGCGCCGGCTCGACGAGATCCTGGGCAACCCGGCCGCGTTGCGGCGCCTGATGATCAAGGAGATCGAGGCCGACGCGAAGACCTTCGAGGACCCGCGCCGCACCCTGATCCAGGCCGAGAAGCGCGCGGTGGCCGAAGTGAAGGTGCTCGACGAACCGGTGACCGTGATCGTCTCGCAGAAGGGCTGGGTCCGCACGCAGAAGGGCTGGGCCAGCGAGCGCGCGACACTGCAGGGCGGCGCGGCGCCGGCCGAATACAGCTTCAAGTCCGGCGACGCGCTCTACGGCGCCTTCGAGTGCCGCACGGTCGACACGCTGCTGGTCTTCGGCACCGCCAAGGACAAGGGCGTGCGCGTCTACACCGTGCCGGTGGCCTCGCTGCCCGGCGGGCGCGGCGACGGCCAGCCGGTGACGACCCTGATCGAGCTCGACAGCGGCACGCACGTGGCGCACTGCTTCGCCGGCCCGGCGGGCGCGCTGCTGCTGCTCGCGACCACCGGCGGCTACGGCTTCACGGCGCAGATCGAGCACATGATGTCGCGCCACCGCGCCGGCAAGGCCTTCGTCGCCGTCGGCGAGGGCGAGCAGCTGTGCCGCCCGGCGCTCGCCGGCGGCGCGAGCGGCGCCGAACCGCTGCCCATGGCCACGCACGTGGCCTGCGCGTCCACCGGCGGGCGCATCCTGACCTTCGAGATGGCCGAGCTCAAGGCCATGCCCAAGGGCGGGCGCGGCCTGATGCTGATCGACCTCGAGCCCCGGGACACGCTCGCCGGTGCCGCCGCCTACACGCGCAGCGTGCGCGTCGAGGGCATCGGGCGCGGCGGCAAGGAGCGCGACGAGACCCTGGAGATCCGCACCCTGAACAACGCGCGCGCCCCGCGCGGGCGCAAGGGCAAGGCGGCCGACCTGGGCTTCAAGCCGACCAACGTCGTGCGGGTGCTGTGAACATGAACCTCGCGAACCTCGACCTCAGCACCCTCGGCCTGGTGCTGGCCTCCCTCACCGGGGTCGGCAGCTTCGTGCTCGGCCGCCACCTGCGCCGCAAGCGGCAGGAAAAACACGCCGCGCGCGAGCGCCTCGCCGAAGCGGCGACGCAGAGCCGTCAGGTGCGCCGCGCGAAGGAGCGCAGCGGGCGCGGGTAGGGCGGTCAGCGCAGTCCCCGCCACCACCGCACGTTCTCGCGCGGCCGGCCGATCGTCAGCACTTCGCCCAGCCGGGGCGTCGCCAGCTCGATGCCCTGGCGCTCGGACAGGTCGGCCAGCCGGTCGAGCGGATCGTGCCAGGTGTGCAGGGCCAGGTCGAAGGCGCTGTTGTGCATGGCGTAGAGCACCCGGGCGCGCACGTCGCGGAAGGCGCGCACGCTCTCCTCGGGCTGCATGTGGACCGAGGGCCAGTAGCCGTCGTAGGCGCCGTTCTCCATCAGCGCGAGGTCGAAGCCGCCCAGGCGCTCGCCGATCTGTCCGAAGGCCGGGGAATAGCCCGAGTCGCCGCTGTAGAAGATGCGCTGGTCGCCGCTCTCGATGACCCACGAGGCCCACAGCGTGCGGTCGCGGTCGAACAGCCCGCGGCCGGAGAAATGCTGCGCCGGCGTGGCCGTCAGCCGCACGTCGCCCAGGCGGCCCGGCTGCCACCAGTCGAACTCCTCGATGCGATCGGCCGCCACGCCCATCCCCCGCAGCCGCGCGCCGACGCCCAGCGGCACGAAGTAGCGCCGCACGCGTTTGCGCAGTCCCTCGACGGTGCCGGCGTCGAGGTGGTCGTAGTGGTCGTGCGAGAGGATCACGCCCTCGATCGGCGGCAGGTCGGCCAGCGCGATGGGGGTCGGCTGGAAACGCTTCGGCCCGGCGAACGACAACGGCGAGGCGCGCTCCCCGAACATCGGGTCGATCAGCCAGTAGGCACCGCGCAGCTTGAGCAGCACCGACGAGTGGCCCAGGCGGATCACGTGGTTCGCGCCGGGATCGAGCGCGTCGAGCTGGGCGCGGGTCACCGCGACCACCGGCAGCGGCGCGACCGGACGGCTGTCCTGCTTGCTGACGGTCAGGAAGCGCGTCCAGATCTTCCAGCCGCTCTCGGAGGCGCGGGCGTCGGGGTTGGGCAGGTTGCGGAAGCGGCAGTCCTCGGGGGAGAACGGCGCGACGGGCGGACGGCCGCCAGCGGCCGAGGGCGGCTGGCAGGGCGTGCCGAGGGCACAGCCCGCGACGGCCAAGGTGGCCAGCAGCAGCCCGAGGCCGCGCATCGGTGGAGCGGGGACGCGAGGGCGCCGGCGATGTCGGAGGTGCAAGACGGGTTCCTTGGCGATGGAGGGAAGGGACGCGGAGGTCACGCGGGGCGCCATGGCGCAAGGGGCGCCGCAGGGCCGGCCCGCAGGTTACGCGCTGTGGAAGACCCGGGCGTCCCCAAGACCATTCGCCGCGTCCGGGGGAAACTCCCGATCCGATCCTGAAACCGGTTTCATATACTGTCCTCCGCTTCCCTCCGCCGCACCGTCGGCCCCACGTCGCCAGGAACGCGCACCGCATGAATCCTCCTTCTGCTCCCTCCAGCCTCTCCGATCCGGTCATCCCCACCGTCCCCGCCGTCTTCGACGTCGCGGTCTTCGGCGAGGCGATGCTCATGCTGGTGGCCGACCGCCCGGGCCCGATCGAGCAGGCCGAGTCCTTCCACAAGCGCACCGCCGGTGCGGAGACGAACGTCGCCATCGGCCTGTCGCGCCTGGGCCTGAAGGTCGGCTGGGCCAGCCGGCTGGGCACCGACTCGATGGGGCGCTACCTCATCGACGCCATGCGGGCCGAAGGCCTGGACTGCAGCCACGTCGCGTGCGACGCCACCCAGCGCACCGGCTTCATGTTCAAGGGCCGCGTCACCGACGGCAGCGACCCGCCCACCGAATACCACCGCAAGGACTCGGCCGCGAGCCGGATGACCCCGGCCGACATCGACGCCGCGTGGCTGCGCTCGGCGCGCCACCTGCATGCCACCGGCGTCTTCGCGGCGCTGTCCGCCACCAGCCTGCAGGCCGCCGTCGCCGCCATGGACACCATGCGCGCGGCCGGCCGCACCGTGTCCTTCGATCCCAACCTGCGCCCGACGCTGTGGCCTTCGACCGAGGCGATGCGCGCGGCGATCAACGACCTGGCCACGCGCGCCGACTGGGTGCTGCCCGGCATCGAGGAAGGCCTGATCCTGACCGGCCAGTCCACGCCCGAGGGCATCGCGCGCTTCTACCGCGAGCGCGGCGCGAAGCTGGTCGTGGTCAAGTTGGGAGCCGAAGGCGCCTATTACGACGGCGACGCGGCCGGCGGCACCGGCACCGGACGGGTGCCGGGCTTTCCGGTCGAGCGCGTGATCGACACCGTGGGCGCCGGCGACGGCTTCGCCGCGGGCGTGGTCAGTGCGCTGCTCGAGGGACGCGGCGTCGTCGACGCCGTGCGGCGCGGCAGCTGGATCGGCGCGCGCGCCGTGCAGGTGCTGGGCGACACCGAAGGCCTGCCGACGCGGGCGCAACTGCAGGAGGCGGGACTGTGACCACGACGACCAAGACGACGGCCACGACGGCCACGACGACCATGCCGGCCGCGGCCGGCGCCGCGACCCCGGCGCGCAAGCACGTGCTGGTCTTCCGCGCGTTGCCCGAGGACCAGCTCGCGCGACTGCGGGCGGCGCACGACGTCACCGTCGCCGACCCGCGCATCCCGGCGCAGGCCGACGCGTTCCGTGCCGCGCTGGCCGGGGCGCAGGGACTGATCGGGTCGAGCTTTCCGGTCGACCGGGCGTTGCTCGACGCCGCACCGCGGCTGGAGGTGGTCTCCAGCGTGTCGGTGGGCGTCGACAACTACGCGCTCGACGTGCTGCGCGAGCGCGGCATCGTGCTGTGCCACACGCCCGGCGTGCTCGACGAGACGGTGGCCGACACCGTCTTCGCGCTGCTGCTGGCGACGGCCCGCCGCGTGGTCGAGACCGCGACGCTGGTGCGCGAGGGACGCTGGACGCGCGCCATCGAGGCCGACCTGTTCGGCACCGACGTCCATGGCAAGACGCTCGGCCTGCTCGGCTTCGGCCGCATCGGCCAGGCCATCGCGCGCCGTGCCGCGCTGGGCTTCGGCATGCCGGTGCGTTATCACGCGCGCCGCCCGGTCGACCTGGCCGCGCAGGCGCCCGAACTGCAGGGCAAGGCCCTGCACACGCCGCTCGATGAACTGCTGGCGGGCGCGGATTTCGTGGTCGCGATGCTGCCGCTGTCGGCCACCACGCGCGGCATGGTCGATGCGCGCGTGTTCGGCGCCATGAAGCCCGGCGCGATCTTCGTCAATGGCGGGCGTGGCGCCACGGTCGACGAGGCCGCCCTGATCGCCGCGCTCGACCACGGCACGCTGCGCGCGGCCGGGCTCGACGTCTTCGCCCGGGAACCGCTGGCGGCCGATTCGCCACTGCGCACGCATCCGCGCGTCACGCCGCTGCCGCACATCGGCTCGGCCACGCACGAGACGCGCCACGGCATGGCCGCGCTGGCCGTGACGAACCTGCTGCAGGCGCTCGCCGGCGAGCGGCCCGGCGCCGTCTACGACACGAGCGCCGGTTGAACCGGGCCCCGGCGCGCGCGACCATCGCCGACGTGGCGGCGACGGCGGGCGTGTCGAAGGCGACCGTCTCGCGCTTCTTCAACCACCGCGAGCGGCTGCTGAGCCCGGCGATCGCCGCGCGCGTGGCGCAGGCCATCGCCGCCCTCGGCTACTCGCCCCATCCGATGGCGCAGGCGCTCAGCCGGGGTCACACCCGCCTGATCGGGCTGGTGGTGGCGGACATCGCCAACCCATATTCGGTGGCCGTGCTGCGCGGCGCCGAACGCGCCTGTCAGGCGGCCGGCTACCTGGTGGTGCTGTTCAACCTCGGCCACGCCGCGACGGCCGCGGCCGACGGCGAGCGCGCGGCCATCGCGGCCCTGGCCGGCTACCGGGTGGACGGCTTCATCCTCAACACGCTGGGCGGCGGACCGGGCACCGACGGCGCGCCGGATCGCGACGACGACGGCCACGACGCCTCGGTCGTCGCGGCGATGGCGCTGCACGGCCGGCCGGCCGTGCTGGTCGATCGCCGGCACGACGGGCTGGCGGCCGACCTCGTCGCGCTCGACAACGCCGGCGCCATGCGGTCGGCCTGTGAGCACCTGCGCGAGCAGGGCTACCGGCACCTGCTGTATGCGAGCGAGCCCCTGCTCGGCATCAGCACACGCCACGAGCGCGCGGCGGCGTTCCGGGCGTTCCTGGCGACGCACGCGGGCGACATGACGGGCCGGGTGATCGAGGGGGGCGACGCAGACGCCGATGCCGCCCGCCTGGACGCCGCCCTGCGGGAGCTGCGCCGGTCGGCGGGAGAGAGCGACGGTGGTGCGCCGGGCCCGCGCCGCGCGGGCGCCGGGCCCGCAGCCGGCCGCCGGGCCGGGGCCGCGGCACCCACGACCGCCGCCGTGATCGCCGGCAACGCCCTCGTCACGCTGCGTGTCGCCGCCGCCGTCGCGCGCCTCGGCTGGCGGTGGGGGAGCGGCCTGGGCTTCGTGGGTTTCGACGATGCCGAGTGGGCGCCCCTGGTGGGACCCGGCCTGAGCGCCATCTCCCAGCCCACCGACGCCATCGGCCATGCCGCGGCCACCCGGCTCGTCGAACGCCTCCGGGGCCTCGACGTCCCGACGCGCGAACTGCGCCTGTCCGCCACCCTGGTGCCTCGCGCCTCGTCGCGGCGGCGCTGAGCACGCGCCACCTCGCCGCCACGGACCGGGGAGCGCGGACGCGCGGATCAGCCGATCTCGGCGATGAGTTCGATCTCGACGCAGGCGCCCATCGGGATCTGCGCGACGCCGAAGGCGCTGCGCGCGTGCGCGCCCCGCTCGGCGCCGAAGACCTCGGCGAACAGATCGCTCGCGCCGTTGGTGACCAGGTGCTGCTCGGTGAAGTCGGGCGTCGAGTTGACCAGGCTCATCACCTTGACGAGGCGCACGACCTGGTCCAGGTCGCCGACGGCCGCCTGCAGCGTGCCCAGCAGGTCGATGGCGACGGCGCGCGCGGCCTGGCGGCCTTCGTCGGTGGCGATGCCGGCGCCGAGTTGGCCGACCCACGGTTTTCCGTCCTTGCGGGCGATGTGGCCCGACAGGAACACCAGGTTGCCGGTCCGCGCGAAAGGCACGTAGGCGGCGGCGGGTGTCGCGACCGGGGGCAGCGAGATGCCGAGTTGCGACAGCTTGTCGTAGACGCTCATGATGGAAACGACCTCGTGGATGGAAACGAAAGGGAAACGAAAGGGCAGCGGGCGCGGCGCGGCGGCGTGGGGTCCGGCCGGCTCAGCGGCGCCCGGGGTCGCCGGGCGTCGCGGGACCCGGCCCGGCATTCCGCGATTGCGACTGCGACTGCGATTGCGATCGCGATTGCAGTTCTTCCAGCGGCCGCACCGTCACGCCGACGTCCAGCGTGTGGCGCGCTCCGCCATGCAGCACGCCGCGCATCGGGGAGACGTCGGAGTAGTCGCGGCCGACGGCCAGCGTCACGTAGTCCTCGCCGGGCTGGCGGCCGTTGGTCGGATCGAAGTCGACCCAGTCCCCGCTCAGGTGGTCCTCGCCGGGCAGGTAGACCGACACCCAGGCATGCGAGGCGTCGGCGCCGATCAGGCGCGCCTTGCCCGGCGGCGGCTGCGTCAGCAGGTAGCCGCTGACGTAGCGCGCCGGCAGGCCCAGCGTGCGCAAGCAGCCGATCATGATGTGCGCGAAGTCCTGGCACACACCCTTGCGCTGCGCGAGGGCCTCGATGGCGGGCGTGTTGATCTCGGTGCTGCTGGCGTCGTACTTGAACTCCCGGTAGATGCGCCGCGTGAGCTCCATGGCGGCATCGAAGGTAGGCCGCTCGGCGTTGAAGCTCGCGCGCGCGTAGACCGCGAAATCCTCGTGCCGCGGCACGTAGGGCGAGGCGAAGACGAATTCCGAGGCGGGGTCGAAACGCGCGTGCTTGCCATAGCGGAAACGCTCGCGCACCCGCTCCCACGGGAGCTCCCGGGCGATGCGCGCCGAGAGCATCGGCTCGGTGGTCTCGACCAGGCTCTCGGCCGTCACCACCAGCTCGTCGTGCGTCGATTCGAGCGCGAAGAAGGCGCGCGTGTTGCCGTACAGGTCGGGCACCTCGCGGCACTGCGCGGGCGTCGGGGTGATGGTGAGGGTGTGGCTGAGCAGGCGCTGCCAGGGCGTGGCGCACGGCTTCAGGTGCGCCAGGTGCTGCGCCGTCTCGACCGGCGGCGTGTAGTCGTAGCGCGTCTCGTGGGTGACGTGGAGCAGCATGGTCCTACATCCCCACCGAGCGCACCGACTCGGAAGTCAGCGTGAAGTAGCGCGTGCCCAGGGCGTCGGAGACGTGGTAGGCGGCCGTCTCGCAGGTGCGGAACAGCGCGACGAGCGCGCCGTACTTGCCGTCGGGCCCGGGGTCGCACAGGGCTTCTAGCGTCCAGCTGGCCGGGTCGGGCAGTTCGTAGGACAGCGCGGTGAGCTTGCCCGGCGCGCTGCCCGCGAGCCGGGCGATGCGTCCGCGCAGGGTCTGGGTGACCCAGGCGAGCGATCGCGGGTTGTCGCCGTCGAGCACCAGCAGGTCGACCAGCGTGGCCACGTCGCGGCGCTGCTGGTAGCGGGCATGGAAGGTGATGGTGCTGTCGAACAGCGCGACGACGGCCTCGAAGCCGGTGACCTCGTGCACCGCCGCGTCCTCGAAGCCGGCCGCCAGCGCGTTGGCGAGGAACGCCAGGCGCTCGATGTGGCGGCCGATGGACAGCAGCCGCCAGGCGTCGTCGCGCGTCATGCGGTCGGTCTGCGCCCCGGTCATGGCCGACAGCGCGGTGCTGGCGGATTCCAGCGTGCGCAGCGCGGCGCCGCTGGCGAAGCTGTTCTCGCGCGTGCGGGGCTCGCCGCCGAGTTCGGCGCAGCGGCGCAGGAAGTCCGTCTCGGCGCGCACGATCTGGTTCCAGTGCTCCTGGGACAGCCGTTCGCGCACGGCCGCCGCGGCCTGGCGCACGCAGCGCAGCGTGTAGCCGACGCTGCCGGTGTCGGTCTTGCCCAGGTCGGCGATGACCGCGCGCTCGAACACGCGGCGCGAGCGCGTCACCGACGGCACCTCGCGCGGCACCAGGCCGTTGCGCAGGGCGAGCCTGTGCAGCCATTCGAGGATCGGCGCGGACGACTGGTCCTCGCCGCCGAGCAGGTCGAGCGCCAGCCGCGCGAGGCGCACGGCGTTCTCCGCGCGCTCGGTGTAGCGCCCGAGCCAGAACATGTTCTCGGCCGCGCGGCTGGTGACCGGCGCGCGGTGGCGCGCGAGCGAGGCCGGCGTGGCGTGCGGCTGCAGCCGCGTGCTGCGGTCGACCGTGCCGTGCGTCTGCACCCAGACGTCGGCGCTGCTGCCGCCGCGCTGCATGGAGGCGATCTGAGCGTCGGCGCCGGCCAGCCGGGCCAACCCGCCGGGCAGCACGCGCCAGGACTGCGCGCCGTCGCTGACGGCGAACACGCGCAGCAGCATGGCGCGCGGCGCGATGCGCCCGAGCGCGGCGTCCGGTGCCCAGGTCGGCATCTGCGAGAGCGGCAGGTAGGTCTGCACGGTGTGCTCGTCGCCCTGGCGGACGATGCGTCCGGCCCATTCGTCGAGTTCGCGCCGGCCCATGCGGCTGCCCAGCACGGCCTGGAAGCCATGGCCCGGACGGCTGCCGGCATAGGTCGGCTTGATCGCCGCCTGATCGAGCTGCGGCAGCGCCGCTTCCAGCGCCGCGCGTTCGCCGCACCACCAGGTCGGCAGGGCCGGCAGGCGCAGCTTCTCGCCGATGAGGCGCCGCGCCAGCGCCGGCAGGAAGCCCAGCAGGGCCGGCGATTCGAGGAACGCCGAACCCGGCATGTTGGCCACCAGCAGGTTGCCCGCGCGGATCGCCTGCAGCAGCCCGGGCACGCCCAGCGTGGAATCGGGGCGCAGCTCCAGCGGGTCGAGGAACTCGTCGTCCAGCCGCTTGATGAGGCCGTGCACCGGGCGCAGGCCCTGCAGGGTCTTGAGGTAGAGCCGCTGGTCGCGCACGGTCAGGTCGCTGCCCTCGACCAGCGTCACGCCCAGGTAGCGCGCGAGGTAGGCGTGCTCGAAGTAGGTCTCGTTGTAGGGGCCGGGCGTGAGCAGCGCGATGTGCGGCGGCGCGCCGGCCGGGCACAGGCCCTGCAGGCCTTCCATGAGCGCGCTGTAAGTGGCGGCCAGGCGCTGCACCTGCAGCTCGGCGAAGGCCTGCGGGAACTGGCGCGAGACGGCGACGCGGTTCTCCAGCAGGTAGCCCAGGCCGGAGGGCGCCTGCGTGCGCTGCGAGACCACCCACCAGTTGCCGTCGGGCCCGCGCGCGAGGTCGAAGGCGGCGATGTGCAGCCAGGTGTCGCCCGGCGGCTTCACGCCGTGCATCGGCCGCAGGTAGCCCGGGTGGCCGCGCACCAGCGCAGGCGGCAGCAGGCCTTCGGCGAGCAGCACCTGCGCTCCGTAGACGTCGGCCATCACGCGGTCGAGCACGCGCACGCGCTGCTGCACGCCGGCCTCGATCTGCGTCCAGCTCTCGGGCGAGATGATCAGCGGGAAGAGGTCGAGCGACCAGGGGCGCTGCGGGCCGTCGGCATCGGCGTAGACGTTGTAGGTGACGCCGTTGTCGCGGATCTGGCGCTCCAGTCCGACGGCGCGGCGCGGCAGGTCGGTGAAGCCGCCGTCGCCCAGGTTCTCGAAGAAACGGCACCAGGGCGGTGCGAGCGCGTCGGCGATGCCCGACCGGCCTGCCGGCGGCGTGGCCGGCGCGGCGGCGGCGGGCGCGGGCTGCGCGACGTCGTAGAGCAGCGGTGCCGCCGGTGCCCCGCGGGGCCCTTCGTCGGGCGTCGCGGCGCCCGTGGCGGTCGCGACGCGGCCGCGCAGTTCGTCGAAATGACCGGGCGGCGGTGGCGGCGCGAGCGCGGCCGCCAGCGCGGCCGGCGATTCCGGTGCGTGCGCGTCGAAGAGGGATTCGTTGTGCGGTTCCAAGGTACCGACATTGTCAACGTTGCGGGAGGGGCCCCGGCGGCGATCCTGGATCGCCGCCGGGGCCCCGACCCTCAGCGCCGCAGGTCCAGCGTGAACGGAAACTCGCGGCTGCCCGCCAGCTCGATCGTTGCCGGCGGCGTGCGCATCGTGCCGGGCGTGTGGCCCATGCGGGTGAAGCGCGACATGCGTCGGCTCTCGGCCTCGTAGGCGTTGACGGGGAAGGTCTCGTAGTTGCGTCCGCCGGGGTGGGCCACGAAGTACTGGCAGCCGCCGAGCGAGCGCTTCATCCACGTGTCGACCAGATCGAAGGTCAGCGGCGCGTGCGCGCCGATGCTCGGATGCAGCGAGGAGGGCGGGTTCCAGGCCTTGTAGCGCACGCCGGCGACGTACTCGCCGGTGGTGCCGGTGGGCTGCAGCGGCAGCACCTTGCCGTTGACGGTGACGACGTGGCGGCTCTCGTTGAGGCCGGTCACGCGCACCTCGATGCGTTCGAGCGACGAGTCCACATAGCGCACCGTGCCGCCCGAGGAGCCTTCCTCGCCCATCACGTGCCAGGGTTCGAGCGCGTTGCGCAGCGACAGCTCCACGCCCATCGAGCGCACCTGCCCGACCAGCGGGAAGCGGAATTCGAGGTGCGGCGCGAACCATTCGGGGTCGAACGCGAAGCCGGCCTGTCGCATCTCGGCGATGACGTCTTCGAAGTCCATCTTGACGAAGGTCGGCAGCAGGAAGCGGTCGTGCAGCTCGGTGCCCCAGCGGGTGGCCGGCGCCTGGTAGGGCGTGTCCCAGAAGCGGGCGATGAAGGCGCGCAGCAGCAGTTGCTGGGCGATGCTCATGCGCGCGTGGGGCGGCATCTCGAAGGCGCGCAGCTCCAGCAGGCCCAGGCGGCCGGTGGCGGAATCGGGCGAGTAGAGCTTGTCGATGCAGAACTCGCTGCGGTGCGTGTTGCCGGTGACATCCACCAGGATGTTGCGCAGCGTGCGGTCGACCAGCCAGGCGGGCATGTCCTTGCCGTAGACCTCGCGCTCGCGGGCGATCTCCTTGAGCGCGATCTCCAGTTCGTAGACCTGGTCGTTGCGGGCCTCGTCCACGCGCGGGGCCTGGCTCGTCGGGCCGATGAACATGCCCGAGAACAGGTAGCTCAGCGACGGATGGTTGTGCCAGTAGAGCAGCAGGCTCGCGAGCAGTTCGGGCCGGCGCAGGAACGGGCTGTCGGCCGGCGTGGCGCCGCCGAGGACGAAGTGGTTGCCCCCGCCGGTGCCGGTGTGGCGGCCGTCGGTCATGAACTTCTCCGCCGACAGGCGCGTCTCGAAGGCCGCGTCGTAGAGGAATTCGGTGTGCTCGACCAGCTCGCGCCAGTTGTGCGCGGGGTGGATGTTGACCTCGATGACGCCGGGGTCGGGCGTGACCTGCAGCATCTTCAGGCGCGGATCGCGCGGCGGCGGGTAGCCCTCCATCACGATGCGCAGGCCGAGCTGCTCGGACGTCGCCTCGATGGCGGCGACGAGGTCGAGGTAGTCCTCCAGGCGCGACAGCGGCGGCATGAAGACGTAGAGCACGCCCGAGGCGCTGCCGACCTTCTCGGCCGCCGGGCCGTTGGCGCGGCGCGGGTCGCGCACCTCGACGCACAGCGCCGTGCGGGTGGCCCAGTGCGCCGACTCGCCCCGGCGCGGCATGCGCGGGGTGGCCGGATCGGTCTCCGAACCCGGCGTGCCGGGTGCGCCGGCGGCCGCGACGGCGCCGATCGGGCCTTCGCCGTGCGCCACGGCGCGGGCCTCCTGCATGCGCACCGTCACCGGGGTGGCGGGTGGCGCGCCGAAGGCATAGGGCACCGCGCCGAGGTCGCCCTCGGCCGGGGCCGGCGCGCTCGGATAGCGGGCGCGGAAATCGGCGGCGCTGGGCAGTTCGTCGCGCGGCGCGGTCGGGTCGCGGTCGATCTGGTAGGGGTAGTCGCCCTTGCTGACCCAGGGCTGCGAGTCCAGCGGCAGGCGATAGCCCATCGGCGAATCGCCGGGGATGAGGTAGAGCCGGTCGTCGCGCAGGAACCAGGGGCCGGTACGCCAGCCGGGGCCGGCCAGCGCGGGCGCGTCGGGCGTCGCGTTGCCGGGCTCGATCGGGAGCATGTAGCCCACGACGGCGTCGAGCTTCTGCGTGAAGACGCGGCGCAGGCGCACGCGTTCGAGCTCGTCGTCGAGCTTGGAGTCGAACGGGTCGACGTTGACCGGCAGGCGGCGCTCGCGCCAGAGGTAGTAGAAGGTGTCCTCGTAGCCGGGCTGGATGTAGCGCTCGGTCAGGCCCAGGCGGTGCGCCAGCACGGTGGTGAAGCGGCGCGCGTCCTCGCTGGTGTAGTGCGTGGGCGTGCGCTCGTCGGTGAAGCGCTCGGGGTCGCGCCACAGCGGCTGGCCGTCGGCGCGCCAGAAGATCGACAGCGCCCAGCGCGGCAGCTGCTCGCCCGGATACCACTTGCCCTGCCCGAAGTGCAGGAAGCCGCCGTCGCCGTATTCGGCGCGCAGCTTCTGCACGAGTTCGGTGGCGTAGCCGCGCTTGGTGGGGCCGAGCGCGTCGGTGTTCCATTCGGGCGCGTCGCGGTTGGTGGTGCAGACGTAGGTCGGCTCGCCGCCCATCGTCAGGCGCACGTCGCCGGCCACCAGGCGGGCATCGACCGCGTCGCCCAGCGCCAGGATGTCGGCCCACTGCTCGTCGGTGTAGGGCTTGGTGACGCGCGGGGACTCGTGGATGCGCGTGACGACCATCTCGTGGCCGAACTCGACCTCGGCGTCGTCCACCACGCCCTCGATCGGGGCGGCGCTCGACGGCGTGGGGGTGCAGGCCAGCGGGATGTGGCCCTCGCCGGCGAGCAGGCCGGAGGTAGCGTCCAGGCCGATCCAGCCGGCGCCGGGGAGGTAGACCTCGCACCAGGCGTGCAGGTCGGTGAAGTCGACCGTGGTGCCGCTCGGGCCGTCGAGCGCCTTGACGTCGGGCGTGAGCTGGATCAGGTAGCCCGAGACGAAGCGCGCGGCCAGCCCGAGGTGGCGCAGCAGCTGCACCAGCAGCCAGCCGGAATCGCGGCACGAGCCGCTGCCCTTGGCGAGCGTCTCCTCGGGCGTCTGCACGCCGGGCTCCATGCGGATGAGGTAGGCGACATCGCCCTGCACCTGCTGGTTGATGCCCACCAGGAAGTCGATGGTGCGCTGCTCCTTGCGGTCGACCTTCTGCAGGTAGGCCTCGACCAGCGGCGTCATAGCGTCCGTCACCAGGTAGGGCGCGAGTTCCTCGGCCTGCGAGGCGCTGTACTTGAAGGGGAAGTTCTCGGCTTCCGGTTCCAGGAAGAAGTCGAACGGGTTGTAGACCGCCATTTCGACCACCAGGTCGACGGTGACCTTGAATTCGCGCGTCTTCTCGGGGAACACCAGACGGGCCTGGTAGTTCGCGAACGGGTCCTGCTGCCAGTTGACGAAATGCTGCTCGGGCTCGATGCGCAGCGAGTAGGAGATGACGTTGCTGCGGCAGTGCGGTGCCGGACGCAGGCGCACGACCTGAGGACCCAGTTGCACCGGGCGGTCGTACTTGTAGTGGGTGACGTGATGAAGCGCGGCGTGGATGGACATGGGATGTGGTTGTGCTTCAAGGGTCTCGGGTGGGACGCATACTAGCCCACGAATAAGCAATTAGTGCGCCACGACGAGCGCACGCAGGGAGGGGATCGACATGGAAAACCAGGTGGTCGGCGCGACGCCGGGCCGCGCCTTGCGCGCGGGCCCGTCGGGGCCCGCGCGCGGGGGCGAGGAAGCGGGCGACGACCCGAGATCGGCGCCCGGGGCGGGTCTGTTCGTGGCGATGGCGGGCTGGCTCGGCGGCACCGCGCTGCAACTGCATCAGCCCGCGCTGTGGCCCGCCGCCGTCTACGGGATCGCCGGGCTGGCGGGCCTGATCGGCGGGGGCGTGCTGGCGTGGCCGGGGCGCCGGCGGCGCGTCGCCGGCATCGCGCGGCTGGCCCTGGGACTGCTGCTCGCCGCCCTGCTCGGCGCGGGAGCGACCGGCTGGCGCGCGGCGCGCTATGCCGCCCAGGCGCTCGACCCGGCCCTGGAGGGGCGGGACCTGCGGGTCGTGGGCGTGGTCGTGGGGCTGCCGCAGCACGGGGAGGGCGGCACGCGCTTCGCGCTCGCGGTCGAGTCGGCACGCCGGGCGCCGCCCGGGGTCGGCGATGCCGGTGACGACGCCCCGGGTGCCGCGGTCGACCCGGTGCCGGCGCGCATCGCGCTGGTCTGGCATGCCGACACCGCCATGCACGGGGCACCGCCCGGGGCGGGGCCGGCACCGGAGGCGCCGCACCCCGGCGAGCGCTGGCGCTTCACGGTGCGGCTGAAGGCACCGCACGGCGACGTGAACCCGCACGGCTTCGACACCGAGTTGTGGATGTGGACGCAGGGCACGCGCGCGAGCGGCTACGTTCGCGCCGGCACGCGCGACGCCGCCCCGCGCCGGCTGGCGGCGACCTGGCGCCAGCCCGTGGCGCGCGCCCGCGAGGCGGTGCGCGACGCCGTCCTCGGGCGCGTCGCCGACCGCCGCGCGGCCGGCGTCGTCGCCGCGCTGGTCACGGGCGACCAGGGCGCCATCGAGCGCGCCGACTGGGAGGTGTTCCGCGCGACCGGCGTGGCGCACCTGGTGTCGATCTCCGGCCTGCACATCACGATGTTCGCGGCGCTGGCGTCGTTGGCCGTCGGCGCGGCCTGGCGCCGCAGCACCCGCCTCATGCACCGCTGGCCGGCCCAGCGCGCGGCCCTGGCCGGCGGCGTGGCGCTGGCCACGGCCTATGCGCTGTTCAGCGGCTGGGGCGTGCCCTCGCAGCGCACGGTCTGGATGCTGGCGACGGTCGCGCTGCTGCGGCTGTCGGGGCGCCGCTGGCCGTGGCCCTGCGTCTGGCTGCTGGCCGCGTGGGTGGCCGTGGCGGTCGATCCGTGGGCGCTGCTGCAGGCGGGCTTCTGGCTCAGCTTCGTCGCGGTGGCCGCGCTGTTCGCCACCGACCCGGCCCCGGCCGACGGCCGTGCCCCGGGCTGGCGGCGGCGCCTCGCGCGGCTGGCGCGCGAGCAGGCCGTGGTCACGCTGGCGCTCGCGCCGCTGACCCTGCTGCTGTTCCAGCAGGTGTCGGTGGTCGGCCTGGTGGCCAACGCGCTGGCCATTCCGTGGGTGACGCTGGTGGTCACGCCGCTGGCGATGGCCGGCGTGATGGCGCCGCCGCTGTGGGACCTGGCCGCGCGCGCCGTCCAGGCGCTGGCCTGGGTGCTGCAGGGCCTCGCGGCGCTGCCCTTCGCCACGTTCTCGGCGGCGGCCCCGCCGGCGTGGCTGGCCGCCTGCGGCGTCGTCGGCGGGGTGGTCGCGTCGATGCGGCTGCCGTGGCGCCTGCGCTCGCTGGGCCTGCCGCTGCTGCTGCCGGTGCTGCTGTGGCAGCCGGCGCGGCCCGCGGCCGGGGAATTCGAGTTGCTGGCGGCCGATGTCGGGCAGGGCGGCGCGGTGCTGGTGCGCACCGCCACCCACGGCCTGCTCTACGACGCCGGCCCGCGCTACAACCCCGAGAGCGACGCCGGCGCGCGGGTGCTGGTGCCGCTGCTGCGCGCCCTGGGCGAGCGGCTGGACCTGGTGGTGCTGAGCCACCGCGACAGCGACCACACCGGCGGCGCGGCGGCGGTGCTGACCGCGCAGCCGCAGGCCGGACTGCTCGCATCGATCGAGCCGGCGCACCCGCTGCAGGCGCTGCGCCCGGCGCGGCGCTGCGCGGCCGGCCAGCGCTGGTCGTGGGACGGGGTGGATTTCGAGGTGCTGCATCCGCTGGCCGACGACCACGACGCGCCGGGCGTGCGGTCCAACGCGCGCTCGTGCGTGCTGCGCGTGGGCAACGGACGCGCCACCGCGCTGCTGACCGGGGACATCGAGCGCGCGCAGGAGGCTGCCCTGGTCGGGCGAACCGTCGCGGGCGGCCTGCGCGCCGACGTGCTGCTCGTGCCGCATCACGGCAGCAAGACCTCGTCGAGCCCGCCGCTGCTCGATGCCGTGGCGCCCCGGCTGGCCCTGGTGCAGGCGGGCTACCGCAACCGCTTCGGGCATCCGGCGCCGGCCGTGGTCGAGGCCTATGCCGCGCGCGGCATCGCGCTGGTGGACAGCCCGCACTGCGGCGCGGCGCACTGGTCGAGCCGCGCTCCGGGCGAGGCGCGGTGCGAGCGCGTGGTGGCGGCGCGCTACTGGCACCACCGCGTGCCCTGAACCGGACGCGGCGGGCGGTCCGCGTGCCGGGTTTTCCCTGGAAAAGTTTCGGCCACGGCAACTTTCGCCGCTTTGCTTGACGCTGGCGTTGCGCCGCGACTTCAATGCGGCAGGTTGCGGCGCCGTCCTGGCGCCGGTTCCGGTGCACGAAACAACGACGAGAGACGACATGACCGCCAGAACGCGCGTTCCCGCCTCCATGCTGGCCCAGCGGGCCGTGGAGCCCACCTCGTCGGTCGAGCGCGCCTGCCGCATCCTGCGCGCGCTGTCCGATCCCGGGGTCACGCGGCTGACCGACATCGCCGTGGCCACCGGCCTGGACAAGACCACCGCGCTGCGCCTGCTCGACGTGCTGGCGCGGGACGGCTTCGTGGTGCGCGACGCGCGCACGAAGCACTACCGCCTGGGGGCCGAGCTGCTGGTGCTGGGCGCCGCCGCCCTGGCGCGCTTCGACCCGCGGCCGCTGGCACGGCCGTCGCTGCTGCGGCTGACCGGCCGGTTCGAGGACAGCGTGATCCTGTCGATCCCGAGCGGCATCGAGTCGCTGTGCGTCGATGTCGAGGAGGGCCGCTATCCGATCCGCGCCAACTACCTGTCCATCGGCAGCCGCCGCCCGCTGGGCGTGGGCGCGGGCAGCCTGGCGCTGCTGGCCTGGATGCCCGAGGCCGAGCGTCAGGCCGCGCTGGCCGTGATCGCGCCGCAGTTGCAGCGCTACCCGCGCATCACGGCGCGGCTGCTGGAGGACCACGCCCTCGCGGCACGCGCGCGTGGTCACGCGGTGCTGCTGGACGTGGTGGTCGAGCGCATGGGCGGCATCGCGGTGCCGATCCTCGGCGCCGACGGCCGGCCGGTGGCGGCGCTGAGCATCGCCGCGCTCAACGACCGCATCACCTCGCGCGAGGCCGAACTGGCGCAGGCCTTGCGGCGCGAGGCCGCCACCTGCGAGGTGCTGTGGAGCCGCGCCGCGTCCGGCGGCGGTGCGCCCGGCGCGGGCGGCACCGCCACACCCGCCGCCGTGCGGCACGGGAGGCTGCACTGATGGCCGCCACCGCATCCGCATCCGCGTCCGCGTCCGCCGTCGCGCCCGGCCGGGCCTGGATCACCGGCGTCGGCGGCACCGCCTTCGGCCGTCACGAGGGGCAGGGCGCGCTCGACCTCATGGCACGGGCCGCGCGCGCGGCGCTGGACGACGCCGGCCTGCGCCGCGCCGACATCGACGGCGTGCTGTGCGGCTATGCCACGACCCTGCCGCACCTGATGCTCTCGACCCTGTTCTGCGAGCGCTTCGCCCTCGACCCGGCCTACGCGCACGGCGTGCAGGTCGGCGGCGCGACCGGTGCGGCCATGCTGATGCTGGCGCGCGAGCTGGTGCGCGGCGGGCGCTGCCGCCACGTGCTGGTGGTGGCCGGCGAGAACCGGCTGAGCGGCCAGTCGCGCGACAGCGCCATCCAGACGCTGGCGCAGGTCGGCGACCCGGACTACGAGGTGCCCAACGGCGCCTCGGTGCCGGCCTACTACGGTCTGATGGCCTCGCGCTACCTGCACGAGACCGGCCTCGCCGAGGCCGACCTGGCCGAGTTCGCGGTGCTGATGCGCGAGAACGCGCGGCGCCACCCGGGCGCCCACCTGAGCGCGCCGATCACGGTGGCCGACGTGCTGGCCTCCAAGCCGATCGCCGCCCCGCTCAGGCTCATGGACTGCTGCCCGATCTCCGACGGGGCGATGGCGCTGATGGTGTCGGCCGCGCCCGTCGACGGCGGCGCCGGCGCCGGCACGCGCGTGGCGCTCGCCGGCGCCGGGCAGGCGCACCGCCACCAGCACCTGAGCGCGATGGCCGACGTCATGGACTGCGGCGCGGCCGTCGCGGCGCGGCGCGCCTTCGCCGAGGCCGGCCTGGACGTGGCCGACATCGACCACCTGGGCATCTACGATTCCTTCACCATCACGCTGACCATGCTGCTCGAGGAGATCGGTTTCGCCCCGCGCGGCGGCGCGGCGGCCCGGGCGCGGGCGGGCGATTTCTCGCCCGGTGGCGCGTTGCCGCTCAACACCCACGGCGGCCTGCTGTCGTTCGGCCATTGCGGCGTGGCCGGCGGCATGGCGCACGCGGTGGAGGCGTTCCGGCAACTGACCGGGCGCGCCGGGGCGCGCCAGGTGGCCCGGCCGCGCCACGCCTTCGTGCACGCCGACGGCGGCGTGATGTCCTCCCACGTGAGCCTGATCCTTTCGCGGGAGGACGCGTCGTGAACGCCCCGGCGCCCGGCGCCCCGGCCACCACGTCCTCCGGCGCGCTCGCCGCGCCCTTCGTCGAGGGGCTCGCGCGCCACGTGCTGCGCTTCCAGCGCTGCGGCGCGTGCGGCGCGGCGCAGACGCTGGCGCGCCATGCCTGCACGCGCTGCGGCAGCGAGGCGCTGGCCTGGGAGACCGCGCGCGGCACGGCCACGCTGCACGCCGTCACCGTCGTCGCGCGCGCGCCGTCGGACGCCTTCCGCGTGCTGGCGCCCTACACGCTGGTCCTCGCGCAGCTCGACGAGGGTCCGCGCCTGATGGCGCACGCCGAGCCCGGCGTGTGCATCGGCGAGCGCGTGACGGCCGGCTTCTTCGTGCACGACGGCCGCACCCTGGTGCGCTTCGCGCGCGCCGATCCCGCCGCCGGCTGAGCGCGCGCCGGGCCACCGGTCATCGACAGGAACCACAGGAGACAACGACATGCATCCGATCCGCTTCCTCCCCGCGCGACGCCGCCTGCTCGCCGCCGCCACCGGCGCGGCGCTCGGCCTGGCCGTGTCGGCCGGCGCGCAGGCGCAGTCACCGCCGTCGCCCGCCGCGTCCTATCCGAGCAAGCCGGTGCGGCTGGTGGTGCCCTATCCGCCGGGCGGGCCGACCGACATCGTCGCGCGGCTGGTGGCGCAGAAGCTCTCGGAGCAGACGGGCCAGCAGTTCATCGTCGACAACCGGCCGGGCGCGGGCGGCAACCCCGGTGCCGAACTGGTGGCGCGCAGCCCGGCCGACGGCCACACGCTGGTGGTGGCCACCACGGCCCACGCCATCAACCCGTCGCTGTTCAAGAACCTGGGCTACTCGCTGTCGAAGGACTTCGCGCCGGTGTCGCAGCTCACCAGCGGGCCGCTGGTGATCGTCGTCAACCCGCAGCTGCCGGTGCGCAACGTGGCCGAACTCCTCGCGCTGGCCAAGGCCAGGCCGGGCGAGCTGAACTTCGCGTCCTCCGGCAACGGACAGTCCACGCAGCTGTCGGCCGAGCTCTTCGCCGCCATGGCCGGCGTGCGGATGAACCACATCCCCTACAAGGGCAGCGCCCCGGCGCTCACCGACACCATGGGCGGCCAGACGCAGCTGATGTTCGACACCATGCTGTCGGCCCTGCCGCACGTGAAGGCCGGCAAGCTGCGCGCGCTGGCGGTGACCAGCGCGGCGCGCTCGCCGGTCGCGCCCGACGTGCCGACGGTGGCGGAGTCCGGCCTGCCGGGCTACGAGGCCATCGCGTGGAACGGCCTGCTCGCGCCCGCGGGCACGCCCGCCGAGGTGCTGGCGCGCCTGAGCGCCGAGCTGCGGACGGCGCTCGCCGCCCCGGACGTCAGGGACCGGTTCGAGGCCCAGGGCTTCGCCGCCTGGAGCACGCCGGCGGACTTCGGCCGCTTCATGGCCGCCGAGGTCGACAAGTGGGCCGGCGTGGTGAAGACCTCCGGCGCCAAGGTGGACTGAGGTGATCGATGTCCATCGCCTGAAGGCCTGGCACTTCGACGAGGTGGTGCAGCGCTACGACGCCGACGACGTCATGCGCTATGCGCTCGCGCTCGGCCTGGGCGGCGACCCGACCGACGCGCGGCAGCTGCGCTTCGTCAGCGACGCGGCGGCGCCGCCGCTGGCACTGCCGACGCTGGCGGTGGTGCTGGGCTTTCCAGGCTCGTGGATGCGGGATGCGGCCACCGGCATCGACTTCGCGCGCATCGTGCACGGCGAGGAACGCGTCGTGTGGCACCGCCCGCTGGCCCCGGCCGGCACGGTGCGCGCGCGGCACCGCGTCACGCGCGTGGTCGACAAGGGACCGGGCCGCGGCGCCGTCGTCACCTACGACAAGACCCTGCACGACGCCGAGGACGGCGATGCGCTGCTGGCCACCGTGACGCACACCACCTTCGCGCGCGGCGACGGCGGCTTCGCGACGGCGCAGGCGCCGGGCGACCCCGCGCCGCCCGCGCCCGCGCCGCTGCCCGAGGGCGCGCCGCACGCCGCGGTCGACATCCCGACCCTGCCGCAGCAGGCGCTGCTCTACCGCCTGTGCGGCGACCGCAATCCGCTGCACGCCGACCCGGCCACGGCCCGCGCGGCGGGTTTCGAGCGGCCGATCCTGCACGGCCTGTGCACCTGGGGCATGGCGGGACACGCGCTGCTCGCGCAGTGCGCCGGCAGCGATCCGACGCGGCTGCGCAGCCTGTCGGCGCGTTTCTCGGCGCCGGTGTTCCCGGGCGAGACGCTGCGCCTGGAGCTGTTCCACGACGGCGCCGAGGTGCGTTTCCGCGTCCGCGCGCCGACGCGCGACCGGGTGGTGCTCGACCACGGCCATGCCGTGTTCGCGGACCCGCCGAAGGATCGAGCGACCCTGGAACGATCCGACAACGACGAGGAGACGACATGACGACCAGGACCCACCGGGACCACGCGCCCGCTTCCATCCCCATCCCCATCCCCATTCCCATCCCCACCCTCGGGCGCCGGACCCTGCTGGCGGGCGCGGCCGCCGCGCTCGGCGCGCTGGCCGCGCCGGGTGGGGCCTTCGCGCAGGCCGCGTTCCCGGGCCGGGCGGTGCGCTTCGTCGTGCCGTTTCCCGCCGGCGGCCCGGTCGATACCACCGGCCGGGCGGTGGCGCAGAAGCTGTCGGAGGTCTGGGGCGTGCCGGCGGTGGTCGACAACCGCGCGGGTGCCGGCGGCATCGTCGGCGCCGAGATCGCGGCCCGGCTGCCGGCCGACGGCCACCACGTGTTCGTCTGCAGCATCCACCACGCGGTGCTGCCCAGCCTCAAGCCCCGGCTGGCCTACGACATCGAGAAGGACTTCGTGCCGCTGAGCTTCGGCGCGATGTTCCCGGTGGTGCTGGTGGCGCACCCGGGCGTGCCGGTGAAGTCGGTGGCCGACGTCGTCGCGCTCGACCGGCGCGCTCCGGGCACGCTGAGCTTCGGCTCCGCCGGCAACGGCGGCGGCACGCACCTGGCCGGCGAGCTGTTCAACATGCAGGCCGGCACCAGGCTGCTGCACGTGCCCTACAAGGGCAGCGCCCCGGCGATGAGCGACCTGCTCGGCGGCCAGGTGCAGTTCATGTTCAGCGACGCGCCGACCGCGCTGCCGCAGATCCGGGCCGGCAAGGTGCGGGCCATCGCGGTGGCCAGCGCGCGGCGCTCGGCGCTGCTGCCCGACGTGCCGACGGTCGCCGAGTCGGGCCTGCCGGGCGTGTCGGGCTACGAGGCGTACTCGTGGGCCGCCTTCCTGGCGCCGGCGGGCACGCCGGCGGCGCTGGCGCAACGCCTGGGCGCGGACATCGGCAAGGCGCTGGACGACCCGCAGGTGCGCCAGCGCCTGCAGGATGCCGGCGCCGAGGCCATGCCCACCACGCCCGAGGCCTTCGCGAAGATGCTGCACGCCGAGATCGCCAAGTGGACGAAGGTGGTGCGCACCGCCGACATCCGGGTCGACGGATGACGGCGGCGCCGGAGACCGCCGCGCGCCTGCTCGCGCGCCGCGACGGCGCGGTGCTGGTGCTGACGATCAGCAACCCGGCGGCGTGCAACGCGATGCACCCGTCGCTCTACCGCACGGCCGTCGAGGTCCTGCGCGCGGCGGCCGGCGACCGCGCGGTGCGCGCCATCGTGCTCACGGGCGAGGGCGATCATTTCTGCGGCGGCGGCGACGTCGCGCGCCTGGCGCGGCAGCGCGCTCTGCCGCCCGCGTCGCAGGCCGCGCACCTCGACGCGCTGCACGACTGGGTGATGGCGATGCACGAGGCGCCGCAACCGGTGATCGCCGCCGTCGAGGGCGCGGCGGCCGGCGGCGGCTTCTCGGTCTGCCTGGGCTGCGACCTGATCGTCGCGGCCGAGGACGCGCGCTTCGTCATGTCCTATGTCCGGCTGGCGCTCACGCCCGACGGCGGCGGCTCCGACTCGCTGGCCCGCGCGCTGCCGCCGCAGACGGCGCTGGAACTGCTGCTCGACGGCGGCGTCTGCGGTGCCGCGCGGCTGCACGCGCTGGGCGTCGTCAACCGCGTGGTGCCCCACGGCGAGGCCCTCGCCACCGCCATGGCCTGGGCGCGGCGCCTGGCCGACGGTCCGTTCGAGGCGCAGGCCGACATCAAGCGGCTGGTGCATGCCGCGCGGGGCCGTCCGCGCCGCGCGCAGCTCGACGCCGAGCGCGACGCGTTCGTGCGCCACCTCCATGGCGAGGCCTGCGGCGCGGGCCTGGCGGCGTTCCTGGCGGGGCGGCGCGGCTGAGCGGGCCGGGCCGGCACCTCCGCCGACCGGGTGCGTCGTCCGCGTCTCCTCCGCCGTCCGTCCCGTCGCCCTCCTTTTCCTTCTTCCGTTTTCTTTCCCCATCCTGCGAGGCCCAGCCCCATGTCCGACCTGCTCGAATCCGCCCTCGACCCCCGGTCCGTCGCCGTCATCGGCGCCTCCGAGAACATCCACAAGATCGGCGGCCGGCCGATCCACTACATGCAGAAGCACGGCTTCCTCGGCCGCATCTACCCGATCAACCCGGCGCGCGAGGAAGTGCAGGGCCTGTGCAGCCATGCCTCGCTCGACGACCTGCCCGAGGTGCCCGATCTGGCGATGGTCATCGTCGGCGGCGACAAGGCGGTCGAGGCCGTCGCGCAGTGCGCGGCGCGGGGCGTGAAGTCGGCGGTGGTGGTGGCCTCGGGCTTCGGCGAGACCGGGGAGGCGGGGCGCGCGGTGCAGCGCGCCATGGTCGAGACCGCGCGCGCCGCCGGCATGCGGCTCTACGGCCCCAACACGCAGGGGCTCGCGAACTTCGGCACCGGCGCCATCGCCGGCTTCTCCACCATGTTCGTGGAAGTGCCGCCGGCCGACGGCCCGGTGGGCATCGTCAGCCAGAGCGGCGGCATGTGCGCCATGGCGTACGGCCTGCTGCGCGGGCGCGGCCTGGGCGTGCGCCACGTGCACGCGACCGGCAACGAGGCCGACATCACCGTCGCCGACCTGGCCTGGGCGGTGGCGCATGACCCGGACGTCAGGCTGCTGCTGCTCTACCTGGAGACCATCGCCGACCCGGCGCTGCTCGCGCGCACGGCCGCCTACGCCCGCGAGCGCGACCTGCCGATCATCGCGGTCAAGGCCGGGCGCTCGGCCAGCGGCCAGAAGGCGGCGGCGTCGCACACCGGCTCGCTGGCCAACGAGGACCGCACGGTCGACGCCTTCTTCCGCCAGCACGGCATCTGGCGGGTGCGCGACCCGCACGCGCAGGCGCTGGCGGCCGAGGCCTACCTCAAGGGCTGGCGGCCCGAGGGCCGGCGCCTGGTGATCGTCAGCAACTCCGGCGCGAGCTGCGTGATGGGCGCCGACGCCTCCGAGGACTTTGCGCTGCCGCTGGCCGAGCTGGCGCCCGCCACCCGCGCCGACGTGGCCGCCCGCCTGCCGGGCTTCGCGACGGCGGTCAATCCGATCGACATCACGGCGGCGCTGCTGTCCAACAGCGGCCTGTTCGGCGACGTGCTGCCGGCGCTGGCGCGCGACCCGGCGGCCGACCTGTTCTTCGTCAACATCCCCGTGGCCGGCGCCGGCTACGACGTCGAGGCCTTCGCGCGCGACACGGCGGCCTTCGCGCGCGACACCGGCAAGCCGGTCGTGGTCGCGGCCTGGCAGGAGTCCGTGGCCGCCCCGTTCAGGGCGCAGGGCATCCCGACCTACGCCAACGAGCACGACGCGCTGGGCACGCTGGCGCAGCTGGCCGCGCACACCGCGCTGATGCGCCGCGCCGTCGTGCCGTGGCCGGCCGGCGCCGCGCCCGCGCTGCCGCCGGGCTCCGGCCGCTTCCTCGACGAGGCGCAGAGCCTGGCGGTGCTGGCCGACGCCGGGGTGCCGGTGGTGGCGCACCGGCTGTGCCGCAGCGCCGACGAGGCCGCCGAGGCGCTGGCGGCGGTGGGCGCGCCGGCGGTCGTCAAGGCCTGCTCGCGCGACGTGCCGCACAAGTCCGAGCACGGGCTGGTGGCCCTGGGCGTGACCACGGCGGCCGAGGCCCGGGCGCTGTTCGAGCGCCAGTGGGCCACGCTGGCCGGGCTGGGTGCGGCCCGGGACGGCGTGATCGTGGCCGCGATGCGCCGGGGGCAGCGCGAGTTCATGGTCGGCGCGCGCGTCGATCCGGTGTTCGGCCCGGTCGTGGTGGTGGGCGACAGCGGCAAGTACGTGGAGGCCCTGCAGGACGTCGCCGTGCTGCTGCCGCCGTTCGCCGCCGCGGACGTGACGGCGGCGCTGCGCACGCTGCGCGTCGCGCCGCTCATCGAGGGCGTGCGGGGCGATCCGCCGCTCGACGTGGACGCGCTGGCCGCGCTGGCGGTGGCGGTCGGGCGCCTCGTGGTGGATGCCGGCGGCGCGATCGCCTCGATCGACGTCAACCCGGTGCTGGTCGGCGCCCGGGGCGAGGGCGCCGTGGCGCTGGACGCCCTGATCGAGCGGGGAGGCTGAGCCGCCCCCGTCGCGCCCGTGCAAAAGAACGCCGCTGCTTGGCCTCGAAATTGCTAAGCTCCACGCAGGAGAAATGGTTGTTCACATGCACAAATTCGACGAGATGTACGAGCAGCTGCCCTATGCCGGCGCTGCGATCCGCAGCCATTACGCGCGCTACGACCAGTGGCTGTCGCGCCAGCCCGGCGAGCTCATGCGTTCCCGACGCGAGGAGGCCGAACTCATCTTCCGCCGCGTCGGCATCACCTTCGCGGTGTACGGCGCCAAGGACGAGGACGGCTCGGGCACCGAGCGGCTGATTCCCTTCGACCTGCTGCCGCGCATCATCCCGGCCCACGAGTGGGAGCTGATGGAGCGGGGCCTGGTGCAGCGCGTGACGGCGCTCAACCGCTTCATCCACGACGTCTACCACGACCAGGACATCATCAGGGCGGGCATCGTCCCGGCCGAGCAGATCCTGAACAACGCCCAGTTCCGCCCGGAGATGATGGGCGTCACGGTGCCCAACAACGTCTACTCGAACATCTCGGGCATCGACATCGTGCGCGCGCCCGACGCCCAGGGCAACGGCGAGTACTACGTGCTGGAGGACAACCTGCGCGTGCCCAGCGGCGTGAGCTACATGCTGGAGAACCGCAAGATGATGATGCGGCTGTTCCCCGACCTGTTCAGCCAGAACCGCATCGCGCCGGTCGCGCACTACCCCGATCTGCTGCTGGAGACGCTGCGCGCGAGCGCGCCGCCGGCCACCGCCGAGCCGACCGTCGTCGTGCTCACGCCGGGCATGTACAACAGCGCCTACTTCGAGCACGCCTTCCTCGCCCAGCAGATGGGCATCGAGCTGGTCGAGGGCCAGGACCTGTTCGTGAAGGACGACTTCGTCTACATGCGCACCACGCGCGGTCCGAAGCGCGTGGACGTCATCTACCGCCGCGTGGACGACGACTTCCTCGACCCGGAAGTCTTCAAGCCCGACTCCACGCTCGGCTGCGCCGGCCTCATGCGCGCCTACCGCGCGGGCAACGTCGCCATCTCCAACGCCGTGGGCACGGGCGTGGCCGACGACAAGTCGATCTACCCGTACGTGCCCAAGATGATCGAGTTCTACCTGGGCGAGCAGCCGATCCTGAAGAACGTGCCGACCTACATGTGCCGCAACAAGGACGACCTGCAGTACACGCTCGACCACATGAAGGACCTGGTGGTCAAGGAGGTGCACGGCGCCGGCGGCTACGGCATGCTGATCGGTCCGGCGTCGACCCAGGCCGAGATCGAGGACTTCAAGCGCGCCGTGATCGCCAAGCCCGATGGCTACATCGCGCAGCCCACGCTGAGCCTGTCGACTTCCCCGACGTTCGTCGAGGCGGGCATCGCGCCGCGCCACATCGACCTGCGGCCCTTCGTGCTGACCGCCAAGGAGGTGCAGATGGTGCCTGGCGGCCTCACGCGGGTGGCGCTCAAGGAGGGCTCGCTGGTGGTGAATTCGTCCCAGGGCGGGGGCACCAAGGACACCTGGATCATCGAGAGCGACCGTCGCGGCGCCCGGCAGGCGGCCAGCGAGGTCGCCGCGGCCGCCGTGCAGGCACAGAAACAAACATCGGCCTGAGGCCCAGAGGAGCACGTCCCCCATGCTGTCACGCACCGCCGATCACCTCTACTGGATGTCGCGCTACACCGAGCGGGCCGAGAACACGGCCCGCATGCTCGACGTCAACTACCAGACCTCGCTGCTGCCGCAGTCCGCCGAGGTCGCCAAGTACGGCTGGCAGGGCGTACTGTCGATCAGCGAACTGCTGCCCGCCTACAACAAGGAACACGACCAGATCACGCCCGACGAGGTGATCGACTTCATGGTCAAGGACGAGGACAACCCGTCGTCGATCATCTCCTGCCTGAAGGGCGCGCGCGAGAACGCGCGCGCCGTGCGCGGCGCGCTCACCACCGAGGCCTGGGAGACGCAGAACACGACCTGGCTCGAAGTCAACCGCATGCTGCGCAACGGCGCCCTCGAGCGCGATCCGGCCCAGTTCTTCGAGTGGGTGAAGTTCCGCTCGCACCTCTCGCGCGGCGTCACGCTGGGCACCATGCTGCAGGACGAGGCGTTCTACTTCTCGCGCCTGGGCACGTTCCTGGAGCGCGCCGACAACACCGCGCGCCTGGTGGACGTGAAGTTCCACGCCCTCAACAGCGAGTTCTTCGGCACCGCCACCGAGGAGGACCAGGAGTACGACTTCTATCACTGGAGCGCGATCCTGCGCAGCGTCTCGGCCTTCGAGACCTACCGCAAGGTCTACCGCGACGTCATCAAGCCCGAGCGCGTGGCCGAACTCCTGATCCTGCGCGCGGACATGCCGCGCTCGCTGCACCACAGCCTGCACGAGGTGGTGGCCAACCTCGACCAGGTCTCCAACGACCCCGGCAGCGAGACGCGCCGCCGTGCCGGCAAGCTGCTGGCGGACCTGCAGTACGCCCGCGTCGACGAGATCCTGGCGACCGGGCTGCACGCCTACCTCACGCAGTTCCTCGACCGCGTCAACGAGGTCGGCGCGCGCATCAGCCAGGACTTCCTGATGCCGGCGAGCTGAGCGCCGAGCCGGTCAGCCGGGCGTCACGCGCCCGACGTCGATGCGCACCACCGCCTGCGCCAGCGCCTCGACGTCGGCCGGGTCGTGCGTGACCAGCAGCGTGGGCACCCGCACGCGTTCCAGCATCTCGGCCAGTTCGGCGCGCAGGCGCGTGCGCAGTGGCGCGTCGAGCGCCGACAGCGGCTCGTCGAGCAGCAGCAGGTGGGGGCGCGGCGCCAGCGCCCGCGCCAGGGCCACGCGCTGGCGCTGGCCCCCCGACAGGTGCCCGGGCCGCGCGTCGCGCAGCGTGGCCAGACCGAACTGCCCGACCAGCGCATCGATGTGGGCCCGGTCCGCCTCGGCGATCCGGTGCCCGAGGCGCCGCACGCCGAACTCGAGGTTCTGCGCCACCGTCAGGTGGGGAAACAGCGCGTAGTCCTGGAACACCACGCCCACGCCGCGCGCGCGCGCCGGCAGGTCGATGCCCGCGGCGCTGTCGAGCAGGGTGTGCGCACCGATCCGCACATGGCCGCGCACGCCCGGCAGCAGACCGGCGAGCGCCATCAGCACGGTCGACTTGCCCGAGCCCGACGCGCCCATCAACGCCGTGCGCATGGCCCGCGACACGAAGGCCGTGTCCAGCGCGAAGCGCCGCTCGCCCGACGCCAGCGTGGCGCGGACGTGGACGTCGAGCGCCGGGCGGGCCGGATCGTCGGGGCGCGGGGCATCCGTCATGGCGTTCAATGCCGCGCCCGCAGCAGGCGGCCGGAAGCCACCAGCACCGTGACGCAGACCGCCGAGATCACCGCCGTGAGCCACAGCGCCTGCGCGTCGTCGCCGGCCTGAACGGCCTCGTAGACGGCGATCGACAGCGTCTGCGTGCGGCCCGGCAGGTTCCCCGCGATCATCAGCGTGGCGCCGAACTCGCCCATGGCGCGCGCGAAGGCGAGCATCAGGCCCGATGCGATGCCGCGCACCGCCAGTGGCAGGGCGATGCGCAGGAAGATCTCCAGTTCGCCCGCGCCCAGCGTGCGCGCGGCCTGCGCGAAGCGGCCGTCGACCTCCTCGAAGGCGGCGCGCGCGGCCTTGTAGATCAGCGGCAGCGCCACCACCGCCGCGGCGATGACCGCCCCCTGCCACGTGAACATCAGGTTGATGCCGAACCACGCCTGCAGGTGCCGGCCGAGCACGCCGTTGCGCCCGATCAGCACGATCAGGTAGTAGCCCAGCACGGTCGGCGGCAGCACCATGGGCAGCATGAGCAGCGCGTCGGCGAGGGACTGGCCGGCGAAGCGCCGGCGCGACATCCACCAGCCCAGCGCGATGCCCGCCGCGCCCGCCAGCAGCGTGGCGAGGACGGCGACCTTGAGCGTGAGCCAGAGGGGGGTGAGCACGTGGGAGGCGGCGCGCGGGAGGAGGATCGGGGTGGCAAGCGGCGACCGGCGGGCGCTCAGGGCCGCGAGAAGCCGGCGCCTTCGAGGATGCGCTGGCCCTCGGCGCCGCGCACGAAGGCGATGAAGTCGCCCGCCAGCGCCGCGTTCCTGCCGCCGGCGATGCGGGCGATGGGATAGCTCACCGGCGTGGCGGTGGGGACGGCCAGCGCGATGCGGACCTTCGCGCGCTCGACCAGGGCATCGGTGCGGTAGACGAAGCCGGCATCGACCTCGCCACGTGCGACGTAGTTGAGCACCTGGCGCACGTTTTCCCCGTAGATCCAGCGCGGCGCCAGGGCGTCGGTCAGGCCGGCCTGGCGCACGGCCTGGGCCGCGTAGCGGCCGGCGGGCACGGACGAGGGCGTGCCGGTGGCGATCCGGGCGTAGCCGTCGCCCGCCAGGTCGGCCAGGGCGGCCGGCGTGCGCGTGGCGTTCGCCGGCACGACGAGCACCAGCGCGTTGCGGGCGAAATCGGCCCGCGTGCCCTCGGCCAGCAACGCACCGCTGGCCGCCCGGTCCATCGTTTCCTGGTCGGCCGAGGCGAACACGTCGACCGGTGCGCCCTGCCGGATCTGCGCGAGCAGGGGGCCCGAGGCGGCGAAATTGAACGTCACGCGGGCGCCTGGACGCGTCCGCTCGAACGCCGTGCCGATCGACTGGAAGGCCTGGGTCAGGCTGGCGGCGGCGGAGACGACCAGTTCCTGCGCCTGCGCGAGGCCGGCACCGGCGAGCAGCACGGCGGCGAGCGCACCGTTGCGCAGGCGATGGGTGGAGGTGGTCATGGTCGGATCGCGGCCTCGTGCGAAGCGTTATTCAAAAAAGGAATAGCGCCATCATAGCCAGACCCCGGTCGACAATCGCCCGATGTCCCTCCGGTCCTCCGCCTCGCCCCCCGCGCCCTCGATCGACGCCCTCGGCCACGGCGCCGGCGACAAGCGCATCGAGATCCTGCGCGGCATCGCGGCCACCGGCAGCATCTCGCGCGCCGCGCGCGAGGCCGGCATCAGCTACAAGGCGGCGTGGCAGGCCATCGACACCCTGACCAACCTGGCCGGCGTCGCGCTGGTCGAGCGAGCGGTGGGCGGCGCGGGTGGCGGGGGCGCGCGGCTGACGGCGCAGGGCACGCGGCTGCTGGCGCTGGCCGGAGCGCTCGACGCGGCGCGGCGCGAGGTGCATGCGCAATGGCTGTCCGCGGACGGCGCCGCGCTGCCCCGCGTCGCCCTGCGCACCAGCATGCGCAACCAGCTGCCCGCGACGGTCGAGCGCCTGGACGTCGCCGGCCGCATCGCGCGCGCGATCCTGCGCTTCGACGGGCGTCCCGAGGGCGGTCCGGCGGTCGCCGCGCGCCTCACGGCCGAGAGCGCCGAGTTGCTGGGACTGCGCCCCGGCCTGCCGGTGATCGCGCTGTGCAAGGCGACGGCCGTGCGCTTCGACCGCTCGCCCCCGGCCGCGCGGCGGACCGCCGGGTCCGCGCCCGGACCGCACGCGCCGACCGACGCCGTCGACCGGCTCGAGGGCACCGTCTCCGGCATCACGCGCGACGAGGGCGGCGACGAACTGGTGGTGACGCTGGCGGGCGGCCTGCGGCTCGTCGGCTTCGCCGCCGCCGGCACCGCGCTGCGCACGCGCCAGCGGGTGCGCGCCGCCGTCGACGCGTCGGCCTGGGTGGTCGCGCTGACCGGCTGAGGCGGGCGAAACCGTTCGCGTCCGACGGTCGCGCGCCCGGGTGCCGCGCACACTGGGCGTATGGACAACCTCGACCTGACAGTGATCCGCGCGCTCCTCGACTGGCGGCGCGCCGGCCGGCACGCCCTGCTGGCCACCGTGACGCGCACCTGGGGCTCGTCGCCGCGGCCGGTCGGCTCGATCATGGCGCTGGCCGACGACGGCTCGGTGGTGGGTTCGGTCTCGGGCGGCTGCATCGAGGACGACCTGATCGCGCGCCATCGCGGCCGCCTGCACCTGCCGCGCGACTCGCGGCGGCCGGCCAGCGTGACCTATGGCGTCTCGGCCGACGAGGCCCACCGCTTCGGGCTGCCGTGCGGCGGCACGCTCGAGCTGCTGATCGAGCACGACCCCGACGCCGACGCGCTCGCCACGCTGGTCGCGTCGCTGCAGGACGGCCGGCCGATGCGCCGCGCCGTCTCGCTGGCGGACGGCGCGGTGCGGCTCGAGGCGGGCGGGGCGACGGTGGAGGCGCACGTGGCCGACGGCTGGTTCGTCAACGGCTTCGGGCCGGCGTTCCGCATGCTGATCGTCGGGGCCGGACAGCTGGCCGAGTACCTCGCGACGATGGCCAAGTTCAGCGGCTTCGCGGTGACGCTGTGCGACCCGCGCGCGGAGTACCGGGGCGCCTGGGCCGTGCCCGGCGTGACGATCACGACGCAGATGCCCGACGACGCCGTGATCGCCTTCCGGCCGGACCGCCGCAGCTGCGTGGTCGCGCTCGCGCACGATCCGAAGATCGACGACCTGGCGCTGCTGGAGGCCCTGGACAGCGAAGCGTTCTACGTCGGCGCCATCGGCTCGCGCCGCAACGCGCAGGCCCGGCGCGAACGCATGGTGGAGCATTTCGGCCACACGGCGGCCTCGCTGCAGCGCCTGCGCGGGCCGATCGGCATCTACATCGGCAGCAAGACGCCGCCGGAGATCGCGGTCAGCGTGATGGCGGAGATCCTGGCCGTGAAGAACGGCGTGACGCTGCCCCGGGAGATCGAGGTGGCGAGCGCGAAGGCGTCGCTGGAGGGGCTGCGGGAGCCGGCCTGAACGCGGTCAGTCCGGCGTCGGGACCGACGTGCCCGCGGGCTTCCTGGGCTGGCCGTCGGCGTCCAGGCCGAGTTCGTCGCCCGGGTGCGCCTGCGGGACGTCGCCGCCCTTCTGGCGTTCGCGGAAGAGGGCCGCGCGCATCAGGAAGATGGTGGTGACCGGCGCGGTGAGCGCGATGAACAGCGTGATGAGCACCGCGTGCAGGAACAGGTTGGCGCCCTGCATCGAGAAGTACACGATGGTGGCGATGGTCACGCACCACACGCCGGCCGTCGCGCCCAGGGTGGGCGTGTGGATGCGGCGGAAGAAGCTCGGCATGCGCACCAGCCCGAACGAGCCGATGGCGGCGAAGGCCGCGCCCGCCACGGCGAAGACCGCCGTCACGATCTCGGCCCACAGCGGCAGCGGCGTGGCGACGAACTCGGGCATCACTCGATCACCTCGCCGCGCAGCAGGAACTTGGCGAGCGCGGTGGAACTGACGAAGCCGAACAGCGCCACCAGCATCGCCGCCTCGAAGTAGACGTTGCTCGCGTAGACGATGCCCAGCACCAGCATCATCAGCATGCCGTTGATGTAGAGGCAGTCCAGCGCCATCACGCGATCCTGCGCGCTCGGACCGGCCAGCAGCCGGTAGAGCGCGCACAGCATGGCGATGGCCAGCAGGAAGAGGGCGGCCTTCAGGCCCCACAGCAGCACGGGCGTCATGACTCGAAGATCTCCATCAGCGGCTTCTCGTAGCGGTCCTTGATCATGCGGATCATCCCCTGCTCGTCCTTCAGGTCGAAGACGTGCAGCAGCAGGGTCGAGCGGTCGAGGCTGAGTTCGCCCCAGGCGGTGCCCGGGGTCAGGCACAGGATCATCGCCAGGACCGCGAGCGCGTTGGCGTCGCGCACGTCCAGGGGAATCAGCAGGAAGTGCGAGGGGATGTCGTCGGTGCGGCGCGTGAGCAGCTCGCGCGCGACCATCAGGGCCGAACGCACCATGTCGCGCAGCACGACGACGACGAGCCGCGCGGCCACCAGCGGGCGGCGCATGCGCACGGCCGCCGGGCGCAGCCCGCGCGTGAGCAGCGGCACCACCAGCGCCAGGAGCAGCGCCATCAGCAGGGTCGCCGTGTCGAGGGACTGGTTGAGCAGCAGCCAGACGACGAACAGCGCGATCGACAGCGGCGGGGACGGAATCCAGCGGCGGATCATGGCGCGGCACCCCCTGCGGCGGTGCCCGGGGTCGGGCTCGGGATCTGGCGGGCGCCGAAGACGGCCTCGCGATAGGCATCGGGGTGCAGCAGGCCCTCGGCGGTCGCCTGGGCGTGCTGCATCACCGGCTCGGCCTGGATCGTCAGGGCCACGCACGCGGCCAGCAGCACCGCCACGGGCAGCACCTCCAGCGCGCGCAGGGACGGCTGGGCGATGTGGTCCTGGGTCCAGAAATGGCGGATGCCGGTGCGGCTGAACGCCACCAGCGTCAGGAAGCCCGAGGCCAGCAGCATCGCCAGGAAGGTCCAGCCCGCGGGACTCACGCGCGGCGCGTCGAGCAGGCTGGCGAGCATCGCGAACTTGCCGACGAAGCCGGAAAACGGCGGCAGTCCCGCCAGCAGCAACGCGCAGCCCACGAAGCCCAGCCCCAGGAACGCCACCCCGGCGGGGATGGCGCGGCCGTAGAGCGCCTGCTGCTCGTCGTCGAGGTTGACGTGCGCGTGCACGGTCAGGTCCTCCGCCAGGAACGGGGCGCTGCCCGCGCGCTCGTGCGGCGCGATGCTGGCGCCCGCGTTGCGCCAGCGCTCGATCATGTCGATGAGCAGGAAGAACGCGCTCGCCGCCAGCGTGGAGTTCAGCAGGTAGTAGAGCGCTCCGGCCCAGACACCCGGCTGTCCCAGCCCGACGGCCGCCAGCAGCGTGCCGGCGGAGACCAGCACGCAGAAGCTCGCGAGGTTGGACAGCCGCTGCGTGCCGACCACGCCCAGCGCGGCGGCGAACAGCGTGGCGATCCCCAGCCCCACCAGCGCGCCCTGGCCGAACTGCGCCGACACGCCGGCGTCGGGCGCGAACATCAGGGTCCACAGCCGCAGCACGGTATAGACGCCCAGCTTGGTCAGCAGGGCGAAGACGGCGCTGACCGGCGCCACCGCGGCGCTGTAGGCGGGCACCAGCCAGAAGTTCAGTGGCCAGGCGCCCGCCTTGGCGAAGAACGCGGTCGCGAGGATGGCGGCGGCGGCGTGCACCAGCCCGCGGTCGCCGGCGTCGAGCCCGGCGATGCGCACGCCCAGATCGGCCATGTTGAGCGTGCCCGTCACGCCGTACAGCAGCGCCGCGCCGACCAGGAACAGCGAGGAGGCCGCCAGGTTGATGGCGATGTAGTGCAGCCCGGCGCGCACCCGCAGCCGGCCCGAGCCGTGCAGCAGCAGGCCGTAGGAGGCGGCCAGCATGACCTCGAAGAACACGAACAGGTTGAACAGGTCGCCCGTGAGGAAGGCGCCGTTGAGGCCCATCAGCTGCAGCTGCAGCAGCGGATGGAAATGCACGCCGGCGCGGTCCCAGCGGGAGGTGGAATAGATCGACACCGCGAAGGCGACCACGCCGGTGAGCGCCACCATCAGCGTGGAGAGCCGGTCGGCCACCAGCACGATGCCGAAGGGAGCGCGCCAGTTGCCCGCCAGGTAGACGCCGATGGAGCCGGGTCCGCCACCGGTGTCCGGTGCGTTGACCCAGCGCAGCAGCGCCAGCGCGGCGATCAGGCCGACCAGCCCGGAGATCACCGTCAGCGCCGACTTCAGGCGCCGGCGCTGCTCGCCCAGCAGCAGCATCAGCGCGGCGGTGAACATCGGCACGAGGATGGGCACCGCCACCAGGTGCGGCATCGTGAACTCGAGCAGGCGGTCGAGCAGTCGCGCGATGTCGTCGATCATTCCGCGCGCTCCCGGCCGTCGACGTGGTCGGTGCCCGAGAGGCCGCGCTGCGCGATCATCACCACCAGGAACAGCGCCGTCATCGCGAAGCCGATCACGATGGCGGTGAGCACCAGCGCCTGGGGCAGCGGGTCGGCGGTGTTCGAGAGGGTGGAGGCATAGCCGGGAATGAGCACCGGCTCGCTGTCGACCTTCAGGCGGCCCATGCTGAAGATGAAGAGGTTGACCGCGTACGACAGCAGCGTGAGGCCCATGATGACCTGGAAGGTGCGTGGCCGCAGCAGCAGGTAGACCCCCGAGCCGGTGAGCACGCCGATGGCGATGGCGAGGACGATTTCCATCAGTGGTCTCCGGACGCCGGGGGCGCGAGGCCGGCGGGGTGGGGCACGGCTTCCTCGATCACGAGGCGGGGGTCGGCGGCCTCGGAACGCGCGACCTTGTCGGCGTCGACCCGGGCGTGCGCCTGGGCGTCGGATTCGCGCTCGGCCTGTTCGTCGGCCCAGCGGTGGCTGCGCACCGACTGGTGCGCCAGCGCGGTCAGGATCAGCATGGTCGCGCCCAGCACCAGCGAGAACACGCCCATGTCGAAGAACAGCGCGCTGGGCACGTGAAGCTCGCCGAGCACCGGCAGGTGCAGGTGGGCGGTGTGGGTGGTCAGGAACGGATAGCCCAGCACCACCGAACCGCCGCCGGTGGCCAGCGCCAGCAGGAGACCGACGGCGATCCAGCGTCGCGGATAGATGCGCAGGTGCTCCTCGACCCATTCGGTGCCCGAGACGATGAACTGCAGCACCAGCGCCACCGACATCACCAGCCCGGCGACGAAGCCGCCGCCCGGCGCGTTGTGCCCGCGCATGAAGAAGTAGACCGACACCAGCACGGCCAGGGGCAGCAGCAGCCGCACCAGCACCGCCGGCACCATCAGGTAGCCCACGGCGGTGTCCTTGGCGCGGCGCGGGTTGAGCAGGTCGCTGCTGCCGTCGTCGGCCTGCGCGCGCTGCTGGGCCGGCAGCGCCATCGACTCGATGGCCGGACGGAAGCGCCGCAGCAGCGCGTACACGGTGAGGGCGACCACGCCCAGCACGGTGATCTCGCCGAAGGTGTCGAAGCCGCGGAAATCCACCAGCATGACGTTGACGACGTTGGTGCCGCCGCCCTCGGTCAGCGCGCGCTCCAGGAAGAAGGGGGAGATGCTGCCCGGCGAGGCGCGCGTCATCACGGTCCAGGCGATCGCCGCCATGCCGCCGCCGGCCAGGGTCGCCACCAGCAGGTCCCGGCCGCGCCGGCCCCACGGCCGCAGGCGCTCGCGGGCCGGCTGGACCGCCTGCTGGCGCATCGGCAGCCAGCGCAGGCCGAGCAGGATCAGCACGGTCGTGACCGCCTCGACCACCAGTTGCGTCAGGGCGAGGTCGGGCGCGGAGAACCAGATGTAGGTGATGCAGCACACCAGGCCCGAGGCCGCCGCCAGCATCAGCGAGGCGAGCCGGTGGAACTTGGCCTGCCAGGCGGCGGCCAGCGCGCAGACGGCGCCGATCGTCCAGGTCATCGCGAACATCGGCGAGAAGGCGAGCGGCTCGCGCGTGCCGCGCAAGGCCGGCGCCACCCACAGCGAGGCGGCGGCGCCGGCCAGCGCCACCAGCACCAGCAGCAGCAGCTGCGACTGCAACCGGTGCGTGCCCAGCAGGCGCCGGCTGCGGCGGCCAGCCTCGCTCAGGCGCGCGAGGAGGTTCTCGAAGATGCGCTGGCCGTCGAAGCGGCCCAGCCCCGGCGTGTGCGACAGCCGGCCCCGCGCGCGGCCGCGCCGCTGCAGCAGGTACAGGCCGCCCCCGGCCGCCAGCGCGATGAAGCTCATCAGCAGCGGCAGGTTGAACCCATGCCAGACCGCGAGGCTGTAGTCGGGCAGCACGCCGCCCACGACCGGCATGGCCGCGGTGGCCAGCAGCGGCCCGACCGACCAGGCCGGCGCCACGCCCACCACCAGGCACACCAGCACCAGCAGCTCGACCGGCACGCGCATCCAGTGCGGTGGCTCGTGCGGGGTCTTGGGCACCTCCGGTCCGCAGGGCGGGCCGAAGAAGACATCGAAGACGAAGCGCGCCGAATAGGCGACGCTGAAGATGCCCGCGACGGTGGCGATCACCGGCAGGACGAACTCGATCCACGGCGTCGACTCGATGAACACGGTCTCCGCGAAGAACATCTCCTTGGACAGGAAGCCGTTGAGCAGCGGCACGCCGGCCATCGAGGCGCTGGCGATGATGGCCAGCGTGCCGGTGATGGGCATCAGCCGGATCAGGCCGCTGAGCTTGCGGATGTCGCGCGTGCCGCTTTCGTGGTCGATGATGCCGGCGGCCATGAAGAGCGAGGCCTTGAAGGTCGCGTGGTTCATGATGTGGAAGACCGCCGCCACCGCCGCCAGCGGGCTGTTCAGGCCCAGCAGCAGCGTGATGAGGCCCAGGTGCGAGATGGTCGAGTAGGCGAGCAGCGCCTTCAGGTCGCGCTGGAACATCGCGATGTACGCCCCGAGCGTGAGCGTGATGGCCCCGGCGCCGCCGACCAGCCAGAACCATTCCTCCGTGCCCGAGAGCGCCGGCCAGAGCCGCGCCATCAGGAACACGCCCAGCTTCACCATGGTGGCCGAATGCAGGTAGGCCGACACCGGCGTGGGCGCCGCCATGGCGCGCGGCAGCCAGAAATGGAACGGGAACTGCGCGCTCTTGGTGAAGGCGCCCAGCAGCACCAGCACCAGCGCCGCCGGATAGAGCGCGTGGGCGCGGATCGCGTCGCCCGAGGCCAGGACGACGTCGAGGTCGTGGCTGCCGACGATGCGCCCGAGGATCAGCACGCCGGCGAGCAGGCACAACCCGCCCGCGCCCGTCACCGTCAGTGCCATGCGCGCGCCGCGCCGGGCATCGCGCCGGTGGTGCCAGTAGCCGATCAGCAGGAAGGAGAACAGGCTGGTCAGTTCCCAGAACAGCACCATCTGGACGAGGTTGCCCGAGAGCACCACGCCCATCATCGCCCCCATGAAGGCGAGGAAGAAGGAGAAGAAGCGCGGCACCGGATCGGAGGCCGACATGTAGTAGCGCGAATACAGCACCACCAGCGCCCCGATGCCCAGCACCAGCATGCAGAACAGCCAGGCGAAGCCGTCCATCCGGAACGTGAGGTCCAGGCCGAGCGAAGGCAGCCACTCGATGCGCTGGCGGATGACGTTGCCACCGGCCAGGCGCGGGAACATCCAGGCGACCTGCACCGCGCACCCCAGGGCCACCAGGCCTGCGAGCGTCGATTCCCGGTTGCGGGCGTTGGACGGCAGGAAGGCCGCGAGCGCGCTGGCGATGAAGGGGAGGGCGACGAGGAAGACCAGGGGCATCGGGACGGATTTTATCGACGGGGTGGGTCGGCCCGTGTCCGGCACCCGGCCTCGAGGGGGGACTTCGACCGGGTCAGGGCATGAAGGCCTGCACGGTACGCAGCCCGAGCCAGGTGAGGCACAACGAGCCCCCCAGATGCAACGCGATGGTGAGCAGGGCGAGGCCGGAGCGGCCGTCGGCCAGCATGCCGACCGTCTCGGCCGAAAAGCTTGAGAACGTCGTCAGTGTGCCCAGGAACCCCGTGATCACCATCAGCCGCCATGCCGGATGGATGTCGGGCAGGCCGCTGAAGACGCCGATCGCGATGCCGATCAGGTAGCCGCCGACCAGATTGACCGCGAGCGTGCCCCAGGGGATCGCGCCGCCGGGGTTGAGCCACGTCGACACGCCCCAGCGCAGCAGCGCGCCCACGCAGGCGGCGGCGCAGATGGCCAGCGCGTTGATCAGCACGACCGGCGGGTCCACGCGACCATCGAGCTACTTCTCCACGCCCATCATCCAGTTCGGCACGCTGGTGACGATGCTCGGGAACAGGGTGATCAGGGCGATGCACACCACGAGGCACAGGAAGAACGGGATCGCCGCCTTGGCGATGAGGTTGCTGTCCTTGCCCGTCATGTTCTGCAGCACGAACAGGTTGAAGCCCACCGGCGGCGTGACCTCGGCGATCTCCACCAGCAGCACGATGAAGATGCCGAACCACACCAGGTCGAAGCCCGCCTTCTGGATCATCGGCAGCACCACGGCACTGGTCAGCACGATCATCGAGATGCCGTCGAGCGCCGTGCCCAGCACCAGGTACACCACCACCAGCGCGCCGATGAGCGCGTAGGGCGACAGGTGCATGGCGTCGACCCATTCGGCCAGTTCGCGGGGAATGCCGGTGAAGGCCATCGTCTTGGTCAGGAAGGCCGCCCCCGCCAGGATGAACATGATCATGCAGCTGGTGCGCGTGGCACCCATCAGACCGTCCCTGAAGTTGCGCCAGTTCAGGCTGCGGCCCTTGGCGGCGATGGCCAGCGAACCCAGCACGCCGAAGGCGGCGCACTCGGTGGCCGTGGCCCAGCCGGCCACCAGCACCCAGACGATGAAGACGATCAGCAAGGCGCACGGGATGAGGTTGCCCGACAGGCGGATCTTCTCGCGCAGGCTGGTGGGCGGATCGGCCGGCGGCACCTTGTCCGGGTTGCGCAGGCTCCACCAGCCGATGTAGCCGGAGAACAGCCCCATCAGCAGCAGCCCCGGCAGGAAGCCGGCGAGGAAGATGCGGATGATCGAGGCGTCGGCCGCCACGGCGTAGACCACCATCGTGATCGACGGCGGGATCAGGATGCCCAGCGTGCCGGCGGTGGCGAGCGAGCCGATGGCCATCTGCTCGTCGTAGCCGCGGCGCTTGAGTTCGGGCAGGGCCACCTTGGCGATCGTCGCGCAGGTCGCCGCCGACGAGCCCGAGACCGAGCCGAACACGCCGCAGCCCAGGATGGTGGTGTGCATCAGCCGGCCCGGCACGCGGTTGAGCCACGGCCGCAGGCCCTCGAACATCTCCTCGCTGAGCTTGGTCCGGAACAGGATCTCGCCCATCCAGATGAACAGCGGCAGCGCCGCCAGCTCCCAGCTCGCGTTGCTCTCCCAGAAGGCCGAGAACAGGTTCTTGCCTGGCAGCGTGTTCGTGAAGAAGGCCTGTCCGACCCAGCCGACGATGGCCAGCGTCATGGCGATCCACACGCCGCCGGCCAGCATCACCAGCATGATGACGAGCAGCAGCGCGCCCATCCACAGAGTTTCTGTCATCGGAATTTTTCAGACGTCGGAGGAGAAATCGCCCGCCGCGTGCCGCTCTTCCAGGGCACGCTGGTAGCTCGGCTTCTCGCCGCGCACCACGCCGACGAGTTCGTCGACCATGGCCACGAGGAGCAGCCAGCAGCCGATCACGAAGGTCGATTGCGGGATCCAGATCGGGATGACCACGAGGCCGGTCGCCATCTCGGCGAACTCGTAGCTCTCCCAGGTGAAGCTGGTGGCCCAGTAGGTGAGGTAGGCGACCGCCACCGAGGCGATCAGCAGGCAGGTCACGTCGAGCACGCGCCGCACCGGGGCCGGCACCTTGTCGAGCACCAGCGTCACGCGCACGAAGTCGCCGTGGCGGAACGCGTGCGCCATGGCGAAGAACGCCGCGGCCGCGCACAGCCAGGCGACCACGTCGTTGAGTCCGCTCACGTGCCAGTTCATCTGCCGGCCGACGCCCGCGACGATCATCAGCACGAAGATCAGGAACACGCAGAAGGCACCCAGCGCGCCCGCACCGTCGTACAGACGATCGAGGAAGCGGCGCATCGCTCAGTTCTTCTTGTAGGCGTCGATGATCGCGGCGCCGTCCGCGCCGGCGGCCTTGAGCCAGTCGGCCTGCATGATGCCGCCGACCTGGCGCATGTCGGCGTCGAGCTTGGCCGACGGCTTGTGGATCTTCATGCCGCGCTCGGCCAGCAGGCGCTTGTATTCGGCGTTCTTCTCCTCGGCGATCTTCCAGCCGCGGGCCTCGGCATCGGTCGCGGCCTTGACGACGGCAGCCTTGGTCGGCGCGTCCAGGGCGTCGAAGGCCTTGGCGTTGACCAGAATCGCGTTCTTGGGTATCCAGGCCTGCGTGTCGTAGAAGTTCTTGATGTGCTCGTAGGTCTTGGTGTCGTAGCCGGTCGAGCCCGAGCTCATGTAGCTCTCGATCACGCCGGTGGCCATGGCGGCGCTGAGCTCGGCCTGCTGGATCTGCACCGGCTGGGCGCCGATGAGCTCGGCGATCTTGGCGGTGGCCGGGCTGTAGGCGCGCCACTTGATGCCGCGCAGGTCGGCCACCGAGGCGATCTCCTTCTTCGAGTAGATGCCCTGCGGCGCCCAAGGCACCGCGAACAGGACCTTGATGTTCTGCGCACCCAGCAGTTTCTCCATGGCCGGCTTGGAGGCGGCGTAGAGCTTCTTCGCATCGGGGTAGGTGGTGGCCAGGAAGGGCACGCCGTCGAGCGCGTAGATCGGGTTCTCGTTGGCGTAGTTGGCCAGCAGGATCTCGCCGGCCTGGGCCTGGCCGCTCTGCACCGCGCGCTTGATCTCCGGTGCCTTGAACAGCGACGCGTTGGCGTGCACGGTGATGCGCAGCTTGCCGCCGGTGGCCGCCTCGACGTCCTTGGCGAACTGGGTGATGTTCTCGGTGTGGTAGTTGGTCGCCGGGTAGGCCGTGGGCAGGTCCCATTTGACCTGCTGGGCGAACGCGGCACCGCTGCAAAGGGCCAGCGAGGCGACCGCCGCCATCGAGGCGCTCAGGAAGGACTGCCGCGCGGCGGATGCCTTCGCGACGCGAACGGGAGAGTGATGCATGAGAGGAGTTCCGGAGGGAAGGACGAGGAAAAAAACGCAGTGCAGCCTACGTGCAAATATCGCGCCACCATCGAGGTCTTTCCCTACGGTGCGGTGCCCGCGGCGGGCGTGAAAAAGCCGCCCGGAGGCGGCTGGGGCGGCTGGTGGAGCACCGGCGGCAGCGGCGGGCCCGTGATGCGCCTTACTTGGCCTTGGTCGAAGCGTGGGTCTTGGTATCGCCCCGGGCGGCCTTGTCCGCGACGGCGGTGTCATCGAAGCTTTTCCCGTTGACCGTCAGGCCCTGGCCCGACAGCTTGGTCGCGGTCCTGGCCTTGACGCCCTTGACGCGGCCCATCAGGTCGCCCCAGTCCTTGAACTCGCCTTGCGCGCGTGCGTCGATGATGCGCTTGGACAGACTCGGGCCGACGCCCTTGAGGCCATCCAGGTCGGCCGCGCTGCCCTTGTTGACATCGACGGCGGCGAACGACGACGCGGCCAGCAGCATGGCGGCGACGGTGAGGATTTTCTTGAACATGTGAATGACTCTCCCTGGGTTGCGATGGATGTAAGCGTGACGCTTCGATCGCGACGGTCACTTCCGTGCCGACGCGAGCCCAACTCTAGCGACGCCTTGACGGCGGTTTCTTACAAAATCGAACGTCCGGACGGCCGCGATGCGGCGCGCCGTCGGCGGGAGATCACAGTTCCTCGACGCGCCGGGGCGGATAGCTGTCCCAGGCCTGGCAACCCGGGCAGTGCCAGAAATACTGGTGTGCCTCGAAGCCGCAGGCCGCGCACCGGTAGCGCATCAGCGGGCGCGTCGCCTGCTCGAGCGCGCGCTGCACCTGGGGATGGAACTGTTCGTTGGCGAAGGTCTCGCCGGCCAGCCAGCGCGAGGCTGCCACCAGCGACGGTTGCCGGGTCAAATGGGCGATGTAGCCGTCGCGGGGCGTGGTGCCCACCTGCTGCGGTGCCGCGTCGACGCCCGTTTCCGGCGCCGGTGTCGACGCCGCCTCGAACACCGGGGTCCCGCCGTCGGCCCGCACGGGCAGTCCACCCAGGGCGATGATGGCTTCGAGCAGGTCGATCGAGGGCTGCTCCGCGTAGCGGCGCTCCAGGAGCGCCAGCGCCTCGCCCGTGCGCCCCGCGGCGACGGCCGCCTGCTGCAGCGTGCCCGCGCACAGGGGCAACGCGAGCGGCGCGCGTTCGCTCAGTGCCATCAGGGTGTCGAAGGCGGCATCGGGTTGGCCCATGCGCCACTGCAGGGCGGCGGTGTCGATGGCCGGACGTGGCGCGGTGGGGGCGAGCGCGACGGCCTGCCGCAGCAGCTCGGCAGCCGCGGCGGTGTCGTCGCCCTTGGCCAGACGTTCGGCCGCCTGCTCGCACAGGTAGTGCGAGCGGCGCGTCGAATGGCTCGCCTGGCCGGCCGCATCGAGCTTCTCGGCCACCGCCGCGGCCTGCGTCCATTCGCGCGAACGTTCGTAGATGGCCAGCAGCGACAGCCGCGCCTCGTTCTCGTAGCGCGTGCCCTCGAGCTTCTGCAGCGCCGCCTCGGCGCGGTCGAGCAGGCCGGCGCGCAGGAAATCCTGCGCCAGCGCATGCTGCGCCCGCTCGCGGTCGGCACGCGACAGGTCGCCGCGTCCAAGCAGGTGTTCGTGCACGCGCACGGCGCGCTGGTACTCGCCCCGGCGCCGGAAGAGGTTGCCCAGGGCAAAGTGCAGCTCCTGCGTGTCGGGATCATTCTGGACGGCCTCGATGAAGGCGTCGATGGCCTGGTCCTGCTGCTCGTTGAGCAGGAAATTCAGACCTCGGAAGTAGGCCTTGGGAGCCTGCCGGTTCTCCAGCTTCAATTGGCGCAGGTCGAAGCGCGAGGCGAGCCACCCGAGCACGAAGGCGATCGGAAAGCCCAGCAGCAGCCAGCTGAAATCAAAGTCCATGTTGTCGGGCGGCGGGAACGTCGGTCAGGGGGCAAGAGGCGGCTTCCAGGGGAGCCGGCACGGTGGTGGCGACGATCGCCGTCGGCGTTTCGAGGGCCGGATGGTTCGCCGCCGCGGCGCTGCGGTGCTTCCACCAGCCCGGCAGCATGCCCAGCGCGCCGACGACCACGCCGCCGGCGAAGGCCGCCAGCACCACCAGCACGAGCGGTGCTCGCCAGTTCGTGCCGAAGAAGAAGTGGACGGTCGCATCGTGCTGGTTGTTCAGCGCGAAGGCGAAGAGGGTGAAAAAAAGGGCTGCCTTGAGCAGCCACAGGAGGTATTTCATGCGCGTCCCCGAAAACCCGGGCGCATTCTACTTTTGCAGCCCGTTGGCCCGGACGCCATCGGCGTCGAGCTCGGCGGTCCGCGCATCGACCGCTTCGCGCAGCGCCTTGCCTGGCTTGAAATGCGGCACGCGCTTCTCGGGAATCTGAACGCTCTCGCCGGAGCGCGGGTTGCGTCCGATGCGTGGCGGCCGCCGGTTGACCGAGAAGCTGCCGAAACCGCGGATCTCGATGCGGTGACCGCGCACCATGGCGTCGCTCATGGCGTCGAGGATGGTCTTGACGGCGAATTCCGCATCGCGATGCGTGAGCTGCGCGAAACGGGCGGCGAGTTCTTCCACGAGGTCGGAGCGGGTCATGGCGTCTCGTTGTGATGAGGCATTCGGAGGACGAAAAAAAAGACAGGGTGGCCTTGCGGCCACGCCTGTCTCCTGCCGGACGGCTTACTTGTCGCTGTTGTCCAGCTTGGCGCGCAGCAGGGCGCCCAGGCTGGTCGTGCCGGCGTTCTCGCGGGCCGACTGCTGGCTCAGGTTGGCCATGGCGCCTTGCTCGTCGACCATGTCCTTCTGCTTGATCGACAGCTGGATGTTGCGGGTCTTGCGATCCACGTTCACCACCACGGCCGTGACTTCATCGCCTTCCTTGAGCACGTTGCGGGCGTCTTCCACGCGGTCGCGGGAGATCTCGCTGGCGCGCAGGTAGCCGATGATGTCCTCGCCCAGATCGATCTCCGCACCGCGTGCATCGACGGTCTTGACCTTGCCGGTGACGACCTGGCCCTTGTCGTTCACGGTCGTGAACGTGGTGAAAGGGTCGCTGTCGAGCTGCTTGATGCCCAGGCTGATGCGTTCGCGATCGACGTCCACCGCCAGCACCAGCGCCTCGACTTCCTGGCCCTTCTTGTAATTGCGAACCGCGGCTTCGCCGGTTTCGTTCCACGAGAGGTCCGACAGGTGAACCAGGCCGTCGATGCCGGCGGCCAAGCCGACGAACACGCCGAAGTCGGTGATCGACTTGATCGGACCCTTGACGCGGTCGCCGCGCTTCGTGTTTTGCGCGAATTCCTGCCACGGGTTGGCCTTGCACTGCTTCATGCCCAGGCTGATGCGGCGCTTGTCCTCGTCGATTTCCAGGACCATGACTTCGACCTCGTCGCCCAGGGAGACGATCTTGTTCGGAGCGATGTTCTTGTTGGTCCAGTCCATCTCGGAGACGTGCACAAGGCCTTCGATGCCGGGTTCGAGTTCGACGAACGCGCCGTAGTCGGCGATGTTCGTGACCTTGCCGAACAGGCGGGTCGACTGCGGATAGCGGCGCGAGACGCCCATCCACGGATCGTCGCCCATCTGCTTGAGACCCAGCGAGACACGGTTCTTCTCGGTGTCGAACTTGAGGATCTTGGCGGTGATTTCCTGGCCGGCCTGAACGACTTCGCTCGGGTGGCGGACACGGCGCCAGGCCATGTCGGTGATGTGCAGCAGGCCGTCGATGCCGCCGAGGTCGACGAACGCGCCGTACTCGGTGATGTTCTTGACCACGCCACGGACGACGGCGCCTTCCTTCAGCGTCTCCATCAGCTTGGCGCGTTCCTCGCCCATGCTGGCCTCGACCACTGCACGGCGCGACAGCACGACGTTGTTGCGCTTGCGGTCGAGCTTGATGACCTTGAATTCCAGGGTCTTGTTCTCGTACGGGGTCAGGTCCTTGATCGGACGCGTGTCGATCAGCGAACCCGGCAGGAAGGCGCGGATGCCGTTGACGAGCACCGTGAGGCCGCCCTTGACCTTGCCGCTGGTGGTGCCGGTGACGAAGTCGCCGGATTCGAGGGCCTTCTCCAGGCTCATCCAGGACGCGAGGCGCTTGGCCGTGTCGCGCGAGAGGATGGTGTCGCCGTAGCCGTTCTCGACGGAGCCGATGGCCACGGAGACGAAGTCGCCGGCCTGGACTTCGAGTTCACCCTTGTCGTTCTTGAACTCCTCGATCGGCACGTACGCTTCGGACTTCAGGCCGGCGTTGACGACGACGTGGTTGTGTTCGACGCGAACGACTTCGGCGGTGATGACCTCGCCGCTGCGCATCTCGGAGCGCTTGAGGGATTCTTCGAACAGGTCGGCAAAAGATTCAGACATTGATGGTTCCTTCCGTCAGGCCAGGGTTGGCGGCCGCGTCGTGCGAAATTGCATGCGGCTGCGCGGGGATCTGGAGACGGCGGTTGGTGGGCTTGTCGCCCGGGTCGTGGGATTGATAAAACCGGTGCGCCGATGCGCTGTCGCGCGGAAGGCGGCCCACCGGACCGTGAGCGGAAGCGACCGGCTTCGAACCGGCTGCTCCGTGTACATCCTTCAGGATGGAATTCCGAAAGGCTGTTGCTGCTGCCACCAGTCCAGCACGCGCTCGATCGAGTCTTCGACCGAAAGCGCGGAGTTGTCCAGGAGGCGTGCGTCGTGTGCCGGCTTCAGCGGTGCGACGCTGCGGGAGGAGTCCCGGAGGTCGCGCGCTTCCAGGTCGGCGCGGAGACTGTCGATTGTAGTCGAAATGTCCTTTGAAATCAATTGCTTATGGCGCCTCTCGGCACGCTGCGCGGCATTGGCCGTCAGGTAGATCTTGAGCGACGCGTCCGGAAAGATCACGGTGCCCATGTCGCGTCCGTCGGCGACCAGTCCGGGCAGCTGGCGGAAGCGTTGCTGCAGGGCCAGGAGCGCCTCGCGCACGGCCGGCAGGGCGGAGACGCGCGAGGCGTCCATGCCGGCGGCTTCGGTGCGGATGAGCTCGCCGATGTCCTCGTCGCCCAGCAGGATCGTGCCGGCGTGGAATCGCAGCGGGAGCGCCCTCGCGAGTGCGGCGATGCGGGACTCGTCGCGTGGCACGGCCTCGAGGCCGGCGCGGCGCATGGCCAGGCCGGCGACCCGGTAGAGCGAGCCCGAATCGAGGTAGTGGTAGCCCAGGTGGCGCGCGACCTCGACGGCCAGGGTGCCCTTGCCCGACGCCGACGGTCCGTCGATGCAGATCACCGGGACGTTCGCGGGCTCGACAACGCCGAACAGCGCCTCGAAGTAGTCGGGGAAGGTCTTGGCCACGCAGTGCGGATCGAGGATGCGCACCGGTCGCGACGCCGGATTGAAGGCCGCGAGCGAGAAGCACATCGCGATCCGGTGGTCGTCGTAGGTCTCGATGGCAGCGGCGCGCCAGGCATCGGCCGGCAGCGGATGCACGCGCAGGAAGTCCGGGCCGTCCTCCACCGTGGCGCCGAGCTTGCGCAGCTCGGCGGCCATGGCGTCGATGCGGTCGGTCTCCTTGACGCGCCAGCTCGCGATGTTGCGCAGCATGCTCGGCGCGTCCGCATGGAGCGCCATCACGGCCAGGGTCATCGCGGCGTCGGGGATGTGGTTGGCGTCGATGTCGATGGCCTTGAGCGGCCAGGCGCCACGCGCCACGCGCAGCCAGTTGGGGCCGCTGTCGATGCGTGCGCCCATCGCCCGGGCGGCGTCGATGAAGCGGATGTCCCCCTGGATGGACTCGGCGCCCACGCCCTCGATGCGAAGGCCCGCGTCACGGGTGGCGGCCAAGGCGCCCAGGGCGATGAAGTAGCTCGCCGACGACGCGTCGGCCTCGACGTGGACGGCGCCCGGCGAGCGGTAGCGGCTCGACGCCGGAATCGTGAAGCGTTCCCACCCGTCGCGGCGCACCGCGATGCCGAAGCGCGCGAGCAGGTTGAGCGTGATCTCGATGTAGGGCTTGGAGATCAGCTCGCCGATCACCTCGATCACGATGTCGCGTGGCGTCGCCGTGCCTTGACCCGAGGCCAGCGGCAGTGCGAGCAGCAGCGCCGTCAGGAACTGGCTGGAGACATCTCCGCGCACGCGGATCGGTGCATCCAGCGCCAGCGTGTCGATCGCGACCGGGTGAATGCGCAACGGTGGATAGCCCGGGTTGCCCAGGTAGTCGATGCGGCAGCCGATCTGGGTGAGGGCGTCGACGAGGTCGCCGATCGGACGCTCGTGCATGCGCGGCACGCCGCTGAGGTCGAAGTCGCCACCCAGCAGGGCGAGGGCGGCGGTCAACGGCCGCATCGCGGTGCCGGCGTTGCCCAGGAACAGCGCCGCGCGGGGCGTGCGCAGCACGCCGCCGAGGCCTTCGATGCGCAGCACCGGACCGTCCTGCGCGATGCCGCAGCCGAGCGTGCGCAGCGCATCGAGCATGACGCGGGTGTCGTCGGAATCGAGCAGGTCGTGCACGGTCGTGACGCCCTCGGCCAGCGCGGCCAGCAGCAGGACGCGGTTGGAGATGCTCTTGGAGCCAGGCAGTCGCACGGTGCCGGCCGCCGAGACCAGCGCGGGGATGTCGAGAAAGGGCGTGGCGTACATGGCGTTGGTCAGTCGGTCGAGGGAGTGTTGGCGCCCAGCCGCCAGGGCGCGCGGATGTCCCGGGCGGCGGCGATGGCGGATTCGAGCGCGGGGCCGTCGCCGGACGCGATCAGCATTTCCAGGTCGAGCAGCGCCGCCCGGAATGCCTGGGCGTGCGCGAGCACCTGCATGCGATTGGCCAGCAGGATGTCGCGCCAGATGGCGGGGTTGCTCGCGGCGATCCGCGAGAAGTCCCGGAACCCGGGACCGGCGACGGCCAGGGCTTCCGCCCCGCCGGGCTGCGCGGCCAGACCGTTGACGAAGGCGAAGGCGAGCAGATGGGGCAGGTGACTGACGGCGGCAAAGGCGCTGTCGTGCGCGCAGGGTGTCATGGTGACGACGCGCGAGCCGATGGCGCGCCAGACGTCCGTCGCCCGCCGCACGCTGGCCGGTGCGGTGACGTCGAGCGGCGTCAGCACCACCTGACGGCCGTCGAACAGCGAGGCCTCGGCATGTTCGACGCCCGCGACTTCCTTGCCCGCGATCGGATGCGCGGGCACGAAGTCGGCGAGGCGATGCGGGGGCAGGACGCGCCGCGCCGCGGCGACCACGTCGCCCTTGGTCGATCCGACGTCCATCACGAGCGCCCCGGCCGCGAGATGTTTCTCGATCGCCAGCAACGTCGATTCGGTCGCGGCCACAGGCACCGCCACCAGCACGATGTCGCAGCCAGCGACCGCGTCCGCCGCCGACGCCGCGGCTTCGTCGATGACGCCGAGCGTGCGGGCGCGTTCGGTGACGACGGAAGACGCGCTGCAGCCGACGATGTGGCGCGCCAGCTTCGCCCGGCGCAGGGCCAGGGCGAACGAGCCACCGATCAGGCCGCAGCCGATGAGTCCCAGGCGTTCAAACCCGACGGTGTCTTCTTCGGAGCGGAGCACCGCGCTCATGTCACCGGATATGCGCCCAGCACCTTGTAGAACGCGCAGGCCGCGCGCAGCTCGGTCAGGGCCGCGGCCACGTTGGGCTGCGACGGGTGGCCGTCGAGGTCGATGTAGAAGTAGTACTCCCACTGGCCGGTGCGTGCCGGACGCGACTCGAAGCGGGTCATCGACACGTTGTGCGCCTTCAGCGGCATCAGCAGGTCGTGCACCGCGCCGGGCCGGTTGGGGACCGACACGACCAGGCTGGTGCAGTCGCGGCTGGACGCGGGCGGCATCGCCAGCGTCTGCGGCAGGCAGATGATGGCGAAGCGGGTGCGGTTGTAGGAGTCGTCCTGGATGGCGTGGGCCACGATGTGTAGGCCGAAACGGGTGGCGGCCCGATCGCTGGCCAGCGCGGCCCAGGCCGGGTTGCCGGCGGCGAGCCGTGCGCCCTCGGCGTTGCTGGCGACGGCGCGGCGTTCGGCGTCGGGCAGGTGCTTGGACAGCCACGTCTGGCACTGGGCCAGGGCCTGGGGATGGGCGAGCACCGCCTCGATGCCCTGGAGCGAGTTGGTCGTGCGCAGGAGGTGATGCCGCACCAGCAGACTGACCTCGCCGACCACGTGGGTGGGCGAGTGCAGGAACAGGTCGAGCGAACGCGTGACGACGCCTTCGGTCGAGTTCTCGACGCCGACGACGCCGTATTGGGCGCTGCCCGCGGCGGTGGCATGGAACACCTCGTCGAAGCTCGCGCAGTAGACGAGGTCGGCGGCACCACCGAAGTACTCGACGGCCGCCTGTTCGCAGAACGTGCCTTCCGGCCCGAGCACGGCCACGCGCTGGGGCGATTCGAGCGCCAGACAGGCCGACATGATCTCGCGCCAGATCGCCGCGACATGGTTGCTCTTGAGCGGCCCGCCGTTGGTGCGCTGCATCTTGTCGATGACCTGCGCCACCCGATCGGGCCGGAAATAAGGCGTGCCTTCCCGTTTCTTGATCTCGCCCACTTCCTCCGCGACGTGCGCGCGCTGGTTGAGCAGCTCGATCAGACGCTGATCGAGCGAATCGATGCGGACGCGCAGATCGGCCAGGCTGGCGGAGTGGTCGGGGGAGCCGGATGCAGGAGGCAAGGGGGAGGGCGGGGCTGAGGCGGTCATCGTTCGGACGGCCTGTGGCGCCGCGCAAGCGAAGCGGCGCCTTCGGTCAGGCCTGCAAGGTCTCGAATTCTCGCATGTAGTCCACGAGCGCCTGCACGCCAGCGATAGGCATCGCGTTGTAGATGCTCGCGCGCATGCCGCCGACCGACTTGTGGCCCTTGAGCTGCAGCAGGCCGGCTGCCTTGGCGCCGGCCAGGAAGGCCTCGTTGCGGCTTTCGTCCTTCAGAAAGAACGGCACGTTCATCCGCGAGCGGCAGGCGGGGTCGACCCGGTTCTCGTAGAAACCCGACCCGTCGATGAAGCCATAGAGCAGTTTCGCCTTGGCGAGATTGCGCCTTTCCATGGCCTCGATGCCGCTGGTTTCGCCTTCGGTCTGTTTCAGCAGCCAGTCGAAGGTCAGCCCGGCGACATAGATGCCCCAGGTGGGCGGCGTGTTGTACATCGAGCCGTTGTCGGCCACGGTCTTGTAGTTGAACGCGCTCGGACAGATCTCGAGCGCGTGGCCGAGCAGGTCGTCGCGCACGATCACCAGCGTCAGGCCCGCCGGACCCAGGTTCTTCTGGGCGCCGCCGAAGGCCAGCGCAACACGGCGCCAGTCGACCGGGCGCGAGGCGACGTGCGAGGAGAAGTCGATGACCAGCGGCGCGTCGCTGCCGAGCGCCGTGAGGTCGGGCAGTTCCTGCACCTCGACACCATGGATGGTCTCGTTGGTGCACACGTGGACGTACGCGGCGTCGGCGGAGAGCTGCCACGTCGCGGGATCGGGCAGTCGCGTATGGCGACCGGCCGCGTTGCTGGCCGCCACGCGGGCCTGGCAATAGCGCTGTGCCTCCTTGTGCGACTTGGCGCTCCAGCTGCCGGTGACCACGAAATCTGCGGCGGTACCGCGCGACAGGTTCATGGGCACGATGGCGTTCTCGCCCAGGCCGCCGCCCTGCATGAACAGGATGTGGAAATGGTCCGGGACCGCCAGCAACCGCCTCAGGTCGGCCTCGGCCTGGGCCGCGATGGCACCAAATTCCTTGCCGCGGTGGCTCATCTCCATCACGCCCAGGCCGCTGCCGTGCCAGTCGAGCATCTCGGCCGCGGCCGTCTTCAGCACGTCCTCGGGCATGGCGGCCGGGCCGGCGGAGAAGTTGTAGGGGCGCGCGATGCCCGGCGTCGTGCCCATGTCGATGCTCACTTCTTGGCGGGAGCCGTGGCCTTGGCCGGAGCCTTGGCGGCCGGCGCGGCGGCCTGGCCGTCGGTCGGTGCGCCCAGTGCCTTGGCGACGCTGACGTTGAGGGCCTGCAGCTTGGGGTCGATGGTCGGGCGCACGTCGGCGACCAGCTTCTGCGTCAGCGCCGCGCCGAGTTGCGGGTTGATGTCGGAGAACTTCTTGCTCAGGGGCGAGCTCAGCCACGCGACGAGCTGGCGCAGTTCCTCTTCGCTGAAATTCTGTTCCAGCAAGGGGCCGACGGTGCTGGGGGCGAGTTGCACCGCCTTGTCGCGCACGATCGGAAACGCATCCTGCACATACTTCTGGATCTCCGTTTCCGCCGCCTTGCCCAGCGCCTCGCGCTTCTCGGGTTCCACGCGCGTCTGCAGGTACTCGCCACCAGCCTGGACGATGGGTTGCACGGAATCGTTCACGAGGATGCGCGCCATGCCTTCGACGGAAGGGCGCTGGACGTCGAGCAGCTGTTTGACGAGCGCCGACTTGTCTTGCGCCATCACGACCGAACTGGCTGCCAGTGCGACCGTCAGGACCGCAAGCTTGATGTTTTTCACTGAGGATTCTCCGTTGAAGATGAGGAAGTGCCGTCGAGGCCGATGTCGTCTTCGCCGTCCTCGGACGTGTCGACATTGGCGTCGTTCTCGACGATGCGCTGAAGGCCGCTGAGCTTGGCGCCCTCGTCGAGGCCGATGAGCGTGACGCCCTGGGTGGCCCGGCCGAGTTCGCGGATCTCCGCGACCCGGGTGCGCACCAGGACGCCCTTGTCCGTGATGAGCATGATCTCGTCGTCGGCGTGCACCAGCGTGGCCGCAACCACCTTGCCGTTGCGCTCGCTCTGTTGAATGGCGATCATGCCTTTGGTTCCCCGGCCATGGCGGGTGTATTCGGTGATGCCGGTGCGCTTGCCATAGCCGTTCTGGGTGGCGGTGAGCACGCTCTGCTGCTCGTCCTCGGCCACCAGCATGGCGATCACGCCCTGGCCGTCCTCCAGCGTCATGCCCCGCACGCCCCGGGCGTTGCGGCCCATGGGACGCACGTCGTTCTCGTCGAAACGCACCGCCTTGCCGCCATCGGAGAACAGCATCACGTCGTGCTTGCCGTCGGTCAGCGCGGCGCCCACGAGGTAGTCGCCGGGGTCGAGGTCCACGGCGATGATGCCGGCCTTGCGCGGGTTGCTGAATTCATTGAGCGCGGTCTTCTTCACCGTGCCCATCGAGGTCGCCATGAAGACGTACTGGTCGGCCGGGAAGGTGCGCTTCTCACCGGTCAAGGCCAGCACGACGTTGATCTTCTCACCCTCCTGGAGCGGGAACATGTTGACGATGGGCCGCCCGCGCGAACCGCGTGAACCGGCCGGCACCTCCCAGACCTTGAGCCAGTAGAGCCGGCCTCGGTTGGAGAAGCACAGGATGTAGTGGTGCGTGTTGGCGATGAAGAGCTGGTCGACCCAGTCGTCCTCTTTCGTCGCCGTGGCCTGCTTGCCGCGACCACCGCGCTTCTGCGCCCGGTATTCCCCCAGGGGCTGACTCTTTATATAGCCGGTGTGGGACAGCGTCACGACCATGTCGGTCGGCGTGATGAGGTCCTCCGTGGACAGGTCATAGGCGCTGTGTTCGACCTGGCTGCGGCGCGCGCCGAGCTTGGTCTGGCCGAACTCCTGGCGGATCGTGCCCAGCTCGTCGCCGATGATCACCGACACGCGCTCCGGTCGCGCCAGGATGTCGAGCAGGTCGTCGATCTCGGCCATCACCTCGCGGTACTCGGCAACGATCTTGTCCTGTTCGAGCCCCGTCAGGCGCTGCAGGCGCATCTGCAGGATTTCCTGCGCCTGCGTCTCCGACAGGCGATAGAGGCCGTCCGATCCCATCCCGAAGACCGCTTCCAGGCCGTCGGGTCGGTAGTCGTCGGCGTTGATCACGCCGCCGTCGGCGCGTGCCCGGGTAAGCATCTCGCGCACCAGGGGACTGTCCCACGATCGGCTCATGAGCTCGGCCTTCGCCACGGGCGGGGTAGGCGCGTTGCGGATGATGGCGATGAAGTCGTCGATGTTGGCCAACGCGACCGCCAGGCCTTCGAGGACGTGGCCGCGTTCGCGCGCCTTGCGCAACGTGAAGACGGTACGGCGCGTGACCACTTCGCGGCGATGCTGCAGGAAGACCTCGATCAGATCCTTGAGGTTGCACAGGCGCGGCTGGCCATCGATCAGCGCCACCATGTTCATGCCGAACGTGTCCTGGAGCTGTGTCTGCTTGTAGAGGTTGTTGAGCACCACCTCGGGCACTTCGCCGCGCTTGAGTTCGATCACCAGACGCATGCCGGACTTGTCCGACTCGTCCTGGATGTGGCTGATGCCCTCGATCTTCTTCTCGTGCACCAACTCCGCCATGCGTTCCTGCAACGTCTTCTTGTTGACCTGGTAGGGCAGCTCGTCGACGATGATCGCCTGGCGCTGCCCGCGATCGATGTCCTCGAAGTGGCAGCGCGCCCGCATCACGACCTTGCCGCGTCCCGTGCGGTAGCCGTCCTTGATGCCATTGATGCCGTAGATGATCCCGGCCGTCGGAAAGTCCGGCGCCGGCACGAATTCCATGAGGTCGTCGACGCTCGCATCGGGATGGCGCAGCAGGTGCATGCACGCATCCACCACCTCATTGAGATTGTGGGGCGGAATGTTGGTGGCCATGCCCACCGCAATTCCGCCGGCGCCATTGACCAGCAGGTTGGGGAGCCGACTGGGCAATACGACCGGCTCTTTTTCCGAACCGTCGTAATTGTCTTGGAAATCGACGGTCTCCTTGTCGATGTCGCCGAGCATTTCATGCGCGATCTTGGAAAGGCGAATTTCCGTATAGCGCATCGCTGCGGCCATGTCGCCATCGACCGAACCGAAATTGCCCTGACCATCCACCAGCATGTGGCGCATCGAGAAGTTTTGCGCAAGACGCACGATCGTGTCGTAGACCGACTGGTCGCCATGCGGGTGGTATTTGCCGATCACGTCGCCCACGATGCGGGCCGACTTCTTGTAGGGGCGGTTCCAGTCGTTGTTGAGCTCGTGCATGGCGTACAGCACGCGCCGATGCACCGGCTTGAGTCCGTCCCGGGCATCCGGGAGGGCTCGACCGACGATCACGCTCATGGCGTAATCGAGGTAGCTGCGGCGCATCTCCTCCTCTAGGCTGATGGGGAGAGTTTCTTTGGCGAACGAGGTCATGGGCAGGGCGGGCAGTCGGCAGGAAGGCCGAATTTTACGCTTTGACGGGTGTCGTTAAGCCGCAACACAAGCGCCGTATTCCGCTGCAGTCCTACGATTCGGGCCGCGCCCCCGCCCGGTTTGGGAAAGGCCCTATGGCACAATCGTCTCAACGTTTTGGGTGGTGGTCACTTAAAGCGTCCCTGATTCGCAGCGCGTCTGCGGCTTTTTCCCCAAGAGGAGAACCATGAAGAAACTCAATAAAGTGGCGATGATGTTTGCAGTCGCTGCGCTCGCCACTGCCGCCGGCGCGCAGACCCGTGTCACCGCTGCGAATGGCGGCCCGGTGAACGACAACTGGCAAAACGGCACTGGTGAACTCGTCTGGAAGAACGGCACGAACGAACTGTGCTGGCGCGATTCCTCCTGGACGCCTGCGACCGCAACGACTGGCTGCGATGGCGCCCTCGTTCCCGTCGCCGCCGCGCCCGTGGCAGTCGCTCCGCCTGCACCGGTCGCACCGCCGGTCGTGACGCCGCCGCCCGTTGCAGCTTCGAAGGTCACCTTCGCTGCCGATGCCTTCTTCGACTTCGACAAGTCGGTGCTCAAGCCGGAAGGCCGTGCGAAGCTTGACGATCTGGTCTCCAAGATCCGCGACGTCAACCTCGAAGTCATCATTGCCGTGGGTCACACCGATTCGGTCGGCACCGACGCCTATAACCAGCGTCTGTCGGTCCGTCGTGCCGAAGCTGTCAAGGCTTATCTGGTCACCAAGGGCATCGAACGCAATCGCGTCTACACCGAAGGCAAGGGCGAGAAGCAGCCCGTGGCCGACAACCGCACCGCCGCAGGCCGTGCCAAGAACCGCCGCGTGGAAATCGAAGTGGTTGGTACCCGCGCCACCCGTTGATCTGAAAAGATCCTCGATGGAAAACCCCGCTGCGGCGGGGTTTTTTTTGGCCTGGATTTTTTGTTGGCAAAATTTCCGAGAGAACCCTGTTGTCGATAAGAAAGTCATGATCGACTTTTGACAAGATTTCAAAAAAGCCCAAATCATGAATAGCACCGTCAATGCCGATCCCGCCGAACTGGCAAAGTTTTCCGAGCTTGCACATCGTTGGTGGGACCTTGAAAGCGAGTTTCGTCCATTGCACGAAATCAATCCCCTGCGCCTCGAATGGATCGAAGGCATCGCGCCGCTCGCGGGACGCCAGGCGCTCGACGTCGGGTGTGGTGGAGGCATCCTGGCCGATGCCATGGCGCGCAAGGGAGCGGAAGTGTTGGGCATCGATCTGGCCGGCAAGGCGCTCAAGGTGGCACAGCTCCATGCGCTCGAAGCATCGACCCAGGGGGTGAAGTACCGTGAAGTCAGCGTCGAGGCCCTGGCCCTGGAGCAACCCGGCAGCTTCGACGTGGTGACCTGCATGGAGATGCTCGAGCACGTTCCCCAGCCTGCGTCGGTGGTCAAGGCCTGCGCCGATCTCGTCAAGCCCGGTGGCTGGGTCTTCTTCTCCACGATCCACCGGAATCCCAAGTCGTTCCTGTTGGCCATCGTCGGCGCCGAGTACGTGCTGGGCATGTTGCCAAAAGGCACGCATGAATACCGGAAGTTCATCCGGCCGGCCGAACTCGCGACCCACTGCCGCACGGCCGGCCTCGACCTTCGCCACACGCGCGGGTTGCAATACAACCCGATCACGCGTCGGTATTGGCTCAGTGCGGACACCAGTGTCAACTACATGTTCGCAACGCGAAAGCCGGAGTGAGCATGACGTCCACCATCCAGGCCATCCTGTTCGATCTCGACGGCACCCTGATCGACAGCGCGCCGGACCTCGGCGCCGCCGCGGACAAGATGCGCACCGACCGTGGCCTTTCGTCCCTCCCGCAGTCCGTCTATCGACCCATGGCCGGCGCAGGCGCACGCGGCATGCTCGGGATCGCGTTTGGATTGACGCCGGAATCGCCCGAGTTCGCCACCCTGCGCGAGGAGTTCTTCGTCAATTACGAAGCCCGGATGCTGTTGGAGACTCACGTCTTCGAGGGCGTCATGCCGTTGATCGACGCGCTGGTCGGTCGACAACTGCCGTGGGGCATCGTGACCAACAAAGCCGCGCGTTTCACCGATCCACTGGTCGCGGCCATTCCGGCTTTCGGCACGGCCGGCGCTGTGGTCAGCGGGGACACCACACCGTTCGCCAAACCGCATCCCGAACCTTTGTTCGAAGCTGCCCGGCGCTTGAATGTCGATCCGACCCGCTGCATCTACGTGGGCGATGACGAGCGTGACATCGTGGCCGGACGTGCGGCCGGCATGACGACCCTGGCAGCCACTTACGGCTACATGGGTGCGAACGCGGACGTGACGCTGTGGCGGGCTCACGGGCATGTGAAATCTCCCCTGGAGGTCTTGCAATCACTCGATGTGGTCTAAAATGACAGTCTTGGGGCTGCACTGGTTTCGACGTGGGTTCGGAGTCGCTGTGGTGCATGTCGAGCTGAATGCGCTCGTTAATCAGATTCAAAAAAACTAACTGCAAACGATCAATCGTACGCACTCGCCGCTTAATTGCCGGTGACTTTGCAACAGCACGCCGATGGGCTGGGCAAAGGGCCGATGGAGCAATCCATCGATCCTGAGCTGCAAAGATAATTACATCGGCTGGTTCTTGCCCGGGTGCCTTGGGCAAGAACGAGAAAATAGGGCACTGGCGTCCGGTCTAGCGTGCGACTGCGCGATTCCGGAAGCGAGATCAAAACAGATCGCTAAACATGTAGAACTGCGCGATGAAGGCTTGCGGACGGGGGTTCGAATCCCCCCAGCTCCACCATACAAGACGGTCGATCCCGATGACGTACCTTCGGAATCGACTTCGGGATCATTGAGATCCATGCTGCATTTCGACGCTCGACCGCAGCGCGTCGCTTTGACGCCGAGAAAGCCACCTTCGGGTGGCTTTCTCATGCGGGGTCGGCTTTGCTTCGGTCGTTTCGTCGCTTAGTCGGACGGTGACTGCGCGAGATGCGTGGGTGAGCCGATGGACGCGCCTTGGTGGCGTCGCGCCGATAATCCGTGATGCCGCAAGTCCCTTGTCCGATCGCGGGCAGCCTGCCCGATGCGGGCACGGCCACCCCTTCGGCGGCGCCATGGTCCAAGGAGCCATCCTCCCAATGAAAAATGCAAACCCAAGTCTTATCCGGCGGATGATCGCCGGTGCGGCGTTCTGTCTTTCCTTGTCGGCCATCGCACCCTCGCACGCGGCATCGATGGCGCCGGTCGCGGCGGAGAACGGCATGGTCGTGACGGCCCAGCAGCTCGCGACACGGGTCGGCGTCGACGTGCTGCGGCGCGGTGGCAATGCCGTCGATTCGGCGGTGGCGGTGGGCTATGCACTGGCGGTGGTCTACCCGGCAGCGGGCAACCTCGGCGGTGGTGGCTTCATGACGGCCCAGCTCGCCGACGGCCGCAAGACCTTCCTGGATTTCCGCGAGAAGGCGCCGCTGGCCGCGACCGCCGACATGTACCTCGACAAGGACGGCAACGTCGTCAAGGGCTTGAGCACCCAAGGCCATCTGGCCGTGGGCGTGCCAGGCACGGTGTCCGGGCTCGAGCTGGCGCGCGAGCGCTACGGCACGATGTCGCGTGCCGAACTCATCGCGCCGGCCATCGCCTTGGCCGACAGGGGTTTCACGCTCGACCAGGGCGACATCGACATGCTGGCCACCGCGACCGCCGATTTCAGGAAGGACGCCGACAGCGGCGCGATCTTCCTGAACAAGGGCGAGCCCTTCGCGGTCGGGCAGAAGCTGGTGCAGAGGGACCTCGCCCGCACGTTGCGCGCGATCAGCCGCCAAGGTACCGATGGCTTCTACAAGGGCAGGGTCGGCGCCGCGATCGTGGCATCGAGCCAGGCGGGCAAAGGCATCATCACGCAGGCCGACCTCGACCAGTACCGCACACGCGAACTCGCGCCAGTGGAGTGCGACTATCGCGGCCATCGCGTGATCTCGGCGCCGCCGCCGAGTTCGGGCGGTGTGGTCATCTGCGAGATGCTCAACATCCTCGAGGGCTATCCGCTGAAGGACCTGGGCTTCCGCTCGGCGCAGTCGGTGCACTACCAGATCGAGGCCATGCGCCATGCCTATGTCGACCGCAACAGCTATCTGGGCGATCCCGATTTCGTGAAGAACCCGCTCGAGCGCCTGCTCGACAAAGGCTACGCCGAGAAGGTCCGCGCCGCCATCGATCCGAACAAGGCCGGCGTCTCCAGGGACATCAAGCCCGGTGTCGCGCCGCACGAGGGCAGCAACACCACCCACTATTCGATCACCGACCGATGGGGCAACGCCGTCGCGGTCACCTACACGCTCAACGACTGGTTCGGCGCCAAGGTGATGGCCTCGGGCACCGGCGTGCTGCTCAACAACGAGATGGACGATTTCACCGCCAAGATCGGTGTGCCCAACCTCTACGGCCTGGTCCAGGGCGAGGCCAACGTCATCGCTCCCGGCAAGCGGCCGCTGAGCTCCATGAGCCCGACGATCGTCAGCAAGGACGGCGCGCCGGTCCTGGTGGTCGGCACACCCGGTGGCAGCCGGATCATCACGGCCGTGCTGCACAGCATCCTCAACATCGTCGACTACGGGATGAACGTGCAGGAGGCCGTCGACGCGCCGCGCTTCCACCAGCAATGGCTGCCCGACGTCACCAATGTCGAGACGTTCGCGCTGAGCCCCGACACGCGCGCGCTGCTGGTCGGGATGGGCCACAACCTGGGCGTGCCGCAACCTGCCAACCACATGGCGGCGATCATCGTCGGCGCGCCGTCCCTGGGCGGCAAGCCGGTCGGCAGGAACCGCTTCTACGGCGCCAACGATCCGCGCCGCAACAGCGGGCTGGCCCTGGGCTATTGAAAATCACATGCAACTCCAGGAACTTCTCTACACCCAGGGATTCGGCACGCGCCGTGTCTGCGCGGGTCTCGCCCAGCAGGGGCTCGTGGTCGTCGAAGGCGCCGTCGTGCGCGATCCGTTCGCCGACATCGAGGCGCGCGAGGGACTGCCCTTCACCGTGCAAGGCACGCCGTGGGCGTACCACGACAAGGCCTATCTGTTGCTGCACAAGCCCGCGGGCACCGAGTGCTCGCAGAAACCCTCGACCTATCCGAGCATCTACACGCTGCTGCCGTCGCCCCTGCGCCTGCGCCCCAACAAGGGTGCGGTGCAGGGCGTGCAGGCCATCGGGCGCCTCGACCAGGACACCACCGGACTGCTGCTTCTGACCGACGACGGCCAGTTCATCCACCGCATGGGCTCGCCCAAGCACCACGTGCCCAAGGTCTATGAAGTGACGACCAAGCATCCGATCGACACCTCCCAGGTCGACCGGCTGCTCGCCGGCGTCGTGCTCGACGACGATCCGAAGCCGGTGCGTGCCGCGGCCTGCGAGGCCGTCGCCCCGACGCACCTGCGGCTCACGCTCACGGAGGGCAAATACCACCAGGTCAAGCGCATGCTGGCGGCGGTGGGCAACCGTGTCGAGATGCTGCACCGCTCGCACATCGGCGACCTCGGGCTCGACGCGAGCCTGGCGCCCGGCCACTGGCGCTGGCTCTCGGGTCCGGAGGTCGAGGCCCTGCGCACCTTCGGCAGAGCGTGAAATCCGGCGGTCAGCCAGGATTCACCAACGGGCGTTAAGCTGACGCCTTTCCTCCCTCGCGGACCCTTCCCTTGCGCTTCTCCTCCCCGATCCACGTCCGCACTGCGGCCATCCTGCTGCTGGCCTGCGCGGCCCTTTCGTCCCTCGCCGCGACGCCCGCCGCCGTCGCTCCGGCATCGGCCGCCGCGGCCACTTCCGTCGCGCCCGCGACGGCGTCGCGCAATCCGCTGTTCGTGCTGAATTCGCTCGACGCCAACGTCAGCGTGATCGACCCGGTCACATGGACCGAGAAGCAGCGCATTCCCACCGGCAAGGAACCGCACCACATCTACATGACGCCCGACGAGCGCTCGGTGATCGTGGCGAATTCGGCCGGCGATTCGCTGACCTTCTTCGACCCGCGCACCGCCGAGGTCCAGCGCACCATCTACGGCATCATCGATCCCTACCAGCTGCAGTTCTCGCGCGACATGAAGTGGTTCGTGACCGCCGCCAACCGGCTCGACCACGTCGACATCTACCGCTGGGACGGCAAGGACCTGAAGCTGGCCAAGCGCATCGTCACGGGAAAGACGCCCAGCCACATCTGGATCGATGCGGCCAGCACGGTGGCGTACGTGACCATGCAGGACAGCAACGAACTCATCGCCGTCGACCTCGCCACGCAGACCGTCCGGTGGCGGGTGGCGACGGGCAACATGCCGGCCGACATCTTCGGCGTCAACAACGACAAGACCCTGCTGGTCGGACTCACCGGCAGCGACAGCGTGCAGGTCTTCGATGTCTCCGGCGCCCAGCCCCGGGCGACCGGCAACATTCCCACCGGCAAGGGCGCGCACGCGTTTCGCGCGACCGGCGACGGGCGTGGCGTGTTCGTCAGCAACCGCGCGGGCAACAGCATCAGCCGCATCGACCTGAAGACGCTGCAGGTCACCGACACCTATCCCGTGCCGGGCGGCCCGGACTGCATGGACGTCTCGGCCGACGGCAAGCTGCTCTACGTCACCTCGCGCTGGGCGAAGAAGCTCAGCATCGTCGACCTGACCACTCGCCAGGTGGTGCGCCAGGTAAACGTCGGGCGGTCGCCGCACGGCGTCTGGACGATCGACCACGCCAGGCGATGAGCAGGACCACGCGCCGCCGCGGGCTCGCGCTGCTGCTGGGCGGCGCTTTCCTGGGATCGATCGCCACCGTCGCCGGCGCGGCCGACACGTGCGCCAAGCCGCTCTACATGACCTTCGACACCGGTCACATGGGCGTGGCGCCGCTGGTGGCCGAGGTGCTGGCGCGCCAGCAGGTGCGCGCGACCTTCTTCGGCGCGGCCGAGCGCACCCGCACCGATGGCGACAGCCTCGACGACCACTGGGCGCCGTGGTGGAAGGCGAGGGCGGCCGAGGGCCATGAATTCGCCTCGCACACCTACGACCACGTCTACTGGCGTGGCGACGAACCCGGCGCCGAGCCGCGCTTTCGCGTCCGTCCATCGGCGGGTCCGACGGCGGGCCGCGATGTCACCTGGAACGCGGCGCAGTACTGCGCGGACATCGCTAAGGCCGGCGAACGCCTGGCGCGCATCACCGGCAAGAAGCCGTTGCCGCTGTTCCGTGCGCCCGGCGGCAAGACCTCGCCCAGCCTGCTCGCCGCGGCCCGCTCCTGCGGCTACGCGCACGTCGGCTGGGCGCCGGCGGGCTTTCTCGGCGACGAACTGCCGAGCGACAAGTTCAGCAACGAGCGGCTGCTGCGGCAGGCGCTCGACAACGTCCGTGCGGGCGACATCCTGATCGCGCACCTGGGCATCTGGTCGCGTCAGGATCCGTGGGCGCCGGCGGTGCTGGAGCCTCTGGTCGCCGGCCTGAAGGCCAAGGGCTTCTGCTTCCGCACGTTGCGCGAGCATCCCGACTACACGGCGTGGATCGCCGCGCATCCCTGAGCACGAGGGCGAGACGATGGAGTGGATCACCGACCAGTTCGTGGCGCTGCAGCAATGGGTGTTCGAGGCCGCCGTGCAGCCGTTGGTCTATGCCGCGGGTCTGGGGGGCTGGGGCGAGGATGCGTTCGACGCCACCGGCTGGCTCCTCATCGGGCTGATCGAAGTGCTGGTGTTGCTGGCGGTCATCGGCCCGCTGCAGCGTTGGCGGCCGGCCGAGGCGGTGAGCGACCGACGGGCCATCCGCACCGACGTCGTCTACACGCTGATCCATCGCCTGGGCGTGTTCCGCCTGGCGATGTTCTTCCTGTTGCAGCCGGTCTTCGACCATGGCCTGGGCTTCCTGCGTGCGCAGGGCTGGGGCACGCTGCACATCGACGAACTGGTGCCGGGCATCACCGACATTCCTTGGGTGTCCTTCGTGATGTACCTGGTGGTGCTCGACTTCGTCGAATACCTGATCCATCGCGGTCAGCACCGCTTCGAGTGGTGGTGGAGCCTGCATTCGCTGCATCACTCGCAGCGCCAGATGACCATGTGGAGCGACAACCGCAACCACCTGCTCGACAGCGTCCTGCACGACGCGATCATCGTGATCGTCGCGCAGCTCATCGGCGTGGCGCCGGGGCAGTTCATCGCGCTGGTGATGTTCACCCAGCTCAGCGAGAGCCTTCAGCACGCCAACCTGCGGCTGTCCTTCGGGCGCGTGGGCGAGCGCCTGTGGGTCAGCCCGCGCTTCCACCGCACGCACCACCGCGTCGCCGCGGCCCGGGGCAGCAACTACGGCGTGTTGCTGCCGTGGTGGGACATGCTGTTGCGCACCGGCGATTTCCGGACCACCTACGAGCCCACGGGCATCCGCGACCAGGTCGAGCCCGATGCGCAGGGTCGGGTGCGCGATTACGGTCGGGGCTTCTGGTCGCAGCAGTGGCTGGGACTGCGACGCATCGTCGGGCGTGGCTGAAGGCCGGTCGGCACGGGACGCTATCCTCGGAGTCCCATGCGTCTCGTGATCGATTCCTTCTGGCGTGCCATCGCCTACTGCCTGCTTCCGCGCGTGATCGTGCTGTCGCTGGTGCCGCTGGCCGTGATGGTGGTGGTGGCCGCGGGCCTGGGGCATTTCTTCTGGGCGTCGGCGGTCGCATGGACGCGCGACGCGCTCGATGCGTGGCCACTGCTGTCGGGTTTCTGGGGCTGGCTCGGCGGCCTGTTCTCCACCGACGTGACTGCCACGCTGGCGCCGCTGGTGGTGGTGCTCGCCGCCACCCCGGTCATCGTGCTGGCGGTGCTGCTGGTGGTCGCCGCGTTCATGGCGCCCTCGCTCACGCGCCTGGTCGCGCAGCGGCGCTTTCCGGGGATGGAGGAGAAGAAGGGCGCGTCACTGATCGGCAGCGTTCTGCGCTCGGTCGGTCTCACGTCGCTGGCATTGGTGGCCCTGCTCGTGTCGATGCCGTTGTGGCTGATTCCGCCCCTGGTGCTGATCCTTCCGCCGTTGATCTGGGGTTGGCTGACCTACCGTGTCATGAGTTTCGATGCCCTGGCCGAGCACGCGAGCGCACCGGAGCGCAACGCGGTGCTGCGCGCTCACCGCCTGCCCCTGCTGGGCATCGGCGTGCTGTGCGGCCTGCTCGGCGCGGCGCCGAGCGTCGTCTGGGCTTCGGGGGTCGTGTTCGCGGCCGCCTTCCTCGTGCTCGTGCCACTGGGGATCTGGATCTACACGCTCGTGTTCGCCTTCTCGGCCCTGTGGTTCGCCCACTATGCGCTCGACGCACTGGCCGGGTTGCGCGCGCAGCGCGCGATCGACGACAGGGCCGCGATGGCCGCGGCGCCAGCGGGTCTGTCGCTGTCGACGTCCGCGTCCGTTTCGTCCTCCCAATTCCCTCCCGCATCCGGTGGCACCCCGGGCGCCTCCACTCCAAGGAAACTTCCATGAGCCGCAATTTCGGCCTGATCGTCGTCGGCGACGAAATCCTCTCGGGCAAGCGCGTCGACAAGCACATGCCCAAGGTCATCGAACTGCTGGCCGCGCGCGGACTGCAACTCGCCTGGGCCGAATACGTCGGCGACGTGCCCGAGCGCATCACCGCCGCGCTGGTGCGCGCCTTCGCCTCGGGCGACATCGTCATCTCCACCGGTGGCATCGGTGCCACGCCCGACGACCACACGCGCCAGTGCGCGGCGGCGGCGCTCGGCGTGGAACTCGCGCTGCATCCGGAAGCCAAGGTGCTGATCCAGGAACGCATCCGCGAGACGGCGACCGAGCAGGGCGTGGCCTACGAGCCCGAGCGCCCCGACAACGTGCACCGCCTCAACATGGGCACGTTCCCGGTCGGTGCCCAGATCATCGCCAACCCTTACAACAAGATTCCCGGCTTCAGTGTCGGCGACGTGCATTTCGTGCCGGGCTTCCCGGTCATGGCGTGGCCGATGGTGGAATCGGTGCTCGACGCCCGCTATGCAGGCCTGTTCGCGCAGGGCCGGGCGGTCGAGAAGTCCGTCATCGTCTACGGGGCCATGGAAGCCACGCTCACGCCGCTGATGGAAGCCGTCGAGGCCGCGCATCCAGGCATCAAGGTATTCAGCTTGCCGAGCGTCGATCATCCCCAGCACGGGCGCCACATCGAGCTGGGTGTGAAGGGCGACGCGGAGCGGGTTGATCCGGCGTATGCGCAGCTTCTCGACGGGCTGCACGGTTTCGATGCACGCCTTGGCCCCGAGTTGGTGCGATGATCGATATGCACCAAGATGGATATTTCTCGTCGGATTTCCTGCACCGTGCCGGAGCCCGACGACCGGACGTTGGCGTCTCCGTGCCAATGGCATAGAAACTGCATTCCCTCGCAACTGTATTCACTCACCCCCCAAACCAGGAGAAATTGATGGCAAAGACCGTCGCCGACGTACTCAAGCTCGTGAAGGACAACGAGGTCAAGTTCGTCGACTTCCGCTTCACGGACACACGAGGCAAGGAACAGCACGTGACCGTGCCGGTTTCGCATTTCGACGAAGACAAGTTCACCTCGGGCCATGCGTTCGACGGATCGTCCATCGCCGGCTGGAAGGGGATCGAGGCCTCGGACATGCAACTCATGCCCGACCCGAATACCGCCAACATCGATCCCTTCTTCGAAGAGACGACGATGATCCTGACGTGCGACGTCATCGATCCGGCCGACGGCAAGGCCTACGAGCGCGACCCGCGTTCGCTCGCCAAGCGCGCGGAGGCGTACATGAAGGCGTCCGGCCTGGGCGATACCGCCTACTTCGGACCGGAACCCGAATTCTTCGTCTTCGACAGCGTGCGCTGGAAAAACGACATGTCGGGCTGCTTCGTGAAGATCGATTCCGAAGAAGCATCGTGGAACACCGACAAGGAATACGAGCACGGCAACACGGGTCACCGCCCGGCCGTGAAGGGCGGCTACTTCCCCGTGCCCCCGGTCGACAGCGCGCAGGACATGCGCTCGGAGATGTGCCTGGTGCTCGAAGCGCTGGGCATTCCGGTCGAGGTGCATCACCATGAAGTGGCCAATGCGGGCCAGATGGAACTGGGCACCAAGTTCAGCACGCTGATCCAGCGTGCCGACTGGGTCCAGCTGCAGAAGTACGTGATCCACAACGTGGCCCACGCCTACGGCAAGACCGCCACCTTCATGCCCAAGCCCATCGTCGGCGACAACGGCTCCGGCATGCACGTGCACCAGTCGGTCTGGAAGGACGGCAAGAACCTGTTCGCCGGCGACGGCTACGCGGGTCTGTCGGAATTCGCGCTGCACTACATCGGCGGCATCATCAAGCACGGCCGCGCGCTCAACGCGATCACCAACCCCGGCACCAACAGCTACAAGCGCCTGGTGCCCGGCTACGAAGCCCCGGTGAAGCTGGCCTACTCGGCGAAGAACCGTTCGGCCTCGATCCGCATCCCGTTCGTGGCCAACCCCAAGGGCCGCCGCGTCGAGGCGCGCTTCCCCGATCCGCTGATGAACCCGTACCTCGGTTTCGCCGCGCTGCTGATGGCCGGTCTCGACGGCGTCGAGAACAAGATCGATCCGGGCGAAGCCGCGACCAAGGACCTCTACCACCTGCCGCCGGAAGAAGACGCGTTGATCCCGACCGTCTGCCACAGCCTCGACCAGGCGCTCGAGTACCTCGACAAGGACCGTGCGTTCCTGACCAAGGGCGGCGTGTTCACCGACTCGTACATCGACGCCTACATCGAACTCAAGATGCAGGAAGTCACCCGCTTCCGCATGGCGACCCACCCCTGCGAATTCGACATGTACTACTCGCTCTGAGCGGTCTGGCGCCAGCGTCCTTCGGGGCGGCCGGCGCCGGTCACGGACTTCCAGAAGACGGCCGCGGCCGTCTTTTTCTTTGGGCGGGAACATGGCGGCGGACGGCCGCTCGAATTGGCTGAGAATGTTCCGATGCCTCCACTTCCTCCCTGTCCATGAAGCTTTCATCCGCGTTTTTCATCCTGCTGGCGTCACCGCTGGCCGCGTTGCCCGTGCAGGCCCAGGAACAGGTCTGGCGCTGCGGCAACGAATACACCAACAACGCCGCGCAGGCGAAGCAACGCGGTTGCAAGGTGATGGAAGGTGGCAACGTCACGGTGGTGCAGACGCCACGGACGACCCCGGCGACCCCGTCCGCCGCCACCGCGAGTTCGCCCGCCCGCGGCGCGTCGCCCACGGGCGGCCCGCGCGTGGAGGGCGCCGAGCAGCGTGCCCGCGACGGCGAGGTCCGCTCGGTGCTGCAGTCCGAACTCCGGCGGGCCGAGTCGCGCCAGGCCGAACTGCTGCGCGATTTCAACAATGGCGAACCCGAGAAGCAGGGTGGTGAGGCCCGCAACTACCAGAAGTACCTCGATCGGGTGGAACAGATGAAGGCCGAAATCGCTCGCAACGAGAGCGACATCGCCGGCATCCGCCGCGAACTCGCCCGACTGCCCGCTGGGGCGGTGCCCTGACATGGCGTTCGGCAAGATCTCCTCCGCGCCCCGGCGCTTCCAGCCCTTCGATCTGCTCGCCACGCTGATCGCGGTGGTCAAGCGCGACGGTTCGGTGCTGTTCGCGAACGCGGCGCTGGAAGACGTCCTGGGCACCTCGCGCCGCACGCTCGAAGGCTCGCAGTTCAGTGCCTGTTTCCAGGAACCTCACGTCCTGCGCACGGCGCTGGAAGGGGCCAGCACCAACGATTTCGCCACCCTGCGCTACGAGGCCTTCCTGCGGCGCGTCAGCCACGACATGCTGCCGGTGCAGGTCACCCTCGCGCAGACCGATCGCCGGGGCGAGGTGATCGTGGAGCTGTCGCCGCTCGAGAACCAGGCCCGGCAGGATCGCGAGGAACGCCTGATCGACCAGGCCCAGGCCAACAAGGAACTCATCCGCAACCTCGCGCACGAGATCAAGAATCCGCTGGGCGGCATCCGGGGCGCGGCGCAGCTGCTGCAGATGGAGGTCGAATCGCGCGACCTCATCGAGTACACCCAGGTCATCATCCACGAGGCCGACCGCCTCCAGACGCTGGTCGACCGCCTGCTCGCCCCGCACCGGCGTCCGCACGTGGTGGGCGACGTCAACATCCACGAGGTGTGCGAGCGGGTGCGATCGGTGATCCTGGCGGAGTTCCCGCGCGACCTGCACATCGAGCGCGACTTCGACGTCTCCATCCCCGAGTTCCGGGGCGACCGGGAGCAGCTCATCCAGGCCACGCTCAACATCGTCCACAACGCCGCGCAGGCCCTGGCCGAGCGCCGTGCCGCCGGCGATGCACGCATCACGCTCAAGACACGCATCGCGCGACAGGTGATCTTCAACAAGCAGTGGTATCGATTGGCATTGGAATTGCATGTCATCGACAACGGACCGGGCGTGCCCAATGACATCAAGGACCGCATCTTCTATCCGCTCGTCTCGGGCAGGGAAGGTGGATCCGGATTGGGACTGACACTGGCGCAGACCTTCGTGCAGCAGCACCATGGGGTCATCGAATGCGACAGCGTGCCGGGCCGAACCGATTTCAAGTTATTGATACCGCTGCCATAGCAGCAAGGCGACAAGGAGCTGCATGAAGCCGATCTGGATAGTAGACGACGACCAATCCATCCGCTTCGTGCTGGAGAAGGCGCTCCTGCGCGAAGACCTGCCCACCCGCAGTTTCACGAACACGCGCGACGTGCTGGCTGCGCTCGATGCGGCCAACGGCGACGAGTCGCTCGGCCCCCAGGTGCTGGTGAGCGACATCCGCATGCCCGGTGGTTCCGGGCTCGATCTGCTCGACAAGATCAAGGCGCGCCATCCCGGGCTGCCGGTGATCATCATGACCGCGTTCTCCGACCTCGACAGCGCCGTCTCGGCGTTCCAGGGCGGCGCCTTCGAATACCTCCCCAAGCCCTTCGACCTCACGCGCGCGGTCGAACTCATCCGCCGCGCCGTCGACGAGAGTCAGCGCGAGGAGGTGGCGGAAGAGCGCATGGCCGCCGCGCCGGAGATGCTCGGCCAGGCGCCGGCGATGCAGGACGTCTTCCGCGCCATCGGCCGGCTCTCGCAAAGCAACGTCACGGTGCTGATCACCGGCGAGTCCGGCTCGGGCAAGGAACTGGTGGCGCGCGCGCTGCACAAGCATTCGCCACGCACCGACGGTCCCTTCGTCGCCATCAACACGGCCGCGATTCCCAAGGACCTGCTGGAGAGCGAGCTCTTCGGCCACGAGCGCGGCGCCTTCACCGGCGCGCAGACCATGCGTCGCGGCCGCTTCGAGCAGGCCGAGGGCGGCACGCTGTTCCTCGACGAGATCGGCGACATGCCCTTCGACCTGCAGACGCGGCTGCTGCGCGTGCTCAGCGACGGGCACTTCTATCGCGTGGGGGGCCACAACTCGGTCAAGGCCAACGTGCGCGTTATCGCCGCCACGCACCAGGACCTGGAGCAGCGCGTGAAGCTCGGCGGTTTCCGCGAGGACCTGTTCCATCGGCTGAACGTGATCCGCCTGCGTCTGCCGGCGTTGCGCGAGCGTGGCGAGGACGTGCCCGCCCTCACGCGCCATTTCCTGCAGGAGAGCGCCAAGCAGCTCGGTGTCGAGCCCAAGCGCATCTCCGATGCGGCGCTCGCGCAGCTGGCGACGTTCGGATTTCCCGGCAACGTGCGCCAGCTGGAGAACATCTGCCACTGGCTGACCGTGATGGCGCCGGCGCAGCTCGTCGAGGTCAAGGACCTGCCACCCGAAGTCATGGTGAGCGCAAGCGTCCCGGAGGCCATGTCGTCGTCCGCGTCGGCACCGGTCGCCATGGCCGTGCCCGTGGCGGCGTCGCACCTGCCCGCGATGCCGGGCACCGCCCCGGCCGGTGCGGCGGTGGCCGCGCCGTTGCCGTTCACCAGCGACATCGCACTGGCGGGCGACGCGTTGGCGGCACCGATGGTGACGTCGGCCGAGGGGGGAGGGGCCCTGGCCGTGGCGGACGCGGTCGTCGACGTCGGTCCTTCGACCTGGGAGAGCGGCCTCGAACGCGAGGCTCAGACCCTGCTGGCCGCCGGGCGGCACGACGTGTGGGACGCGCTGTCGCGCCGCTTCGAGTCGCGCCTGATCCTGACCGCGCTGGCCAACACGCGCGGCCGACGCATCGAGGCCGCGCAGAAGCTCGGCATCGGGCGCAACACCATCACGCGCAAGATCCAGGAACTCGGCCTGGAATAGGCTTGGTCGGTCGGTCGTTCGGCACGACGCCGGTGCGTACTCAGCCCGCGGAAGGATCGAGCACGACCGTCACCGGGGCGTGGTCGCTGGGCTTGGTCCACTTGCGCGGCACGCGGTCGATGGTGCAGGCCGTCACCCGCGGAACGACCGGCGTGCTCACCAGGATGTGGTCGATGCGCAGACCACGATTCTTGGGATAGCCGAGCATCCGGTAGTCCCACCACGAATAGCTCTTGTCGGGCTGGTCGAAGAGCCGGAAGGCATCGGTCAGTCCGAGGGCGAGCAGGGCCTGGAACTGCTGGCGTTCCGGGGTGGAATGGTGGATGGTCTCGCGCAGGCCCTCGGGGTCGAAGCTGTCGCGGTCTTCCGGCGTGATGTTGAAGTCGCCCAGCAGCACCAGATCGGGATGGGCGACCAGTTCAACGCGCAGCCAGTCGTGGAGCGCTTCGAGCCACTTCATCTTGTAGATGAACTTCTCGCTGTCGAGCGACTGCCCGTTGACGAAGTAGCCATTGACGATGCGCAGCGGACCGTGCGCCGTGTCGAGCGTCGCGCTGACGACCCGTGAATGCTCGTCCGTGAAGCCGCCGATGTTGCGCGCGATGTCGCGCAGGGGCGCGCGGCTCAGGATCGCGACGCCGTTGTAGGTCTTCTGACCGAAGACGGCCGCTTCGTAGCCAGCCGCCGCGAGCACTTCCAGCGGAAACTTGTCGTCGCTCATCTTGAGTTCCTGCAGACACAGCACGTCGACCGGGTTCGCGGCCAGCCAGTCGAGCACGTGCTGCAGGCGGGCGGTGAGGGAGTTGACGTTCCAGGTGGCGATTTTCATGAATACCCTGACGATTTTGTGGGGACGGGTGTGGCCGTCCGCGCCAGGCACGCGACGGAGGGCGACCGGCCGGGCGCGCATCGACGCGGCGGCGCGTCCCGATCCTGACACACACCCCACGGTCACGCCGGCAGACGGATGCTGGCGCGCAATCCGCCTTCGAGCCGGTTCGTCAGCGCGACGTCGCCGCCATGCGCCTGCACGCAGGTCCGCGCGATCGACAGACCGAGCCCAAGGCCCTGGCCGGACCCCCGCGCACCGTCGGCGCGCCAGAACGGCTCGAACGCATGGTCGAGTTGTTCTGGCACGAGACCGGGACCGTCATCCTCGATGTCGATGCGATGTGCGAGGTCGCCGCCGAGCGAATCCATCGACAGGAACACCCTGGCGACGCCCCCATGACGCAGCGCGTTGTCGATCAGGTTGGAGACGGCGCGTCGCAGCGTCGCCGGGCGTCCGCGAAAGACAGGGGGCGTCGAGCCCGGTGCCAACTGCCGAGGCCGCACGACCAGCCGGTCTCCGGCCTCGCGGTAGCGCCGGGCCACGGCCTGCAGCAAGGCGTTCAGATCGATCGCCTCGGTCGCCTCGTGCGCGGCGTCGTCGCGCGCGAAGTCGAGTGTCTCCTCGACCATCGCGCACATGTCGGCGAGGGTCTCGACCATGTCCTGGCGCAGGGGCCCGTCGTCGATCAACTCGGCCTGCAGGCGCAGCGACGTGATGGGCGTTCGGAAGTCGTGGCCGATCGCGGCCAGCATCCGCGTGCGGTCCTGCACGAACCGGTGCAGCTTGTGCTGCATGGCGTTGAAGGCCACCGTCAGTTCGCGGGCCTCGCACGGGCCCGTGACCGGCAAGGCGTCGACGTGTTCGCCACGGCCCACGCGCTCGGTGGCGTCGACCAGCGCGCGCACCGGCCGCACGATGCGGCGCACGAAGACATAGCCGAGCACCAGCACCGGCAGGATGCTGACCGGCAACGAGAACCGCAGCAGCCGCCACCATTCGTAGCCGCCCGACGGATGCTGCCAGCTGTTGAGCCAGCGCCCGTCGGTCAGACCGATGGAGACGCGCAGCTGCAGTGCGGTCCAGTTGCGCAGCGCGAGCACTGCGTCGCGGGCCGGCCCGCCGTCGATGCGCTCGATCTGCACCCAAACCGGTGTTGCGTCGGTGAGCGAAAGGCGCTGGCGCAATGCCGCCGCCAGTCGCAATTCCTCGGTCTGCATGGGGTGCGGCGGTACCTCTGCGTCCGACCCGGTCCAGACCCGCACGACGTCCGGGTCGAACGCCGCCAGCAGCGAGGCGGCGCGCGTGGTGGGCAATCCGTCGGTGACCGCGTGTGCGATGGCGTGACGCTCGAGAACCTGGGACAGCGCGATGGGATGCACCAGCACACCGAACTGCTGCAGGAAGACAACGCCGATACCGTGCGTGGCGAGGGCGCCCACGAGCATCAGCAGGCCGAGCTGGTTGGCCATGCCGCGCGGCCACCGCGACGGCCAACGCACCGCGCCGGGCAGTGCGTCCGACGTCATGGCGCAAGCGCCACCGCGTCGACGGTGAGCATGTAGCCGTCGCCCCAGGCCGTGCGCAAGAGCACGGGCTGACGCGGATCGGCTTCGATCTTGACGCGCAGGCGACTGATCTGCCGGTCGATCGTCCGCTCGAAGCCGGGATGCGGTGCGCGGCCGGTGAGTTCCTGGATCCTCTCGCGGCTGACCACGGCACGCGCGTGGCGCACCAACGCGCCCAGCAGCCGCAGATCGGTGCCGCTGAGCTCGACCGAGCACCCATCGTCGTGCGTCAGCCGGGCGATGCCCTCGTCGAGCAGCCACGGGCCGAAGATGAACCGCCCCGGCGCGCACGTCTCGGCGGGCTCGGGCGCGCCGCCGTCGCGCGCCGCCGTCGCCGGCACGATGCGGCGTAGCACGACGTGGATGCGCGCGACGAGCTCTTCGGGTTCGAAGGGCTTGACGACGTAGTCGTCGGCACCGAGGTTGAGCCCCGCGATGCGGTCGTGCGCTTCGCCGCGTGCCGTCAGCAGGATCACGGGCGGGCCACCGGCCGCGCGCAACTCCCGGCACAGCGCGAAGCCGTCGCCGTCAGGAAGCATCACGTCGAGCACGACCAAGTCGACCGGCGTGTGCCGCAGCACCAGGTGCATGGCGTTCGCGCCGTCGGCCACGCGCACGTCGAAACCCGCCCGGCGCAGCAGCGCGGCAAGCGGTTCGCGGATCTTGCGGTGGTCGTCCACGACCAGGATTCGGGGTGTCACGGGCGGCGGCGCAGCGGGCATTCGGAGGTTCGGAGCAGGAACGCGGGCGGCGTCTCAACCTGTCCAGAACGCCCGAGGTTAATGCATACGATTCCCATTCAAACAACTCGCTCCCGCCCTTTCGGCCTGTCCGCAGGGCCCATCACCATGTCCCTCCTGTCACATTCCACCCCTTCCGCGCGCCTCGTGGCGATCGCCGTCGCGGCCCTTGCGGGCGTGCTCGCCACCGACCGGGCCCGTGCGCAGGACGCCGCCGACCTCGCCACGGTGGTGGTCACCGCGTCGGGGTCGGCGCAGCAGGTGAAGGACGCGCCGGCGTCCATCACGGTGGTGACGGGCGAAGAACTGCGCAGGCGCTCCTTCCGCGACCTGACCGATGCCCTGCGCGATGTCGAGGGCGTCGCCGTGACCGGCACCGCCAACGAGAGCGAGATTTCCATCCGGGGCATGCCTGGTGAATACACGCTGATTTTGGTCGACGGCAAGCGGCAGAGCACGCGCGATGCGCGCGTCAACGGCAGCGCGGGCATGGAGCAGAGCTTCATTCCTCCGGCCGAGGCGATCGAGCGGATCGAGGTCGTGCGCGGACCGATGTCCTCCCTGTACGGTTCCGACGCGATCGGCGGGGTGATCAACGTCATCACGCGCAAGGTGCCCTCGGCGTGGGGCGGTTCGGTCAACCTCGACCACACGGCACAGCAGCACAAGGACTACGGCAATGGCAGACAGGTCCAGTTCTTCGCGGGCGGACCGATCAAGGACGAACTGCTCGGCCTGCAGGTCTGGGGCCGACGGCTCGATCGCCAGGCCGACGACGATCTGGCGAATGGGGGCTTCGCACGGGCGCGCCACACCGACCTCACCGCCCGCCTGGCGATCACGCCCAATCTCCATCACGACATCGTGGTGCAGGCAGGCGCCGCCCGCCTGCACAACGGCGAAGGCACGAGCGCCAACTGGGCGACGCGCGAGCAGGACAACGACCGCGACCACGCATCGGTCACGCACCGGGGCCGCTACGGCTGGGCATCGTCCGAGGTCTCGCTGGCCTGGGAGCGCGCCTCGCGCATCGGCGTTAGCGATGGCACCGTGGCGCAGAACGAGTTCTCGGACCGCGCGCCCGAAGTGAAGAACACGGTGTTCGATGCCAAGCTGGTCATGCCCTGGCGCGGCCACCTGGTCACCAGCGGGGTGCAGTGGAACGACACCTCGCTGTCCGACTGGAACCCCGGCCTCGGCGACCAGGTGACCTATCGCTTCGGCACGACGCAGAAGGCGGTGTTCCTGGAGGACGAATGGTCGATCACCGAGCGTTTCGCCCTGACCGGCGGGTTGCGGCTGGACCACCACGACCAGTACGGAACGCATGCCAATCCTCGTCTGTACGCGGTGTGGCACGGCACCGACAGCTGGACCCTGAAGGGCGGCGTCTCGCGCGGCTTCAAGGCGCCCGAACTGCGCGCGGTGATTCCGGACTACGCCTATGTCCGGCGCAACCGTTTCGTCATGCTCGGCAACCCCGACCTGAAGCCGGAGACCAGCACCAACTACGAGGTGTCGAGTCTCTGGGCGCCGAGCAGGACGATCTCGGGCGGCATCACCTTCTTCTACAACGACTTTCAAGACAAGCTGTCGACGGTGACGACCACGCGCACCTGGAACCGCTACATCGTCATGGACCGGGTGAACATCGACAAGGCGACCATCGCCGGCGTCGAGCTCAACGCGAAGTGGGACGTGAGCCGCACGGTGCAGCTCAAGGCCAACTACACCCACACCGACTCGCAGCAGAAGACCGGCGCCAACATCGGCGCGCCGCTCGCACTCACACCCGAGCGCATGGCCAACGTGCGGGCGACCTGGAAGGCGACACCCGCACTGACCGTGTGGAGCGCGCTGGCACACTATGGCGAGGAGTACGGCGCGACCCTCGGCACGCGGCCGGCTCCCGCCTACACCACCGCGGACGTCGGCGCCTCGTACGACTGGAATCGCGACGTCACGCTCAACGCCGCGATCCACAACCTGTCGGACAAGCGGCTGGACCAGGCCACCTACGGCAAGAACAATTACGGTCGCCGGCTATGGGTCGGTTCGACCCTGCGCTTCTGACATCCATCGCACCCGGTCGCCCGCACATGCCTGTCACCTCTCGTTTTCCACTGATCCGCTATCGCCTCGGCGTGGCCTCGCGCCTGATTGCCGCGGTGTCGGGCGGCCACATCCTGTCGATCTGCGTGGCCCATGGCGTGGCGCTCGGGCTGTCGGCCGGTGGCGCCTCGCGCGTCGATTCGGCATTGGCGGCGACGATGGCGGCCTTCGTCTCGCATGCCGTCGCCGCCCTGTGGGCGTTCGGCTGCGCGAGCGCCTGGCGCGCCTGGGCGGGCATCGGCCTGCCGGCCACCGCCATGGCGTTGTTCGCACGGGCCGTCGGCGCGAGCACTGCATGAGGGTCGACGGCCGACCCCAGGGCCTGCGCCCGTCGATGGCGTGGCTCCACACGTGGAGCGGCCTGCTGCTGGGCTGGCTGCTGTATGCGGTGTTCTTCACCGGGACACTCAGCTATTTCCGCGACGAGATCGACGTCTGGATGAAACCCGAACTGCACGCGTCGGTGCCCCGGGATCTCTCGCCCGAGAGCGCCATCGACGCCATGCTGCGCCTGGCGCCCGGCGCGGCGGCATGGACGCTCGAACTGCCCGGCGCCAGGACGACGTCGATCCAGGCGAGCTGGCGAGAGCACGGCGCGGCGCCAGGCCGTGCCGGCACCCGACGCGCCGAACTCGACGCCGCCACGGGGGAGGTGATCGAGCAGCGCGCCACCCGAGGCGGCAACTTCCTCTACCGTTTCCATTTCGAACTGCACGCCTTGCCGCGCACCGGGGCGCGGTGGATCGTCGGCATCGCCACGATGGTGATGTTCGTGGCCATCCTCAGTGGGGTGATCACGCACAAGAAGATCTTCACGGACTTCTTCACCTTCCGCCCGCGCAAGGGTCCGCGTTCCTGGCTCGACGCCCACAACGCGACGGCCGTGCTCGGGCTTCCGTTCCATGTCGTCATCACGTTCAGCGGCCTGCTGCTGATGATGAACCCGCTCATGCCGTGGGGTATCGACGCGGTCTACCAGGGCGACACGCAGGCCTTCGCCACCGAGCGTCGCGGCGGCGCGGCGCCGACTGCGCGCAGCAACGATGCCAGCCGTGTCGCGACACGCGACGGCACCGACGTCGTGCCTCTGGTCGCGCTGGCGCCCCTCCTCGCGCAGGCCCGCGCCCGGTGGCCCGAGCACGGGGTCGGCAGCATCGTGGTCCATCAGCCGGACACGGCAAAGGCGACCATCGAACTGCGTGAGCAGGGCGGTCGCAGTCTGCTCAACCGTGGCGCCGGCGATCGGATGCGCTTCGACGGCACGACCGGCGAGCGCATTGAAGGGCCGGCGACAGCGGCGCCCTCGGGCGCGCTCGCCGTCTACAACGCGCTGACCGCGCCGCACCTCGGGCGCTTCGCCGGCCCTGGCGCACGCTGGCTGCTGTTCGTCGCGGGCGTGATCGGCACGGCGATGGTGGCCACGGGGCTGGTGCTGTGGATCGTCAAGCGACTGCCAGAGCGTCGCAAGCTCGGCCGCACGCCGCCTGGCCAGCGCCTCGTCGAGATGCTCAACGTCGCCGCCGTCGCGGGACTCTCGGTGGCGACGGCGAGCTATTTCTGGGGCAACCGACTGATCCCGGTCGATCTGCCGAAGCGCGCGGACTGGGAGGTTCACGGCTTCTTTGGCATGTGGGCGCTGTGCTTGGCGCATGCCGCGTTCCGCCGGCATCGCGCGGCCTGGCGCGAGCAACTTGGCCTGGCTGCCCTGCTGTTTGCCTTGCTGCCGGTGGTCAACCCGCTCACCGGCGGCACCGGCCTCTTGCTCAGCATCGCTCAGGGCCAGTGGAGCGTGGCCGGGTTTGATCTGGCGATGCTGGTCTTCGCCGTCCTGCACGGCGTCATGGCCTTCAGGTTGCGCGCGCCATGAGCGCGCCAGCGGCACTCACGGCGCTCGCGATCGCCTGCGCGGGCTTCACGACGCTGGCACTGGCGATGGACCGCCATCGATGCGAGATGCTCCGGCACGAATGGCCGAGCCGCTTCGTGCGGCCGCTGCGCCTGGCGGGGGGCGCCCTGCTGGCCGGCGCCTTGCACCTCGCCTGCTTGGACGCCGGGTCGGTTTCGGTGGGGATTCTGTGGTGGCTGGGGCTGCTGAGCATCGCCGGCACGGCGCTCGTCGTGCTGCTGGCCTACCGGCCACGCTGGTCGCTGTGGTTCGGCTGCGCGGCACTCGCCTTCGGGCTCGCGCAGGCCTGGTTTTGAGCGCCGGGTCCGGGAGGAGGGTTGCGCGGGCGGACCGCACCCCAACACACGAAAAAAGCCGCTGCGGACGCAGCGGCTTTCTCGCGGGAGGCCGCCGTGCGGCCGTGTCTTCAGTTGATGTTGGCTACTGCGCCGTGGAAGGGTTTACCCGGGACCTTGAAGGTGCCGCCGTACTCGAAGGGTGCGCCGTTGAGCATCTGGCAGCCGCCCTTGGCCGAGGAGCAGGCCTTGGAGGCGTCGTAGGTGTGCCAGATGATGGGGCCGTAGAGGAAGTTGTGGATGCCCTTGCCGGCGTAGTCGGCCACGGTGACCATGTAGCTCTCGGTGCCGTGGTTCTCGCCGTCCTCGGTGGAGATGGGGTCGATCATGCGGCTCTCCTGGAGGGTTCGCACCACCGAGCCGGAGGCGATGTCGTTGTCGAAGCGCACCCACTGGACCTTGCGGTCGCCCCGGGAGGTGACGAGGAGTTCGCGCTGCGGCGTGTTCGGGAAGATCGTCCTGACCGAGGAGTTGTTGCCCGTCATGTGTTCCTTGATGTAGCCGATGTTGGTCGGGTTGCGGCCCACGTCGACGGAGAACTTCTCGGCGATGTCCGAGGGCGTGCCGCCGGCGGTCTGGTTGAGGTAGCCCGCGCCGAGGTCGAACACCCGCAGCTTGCCTTCCTGGGTGGCGATGAAGGCGCGGTGGGGCGCGCTCAGGCTCATCTTGACGGCGGTGGGGCGGTTGGGCAGGTCGACGACCTTGATGACGCTGGGCTTTTGCGAGGGGGCGACCTCGAAGGTGTAGGGCCACTGGCTGGCGCCGTCGCCGCGGTTGGCGATCATGGCGTTGAAGCCCGACTGCGACTGCACGAAGTACTGCTGCTTGTAGTAGGCGAACAGCGGGCGCAGGTCGACGAAGGCCGCGCGCTTCTCCGACTTGGAGATCACCACCGCCATGCCGGCGCGGGCGTAGGCGTTGGAATACTCGCCGCTGGCGTAGCGCGCGCGCATGGCCGGGTCGTCCAGGTCGGTCTCCCAGAAGTTACGGATGCGCTCGTAGTCCTGCCAGAACAAGCCGGTGGTCGCGGCGATCTCGGTGGGCGCCTTCAGGGTCTCGGGCAGGTCCACGTAGCCGATGACCTTGGCGAAGTTGTAGTTGCCCAGGCCGGGCATGCCGGGGTAGGAGCGCTTCCAGTTGCCCCAGTTGGCGCCCCAGTTGCCCTCGCTGGCCATGGTGCAGCTCTGGCAGCCGTCGCCCAGGGCGACCACCGCGATCTGGCCGCGCATGGCCGCGGTGTCCCACACCGTGACCAGGGCGAACTCGCCGCTGTTGGTGATGGTCAGGGCGGTGGGCACCTTGCCCGCGGGCAGCTTGGTGCTCACGAAGTTGTGGGAGGTGTTGCTGCCCACGCCGATGATGCGCCCGTCGGCGTACACCGCCAGGGAGTTGGTGCACCAGCCGCCGCGCCCGTAGCACTTGGCCAGGGCGACGGGCTTCTCCAGGGTGAAGGAGTTCTTGTAGGTGTCGATGTTCGCGTCGATCGCGCCGCCGTCGTTGGCCGCCCCGGCGTAGGTCGTCCAGCTCGGCTCGGGCTCGATGGAGGTGGTGTTGTGGCCCACGTTGAGGGTCTGCACCGAGCCCACGGCCGCGGCATAGGACTTCCTGTAGAAGCTCGCCTCCGGGTTGGCGTCGGCGACGTAGGCGAAGTTCAGGATGTTGGAGCTGTAGTCGCCCGCGCGGTACTCCAGGGCGCCGCCGACCTGCCAGGTGCCGCACCAGCTCGTCCAGCCGCAGCCACGGTCGCCCAGGCCGTTGGGGTTCTGGATGGAGACCATGTTGAAGGGCTGGCTCTGGCGCTTGGCGTACGTCGGCAGGCCGCCCTGGCTGGCCGTGCCGTACTCGGCCGAGGAGGGGCCGTAGCGGTAGGCGATGGCCTCCTCGGTGCCCATCTTCTGGGCCATGGCCTGGTACTCGGCGTTGGAGACCGCGCCGTTGACCATCACGTCGCCCGAGACGGCCGCGACCGTGCCGCTGGGGGTGACGGGCGTCGGGGCCGTCGCCACGGGCGTGGGCTTCTGCAGCACGGGAGCGGGCGCCGGCGCGGCGACGACCTGCGTGCTCGGCGCGGTGGTGCCGGCGCTGGTGTAGCAGGCCTTCAGGAGCCCGCGCAGCGGGTCGCCGAAGAAGCCGTCGTCGCAGCTGTAGGTGCCCGCTTGCAGCGTCTTCTGGAAGAACACGCCGTTCACGCCGTAGCTCACCACGCTGGGCGTGGCGAGCCTGAAGGTGTTGGGCTGGTCGACCAGCTTGGTCAGCTGGGTGGTGGCCGCGGGCACGTAGCAGGCCTTGAGCACGCCCCAGAACGGGTCGCCGAAGAACTCGTCGCTGCACGCGTAGGTGCCCGGGGCGAGGGTCTTCTGGTTGAAGACGTTGTTCACGCCGTAGCTCACGACGGTGGTCTTGGCCAGGGTGAAGGTGGTGTTTTGCGGGGTCAGGCGCTGCAATTGGGCGTTCTGCGTCGATTGCAGCGCATTCTCCGCATAGCACGCCTTGAGCACGCCCCAGACCGGGTCACCGAAGAAGCCGTCGTCGCACGAGTACGTGCCGGGCTGGAGCATCTTTTGCGTGAAGACGTTGTTGGCCCCGTAGCTCACCGTGGCCGCCGACGTCAGCGTGAAGCTCTTGCCCTGGATCGTCAGCTGCATCAGGTCCGCCGCCCACGTGGGGGCGGATGCGCAGCCTGCAAAAGCCAGCAATGTACCCAAACGTACGCTCTTTAGTACTTTCGTCACTTAAAACCCCTTGTGTTAGACAGTGAGCGAATTTTGACAAGCTCTTGTCCTACACACAAATGGATCATGTCCTACAAACCGACGAAAGCGCGATTTGAGCCGACGTGTGGCAAATTACCGAAATCTTTGAAAATAATTGTGACTTTTGTCTGAAAGGTATAAGTTCCTATTTGAATAGAAATGGCTTAAGTTCATGTTTGCCTACATGGATGCATTGGAATTTCTCACATGCGTAATTTAGTTTTCATGTGTAATTCGGCATTGGTTGCCACATGTCGGCGGCAATAGATTTTTAAAAAGGGATTTCCATGGCAGACGATTTCAAGACGCCTTCGCAACTCGCCGAGGACACCAAGCACGTGGGCCGCGATGCCGCCCAGGCGGCCAACGGCATCGCCAACGAGGCCAAGTCCATCGGCGCGGATGCCGCCCAGTCGTTGCGTCCGGCCATCGAGGATGCCAAGGCCACGGGTCGCGAGGCCGTCGACACGGCCAAGGGCGTGGCCCGGGACGCCAAGGAAATCGCCAGCGACGCGGCCGAGACCACGCGCAACTACGCGTCGGGCGCGGTGAACGCGGCCGGCAAGAAGATCACCGACCTCAAGCACAAGGCCGCCGACCTGCAGGATGCGAGCGTGCGCTACGTGGGCGACGAGCCCGTGAAATCGGTACTGATCGCCGCCGCGGGTGGTGCCCTGCTGACGGCCCTGTTCATCAAGTTCATCGGCGGCGGACGCCGCTACTGAGTCCGGCTGTCGAATCCCGCATTCCTTTTTACTCAAGCATTCCAGGACCCCGCATGGAACCGATGAAGCCGATGGCCCCCATGAAGCCCATGAAACCGATGGATCCGCCCGATTCGAGTTGGTGGCCCCAGGGCCTGTCCAATCCGTCGAGCAGCGGTTCGCAGAACGGCATGCGCTACGCGTTCTTCCCTGACCAGCATCGACTGGCCATCGACGACAACGGCAAGGTGACGCAGTACGACACGGGCGATCACCAGATCTCCGGCGTCAGTCAGTCGCAGGGCGGCTCGGGTGGCGGCTCGCCGACATTCAGCAGCCAGAACGGCAACGTCGACCTGTCCTCGCTCAAGCAGGTCGGCTGACATCACCCGGTCGCCGACCGGCGAACGACGGGCCCATGGCAGACGCCATGGGCCCGTTTTCGTTGCGGGCGAGACTGCATCCAGGCGTCGTAAGGCCCGACTTCCGGGTCGTCGAACCCTTCATCACGGAGATTGCCCCATGACCCCGCGCATCCGTCGTTCCCTCGCGATCCTCGCGACCGTCCTGGTCGCTTGTTGCGCCGTCGCTCAGACCGCGGCGTCCCGGACCCCCGCCCCGTCCGCCGGCCGATGGGCGACGGTCTGGACCGGGTCCGTGCAGGGCCCCTATCCGGTGGGCAATCCGTCGGCGCAACCCGAGATGCGCTTCGCCTTCGCTTCGCCCGAAGCCGGCGCACGCGACCAGAATTTCCGCCTGATCGTGCGGCCGGGCCTCTGGGGCCGCCAGGCAAGGTTGCGTTTTTCCAATGCGCTCGGCACCCGACCCATCGCCTTCGACGGCGTCTTCGTCGGCCTGCAGCTCGGCAGCGCGACGGTCGTTCCCGGCACCAACCGCCCGGTGACCTTCGGTGGCCAGCCGGCCGTGACGATCCCGCCCGGCGGCTCGGTCTGGAGCGACGCCGTGGCGCTGCCGTTCGTGCGCGAACCGGCCGACGCGGGCGCGCTGGCGGGCCGTCGCCTGGCGGTGAGCTTCCACGTGGCGGGGGAGAGCGGCCCGATGACCTGGCACGCGAAGGCGCTCAGCACCTCCTACGTCGGGCCGCCGGATGCCGGCGCGGCCGGGCAGGCGGAGGACGAATCGGCGTTTCCCTTCAGCACGACGTCCTGGTATTTCCTCGACGCGGTGGACATGCGCGCGCCCGCCGACGCCCGCGTGGTCGTCGCCTTCGGCGACTCCATCACCGACGGCACGGCCAGCACGATGAACGGCGACGACCGCTGGCCCGACGTGCTCGCGCGTCGTCTCCACGCGATCCACGGCAACCGCGTCGCGGTCGTCAACGCCGGCATCGGCGGCAACCAGGTCGTCGGTCCGGCGACCTATGCGCCGCAGCAGCCGTTCCCCGGCGGTCCGTCGTCGCGCGACCGGCTGCAGCGCGACGTGCTGTCGCTGTCGGGCGTGTCGACGGTGATCTGGCTCGAAGGCATCAACGACTTCAGCCGCAACGGCGGCGCCTCCTTCGAGGCCGTGCGCGACGGCATGGCCGAGGGCGTGGCGCGGCTGCGCGCCGCGCTGCCCGGCGTGCGCGTGATCGGCGCGACGCTGACGTCGGCCCTGGGCAGCAGCAGCGCCGCCCATGGTCACGCCGAGCAGGACGGAAAGCGTCGCGCGCTCAATGCCTTCATCCGCTCGTCCGGCCTGTTCGACGGGGTGGCCGATTTCGACGCCGCCACGCTCGACCCCGCGACCGGCGGCCTGCGGGCTGAGTTCGTGCCCGAGAGCACGACCGGCGGCGCCGGCGACCGGCTCCACCCCAACCGCACGGGCTACCTGGCGATGGGCGGTGCGATCGATCTCGGCGTGCTGTTCGGCCGACCGTGAGAGCGGCCCGGCCGGCGGCGCCTCAGGCGCGCTGGCCCATCTCCACGACGCGGTTGCCCGGCAGGCGGAAATGGTCCGACGCGCGCCCGGCGTTGCGCTGCAGCCAGCCGAAGAGCATCTGCCGCAGCCGGCTCATGCCCGGGAGTTCACCCACCGTGAGCGAGGCGCGCGAGATGAAGTACGAGGTCGTCATCGTGTCGCAGGCCACGCCTTTCTGATAGGCGAAGGTGCGGATGAACTCGGGCACGTCGGGCGCCTCCATGAAGCCGTGCCGGGCCGTCACGACCCAGATGCCGTGGCCCAGCGTGTGGGCCCGGATGCGCTCGCGCGCGTCCACGCGCGGCACCGGCCGCGCCTGCACCACCAGCACCACGACCTGTTCGTGCAGCACCTGGTTGTGCTTGAGGTTGTGCAGCAGCGCGTAGGGCACCGAGTCCTCGCGCGGATGCAGGAACACCGAGGTGCCGCGCACGCGATGCGGCATGTGGGCGGCGAGGGATGCGACGAAGGGCGCGAGCGCGATGGCGTCGGCCTCGACCAGTCCCAGTCCGATGCGCCGGCCCTTGGCCCAGGTGGTGAAGATCGCCATCACCGCGACGGCCACGGCCAGCGTCAGCCAGCCGCCCTCGGCGATCTTCAGGCTGTTGGCGGTGACGAAGGCGAGGTCGATGGCGACGAACACCGCCACGCCGGCGGCCACCGCCACGCGGTTCCAGCGCCACAGGCCGAAGGCGACGATGCCCGCGAGCAGCGTGGTCGTCACCATCGTGATCGACACCGCGATGCCGTAGGCGGCCGACAGCGCGCTGGAGCTGCCGAAGCCCAGCACCAGCAGGATCACGCCGACCATCAGGATCCAGTTGATCGACGGCACGTAGATCTGTCCGATCGCCGTGGCCGAGGTCTGGACCACGCGCAGGCGCGGCAGGTAGCCCATGCGGATGGCCTGCGCGGTCAGCGAGAAGGCGCCCGAGACCACGGCCTGCGAGGCGATGACCGTGGCCATCGCCGCCAGCACCACCATCGGCAGCACCGCCCACGACGGGAAGAGCCGGAAGAACGGGTTGTCGACCGCGCCCGGGTCGGCCAGCACCAGCGCGCCCTGGCCGAAATAGTTGAGCACCAGCGCCGGCAGGGCGATGAACAGCCACGCCAGGCGGATGGGGCGGGCGCCGAAGTGGCCCATGTCGGCGTAGAGCGCCTCGCCGCCGGTGAAGGCCAGGAACACCGCCCCCAGCACCCCCAGCGCCTGCGGCCCGTGATGCCACAGGAAGCCGACGGCGTGGCGCGGATCGAGCGCGGCGAGCACGCGCGGCTCCTGCACGATCTGCAGCACGCCGCTCAGCGCCAGCAGGCCGAACCACAGCAGCATCACCGGGCCGAACACGCGGCCCACGCGCTCGGTGCCCTTGCGCTGCACGGCGAACAGCGCCACCAGGATCGCGATCGTCACCGGGATGATGAAGCGCTCGAACCGGGGCGCCTGCACCTCCAGCCCCTCGACCGCCGACAGCACCGAGATCGCCGGGGTGATGACGCTGTCGCCGTAGAACATGGCCGCGCCCACCAGGCCCAGCAGGCCGGCCAGGCGCCACAGGCGCGGATGGTCCGCGCGAGCGCCCAGCGCCCGCCGCGCGAGGGCCTGCAGGGCCAGGATGCCGCCCTCGCCGTCGTAGTCGGCGCGCAGCACGAACACCACGTACTTCAGCGTCACTACCACCATCAGGCCCCAGAAGATCAGCGACAGCAGGCCCAGCACCGCGTCGGGCGAGAAGCCGACGCCGTGCTCGGGGTTGAGCGTCTCCTTGAAGGCATACAGCACCGAGGTGCCGATGTCGCCGAACACGACGCCCAGGGCCGCGACGGTGACGCCGACGCCCGCGTGCGAGCGCGGGTGGGCCGCGGTGGCGTGGGCGTCGCTCGATGGCGTCGGCTCGGACGTCGGGGGGGAGGAGGTCATGGGCGCCGCACCGGAGGGAAGAGGGCGTCGAGCATAGTCGCGGCCGGGGCCGCGTGCCGCGTGCCGCGTCAGAGGCCAATGAACTCGGCCACCTCGTCCAGGGGCGCGCGCTCGGCGCGGAAATCCTGGAGCGCATGGTGCGGGTCGGCGTGGCCGATCGCCATGCCGGTGAACAGCATGCGCTCGGCCGGCAGCGCGAGGAAGTCGCCGACGGTTTTCGGAAAGGCCGCCCAGCATTCCTGCGCGCAGCTGTCGAGTCCCTCGGCGCGCAGCAGCAGCATCACGGTCTGCAGCAGCATGCCCAGGTCCGACCATTGCGGCGGACCCATGCGGCGGTCGACGCTGCAGAACAGCGCCAGCGGCGCGCCGAAGAACTGGTAGTTGCGGGCGAACCAGCGCAGGCGCGCGAAACGGTCCTCGCGCGGCACCCCCAGGCGCTCGTACATCTGCTCGCCCACGGCGTGCCGGCGGTCGCGGTAGGGCGCCACCAGTTCGCGCGGATAGACGTCGTACTCGCCGCCTTCGCCGCGCGGCGTCTCCTCCAGGCGAACGCGCATCAGCGCCTTGAGTTCGTCGAGCCTCGCACCGCCCACCACGTGCAGGTGCCAGGGCTGCAGGTTGCCGCCCGAGGGCGCGCGCAGGGCCTGTTCGAGCACGCGGCGGATCACCGTCCCGGGCACCGGGGTCGGCAGGAAATGGCGCACCGAGCGGCGGCTGGCGACGGCTTCCCGGACGTTCATGGGCGGAGACTCCTGGCGATGGCAGTGGAAGTGGAAGGCAGCGGGGAAGGCGGCGGCGACGGGACCGGCGAAGCCGTCGCCCCGGTCGGCGCGCCGTGCGACGGCGCCAGTCCGGCGAGCACGGCGTCGCGCCGGACGCGGAAGGCCGTGGCCTGCGCCGTCAGCCAGGCCTGCACCTGGAGCACCTTCGGGGGCGGCGCCATGCCCGTGACGAAGACGTACGACGCGCGCGAGCGCAGCGGCAGGGCGAACGGCGCCACCAGCCGGCCCGCGGCCAGGTCGTCGAGCACCAGCGCCGCGCGGCCGATGGCGATCCCCTGGCCCGCCAGCGCGGCGCCGACGGCGAGTTGGGCGAGGTTGAAGTGGTGGCCCGACGCCAGGTCGGGCAGCGCGACGCCGGCGTGGCGCAGCCAGTCGCCCCATTCCTCGGTCGCGCCGGCGCCGGCCCAGGGGCTGTCGTCGTGCAGCAGCATCGCTCCGCGCAGGTCGCCGGGCGCGCGCAGGCCGGGATGGGCGCGCAGGAACGCGGGGCTCGCCACGGGCACCAGCCATTCGTCGAGGAAGGCCGTGGCCTGCAGGTCGCGGTACTCGCCCAGGTCGAAGCGCACGGCGGCCTCGACGTCGTCGCGCGTCATGCGCTCGCGGTCCAGCGCGTGGAACTCGCTCACCACGCGCAGGCCGACGTCCGGGTGCGCGCGGTAGAAGTCGCCCAGGCGGGGCGTCAGCCAGCCCATGGCGAAGGAGGGCGCGCAGCTCAGTCCCGTGGGCTGGTCGGGCCGCGCCTCGCGCAGCTGGCCGAGGGTGCCCTCGATGGCCTGGAACGACTCGCGCAGCACCACCGCCAGCCACTGGCCCTCGGGCGTGGCCACCAGCGAGCGCGGGGCGCGCAGCAGCAGCGGCCGGCCCAGCCAGTCCTCCAGGTGCCGGACCTGCTGGCTGACGGCGCCCTGCGTCACGCACAACTCCGAGGCGGCGCGGGTGAAGCTACGGCACCGCGCGGTGGCTTCGAAGCACCGTAACCATGCAAGCAGCGACGGCGTGAGGCGGATGTCCATGGCGCGATGAGTCCGGCTAATGGCCACCGCATCACGAATGCGTTGTGCGGGGCCGGGGTGGGACAGAGAATTCTTTCACCTTATGCAACTTCCTTCCATCGCTCCCGCCGTCGCGACGTTTTCCCTCGATGCGCTGCGCGCCGGCACGCCGGTGCTGTGGGCGTCCCGCATCGACCGCGCCGCCGCCATCGCCACGGCGCCGGCGGCCATCGCGGCGGGCGACGTGGCGCGCGCCGTGGCCCGCTTCCGCCGCTGCGCGCCGGCGCTGCGGCGGCTGTTCCCGGAACTGGAGGCCGACGCCGGCGTCATCGAGTCCGCGCTGCGGCCGGTGCCGCGCCTGCAGGCCGCGCTGCGCCTCCCGCCCGAGGCCGGCACGCTGCTGGTCAAGGGCGACCACGCGCTGCCGGTGGCCGGCTCGATCAAGGCGCGCGGCGGCATCCACGAGGTGCTCGAGCACGCCGAATCGCTGGCGACGCGCCACGGCATCGACATCGACGCCGACCCGCTCGCGCTGGTGTCGCCGCCCGCCCGCGCGCTGTTCGCCACGCACGAGATCGCCGTCGGCTCGACCGGCAACCTGGGCCTGTCGATCGGCGTGATGGCCGCGGCGCTGGGCTTCCGCGCCGTGGTGCACATGTCGGCCGACGCCAAGGAATGGAAGAAGGCGCGCCTGCGCCGCCGGGGCGTCGCGGTGGTCGAGCACGCGGGCGACTACGCGCAGGCCGTGGCGGCCGGGCGCGAGGCCGCCGCCGCCGATCCGCGCTGCCATTTCGTCGACGACGAGCATTCGCTGTCGCTGCTGCTGGGCTATGCCGCCGCCGCGCCGCACCTCGCCGCGCAGATGGCGGCGCTGGGCCGGCCGGTGGACGCCGAGCACCCGCTGTTCGTCCACCTGCCGTGCGGCGTGGGCGGCGCCCCGGGCGGCATCGCCCTGGGGCTCTCGCAGGTCTACGGGCCGCACGCGCACTGCGTGTTCGTCGAGCCGACGCGCTCGCCGTGCTTCCTGGTGCAGATGGTCGCCGGCACGCCCGAAGGCGCCCACCTGGGGCCGCACCCGTCGGTCTACGACCTCGGCCTGGACAACCGCACCGAGGCCGACGGCCTGGCGGTGCCGCGCGCCTCGCTGCTGGCGGCCGCGGCGGTGGCGCCGCTGCTCGCGGGCGTCTGCACGGTGCGCGACGAGGCGCTGTTCCCGTGGCTCGAACTCGCCGCCGCCCACGAGGGCCTGCGCGTCGAGCCGTCCGCCGCCGCCGCGCTGGGCGGGCCGGCCATGCTGCTGGGCTCGGCCGAGGGGCGCGACTACCTGGCGCGCCACGCAATCGATGCCGGGCGGCTGGCGCGCGCCACGCACATCGCCTGGACCACCGGCGGGCTGTTCGTGCCCGACGACGAATACGCCCGCTTCCGCGCGCGCGGCGCGGCGGACCTCGCCGCCGCGGCCTGAGGCGGATCGCCGCGACCCGCCCCCCCGCACCTTCGTTCCGCCCCGCGAATCCACGCGCAGTCCTGCGCAGTCCCCGACACCCGAACTTCGAGAACCTCCATGAAATCCTCCCTGCTCCTGGCCGGCGCCGCGCTGGCGTCCACCCTCGTCCTGCCGGTGGGCACCGCCCACGCCGCCGATGCCTTCCCGTCCAGGCCCATCCAGCTGGTGATCCCGTTCCCGCCCGGCGGCGCGACCGACGTCGTCGGCCGGCTGGTGGGCAAGACGCTGGGCGAGAAGCTCGGCCAGAACGTGGTCGCCGACAACCGCGCCGGCGCCGGCACCATCATCGGCGCGAGCTACGTCGCCAAGGCGGCACCGGACGGCTACACGCTGCTGATCAGCTCGGGCACCACCTTCACCGTCAATCCGGCGATCCAGCCGAAGCTGCCCTACGACCCGGTCAAGGGCTTCGAGCCCATCGGCATGGTCGGGCGCACCGGCCTCGTGCTGCTGGCCCACAAGGACGTGCCGGCGTCCAGTCCGAAGGAGTTCGCCGCGCTCGCCAAGGCGGCGCCGGGCAAGTACTCCTACGCCTCCTACGGCACCGGCACCACCTCGCAGTTCACGGGCGAGCAGATCCTGCGCGCCACCGGCACGCGGCTGGTCCACATCCCCTACAAGGGCAGCGCCCCGGCCATGACCGACCTGATGGGCGGGCAGGTGCCGTTCTCGGTCGACACCGTCTCGGCCGCCATCCCGCAGCTCAAGACCGGCAAGATCAAGGCCATCGCCGTGACCACCGCGAAGCGCTCGGCGCTGCTGCCGGACGTGCCGACCTTCGCCGAGGCGGGCTTCGACGTCGACGCCGACACCTGGATCGCCGTCGTCGCGCCGCGCGGTCTGCCACCGGCCGTGCGCGCGCGGCTGGAGCAGGCCATGGCCGAGACGCTGGCCGTGCCCGAGGTGCGCGAGAAACTGCTGGCCGCCGGGCTGGAGCCGAAGTTCGAGGGCGGCGCGGCCGTCGCCACGCTGATCGAGCGCGAGCTGCCGGTGATGCGCGCCATCGCCGCGCGTGCCAACATCACGGCGGAATGACCCCCGCCACGGAGACGACCCCGCCATGACCCATCCGAGCGACCTGATCGCGCTGCCCGCCACCGAACTGCGCCGCCTGATCGGCGCCAGGCAGCTCTCGCCCGTCGAACTGCTCGACGCCTGCATCGCGCGCATCGAGGCGGTCAACCCGTACGTCAACGCCGTGACGGCCACCTGCTTCGAGCGCGCCCGCGACGAGGCCCGCGCCGCCGAGGCCGCCGTCATGGCCGGCGCGCCGCTGGGCCTGCTGCACGGCCTGCCGCTGGGCGTGAAGGACCTGGAGGACACCGCCGGCCTGCTGACCACCTTCGGCTCGCCGATCCACCGCGCCAACGTGCCCGCGGCCGACAACGTGCTGGTGCGGCGCCTGCGCGCGGCCGGCGCCATCGTCGCGGGCAAGACCAACGTGCCCGAGATGGGCGCCGGCGCCAACACGCGCAACCCGGTCTGGGGCGCCACCGGCAACCCGTTCGACAACCGCCTGAACGCGGGCGGGTCGTCGGGCGGCTCGGCGGCGGCGCTGGCGCTGGACATGCTGCCGGTGTGCACCGGCTCGGACACCGGCGGGTCGCTGCGCATCCCGGCGGCCAAGTGCGGCGTGGTGGGCTTCCGGCCGTCGCCGGGCGTGGTGCCCAGTTCGCGCAAGCCGCTGGGCTGGACGCCGATCTCGGTGGTCGGGCCGATGGGCCGCACGGTCGCCGACGCCTGCCTGCAGCTGGCCGCCACGGCCGGCGTCTCGGCCACCGACCCGCTGACCCACGACCTCGATCCATTGGCCTTCCTGCTGCCGCCGGAGATCGACCTGGGCGGCCTGCGCGTGGGCTACACCGAGGACTTCGGCGCCTGCGACGTCGACCCCGGCATCCGCGCCGCCTTCCGCGACAAGATCGCGGCCATGCGCCACCTGTTCCACCGCTGCGAGCCGGTGGCCTTCGACCTCGGCGAGGTGCACCGCTGCTTCGACGTGCTGCGCGCCGAGGCCTTCGTCGCCGGCACGCGCGCGGCCTACGAGCGCGACCCGGCCAGCCTGGGCGCCAACCCGCGCGCCAACTACGAGATGGGCGCGGCCATGAGCCTGCTCGACTGCGCCTGGGCGCAGGCCGAGCAGACGCGCATCCTCGCGCGCTTCCAGGCCGCCTACCGCGAGTACGACATCGTCCTGGCGCCGACCACGCCGGTCTCGCCGTTCCCCTGGACCGAGCCGCACGCCACGCACGTCGAGGGCCGGGCGCAGGCCAACTACTACCGCTGGCTGTCGCTGACCTACGTCACGACCCTGACCACGCACCCGTCGCTGAGCCTGCCGTGCGGCACCGACGCGGCGGGCCTGCCGTTCGGGCTGCAGATCGTCGGGCGCTTCCGCGCCGACCGCCACACCCTGGGCGTGGCGCACGCGATGGAACGCGCCTTCGCCGACATGCCCGCGCTGCGCCGCCCGCGCCCCGACGCCGCACGCCTGCGCCATCCGGTGCCCGCGCTCGACTCGATCGTCACCGCGCCGCCGATCCTGGGCGGCGCGGCCTCCGGCGGCAGCGCCTCCGCCGTCTGAAACCCCGACCGGAACCCGCCTCATGGACACCTTCGAATTCGCCGTCGTCGGCGCCGGCATCGCCGGCGCGTCGGTCGGCTGGGAACTCTCGGCCCACGCCCCCGTGGTGATGCTGGAGCGCGAGAGCCAGCCGGGCTACCACACCACCGGGCGCTCGGCCGCGCTCTACATGGCCACCTACGGCACGGCGGCGATCCGGGCGCTCACGCGCGCGAGCCGTGCCTTCTTCGACCGGCCGCCGGCGGTCTTCGGCGACGACCCCATCCTCACGCCGCGCGGCGTGATGCACATCGCCTCGGCCTTCCAGCACGACCTGCTCGAGGCGACCTGGCGCGAACTGTCGGAGCGCTCGCGCGACGTGCGCCGCCTCGGCCAGGACGAGATGCTCGCCGCCGTGCCGTGCCTGCGGCCCGATGCCGCGGTGTTCGGCCTGGCGGAGGACGGCGCGAGCGACATCGACGTGCACGCGCTGCACCAGGGCTACCTGCGCGGCTTCCGCCAGAACGGCGGCCGCGTCTGGAGCGACGCGCACGTCACCGGCCTCGCGCGCGACGGCGGCTTCTGGACCGTGACCCTGGCCGACGGCCGGGCCCTGCGCGCGCGCCACCTGGTCAACGCGGCCGGCGCCTGGGCCGACGCGCTGGCCGGGCTGGCCGGCGCCCGGCCCATCGGGCTGGAACCGCGCCGGCGCACCGCCTTCACCTTCGCGGCGCCGGAAGGCGTCGACGCGGCGCGCTGGCCGGCGGTGATCGGCATCGACGAGAGCTTCTACTTCAAGCCCGACGCCGGCCTGCTGCTGGGCTCGCCGGCCAATGCCGACCCGGTGCATCCGCACGACGTGGTGCCCGAGGAGCTGGACGTCGCGCTGGGCATCCACCACATCGAGCTGGCGACCACGATGACCATCCGCCGTCCGCACCGCGCCTGGGCCGGCCTGCGCTCGTTCGTCGCCGACGGCGACATGGCGATCGGCTGGGACGGCGAACGCGAGGGCTTCTTCTGGCTCGCCGGCCAGGGCGGCTACGGCATCCAGAGCGCCGCGGGCACCGCGTCGCTGGCGCGCAGCCTGCTGCTGGGCGAGCCGCTGCCCGACGCGTTGCGCGCCGAGGGACTGGACGTGGCCAGGCTCTCGCCCGCGCGCCTGCGCTGACGCGGCGCGGACCGTCCCGGGCGGACGAAAAAAAGGCCGGCGATGGCGCCGGCCTTCCTGCTGGGATGGTCGCGACGCCGCAGCGTCACGTCATCAGCGGCGCCGGAACGGCGTGTTCACGTTCGTCGTGGAGGCGGCGCCACGGACGCCGCCGTTGCGCGAGCGATACCACTTGAGCGCCATCCAGCCGACGGTCGCGATCTTGAAGAGTTTTCCGAACATGGCGATTTTCCTTTCAATGGATCAGTTGTAGGCACGCACGTTGGTGCGCACCATCGGGTCACGGCGGGCGGCCAGGCCACCCAGGGCGGCGGCGATGGCACCCAGCACCAGGGCGAGGGCGGCGGCGAGGGCGGCCTGCGACGAGGCCTTGGCGGTGGCATCGGCCACTTCGCGGGCCTTGGCTTCGGCGGCGACCTTCTGCTCTTCGAACTTGGCGCGGGCCTGCTCGTAGTTCTTCACCCAGCCGTCGACGCGGGCCTGGGCTTCGGCGCGGTCGACGTTGGCGCGGGCCATCACGACGTTGACGACGGCGTCGCGGTCGACCTGGTCCACGGTGGCCTTGCCGGAGGTGATGATCTTCTGGATCACGGTCTTCAGGTCGTCGGTCGATGCCTGGCCGTTGGCGGCCGCGGAGGCGGCGCCGGTGGCCTGGTCGGCGGCGTTTTCGGCCTTGTTGGCGATGGCTTCAGGCTGCAGGGCCGGCTTGCCGGTCTGCTTCAGGAGCTTCTCGGCCTCGTCCTTCATGGAATCCCACGAGATGCCGCTGGACTGCAGCTGCTCCTTGGCCATGTTGGCCAGGGGCGCGGCGGCGGCGGCGGCGCCGGTGGCCGTCACCGATGCGGCCGTGCCGACCACGCTGGCGCCACCGCGCACCACGGCACCCACGGCCGAGGCCAGCAGGTAGGCCGTCACGATGGCGGCCAGGCCCCAGGTCACCAGACCGTGGAGCAGGGCGTCGGTCTTCTCGGGCACGCCCGCCAGGTGGCTCGCGACCCAGCCGCCGGCGAACAGCGAGATCATGCTGCTCACGGCCCACCAGACGCCGGCGCCGATGCCGAACGTCGACGCGTCGGGGCTGCTGTAGCGCATCGGGTCGATGGTGCTCAGGCCGATGCCGGCGCCCAGCAGGCTCAGCACCATCTGGACCACGATGGCGATGACGACGCCCGCGACGATGGCGCCCCAGGAGACGCGTTTCCAGGCGGGTGGATCGATGGCGCGGTTGGCGGCGGTGTTGGCGTAAGGTGTGTTCATTGCTGGATCGACGTTGAGTTGCAGGCTCTCTGGCCCTGGTTTGGAATCGAGGCGGATGATGGCGCCCGATCACGGCCGGCCCCGGGTCCGGGAAGCCCCTGCTCACGTAGTCCTGCGTCGCTCAAGCCCCGTGGATCGGGGCGCCGGGCCGGTGTCGGGCTTTGCACCCGTCCCGGCGGCGGACCGCGCCTTCCTCAGCCCTGCAGCGCCGCGTCCCGGATCGCCTGCAGCGTGCGGCCCGGCGTGATGGCCTCGGCATCGAGCAGGCAGTGCAGCACGGCCGGCTTGCCGCTGGCGCGGGCGCGTGCCAGGGCGGGCGCGAACTCGGCGGTGTCCGTCACGCGCTCGCCGTGACCGCCGAAGACCTCGGCATAGCCCCGGAAGTCCGGATTGCGCAGCCGCGTGGCGCTGACGCGCCCCGGGTAGTGGGTCTCCTGGTGCATGCGGATGGTCCCGTACATGGCGTTGTCCAGCAGCACCACCAGGATCGGCAGCCCGTACTGCACGGCCGTGGCGAACTCCTGGCCGTGCATCAGGAAGTCGCCGTCGCCGGCGAACACCACCACCTCGCGCGCCGGCCACAGCCGTTTGGCGCCTACGCCCGCGGGCAGGCCGTAGCCCATCGAGCCGCTGGTCGGCGCGAGCTGGCTGGCGAAGGCCCGGAAGGGCCAGAAGCGGTGCACCCAGGTCGCGAAGTTGCCCGCGCCGTTGCAGAAGATGGCGTCGGCCGGCAGCACCTCGCGCAGGTGCCGCATGACCTCGCCCATCTGCAGCGGCCCGGGGATGCGGATCGGCGCCGGGTCGCTCCAGGCCAGGAACTCGGCGCGCGCGGCGCGCGTGCGGTCGGACCAGCGCACCGGCGCTGTCGGGCGCAGCGCGGCCAGCGCCGGCGCGATGCCCTGCGGCGTCGCGTGGATGGCCTGCGTCGCGCGGTAGAGCTTGCCGAGTTCGTCGGCGTCGGCGTTGACGTGGACCATCGTCTGGCGCGGCACCGGGATCTCCAGCAGTTCGTAGCCCTGCGAGGGCACCTCCGACAGGCGTCCGCCGAGCAGCACGACCAGGTCGGCGTCGCGGATGCGCGCGAGCAGCTTCGGGTTGGCGCCCAGGCCGAGATCGCCCGCGTACGAGGGGTGCTCCGCGCTCATGAGCATCTGGCGGCGGAACGAGCAGTACACCGGCAGGTCGAACGCGCTCGCGAAGGCGGCGACGTCGCGCGTGGCGGCCTCCGACCAGCGGCTGCCGCCGAGGATCACCACCGGCCGCTCGGCCGCCTCCAGCAGCGCCTGGAAGCGCGCCATGTCGGCCGCGCCGGGGTGCGTCTCGGCCACGGCGTAGGGCAGCGCGTCGGCGACGGTGGCGGCCTCGGTGAGCATGTCCTCGGGCAGGGCGATCACCACCGGGCCCGGACGGCCGGAGCAGGCGACGTGGAAGGCGCGCGAGACCAGTTCGGGCACGCGCGCCGGGTCGTCGATCTCCACCACCCACTTGGCCATGGTGCCGAAGACCGCGCCGTAGTCGAGTTCCTGGAAGGCCTCGCGGCCCAGCGCGCCGCGCGCGACCTGGCCGACGAACAGCAGCATCGGCGTCGAGTCCTGGTGCGCGATGTGGACGCCGGCGGCGGCGTTGGTGGCGCCGGGACCGCGCGTCACGAAGCACACGCCGGGCCGGCCGGTGAGCTTGCCCTGGGCCTCGGCCATCATGGCCGCGCCGCCTTCCTGGCGGCATACCGTGACGTCGATGGTCGCGTCGTGCAGGGCGTCGAGCACGGCCAGGAAGCTTTCGCCCGGCACGCAGAAGAGCTGCTGCACGCCGTGGAGGATGAGTTGGTCGACCAGGATCTGGCCGCCGGTGCGCGATGGGGTCATGGTGTTCGTCGGATCAAGCGAGGTGGAAACCGCAGGAGGCGGAAGGGAGCGTTTCGCGGCGCGGGCGCCGGCGTCGAAGGATAGGGGCGCGCGGCGCGTGGACCACGCCGCAGTGTGGCGCGGCGACATCGCCGATGCCGGGGAAAACGCCGTGGTTTACATCCGGGAACGAGACTGCCCCACCCTTGTTACAACAAACGTTCAAGCGGGTTAACCCTGGAAAGTAACGTCGTGAAACGCTTGGCTGCGTGTGGGAAGCCACCGCTCACAATCTGAGCATGATTGCATTCCTGAGACGCAAAGGCGCCGCTCGAGTCGACCAGTCCCCGACCGATCTCCCCGAAGTGAGCCAGCCGATGCCGCTGGAGGACAACGAGCCGTACACCGAGGTGGCCGACCACCTGAGCGTGACCGAGTTGAGCGAACTGGAGGCGCGTGCCCTGTGCGCGCGCGAAGACATCCCCGTGTTCTGGCCCCGCCCCGACCAGGAGCAGCAGCGCCACGGCTGAGGGCCGGCCGACCCCTGACCCCGACCACTCCCCGGCACCGCCGGGGCGGCCGCCTCAGACGCCGTCGGCCTCCGACGCGTTCTCGTACCAGCGGTCCTTGCCCAGCATCACCCGGTGATGGCTGCTGCCCGAGGGCATCATCGGAAAGCAGTTCTCCTGCGCGGCCACCTGCACGTCGAGGAAGAACGGTCCCTCGAACGCCAGGCACTCGGCCAGCGCGGCGTCCAGTTCGGCCGGATCGCACACGCGCCGGGCGCCCCAGCCGAAGGCCTTCGCCAGCGCCACGAAGTCGGGCAGCGCCTCGTTCCAGCTGTGGCTCAGGCGGTTGCCGTGGTTGAGCTCCTGCCACTGGCGCACCATGCCCATGTAGCCGTTGTTCGACAGCACCAGCTTGACCGGCGTGCGGTGCTGCACGGCGGTGGAGAGTTCCTGGATGTTCATCAGCACCGAGGCGTCGCCGCTCACGCAGACCACCAGCGCCCCGGGGTGCGCGATCTGGGCGCCGATGGCCGCCGGCAGGCCGTAGCCCATGGTGCCGGCGCCGCCCGAGGTCAGCCAGCGCCCGGGCCGCTCGAAGCGCAGGTGCTGCGCGGCCCACATCTGGTGCTGGCCCACGTCGGTCGAGACGATGGCGTCGCGCCCGTCGAGCGCCCCCTGCAGCGAGCGCATCAGCTGCTGCGGCAGGATCACGTCGGCGCGCGGGGCGAAGTCGAAGCAGCGCTCGGCCCGCCAGCGCTCGACGCGCGCCCACCAGGGCGCCAGGCGCCCCGCCGGCAGGTCCTGCAGCTGCTGCAGCGCCAGCAGCGCGTCCAGCACGGCGCCGCAGTCGCCGACGATCGGCACGTCGACCCGCACGGTGCGGTTGATGCTCAGCGGATCGATGTCGACGTGGATCTTGCGTGCGTGGGGACAGAACTCGTCGAGCTTGCCGGTCACGCGGTCGTCGAAGCGTGCGCCGATGCACACCACCAGGTCGGCCTCGTGCATCGCCAGGTTGGCCTCCAGCGCGCCGTGCATGCCCAGCATGCCGAGGAAGCGCGGGTCCGACGCGGGCAGTGCGCCGAGTCCCATCAGGGTCAGGGTGCAGGGCGCGTCGAGCCGCCGCACCAGCCGCGTGAAGGCCTCGCAGGCGGCCGGGCCGGCGTTCACCAGGCCGCCACCGCCGTAGACCACCGGCCGGCGCGCGGTCGACATCAGGTCGGCGGCGCGCTGCAGGCTGCCCGTGGGGAGCGTGCCCGTGCCCGTGCGCGCCCGGCGCGGCGGCCGTGCCGGGGCCGCCGGCGTCGTGCCGAGGGTCGTCAGCTGCACGTCCTTGGGCACGTCCAGCAGCACCGGGCCGGGTCGTCCGGTCGCGGCGATCTCCAGCGCGCGGCGCACCACCGACGGAATCTCGTCGGGCCCCCGGACCTGGTGGTTCCACTTGGTGACCGGGCGCGACATGCCCAGCGCGTCGCTTTCCTGGAACGCCTGCGTGCCGATCACGCCGGTGGCGACCTGCCCGCTGATGCACAGCACGGGAACGGAATCGCTCATCGCGTCGAGCAGGCCGCTGATGGTGTTGCCCACGCCCGGACCGGAGGTGACCAGCACCACGCCGATGCGGCCGGTGGTGCGCGCGTAGCCCTCGGCCGCGTGCACGGCGGCCTGCTCGTGACGCACCAGCACGTGGCGCAGCCGGGGCTCCCCGTGCAGGGCGTCGTACAGCGGCAGCGCCGCGCCGCCCGGGTAGCCGAAGATCGTGTCGACGCCGCATTCCACCAGGGTGTCGAGCAGGGCGACCGCGCCGTTGCGCAGGGGTCGCGGCGCGTGCGGGGCGCCACCGGCGAGGGGGCCGGCGCCCGTCGGCGCAAGGGTTTCGGTCAGGCTTGATTGCATGCCCTGATTTTTCCGCACATCGCACCGAATAGGCTTCCTGTTTTCGATGCAATCGACGCATTCGATGAAGATCGTTCGACGAAACGTCGATAAGCCGGAAGGAAGATCGGTCGGACAACGCGCGGCCATGTCGAGCGTGCCGCCCGTCCAGCGACGGGAGTGGCGTGGTCCGATGCCGGGAGAGCGGGTCCACCGCGCGCCGGTGCGGCCCGCGCGACGACCTTCGGTCGCGACGGACGCACCGCCCGTGCCGCCCGGCGGCGCGATGTCCGGCCACGGCGTCGGGCTCGTCCATCATGCGCGCCCCAGGCCGTTCGCCGACCCGGCCACCGGCATCGATCGCACGCGCCACCGAGGCCGTCGGATCGCCCGGGTTCCCCTTCGAACGTCTTCGGAACCCCCCGGAAAGGAAAGCATTCCCATGAGCGAGATCAGCCGCGTCGCCCTGTTCGGCAAACTCAATCCGCTGGCCTACCAGGCCATCGAGAGCGCCACCGTCTTCTGCAGGATGCGGGGCAATCCCCACGTCGAACTGGTGCACTGGATCGTGCAACTGGTGCAGGGCGCGGGCAGCGACCTCCAGGCCATCCTGCGCCACTTCCAGGTCGATGAGGCGGTCCTGTCGCGCGACCTCACCGCCGCGCTCGACCGCCTGCCGCGCGGGGCCACCGCCGTGTCCGACTTCTCCGGACTCGTCGAGCAGGCGATCGAGCGCGCCTGGGTCCACGCCACGCTGCAGTTCGGCGACTCGCACGTGCGCACCGGAGCGCTGGTGCTGGGCCTGCTGCGAACCCCGGCCCTGCGCGACGCGCTGCTGGGCCTCTCGCGGCAGTTCGGGAAGCTGCAGGCCGACGCGCTGGCCGAGCATTTCCAGCGGATCTGCGGCGGCACCGCCGAGGCGACGCTGGGCGCGCAGGACGGCGGCGCCGTCGGCGCGGCGCGACCCCGTGCCGGCGCCGCCGGGGACGCCGTCGCCCCCGCCGCCATGGGCCGGGGGGAGGCGCTCGCGAGGTTCTGCGTCGACCTGACGGCGCGCGCCCGCGAGGGCGGCCTGGACCCGGTCACCGGCCGCGACGAGGAGATCCGCCGGATCGTCGACGTGCTGATGCGCCGGCGCCAGAACAACCCGCTGCTCACCGGGGAGGCCGGCGTCGGCAAGACGGCGGTGGTCGAGGGCCTCGCCCAGCGCCTGGCACGCGGCGACGTGCCGCCGCAGTTGAAGGACGTCTCGCTGCTGGGCCTGGACCTGGGCCTGCTGCAGGCCGGCGCCAGCATGAAGGGCGAGTTCGAGCAGCGCCTGCGCCAGGTGATCGACGAGGTGCAGGCGAGCCCCAGGCCGATCATCCTGTTCATCGACGAGGTGCATGCCCTGGTGGGCGCGGGCGGCGCGGCCGGTACCGGCGACGCGGCCAACCTGCTCAAGCCGGCGCTCGCGCGCGGCGACCTGCGCACCATCGGCGCCACCACCTGGGCCGAGTACAAGAAGTACATCGAGAAGGATCCGGCGCTGACCCGCCGCTTCCAGGTCGTGCAGATCGCCGAGCCCGACGAGGCCGGGGCCGTCCTGATGCTGCGCGGCGTCGCCTCGGCGCTGGAGCGGCACCACCGCGTGCAGCTGCTCGACGAGGCCATCGAGGCGGCGGTGCGGCTCGGCCACCGCTACATCCCGGCGCGGCAGCTGCCCGACAAGGCGGTCAGCCTGCTCGACACCGCCTGCGCCCGCGTCGCGGTGAGCCAGCACGCCACGCCGGCCGAGGTCGAGGACTGCCTGCGGCGCATCGAGGCGCTGGAGACCGAGGCGGGCATCGTCGAGCGCGAAGCCGCCGTCGGCGTGCGGGTGGGCGAACGTGGCCGCGAGGTCGCCGCCGGACTGGCCAGGGAGCGCGAACGGCGCGACGTCCTGGCGGCGCGCTGGCGGCGCGAGCAGGCGCTCGTGGCGCGGGTGCTGGCCCTGCGTGCCGCCCTGCGCGAGGCCGCCGGGCGGGTGGAGGACACGGTGGCCGTGGCGGTGGACGCCGCCGCCCCCGGGCGCGACGCGCTGCTCGCCGAACTGCACGCCGAGCAGGACGCGCTCGCCGCGCTGCAGGGCGAATCGCCGCTGGTCATGCCGGCGGTGGACGCGCAGGCCGTGGCGGGCGTGGTGGCCGACTGGACCGGCATCCCGGTGGGGCGCATGGTCGGGGACGAACTCGGCACGGTGCTGCGCCTGGGCGAGACCCTGGGGCGGCGCGTCATCGGTCAGCAGCACGGCCTGGACATGATCGCCCGGCGCATCCAGACCGCGCGCGCCCGGCTGGACAACCCGGACAAGCCGATCGGCGTGTTCATGCTGTGCGGCACGTCCGGCGTGGGCAAGACCGAGACCGCGCTGGCCCTGGCCGAGGCGCTCTACGGCGGCGAGCACAACCTCATCGCCATCAACATGAGCGAGTTCCAGGAAGCCCACACCGTCTCCACGCTCAAGGGCGCGCCGCCGGGCTACGTCGGCTACGGCGAGGGCGGCATCCTGACCGAGGCGGTGCGTCGCCGGCCCTACAGCGTGGTGCTGCTCGACGAGGTCGAGAAGGCCCACCCGGACGTCCACGAACTGTTCTTCCAGGTCTTCGACAAGGGCCGCATGGAGGACGGGGAGGGCCGCGTGATCGACTTCAGGAACACCATCGTGCTGCTGACCTCCAACGTGGGCTCCGAGCAGGTGGCCGGCCTGTGCCGCGACCCCGCGTCGCTGCCCGGGCCGGAGGCGCTGGCCGAGGCGCTGCAGGCGCCGCTCGCGCAGGTCTTCCCGCCGGCCCTGCTGGGGCGTCTGGTGACCGTTCCCTACTACCCGCTGTCGGGCGAGACGATGGGGCGCATCGTGCGGCTGCAGCTCGATCGCATCCGCAAGCGCGTGGCGGCCAACCACGCCATCCCCTTCGTCTACGAGGCGTCGGCCGTCGAGCTGATCGTGCGGCGTTGCGACCGTCCCGAGGCCGGCGGCCGGATCATCGACGCGATCCTGACCAACACCGTGCTGCCCCGGGTCTCGATGGAATACCTCTCGCGCCTGGCGCGCGGGGAGGCGCTGGCGGCGATCACGCTGGGCGCCGCCGACGGCGAATTCACCTACGCCTTCGCCTGAGGCCGGACGTCCGGGGCTATTTCCACAGGGCGCAGCGGCTCTCGGCCTTGGTCGTGAACACGTCCTCGCCCTTGAGCTTCTGCACCACCTTGTAGTAGTCCCAGGGCTCCTTCGACTCCGCCGGCGACTTCACCTGCACCAGGTACATGTCGTGGACGAAGCGGCCGTCGGCGCGCACGAAACCCTTGGCGTAGAAGTCGTCGATCGGCGTCGACTTGATCCGCGCCATGACCGTGTCGGCATCGATGGTCTTCGCGGCCTGCACCGCCTTGAGGTAGGTGGTGGTGGCGGAGTAGTCGGCGGCCTGGATGTCGGTGGGCATGCGCTTGGTCTTCTCGAAGAAGCGGCGGCCGAAGGCGCGCGTCTTCTCGTCGAGGTTCCAGTCCCAGCTGGTGGTCAGCAGCAGGCCCTCGGTGGTCTTCAGGCCCAGGCTGTGCACGTCGGTCACGAACACCAGCAGCCCGACCATCTTCATCGTCTTGCCGATGCCGAACTCGCGCGCGGCCTTGATCGCGTTGATGGTGTCGCCCCCGGCGTTGGCCAGCGCCAGCACCTGGGCCTTCGAGTTCTGCGCCTGCAGCAGGTACGACGAGAAGTCGGAGGTGTTGAGCGGGTGCCTGACGCTGCCCAGCACGCTGCCGCCCTTTTCCCTGACGACCTTGCCGGCGTCGGCCTCCAGCGCCTGGCCGAAGGCGTAGTCGGCGGTGAGGAAGTACCAGCTCCTGTCGCCGCGCGCGATCACCGCGCTGCCGGTGCCCTTGGCCAGCGCGACGGTGTCGTAGGCGTAGTGGACGGTGTAGGGGCTGCACTGCTCGTTGGTCAGCACGGAGCTGCCCGCGCCGTTGACCACGAAGACGCGCTTCTTCTCCTGCGCCACCTTGGCCATGGCCAGGCCGGTGCCCGAGCTCGTGCCGCCGAAGAGCATCGTCAGGCCCTGCGTGTCGATCCATTCGCGCGCCTTCGAGGCGGCGATGTCGGCCTTGTTCTGGTGGTCGGCGGTCAGCAGCTCGATGGGCATGCCGTTGACCTTGCCGCCGAAGTCGTCGATGGCCATCTGGATCGCCAGCGCGCCGTTCTTGCCTTCCACGTCCGCGTACAGGCTCGACATGTCGGTGATGAAGCCGATCTTCAGCTTGTCCTGCGCCTGGGCGCCGACGGGGGCGAGCGCCGCCGCCAGCGTGGCGGCGGCCAGGGCGATGGCGCCGGCACCGCGCGAATGCTTCTTCATGGGTCGTGTCTCCGTTCTTGGGTTCGTGGGAAAAGCGGCGCGAAGGGGCGGGGTTGCCTCTTGCGCGACACCCGGCAGGGCGATCGGCTCGTCAAATCGTGGCCGACGCAGGAATATCCGGCGCGCCGCCCGGCGCGGCATCCGGAGTTCTCCCGAGCGTACAAACCCATGCCCCCCATCGATCGAGAAACGGACGCCCGCATGACCACCGACGCCCCCCTGCTGCTCGAGCGCGACGGCGCGGTGGCCCGGATCCGCTTCAACCGGCCGGCCGCCCTGAACGCCATCGACCCGCCGATGGCGCGCGCCTTCCTCGCCACCGTGCGCACCCTGGCGGCCGACCGCAGCGTGCGCGCGGTGCTCATGAGCGGTGCGGGCAAGGGCTTCATGGCCGGCGGCGACCTGGGCGTGCTGAGCGCCGACCCGCGGCGCGGCGCGGCCGAGCTGATCGGCCCGCTGCACGAGGCCCTGACCGTGCTCGACGCCATGGACGCGCCGCTGGTCGCGCAGGTGCACGGCGTGGCGGCCGGGGCCGGGCTGAGCCTGATGCTGCAGGCCGACTTCGTGCTCGCGGCCGCCGGCACGCGCTTCAACCTCGCCTACGCCAACATCGGCGCGAGCTGCGACGTCGGCGCCTCGTGGGCGCTGCCGCGCCGGGTCGGCCTGCGCCGGGCGCTGGAGATCGCGCTGCTCGGCGACACGCACGACGCCGATGCCGCCGAGCGCATGGGCCTGATCAACCGGGTGGTGCCCGCCGACGCGCTGGAGGCCGAGGCGCTGGCGCTGGCGCAGCGCCTGGCGCGCGGCCCGACCGTGGCGCTGGGCCACCTGCGCCGGCTGATGCGGGGTTCGTTCGACCGCGACCTGGCCGGCCAGCTCGACGCCGAGGCCGCCGCGTTCCAGGCCTGCGCCGCCACCGACGACTTCCGCATCGGCCTGGACGCCTTCCGCGACCGCAGGCCGGCGGCCTTCACCGGGCGCTGAACCGCTTCCTTTCCCTTCCCGCCTTCCCGCCTTTCCGCCTTCCCGCCTTCTTTCCCACCCACCTTCCGGAGACCCGTTCCATGACCCTGCCCGACATCTTCGTGGTCGGCACCGCCCGCACCGCCATCGGCACCTTCGGCGGCGCGCTCAAGGACGTGCCCAACACGCAGCTCGCCACCACCGCCGTCGAGGCCGCCATCGGCCGCAGCGGCGTGCCGGCCGACGCCATCGGCCACGTCGTGATGGGCAACGTGATCCCCACCGACGTCAAGGACGCCTACCTGAGCCGCGTGGCCGCCATCGACGCGGGCTGCCCGATCGAGACGCCGGCCTTCAACGTCAACCGCCTGTGCGGCTCGGGCCTGCAGGCGATCGTCTCGGCGGCGCAGGCCATCGCGCTGGGCGACTGCGACATCGCCATCGGCGGGGGCTCGGAGTCGATGAGCCGGGGGCCGTACTTCGACACCTCGGCGCGCTACGGCGCGCGCATGGGCGACGCGGTGCTGCTCGACTACATGCTGGGCATCCTGCACGACCCGTGGGAGAAGATCCACATGGGCATCACCGCCGAGAACGTGGCCGCGCGCTACGGCATCTCGCGCGAGCGCATGGACGCGCTGGCCGCGACCAGCCAGCAGCGCGCCGCGGCGGCCATCGCGGCGGGCCGCTTCAAGGAGCAGATCGTCCCGGTCGAGGTGAAGACGCGCCGGGGCGTGACCTTCTTCGACACCGACGAGCACGTGCGCGCCGACACCACGGTGGAGACGCTCGCGAAGATGAAGCCGGCGTTCAGGAAGGACGGCGCGGTGACCGCCGGCAACGCCTCGGGCATCAACGACGGCGCCGCCGCCGTGGTGCTGGCCAGCGCCGATCGCGTGCGCGCGCTGGGCCTCAAGCCGCTCGCGCGCCTGGTGGGCTACGCGCACGCGGGCGTCGAGCCGGCCTACATGGGGATCGGTCCGGTGCCCGCCACGCGCAAGCTGCTGGAACGCACCGGGCTGAAGGTCGACGACTTCGACGTCATCGAGTCGAACGAGGCCTTCGCGGCGCAGGCCTGCGCGGTGATCCAGGAACTGGGCTTCGACCCGGAGAAGGTCAACCCGAACGGCTCGGGCATCTCGCTGGGTCACCCGGTGGGCGCGACCGGCGCCATCATCACGACCAAGGCGATCGCCGAGCTGCACCGCACCGGCGGGCGCCACGCGCTGGTGACGATGTGCATCGGCGGCGGCCAGGGCATCGCGGCGGTGTTCGAGCGGGTCTGAACCGACGCCGCGCCGCGCCACGGCCGCCGGCCGGCGGCGGCCCCGCCTTCAGCGCCTGCCCACGAACGCGTCGCGTGCCTGCCGGCCCAGGAACGGGTGGTCGGTGAAGAACCCGTCGATGCCCAGCTTCAGGAACACCGCGATCTGCCCGGCCATGTCGCCGAGCGCCGCGGGATCGGCTCCGGCGTCGAACTCGTTGGGCAGGAAGGCGTTCTCGGCGCGGAAGGTGTAGGGATGCACCAGCAGACCGGCATTGTGGGCGTCGGTGACCAGCGAGGTGGGCGTGCCGAGCGTGCCGGCGGCGGTGAGCGGCACGATCAGTCCCGTGGTCGGTCCGATGCCGTTGGCGTAGCCGACGACGTCGGCCAGGCCGGTCGGCTTGGCGAGGTCGCCATAGGTGCGGCGGTCACCGCTCACGACGAAATCCCAGGGCCGCGTGGTTGCGCCGCCATAGAGCTGGACCAGCGGCACGCGCGTCATGCCGCGCAGCTTGCGCAGGTTGGCGGTCTCGAAGGACTGCAGGAAGATCCTGGAATCGGCGCGCTTGTAGCCGTGGCGCTCAATCAGCTGTACCAACGGCTCCTCGAGCGGGAGGTTGATGCCCTGGAAGTAGGTCGGGTGCTTCGTCTCCACATAGAGGCCGACCGGCTTGACCTTGCGCAGGGAGCGACCCTCCGCCTTGGCGTCCGCGTCGCGACGCTGGTTGGCCTGATCCACGAGTTGAAGGATTTCCTCGAAGGTCGGGATCTCGAACATGCCGTCGAAGCGCGTGTTCGCCGTGCGCAGGGCTGGCAGGCGCTCCCTGGCGCGCAGCGTCTTCAGCTCGGCGAGCGTGAAGTCCTCGGTGAACCAGCCGGTGATGCTGACGCCGTCGATCGACTTGGTGGTCTTGCGTGAAGCAAACTCGGGCTTGCTCATGACATCGGTCGTCGCCTCGCGCACGCTGCCGTCGTCGTTGAGGATGGCGATCGCGTTTTCATGCCGCGCGACGAGCACGCCGTCCTTGGTGCTGACCAAGTCGGGCTCGACGAAATCGGCCCCCTGCTCGATGGCGAGCCAGTAGGACGCCAGCGTGTGCTCCGGCACGTAGCCACTGGCGCCGCGGTGGCCGATGACCAGCAGCTCGGCCTTTTCCTTCTGCGGCGGCGGGCCCGGACGGCCATGGAACGGGCTCGCGCCGGCATTGCCGCAGACCGCGACGAGGGCGGCGACGAGCACGGAGGTCATGAATTTCATCGGTCTTGCTCCAGACGATTGTGGGTGAAGCGCCACCTTAAGCCAGCGTCGTGACCTTCGCATGACGATCTTGCCCGGTCGGTCGGTCGGCCGGACGCCGTCCACGTCCCTCAATCGATCAACGCCCCGTTCTCGTGGAACGGGTACGGTCCGTCGAACGTGCCCGACGCGCAGAGGTGCGTGACGAGCCGCTGGCCGTCCCAGGCGTGGAGGCGGAAGCCCGGGGGCTCCAGCATCCAGGCCGACGGTGCGGACGGATCGAGGTCGAGCGCGACCTGATGGCCGGGCGCCGGCGAGGTCGACGCGATGGTGCCGCCGAAGCGCACGTCGATCGCCCGGTGCAGGTGGCCGCAGATCACGCGCTCGACGTTGGGATGGCGCGCGACCAGTGCCTCCAGCTCGGCGCCGCCTTCGCGCAGGCCGATGTCGTCCATGTGGCCGATCAGCGTGCGGAAGGGTGGATGGTGCATGGCGATGATCACCGGCTCGCCCCGGCAGGCGGCGAGTTCCCGCGCGAGCCAGTCCAGCCGTTGGGCATCGAGCGAGCCGTGGCTGTGGCCGGGCACGCAGGTGTCCAGCGTGATCAGGCGCAGGCCGCCCACCTTCACGCCGTACTGGACGAAGCCGCCGCCCGCGCCGAGGTGGCCGTGCGTCGGGAAGCTGCGGCGCAGCTGGTCGCGGTCGTCGTGGTTGCCCGGCATCAGGTAGACCGGCATGGCCAGCGGTGCCAGCAGCTCGGCCAGGTGGGCGTACTCTGCGGCACGGCCGAAATCGCTCAGGTCGCCGGTGACGACCACCGCGTCGGGCCGCTGGCGCAGGCGCAGCACGCTCTGGACCGCGCGCCGCAGGTAGGGCGCGGTGTCGATGCGGCCGTAGGCCAGCCGACCGGGCTCGCGGATGTGCGGGTCGGTGAGCTGGACGAGGAAGGTCGGGGTCATGGGGCGGGTTCCTGTTCGGAGGTCATGAGGCGTTCGGGCTGGATGCGCACGCCGACCTCGTCGCCGACCCGGTACGGCGTGTCGCGCGCGACGTCGGCCAGCAGCGCCGGCTGGTCGGCGAGGCCCAGGCGCAACTGCACCCGGTCGCCGAGGAAGGTGCGCTGCCGGACCTGCGCCACGCCCCAGCCCGACGGGCCGGATTCGACGGCGCTGCGCGGTCCCACCTGGACGTCCTCGGGGCGCAGCAGCAGGATGCGATGACCCATCCAGGCCGAAGGGCAGGCGAGCGTCCGGCCGCCGAACGGGAGGGTGCCCTGGACGACGTCCTGCTCCGAGCGCTCGATGCGGTTCACCCGCCCGAGGAACTCCGCGACGAAGGGATCGCCCGGCGAGCGGTACAGGTCCTCGCCGCGGCCGACCTGCACGATGCGCCCGGCGCGCATCACCGCCAGGCGGTCGGCGATGGCCATCGCCTCCTGCTGGTCGTGCGTGACGTGGACGGCGGTGATGTGCAGCCGGCGCAGCAGTTCGGCCAGCTCGTCGCGCAGCGATTCCTTGAGCTTGGCGTCCAGCGCCGCCAGCGGCTCGTCGAGCAGCAGCACGCGCGGGCGCACCGCCACCGCGCGCGCCAGCGCCACGCGTTGCCGCTGGCCGCCCGACAGCTCGCCCGGGCGCTTGTCCTCCAGGCCGTTCAGCCGCACCAGGTCGACCAGTTCGCCGACCGTGCGCTGCGCGTCGCGCTTGGCGACACCGCGGATGCGCAGCCCGTAGCCGATGTTGGCCGCCACGCTCATCTGCGGAAACAGCGCGTAGCTCTGGAACACCATGCCGACGCCGCGCTGCTCGACCGGCCGGTGCGTCACGTCCTGTCCGCCGAAGGCGATGCGCCCGCCGTCGTCGAGCGTCTCCAGCCCGGCGATGAGGCGCAGCAGCGTGGTCTTACCGCAGCCCGAGGGCCCCAGCAGGGCCAGCACCTCGCCGGGTTCGACGTGCAGCGAGGTCGGCCGCAGGCCGACCGTGCCGTCGGCGTAGGTCTTGGCGACGTGGTCGATGTCGATCGGGATGCGTTCAAGTTCCATGGCGTTGTTGCAGCAGGTGGGCGAGGGACTGCAGGCCCCACAGCACCGGGAGGATGACGATGAAGAACACCAGCGTGTAGGCCGAGCCGACCTCCAGCCGCATCGAGGCGTAGCTGTCGGCCAGGCCGACGGGCAGCGTGCGGGTGAGCGGGGTGTGCAGCATCCAGGTCAGGTTGAATTCGCCCACCGACAGCGTGAAGACCATCAGGCCGCCCGCGACGATGGCCGGGAACACGGCGGGCACCAGGATGCCCATGAAGCGCTGGCGGAAGCTCGCGCCCAGCGTGCGGGCGGCTTCCTCGAGCGCGACCAGGTCGTGGCGCTGGAAGGCCGAGGCCACGGTCCGCACCATGAACGGCAGCGTGAAGACGACGTGGCCCACCAGGATGAAGGCGAAGCTCTGGCGGAACGCGCCGATCTGCCCGTAGGCGAGGATCAGCGCCAGCGCCGTCGCCAGGCCCGGCACCGCGACCGGCAGCGTCAGAAGCTCCTCGAAGGCGCGCGCCGCCCGGGAACGGCTGCGCGCGATGGCGTAGGCGCAGGGCACGCCGAGCACGACCGTCAGCGCGACGCAGGCCACCGCCAGCGCCAGCGACCAGCCGACCGTGCCGCCGTAGACCTCCCAGACCTCGCCGAGCCAGCGCAGCGTGAGGCCGCTCTTCAGGCCCGCGCCGTAGTTGACGACCAGCCCCGCCATCACCGACAGCAGCATCGGCGCGATCATGAAGAAGCTGACGAGGGCCGTCACCGCGAACAGCACCGGCGCCCGGTTTGGCGTGTCGTTGCGCATGGCGGCCTCCTCAGCGAGCGACCGGGCCGCCGCCGAACTGGCGTGCCACGAACAGCACCAGCCAGGTCACGCTGCCCAGCGCGATCGACAGCGAGGCCGCGAGCGCGAAGTTCGCGTGGTTGGTGAACTCGTTGTAGATCGTGATCGGGAGCACCTCGAACTTGCTCGCCAGCGTGAACGCCGTGCCGAAGGCGCCCATCGAGGTCGCGAACAGGATCGCGCCGCAGGCCAGCGTGGTCGGCGCCAGCTCCGGCAGCCAGACGTCGCGCACCACCCGCAGGCGCGAGGCGCCGAGCGAGCGCGCGGCTTCCTCCAGCTGCAGGTTCATCGCGCCGGCCGCCGCGGCATAGGTCGCGATGGCGCGCGGCAGGGAGAAGTACAGGTACGCCACGAACAGCCCGAGCAGGCCGTAGGCGAAGGTGACGCGGTGGCCGGTGAGCGCGTCCGAGAGATCGGCCACCAGCCCTTGCCGTCCGCCCAGCAGGATCACGAAGAAGCCGACGATCACGCCGGGAAACGACAGCGGCAGGGTCAGCAGCGACAGCAGCACCCGCTTGCCCGGAAAATCGCGCCGCGCCAGGTAGATGCCGACCGCGCCGCCGAGCACCAGCGTCGCCAGCGTCACGACCAGCGACAGCGCCACGGTCTGCGCCATGCTCGCGAGGTAGCGGCCGTCGGTGAGGACGACGAAATAGGTGGCCCAGCCCCGTTGCGCCGGCAACGCGAGCAGGCGCGTGGCCGGCAGCAGCCAGAACAGCAGGAAGAAGGCGCCGGCCGGGGCCGCGCAGCCCAGCAGCAGCCAGCGCTGGCGCGACTTCAACGCACCTCCTTCAGGTAGCGGTCGGAGAAGGCGCGCTGCGCGGCGGCCATCCGGGCGTAGTCGACGGTCCTGGCGCGCTGGTATTGGGCGGCGGGCAGGAACTGCGCCTCGATCTCCCTGGGCATCGCGCCGGCGCGGACCGGGCGCAGGTAGGCCTTGGCCCAGATTGCCTGACCTTCGTCGGACAGCACGAAGTCCAGCGCCTTCTTCGCGTCGGCGGCGTGCGGCGCGCCGGCGACCAGGCTCATCACGTACGGCACCACGACCGTGCCTTCGGCCGGGATCACGAAGGCGACGTTGGCCTTGTCCTTGTACTTGGCGCGGTAGGCGTTGAAGTCGTAGTCGAGCAGGATGGCGATCTCGCCCGACAGCACGCGCGCGTAGGAGGTCTGCTTGGGCACGATGGGCTCGTTCTTCTGCAGGGCCCTGAAGTAGTCGATGGCCGGGGCGAAGTCGTCGAGCGTGCCGCCGCGCGCCTCGTTGACGGCCACCGCGCCGACATAGCCGACGAAGGCGGACGCCGGATCGAGGTAGCCGATCAGGCCCTTGTACTCGGGCTTGAGCAGGTCGGCCCACGACGTCGGCACCGGCTTGCCCTTGAGCGCGTCGACGTTGACCATGAAGCCGAGCGTGCCCGAATGGATCGAGAACCAGTGGCCGGCCGGGTCCTTCAGGCCGTCGGGGATGTCCTTCCAGTGGGCCGGCTGGTAGGGCGCGAGGACGCCGTCCCGCTTCGCCTGGATCGCGAAGGTCACGCCCAGGTAGGTCATGTCGGCGACCGGGCTGGCCCTCTCGGCCACCAGCTGGGCCAGCGACTGGCCGGAGTTCTTGTTGTCGGGCGGCACCGTGACGCCGGTCTTCGCCTTGATCGCGCGCAGCTGCGTGCCCCAGTCGGCCCATTCGGTCGGGCAGTTGTAGCAGAGGGCCGTCTGGGCCATGGAGACGCTGGCGGCGGCCAGGCCGGCGGCCAGCACGCCCAGGCGGGCGATTCGTTGGAGGGTCGAGGACATGCGGAACTCCTTGCTTGGATCGATGAAAAGGATGGGACGGGACGTGAGGAAGCGTCAGGGCACGCCGGAGCGGGCGACGCCGCAGGATTCGCCTTCCCGGAAGGCATGCGGCAGGGTCAGGCTGGACGCGGCCGTCGGCGCCTCGCCGGTGGCCAGCGCGCGCAGCAGGAGCTCGACCCCGTGGCGGCCGATGTCGCGGTTGGGCTGCACCACGGTGCTCAGGGCGGGCGTCAGTTCTTCGCCGAGCGCGATGCCGTCGAAGCCGACCACGGTCAGGTCGTGCGGGACCCGCAGCCCGCTGCCGTGAGCCGCGCGAAGGCAGCGGATCGCCAGCAGGTCGTTGGAGCAGAAGAGGGCGGTGGGGCGCGAGGGGGCCTGCAGGAGTTCGCGCAGGGTCTCCGCCGCGCGTTCGACGAACGGCACTTCCACCAGGGGCGGCGTCGCCAGGCCGGCCTCGGCCATGCCACGCCGGAAGCCGGCGAAGCGCTGCTGCGCGCGGTCGGACACGGCCAGCGTGCCGCTGACCATCGCGATGCGCCGGTGTCCCAGCCCGGCCAGGCGGGCCACGACCTCGGCCGCCGCCGTTTCACCGTCGACCGACACGCAGGGGTGCGCGGGATGCCGGTTGTAGGCCAGGACGTAGGGCACCCCGGCGTCGTGGAGCCGCCGCAGCGCCACCGCATCGGACGCACTGGACACCACCAGGATCATCCCGTCGACATTGCTGGCGATGAGCTGGGCGACCGCGTGCGCTTCCCGGTCCAGCGCGTAGCCGGTGGTGACGGGAAGGATCGCGTAACCACCGGCGGCGGCGGTCTCGGCGATGCCTTGCAGGCACTCGGCGAAGGCCGGATTGAGCAGCGTGGGAAGCACGATGCCGAGCACGCGGCTGCGCTGGGTGCGCAAGGCACGGGCGCTCACGTTCGGCAGGTAACCGAGGTCGCGGGCGATGCGTTCCACGCGCTCGCGCGTGGCCGGGGCCACCCGGTCGGGCAGGTTGAAGGCGCGCGAGACGGTCGCGACGGAGACGCCCGCGCGGCGGGCAACGTCCTGGATGTTCAAGGGCGGGTCGGTTTCATGTAATCGATTACATTGAAACGCCGCCATGTGTCGCCGTGATGACGGAACGCGGCCCGGCGCCGCCGCCGGGCCGCCGGTCAGGGCTGGACGTCGAAGACCAGGAACTGGTTGCGGTCCGTCGGCGAATCCGCCGTGGGAAAGTTGTCGTCCGCCACGACGACCAGCGAGTCGTGGCCGTTGGGCAGCCTGGGGCCGAACGTCATGCCTTCCAGGTTGGCGATGCCTCCCAGCGACGCCTTCAGCGTCTCGAAGTCCAGCACCAGGCGCTTGGTGACCGGCGCGTAGCCGGCCCCGGCGAGCGCGGGCGTGTTCGATACATCGGTCGCTCGACTCACGTCGATCTCGTAGAGCCGGACCTGGTTGCCGACGACGCCGACGGAGAAGCTGCGCTCCAGGACCAGGAAGCGGGTGTCGGTGATCGCCAGGATCTCGGTGGCGCCGCTCACGGCGAATTGTCCGGCCGGCACGGGTTCGGCCTGGACGCGTTCCACCGGGTAGGCGTACTGCGCCTGGGCCGTGCCGGTCGCGCGATCGAACACGGTGATGCGGGACACCGCACCCGCCGTCGGGGTCGGCGCCGGGCCGTCTTCGTACCGCGGTCCTTCGGCGAGCACGACGGTCCTGGTGCGGTCGGGCGTGACGGTCAATCCCTCGAAGACCAGGTTGCTGCGCGGCCCGCGCTCGGCGGCCGACATCCTGAACATCGCCGGCAACGCGTACTCGCGGACGTGGGCGCCATCGGCCGTGATCTCCCGGATGAACGGGTCGATCAGGCGCTGCGCCGTGGTGGCGGTGGCCGGTGTCCGCTCTCCCTCGCTGGTCCACAGGTAGTTGCCGGAGACCGGATCGAGCCGCACGGCCTCGGGGTCGGGGGTCAGCAGGTCGGGCACCTTCGGATAGGTCGCGCCATCGGGCTGCTTCATGCTGAAGGTCGACAGCATCCGGACGCTGGTGAATCGCTGGGCGTCGAAGTCCAGGCGCGCGGTGTATATCCGGGGGGGCTGCGCCGAATCGGTGGCGGTGCGATCGTCGGAGACGAGCACGTAACGGTCGTTGACGGCGTCGTAGTCGATGCCGGACAAGCCTCCCACGACGGTGCCCTGGAACTCGCCGCGTCGGGGCAGCACCTGCTGGCCGATCAGTTTGAGCGAACCCACGCGGCGTTCGGCAGGACCGTCGTCGTCGTTGCCGCCGCCGCAGCCGTTCAGGGCGGCGAGGCAGCCGAGCGCGGTGGCGGTGGCGAGGTGGCGGAGAGATTGGAAGTGCATGGTTCGACGGGGTCCCGAGGGCGAAGTCCCCGAGCCTAGGCAACCCGGGTGACAGCGCCGTGAAGACGGCGCACGCGTGCCGCGACTCGAAGCGGACCCCGGGCCCGCGCCGGCTCGGCCGTCAAGCCACCGTCAGGCGATCGTCGGCGCCGCGATGCCCGCCGACGACGCCGGCACCGTGACCGTGCGGCCGAGCGCGACGGTGTACGTCGGCGCTTTCACGCTGCTCACGAAGACATACTCGGCCCTGACTTCGCCGAGCGAGAACGTCATCGAGAGATAGCCGCGGCGCGTCGTGTCGCAGTACGCGACATCGTCGATCAGACCCAGGCCCGCGCCGAGCGCGGCGGTGCCCAGCTGGGGCACCAGCGCGCTGCCGTCGATCGAACTGGCCAGGGCGCCCAGGCCGGCGCTCTCGAATCCGGTCGACGTCACGGACGTCCCGGCGAACTCGATGCCCAGCTTCTCCTGGTTCAGGCTCGTGAGGTAGGTGAACCAGCCGTTGTGCGAATCGCCCGACAGCGTGACCAGGCGCTTGCCCTGCGCCTTGGCCGCCTGCAGGATCGCCTCGCGCTGTGCCGGATAACCGTCCCAGGCGTCGAGACTGTACGGCACGCGCGGGTTCGTCGCCGGGTCGAGGAGCGCCGCATGCGCCGGCGTCAGCAGGTTCGGACCACCGGCGGCGCGCGCCGCCTTGGCCCCCAGGAACGCCGAGATGGCGGCCGGAGCGCCCGACGGATTGGCCGCGACCGCGCCCAGGACGGACGCCGGAAGCCACATGCGGGCCATGAGGGTCTGATTGCCCAGCACCTGCCAGGTCGCCGTGGAACCTCTCATGCCGTCGACCAGCCAGTCCTGCTGCGCGGCACTCATCATCCGGCGAGACGCGTCGGGCCGGACGCCCGTCGCGTCGGGCGTCAATCCCGCCAGGTAACGCGCCGTGCCGCCGTCGGCGTCGCCGAAGCCGTCGTACTGCCGGTCGCGGCCTTCGATGCGGGTGTCGAGCATGTGCAGCGTCAGGACGCGGCCGAACTCGAAGCGCCGGTAGATCTTCAGGAGGTCGGCCGGATCGGGCGTGCGGATCGGCATCCACTCGTGATAGACCCTGGCGGCGATGTTCTTGCGCGTGACCCAGTCGCCCTGCGTGGCGGGATCGTGGTTTTCCGCGCCGTTGACGTAGGCGTTGTTGGCGAACTCGTGGTCGTCCCACACCGTGATCCAGGGCATGCGGGCGTGCGCCGCCTGGAGGCTGAGGTCCGACTTGTACAGCGCGTGCCGCGTGCGGTAGTCGTTCATCGTCACGATGTCGTTGGCCGGGCTGGCGATCCGGTTGCCCGGAATGCTGGCGTTGCCGTACTTCTTCGGATCGGAACCGTACTCGTAGATGTAGTCGCCCAGGTGCAAGGCGTACAGGGCGTCGGACTTGGCGGCCGCGTCGTAGGCGTGGAAGTAGCCCTCCGAATACAGGGCGCAGGAGAACACCGCCAGCTTCACCGATGCCACGCCGGCGGCAGGCAGGGTGCGCGTGATGCCCACGGTCGAGGACGCGCCGGTGAGGTCGCGAAAGCGGTAGAAATAGCTGGCGCCGGCGCTCAGGCCGGTCGCGTCCACCTTCGCGGTGAAGGACGTGGCCTCGGTGGCCGTGACCGTGCCGCTGCGAACGACGGCGGTGAAGGCGGCGTCCGTCGCGACCTCCCAGTTCAAGCGGACGTCGGCGACGCTGGCGGGCACCTTGGCGTGCGTCCAGAGGATGACGCGGTCGGCCAGGGGGTCGCCGCTGGCGACGCCGAACGCGAACACGGCCGGCGTCGACGCGGGCGTGCCCGGCGCGGGGGTCGCGGCCGGCGCGTCGTCGTCGCTTCCTCCGCCGCACGCCGCCAGGGATCCCGCGGCTGCCAGCGCCAGCGCGCTGGACGACGACCGGACCAGGAAATCGAGGAAATCACGACGCCGCCGATTGGCGAGGTCCCGTGGATCGGCGTCGATGGACGAAGGCGATGGCGATGGCGATGGCGATGGCGTGTTGTTCTTGCGCACGGGGAGGCTTTCGGGAGGGAGTGACGCCATTGGAAGCAGCGCGTGTGACGGGTGCGTGAAGCGCCGTGCGTCGGAGGCCGACCGCCCGGGCGCCCACGTCGGCACCCGGCGGGCCGGCGGGCGGCGTCCGCGCGCGGCTCAGGATCCCGCGAGGTTCCGGATCCGCGACGCCGCGGGAGGGACCAATGCGCCGGCGGACCTGATGTAGGCCTCGAGGGCGTCCACGTCCTGGTCGCCGCCCAAGGTCTGGGTGCCTTCGTTGAAGACCGTGAAGTTGTCGCCGCCCGTGGCCAGGAAGCTGTTCATCGTGACCCGGTAGGACGTGGCATCGCCCAGGGGCGTGCCGTCGAGCGACAGGGCCGAGATGCGCGAACCCGCCGGGGCGGCGAGGTCGTACGCGTACGTGAACCCATTGGAAGGCGCCAGCACGCGGGGCGCGGACACGGTGTTGGAGCCGCTGTTGAATTGCTGCTCCAGCAGCGCGCGGATCTGGGCACCGGTCATGGTCTTCACGACCAGGCTGTTGCCGAACGGCTGGACGCCGAACAGCTGGCCGTAGGTGACGTCGCCATTGGCCGCCGGCACCAGGTCGGCCCGGACCCCACCGGGGTTCATGAAGGCGATCTGCGCGCCGCCCTTGGCGGCCGGCGCCGTCGCGGCGAGTTGCGCGTCCGCGATGAGATTGCCCATCGAGGTCTCGCGCGACGGCGAACTGGTGCGCGTGGCCGGTGCGGTCAGCCGACCCGTCACGCGGGCCACCAGGGGCTGGGCGACGCTCAGGTACTGCGTGACGAGGTTGGCGATCTCCGCGTTCTTCTCGAAGCGGGGGTACTCGCTGGTCAGCGCCACGGTGCTCGTCCCGGCGACATAGGGCTCGCCCTGGACGATCACGTTGTCGGCGCGCTTGGCCGTCACCCGCCGCGTCGAGGTGTCGACCGTGAGGTCGATGTCCGTGACCAGCGTGCCGTACTGGCCCGCGCTGGTCAGCAGGAAGGGCTTGGCCGCGCTGGTCTTCGCGCGGTCGCACACGTAGGCGCGATGGGTGTGACCCGAGACGACGACATCGACGCTGGCATCCAGGCGATCGAGGATCGGCAGGAGGTCCCCGCTGAGACCGGTGCAGTTCTTGTCGTTGTAGCCGGCGGTCGTCGTGGCGCCTTCGTGCACCACCACCACAATCACATCGACGCCCTGTGCGCGAAGACCGGGAATGAGCGCATTGGCCGTGTCGGCTTCGTCCCTGAAGGTCAGCCCGGCCACGCCGGCCGGCGTCACGATGTTCGGCGTGCCCTTGAGCGTCATGCCGATGAAGCCGACCTTCACCGTGGCGCCACCTTGAACGAAGGTCTTGACGCCGGTCGCCGGGAACAGGGTGGTGCCATCCGGCTTCACGGTGTTGGCCGCGAGAAAGCCGAAGTTGGCACCCGGGAAGGCCTTGTTGACCTTGCAGGGATCGAGCGCGGTGTTCTTCGCGCAGCCGCCGTTCTTCATCCGCAGCAATTCGGTCTGGCCCTTGTCGAACTCGTGGTTTCCCACCGCGTTGAAATCGATCTTCATCGCATTGACGGCCTCGATGGTCGGCTCGTCCAGGAACAGGGCCGAGACCAGGGGGGAGGCACCGATCATGTCGCCCGCCGAGACCACGGCATGGTTCGGATTCTTCGCCTTCAGCGACGCGATCGCCGATGCCAGGTAGGCCGCCCCGCCCGCTGGAACCGCCACGGTGCCGCCGGTGGACGAAGGCGCCGCGATCGACGTCCGGGGCGGCTCGAGGTTGCCATGCAGGTCGTTGAAGGCAATGAGCTTGATGCTCATGGTGGCCGGAACGGCGGGCGCCGGCGTCGCCGCGGGGACCGGCGTCGCCACTGCGACGGGCGTCGCCGTCGCGGCGGTGGCGTTGTCGCTGCCGTCCCCGCCGCCACAGGCGGTGACGAGGGTCGTCAGAAGCGCAATTGCGAGCTTCGCATCAATCTTGGTCTTCGGCATTGCAAGTCTCGCGCGTCGTGGAATGCGCAAAGGCTAGAAGCCGAACATGACGCCAGGATGACTTGGAGGAATCGATGGATCGACTCGATTATTCAAGTCGCTCGGCATTGCGACACCTACAATTCCCGCGCCCGTCGACGACGGTTCGTGCCATTGCGACCACGTGTCCATTGCAGGGGAGAAATCATGGAAGACGACTTCGAACGGATCGCCGACAGGACGAGGACCGAGTCGGCGGAGCTTCGCCGTCGCGACGAGGATCGCCGCTCGGTCCCCTGGTTGCGACGCACCCTTCGGAGCGTCGCCAGGGCATGGCCACTGATCGCCGTCGCATTGGCGATGCTTGTCTATTGGGCACTGAAAAGATAGCGCCGATGGCCCGTGATCGCAGGCGATCGATCGCCCGTCGAATCCGGTGTCCGGAATTGGCCGTGCGGATTGTCGGACATGCCGTCCGGCGCCGTGGCGACACCGACGCGGGAACCGTCGGGCCGACGACCGCAATGGTCATTTGGCGATCGTGATGGTCGGCCCCGCCTGTGCGGCGGGTGATACGGTCATCTGGAAAAGCTGGTACAGGAGACTGAAGGCTTTCCGGTCCCACGGATAGCCATCGCCGTCCCTGACGTAGAAATACCGGCCCTCGTAGGCCACGGAAGTCTCGAGCCGGTCGGGCCGTCCCGTCGATTCCTGAATCCTCAAGGTGCTCGCGGGGTTGTCCTTGATGAGGGGAGAGCGCGCATCCGGAGGCACGTCGAATTCCGGCTCCTCCTGCATGCCGCGTCCGAGGAAGGTGAGGACCTCGTGAAAACTGCGCAACCTCAGCCGGCCCCGCATCGGATACTCGCCGCCGGGATGCCCGGCGCGGATGTCCAGGAGGATCTCGTTGGTCGGTGCGTCCTCGGCCGCCGCGTGAAGTTCCAGGCGTTCGTCGTTGGACAGCACGCCAGGGTTGAAGTTGGTGATCATGATGCGGCCGCTGACGGGTTTGGACACCACGTAGGCACGCCGATCGGGCTGCAGTTTCAGCGAGAAATCCTTGTACACCGTCTGAAAGGACTCGGGCGTGACGAGCTCGGCGGGAACGCTCCAGATGCGTTGGAAGAACAAGGGCTCCACGTGCAGGGCGTGCCGATCCTGGATCGACGACAGATGCGCCATGACACGCCGGAAGACCCGGTAGCCCTGCAGGTCCGAAGGACGGTTGTGATGGACGCTGGGTGACTTGGGGTCGTTGTCCTGAAGCCGCAATTCGCTGCCCAGCAATCGTAGGAGCGAGTCGACGTCGTAGCCCTGGCGCAGCAGCAGCGTGAGCTTCTGTTCCTCGAACGGCGTGAGGAGCCGCTGCGTGAACTCGTCGCCCTGCATGGGCAGGATGCTGATGGTGGGATTCTCCTCGGCACTGCCGCCCAACGCGGGAACCAGCAGGTTGCCCCGATCGCCCGTGACGGCCCCGCCGACCCCGGCATTGACGGCGAAGCGGTAGGTGGCGGTGATGTTGGACACCGACGTGAAATGGATGGGCTGGTTGTGGCGCGCCCGTGCGATGTTCAGCAGCAACTGCTTGGAGACGCTGTCCGTCGTCGATTGATCGTAGGCCAGCACCATGCGATCCAGCGCGAGCGTCGATGCGCATCCGGACGACATTGCGACCGCGGCGCCTGCGAGCAGTCGAATCGCGATGTCGCGCACGATGGGGACGTTCATGTTTGGTTTTCTCGATGGATGGGGAAGCGGTCGCGACTCGGAAGTCCGGCGTCGCGCAGCGGCATTCTGGACCACGCCGCAACCATGCCCCGACCACGCCGTCGCCGTGACGCAATGCGCGGCACCGGGTGGAAACACGCGCATTGGACCGATGGCACGAAACGGATAATGGACGACTCGAGATCACCATCGGTCAATTTCCATGCTAATCAATTGCGTTGCCTACCAGGATGGCGCCAAGCTCCGCGACATTTCCGCCGCCGACATCAGCGAATACGTTTCCCAGCCCGGCTGTTTCGTGTGGGTCGCCATGCAGGATGCGACGCCCGAGGAACTCGATGAAATGGGCGAGGAGTTCGGTCTGCACGAGTTGGCCATCGAGGACGCGCGCCATGGTCATCAGCGACCCAAGATCGAGGAGTACGGTGATTCGCTGTTCGTGGTGCTTCACCTGCTCCAGCCGGATCCCCAGGACGCGAAGGATTTCCTGGTCGGCGAACTGAACGTGTTCGTGGGTCCGAACTACGTGTTGTCGGTCCGCAATCAGAGCAGCACCGGATTCCTGGGGGTTCGGGCGCGGTGCGAGCGCGAGCCCGATCTCCTGCGCAACGGCGCGGGCTTCGTCCTCTATGCCTTGATGGATGCGGTGGTCGACCGGTACTTCCCGGTCATCGACGCATTGGAGGACGAACTCGAGAACATCGAGAAGCAGATCTTCTCCGAGGATGCGCCACGGGCGAACATCCAGCGCCTCTACGAACTCAAGCAACGCGCCATGGTGCTGCGGCACGCGGTGGCCCCGCTCCTGGAAGGTTCGGGCAAGCTCCATGGCGGTCGCGTGCCGCAGATCTGCATGGGGTCGCAGGAATACTTCCGCGATGTGAGCGACCATCTGGTGCGGATCAACGCGTCCATCGATGCGATGCGCGACACCATCGGCACGGCCATCCAGGTGAACCTGTCGATGGTCACGATCAACGAGGGCGAGGTGACCAAGCGGCTCGCGGCCTGGGCGGCGATCTTCGCGATCTGCACGGCGTTCGCCGGCATCTGGGGCATGAATTTCGAGCACATGCCGGAACTCAAGTGGCGCTACGGCTACGCGGTGGCGCTGGGCATCATCGCCGCGGCGGGCAGCGTGACGTTCTACCGGTTCCGGCGGGCCGGCTGGATCTGAGCCGCGCGTGGCCCGGGCGTCGGAGGCTCACGCCTCCGGCGTGGTCGGAGGCGCGGGACGGATCGCACGACCCGCCGTTCTCCCGGGATCGGGCCGGCCGCGGGGCGACCCCTGATCCACGCGCCGTGTCGCCAGGGGACCGGGCGCCTTCGAGCCGAGGGCATCCGGGCCGAAGCGCTCAGTGGGTGGCGGACCTCGAAGTCCGCGCCAGACGGTCGCGCCAGGGCCGGGCGACGACCGCCCACGCGGCGGCGGTCAGGGCCGCCAGCACGATGCCCGCCGCGATGTCGGCCGGAAAGTGGATGCCCAGGTAGATGCGTGACCAGCCCGTCAGCACGGCCACGACCAGCAGCACGGCGCCGGCGTCCGAAGCGGAGCGCCGCAGCAGGACCATGAAGGCCATCGTGAACATCACCGAGGCGTGGGTGCTGGGCAGACCGGGCCGCAACCCGTGGGGAACGTAGAGCGGCGACAGGCCCCGCATGAAGGGACGGGGCACGTCCAGTGCCGATGCGAGGTCGCGTGCGAACAGCGAGATCACGCCTCCCACGGCCAGCGTGACCAGCACGGTGGGAAATTGGCCGGGACGCGAGCCGACCGTCCAGGCAAGAACGGCCAGACAGGCCCAGCCGGAGACGCTGGAGATGGTCGTCGCGCACGACAGCAGCAGCGGGTGCGGCTCGAAGCCGGCGGCCATCGCCTGGAAGAGGTAAAGATTGAGCGCGTCCATCGGGCGTCCTCTCCATGAATCGATCGGGTCGGTCGACGGCCGCCGCCGAGCCTGGGAGGAGGGACGGGGACGCCGTGGCGGAACCTCGACGATCGAGGATTTCCGCGTCGCCGGTATGACAGCGACCGGTCACGGCCCGGGCGACGACACCATCGTGGCGCGTGCTCGTCCGATCGTCGAACGCCCCGACGAATCGCACGTCACCCATGGGGGAATGGATCGGCGGACCCGGCGCCCCTCAGAATCGGAGACGCATGAAAAAAGCCCCTGACTTCTTGACGAAATCAGGGGCTTTCAGAGTGGTGCCGGAGAGATGAATCGAACACCCGACCTTCTCATTACGAATGAGCTGCTCTACCGACTGAGCTACACCGGCTAAGCCTTCGATTATAGCGGATCGTGGAAGCGTGTCGCGCGCTCGACCTCGTTTTTCGAGCCGAGGATGACGCTCACGCGCTGGTGCAGCTTCGTCGGCTGGATGTCCAGGATGCGTTCGCGGCCGTTGGTCGCCGCGCCGCCGGCCTGTTCGACGAGCCAGCCCATCGGGTTGGCCTCGTACATCAGGCGCAGCTTTCCCGGCTTGTCGGGCTCGCGCTTGTCCCACGGATACAGGAACACGCCGCCGCGCATCATGATGCGGTGCACGTCGGCCACCATGCTGGCGATCCAGCGCATGTTGAAGTCCTTGCCGCGCGGACCTTCCTTGCCGGCCAGGCACTCGTCGATGTAGCGCTTCACCGGCTCGTCCCAGTGCCGCTGGTTGCTCATGTTGATCGCGAACTCCTTCGTGTCCGCCGGGATCTGGATGTCCTCCTGCGTCAGGATGAACGAGCCCTGTTCGTGGTCGAGCGTGAACATGACCACGCCGTTGCCCACGGTGAGCACCAGCGTGGTCTGCGGGCCGTAGATGCAGTAGCCCGCGGCGACCTGCTTGGCGCCGGCCTGCAGGAAGTCGGCCTCCTGCACGCCCGGATGGCCCTCGGGCTTCTTCAGCACGCTGAAGATGGTGCCAATGCTGACGTTGACGTCGATGTTGCTGGAGCCGTCCAGGGGATCGAACAGCAGCAGGTATTCGCCCTGCGGATAGCGGTTGGGCACGACGTAGATGCTGTCCATCTCCTCGCTGGCCATGGCCGCGAGGTGACCGCCCCATTCGTTGGCCTCGATGAGCACTTCGTTGGCGATGATGTCCAGCTTCTTCTGGATCTCGCCCTGCACGTTCTGGCTCTCGGCGGTGCCCAGGGCGCTGCCGAGCGCGCCCTTGGTGACGGCCTGGCTGATGCTCTTGCAGGCGCGCGCGACCACTTCGAGCAGCAGCCGCAACTGACCGGGGATGAGCCCGTCGGCGCGCTGCTTCTCGACGAGATAGCGGGTGAGGGAAATCTTCTGTGTAGGGGCCATGATGTTTCTCGGGTCCTTCGGTTCGATCGAAAATTTCAGGTCGCGCCGGCCGGATCGGCCAGGGCGCGGTTGACGACTTCCTGCGTGTCCTTGCTCAGGCCGGGCCGGTTGGCCACCCGGACGATCGCCTCGCGCGCCGCGCCGCGGTAGGGCTCGGCGAGCTTGTTCCAGCGGTCGAGCGCGCGCGCCAGGCGGGCCGCCACCTGGGGATTGATGGCGTCCAGCTCGATCACGCGGTCGCTCCAGAACACGTAGCCCGAGGCGTCGGCGCGATGGAACGCCCCGGGGTTGGCGCTGCAGTAGCTGAAGATCACGCTGCGGGCGCGGTTGGGGTTCTTGAGCGAGAAGTCGGGGTGCTTCATCAGCGCCCGCACCTGCGGCAGCACGTCGCCGCCCCGGTCGGGCGCGCCGGCCTGCAGCGAGAACCACTTGTCGATGACCAGCGCCTCGCCCTTGAACAGGGCGTGGAAGCGGGCCAGCGCCGGCTCGGCCAGCGGGTGACCCGACGAGACCAGGGCGGCCAGCGCATTGAAGCGGTCGGTCATGTTGGCCGCGTCCTTGAAGCGCTGCAGGGTCCGTCCGGGCCAGACGGTGTCGCCGGAGCGGCGCGCGGCCAGGCAGAGGTTCGACAGCGCCATGCCGGCCAGCGCGCGCCGTCCGGACGAGCGCGGGTCGGGCGTGTAGGCGCCGGTGTCGTGGTTCTCGTCGTAGACCGCCGCCCACTCGGCCGCGAGCGCGGTGGCGAGCTGCGCGCGCATGGCTTCGCGCACGACGTGGACGCGCTGGGGGTCGACCACGTCGAGCTGCTCGGCGACGTAGGTCTCCGAGGGCAGCGTGAGCACCAGTTCCTTGAATGCCGCGTCCAGGGTCGCGTCGCGCAGCACGCCGCGCATGGCGTCGACATAGCTGGCATCGAGCACCGCATCGTCGCCGCCGGGGTTCGTGCCGTGGCCGGTGATGGCGGCGATCGCGCTGCGCAAGGCCAGGCGCTGGCCGGCCTCCCAGCGGTTGAACGGGTCGGTGTCGTGGGCGAGCAGGGCGAGCAGCTGCGCGTCGGTGTAGTGGAAGTCCAGGATCACCGGGGCGCTGAAGCCGCGCAGGATCGAGGGCACCGGTTCGGCGCCGATGCCGGTGAAGGTGAAGGACTCCACCGGCTGCGTCAGCACCAGCGTGCGGGTGCCCGGGCGCGCGTCGCCGGTGTCGGATTCGCCTTCCAGACGCAGCGCGATCTCGCGGCCGTCGGCGTCGAGCAGGCCCAGGTTGACCGGGATGACCACCGGCAGCTTGGTCGGCTGACCCGGCGTCGGCGGGCAGTGCTGCTCGAAGCGCAGCGTGTAGGTGCCGGCGGCGGCGTCGTGGCGGGCGTGGGCGGCCAAGCGCGGCGTGCCGGCCTGCGCGTACCAGCGCTTGAACTGCGGCAGCAGGCGGGCGAGTTCGGTGTCGGGGTTGGCGTCGGCGATGGCCTGGGCGAAGTCGTCGCAGGTCACGGCCTGGCCGTCGTGGCGCTCGAAGTACAGCGTGATGCCGCGCTCGAAGCCGGCGCGGCCCACCAGCGTCTGCATCATGCGCACGACCTCGGCGCCCTTCTCGTAGATCGTGACGGTGTAGAAGTTGCTGATCTCGATGTAGCTGTCGGGCCGCACCGGGTGCGCCATCGGGCCGGCGTCCTCGGGGAACTGCGCGGTGCGCAGCACCCGCACGTCCTCGATGCGCTTGACCGCGCGCGCCGACGCGTCGGCGCACAGGTCCATGCTGAACTCCTGGTCGCGGAAGACCGTGAGGCCCTCCTTGAGCGACAGCTGGAACCAGTCGCGGCAGGTCACGCGGTCGCCCGACCAGTTGTGGAAGTACTCGTGGCCGACCACGCTCTCGATGTTGGCGAAGTCGGCGTCGGTGGCGGTGGACTGGCTGGCCAGGACGTACTTCGTGTTGAAGATGTTCAGGCCCTTGTTCTCCATCGCGCCCATGTTGAAGTCGCTGGTGGCGACGATCATGAAGCGGTCGAGGTCCAGCGGCAGGCCGAAGCGGGCCTCGTCCCACAGCACCGAGTGGATCAGCGAATTCATCGCGTGCTCGGTCTTGTCGAGGTCGCCCGCGCGCACGTAGACCTGCAGCAGGTGGTCGCGCCCGGCGCGCGTGGTGATGCGCTGCTCGCGCGCCACCAGCCGGCCCGCCACCAGCGCGAAGAGGTAGCTCGGCTTGCGGAACGGGTCGACCCAGCGCGCGAAGTGGCGCCCGTCGGGCAGCTCGCCGCTGTCCACCAGGTTGCCGTTGGACAGCAGCACCGGGTAGGCGGCCTTGTCGGCGCGCAGCGTGACGGTGTAGTTCGCCATCACGTCGGGACGGTCGAGGAAGTAGGTGATGCGGCGGAAGCCCTCGGCCTCGCACTGCGTGAAGAAGGTGTCCTCGCTCACGAACAGGCCCATGAGCTTGGTGTTCTTGATCGGGCAGCAGGTGGTGAAGATCTCCAGCTCGAAGGACTCGGGCAGGTTGTCGATCACCAGCTGGTCGGCCTCGATGCGGAACGACGCGCCCTGGCCGTCGACCAGCACGCGCGCGAGGTTGAGCTCGTCGCCGTCCAGGCGCAGCGGCCCGCCGGGGCTGTCGGGGTTGCGGCGCAGGCGCATGCGGTTGAGCACGCGCGTCTTGGCCGGGTCGAGGTCGAAGGTCAGCTCGACGGTGTCGATCCACCAGGCCGGCGCGACGTAGTCCTCGCGCAGGACCGCCATCGGATCGACGGGGGCCTGTCCATCACGCAGTTGCAGCATCGAATGTCTCCAGAAAGTCGGAAAGGACCAGGTTCTCGTAGGTGCGCACGGCCGCCACGACGTGCGGCCCCGCGAGTTCGGCCGGGGTGTGGGTGGTGCAGACGGCCACGGCGCGCATGCCGGCGCGCCGTGCCGCCTCGATGCCGAAGGGCGCGTCCTCGAACACCACGCAGCGTCCGGGCGCGACGCCGATGCGGCGGGCGGCCTCCAGGAAGATGTCCGGCTGCGGCTTGCCCGGCAGGCCCTCGTCGCCGCCGACGATGGCCAGCGGCGGCGGGTCCATGCCCAGGCGCGACATCACGAACTCGATGTTGTGGCGATCGCCCGCCGTGCCCACGGCGACCTTCAGGCCACGCGCGGCGGCCAGCGCCGCGAACTCCCGGAAGCCGGCGACCTCCGCGAAGGCGGCACCGAAGAGCGCGCGGTAGATCGATTCCTTCTCGTGCGTGATCGCCGCGCTCTCGTCGGCGCTGACGGTGCGTTCCATCAGCTCGCAGGCGCACTCGAACGCATTGCGTCCGGTGGTGCGGCGCATCAGGTCGTCGACGTCGAGCGCCAGGCCGCGCCGGCGCGCGAACTCGCCCCATGCTTTGGCGTGCCAGGGCATGGAGTCGATCATGGTGCCGTCCATGTCGAAGATGAAGGCTTCGATGCGGGGCAGGGCGCCGTTGCCGGCGTTTTCCGCGGCCATCAGACGCCCTGCTTCAGCGAGGCTTCGATGAAGGCGTCGAGATCGCCGTCGAGCACCTTCTGCGTGGCGGAGATCTCGACGTTGGTGCGCAGGTCCTTGATGCGGCTGTTGTCCAGCACGTAGCTGCGGATCTGGTGGCCCCAGCCGACGTCGGTCTTGCTGTCCTCGAGCTTCTGCTGCTCTTCCTGGCGCTTGCGCATCTCGTGGTCGTAGAGCCGCGAGCGCAGGCGCTTCCAGGCGACGTCGCGGTTGCTGTGCTGGCTGCGGCCGTCCTGGCACTGCACGACGATGCCGGTCGGGATGTGCGTGAGCCGCACCGCCGAGTCGGTCTTGTTGATGTGCTGGCCGCCGGCGCCCGAGGCGCGGAAGGTGTCGGTGCGCACGTCCGACGGATTGATCTCGATCTCGATCGAGTCGTCGATCTCGGGATAGACGAAGATGCTCGCGAAGCTGGTGTGGCGCCCGCCCGAGGAGTCGAAGGGCGACTTGCGCACCAGGCGATGCACGCCGGTCTCGGTGCGCAGCAGGCCGAAGGCGTAGTCGCCCTCGACCTTGATGGTGGCGCCCTTGATGCCGGCGGTGTCGCCCGGCGTCTCGTCCTCGATCTGCGTCTTGAAGCCCTTGCGCTCGGCGTACTTCAGGTATTGCCGCAGCAGCATGCTGGCCCAGTCGCAGGCCTCGGTGCCGCCGGCGCCGGCCTGGATGTCGACGAAGGCGTTGAGCGGGTCGGCCGGGTTGCTGAACATCCGGCGGAACTCGAGCTGCTTGATGTCGGCTTCCAGCAGCGCGGCGTCGTCGGCGATGGAGGCCAGGCCGTCCATGTCGCCGTCGGCCTTGGACATCTCGAAGAGCTCGGTGTTGTCCGACAGGCCGCTGGTGAGCCGGTCGAGCGTGACGACCACGTCGTCGAGCGACTTCTTCTCGCGCCCGAGTTCCTGGGCCTTCTTGGGGTCGTTCCAGACGGTGGGGTCCTCGAGCGAGGCGTTGACCGTCCTCAGGCGTTCGGATTTGGCATCGTAGTCAAAGATACCTCCGGAGATCGACCGTCCTGACGCTCAGGTCCGAGAGGGTTGCGCCGATTTGGTTGATTTGTTCTGCGTCCATGGGGTGTCCTGAAAGTGGTCGGGGGAAACCGCACATTTTCTCATGCCCGCGCGGTCGTCGGGACGCGGGGCGGGATCGATGGCGACGCCGGCTCGGCCGGCGGGCGCGCCGGCAGCGTGACCTCGAAGCACGAACCCTCGCCCGGACGGCTCTCCACCGTGATCGCGCCGCCGTGCGCACGCACGATCTCGCGCGTGATGAACAGGCCCAGGCCGAGGCCGGCGGCGTGTCGGCGGCTGTCGTCGGTGCGCTCGAACTGCTCGAAGATGCGCGCCTGGTCCTGGGGTGCGATGCCGATGCCGCGATCGCGCACGCTCATGCGGACGCGGCCGCCGGCCCCGGCCGCGACCTCGACGGCCACCGGCTTGCCGCCGCCGTAGCGCAGCGCGTTGGTCAGCAGGTTGGTCAGCACCTGCTCGATGCGGAACTCGTCCCAGGTGCCCGGCACCTCGGCGGGCGCGTGCAGCTCCAGCGTGGAGCCGACGGCGTCGGCCTGGTTGGCCAGGCTCTCGACCACGCGGCGCGCCATCGCGGCCAGATCGAACGGCTTCGGGCGGATCGACAGCGCGCCCTGGCGCAGCCGCGTGACGTCGAGCATGTCGTCGATCAGGCGCACCATGTTCTGGATCTGGCGCTGGTCGCGCTCGATCATGGCCGGCAGGTGCTCGGGCGAGAAGGGCGCGAGGTTGCCCCGGCCGAGGTGCATCTTGCGCACCTGTGTCTCCAGGTAGAGCGTGTTGAGCGGCGTGCGCAGCTCGTGCGAGACCATCGACATGAAGTCGTCGCGCATGCGCACGGCGCGCTGCAGTTCGGTCTGCGCGGCCTGCAGCTGGTGGACCAGGGCGTCCTGCTCGCGGTGCGAGGCCGCCAGGGCCTCCATCTCGTGGCGCAGCGCCTTGCGGTGGCGGTGCAGGTCCACGAAGACGCTGACCTTGCTGCGCACCACCTGCGGGTCGAGCGGCTTCTGCAGGAAGTCGACGGCGCCGCTCTCGTAGCCACGGAAGGCGTAGTTCAGCTCGCGCCCGGCGGCGCTGACGAAGATGATGGGGATGTGGCGCGTGCGCTCGGTGCTGCGCATCATCTCGGCGAGTTCAAAGCCGTTCATGACGGGCATCTGCACGTCCAGGATGGCGATCGCGAACTCGTGCTCCAGCATCAGCGCCAGCGCGTCGTCGGCGGAGGCGGCCTGGAAGACGCGGCGTTCCGGCCCGCGCACGAGCGCCTCGAGCGCCAGGAGATTGTCGGGAAGGTCGTCGACGATGAGCAGTTTGCTCTCGACATCAATCGGCATGGAATGGGTCCAGTTGCAAGAGCAGGTCGCGCAGGCCGCCCAGTGGCAGCACGGCATCCGGCGCGTGGCGGCCGAGGGCCGCACGGGGCATGGTATCGACCTCGGCGTCCGCGGGGTCTTGGACGGCGGTGAAGCCGCCGGCCTGGCGGATGCGCAGCAGGCCTTCGGCGCCGTCCTGGTTGGCGCCGGTGAGCACGAAGCCCGCCAGCGCGGCGCCGTAGGCGTCGGCGGCCGACGCCATCAGCACGTCGATCGAGGGCCGCGACCACAGCACCGGCGGCTCGCAGCTCAGCGAGAAGACGCGTTCGCGCTCGATCGACAGGTGGTAGCCCGACGGCGCGAAATACACCGTGGCGGGTTCGACCGGCGCCTTGTCGGCGGCTTCGAGCACGCGCACGGCCAGGCGCTGGGAGAACACCCGCGCGAGCAGGCTCTCGCGGTGCTCGGGCAGGTGCACCACCACCACCACCGGCAGGCGCCAGGAGGCCGGCAGGCGGCCGAGCATCGCCAGCAGCGCCTCGATGCCGCCGGCCGACGCGCCGATGACGATCGCCTCGATGCCGCGCCGCGCCGCGTGCGCGGGCGGCTTCGACGTCCCCGGGCCCGTCATGACGCCTTGCGGTAGATGCGCTCGTCCCGCGCGAGCGGTCCGAAGCGGGTGGCGTAACCGGAGAAGTCGATGCTCTCCTTGGAGCCCAGCCCCAGGAAGCCGCGGTGGCACAGCGACTCGTGGAACAATCCCAGCGCCCGGTCCTGCAGGGTGCGGTTGAAGTAGATCAGGACGTTGCGGCACGACACGAGCTGCGTCTCGGCGAACACGCTGTCGGTGGCCAGGCTGTGGTCGGCGAAGATCACGTCGGCGCACAGCGAGGGGTCGAAGCGCGCGGCGTCGTAGGCGGCGGTGTAGTAGTCGGAGAACGCCCGCTGGCCGCCCGAGCGCTGGTAGTTGGTGGTGTAGCCGCGCACCGCCTCCAGCGGGAAGATGCCCTGGCGCGCCTTCTCCAGCGAGACCGGGTTGATGTCGGTGGCGTAGATCTGTGCGCGCTGCAGCAGGCCTTCCTCGCGCAGCATGATGGCCATCGAGTAGGCCTCCTCGCCGGTGCTGCAGCCGGCGATCCAGATCTTGATGGACGGGTAGGTCTCCAGCACCGGCAGCACCTGCCGGCGCAGGGCCAGGAAGTACGCCGGGTCGCGGAACATCTCGCTCACCGGAACGGTCAGGAACTGCAGCAGCTGCGCGAACACGGCCGGATCGCGCAGCACGCGTTCCTGCAGGTCGGAGATGCTCGCCAGGCCGAGCTGGCCGAGCGCGTGCGTCACGCGCCGCTTCTGGGAGGCGCCCGTGTAGTCGCGGAAGTCGTAGCTGTAGCGCAGGTAGATCGCCTCCATCAGCAGGCGCAGCTCGATCTCGGTGACCGAGGGCGGCGGCGCGGTGCGCGTCGCGAACCGCGTCACAGGCGCTCCAGGCGCGGCATCCAGACCCGCATCAGGGAGAACAGCCGGTCCAGGTCGACCGGCTTGGCGAGGTAGTCGCTGGCGCCGGCGGCCAGGCACTGCTCCTGGTCGTCCTTCATGGCCTTGGCGGTGATGGTGATCACCGGCAGCTTGGCGAAGCGCGGGTCCTGGCGCAGGCGGCGCGTGGCCTCCAGGCCGTCCATCTCCGGCATCATGACGTCCATCAGCACCAGGTCGATGTCGGGCACGCGGTCGAGCTTCTCCAGCGCCTCGCGGCCGTTGCGGCCGATCTCCACGATGGCCCCGCGCTGCTCCAGCGCGCTGGTCAGCGCGAAGATGTTGCGCACGTCGTCGTCCACCAGCAGCACGCGCCGGCCCTCGAAGACGCGGTCGCGTCCGCGCGCGGTGCGCAGCATGGTGCGCCGCTCGCTGGTCATGTCGGCCTCGACCTTGTGCAGGAACAGCGTCACCTCGTCGAGCAGGCGTTCCGGCGAACGCGCGCCCTTGATGATGATCGAGCGCGAGTAGCGCATCAGCTCGGATTCCTCGTCGCGGGTGAGGTTGCGCCCCGTGTAGACGATCACCGGCGGGAACGAGCGGATGTCCTCGCTCGACATGCGCTTGAGGAGGTCGCTGCCCTGCATGTCGGGCAGTCGCAGGTCGGTGATCATGACGTCGAAGACGCGCTCGTGCAGCAGCGCCATCGCTTCCTCGCCCGACTCGACGGCCGTGATGGCGATGTCCTCGTCGCCGATCAATCGCGTCACCGCCTCGCGCTGGATGGCGTCGTCCTCCACCAGCAGCACCGACTTGAGCTTCTGGGTGAGCTTCTGCTCGAACTTGTCGAAGACCTGGCGCAGCTGCTCGCGCGAGGTCGGCTTCATCGCATAGCCGATCGCGCCCATGTGCAGCGCGGTCTCGACGTGGTCGGTGCCCGAGATGACGTGCACCGGGATGTGGCGGGTGCGCGGCTCGTCCTTCAGGCGCTGCAGCACGCTCAGGCCGGGCGCGTCGGGCAGGCGCATGTCCAGCAGCACGGCGTCCGGCAGGAACTGCACGGCGAGGTCGAAGCCGTCGTGCGCGCCGTGCGCCACCAGGCAGCGGTAGCCGTGCTCGTGCGCGAGGTCGTAGAGGATGTGCGCGAACTGGGGCTCGTCCTCGATCACCAGCACGCGCCGGCCCTCGGTCTGCGTCGACAGGCGGTCGTCGGCGAAGGGCGGGGCGGAAGCGACCGGGGCGTCATGACGCGTGCCGGCGCCTGCGGCCGGCGCCCGCGGGGCCGTGCGCGGCGCCGGTGGCGGCGACGCGAAGGTCGAGAACGCCGAGGTGGCGCCACGCGGGCCCGTGGCCGCCGTCGTCGGCGCGCGGGAGGCTTCGGCGGGACCGGGCGGCGGCGCGGCGCCCGCGACCGCGCGCCCCATGCCGTTCGCCGCCTGCGGCGCGGTGGCCGGCAGGCCCAGCGTGAAGGTGCTGCCCGCGCCGGGCGTGCTGCGCACCCCCAGCGTGCCGCCGAGCAGCCGCGTGAGGTCGCGCGAGATCGACAGTCCGAGGCCGGTGCCGCCGTAGCGCCGGCTGGTCGTGCCGTCGGCCTGGCGGAAGGCCTCGAAGATGAGCTCCTGCTGGTCGGCCGCGATCCCGATGCCCGAATCCGTGATGGCGAAGCTCGCGCCGCCGCCGGGCAGGGCGCCGACCGTCAGCGACACCGTGCCGTGCTCGGTGAACTTGATCGCGTTGGCCAGCAGGTTCTTCAGGATCTGCTCGACCCGGTGGCGGTCCGTGACCAGCGTCGGCGGCGCGTCCGGCGCCACCTCGATCCGGAAATCCAGCTGCTTCTGGCTCGCCAGCGGCGCGAAGGTCATCGACAGGCTGTCGGCCAGCGCGGCCAGCGGCACCGTCTCGACGACGATGTCGAGCTTGCCGGACTCGACCTTGGCGATGTCGAGGATGTCGTTGATGAGCTCCAGCAGGTCGTTGCCCGACGAGTGGATCGACTGGGCGAAGCGCACCTGCTCGGGCGTCAGGTTGCCCTGGGGGTTGTCCACCAGCAGCTTCGACAGGATCAGGGCGCTGTTGAGCGGCGTGCGCAGCTCGTGCGACATGTTGGCCAGGAACTCCGACTTGTAGCGGCTCGCGCGCTGGAGTTCGCTGGCGCGGTCCTCCAGGTCGGCCTGCACGCGGCGCAGGGCGGCGTTGCGCAGGTCGAGCGCCTCGGTGCGCTCGGCGAGCTGGTCGTTGGTCTGCTCGAGTTCGGCCTGCTGGTTCTCCAGGGTCGCCTGCGATTCGCGCAGCGCGCGCGACTGCTCCTCCAGTTCCTCGTTGGAGGTGCGCAGTTCCTCCTGCTGGACCTGCAGTTCCTCGTTGAGCTGCTGGGTCTCGGCCAGCACCTCCTGGAGCTGCTCGCGGTAGCGCGCGGCCGAGATGGCGTTGGCGATGTCGTCGGCCACCAGTTCGAGCAGTTCGGTCGTGCGGCCCTCCGGGCTGGAGAGGAAGCCCAGTTCGACGACGCCGTTGACCTGTCCGTCCGCGGCCACCGGCAGCAGCAGCACGGCCGTCGGGGCCATGTGCCCGAGGCCCGAATTGACCTGGAGGTAGTCGGCCGACAGCGGCTCCGCGCGCAGCAGGCGCCGGCCGGTCGCCGCCTGACCGACCAGCCCCTGGTTCGGGGCGAAGACCTGGGTCGAGTCCTCCGCCTCGCGGGAGAAGCCGTGGCTCGCGATCCGGACGAAGGCCCCATCGCCGTCGCGCGCGTACAGCGCGCCCACCGGGCTGTCGACGTGGCGGGCGAAGAATTCGAGGACCTGGGCGCCGGCGTCCCGCAATCCGAGCTCACCCACCAGGCGTCCGGCGAGTTCGGTCTGGCGGCTGCGCACCCAGGCCTGCTCGGCCAGTTCGGCGGCCGCGGCCTCCTGGCGGGCCAGCGTGCGCCCGTAGTCCTCCGACAGGCGCACCAGCTGCCGCCGTCCGAAATACGCCAGCAGCCCGGTCAGCGTGAGCGTGAAAAGGAGGAAGGCGGCGATCACGGCCAGGCTGGTGTTGTTGGCCTGGTTGTTGCGCTCGAAGCGCAGCTGCTGCTCGACGTTCATGACCTCGGCGTAGTCGGCGCGCATGGCGTCGGTCAGGCGCTTGCCCTGGCCGCGACGCATGGCGGTGAGGTAGTCGCCGCCGTTGCGGCGCAGGGCGATGACTTCGCTCGCGTACTGGTTCCAGGCCGCCTGCAGGGTCGTGATGCGGTCGATCCGCTCGGCCTGCGCCGGGTTGTCCTTGACCATCTCGCGCACCAGCGCGAGGCTCTTGGCGATCTGCGGCTGCGCGCTGTCGTAGGGGGAGAGGAAGCTGTCGTCGCCCGTGATGACGAAGCCGCGCATGCCGGTCTCCAGGTCCACGCTCAGGCGCTGCGCCTCGCTCACGTTGTGGGTCACGCGGTCGGTGTGCTCGACCCAGCCGATGACCGAGAGCAGGTAGGCGATCAGCGCGACGAACAGCACCGCACCGAACAGGCCGCCCAGCAGCGGCAGCTTCACGTTGCGCGACAGCATGCGTTCGAAGGCGTGCGGGTCGATGACAGAGTCGGTCTTGTTCATGGATGCGAGCGGGAGGGAAGCGGCGGAAAAAGCCACCGAGTCTGACAGCGCGGCGTGCCGAGACCCTGTCGGAGAGGAACGCGAGGTGCCGCTGGCGCGGCCGGGACCGGCGCGTCGGCGCCGGGCGATCAGGCCGCGGGCGGCCGCAGGAAGTCCTCGATCAGCCGTGCGACGTGCGCGGGCTGGTCGTGGTGCAGCATGTGCCCGGCGTCCGCCACCACCGCGATGCGGGCGTCGGGCACCGCCGCCAGCCGCGCGTGGTATTCGGCGCGCGTGTAGCGGCCCTTCCAGCGCGCGAAGCTGTCGTCGGCGGCCTCGACGGCCAGCACCGGCGCGGCGATGCACGCGTGGATGGCGACGGCCTCGTCGGCGCGGTAGATGTTCGCGTTGACCACCTTGTGCGCGGCATCGCCCAGGATGGCCCATCGCCGGCCGCCGTCGCCGGCCGCGTCGACCTCGCCCGCGCGCGCGTCCACGGGCGCGGCCCAGTGGCGCGCCAGCCAACGCGCCTTGTCCGGCGCGATGCGCGGGTTGGTCTTCATCAGGCGCCGCGCGACGCCCTCGGGGCCGTCGTAGGTCTGCAGGTCCAGCTCGCCACGGTGCAGGCGCTTGAGCTGGTCGATCCAGTCGGCGTAGCGCCGGGGCGCGTCCTGCGGTGTCAGGGCCGGCATGCCGAAGCCCTCGAGGTTGACCAGCCGCCGCACCCGGGCCGGCCGCACGCCGGCGTACTGCATCGCGATGTTGCCGCCCATGCTGTGGCCCACGAGGTCGACCGGCGTCGCGCCGGCGAAGTGGTCGAGCAGCCATTCGAGGTCGGCGAGGTAGTCCGGCATCCAGTGGTTGTCGACCGCGCCGCCCGGGCCGCCCGGCGTCAGGCCGAAGCCGCGCCAGTCCGGCGCGACGACGAAGCGGGCGTCCGCCAGCGCGTCCACCACGAACTGCCACGAGGCCGCGACGTCCATCCAGCCGTGCAGCAGCACCAGCGGCGGCCGCGCCGCCGAGGGCGCCCCCCACAGGCGGACGTGGTAGGGCAGGCCGCGCACGTCGACGGTCTCGCTGCGGGAGGCGAGGCGGGGTTCGTAGATGGACAGGGTGGACATGGCGCCGATCATAGAAAGCCGTGGAAGCGGGCGTGCGAGGGCGCGTTAGAGTGACTCTCCTGTTCATCTTCCCCACGGCCGTGCCCCCACGGCCGCCCCCACCATGCAACGCATCCGACTCGGGCAGAGCGACCTGCACGTCACCCCCATCTGCCTCGGCACCATGACCTTCGGCGAGCAGGTCGACGAGCCCGCCGCCCACGCCATCCTCGACCGCGCGCTCGAACGCGGCATCGACTTCCTCGACACCGCCGAGATGTACGCCGTGCCGGCGCGCGAGGCGACCTACGGCGCCACCGAAGCCATCATCGGGCGCTGGTTCGCCAGCCGGCCCGGCGCGCGCGACAAGGTCACGTTGGCCACCAAGGTCGCCGGTCCGTCGCGCGGCATGCCCTGGGTCCGATCCGGCACGGGCATGACGGCCGCCGACATCGTCGCCTCCTGCGAGGCCAGCCTGCGCCGCCTGCGCACCGACGTCATCGACCTCTACCAGATCCACTGGCCCGAGCGTCATGTTCCGGTCTTCGGCACGCTGTACTACGACCCGGCCAAGGAGACCTCCGCCACGTCGATCCACGAACAGCTCGAAGCGCTCGGCGGCCTGGTCAAGGCCGGCAAGGTGCGCCACATCGGCCTGTCCAACGAGACGCCCTACGGCGTGCACGAGTTCGTCCGCCTGTCCGAGCAGCACGGCCTGCCGCGCGTGGCGACGGTGCAGAACGTCTACTGCCTGGTCAGCCGCGCGCTGGAGAACGGGCTGGACGAGACGATGCACCGGCTGGGCGTCTCGTTGCTCGCCTATTCGCCGCTCGGCTTCGGCCTGCTGACGGGCAAGTACGACCAGAGCGGCATCGACGGGCCGGATGCGCCCAGGGGCGCGCGCATCGCGAGCTACGAATCCGTGCGCAAGCAGCGCTGGGGCCGCCCGGAGGCGCTGGCCGCCGCGCGCCGCTACAACCAGCTCGCCCGCGACCACGGCCTGACGCCGACGCAGCTGGCGCTGGCGTTCTGCTACACGAAATGGCAGGTGGCCAGCACGATCATCGGCGTGACGTCGGTGGCGCAGCTGGACGAGGATGTCGATGCGTGGGGCACGACGCTCTCGCCCGAGATCCTGGCGGAGATCGACCGGATCCGGTGGGAACTGCGCGATCCGGCGAATTGAGCGTCGGGTAGAAGACGGGAGCGTGGACGATCCACGGCCACGTCCACCATCAAACAAAAACGATTCGAGACAAAACCATGAACTCCCGCAACGACACCCCTCGCTCCCGCACATTCATCGCCCGATCCTTCATCGCCGCCGCGGCGCTCGCCGTCGGCCTGATGGGTTGTGGCGGCGGTGGAGGTGGCGACGACGGCACCTCGTCGCTGGAAGGCAGCCGCTACGCGTCCTGGACCGCCTCCATGATGGACGCCACGCAGGTCCGGGCCGGAACGACACCGGTCGTCGAAGTCTTCAACAACCAGTCCGTGCGGCAGGTGCTGCGTCTGTCGCTGGGCGGCGACCGGGTGCGGATCAAGGTTTCGAACCTGTTCGGCAAGGCGCCGATCACGGTGTCGGGCGCGGAAGTGGCCAGTAGCACGGGGGGTTCCGGCATCGACGTGGCCAGCAGCCGGGTGGTGACCTTCAATGGCCAGCCCACCGTCACCATCGCGGCCGGCGAGGAGCGACTGAGCGATTCGATCGCATTCACCGCCGTGCCGTTGACCAACATGGCGGTGACGATGTATTTCGCGTCGTCCAACGTCCTGGGCACGGTGCATGCGCTGGGCCGTCAGACGGCCTACATCGGCGCAGGCAATCAGCTCTCGGCCGCCACGATCCCGGCCACGGAAGCCGACCAGCGCCAGTCCTACTACGGACTGACCGTGGTCGAGACCTCCAGCACCGAGAAGGGCAACGTGGTGGTGATGTTCGGCGACTCGATCACCGACGGCGACAGATCCACCGTCGATGCGTCCAAGCGTCTGCCCAACCAACTCGACGACATGCTCAAGGCGGCAGGTTTCGCGCGCACCGGCGTGGTCAATTCGGGGATCGCCGGCAACCGCTGGCTCATCGATGTCTTCGGTCCCAACGCGAACAGCCGATTCGACCGCGACGTGCTCGGGGTGGCGGGTGTCACGCACACCATCGTCTTCCTGGGGATCAACGACCTGCGCAATTCCTTCCGCTTCCCGGCCCAGGCCGTGACGACGGACCAGGTGATCGCGTCGATGACCACGGCGGTCGCCAAGGCCAAGGCGAAGGGTCTCAAGGTGCTGGTCGGCACCATCATGCCGTGCAAGGGCGAAGCCTTCTGTCCGGCGTCGGTCGATGCAGACAGGCAGGTCGTCAATGCCTGGATCAGGGCCAATCGCGACGCCGATGGCGTGATCGATTTCGACCGGGTCATGCAGAACCCGACGGCCCCGGCGGAGATCAACCCGATCTACGACAGTGGCGATCACCTGCATCCGAACGACATCGGCTATGGCGCCATGGCCGCTGCGATCGACCTGGCCAGGCTGCGATAGGACGCGAAGCCCATGCTCATGGGTCGAGGAGGAAAAGTGGCAACTCGCAAGACCCACGTCTCGGAAACCCCGGCGACGCAGCTGCTGCGTGCCCACGGCATCGCCTTCACCGAACATCCGTATGACTACCTCGAGCACGGCGGTGCCCGTCACAGCGCCGCCGTGCTCGGCCTCGAACCCGCCACCGTGGTCAAGACGCTCGTCATGCAGGATCAGGACGCGAAGCCGCTGCTGGTGCTGATGCACGGCGACCGCACCGTCTCGACCAAGAACCTCGCCCGCCAGATCGGCGCCAAGTCGGTCGCGCCGTGCCGGCCGGAGGTCGCCGACCGCCACAGCGGCTACCGGGTCGGCGGCACCTCGCCCTTCGGCACCCGGCGCGCCATGCCGGTGTTCATCGAATCGACCATACTGGAACTGCCTTGGATCGCCATCAACGGTGGCCGCCGCGGCTACCTGATCGGCATCGATCCCCGGGTGTGCGTGACGCTGCTGGGCGCGCGACCGGTGCAGTGCGCGCTGGCAGAATAGCCGGCTCGACGACGACGGCCGACCGCCGCGAGCGCGGCATGGCACCTGGTGCCCCCAGTCCCCGGAGACCCCCTTGAGCTTTCACCTTCCCTCGTTCATCGCGATCGTCCTGTCGTACCTGCTGGGCTCGCTGTCCTTCGCCGTGATCGTCAGCCGCTCGCTGGGCATGGCCGATCCGCGCAGCTACGGCAGCGGCAACCCCGGCGCGACCAACGTGCTGCGCTCGGGCCGCAAGGGCGCGGCGCTGGCGACGCTGCTGCTCGACGCGCTCAAGGGCTGGGTGCCGGTGTTCATCATCCGCCTGGTCGGGCCGGACCTGGGCATGGGGCCGGGCACCGCCGCGCTGGCCGGGCTGGCGGCCTTCCTCGGCCACCTCTATCCGGTGTTCTTCGGCTTCCAGGGCGGCAAGGGCGTGGCGACGGCGGCGGGCGCGCTGTTCGGCATCGACTGGCTGCTGGGCCTGGCCACCGGCACCACGTGGGCCATCGTCGCCTTCTTCTTCCGCTATTCGTCGCTCGCGTCGATCGTCGCGGCCTGTTTCGCGCCGGCCTTCTACCTCGTCGTCGGCGGCACCATCGCCTGGGTGCCGGACCGCACGGTGCTCGGCAGCCTGATGGTCATCAGCCTGCTGCTGATCTGGCGGCATCGCGAGAACATCCGCCGCCTGGCGGCGGGCACCGAATCGAAGCTCGGGAGCACGAACAAGCCCTAGCCGTCCCGGTCCTAGTACCGCTTCTTTTTTTCCTCAAAACCTCATCGAGACCAATACACCATGGGCGACATCCAACGCTTCCACGTCGGCGCGAGACTGAGCGAGACCGCCGTCCACAACGGCACCGTCCACCTCGCCGGCCAGGTTCCCGACGACACCACCGCCGACCTGCGCGGCCAGACCGCGCAGGTGCTGGCGATGGTCGACCGCCTGCTCGCCGAGGCCGGCAGCGACAAGACCTGCATCCTCTTCACGCAGATCTTCCTGACCGACATCGGCCGGATCGGTGAGATGAACGAGGTCTGGGACGCCTGGGTGCCGGCCGGCCACACGCCACCGCGCGCCACGGTGCAGGCCGCGCTGGCCAACCCGGGCTACCTCATCGAAATCGTGGTGACGGCGGCGCAGCGCTGAGCGCGCCGTTGCGCGCCGGTCAGTAGCGCTTCTCCAGCACCATCTGGTCGCTGTCGCGCCGCATCGAGAAGCGGCCGATGAAGCTGTTGCCCAGCAGCACGTAGGGCATCGACTGCGGCGAGACGACGGCCTCCACGCCGGCCACCTCCACGTCGCCCACCCGCACCGCGTCGAGCCGCACCTGCCAGCCCTGCACGACGCCGTTGGCCGTGCCGATGCGTACCGGCGTGCCGCCCTGGTAGTCCAGGCCGATGCGTTCGGCGTCGGCGACGGACAGCGCCACGGACGTGGCGCCGGTGTCGAGCAGGAAGCGCACCGTGCGCCCGTTGATGAGGCCGTCGGTCAGGAAGTGTCCGCCGCTGCCGGCCGGCAGCACGATGCGGGTGCCGTTGCTGTTGCCACCGCCGCCGCCGCGCGCGGCGCCACCGACGCTCACCGGCGTGTCCATGCGCAGGGTGGTGCGTCGGCCATCGCCCGCCTCGACCACCGCCTGGCCGTCCTGCAGCGACACCAGCCGCACGTCGCGGTGCCGCTCCCCGACCGCCACGGTCTTGGGCGCCGCGCCGTCGACCACCAGGATCGCGCGGTTGCCGATGGTGCCGGTCAGCGTGACCGACGACGCGGCGCGCACCGCGCCCGTCACCGCGAGCAGGCCGGCCAGCAGCAGGGTCGACAGCGGAAGGGCCCGGGCGATGCGCATGAGGGGGTCTCGCGGTGATTGGCGGCGGGCCGGGCGGATGGCTGGGGAGAAAAGAAGAGGCGGGCGGCGGCGCCAGGCCGGCGCGGGCCGCGCCGCCGGTGCCGCGTGTCAGTCGCGGAAGTTGTCGAAGCTCAGCGGCATGTCCGGCACGTCCTTCTTGATCAGCGCCATGGCGGCCTGCAGGTCGTCGCGCTTGGCGCCGGTCACGCGCACGGCATCGCCCTGGATGGCGGCCTGCACCTTGAGCTTGCTGTCCTTGATGAGGCGCTGGATCTTCTTGGAGGTCTCGGTCTCGATGCCGCTCTTGACCTTGATGACCTGCTTGACCTTGTCGCCGCCGATCTTCTGCACGTCGCCCTTGTCGAGGAAGCGCACGTCGACGCTGCGCTTGGTCAGCTTGGCGCGCAGGATGTCCTCGACCTGAACGAGCTGGAACTCGGCGTCGCCGATCATCGTGATCTCCTTGTCCTTGAGCTCGACGGAGGCGGCCGTGCCCTTGAAGTCGAAGCGGGTGGCGATCTCCTTGGCCGTGTTCTCGACGGCGTTCTTGACTTCGGGGAGATTGGGTTCGCAGACGGTGTCGAATGAAGGCATGGCGGGTCCTGGATGGCGCGGGGTGGATGCGACAATTCTCACATGATCGTGGAGTCCAACGTCCCCCTGCAGCCCTACAACAGCTTCGGCATCGTCGCCCGCGCGCAGCATCTGGCGCGCATCGCTTCGGAGGCGGACGTGCTGGCGTTGCAGGCCGATCCGCACTGGCGCGAGGCGCCCAGGTTCGTGCTCGGCGGCGGCAGCAACATCGTGCTGACGGGCGACGTCAAGCCGCTGGTGCTCAAGGTGGAGATCATGGGCCGGCGGCTGGTGGAGGACACGCCGCGCGCCTGGATCGTCGAGGCCGGTGCCGGCGAGAACTGGCACGAGACGGTGCAATGGACGGTGGAGAACGGCTTTCCCGGCCTGGAGAACCTGGCGATGATCCCCGGCACGGTCGGCGGCTCGCCGGTGCAGAACATCGGCGCCTACGGGGTCGAGCTGCAGGACCGCTTCGATTCGCTCGACGCGATCGACCTGGAGACCGGCCGCACCTTCACGCTCGACGCGGCGCAATGCGCCTTCGGCTACCGCGATTCGGTCTTCAAGCACACGGCCAGCGGCACCAACGACTTCGGTCTGGCCGGGCGCGCGCTGATCACCCGGGTGCGCTTCCGGCTGCCCAAGCCGTGGAAGGCGGTCGCGGGTTATTTCGATCTCGAACGCAAGATGGAGGAGACCGGCAACTTCACGCCGGACGCCCGCGACATCTTCGAGTGGGTCTGCCAGATCCGTCGCGCGAAGCTGCCCGACTGGCGCGTGCTGGGCAACGCCGGCAGCTTCTTCAAGAACCCGACGGTGACTTCCGAGCAGTGCGCCGACATCATCGCGCGCGAGCCGAGGATCGTGCATTACCCGATGGCCGACGGCAGCGTGAAGCTGGCCGCGGGCTGGCTCATCGACGCCTGCGGCTGGAAGGGCAAGTCGGTGGGCAACGCCGGTGTCTACGAGCGCCAGGCATTGGTGCTGGTCAACCGGGGCGGCACGGAAAGCCCGGTGACCGGCGGCGAGGTGATGACGCTGGCTAAGGCTATCCAGACCAGCGTGTACGAGCGCTTCGGCATCCGGCTGGAACCCGAACCCGTGGTGGTCTAGCGCGCTTCCGCGCCCCGCGCATGAAAAAAGCCACCGCGTCCCGGTGGCTTTTTCGCTGGCCGACGACGGGCTTATTCGGCCACGTCGTCGTTGGTCAGGCGGGGCAGGGCGGCGCCGGCGCTCTGGGAGAGCAGGCCGGTGCGGGTGTAGATGCCCAGCTTGTCGCGCGTGTCCACGATGTCGAGGTTGCGCATGGTGAGCTGGCCGATGCGGTCGGCCGGCGAGAAGGGCGCGTCCTCGACCTTCTCCATGCTCAGGCGCTCGGGCTTGTAGGTCAGGTTGGACGACACCGTGTTCAGGATCGAGTAGTCGTTGCCGCGACGCAGCTCGACCGTGACCTCGCCGGTGACGGCGCGCGCCACCCAGCGCTGCGCGGCCTCGCGCAGCATGATGGCCTGCGGGTCGAACCAGCGGCCCTGGTAGAGCAGCCGCCCGAGCTTGCGGCCGCTGTCGCGGTACTGCTCGATGGTGTCCTCGTTGTGGATGCCCGTGACCAGGCGCTCGTAGGCGATGAACAGCAGCGCCAGGCCCGGCGCCTCGTAGATGCCGCGGCTCTTGGCCTCGATGATGCGGTTCTCGATCTGGTCGCTCATGCCCAGGCCGTGGCGCCCGCCGATGCGGTTGGCCTCCAGGATCAGCGCGACGAGGTCGGGATATTCCGTGCCGTTCAACGCGACCGGACGGCCTTCCTCGAAGCGCACGGTGACGGTCTCGCGCTGGATCCGGACGTCGTCCTTCCAGAAGGCGACGCCCATGATTGGATTGACGATCTGCATGCCGGTGGCGAGGTCTTCCAGGTCCTTGGCCTCGTGCGTGGCGCCCAGCATGTTGGAGTCGGTCGAATAGGCCTTCTCGGCCGACATCTTGTAGCCGAAGCCGGCCGCCGTCATGAACGCCGACATCTCGGAGCGGCCGCCGAGCTCGTCGATGAACAGCTGGTCGAGCCAGGGCTTGTAGATCTTCAGCGCCGGGTTGGTCAGGAGGCCGTAGCGGTAGAAGCGCTCGATGTCGTTGCCCTTGAAGGTGCTGCCGTCGCCCCAGATGTGGACGTCGTCCTCCTTCATGGCCGACACCAGCATGGTGCCGGTCACGGCGCGGCCGAGCGGCGTCGTGTTGAAGTAGGTCACACCCGCCGTGGTGACGTGGAACGCGCCGGCCTGCAGCGCGGCGAGCCCTTCGGCCGCGAGCTGGCTGCGGCAGTCGATCAGGCGGGCCCGCTCGGCGCCGTACTGCATCGCCTTGCGCGGGATCTCCTCGTAGTCGGGCTCGTCGGGCTGGCCGAGGTTGGCGGTGTAGGCGTAGGGGATCGCGCCCTTCTGCTTCATCCAGTGCAGCGCGGCGCTGGTGTCCAGGCCCCCGGAGAAGGCGATGCCGACCTTCTGGCCGGCGGGTACGTTTTGCAGGATTGTCGACATGCGAATGGAACTCCGGGTTCAGCCGAAATGGCAGATGTAGCTGTAGGGCTCGCCCGCGACGCGGATCTGGAACGAGGAATCGCCGGGCACGCTGAACTTTTCGCCGGCGGCGGCGCCGATCCATTCGCTGCTGCCCGCGAGCAGGTACTCGCAGCGGCCCGACGTGCCTTCCATGACCTCCGGCGCGCCGGTGTTGAAGGTGAGGGTGGACGGCAGGATCACGCCGACCGATTTCTTGCTGCCGTCGGCGAGCGTCAGGCTGTGGCTGACGCATTTGCCGTCGAAGTACACGTTGGCCTTGGTGGCGACGGCCGTGCAGGCCAGGGATTCGTTGATCGTCATAGCGGGGTGCCCGGCCGTGGTGCGAGGGTGCGTTTCCGCCCGAGGGAAAGCAGGTTTCGCACCAGCGCGTCCGTTCGGTGGCGCAGAAGGTGTGGAAGGAGCGGAATTCTAGGCCGGCGCGCCCCGCGCGAGCGCCGTGCCCAGGGCCGCGCTCAGCGGCGCCAGCCGCCGTGGCGGTGGCCGCCGCCCCAGCCGCGCGAATAGCCCAGGTTCAGCGACACGCCGACGGGCGCGTAGAAGGGCGAGGCGTAGCCATAGCCGTAACCACCGTAGCCGTACCCGTAGCCCGGTTGCACATATACGGGCGGCGGCGCCACGTACACCGGCGGTGCGGCATAGGCGGGCGCGGGGTAGTACGAGGTCGCGGCGGGCGCCGAGCCGGCCGACACCACGACGCCCTGTTCCGGCACGACCCGGTCCCAGGGCGAGCGGTCGTCGGCCGCCGCCGTCGAGGTCACGTTCGACCCCGTCTCGCCCACGGGCATCGTGGCGACGCCATAGGCGTTGACCTCCACCGGCACGGTCGGACCGGGGTAGGTGGCGGTGCGCATCGAATAGGCGCGTCCCTCGTGCTGGTAGGTGACGTTGTAGGCGATCCCACCGTTGGCGTCGGTGACCTGGTTGACCGAGGTGACACGGGCCTGGACCTGGCGCGTGGGCTGGGCGGACGAGGAGGAATAGGTGGTCGGACCTTGCGCCTGCGCCTGCGCCAGCACCGGGCCGACGAGCAGGGCCGTGCCGATCAGGAGGCCGAGGGCGGCCCGGGGTGTCGTCTTGCTGCTGTCTTGCATGTCGATCTCCTTGGAGGAATGAATGTCGGGACGAGGACTCCCGTGGATCCGTTGGAGGGATTTGCGGCGTCCGGGTTCAATGCGCCGCATCGGCCGGTCGGCCGGTGACCTTTTCCCAGCGCGCCGCGTCGAAGCCGGTCGTCGCCGCGTGGTCCGCTCCCCAATCGACCACGGGGCGCCGGACGAGGCTCGGGTGCGCGATCAGCACCGCCCGCGCGGAAGCCGCGTCGGTCACGCCCGCGCGCGTGGCCGCGTCGAGCCGGCGCCAGGTGGTGCCGCGGCGGTTGACCAGCGCCTCCCAGCCCGGCGCGTCGAGCCAGCGGTCGAGTTCGGCCTCGGGCACGCCCTGGGTCCTGAAGTCGTGGAAGCGGTAGGTCACGCCCCGCGCGTCGAGCCAGGCCCGGGCGCGGCGCACGGTGTCGCAATGGGGCAGGCCGTAGAGGGTCGTCGTCATCGCGCCATCATGCCGGCGTGTCGGGTGGGCGACAATGCCGGGCTCCATGAAAACCCTCGCCGAATGGCTCGCTTACGTCGAGCAACTGCACGCCAAACCGATCGACATGGGCCTCGAACGCGTGCGTGCGGTGGCGCACACGCTCGGCCTGGCCTTCGATTGCCCCGTGATCACCGTGGCCGGTACCAACGGGAAGGGCTCGACTTGCGCGATGCTCGAGTCGATCCTCTCGGACGCGGGCTACCGCACGGCGGTGTTCACGTCGCCGCACCTGGTGCGCTTCGAGGAACGGCTGCGGCTGCGCGGCGCGGCGGTCGAGGGCGACCACCTGCTGGCGCACTTCGAAGCCGTGGAACGCGCGCGCGGCGACACCACGCTCACCTATTTCGAATTCACCACGCTGGCCATCCTGCACTGCATGGCCGCGTCGAAGCCCGATGTCGCGATCCTCGAGGTGGGCCTGGGCGGCCGGCTCGACGCCGTCAACATCATCGATGCCGACTGCGCGGTCATCACCAGCATCGACCTCGATCACATGGAACTGCTCGGGCCGGACCGCGAGCGCATCGGCTTCGAGAAGGCCGGCATCTTGCGCCCCGGCCGTCCGGCCATCGTCAGCGACCCGGTGCCGCCGCAGAGCGTGATCGACCACGCACGCGCCATCGGCGCGGACCTCTGGCGCTTCGGGCACGACTTCAACGTCTCGGGCGACAAGCAGCAGTGGGGCTGGAGCGGCCGCGGCCGGCGCTACAGCGGGCTGGCCTATCCGGCCCTGCGCGGCGCCAACCAGCTGATCAACGCGGCCGGCGTGCTGGCCGCGCTGGAGGCGCTGCGGCCGATCCTGCCGATCACGGCGCAGGCCGTGCGCACCGGGCTGGCGATGGTGGAGCTGCCCGGGCGCTTCCAGATCGTGCCGGGCGAGCCGATGCTGGTGCTGGACGTGGCGCACAACGCGCACGCGGTGGCGGCCCTCGCGGAGAACCTCGACGCCATGGGCTTCTACCCGACCACGCACGCCGTCTTCGGCGTCATGGCCGACAAGGACCTCGCGCCCATCCTGGGGCGCATCGGGCCGCTGATCGACCGCTGGTACTTCACCGACCTGCCCACCCCGCGCGCGGCCCGGGCGAGCGACGTGATGGCGGCGTGGCAGGCGCAGAACAAGCGCGCTGACGCGGCCGCCAGCGTGCACGCGGCGCCCATGCCGGCCCTCGCCGCGGCCCTGGAGGCGGCGGACCCGGCTGATAGAATCGTGGTCTTCGGATCGTTCTTCACGGTCGGTGGCGTGCTCGAGCATGGCACCCCCCGCCTGCAGGCCAAGCACCTGCTGCCCGGCACCCGATCGGCCTGATGGCACGGGGCCCGCTGCTTCTTCCCACGCTGCTCATCAGGAATCGAATTTCATGGCGTTCTTCAAGTTTCGCTCCCGTGGCCCCCAGGCCAACGAGGGGCGCAACACCAGCGCTGCCGCACTGCCGGCGGAGAGCGTCGAGTCCATGCGCCGCCGCGCCCGCCACCGGCTGCTCGGCGCGGCCATCCTCCTGCTGGTCGGCGTGATCGGCTTCCCGCTGCTGTTCGACACCCAGCCGCGCCCGATCGCGGTCGACATCCCGATCGAGATCCCGGACCGAAACAAGGTCGCGCCCTTGCCGCAACCCTCGGCGACGGCCAAGTCCGACGCCCCCGCCCGGACCGACGGCGGCGAAGACCGCGTCGCCCGCGCGCCGTCGTCCAGTGCCGTGATCACCGAATCCGCCGACGGCATGGAACTGCCCACGGAACGTCCCCCGACGCGCGCGCCCACCCCGGCCGCCGTGCCGGCGCCGGCCCCCGCCGCGAAGCCCGAGGCGTCCACCCGGGCCGAGGTCAGACCCGAACCCAAGCCCAAGCCCAAGACCGAGACCCGCCCGGAGACCGCCGCCAAGCCCGCGCCCGCGCCAGCGCCTTCACCCAAGCCGGCCACGACCGCCGACGACGGCGCCCGCGCGCGGGCCCTGCTCGAAGGACAGAATGCCGCGCGCCAGGCTGCCGCGGCCACGCCGGCACCGGCACCGACCGCCGCCAGCGAGACCGGCGGCAGGTTCGTGATCCAGGTGGGTGCCTTCGCCGATGCGGCCAAGGCGCGCGAGGTGCGCCAGAAGCTCGAGCGCGCCGGCCTGAAGACCTATACCAACGTCGCGAAGACGGCCGATGGCGAACGCACGCGTGTGCGGGTCGGCCCCTTCGCCTCGCGCACGGAGGCCGACCAGGCCGCCGGCAAGGTCAAGGGATTGGCCCTGCCGGCGTCGGTGCTCGGCCTGTAGCCGCGCCCGGGCTGTCGTGGCTGCGTTCGACTGGCTGGCTCTCGCGCTGATCGGGCTGTCGGCGCTCTATGGCTTCTCGCGGGGACTGGTGTTCGAGGTGATTTCGCTGTTGGGCTGGGGCGCCGCCTTCCTGTGCGCCCAGACCTTCGCGGTCGCGGTGGCGGCCTGGCTGCCGATCGGCGAGACCGATGCCGCCTGGCGCTACCCGCTGGCCTTCGTGCTGGTGTTCGTGGCCGTGGCGTTCGGCGTCGGGCTGATGGCGGCGCTGATGCGGCGGCTGGTGACGGCCGTCGGGTTGTCGCCGGTCGACCGGGCGCTGGGCGGCGCCTTCGGCATGGCGCGTGGCGCGCTGGTGCTGCTGGTGCTGGCGGTCATGGTTCATTTGCTGGCGCTGAGCGGAAGTGCCTGGTGGCACGAATCGCGCAGCGCCGGGGTTCTGGATGCGGCATTGCAGGGGCTCAAGCCCTCGCTGCCCGACAAATTGGCAAGCTACCTGCCTTGAGAGGATCGTTTCATGTGTGGAATCGTCGGCGTCGTCAGTCAAGCGCCCGTCAATCAGCTGCTCTATGACGCCTTGCTGCTGCTGCAGCACCGTGGCCAGGACGCGGCGGGCATCGTCACCCTGCTGGAGCGCAAGTTCTTCATGCAGAAGGCCAAGGGCATGGTGCGCGACGTGTTCCGCACCCGCAACATGCGCGCGCTGCCGGGCGACGTCGGCCTGGGCCAGGTGCGCTATCCCACGGCCGGCAACGCCTACAGCGAGGAAGAGGCGCAGCCCTTCTACGTCAACGCGCCGTTCGGCATCGTGCTGGTGCACAACGGCAACCTGACCAACGCCCACGCGCTGCGCGCGGAGCTGTTCTCCACCGACCATCGCCACACCAACACCGAGAGCGACTCGGAGGTGCTGCTCAACGTGCTGGCCCACGAGATCGAGCGTTCCACGCGGGGCGGCTTCTTCAATTCCGACACGCTTTTCGAGGCCGTGCGCAACGTGCACCGGCGCCTGCGCGGCTCCTATGCGGTGGTGGCGCTGATCGCCGGCCACGGTCTGCTCGCGTTCCGCGACCCCTACGGCATCCGTCCGCTGGCCATGGGACGCGGCGCCGACGGCACCGTGATGGTGGCGAGCGAGTCGGTCGCGCTGGAGGGTTCGGGCCACGTGTTCGAGCGCAACATCGCGCCGGGCGAGGCGGTCTTCGTCGACCTGCAGGGTCAGGTGCAGTCCGCGCAATGCGCCGACGCGCCGACGCTCAATCCGTGCATCTTCGAATTCGTCTACCTGGCCCGGCCGGATTCGGTGCTCGACGGCATCTCGGTCTACCAGGCGCGTCTGAACCTGGGCGAGGCGCTGGCCAAGCGCGTGGTCTCGACCGTGCCGCCCAGCGAGATCGACGTCATCATCCCGATCCCCGAATCCAGCCGTCCGAGCGCCACCCAGCTCGCGCACCTGCTGGGCATCCCGTACCGCGAGGGCTTCGTCAAGAACCGCTACGTGGGCCGCACCTTCATCATGCCGGGGCAGGGCGTGCGCAAGAAGTCGGTGCGCCAGAAGCTCAACGTCATCGGCAGCGAATTCAAGGGCCGTAACGTCCTGCTGGTGGACGACTCGATCGTGCGCGGCACCACCAGCCGCGAGATCGTGCAGATGGCGCGCGATGCCGGCGCCAACAAGGTCTACCTCGCCAGCGCCGCGCCGCCGGTGCGCTTTCCCAACGTCTACGGCATCGACATGCCGACCAAGGACGAACTCGTCGCGCACGACCGCACGGTCGAGGAGATCCGCGCCCTGATCGGCTGCGACGCGCTGATCTATCAGGACGTCGCGGCCATGAAGCGCGCCGTCGGCTCGCTCAATCCGGCGCTCGACGGCTTCGACGCCTCGTGCTTCGACGGCACCTACGTCACCGGCGACATCGACCTCGAAGCCATCACCCGCATGAACGGCCAGCGCCCGCGCATCGAGGAGACCGAAGAGGATTCCTCGCGCCTCGCGCTGCCCAATCCCGCCTGAATTGGACCCGACCCCGCCCATGACCGACCGCACCCTGCCCGACGGCCTGCACCGCGACACCCTCGCGCTGCGCACCGCGCTCGCCCCCAGCCAGTACGGCGAACACGCCGAAGCGCTCTTCCTGACCAGCGGCTTCGTCCAGCCCGATGCCGCCACCGGCGCGCGCCGCTTCGCCGGCACCGAGGAAGGCTTCACCTACACGCGCACCTCCAACCCGACGGTCGCGAGCTTCGAGCGGCGTCTGGCCGCCCTCGAGGGCACCGAGGCCGCCATCGCCGCCTCCACCGGCATGGCCGCCATCCTGATGATGTGCATGGGCCTGCTCAAGGCGGGCGACCACGTCGTGTGCTCGCGCTCGGTCTTCGGCTCGACGCTGAACCTGTTCGGCAAGGAATTCGCCAAGTTCGGCGTCCAGACCACCTTCGTCTCGCAGACCGACGTCGCCGAATGGCGCGCCGCCATGCGCCCGGAGACGCGCCTGCTGTTCGCCGAGACGCCCACCAACCCGCTGACCGAGGTGTGCGACATCGCCGCCCTGGCCGACATCGCCCACGCGGGCGGCGCGCTGCTGGCGGTGGACAACTGCTTCTGCACGCCGGCGCTGCAGCGTCCCGTCGAACTCGGTGCCGACCTGGTCATCCACTCCGGCACCAAGTACCTCGACGGCCAGGGCCGCGTGATGGCCGGCGCGATCTGCGGACCGTCGAAGCTCATCGTCGACGTCTTCGGGCCCGTCGTTCGCACCGCCGGCATGGCGCTGTCGCCGTTCAACGCCTGGGTGGTGCTCAAGGGGCTGGAGACGCTCGGCATCCGCATGCAGGCCCAGTGCGCCAACGCGCTGGCCGTGGCGCGCTGGCTGGAGGCACAGCCCGCCGTGTCGCGCGTCCATTACCCCGGTCTGGCCTCGCATCCCCAGCACGAGCTGGCCATGCGCCAGCAGTCGGGGCAGGGCGGGGCGGTGGTCTCCTTCGACGTGCGCGGCGACTCGCCCGAGACGCTGCGGGCCAACGCCTTCCACGTCATCGACAGCACGCGCGTGATCAGCATCGCCACCAACCTGGGCGACACCAAGTCGATCATCACGCACCCCGGCACCACCTCGCACGGGCGCCTGACCGAGGTGCAGCGCCAGGCCGCCGGCATCGGCCAGGGCCTGATCCGCCTGGCCGTCGGCCTGGAGCACATCCAGGACATCCAGGACGACCTCGCGCGCGGTCTCGCCACGCTGCCGGCTTCACCTTCCGTTTCGCAATGACCCGTCCCGTCAGAACCCGCATCGCGCCGTCGCCCACCGGCTTCCTCCACCTGGGCACGGCCCGCACCGCGCTCTATTCGTGGGCCTACGCGCGGCACCACGGCGGCCAGTTCGTGCTGCGCATCGAGGACACCGACGTCGCGCGCTCCACGCAGGACGCCGTCGAGCAGATCCTCGCGTCGATGCGCTGGCTCGGCCTCGACTTCGACGAAGGTCCCATCTACCAGATGCAGCGCCTGGAGCGCTATGCCGATGTCATCGCGGGCATGCTGGCGCAGGGCACCGCCTACCACTGCTACTGCACGCCCCAGGAACTCGACGAGGCCCGCGAGGCGCAGCGCGCGCGCGGCGAGAAGACGCTGTACGACCGCCGCTGGCGGCCCGAACCCGGCAAGACCCTGCCGCCGGTGCCCGAGGGCGTGAAGCCCGTGGTGCGGTTTCGCAATCCGGTCGATGGCGACGTGACCTGGGACGACCTGGTCAAGGGCCCCATCACCATCAACAACCGCGAGATCGACGACCTGATCATCGTGCGTCCCGACGGCGTGCCGACATACAACTTCTGCGTCGTCGTCGACGACTGGGACATGGCGATCAGCCACGTCTTCCGCGGTGACGAGCACGTCAACAACACGCCCTGGCAGATCAACATCTTCAATGCCCTGGGCGCGCCGCTGCCGCTGTTCGGCCACGTGCCGGTGATCCTGGGGGACGACGGCCACAAGCTCTCCAAGCGCAAGGGCGCCGTCAGCGTCACCGCCTATCAGGAGGACGGGTACCTGCCCGAGGCGATGCTCAACTACCTCGCGCGCCTGGGCTGGAGCCACGGCGACGAGGAGATCTTCACGCGCGAGCAGATGGTCGACTGGTTCGACGGCAGCCACCTCTCGCGCAGCCCCGCGCAGTGGGACCCGGCCAAGCTGGCATGGGTCAACGCCCATTACGTCAAGCACATGGACATCGGCGCGTTGACGGCGCTGGTCGCCGCGCAGATGAAGCAGCGGCACGGCATCGACGCCGATGCGCGACTGCCGCAGATCTGCGCGTTGCTGCGCGACCGCTGCGACACCACCGTGGCGCTGGCGGCCTGGGCGGCCAGGTTCTATGCCGACGTGACCCCGGCGCCGGCCGACGTGGCACAGCACGTGACCGACGCCGTTCGCCCCGCGCTCGTCACCCTGGCCGACAAGCTCGAGCACGTCGCCGTGTGGGAGAAGGCGTCGATCGCCGCCGCCATCAAGGAGACCCTGGTCGCGCATGGTCTCAAGATGCCCGTGCTGGCGATGCCCGTGCGGGTGCTCGTGCTGGGCACGCCGCAGACGCCGTCGCTCGACGCGGTGCTCGCGCTCTTTTCTTGTGAAGAAATTTCGAGCCGCTTGCGCAACCCGAAAATATAGGTATATAATTCAAGGCTCGACACCACGGGGGTATAGCTCAGCTGGGAGAGCGCTTGCATGGCATGCAAGAGGTCATCGGTTCGATCCCGTTTACCTCCACCATTCATTTGAAGGCGTCGAGAAGACAAGCGTTGATCGCAACGCGGTTCCTAAGGTTTTGACCCTATCGTCTAGAGGCCTAGGACACCACCCTTTCACGGTGGCTACCGGGGTTCGAATCCCCGTAGGGTCGCCAGTTTCACGCAAGTGAAGCCGGCACAAGTCGTCAGCACTTGGCTCCGCAAGGAGTGAACGTTGTCTACCAGGAGTGGTAGTTCAGTTGGTTAGAATACCGGCCTGTCACGCCGGGGGTCGCGGGTTCGAGTCCCGTCCACTCCGCCATATAGATCAATGGGTTACGTCAGCAATGGCGTAGCCCATTTGGCTTTTTGGAAGGGCAATTTCGAGACTTTGGAATATGCCTAGCCGGCTGGGGTCGCTTTCTTCGATGCCCGGCGGTCGTAATGGCGCACGAGCATGGCGTCGCTCGTGTGCAGCGTCGCGTTCTTCGTATCGGTGTCGCCGCACTCCAGCTTGTCCGTTACGCCCTGGTGTCGACAGTCCTGCAGGCTGAAGTGCTTGAACGGCGCTGTCCAGTGCCTCGGCGCAGACCTCTGCGGTCGTCATTAGCGGGCCCGACAGTTTCCCCATCGCGATTTCGTATAGCGCTGGCCATCCAGGTTGCCGAACAGCAGAAATGAGTCGGCCAAGTCATGGCGCTTGATGGCCAGCAGCACCTCATCCGTCGCGCACGGCGAAGGCCCCGTCGTCACTCCATGCTGACCTTGTGCTCCTTGACGAATGCTGTCCATCTCTGGACGTCCGTGCCGATCGCGCGGCCCAGGTCGGCGGGTGAACTTGGCCGCGCGTCGACAGCGACGTCCCTAAGACGTTTGCGCAGCTCTGGCGTTGCAAGTGCCGCCGCGATCGCTTCATTGAGTTTCGCGACGACATCTGCCGGCATGCCGGCCGGGCCGAGGACGGCATACCAGGTGTATTCGACGAATCCGGGCAGGCCAGCCTCTGCGAAGGTCGGCGTGTCGGGCAGCGAAGCCGAGCGCGTGTTGCCGGTGACCGCAATCGCTCGCAGCGCGCCCGAGTGCACGGGACCGACGATGCCCGGCGTTGTCGAAACCATGCTTTCGATGTGACCTGCCATGAGGTCAGCGATGGCTTGGCCTGTCCCCTTGAATGGAATATGGGCCAGGCTGATGCCGGCGCGCTCTTTCATAAGTTCGCCCACCAGGTGCGTGAGCGTTCCGTTTCCACCGGAGCCGAGGTTCAAAGGCTTGGCTTTCGCTTCGGCGACGAATTCCTGGAAGTTCTTGGCGGGCAGTTTCGGATTGACCACCAGCGCGAGGGGCATCTGGCCGACGTTGCCGATCGGTGTGAAATCTTCCAGCGTCCGATACGGAAGACTGGGGAAGACGGCAGCGTTGATTGCATGCGGCGAATCGGCCAACAGAAGCGTATAGCCATCGGGGCGCGCTTTCGCGACCAGGCTGGAGCCGATCGTCGCCGAGCCTCCCGGTTTGTTGTCGACGACCATGGATTGGCCCAGCTGGTCGCCAACCGCTTGGGCGAGTGCGCGTCCGACGATGTCCGAGCCACCGCCCGCCGAGTAGGGCACGACCAGCCGAATCGGTTTCGATGGAAATGCCTGGGCGTTCGCAGGTTCGAACTGAGTGGCCAACATCAGTGCGGCCACGGCGAGATGGAAGGCGCGCAATCGCGTAATGGACATGTGGATTCCTTGAAGAAGCGGATGGAAGAATTCAAAGGTCGGGGATGTCAATGCCCAGAAGCGCAGAAATCTTCGGGGGCGAGGGGAGTGCGCTGGATATCTCGTCCATGGCGTGCGACAAGGCGGCCACCACGCCCTCCACGCCACCCGCGATGGCGAGCGCGTCCCGCGTTGGTTTGAGTCTCAACGCGACGTTGGCGCCGGGCTGTCCATGGGTATTCGTCGTCAGGATTCCGTGATCCCGCAGCATCACGACCGCCACCGCTGCCGTGGCTTCACAAGGCGCGATCGGCGCCTGCCTGGCGTCCATGCCCGCGCGTCGGAGCACCTCGCGCAAAACGACTTCCTCCGGGACGAGGGGGCCGAGATCGGTGTGAATCACGCTGCCCGCATCGAACAGCGCCGCCACGGCGCTGCAGAGCGCCAGGCCCTCTGCCGACTCTCGAAGGAGGTCTAACGATGTGTAGTTCTGCAGTGCGCGAAGTGCGCCGGCAAGCACAGGTGCCCGCGCTTCCATTCCCCATTCCGACGCCTGGGTCAGCACTGCGTTCACCAGATCGGACCGGCCCGCGAGAATGCCGCAACGAGGGCCCGACAGGCCCGCCTTGTCGCAGTTGGTCACCGCGAGTGGTGCATCCAGCTGCAGGCTGAGGCTGCCTGCGTGCAGCACGGGCCGCAACCGTGCGCCGTAGGCATCGTCGAGCAGGGCGATGGCGCCCGCAGCCCGTGCGCTGGTCGTCACGGCGCGAATCTCGGCGTCGCGCATGACTTCGAGCTTGCTGGTGACCGTGGTCACGATGACGAGTGCGGGACGGTCGACCTCCAGTCGCTCGCGCCATGGTCCGTTCATGTCCATGTTGATCAACGGCACTCTGGCAAGCGCGCATCCGCGGCCTGCTGCTGCATGCGCGTTCCCTCCTGCAGCGGCGATGGCGAGAACGGGTCGGCCGTTCGCGAGCAATGCAATCGCCGCGATGAGTGCCGCGGTCGTGCGGTTGAGAACCGCGACGCCGTCATGAGGGCCGCCGCCCATGTGCTCGAGCACGGCGGCGCGCAGTTCGCTTTCGATCAAGCCGGCGCCCATCCATTCCTCGCACAGCGTGGACGCATCGCCAGCGCGGATCGGAAAGTCGCGGCGGTTGCCGGTGAATGTTCCGATCGACCCGCTTCCTCGCGCCAGCAGGCGTTCCGTCGCGATCCTTTTGCAATGCTGTAGCCGCGTCAGTTCATCGGATGCCGACCGCAGGATCTGGCCTCGTGCGTACCCCACCGAGGGGTCGATGAGGTTGCCGAAGGCGTCGCTGGTGGGAGGAGTAGGAGATGTGCGCATCGTTTGAATGTCAGGCGTTTCATGCACTTTAGGAACATCGAAGGCGAAAGAAAAGGCCCGTCCGACTAACATCCAGCGTAAGAATTGCTGACGGATGGAGATGTCATGTACGACCTGAAACGCCTGCATTTGCTGCAGGAGTTGTGCGCGCTGGGCTCGATCACCAAGGTCGCCGATGTGGTCGGCCTCACGCGGCCGGCGGTGTCGCAACAGCTCTCTCTGCTGGAGAAAGAGGTCGGCTGCAATCTGTTCGAGCGCAGTGGGCGCGGCATCGTCCTCACGTCAGCGGGCAAGCAGCTCGCGGCAAGGCTTCCAGAACTATTTGGCCTGCTCGAAGACATCGAAGCGCAGACGGCCTCTGCCAGCGCCAGTGTTTCCGGCGAACTGAAGGTTTGCGGCTTTGGCTCGTCCCTGGCTGCACTCGTTCCGCCCGCCGTCGCCACGCTGAGGCGCCAATACCCGTTGCTGGAGGTGCACGTCAGCGAGCTCGAGTCCCTCGACGGACTGCGTGCCGCGGCTGCAAAGCAGGTGCACGTCGCCATCGTCGATGACCGTGTGAACCTCGATGCGCTTGCCTCGATGATCGAGCTTCGTGCCCTGTGCCATGACCCGTTCGTTGCCGTGCTGCCCAAGGCTCACCCTTGCGCCGGGAAAAAATCGATTCGTCTTGTCGAACTGGCGTCGGATGGCTGGGCGTTGAATCAGGCGTCAGCCTCTTTCCATTCCATGGTGATGCAGGCCTGCCAAAAGCAGGGATTCACGCCGCAAGTTAGAGCGAGCTGCCGGAACATGATGGCGACCCTGAGCTTCGTGCGGACCGCCGGCCTGGTGGCGGTGCTTCCGCTGTTCGGCGCCCAGGCCATGCGCCGGGATTCCGATCTGGCCATCGTCCCGTTGCGCCCGGCGCTTTCGCGGGGCGTATCGGCAGCGGTCGCCAGGGGCAGCTCGAATCGTCCCAACGTCGCAGCGCTGATCTCCGCGCTGCGGGCGGCCGTGGCGCTGTCGCGCGGCGGCTGGCCGTCTGCGCTACCCATACAGGCAGCCGCAGTTCAAGGAGCGCCCGTTGGTCAATCCAACCTCGTTTCCGAGCAGCCCGGACTACGCCGCTCAAGAGATGGTGCCTGACCATGCCTGTTTGGCGCTTGAAGAGGGCACTCGGCCCCTTGGATCGACGGGCGCAGCGCCAGGCGCAAACGAGGCGAGAACGCGCTGATGGATCAGAGCGAAGTGGCGATGGACGAGATCGTGCATGCAGGCCGCCGCGATCCGCAGGATGGTGTTCCAGGAGAGCAATCCCGAGAGCTGGCTCGACTGTCGTGCAAAACACGATTGGCTGTTGACGCTGGTGGCGCCAAGTGGCTGACTCGGCGCTTGTCAGTGCCCGAAGACAAGATTTGCGCGTGGATGAGCCATGCCCGCCTGCACGGCGTCAATGTGTTGCGCCCCAGTCGCAGCACGTCCAGCGCGCACTTCAAACCGCAGGTGCTGTCTCGTCAGGATCGCGAGCAGCGCCCCAACTGCCAGATTACGGCGATCGATGACATCCGCATTCCCAGCCAGGTTGTCGCCTGATGCCGAAATCACGCTCAAGGCCGCCTGCAGGCTCATTCAGGATGAGAAGGAAGTGCGTCCTGAGATGAAGACGAAACGACGCTGTGCAGCGCCGTCGAATGTGGTGGCGCATCGATGCGCCGCGAATCCTGCGGAAAACGTGTGCTGGATGGCTTCCCAGAATCGCTGGATTTCAATTTGCGGACATAACCCGTCATAGAAGATGAACGACCACCAAAGGTAGTCTGCTTTTGTGAGGGTCCGTGAAAGATTGCAGTCGAAGTCTGTCACGCTGGAAGTCGCGGGTTCGAGTCCCGTCCACTCCGCCATATAGATCAATGGCTCGCATCCGCAACGATGCGACCCATTCGTCGTTTGGAGTGTCCAAAACACCATGCCCGAGCCCTGCAGCACGGCGCCGTCCGTCCAGCGGAGACCGGATTTCCGGGATCGACCCCGTTCCCTCCCGGATGCGATCGGCGACGTTTCCTCATGCCAACACGGGCGATGCATCGATCGATGCATTCGGCCATATGCAAGTGAATTAACGGTCGTTCGTCGCGCGCGGTTTCGCCAAGACAATCACCTGCCCAACGTCTCTCGTTCCTTCTTGCCATTCCAGGACTTCCCATGGTGCCCGTACCCACCGAAGACTTCGAGGTCGATCCGCCCGGCAATTCCCTCGGGCAATCGCTGCTCGATCTCGCGATCAGCGTGCTGGTGGTGTGCGTCGCCGCGCTGGTGGGTGGCGCCGGCTCCCAGACATGAGCCATGACATGGCCGCGTTCCAGGAGCATCGCGCTGCGCGCATGAACCTCCGGACGCTCGATCTCAGAAATCCAGCGTGACGACCAGGGTGTCGGTCTGGCCGCCCATGCCCTCGGCACGATGATCGTCGGGCAGATGGCCGCGCATCAGCAACGACGCGGCGCCGGCGTGGCCCGTGGCGCCGGTGAAGTCCACCGTGCCTGCGGCACCGACGTGCACGCCATAGGCCCGTCGCTGCGGTGCCAGGTGCCGACGCAAGGCACCGTCGCCCGACGCGTTCGCGCCGGCGTCCAGCGAAGCCCGCCAGGACACGCTCGCGACGCAGCGCAGGCGAAGCCGGCTGGCCGGGTCGGGCAGGGCGTCCCAGCTCGGCGGCGCGCGGCCGAAGGCCAGCGTCGGTGACAGGGTCACGTCGCAGGATGCCGTGCGCACCATCGTCAATGCCACGTCCACCCGCGCCTGGGCCACGGGCCGGCTGGCCGGACACCCCTCGCGCGACGAGAACACCGCACCGCCTTGCACCACATCCACCGTCTGCATGCCACGCGACCGCTCCACGCCCGCTGCCGCACCGGGCGCCGGACGGATGCCCAGACGGAACAACGGCACGGTTTCCTCGCGGGTCGGGCCATCGGCGCGGAAGGCCCGCAGCAGATCGCCGGCGGACAGCGGCTGGCCGAACAGGTTGAGCGGGCGTGCCGCCGGAGCGCCGTCGGTGCCCGCAAGATCGGAAGCGGCGCCCCCGCCCTGCGGGCCGGCGCAGAAGTAGCAATAGACGTCCGGCGTGAGGCCCGTGCAGTGGTAGGTCGCGGACGTGGCGCGCACGAAGCGCTCGTCCGTCGACGAGGCGGTCACACCGTCGTCTCCGGCTCCTCGAACGAGCAGGCCGGTGCCGCCCCAACGCTGCCGCTCGCGCAGCAGGCCGCCGCCAGGATGCACGCCATCGGGAGCGCGCGCGCGGTGGGGGTCATGGCGGGCCCGGCAGGTATCTGTCGAACCAGCCGACGATGCGGCGGTTCAGGTCGGCGACGTTCTGCGGCGACTGGATGGCATGCCCTTCACCCGCGTACACCATCAGCGTGCTGGCGACACCCAGCGCGCGCAATGCGCGCCAGTACTCCAGCGACTGGGCGACCGGCGTCTCGATGTCGCGCTCGCCCACGTACAGCAGCGTGGGCGACTTCGCGCGGCGCATGGCCTCGATGGGCGACGCGGCGCGGTAGGGCGCCGCGTCCTCGTACACCGTGGTGCCGAAGTAGGGCCGCAGCCATTCGTTGATGCCGTTCTGCCCTGCGTAGCTCACCCAGTTGGCGATGCCGCTGCCCGCCACGATGGCGGAAAAGCGCTGTTCTTCCAAGTCACACGTTCGGCCTGCCCGTGCACGGGTGCCGAAACCCGGGACGTGACCGATGCCGTATCGGCTGCATGTCATTGCACCGTTTAAATGGTCGCTCTAGCGATTCGTGGAGTACGTACGGACCTGAATAAAGAATTCTTCGACCACAGTGTCCCGCCTGTTCGTGACAAGATAAATACGGATGCCTGAAATGAAGTCGATTCAGTGACGACTGCGTAAGAAGTAGTCACTGAGACGATGATCGCTAATTTGAGATTTCAGATACAGCCTAGCTCGACGTTGAAAATCTGAACCTCAATCCAGACAATGACTTGTAAATTCAAGAATTCGCGTTTCAGAAAACATAATATCATCATTGAAATTTTTAGCCCCGAAACAGTCAAAAATTCAATTTCTTAGAGAATGAGAATGCATTTGAAAAATCAGATGGTACGTTTTTAAAATGAGGTCGTAACGGCGATGGCCAAAGATTTTAAAGATTAGACAGTATGTATAAATAATTAAGACAAAGAAACTGGATATAAAACTAAATGATTATTTTATAATCAATTTCCAACGATCAAGCAACATAAGTAATAATGAACTATTCTTAATGTCTAGCAGGGTTGCTATTGGGCCTGAGGATAATGCAGCGGCGGCAATTGAGCCGCTGACCATCAATTCAACAGGTGAACCATGAAACTCTTTTTCCCGAAGCAACAACTTGCCAGCGCAATGCTCGGTGCACTCCTTCTGTCGGCTGGTCTGGCTCAGGCCGCGACTGTAACCTCTCCCGCAGGCATGACATTCACGGTCACCGGAGGTTGCTCGATCACTGGACATTCTCCAAATATCGGAGCGTTCACCACCGGGCAGACCTATAACGACTACGGTGTGAACCAAGGTTTCCAAAGATCCAATGGCGGACAGCAAGGTAGCAATTTCATCACGATGGCGACGGTCAACTGCCCGGTAGGCACGGCATGGACTGTCAATTGGGCAGACACCTCAGAGCAGTCGCACTACCTTCCGGTCAAGGACCCCAGCAACAACACCGCTTTCACGGTGGTCCCTTTCGTGATCTATTCTGACAACGCCGCCGGAACGGTGGCGAACCAGTATGCGCGTGCAACCGATCCGGGAGTCACGGGCACCGGCACTGGTGCCGCACAAGACTTGGTGGGGACCTACCGACTGGGAACTTTCTTTGCTACCAATGAAGCCGCATTCTTGGCCACGCCCTTTGTTGCCGGCACCTACACATTGGCATCGACCGTCATTCTGACGTTCTAAACCAAATTTCAGTGAATGGACGTCTCCTGCCTTTCGGATCGAAGGTGGAGGCGTCCTTGTCATTCGCCTACGCAAGGCGGATTAGATAATTCCCGAAATCAAGGTTTCCAGTGCGTCGTATCAAGCTGAAAAAATCCACCATCGCAGCAGTGGCGATTTCATTCGGGATTCCATCCATTTCCTTTTCTGGCGTCGAAGCGAAAAAGTTCGTCAGCCCGGAGTTCTTCTCCGCGCCCATGCTCGCCAGAGATGTTCTGATCAATGGCACCTCGCAAGGTCCGGCTTGGTACAGCGCTGCCAGTCAATACATGATGCTGGAGACGGCGGTGGCGGAAAATGCCAATTTGAAATGCGAGCGCGAGGTAATGCGATCCAATCGTCGATTCTGCTTGTTGCTCACCCGATCGATCAGGAATGTGGGCGATACCCTCGAACTGGAGTTGGACGCTTCATCGTTCAAGTCGACCATTCTGGAAAACACGCCGACCGTGCCTGTGGTACCGGAGCTGAGGCCGGGAAATCTCGGTTTCCTGAATTACAACCTCGGCGGTTTTCGAGTAAATGGCGACACGAATTTCTCAGGCGGCCTGGCGGGGGGCTTGCGACTGGGTAGCAATGCCTTCGATGTCGGTGGTGTCGTCACCCGAAGTGCAACACTCACATCGAACACGACGTCCAATGGCGCGGATTTGCTGTCTCTGCAGGATGGGAAGATGTCCGCCATTCTGACCGATGCCGCTTACCGGAGAAGCTGGTTCGATCGACGTCTTTCGCTGGTTGTCGGTCGCGCAAGTCTTCCGGAGCACGGACTCATCGCGTCGAACACTTTTGATGGTCTGGGAATTTCCAAGGCCAACGTCGACAACCAGGGCTTCATCCAGGCAAGCAGACCTCGGGGTCTGTCAGGCTACCTGTCCGTGCCGGGCGTGATGACCTATCGCGTCGGATCCGCCGTACTGCGTCAAATTCCTCTGCCTGCCGGACCGTATTCCATCGACCCTTCGGTACTGGACGGGCTGCCACCTGGCGGCACCATCGAGATCATCGGCGTGGACGGCAAGGCCACATCCTTGGACTTGCCTTTCCTGACCTTTCGCCAGTTGCCACTGTTCAAGGAGGGAGGGCTGGAGTGGAACGCCAATGCAGGTCGCATCCGTACGAGGAGCGGTTCATTCGTTCCTGCGGTGACGGGCGGACTTCGATATGGCATGACGAATGACGTCACGGGTGAACTGGCCACCTTGCTGGATCGAGGGGGCCAGACTTTCAATCTTGGCGTCGACGCCCGGCTGCCGTTTGGAATCGGCCTCGCTGGACTCAACTGGGCCACACAACGCCGGCAGATTCCGGTCGAGACCCCCGTTGCCGGGCTGACCGACCGGGGCTGGGCGGTGCGCGGCTATTACGACAAGACAATCAGCCAAAGGATTTCCGTTGGCGCGGATTTCAGTCGAAACGCCAATGGCGGTGTCTTCGCCGGTGGTTATGACCAAACAGGCAACGCGAACGCCGTTGCGCAGTCCGCCTATTTGGGTTCCTTTGTCCAAAGGGACTTGCGCATGTACGTCCGCACGCCACTTTTCATTCCTGGAATTTCGGGATCGCTTCGATTCACTGCGACGGACTATGTCAACCAGCCCCGACGTTCCAACTATGTGGACATTCAGGTGAGCGGAAGCCTGGGAAGTTACGGATCGTGGGGTGTCTTCGCACGCACCGGGACAAGCGGATATGGCAGCAAAGAGCGCAGCATCAATGTGTACTGGTCCTTGCCTCTGGATGGTTCGTTGCAAGCGACCCTGAGCCATCAGTCGAGTCGGCTCGATGGTCGTCGTGCTGGAAGGGATCGCACCGTCGCAACGCTTTCGGGAGCGCGTGAAAATCGCTGGAATCAATCGGACTCGTACAACACGTCGTTCGCCACGGGTGGCGACGCGCAAGGCAACTATCAATATGAGTCCGACCGGCTTTCAGTGACCGCCAGTGGCTACCGGGTTGGCAGCGGCGGTGTGTCAGGCAGTGCATCGATGCGGGGGGCGGTGATCCTGACTGGCGACGAAGTGGTCACGGGTCGAAGCATCGGCAACTCGGTCGTGGTCGTGAGGGCTCCTGATCTGCCAAACGAAGGTGTCTTCCAAGAATTGAATTTGAAGCCAACCACTATGACGGATCGGTCAGGCAACGCAGTAATTCCTTTCTCACGACCTTATCAATTCTTGAAGGCTCATGTCGATTCCCAAAATGGGCCCATGGGATTGGAAGTTCCGGACAACATATTGAATGGTGCCGTACATCCCTACAGGGGATATGTCGTCGATGTCAGCACACACCTTGCAACTCCTGTTCGAATATTTGTCCGGTCTCCCCCAGGCCTGAAGGGAGTCGCGATGAACGCGGATGTCATGGGATTGGCCACGCCCGTCGAAGATGACGGATCAATCTACATCGAGGATGTAGGTCGTCTTGAGAAAGAAGTGAAAGTATTCTGGAAGATAGGAGAGCAGGAAAAAAACTGCACTATCGGCATTGAAGATATTAGGTCTCGCCTTTCCGGCAGAAATCAATTCAATGGCATTTCCCAGATCCAGAATCTTGCGTGTCATTAACCTATTGAGCAAAGGAAAATAAGATGAGTAATATTGGAGTTGGAGTTGTCGGTTATTGTTTCAGCATGATTAGAATGATCTGGTTGGCCTTTATGGTGTTCTTCAGTTCTGCATCGCATGCGACGATCACCTTCACCAAATTCATGGTTGCGGAGACGCCGGCAGCCTTCGCGAAAGGTGTTGAGTTTCCTTTGATTGGGCTGTCGACCGACAAACCGACTTTCGTGGCAGCAAGAGTCTACAAATGGACGCAGCGCAAAGACAATATGTATGTTTTGGAGGCAACCGACGATTTCACCGTGTATCCGCAGTTGCTTCGGATGTCCCCATCCACTCGAAAATCGATAATGATAAAGTCGACCGTTCCGCTGGCGGCCGACAACGAGTCATTTTATCGGATCATTTTGAAGGAATTCGATCGTGCTGAAAATCAGGATGTCATCCGTGAGCAGGAGAGCAGTGGCTTGAACGTGACAGTGAAGCCCACGGTGTCCTTGCCGCTCGTGGTCCGTGGGCCGAGTTCGTTGAAAGCTGAAGACCTTGTGGTCGAGAGCATTAGGGCCGGCAATGCCTTTTCTCCGAAGCGAGGCGGAGCCATCGACGAATCGAAGACCATGCTGGTACTCTACAACCCAGGGAAAGTGCTCCAGCATATCCATGCAATAGGCATCAATGTTTCTCCGGGTAGATCGAATCAATTCAATGGGTATGTATTGCCTGGCCAGCGAGTGGCTGTCCCGGCAAATGCCAATCCTGGCGATGAGATAAAGATTGCTTATTCGATAGGAGTTGACGCTAAGATCAACATGAACAGTGATGAAAGTGATGATCGAAGAATATTGAGCGTATTCGTAAAATGAAAATTTCTCTTTACCATTCGGTTTTGGTGCCGTGCATGTTTTTTTCGTTGCCAGCGCTGGCAGAATGCAGGTTCCCGATGCTGAATATGGGTTCCGTAGTGAGCACCGACCACGCCACGCTCCATTTTGCACGCATCGTCAATGGGATCATGAATACCACTGGAGCACAATCAGTTCAAGGCAATATTTCCGGATGCGATGAGACAGGCCGCTATCGCCTTCGAGTGGCAACGCAGATGCCTGTGACGATGGATAACAAGGGTAATCAAGTCAATGTCCATCCGATACTTGTGGCAGTGAATGAAATGCCACTCCCGGTTGCGATCGATTTGACGAGAGGAACATCGCCAGTTTTTACTGGGAATCCAAGTGTTCGAGTTGTGTTCGCGTTGTCCGGGAGCAAAGTGGAATTCAATCCGGGTGTGTATAACGGAACTTACATGATTGAATTTCAAGAGCAGTGAGGACAGTTCTGAACGAACCAAATTCGTGCTCTGACGCGTCAGCGTTCGACTTCAATTATTCTGATTATCGTAAGTTCAAAATGTGAAGGTGTTGAGATCGACTGGCGTGTCAAGTTTCAGTAATGAAGTGCAAAGTCAAGCGATTGGCCGAAAGAGGCGCACACGGGCTATAAAGAGCCCCACACCATGAGATTCATCCACGCCGCCGACATCCATCTCGACAGCCCGCTGCGCGGCCTTGCCGCCTACCAGGACGCGCCGGTCGAGCTTCTGCGCAATGCCACACGGGACGCCTTCTCGCGCTTGGTCAATGAGGCCATCGAACTCGCGGTCGACTTCGTCGTCATCGCCGGCGACCTCTACGACGGGGCCTGGCGCGACTTCAACACCGGGCGCTTCTTCGTGCGCGAGATGGGACGGCTCCACCAGGCCGGCATCCCGGTCCACCTGCTCTACGGCAACCACGACGCCGAAAGCGAGATGACGCGCCGGCTGGGCTTTCCGCCCAACGTCCATGTCTTCGACACGCGCCGCGCCGCCACCCACCGCATCGAGTCGCTGCGCGTCGCGCTGCACGGGCGCGGCTTCAAGGACGCCGCCACGTTCGAGAACCTGGCCGTGGGCTATCCGGACGCGGTGGCCGGCTGGCTCAACATCGGCGTGCTGCACACCGCGCTCGAAGGCGACGCGGCGCACGCGCGCTATGCGCCGTGCTCGCTGGCCGAGCTGAACGCGCGCGGCTACGACTACTGGGCGCTCGGCCACGTCCACGAGCACGCGGTGCTCCAGCGCGAGCCGTCGTGGGTCGTCTTCCCGGGCAATCTGCAGGGACGCCACATCCGAGAGACCGGGCCGCGCGGCGCCGTGCTGGTCACGGCCGACGAGGGCGGCATCGTCTCGGTCGAACGGCTGATCGTCGACGTGCTGCGCTGGGAACGCCTGGAGGTCGACGCCGGCGCGGCGGCCGACCTGGCCGGCGTGGTGGCGCTGGCCGGTCGTGCGCTGGGCGAGCTGCTGGCGCGCCAGTCCGACCGCCGGCCGCTGTCGGTGCGCGTCACCGTCACCGGCCGCAGCGCCGCGCATGGCGAGCTGTTCGGCCAGTACCGCCAGCTGCGCGAGGAACTGCTGGCGCAGGCCGCCGCGCTCGGTGGCGAGCGGCTGTGGATCGAGAAGGTCCGCGTCGAGACCCAGCCGCTGGCCGACGCGCACCAGGTGCGCGAGCGCTCCGACGCCATCGCCGACCTGCAGGCCCTGCTGGCGGACGTGACGCTCGACGAGGCGTTCCTGCGAAGCCTGGGCGACGACCTGCGCCAGCTCACGGGCAAGGCGCCCTCGGAGCTGACTGACGCGGTGCCGGAGTTCGAGGCCATCCGCGCGGGCGACATGGCGGCCCTGGTGCATTCGGTGACGCCGGGCCTGCTCGCGCGGCTCGCCCAGGCCCAGTAGGCGGAGCGGCCGCCCGACCGGCATCGACGCCGACCCCGACGACAAGACGACCCGACGATCACATCCCCCATGCGCCTCCAGCACCTCGACCTCCTGCGCTACGGCAAGTTCACCGACCGCCGGCTCGCCTTTCCGGCGGCGCCGCGCGACTTCCACCTGGTCGTGGGCGTCAACGAGGCCGGCAAGTCGACCACCCGCAGCGCCATCCTCGATCTGCTCTACGGCATCGAGCTGCGATCGCCCTACGACTTCCTGCACACCAAGGCCGAGATGCGGCTGGGCGCCACGCTGGTCCACGCGGGCGAGTCGCTCGACGTGGTGCGCACCAAGGCACGCACCCGGTCGCTGCTGGGCCCGGGCGGCGAGCCGGTCACCGACGCGGCGCTGGCCGCCTTCCTGGGCAACACCGAGCGCGGCTTCTTCGACCAGATGTTCGGACTCGACCACCCGCGCCTGGTCCGGGGCGGGCAGGACATCCTGGACAGCGCCAACGACATCGGGCAGATCCTGTTCCAGTCGGCCGCCGGCATCGGCGGGCTGGGCGCCGTGCGCGAGCAGCTGGAGCGCGAGGCCGACGGCCTGTGGGGCGCGCGCAAGTCGGGCGGCCGGGCGTACTACGTCGCCGCCGACCGCCTGGCGCAGGCCGACGCGGCCCTCAAGCAGGCGACGGTGCGCACCAAGGACTGGGTCGAGGGCCAGCGCGCGCTCGACGAGCTGACCGGCCGCCGCGACGCGCTGCGCGAGCGCCATCGCGCGCTGGAGACCGATCGCCTGCGCCTGGAGCGCGTGCGGCGCGTGGCCGTCGCGTCGCGCCAGTGGCGCGAGGCCGAGGCCGAACTGCGCGCGCTCGGCGACGTGATCGGCTTGCCGGCCGATGCCGCCGCGCGGCTGGCGCAGGCCGAAGTCGCGCTGGCCGGCGCGCGACGCGATCACGCGCTGTTCGCGTCCCAGGCCGCCGACGTGCGCGCGCGGCGCGCGCGGATCCATCCCGACGAGCGGCTGCTTCGCCACGCCGCCGACATCGAGGCGCTGGCCGCGCGCCACCAGCAGGTGCGCAACCACGACCGCGACATCGAGCGCCGCCTGCTGGAGATCGACGTGCACTGGCAGCAGGCCGCCGCGCGGGCGCGCCAGCTCGGCTGGACGGTGGCGGACGCCGAGGCGCTCGCCGCGCGGCTGCCGACCCTGCCGCGCCGCGCCGCCGTGGCCACGCTGGCCAAGCGCTTCGCCGTGCTCGACCAGGCCCGGCGCGCCGCCGAGGCCGCGCTGGCCGACCGCGAAGCCGACCGCGCCGCGCTCGAGGCGCAGGGGCGCGTGCTCTCGGTCGCCAGCGTGCCGCCGGTGCTGCGCGTCGCGCTGGCCGAGGCGCGTGCGCTGGGCGACACCGATGCCGCCCTCGCGCGCGACGCGGCGCTGCTGCGCGCGGCCGAGCGCGACCGCGCGACCGCGCGCGCCGCGCTCGGCCGCGCGGGCGGTGACCCGGCCGCGCTGCGCGCGCTGGTGCCGCCGTCCGAGGCCGACATCCGCGAGCGCCTGCGGCGCCAGGCCGACGACGCGCAGGCGCTGCACGCCACCGAGGAACGCCACGCCGACCTGCGGGCCCAGGCCGCGGCGCAGCGGCTGGCTGTTGCGCAGTACCGCAGGACGCACCAGCCGGTGAGCCGGACCGAACTCGCCGAGGCGCGCACCCGGCGCGACGCCACCTGGACGGCGCTTCGCGCGGGTGCCGTCGCACTGCCGGAAGCGGCGCCCGACTTCGAGGCCCGCCTCCGGCACGCCGACGCGCTGGCCGATCAGCGCCACGACAAGGCGCAGGAAGCCGGCGAGCTGCAGGCGCGGCTCGACGCGCTGGAGCGGCTGCAGCTGCAGCTCGACGACACGGCTGCGCGCGCCGCCGCGCACCGCGCGCGACGCGACGCCGGCGAGGCCGACTGGCGCGCCGTCGCGTCGGCCCTGGGGCTGGACGGCCTGGCGCTGCGCGACGTCGAGGCCTGGCGCACCGCGCGCGACCGCGTGCTGCGTGCCGAGGCCGCGTGCACCGAGGCGGCCGATGCGCTGGCCGCCGGCCGCCGCGCGCGCGATGCCGCCTCGGGCGCGCTGCGGGCCGCGCTCGACGGCGCCGGCATCGCGTGCGACGCCGCCGCGCCCCTGGCCGTGGCCATCGTGCTCGCGGGCGATGCGGTCGAGCGCGCCACCGAGACCCGCGCGCGCGCCGAGGAACTCGCGCGCCAGCAGGCGTCGCTGGCCGCCGCGCTCGAACGCCAGCGCGACGCGACGGCGCAGGCGCGCGCGGCGCTCGACGCCTGGCACGCCGACTGGCGCGTCGCCGTGCGCGGCATCGGCCTCGACCCCGACGGGAACGACGCCGGCGGCATCGACGTCGCCGGTGGCGAGGGTGCGCTCGACGCGATCGCGGCCATCGAGGGCCGCCTCGAGAGCATCCGCGACCTGCGCCATCAGCGCGTCGATGCGATGCGCCACGACCTGGCGGATTTCGACGCCGAGACCGCCGCCGTGGTGGCCGCCGTCGCGCCGGAACTGGCGGGGCGCGAGCGCGGCGCCGCGGCGGTCGAACTGGCGGCGCGCCTGGCCGATGCGCGCGACGCGCACAGGGAGGCCGAGCGCCTGCGCGAGGAGGGCGCCGCGCGCGAGGCCCAGGCCCGCGACGCCGCCGCCGGCGTGGCGCGCGCGCGCGCCATGCTCGCGCCCCTGCTGCGGCTCGCGGGCGAAGGCGAGGGCGGCGGCGCCGCCGATGCTGACGGCGGTGCCGATGACGGCGCCGACGGGGAACCGGGCCGGCATGAGGCCGCCGACGCGGCCAGCCACGACCGCCTGCGTGGCCTGGTCGCGCGTTCGGACCACCAGCGCCGGCTCGCGCGGGCGGTCGAGGCGGCCCTCGGGACGCTCGAGGCCGGTGGCGACGGCCTGTCGATCGAGGCGCTGGAGGCCGAGGTCGCCGCCGTCGATGCCGCGCAGGTGCCCGCGCGCACGGCCGGGCTCGCCGCGCAGCTCGACGAGGTGCGCCAGGCCCAGGATGCGCTGACGGTCCAGATCACCCAGGCCGAGGCCGCGCTGGGGCGGATCGCCGGCCAGGACGACGCGGCGCGCGCCGAGTCGCAGCGCCAGAACGCCCTGGCCGAGATGGCCGACGCGGCCGAGCGCTACGTGCGCGTGCACACCGCCTCGCGCCTGCTCAAGTGGGCCATCGACCGCTACCGCGAGACGCGGCAGGGGCCGCTCCTGGGCCGGGCCGGCGCCATCTTCGCGGGGCTCACGCGCGGCTCGTTCCAGAAGCTGTCGGTCGACTTCGACAGCGAGCCGCTGACCCTGCACGGCCTGCGCGCCGACGGCCAGGTGGTGCCCATCGCCGGCATGAGCGACGGCACGCGCGACCAGCTCTACCTCGCCCTGCGGCTGGCGGCCCTGGAGATGCACCTGGCCCAGAGCCACGCCCTGCCCTTCATCGCCGACGACCTGTTCATCAACTACGACGACGGCCGTTCCGAGGCCGGCCTGCGGGCGCTGGCCGAACTCTCCACGCGCACCCAGGTGATCTTCCTGAGCCACCACGACCACCTGGTGCCGACGGTGCAGCGCGTCTTCGGTGGCGACGTGAACGTGGTGGCGCTGTAGGCGGCCGCTCGAAGCCGGAAGCCCGAGGCAGCGTCGATGAGACCCGATTCCACGCCTACGCCCACGCCCACGCCCGACCTGCCGTACCTCGCGCTGGCGCTCGCCCTGTCCCTCGGCGCGGCCGTGTCGCTGGGCGTGACGCGCTTCGCGTACGGTCTGCTGCTGCCGCCCATGCGCGCCGACCTGCAGTGGTCCTACACCCTGGCGGGGGCGATGAACACCGCCAACGCCCTGGGGTACCTGCTCGGCGCCCTGGCCGCGCCGCGCCTGATGGCGCGGTACGGCCCCTCGCGCCTGACGGTCGCGGGCGCCTTGCTGTCGAGCCTGTTCATGGGCCTGAGCGGCTTCTTCACCGAGGCGGCGCCGTTGCTGGCGCAGCGCCTGCTGGCGGGCGTCTCCAGCGCGTTCCTGTTCATCGCGGGCGGCCTGCTGGCGGCGCGCCTGAGCGCGCTGCAGCCGTGGCGCGGCGGCTTCCTGCTCGGGCTGTACTACGGCGGCACCGGCCTGGGCATCCTGCTGTCGGCGCTCGTGGTGCCGGTGCTGCTGGACGCCGCGTCGCAGCGGGCGCATCCGTGGGCCTGGGCCTGGTGGGGTCTGGCGTCGGCCTGCCTCGCGGCCACGGTGCTGCTGGCATGGCCGGCGCGGGCGCTGCAGGGCCTCGGGACGGCGTCGACGGCGGCGGCCACGGAAGGGGCGGCCGGGGCGACCGGGCGCGCGGCGCCATTCCGCTGGCGCGATTTCCGCTTCGGCCTGGCGGGCTACACGATGTTCGGCATGGGCTACATCGGCTACATGACCTTCGTCATCGCACTGCTGCGCGAGCAGGGCGTCGTCCCGGCCCGCATCACGCTGTTCTACGCGCTCCTCGGCGTGGCGGTGGTGGTTTCGTCGCGGCTGTGGGCGGGCCTGCTGGACCGATGCCGTGGCGGCGCGGCGCTGGCGTTGCTCAACACCCTCGCGGGCCTGGCGACGGTGGTGCCCGCCGTGACGGCGGCCTGGCCGATGGTCATGGCCTCGGGGCTGCTGTTCGGCGCGGTGTTCCTGTCGGTCGTGGCGTCCACCACGGCGCTCGTGCGGCACAACACCGCGCCGGCGCAGTGGGCGACCGGCATCAGCGCCTTCACGGTGGTCTTCGCCGCCGGCCAGATCGTCGGGCCGACCATCGTCGGATGGATCGCCGACGGCCCCGGCGGACTGCAGCGCGGGCTGATGTTCTCGGCCGTCGCGCTGTGGACGGGCGCCGCGCTCGCATCGCGCCAGCGCGCGCTGCGGGCGTCCTAGCTGTCGATGACCTGGTGCGCGAAGCGCTCGAGGTAGTCCATCAGCCGGTCGGCGCCGGCGACCGCGGCGGCCTCGTCGCCGGTGGCGATGCCCTGGGCGAGCGCCAGGTGCGCCTCGGCGCCCTCGACGATCTCGCCGGTGTGCTGGTAGGCGTACCAGAAGCGGCGGCACTTGATGGCCAGGGGCACGACGGCGTTGACGGCCGACATGTTGCGGCAGGCCTGGTGGTTGACCTGGTCGAGCGCGTGGTCGGCGTCCATGTAGTCGGCGAGGCTGTCGCGCGCGGCGGCGCGCACCATCCGCTCGGCGCAGCGCAGGATGGCCTTGCGCTGGAGCGCCGTGGCGCGGCGCGCCGAGCAGGCGGCGATCAGGCCTTCGAGCGCGCGCCGTGTCTGGATGACGTCGAGGTGGTCGGCCAGGTCGATGGTCGAGATCAGGAGACCGCGGCGCAGCTGCTGGTCGATCAGGCCGATCGACACCATCCGCATCAGCGCCTCGCGCACGGGCGTGCGGCCCAGGCCGGTGCGCTCGGCCAGCTCGGCCTCGACCACGGGGCTGCCGGGTTCGAGCTGCAGGGTCGAGATCAGCGTCTCGATCGCGTCGTAGGCCACATCGGCGGCCCGGCGTTTCGGAGCCGGACGGGGCGTGGCCGGTGGTGGGGTCGTGGCGGCGGACATGGCGCGTCAGTCGCCGGGCCGGTCGGCGGCCTGGGGCAAGGGGCTCGGCACGGGAACGGAGAGGGGACCCGGAACGGGAAAGGGGATGGCCAGGGTGCTCACGCGCACCGGGAACAGTGGCGGGCGCGGCTCGGGCGGTGTCCAGCCGAACAGGAACTGCGTCGCCGCGCCACACACGCGGCCCTGGCAGGCGCCCATGCCGCAACGCGTGTGCAGCTTGGCGTCGACCCAGCCCCGGCGCCCGGCGAGCGCGGCGTGCGGCACGTCCTCGCACCGGCACACGAGGGTGTCGGGCGTCGACAGCGCGCGCAGCGCGTCGTCCAGGGCGAAGCAGCGATGCAGGCGCTCGGCGAAGGCGTCCCAGCGCGCGAGGGCCGGGCGCAGGGCGTCGGCCTGCGCCGCGAGGCCGACGGCCCGCGAGCCGGCCATCGAACCCTGCACGAGCGCGCGCTCGCTGCCGCCGATGCCGGTGCATTCGCCGGCCGCGTGGACATCGGCCAGGCTGGTGCGCTGGTCGGCGTCGACCGCCAGCGCGGGCGTGCCGTGGCGCGGGGCGACGCGGCAGCCGAGCAGCTGCCCGAGTTCGGTGTTGGGCACGAGCCCGTAGCCGTTGGCCACGCGGTCGCAGGCGATCTCCTCGGTCGTCCCGTCGCCGCGCCGCAGGCGCACCGATTCGACCCGGCCGTCGCCCGTCGCCGCGAGCACGTGGCTGCGCGTCCGGTAGGTCGCCCGGGCGAGCGTGACGGCCTGGGCGGCCTTGCCCGGCCAGCGCACCAGGTGGACGGCGAAGCGCGCGAGTTCGCCCGGCGGGGCCTGCTCGGCGACGCGCAGCACCGTCGCGCCGGCCCGCGTGGCGGTGGCGGCGGCGGCGAGCAGCAGCGGTCCGCTGCCGGCGACCACGATGCGCTCGCCGGCCAGCGGCAGGCCGGCCTTGGCCAGCGCCTGCAGGCCGCCCGCGCCGGTGACGCCGGGCAGGGTCCAGCCGGGAAAGGGCAGCAGCAGCTCGCGCGCGCCGGTGCACAGGATCAGCTTCGCATAGCGCATCAGCCAGCCCCGCCGGGCGTCTTCCAGCAACAGGTGGCCGGGGGCCGGTGCAGCGGCCACGCGCGTGGCGCTGCATACGCGCACGTTGGCGCAGCGCGCCAGCGCGTCGCGCAGCCGGCGGGCGCGCAGCGGCGGGCCCGCGTGCGGTCCGCTGCGCCAGATCTGTCCGCCGGGGGCCGGGTTGTCGTCGATCAGCACGATGCGTGCGCCGCTCGGCGCGGCGGCCACGGCGGCGGCCATGCCGGCCGGTCCGGCGCCGACGATCAGCAGGTCGCAGCGCTCCAGGGGGGTGTCGTCGTTCATGGGGCGTCGCCGGGTTCGGGGTGCGGCCGCCGCAGGCGCTGCGGCAGGCCGGTCGAGATGTCCATGCCGTCGCGGCACACGGTCTGGCAGGCCAGCACCCGCCGCCCGTCGATGTCGACGCGGCATTCCTGGCAGATGCCCATGCCGCACAGGGGCGCGCGCGCCATGCCGGAGACGCTGGTGCGGGTGACGCCGTCGCCCACCCGCGCGAGCGCGGCGGCCACGGACAGGCCGGGCGCCACCGCCACCCGGCGGCCGTCCACGACCAGGGTCACCGTCGCGCGCGTCATGCGGTCTCCATGAGGCGGCCGGGCCGGTAGGGCGCGGGATCGATGGCCGGCGCACGTCCGGTCATGAGCGCGGCGACCAGCTCGCCGCTGGCCGGCGCCGTCGTCACGCCCAGGCCTTCGTGGCCGAGCGCCAGCCAGACGCCCTCGCGCCCGGCGTGCGCGCCCAGCAACGGCAGGCCGTCGGGCGTGGCCGCGCGCAGGCCGGTCCAGGTGCGCAGCGTCGTGAGCTCGCCCAGGCCCGGCAGGTAGTCGAGCGCGCGCCGCAGCATGCGCGCCAGCATCGCCGGTTCGACCCGCAGGTCGGTGGTGTCGAACTGGCGCGACGATCCCACCAGCAGCTGGCCGGTGGGGCGGGGCTGCACGTTGAAGGCGACCGAGTCGCCCTCGACGTGGTGGGCGCTGGTGACATAGCCCAGCTCGACGAGCTGGTGCGTCACGGTGCCGGGATGGCGGTCGGTGATGAGGAGGTGGCCCTTTTTGGGCCGCAGGGCGAGTTCCGGGCACAGCGCGGTGGCGTGGATGCCGTTGGCCAGCAGGATGCGCGCCGCGCCGCGCCACGAGCCGTCGCTCAGCTGCAGTCGCGTGCCTTCCAGGCGCGTCACCCCGGCATGCTCGACGACGATGCGCGCGCCGCCCTGCAGCAGCAGCCATTCGGCGGCGGCCGGCGCGTAGACCACGCCGTCGCCGGGCACACGCAGCGCGCCCGCGAGACCGGCGCGCAGGGCCGGCTCGGCGGCGTGCAGGGCGTCGCGGCCGAGCAGCCCGCTCGCCACGCCGTGATCGGCGAGGCGGCGCTGCTTGCGCTCGGCCTCGGCCATCTCCACGTCGTCGGCAGCGATCCACAGCGTGCCGCTGCCCTGGTAGTCGCAGCCGCGCGGCAGGTCGGGCGCGAGCGTGCGCCACAGGGCCAGCGAGTGCAGGCTGAGCGCCAGTTCGGCCGGGTTGTCGTCCATCGCGACGAGGTGGCCCATGCCCGCCGCCGTGGCGCCGCCGCGCCGGTCGTCCAGCACCAGCACGCGCAATCCGACGTCCGCCAGTGCCTTCGCGCAGGCCGCGCCGACGATGCCGGCCCCGACGACGATGACGTCCGCGTCCATCCGGCTCAGGGGCCGATGCCCCAGCCGAACGGATCGTCGGGCTGGATCAGCAGCGTGGCCTCGGCGCTCACGTGCGCGCGGCCCTTGATGGTCGGGATCACGCGGCCGGGTTCGTCGCCGGGCGCATAGCTCGCCTCGAAGCGGCTGCCGATCACGCTGGCCTGGTGCCAGACCTCGCCCGGGGCGAGCTTGCCGTCGGCCGCCAGGCACGCGACCTTGGCGCTGGTGCCGGTGCCGCAGGGCGAGCGGTCGTAGGCGTTGCCTGGGCACAGCACGAAATTGCGGCTGTCGGCCGCGTCGTCCGGCGCGAACAGCTCGACGTGGTCGATCTCGGCGCCCCCGGCGCCCGTGACGCCCTGCGCGGCGAGCGCCTCGCGCAGCGCCCCGGCATAGGCCGTGAGCTGGGGCAGGTGGGCGCGATCGACGAGCTGGCCGTGCTCGCCGACCAGGAAGAACCAGTTGCCGCCCCAGGCCACGTCGCCCACCACCGTGCCGTGGCCCGCGAGCTCGACCGCGACGGCGTGCCGGTGCCGCCAGGCCGGCACGTTGCGCACGCTCACGGCGCCGTCGTCGTGCAGGGTGGCGGTGACGGTGCCCACGGGGGTCTCGATGCGGTGCTCGCCGACGTCGATGCGACCCATGTGGGCCAGCGTGACGACCAGGCCGATGGTGCCGTGGCCGCACATGCCGAGGTAGCCGCTGTTGTTGAAGAAGATCACCCCGGCGGCGGCGTCGGGCGCGACCGGCTCGCACAGCAGGGCGCCGACGACGACGTCGCTGCCGCGCGGCTCCAGCACGGTGGCGCGGCGCCAGGCGTCGTGGTCGCGCGCCAGCACGGCGCAGCGCTCGGCCATGCCGCCGCCGCCCAGGTCGGGAAAGCCGCCGACGACCAGCCGCGTGGGCTCGCCGCCGGTGTGCGAGTCGATGACCTCGATGCGTTGCATCCGGTGCTCCCGCTCAGTAGCTCGCCAGCGGCACCGGCACCGCGTTCCTGAAGGTGAAGACCGTGATCGGCGCCTGCTTCAGGTTGCCCTTGTCGTCGTAGCTGTAGGTCGCGGCGACGCCCTTGTAGGTGGCCTTGTGGAGTTCCGCGCCGACCTTGTCGGTATCGATGGAGGCGGCCTTCTGCATCGACTGGCCGATGAACATGACCTGGTCGTAGTACGACGCGGCGTAGGCGTCGGCGTCCGTGCCGAAGCGCTGCTTGAACCGGGTCTTGAAGGCGGGGCCGCTCGCGGCGTTGTCCAGCATGGAGCCGCCCTGCGCGCAGAACACCAGATCGTTGACCGCGTCGCCGCCGAGCTTGCCGGTGACGGGGCTGCACACGGTGTCGCCGCCCAGCAGCCTGGCCGTCACGGCCAGCTGCTTCATCTGGCGCGCCATGGGCGCGGCCTGGGGCGCGTAGCCGCCGAAGAAGATCGCCTCGGGGGCCTTGGCCTTCATGTTGGTCAGGATGGCCGTGAAGTCCACCGCCTTGTCGGTGGTGAACTCCTGCCCGACCACCGTGAGGCCCTGGTTCTTCGCCTCCTTGGTGAATTCCTCGGCCAGGCCCTGGCCGAAGGCGGTGCGGTCGTCGATCACGCCGACCTTCTTGACGTTGAGCACCTTGGCCGCGTAGACCGCCATGGCGCCGCCGATCTGGTTGTCGCTGGCGATGATGCGGAACAGGTTCTTGTGGCCGCCCTGCGTGACCTTGGGGTTGGTGCCCACGGTGGAGACCAGCACGTTGCCCTCGCCGTAGATGCGCGAGGCCGGGATCGCCACGCCCGAGCAGTAAGGACCCATGACGAACTTGACGCTGTCGTCGACGAACTTCTGCGCCACGCTCACGCCGGTCTTGGCGTCGCACTGGTCGTCCTCGGACACCAGTTCGAACCTCAGCGTCTTGCCCGCGACGGCGATCTTCCTGGCGTTGAGGTCTTCGATGGCCAGGCGGATGCCGTTCTCGTTGTCCTTGCCCGCGAAGGCGTTGGGCCCGGACAGCGGACCGCTGTGGCCGATCTTCACGACCTGGTCCTGCGCGCTCGCGGCGCCGGCGAACGCCAGCGCGGTCAGCACGAGGAGCGGGACCGATTTCATGTGCGTGTTCATGGTTTTTCCTGGGGTGGATGCGGTGGGGGAGACGACGCGAAGCTCAGTCGACCGAGCGGAACTGCTGCGGCCGGGCGTCGAGCGCTTTCCTGACGACGGCCTCGACGAAGGCGCGCTCCTCGCCCACCAGGGGCAGTCGGGGTTTGCGCATGTGCTCGGAGCCCACGCCGGCGAGCACGTCGATGAGCTTGAGGTTCTGCACCAGCTTGGTGGAGACGTCCAGGTGCAGCATCGGGGTCATCCACTGGTAGAGCGCGAGCGCCTCGGCGAAGCGGTTCGCCTTCATGAGGTCGTAGAGCGCGACGGTCTCGCGCGGGAAGGCGCAGCCCACCCCGGCGAGCAGGCCGTCCGCGCCCAGGGCGAGGGCCTCGTAGGCGAGGTCGTCCACGCCGCAGAAGATCTGGTAGCGCGTGCCCAGGAGGTTCCTGAGGTCGGTGATGCGGCGCACGTTGTCGGTGCTCTCCTTGATGGCCACGATCCACTCGCAGTCGGCCAGCTCGAGCATGTGCTCGGGCTTCAAGTCCACGCGGTAGGCCACGGGGTTGTTGTAGACCATCAGAGGCTGCTGGGCGGCCTGGGCCATGGCGCGCACGTTGGCCATGGCCTCGCGCGCGTCGGCCACGTAGATCACCGAGGGCATGACCATGAAGCCGGCCACGCCCAGGGCGTTGGCGCGCTCGATGTAGCGCAGGGCCTCGGTGGTGCGCGTCTCCGAGACGTTGGCCAGCACGGGGATGCGCCCGTCGGCGGCCTCCAGGGCGATCTCGGCGACGGTGAGCTTCTCCTCGAGGGACAGCGTGCTCGCCTCGCCCAGGGAGCCGCAGGTGACCAGGCCGTGGATGCCGTTGCGGATCTGGAAGTCGATGTGGCGCGCGGTGCCCTCCGCGTCGATGCGCTCGTCGGCGTGGAACTTGGTGGTGATGGCGGGGAAGATGCCTTGCCAGCGGGCGGGGGTGTCGGGGAGTGCGGTCACGGGTCGGTTCCTTGCTTGCTGCTCGATGAGGGACGTTCGATCAGATAAATATATTAATGAGATATCAAAAATATGTTTTCAGGGTATCAAGCAGGTTGCGTGCCAGCGGTTTCGGTGCCAGGAAGACCGGCTTCGGACGCGGGCCGGAGGGGGTTCAGGCCCCGACGGCCGGCAGGTCGTGCGGAAACTGCACCGTGAAGACGACCTGTTCGTCGCGGTAGGCGTAGTGCAGGGTGCCCTGGTGGCCCTTGACGATCTCGCTGGCGATGTAGAGGCCCAGTCCGAGCCCGCTCGGATTGCGGTCGTTGCCCAGCGAACGTTCCTTCAGCGGCTGGAACAGGATGCGCGCCGACGCCTCCGGGATGGGCGCGGCCCGGTTGGCGACGGCGAATCGCACCACGCCGTCGTGCGCGGCCAGCTCGACGGTGATGGGTTCGCCCAGCGCACCATGGTGACGCGCGTTGCCCAGCAGGTTGCTGATGACCTGCGCGAAGCGGTCCGGGTCGACCGTGGCCACCAGCGCGGATGGCAGCGCCGCCTGGATCGAGAGTTGCGGGTGGGCGATGGCCGTGTCCTCCACGATGTTGCGCACCAGCGCGGCCAGGTCGCACTCGACGCGCCGCAGCCCGAGACCCAGGCCGCCGTGCAGCCGGCTCATGTCGAGGACCTGCGTGATCATCCGGTCCATGCGCCCGGTGGAGGAGTTGATGCGCTCGCTGACGCGCGAGTTGGGATCGCCGTGGGCGATGATGCGCGCGGCCATGCTGATGGTCTGCAGCGGGTCGCGCAGGTCGTGTCCCAGCACGGCCAGCAGACGGGCACGGGCACGTTCCATCTCGGCACCGCGCGCCGAGGTGGCACGGCCGAGTTCGTCGAGCAGCTGGCGCGCGATGGCGAGGTCGTGCTCGTCCCACGGCACGGCGGTGCCCTCGACGACCTGGCGCCATTCGGCGAACGAGCCGCCCGGCGTCAGCCGCGCACCCAGCGGACCGACGCGGCCGACCTTGTCGGGCGGACCGCTCCAGGTGATGGTCTCGACCTGCTCGCGGCGCAGGAGCACGAACAGGCCGTGGCGCACCGGGTCGAAGCGCAGGGCGAGCACGCCGCAGAAGGGCCGGATCGCGTCGCCGATGGCCGCCGGCAGCGCCGCGCGATCGCTCACGGCGATCAGGTCGTCGCGCTGTTCGTCGAGCCAGCGCATGAGCTGCGCGGCGGCCTCGCGCGGCAGCGAGCCGTCGTCCACCAGCTTGCCCGAGTGCGAGAACAGCACCCCGTCGTTGGCGACGGCCTGGTGCATCCCGCGACCGAGCTCGCCCATGCCCGCGGCGATGTCGTCCCCGTGCAGGATCACGTCGACCAGCTTGGAGCGCACGTCGGCCGCCTGCGAGCGGCGCGAGGCGCTGGCGCGCTCCAGCGCCGTCTGCACCGAGGCCGACACCACCTGCGAGAGCACGTCGCAGGCCATGCGCGTGGCATAGGGCACGCGGTGCGCCGTCCGGTGGTGACAGGCGATCAGGCCCCAGAGCCGGCCGCCGACGACGATCGACACGCTCATGGAGGCGGCGACGTTGATGTTCTTCAGGTACTCGATGTGGATCGGCGAGACGCTGCGCAGCACCGAATGGCTCAGGTCGACCGGGGTGGTGTCGCCGGCCATGGCGTCGATCGGCACCTGTTCGTCGCGCACGTCGGCGATCAGGCGCAGCGTGTTGATGGTGTAGAGGCGTCGCGCCTGCGCCGGGATGTCGGCGGTCGGAAAGCGCCGCGCGAGGTACGGGGCGAGCGTGTCGACGCGGGCCTCGGCCACCACCTCGCCGCTGTCGTCGTGGTGGAAGCGGTAGGCCATCACGCGGTCGAAGCCGGTGAGCTGGCGCACCGTGAGGACGGCTTCCTCCAGCAGGGTGGAGATGTCGCGCCGGTTGCGCAGCCGGCTCATGCCGCGGTGCGCCATCAGGGCGAAGCTCGCGAGTTCGTCGTGGCTCGGATCGCGGCGTTCGAACTCGACGACGACCCGTCCCGCGAAGGCATGGATCACCACGTCGAAGACGGCGTCGGCGTCGCAGACGGCCATCTCCAGCGCCATCGGGGCGACCTCGTCGTCGTTGCCGGTCGCCGCGTCCTCGCGCATGCGCCCGAGCGGTTCCTGCAGCGCTTCGTCGTCGCCCAGGTGGCCGGGCAGCAGCGGCAGGCCCAGGATCGGCAACGCCGGGAACACCGCGCGTGCGTTGCGGCTCGCGTGCGTCAGCCGGCCCTCGAGGTCGAGCGCCAGCAGCACGCCGTGCGGCTGAACGAAGCCGGGAATGTGGATCGGTTCCTGGTCGCAGTTCTGGAGGTCGACGGTCGCCAGGGTGACCGGGGCCGCGTCCGGCGCGCCCGCCGTGCTCACGCGGCGCTCCCCGGCGCGACGCCCGGCGGCATCTCTAGGCCGCAGCGCGCGAGCAGGCGCTCGAAGGCGGCCACGGCGCCACGCTGGGCGGCGGCCACCGAGGCCGGGTCGTCGTGCAGCGCGGCGCCCAGCTGCGCGACGAACTCGCGCCAGCGCGCCCCCAGGCCGTCGACGACGAAATAGCGCAGCGGATGCGGCGCGAGGCGCGGCGCCAGCCGACGGTGCATCACGGCGGCGCCGAGCTGCGAGCCCTCGACGACATAGGCCAGTCCCCAGGCGAAGCCAGGTTCGCGCCGGGCCTGCTCGACGAACGCGGAAGCCGCCATGGCTTCGTCGGCGGCCACCGGCACGTCGTCCGGCGCCGCCACCGGTTTCAGGTCCAGGTCTAGGTCCAGCGCGGCGAGGCGCTCGTCGATGCGCCGCGCGGCCTGGTCGAGCGCCGGATCGCCCGGCGCGGCCAGCGCGCGGCGGACCTCGCGCAGCCAGGGACGCAGGCTGCGCAGGTGATGCAGGTAGTCGTCCAGGGAGGCGTCGTCGCGCGAGATCGCCAGTTGCGTGTCGAGCGCATGGTGCAGCGCGCCACTGGCGTCCCGCAGGGGACGAAGGATGTCGACCTGCGTCAACGGAGCGTTCATGGGTGGGTCGCCGGAGGCGCGGCGCGCCGGTGGAATGGAGACCCCAAATTATGCCCACCGCGCGTCCACGAGCAGGTCCCGCGCCGATCAACCCGACGCGGCGATGGCGTTCACGGCAGGAGTCCGGAGGTCAGGCTCCCCAGCGGCGCGACTTTCTGTTCGCGCTTCATGCACCGACCGATCTGCTGCAGCACCATCGCCGCGACGGTCAAGCCGATGGCTTGGAAGGTGATCACGTCGAAGCCGTTCATCTGGATCGACGGTGCCGGATCGAATGGGGTCCAACGAACTGATCGCGCGTCCCGGGCTCGGCCGGCCTATCGGATCACGGGTTTGTAGAACATCTTTCTGAGCTCGACGATCGATTGATCGATCGCTCCGACATCGCCCTGGCTGGCCATGGCGATGATGCGCTGACACAGCCAGATGCCTCGCTCGAAGCCATGGATGGCCGGGCTGCCGGCCAACGTGTGAGCGTTGTGGCGCACGCCGTTCATGTCCCCGGCCTGGACCGCGCGTTCCATGCGATCGATCAACTCGGTTCGGGAGGCGATGAACGTCGGGAACGCGGTCATGAAGCTTTTCTCGATCCACAAATCGTTCCGGGCGGTCGCGAACGCCTCGGCGCCGCTCACCGTCCTCAGCATGTCCTCGAACTCGACCTGTTGGACGGGCTTGCTCAGGATGCCATCGAAACCCGCTTCGCGGACCCGCCGCATCGTCTCCTGGTCGTCGTAGCCCGTGAACGCATAGACGATGCTCGGCGCCTCGCCGGCCGAGGACTGCATCTCGCGGATCCGGTGCAAGGCCTCGAAACCGCCCATGATCGGCATCTCGATGTCCATGACGACGAGGTCCGGCTTCTTCACGATCAACGCCTCGATCGCTTCCCTGCCGTTGATCGCGCGTCGAGCGGCGACGTGCCCGGGCAGCCAGTTCGACAGGATGAGCCAGTTGTGGTCATCGTCTTCCACCACGAGCAGATCGATCGGTGGCGGGGAGGTCGATGACCCGGTCGAGAGCGGCAAATCGATCAGATGGCCGGGCAACGAGGGTCCGAAGGAAGTCCGGGCGTCGACCTCGGCCACGAGCGCGCCGGGGGCCGAACCGGCGTGGCTGCGTCCCAGCTTGAGCAGGAGCAGTGTCCCCTTCTCCGCAGAACTCGTCATCGTCAGGTCGCCGCCTTGCGCGCGAGCGATCAGTCGCGCCGAATAGGTGCCCAGTCCCAGCCCGCCGCGCTTGCCATGGGTGGCGTATTTCTCGAAGAAGTCCTCGCGAACCGATGCGTCCACTTCGCCGTCGTTGTGAATCAGCAATCCGGCCCGCGTTCCCTGATACAGGCCCAAGGTGACCGCGCCGTGCTCCGGCGCGGCCTCGATGGCGTTCCGCACGAGGTTCTCGACGATGGAGGCGGTGAGCATCGGATTCCCGATGGCCTTCAGCGTGTTCTCGGACGCGTTGAACTGCAGGCGAACGCCTTTGGAGCGCGCATGGTGGTCGAATTCCGAAATGACGCTGCGCCCGATGCCCACCAGATCGATCGTTTCCGGAACGAACCGGAACGTGCCGTCTTCCATGCGATAGAGGTCCAGCGACATCGTGACCATGGCCAGTGCGCGGCCGGCCGTCTGCTCGATCGATGTCAGAAGCTGGTCTTCCTTGCCGGAAAGCATCCGGCTTCTGTGCAGCAGCGACGCCGTCGCCTGGATGCTCTTGAGGGGAGCGCGCAGGTCGTGCTGCGCGATCCGTTCCATCTCCTGCCGAGCGTGCAGGGCCGCTTTGGTGGCTTCGAACTGCGCCGAAAGCTCGAGCGCCTGGGAGGCCAGCTTCCTCTGGGTTTCGCGAAGTGCGGACTCGATCCGCAATCGGCCATCGATGCGGACGAAGGCGACGATCATGCCGGGATCGTCCGCGTCCTTGCGAGCGAAGGACGCGTGCATCCACGCGACCTCGCCACCCGGAAAAATGAGTCGACAGTCGCAACCGATGGTCCCGGTCAGGGACGAACCATTCAGTTCCATCGCATTGCGAACCGCACCCATCAGGAGGTTGTGATCATTGGGATGCGCGAGGTCGCGCAGCTGGAGCGATCCGTCCGTCGTCGATGGGGTCGCGCCTTCGAGCAAGGACGCACTTCCCCCCGTCACCTGCAAGCTCGTGTCGATCTCGACATGGAGAATGTTCACTGCCTGGCACGTCAATTCCAGATGGCGCGATCTCGATCGCAGCGTGGCTTCGGACCATTCCATGCGTTGTCTGAACAGCAGGATCATCGCAGCGATGATGGTTGCGGAAGCGATCATTCCGCACGTATGCAAAGACGGATTCACCAGCAAGATCATGCTGAAAATCAACATGAGACCGATGGCCATCAATGGCAGCACGAGTTTTCGGGACGAGAAAATCGCGATCAGCAAGATCGACGGTTCCAGCCAATGGAAAAAATCCACGCCGCGGTGCGCCATCCAGGCTGCCCAGAGCAGGCTTGCGGGCAATAAAATGAGTTGGTGATGCTGAGATTTTCGGTCGCGCAGAATTTCGCGGCTCGTCCAGGCCAGCAGGAGCACAAATGCGAGTCCCACCGCGAAGGAGGCATGGTCCCCTTTCGACATGTCCAGCAAGCATCTGGCAAGGACCCAGGTCCCCAGGCATGCCAGGACGGATGCCGACGCCAGACTTTCCAGTCTGGATGAATTTCTTTTCTCGATCGATTTCGGAAACATCATTTTTTTATCTGTAGGAGGTCTGGGTCGAACTCGTATCGGTCACTCTGGCAATGCGCATTGCGCAAGGCGATGATGAGAAGACATTAGAATTTTCCCGGCGGTTTGGAGCAAGCGAGCCTGGACTCGGTCCGGGACGGCGGCGAAAAGCTCTGGCAGTGAAAAAAGTTTTTCGCGCAGCGTTTATAGGAAAATTCCATGAACAAACCGGCTTATTCCGAAGTCGAGGAAAGTCATCGACAGATCGTCAGGAATTTCGAGTTGGCGGCTGTGATGGGCGTGGGCAATGGGTTCCTGCCTGTTTATCTGGCGTTCGCCGTCGCGGCGCTCTTAATCATCCATCCCGGCGTTTCGCAAGCGACGTCCGCCCTGTGGGCCACCCTCTATCTCGTCTACATTGCCATCCGGACGATCGCGACCTCCCTCTACAACGACGACATCGATCATTCCTTGCCGGACAACGTGACGCAATGGCGGCGATTCGTGCTCGTTTCAGAATTTGCTCACGGCGCAATTCTCGGCAGCCTGGCGTTGATCGCGCTGCCCGGACTCAGTCCGGCGAGGCAACTCGTGCTGACATGTTTCGTCCTGCTCGTGACGACCGGCGCCGTCGTCTACGTGTCCGCGGTTCTTCCAGCCCTGCTCGTTCTGATTTCCACGGCGCTTCTCCCTTTCGTGTATGCCTGGGAAGCACGGCCGGACGCGTTGGAAATTCATGTGGGTTGGTTCCTGCTGGTCGCATGGGCCCTCAACGTGCTGATGAGCTACATCCATCACCGTGCCGGTTCCCGGTTCTTCCTGCTTGCCGCGAGCAATCAGACACTCGTCGATGACATGGAACAGAAGAACCGGCAATTGGAAGCGGCGGACCGCGCACGTGTGCAGTTGCTCGCCGTCACCAGCCACGATCTCAAGCAGCCTGTCCACGCGATGAGACTGGTTCTCGCACATGTCGATGAGCATGAGGACGTCGAAGTGATCAAGAAGAATCTTGACAAATTGCGTGAAATCTCGAATCTGATTGCTCAGATGCTGATGGAGTCGATGGACCTGAGCACGCTCGAACAACAACTTCCCGCCAAGCGACTCGAAGCCATTTCCCTTACAACGATCCTTCGCCAGCTCGAAACCAGCCAGGAGCCGATCGCGCGAAGAAAGGGACTGGGTTTCGATATCCAGTCCGACGAGGAAATATGGGTTCGAGCCGATGCCAGTCTGCTTCGGCGCATGCTCCTCAATCTCATCTCAAACGCCATCAAGTACACGGCCGCAGGAGGCGTGCGCATCGAATGCAACGTCCAGTACGACAACGTCGTGATCAGCGTCTGCGACAGCGGGATCGGCATTCCTGCGAGTCGTCTCGACGACATCTTCCATCCCTATGTTCGTCTGGAATCGCTGATCACGGAAAAAGACGGCGTCGGCCTGGGTCTGGCCATCGTTCATCGCGCCGCGGTCATACAAGGAATCGATGTTCATGTGGCGTCTACGGTTGGCGTGGGCTCGATATTCGAAGTCAATGTTCCACTGGCTGAAAAACGCAGGGAAACCGGTGACAGCGACACTCGCATGCCTTACAGCGAGCCGCTTCCGGATACCCTGATCGCCGTCGTCGATGACGATTTCTATGCGCGCGAGGCCCTGGTGGCACTGCTCGAGCGGTGGGGATACGACACGGCGAGCGGGGAAACGCTGATGGATCTCAAGGCCGTCCTGAACGAAGAACGGAAACCTGCGCTTGTCATTGCGGACAATCATTTGAGCCCGATCGAGTTCGGGCCGGATGTCATCTTGGAATTAAGAAATATTTACAAAGATCCTTTGATGATGGGAATCGTGATGACTGGCGATCCCAATGTGGTTCTCAACGATTTGCCTCATGTGAAGCTCGTCCATAAACCGCTGGATCCCGTGTTTTTGAGATCACTTGTATCTCAAATGACTGTCAAAGGAAAAGACCAGTTTTTCACGCGCTGACGATCTAGTTCCAAGTGTCTGTGCGTGATCATAGCCATGATCCGGAAATGATGCTGCTCGATCCCGTTTTTATTCTGAACATATCTTAATAAAAAGTTCTTTGTTGAGCTTGGTGTTACATCATATCGGCTTGTCAGTCCAAAGCTCTTATTTAGAGTCTGAGAAACGCGTTGAATTAAACGATGGGAACATTTGGGCTGGGTGGGTGTCGATGGCCAAATTCAAGAGGACGAATGGGATATGACGAGAATCGATGCATCGATTGCCGATGCCATGCCAGTGAAACAGTTTTTCAAAAAGGTTTCAGGCGATTGGAATTGCCCGGTCTCTGGCCTGCGGAGCCAGCCATGACGGTCAGAACATCTCTCTCCGCAGGCCGTCCACCACGTGTCGCGGTCATCGCGACCACTCCGCGCAATCGCGAGTACGGCCGTCGGGCCTTCCGTTTGATGGGATGCTCGGTCCTCATCTTCGTGTCCGTCGACGAGTTCCTGGAAATCGGTGACCGTGCGCAAGAGCTCGCCATGGTGAATCTCGAGCATGTCCCATCGAATGGGCAGAAAGACGCCAACACACCGTCGATCGGCGAAAGGGTCCGCGAGGCCGTGGGTGATGCGATGCCCATCGTCCATTCCGTTTCCATGCACTCGAGCGGCGTGATACCGGGTTTCAGGAACAACGACATGTTGTTGCCCAACTCGCTCTACTTTGCGCAACTCTGCCGGACGCTCCGCGCGTTCCTGCAGAAGAACGGGCTGCCAGTGAACGAGCGCCAGCTCGAGTGGGATGAATATCGGTTCTGCGTCGACTCCGGCCTGATATTCGTCCGCGACAAGCCCGTGGTGGTCAAGCAGGACGAGTTCGATCTCGCATTGGAATTGTTCTTCAACATCGATTCCAGAGTGTCCAGGTCCTGGCTCAGGAGCATGGTGCCGAGCCTTCAAACCCTGCGCAAGCGCGCGACCGCGCCCACCGCCGATGCAGCCCTGACGCAGATCGGCGAGTTGCTGCACCTGAAGCCGGGCTATGGCTGGGAATTGGCCATGGATCCGGGACTGAGCTGCAGGCTTTCACATTCGAGACAGGTCGAGTCGATCTGAGGCGGCCCCCAGAGCCGTTCGCTGCGACGTTCGGATGACCGTGAGCGTGCGGACGCCGGGTTCCGCGTCCGTCCGCCGATCGTTCGGTCGCTCGAGCCCGGCCGATGGCGGGCGGGGCGAGCGAGGCCCTGCTCGCATTCGATCGGTCATGCCGAGCGCGGCACGAGGTTCCCTCTGGCGTCGTGGACCTTTTCCGAGCGGTCCCTGAACCCGTCATCCCGTGACCCCGTGATCCCCTCACGCCACGTCAGTCGAGCACCCGGGCGGCGGCTTCGCGCTCGGCCTGGGTCGATTCGACGCCTTCGATGGGCGGGGCGGCGTCCACGCGCTCGGCTTCGAACGATCCGACCGTGCCGGCGTCGTTCGCGAGCGTGCCGGTCATGCGGTCGCCCGTGATGCGTGCCCGCACGCGCAGCAGCACGCCGTCGCTGTCGCGCAGGCCGAAGACCAGGGCCTCGCCGGTGAGTTCGGGACGCACCGCGCCGGCACTCAGCGCGCCGAACGACGCATGGCCTTCCAACCGCTGCAACCGCTGGGTGAACCTCAATTCGGCGGGCATGCCGCGAGCGTCCGATGCGCCGGTCGGACGCACCCGCCAGACACCGGCCGCGTTGGCGGGTACCGTCCATCGATGCAGCACGGCGCTGCCGACGGTGGCTGTCTCGTCAGGTCGCCAGTCGCCCATGGCGAAGGAGTGCGAGACCACGCGCGTGCCGGGTGCCATGCGGAACAGGATGGGTCGCAGGCGCAGGTTGAGTTCGGGCAACAGGTACATCGTGACCACGGTGGCATCGCCGAACTCGGCGGTGAAGATGTCCGCGCGCTGGAAGTCGACGCGATCGGCCACGCCGGTTTCGCGCGCGCGCCGGTTGGACAGCTCGACCAGCCCCGGGTCGAACTCGAGTCCGGTCGCGCGCGCACCGAAGTCGCGTCCCGCCGCGATGGCGATCCGCCCGTCACCCGAGCCCAGGTCCACCACGCGGTCGGTCGTCCCCACCTCGGCCATCCGCAGCATCCGGTCGACCGCCGCGTCCGGTGTCGCGATCCAGACGACGTCCTTGCCGGCCTGGCCCCGGCGCGGCGCCTGGATGGCGGAGGTTTCCGGCTGCGACACGGCGCCGGTGCAGGCCAGCGCCAGCAGGCCGGCCAGGAGGAGAGCGCGAGGCCGATGGCGTGCCTGGGAGGGGGGCGTCATGGAAGTCGTTGCGGTGGTGGGCGGCGGCATGGGGGGATTCTGACGACATCAGCGTGAAGGACGATGCGCGGGCCGGCCGGCACCCGCGCCGATGCGGGACGAACGAGGGATGCAGATCGCGGAGCGACGCAGCCCCGCCTCCGGGTCCTTGCCCGTCCCAACAGGTCCGGCGAGCGCACCAGCTGCATCCTCGACAACTCAGGCTCCGGGCATAGACTCCTCGCTGAAGGCACCGATCACCAGACGATCGAACTCGCTTCCAGCCTCATCGATCCCTGGCTCCTGCGCATCGATCTCCGGAGGGCGTCCACTTGAGCCGAACTTCGACATGTACGTTTCCAGACACCATGCACTGACGGACCGCGAGGCCATCTTCTCGCTGATGGAGACGTATGCGCTGGGCGCCTGGGTCTGTCCCGGCCAGGGGAGTCTGGCAGCCAACCACGTTCCCTTCGTCCTCGATCGCGACAGGGGGCCTTTCGGCACGCTGATCGGCCACGTGGCCCGCGCCAATGACGTCTGGCGCGCGCTCAATGGCGAAGCGCCTTCGATCGTGATCTTCCAGGGACCGCAGGCCTACGTCACGCCCGGCTGGTACCCGGGCAAGCAGGCGCACGGAAAGGTCGTGCCCACCTGGGACTACGCCGTGGTCCATGCGCATGGCATCGCCCATGCCGTGGAAGATGCCCAGTGGAAGAGGGACATGCTGGAGCGATTGACGAATCGGCACGAGGCCCGGCAGCAAGCACCATGGCGCATCGCCGACGCGCCGGCCTCGTACATCGAGCAGATGTCGCGCGCCATCGTCGGCATCGAGATTCCCATCGATCGCCTCGAAGCGAAGCTCAAGGCGAGTCAGGACGAGGAGATGCCGGACAGGCTGGGGACGGTCGCCGGCCTCGCAGCGCAGGCGCATGGCGCCGGGAATGCGATGGGGGGCCTCATGCGCATGGCGATCGAGGCCGAAACCCCTGCGAAAGGCTGAGGGCGCGGACGCCCGCCGCCGCCCTCGCCCGTGCGAAGGCAGATCGGAGCGACGGCCCGGCGAGCGAAAAGTCCCTGCGCTGCACAGGTCGCCTCCGACCCCCTAACCTGCGCTTTTTGCATCCAAAGGAAGGGTTTTCCCCATGTCCCACAAAGCCCTCGTCATCGGCATCAGCGGCGTCATCGGCCGTGCGCTCTCCGAACACCTGCTCGCCGAAGGCTGGACGGTCCACGGCCTCTCGCGCGGGCGCACCGCCGTGCCCGAAGGCTGTCTGCCGCTCGTCGCCGACCTGACCCGGCCCGACGAGCTGCGCGCCGCGCTCGAAGGCCTCGACGTTAATCGCGTGTTCTTCACCGCCTGGGCCCGCCAGGCCACCGAGCAGGAGAACATTCGCGTCAACGGCGCGATGGTGAGCAACGTGCTCGACGCCATCGGTCCGTCGTTGAAGGGCGGCCACGCGGCGCTGGTCACCGGCCTGAAGCACTACCTCGGCCCGTTCGAGGCCTACGCCACGGGCGCCGTGCCCATCACGCCGTTCCGCGAGGAGCAGGGCCGCCAGGCGGTCGACAATTTCTACTACGAGCAGGAAGACCGCCTGTTCGACGCCGCCGCGCGCCACGGCTTCACCTGGAGCGTGCACCGCCCGCACACCATCATCGGCTACGCCGTGGGCAACGCGATGAACATGGGCGTGACGCTGGCGGCCTACGCCACGCTGTGCCGCGAGACCGGGCAGCCCTTCGTCTTCCCGGGCTCGGCCGCGCAGTGGAGCGGCCTGACCGACATGACCGATGCCCGCCTGCTGGCCCACCACCTGCGCTGGGCGGCGACCAGCGAAGCGGCGCGCGACCAGGACTTCAACGTCGTCGATGGCGACGTGTTCCGCTGGGAATGGATGTGGCCGCGCATCGCCGGGCGTTTCGGCATCGAGGCCGCGCCCTTCGACGGCGTGGTGCGCCCCCTGGCCGAGCGCATGGGCGACGACGCCGTCGCGGCCTGGGCCGACATCGCGCGGCGCCACGGCCTGCGCGAGGCCGACCTGGGCAAGCTGGCGTCGTGGTGGCACACCGACGCCGACCTGGGCCGGCCGATGGAGGTGCTCGCCGACATGGGCAAGAGCCGCAAGGCCGGCTTCACCGGCTACCAGAGCACGCCCGACGCCTTCGACGACCTGTTCGCGCGGCTGGAGGCCGAGCGGATCATTCCGCCGCTGTCGCGCGCCGCCTGACCACTTCCTCGCCGGCGTCCGGCGGCAGCCGCGCCATGTCGATCAGGGCCAGCAGCGCCAGCACCGCCACCGCGCCCAGCGCGATGCGGAAGTCCAGCACGCCCGGGTGGCCGGCGTGGCCGGTGAAGCGCTCGGTGACGTTCAGCGCGATGGCGCCGAAGGCGATACCGATGCCCGCGCCGAGCTGCTGGAACATGCTGTAGAGCGTCGTCGCGCCGCTGGTCTGCGCGGGGTTGGTGTCGCAGAAGGCGAGCGTGTTGAGCGCGGTGAACTGCATCGAGCGGCACATGCCGCAGAACACCAGCACGGCCACCATCGCCGGCAGCGGCGTGGTCGGCGAGAGCATCGCGCAGGCCACGAAGCCGAGCGCCACCAGCACGCCGTTGACCCGCAACGCGCCGCGGAACCCCAGGCGCCGCAGCACGAAACCCGTGGCTGGCTTCATGCCCAGGTTGCCCGCGAACAGCGCCAGCATCAGGAAGCCGGAGGTCACCATGCCCAGCCCGAAGGCGAGCTGGAACATCAGCGGCAGCAGGAACGGCGCCGTGCTGATCGCGATGCGGAACAGCGAGCCGCCGACCACCGACACGCGGAACGTGCGCACGCCGAAGGCCGACAGATCGACCAGCGGATGCGCCGCGCGCCGCAGGTGCCACAGCGCGAACGCCAGCGCGCCCAGCCCGCCGAGCGTGAAGGCGAGGGCACGCGGCCGGTCGACCGTGGCGTGGCTCCACAGGTCGAGCCCGTACATCAACGCCGCCAGGCCGATGCCGCTGGCCGCGAAACCGATGCCGTCGAAGGGTCGCCGCCGCCCCGGCGCGTCGTCGATCCAGCGCAGCGCCAGCACCAGCGCCACGGCGCCCAGCGGCACGTTGAGGAAGAAGATCCAGTGCCAGCTCCAGGTGCTGGCGATCCAGCCGCCCAGGGGCGGCCCCAGCACCGGCGCGGCCAGGCCCGGCCAGGTCAGCGTGGCGATGGCCTTGACCAGGTCGCGCTTGGGGGTGGCGCGCAGCACCACCAGCCGGCCCACCGGCACCATCAGCGCGCCGCCGATGCCCTGCGCGACGCGGGCGGCGACGAACACCGGCAGGCTCTCGGAGAGCCCGCAGGCGACCGAGGCCAGCGTGAACAGCAGCACCGCGCCGCCGAACACCCGGCGCGCGCCGAAGCGATCGGCCACCCAGCCGCTCACCGGGATGAACACCGCCAGCGCCAGCAGGTAGGCGCTGATGCCCACCGACAGCGCCACCGGCGCCACGCCGAAGCTCTCCGCCATCGCCGGCACCGCCGTGGTGATGACGGTGGCGTCGAGGTTCTCCATGAAGAACGCGGCGGCCACCAGGAAGGCGATCAGGCGGCCGCGCCGCGGATCGACGGCGGGCGGTGGCGGGGGCGGTGGGTAGGGCAGGGTGTTCATGACAAGTCGGGCGAGCCGATGCGGCGTTGCGCGCAGGCGCGAAGGCAGTCCATCAACCCTCGCGTGGCTGGCGTGCGATCGCGCCCGCGCAGCGTGATCATGCCCACCGGCGGCAATTCGATCGGAACCGCCAGCTTCAGCACCTTCAGCAACCCTTCCTTCTGCGCGTGCAGCGCCACCCCGCGCGCCAGGAAGGCGATGGCCGGGCGCTCGCGCACGAAGCTCAGGGTCACCAGGAAGGACGCCGTCTCCACGATGTCGGACGGCGGCGCGAGCCGGTGCTTGTAGAACATCTGCTCGAGCTTGATGCGCGAGGAGGCCCAGGGTGGCGGCACGACCCACGGCACTTCCGCGAGCTGCCGCCAGCCGAGGCGGGAGGTGCGGGCGAGCGGGTGGTCCGGGTGCGCGACGATGCACATCGGCTCCGCGTAGAGCGCCTCGGTCTCCAGGTCGGGGGAGGCATAGCCGGGCTCCAGCCGGCCGACGAACAGGTCGAGTTCGCCCACCCGCAGGCGCGGCAGCAGGCGCGTGAGGTCGCCTTCCTCGACCATCACGGTGGTCTGCGCCGAGCGCTGCTTGAGCAGGGTCACGGCCTCCACCAGCAGCGTGGGCACGGCCACCACCATCGCGCCGACCAGGGTGCGGCCGGCCGCACCGCCGGAAACCGCTGCGATCTCGTCACGCGTGCGCCCGTACTCGGCCAGCACCGAACGCGCGAAGCGCACTACGGCCGAGCCGACGGCGGTGGGCTCGGTGCCCCGGGTGGAGCGCGTGAACAGGGTCTGGTCGAACATGCGCTCGATCTCGGCCAAGGTTTTGGAGACGGCCGGCTGCGTCACCGACAGGAACTCCGAGGCCCGTCCGAGATGGCGGAACCGGTCGATGGCCACCAGCAGCTGCAGGTGGCGCAACTTGAGGTTGGAGCGCAGCACGCGATCGATGTCGGTCATGGTGCAACGGGACCCTTTTTCATAACCGGAAAGGAAAGAAGCATGTCCGAGAATTGATTGGATCGCAATGAAGCGAGGGCGAAGAATCGCGGCTCCACGAACCAAGGAGACAAAGAACATGCGCATCGCCCACCGTGCCACCCGCCGCCATTTCGTCCTGGGCGGTCTCGCCGCCGCCGCGTCGCTTTCCACGACCCGCGCTTTCGCCTCGGGCTATCCGGATCGTCCGGTCACCTTCGTCTGCCCCTGGCCGGCCGGCGGCACGGCCGACGTCACGATGCGTGCCCTGTGCTTGGCCGCGAGCCGCGAGCTGGGCCAGCCGGTGGTGGTCGACAACAGGACCGGGGCTTCCGGGATGATCGGCCTGAAGGCTCTGGCCTCGGCCCGCCCCGACGGCTACACCATCGGTCAGATCCCGATCTCGGTGACGCGCTTCTCGCAGCTGGGCACCGTCGCGCTCGACCCGCTCAAGGATTTGTCGTACATCGCCCGCGTCTCGGGCCAGACCTTCGGCATCGCGGTGCGCGCCGAGGCGCCCTGGAAGACGCTCAAGGATCTGGTGGCCGACGCACGCGCCAATTCCGGTCGCATCACCTACGGCTCGGCCGGCCTGGGCGGCGCCACGCACGTGGGCATGGAGGAGTTCGCGCTCGCCGCCGGCGTGAAGTTCAACGCCATCCCCTACAAGGGCGGTGCCGAGGCGCTGCAGGGTCTGATGGGCGGCCACGTCGACGTGCTGGCCGATTCGAGCTCGTGGGCGCCGCACGTCAAGTCCGGCAAGCTGCGGCTGCTGGCGACCTGGGGCGAGCAGCGCACGGCCGAGTTCAAGGACGTGCCCACGCTCAGGGAGTCCGGCTACGACGTGGTGGTCGACGCGCCCAACGGCATCGGCGGCCCGAAGGGCTTGCCGGCGGACGTGACGGCGCGGCTGCGCGCCGCCTTCAAAGCCGCCGCCGCAAGCCCCGAATTCACCGCCGCCTGCGCCCGCATCGACGCGCCGCTGCTCTACCTGGACGCACCCGACTACGAGAAGTACGTCGCCGCGAGCTATGCCAGGGAGAAGACGCTGATCGACAGGCTCGGCCTGCGCGAACTCATCAGCAAGAATTGAACGCCGCCGATCCCTCCCACCGGACCTCGCCTTCATGACCACCGAAACCGACACCGCCACCGTCCCGGACCACGTCCTCGCCACGACGGTCACTGCCGATGCCGCGCCGGCCGCGCGGTCCGCCGCGTCGCCCTTGATCCGGCTGCATGCCAACGACGACGTGCTGATCGCGCGCGCGCCCATCGCGCTGGGCCAGGTGCTGCCCGAGCTCGGCCTGCGCATGCGCGCGCAGGTGCCCGCCGGCCACAAGATCGCCGCGCGCCGCATCGCCGCGGGCGAGCCGGTGCGCAAGTACGACACCGTCATCGGCGCGGCGATGCGCGACATCGAGGCCGGCGAACACGTGCACACGCACAACCTGGTGCTGATCGACTTCGACCGCGACCCGGGCTTCTGCGAGGACGTGCGTCCCGTGGATTACGTGAGCGAGGCCGAGCGCGCCACCTTCATGGGCATCGTGCGGCCCGACGGCCGCGTGGCCACGCGCAACTTCATCGGCCTGATCACCTCGGTCAACTGCTCGGCCACGGCCATCCACCACATCGCCGCGCACTTCACGCCCGAACGCCTCGCGGCCTTTCCGAACGTCGACGGCGTGGTGGCCTTCGCGCAGACCAGCGGCTGCGGCATGTCCTCGCCCAGCGAGCATTTCGACGTGCTGCGCCGGACCATCGCCGGCTACGCGCGCCATCCCAACCTGGGCGGCGTGCTGATCGTCGGGCTGGGCTGCGAGCGCAACCAGGTCGCCGACCTCGTCGCCTCGCAGGGCCTCGCGCTCGGCCCGCACGTCCAGACCTTCGTGATGCAGGACACCGGCGGCACGCGCGCGACCATCGCCGCGGGCATCGCCGCCATCGAGGCGATGCTGCCGTCGGTCGACGACGTGACGCGCCAGCCGGTGAGCGCGGCGCACCTGAAGGTCGGGCTGGAGTGCGGCGGCTCCGACGGCTTCTCCGGCATCACCGCGAATCCGGCGCTGGGTGCGGCCATGGACATCCTGGTGCGCCACGGCGGCACGGCCATCCTGTCGGAGACGCCGGAGATCCACGGCGTCGAGTTCATGCTCACGCGCCGCGCCGTCACTCCCGAGGTCGGCCAGAAGCTGCTCGACCGCCTGGCCTGGTGGGAGGACTACACGCGCGGCCACAACGGGCAGTTCAACGGCGTGGTCGGACCCGGCAACCAGGCCGGCGGGCTGGCCAACATCTTCGAGAAGTCGCTCGGCTCGGCGATGAAGGGCGGCACCACGCCATTGCAGGCGGTCTACGAGTACGCCGAGCCGATCGACGCCGCCGGCTTCGTGTTCATGGACTCGCCCGGCTACGACCCGGTGGCGGTCACCGGCCAGATCGCCAGCGGCGCCAACCTGATCTGCTTTACGACCGGACGCGGCTCGATGTTCGGCAGCAAGCCCGCGCCGACGGTCAAGCTCGCGAGCAACACGGCCATGTTCACGCGCCTGGAGGAGGACATGGACATCAACTGCGGCGCCGTGCTGGACGGCGAGGTCGACGTGCAGCAGATGGGCGAACGCATCTTCCGCCACATCCTGCGCGCGGCATCGGGCGAGAAGACCAAGAGCGAGTCGCTCGGCCTGGGCAACCACGAGTTCGTACCGTGGCACCTGGGCATCGTGAGCTGACCACGTCGCATCGCACGGAGCGACGATTCCACCGACCACGGAGACCCCCCATGACCCTGACCCTGAACCTGCGACGCGGCGAACTGCTGCGCGATGCCAACTTCATCGGCGGCCGCTGGCGCGATGGCCCGGACGCCGCTGGCACGACCGCGCGCCTGGACGTCACCGACCCCGCCACCGGGGAGCTCGTCGGCCGCGTGCCCGACAGCGGCACCGAGGCCGCGCACGATGCCGTCGAGGCCGCCCACGCCGCATTCGCCCTCTGGCGCAAGGTGCCCGCCAAGCAGCGCGCCCAGGTCATCAAGCGCTGGAACGACCTCGTGCTCGCGCACCAGGACGATCTGGGCATGCTGATCTCGCTGGAGCAGGGCAAGCCGCTGGCCGAGGGGAGAGGCGAGGTCGCGTACGCCGCGAGCTACATCGAGTGGTTCGCCGAGGAGGCCACGCGCGCCAACGGCGACGTCGTTCCCGCGCCAGTGCCGGGGCGGCGCATGTTCGCGCTCCGGGAGCCCGTGGGCGTGGTCGCGGCGATCACCCCGTGGAATTTCCCGGCGGCCATGATCGCGCGCAAGATCGCGCCGGCCCTGGCCGCAGGCTGCACGGTGGTGTGCAAGCCAGCCGAGGACACGCCGCTGACTTCCCTGGCGCTGGTGTTCCTTGCCGAGGAGGCGGGGGTTCCGCCGGGCGTGCTCAACATCGTGACGGCCTCGCGCGAGCGCACGCCGGAGGTGGTGGACGCCTGGCTGGACGACCCGCGCGTGCGCAAGATCACCTTCACCGGCTCCACGCCGGTGGGCAAGCACCTGGCGCGGCGCTCGGCCGACACGCTCAAGAAACTCTCTCTGGAGCTCGGAGGCAATGCGCCCTTCATCGTCTTCGAGGACGCCGACCTCGACGCCGCCGTCGAGGGCCTGATGGCGGCCAAGTTCAGGAACGGCGGCCAGACCTGCGTCTGCCCGAACCGGGTGTTCGTGCACGCTGCCGTCCACGACGCCTTCGCCGACCGGCTGGTGGCGCGCGTGGGCGCGCTGAGGGTCGGCCCGGCGAGCGATCCGGCCTCGCAGATCGGACCGATGATCAACGAGCGCGCCATCGAGAAGATCGAGCGTCACGTGAAGGATGCCGTCGCGCGCGGCGCCCGGGTGCTGGTGGGTGGCGAGCGGCTGGCCGCGCTCGGGCCGCGCTATTTCGCGCCCACGGTGCTCGCCGATGCGGACGCGACCATGGCCTGCGCCTGCGAGGAGACCTTCGGCCCGGTGGTGCCGCTCACGCGCTTCGAGACCGAGGCGGAGGTCGTCGCCGCGGCCAACGACACGCCCTTCGGACTGGCGGCGTATTTCTATTCGAACGACGTGAAGCGCGTCTGGCGCGTGGCCGATGCGCTGGAGGCCGGCATCGTGGGCATCAACGAGGGCGCGCTGGCGGCCGAGGCGGCACCCTTCGGTGGCGTCAAGGAATCGGGCTACGGCCGCGAGGGCTCGGTCCACGGGCTCGACGACTACCTGCACACCAAGTACGTCTGCCAGGGCGGGCTGGACTGAACCGGAGGACACGCACCCCATGAACAACCCCTTCAAGCAGGCGCTCGCCGCCGGTGCCCCGCAGGTCGGCCTCTGGCTGTCGATGGCGCATCCCTACAGCGCCGAAGCCTGCGCCACGGCCGGCTTCCAGTGGCTGCTGATCGACGGCGAGCACGCGCCCAACGACGTGCGCAGCACCCTGGCGCAGCTGCAGGCCGTGGCGCCCTACCCGGGACAGCCGGTGGTGCGCGCCGTCACCGGCGACACGGCGCTGGTCAAGCAGCTGCTCGACATCGGCGTGCAGAACCTGCTGGTGCCGATGGTCGACACGCCCGAGCAGGCGCGTGCCCTGGTCGCGGCCACGCGCTACCCGCCGCAGGGCGTGCGCGGCGTGGGCGCGGCGGCCGCGCGGGCATCGCGCTGGGGTGCGCGACGCGATTACCTGGGCGCGGCCAACGACGAGGTCTGCCTGCTGGTGCAGGCCGAGACCACCACCGCGCTCGACCACCTGCAGGCGATCTGCGAGGTCGACGGCGTGGACGGCGTCTTCATCGGCCCGGCCGACCTGGCCGCGTCGATGGGGCATCGCGGCGCGCCCGGTCATCCGGAGGTGCAGGCGGCCATCGAATGGGCCATCCGCACCATCGTCGCCAGCGGCAAGGCCGCCGGCACGCTCACCGGCGATCCGGCGCTGGCGCGCCGCTACCTCGAGCTGGGCGCGACCTTCGTCGCCGTGGGCATCGAACTGGTGCTGATGGTGCAGGCCGCGCGCCGGCTGGCGGGCGAGTTCGGCCTGGGCACCGAGCGCGCGGTGAGCGCCGTGGCCTCGACGGCCTACTGACCCGGCACCTTCCGCCACCGGCCGGTCCGGTGCGTCGCTCAGCGCGCCGGCCGCATGCCCTTGGCGCGCAGCGTCGCGGCGGCTTCGGGCGCGGTCATCGCGGCGAGGAAGGCGCGCGCCGCGTCGGCGTGCGCGCTGTCGGCCGCGACGGCGCCGGCGTAGGTCGTGTCGTTCTGGATCGAATCGGGCAGCGGGCCGACGAGCGTCGCGCCGGCCACCGGCAGGATCTCGCTGATCTGGTGGATCGCCAGGTCGGCCTCGCCCGTGACCAGACGCTCGGCGACCAGGCCGCCGGGCACCAGCACCGCCTTGGCGCGGACGGCCTCGGCGACGCCCAGGCGCTGGAACAGGCCGTCGAGGTAGATGCCGCTGGAGCCGCCCGAGGCCGGGTCGATGTAGGCGACGCGGCGCGCGTCGAGCAGTGCCTGCCGGAACGCCTCGACCGTGGCGACCGAGGGCAGCGGCGCGCCGGCTTTCACCGCCACGCCGATGCTCACCTTCGCCAGCGGGACGATGCTGTCGGCCGCCACGCGGCCGCTCGCGCCCAGCGGCTGCAGCAGCGCCGGCGTGAGCATCAGCACGTCGAAGCGCTCGCCGGCGGCGATGCGTCTGGACAGCGCCCCGGCGGTGTCGTTCTGCACCTCGACGCGGTGCCCGGTGCGGGCCTCGAAGGCCGGCACCGCGGCCACCACGATCGGCTTGAAGGCGCCGGCGGTCAGCACCTTGATGTCGTCGGCGCGGGCCGGGGCGGCGAGGGCGCCCAGGGCGATCAGGAGGGGGGCGAGGATGCGGCGCATGGGGGATTCCGTGGGGATTGGGTGGGAAAGCCGGTGATGGCGGTGCACCGGACGGGCCACCGACTTTAGTGCCGCTGGCCGCGTCGGGCCCGCCGCGCGCGTCAGGCGTCGGCCGCCACCGGCTCCACCACCAGCTCGAACGTCACCAGCACCGGATTGCACCCGCGCGCGAGCCGGCCGTGCGCGAGGCCACCGGTGTGGTCGACCACGCTCGCGTCCAGGGCGGCGCGCGGCGCGCCGTCGTCGCCGGGGGCGAGGCGGCCGTCGTGGACCAGCACCTCGGTCACGAAGGGCTCGACCGTGCGGCCGTCGTCGAACACCGCGCCGACCAGGCTGCCCACGCCGCCGCGCACCCGCGCGTGCGCGATGCCGCGCGCCGCGCACTGCGCCTCCAGCGCCTGGCAGATGTCCTCGTTGGGCCGCACCTGCAGCGCGAAGGCGGCGCCGCCGTGGCCGGTCGCCGCGCCGTGCGCGACGGGCTGGAACAGGTCGAAGCGGGTCTCGGCGTCGCGGCCGACCACGTAGTCGGCGCCGTGCACCAGCCACAGCGAGGCGGCGATCGGCTCGGCGATGCGGGCCTGGTCGGGCAGCACGTGACCGGCCAGGCGCCGGCCGCCGGCGTCGCGCCAGACGCCGTGGCAGTGGAACCAGGGCCGGCCCTCGCGCAGGCCGACCGTGACCGTGGCGGACGCCAGCGCCACCGGCACCGCCGGCAGGTGGCGTTCGCTGTAGTAGACGGCGTGCTCCGCGTCGCGCGACAGCGCGGGCATCACGAAGCCCAGGCGCGAGAACGTGCCGCCGCGCAGGGTGCACACCGCGCTGCGCACGCCGTGGCCGGCCACGGCCCCGGCCAGCGCGCCGAGCAGGTCGGCATCTCCGGGCAGCGACAGCGCAGCGTGGCTCAGCCGGCATTCGACGGCCTGCAGCCGTTGCGCGTCGCGCGGGCCGAAGTGCTGGATGCGGCGCACGGGCGTGCGGCGGTGGTCGCCCACGGGCTCAGCCGCGCGCGGTCTTGCGCAGCGTGGGCAGGCCGACGCCGGCCGCCTCGAAGCCACCGTCGACGGCCAGCACCTGGCCGTTGACGTAGCTGGCGGCCGGACTGCACAGGAAGCCCACCGCCGAGGCGATCTCCTGCACGGTGCCGTAGCGCTCCAGCGGGATCACGTCGTGGTAGTCGGAGCGGATCGCCACGCTGTGGACCAGCTTGGCCATTTCGGTCTCCACCGGCCCGGGCGCGATGACGTTGGCGCGGATGCCCACGGTGCCCAGTTCCACCGCCTGCTGCTTGGTGAGCTGGATCAGCGCCGCCTTGCTGGTGCCGTAGGCCACCCGCAGCGTGCTGGCGCGCAGGCCGGAGATGGAGGCGATGTTGACGATGGCGCCGCCGCGGCCGCCGCGCAGCATGTGCGGCACGCAGGCCTGGCTGCACAGGAAGGCGCCGTCGAGGTTGACCGACAGCACCTGGCGCCATTCGGCGAAGGAGGTGTCGCCGATCGGCTTGAACACCGCCACGCCGGCGTTGTTGACCAGCGCGTCGATGCGGCCGAAGGTCTCGGCCACGCGGTCGATGGCGGCCTGCACCCGCTCGGGGTCCGACACGTCGCAGGGCACGGCGAGCACCCGGTCGGGCTGGGCCAGTCGCGCGCCCGTGGCCTCCAGCGTCGCGGCGTCGATGTCGAGCAGGGCCACGCGATGGCCCTGGGCGAGGAACCATTCGCCCACGGCCAGGCCGATGCCGCGCGCGCCGCCGGTGATCACCGCGACGGGCGCGGAGGAGATGTCGTTCGATGCCATGAGGGGGTGTCTCCGTTGGATGGGGGAAAAGTCGCGATGGACGGGGAAAAGGGATCAGTGCGCCGCGTCGGGCAGCCACTCCTCGAGGGTCACCTCGAAGGTCATGCAGATGGGGTTGGCGCCGGCGACGAAGGGGCCGCCGTGGACCTGGCCGGCGGTGTCGGCGACCACGCCCGACAGCGCCGCGACGACCGAGCCGTCGGCCTGCGAGCGCACCTCGCCGGCCAGGCTCACGATCTCCACAGCCGGGCCGCGGACGTGGCGGCAGCCGCCGTCGAGCGTGCCGAGGCAGGCATCGACCAGGCTGCCGAGCGCCCCGCGCACGAAGGCGTTGCGGAAGCCGTGCGCCAGGCAGAGCTTCTCGACACCCTGCACCAGGTCCTCGTTGGGCGCGATGCGGGCATAGGCCACGCGGCCCATGCGGCCGCTCTCCACGCGGGCGGGATCACTCGTCATGGGCCGCCTCCGTGGACGCGGTGCCGGGCTGCATCAGCGCGATGTTGGTCTCGGGGTCGAAGGCCACGCGCAGCTCGAACTCGTCGAGCGAGGTGACCAGCACCGCGATGGGCCGCGCGCCGATGCGGCTGGTCGTCGGCACGACGTGGCCGCCGCGCACCACGCCCTCCCGGGTGCGGATCGCCGCGTGGCAGTGCACCAGCGGCAGGCCGTCGAGGCCCTTGCCGATCGTGGCGTTGCCGAACACCATCCACGCCGGACCGGCGGCCATCGGCCGGGTGTAGGCGATCACCGCCGAGCGCGACGGGTCGGGCGACGCGACGCAGTAGTCGAGCCGCTCGAAGTCGCCCCCGAGGATCGTGGTCGACGCGCTGGCGATGCCACGGCGCGTCAGCGGTTCGACCAGGGCCTCCAGCAGCGTGGCCCCGGGCGTCAGCAGCAGGCGCAGGTGACGCCCGTGGGCGCTGCTGCGGCTGCGGATGCGCACGGGATCGAAGGGACCGGGGTGGACGAGGATGCGGGGGCGCGGCGGGGTGCCGGCGTGCCGGATCGCGGCAGGGGCTTGCATGGCGGTTGTCTCCGTTCTGAGGGGGGTCGCGCTCGTGGCGCCGGGCGATTCTAGGAACGCATCTACATTTGCAGAAGTTTGGAATTCAGATGGATTGATTCGCAAAACCATGGAGATGCGTCACCTGCGCTGTTTCATCGCCGTGGCCGAGGAGCTGCACTTCGGCCGCGCCGCCGCGCGCCTGCGGCTGTCGCAACCGCCGGTCAGCCTGGCCATCAAGGAACTGGAGACGGAGCTGGGGCTGCGGCTGTTCGAGCGCACCTCGCGCCACATCGCGCTGACGCCGGGCGGCGAGCAGGCGCTGCGCGACGCGCGCGCGGTGCTCGCGCGCACCGAGTCGCTGCGCGCGCACGCGCGCGACGCGGCCTCGGGCCAGGCCGGCACGCTGGCGATCGGCTTCATCAGCCTGGCGGCGTGCTCGTTCCTGCCGGGCGCGCTGCGGCAGTTCACGCTGGATTTCCCGGGCGTGCGGGTGGCGCTGCACGAGTCGACCAGCGACCAGATCCTGCGCGACCTGGAGACTGGCACGCTGGACGTCGGCTGCGTCTTCGCGTCGCCCGAGCTGCCGGCGATGCTGGCCTGGCGCACCACGTGCCTGGACCCGCTGGTCGTGGCGCTGCCGGCGGCGCACCCGTGCGCGCGGGGCGCGAGCGTGGCGCTGGAGGATCTGGCCGGCGAGCAGTTCCTGTGCTTCGAGCGGCGCTTCGGCCCGACCATGTTCGACACCGTGGTCAGCACCTGCATGCGCCACGGCTTCAGTCCGCGCATCTTCCTGGCGCGCCAGATGCCCACCATCGTGAGCCTGGTGGCCGGGGGCATCGGCGTGGCGCTGGTGCCCTCGTGCGTGCAGGTGCTCGGGCGCGAGGGCGTGGCCTACCGGCCGCTGCGCGGCGGCGGCCCGCGCGCCGAGATCGAGACCGGCGCGGCCTGGCGCGCCGACGACGACGCGCCGACGGTGCGGGCCTTCGTCGACCTGCTGCCGCGGGCCTGAACGCGCGGCCGCCTCAGGCGCCGCCCGCCGCGAGCATCCGGGTGAGCGCCTCGCTGGCCTGCATCAGGCGGTTGCCCAGCTGGGCCGCGCGCGCCGGTCCGAGGCGCTGCTCGATGGCGGCGATGCTGACGGAGCCCACGGTGCGGCCGTTGGCGTCGTAGACCGGCACGCCCACCGCCCAGGCGCTCTCCAGCACCAGACCCGGGTTGACGCAGTAGCCCCGCGCGCGGGTCTCGCTCACCAGCGCCAGGATGGCCGCGTCGGTGCAGCGCGGGTAGTGTTCCGAGCGCCACGCGGCGTTGCGCGCGAGGATGTCGCGCACCGCCTCGTCCGACAGGGCCGCGAGCGTGGCCACGGCGCCCGCGCCCACGCCCAGCGGGAAGCGGTCGCCCGGCTTGACGAGCTGGTTGCGGATCGGGAAGTCGCCCTCGTCGCGCGACAGGCAGATGCTCTCGATGCCGTGCAGCACGCCGAAGAACACGGTGTCGCCCGACTCCAGCGCCAGTGCGCGCAGCGTCGGCGCGGCCAGGCGCTGCAGCGCGTAGCTGGGCTCGGCCGCCAGGCCGACCGCGAAGGCCTCGGGACCGAGCCGGTAGGCGCCCGAGCCCCGGTCGTGCATGACGAAGCCTTCGTCGAGCAGCGTGCGCGTCAGGCGCACCGCCGTCGCCTTGGGCAGGTCGAGTCGGCGCACGATCTCCCCCATGCGCAGGCCGCCGGGGCCCACGCGGGTCAGCAGGCGCAGCACGGCGAGGCCCCGACGCAGCGTCTGGGCCCCGGCGGTGAGGTCGGGCGTGGCCTGGGGCTCAGGGCTTACCCGGATCATCTGGTCCATATGTTGAACCTCTTTGTCGCAGTTCGAATGAAATCCCGGGGGTGATCCGGCGTGAATGTTCATTATCGTCAGTGCCATTGCAACCCACGGACCCGGTCGCTTCGGCATCGCCTAGTCCACATAGTGAACCAGAATGACGCAAGCACACATCATCGGCTGGGGCCACACGCCGTTCGGCAAGCACGACGCGATCGAGGCGCACGACCTGTTCCGCGAAGCGGCGCAGGGCGCGATGGACACCGCCGGGCTGACGCCGGCGGACATCGACGGTGTCTTCGTCGGTCATTTCAACGGCGGTTTCCTGCGCCAGGACTTCAGCGGCGCGCTGGCCGGACTGGCGTTCCCGGAATTCCGCCACACGCCTTCGGTGCGGCTGGAGAACGCCTGCGCGACCGGTTCCGCCGCGATCTGGGCGGCGCTCGACGCGGTGGCCAGCGGCCGCATGCGCCACGCGCTGGTGGTGGGGCTGGAGAAGATGAACACCCTGCCCAACGCGCAGATCGGCGAGGTGCTGCTGCGCTGCTCTTACGTGCGCGAGGAGGGCGACACGCCGGGCGGCTTCGCGGGCGTCTTCGGCACCATCGCCTCGGCCTACTTCGAACGCTTCGGCGACCAGTCCGACGCCCTGGCGGCGATCTCGGCGAAGAACCACGCCAACGGCGTGCGCAACCCCTGGGCGCACATGAAGCGCGACCTGGGCTTCGACTTCTGCCGCCAGCCGTCGGAGAAGAACCCGTTCGTGGCCGGGCCGCTCAAGCGCTCGGACTGCTCGCTCGTGTCCGACGGCGCGGCCGCGCTGGTGATCTCCATGGCGCCCGTCGCCGGCGCCCGGGTGCCGGCCGTGCGCTGGCGCTCGCGCACCCAGGTCAACGAGTTCCTGCCGCTGTCGCAGCGCGACGTGACGCGCTTCGAGGGCGCGGCGCTGGCCTGGCGGCGCGGGCTCGACGCGGCCGGCGCGCGCCTGGACGACCTGCATTTCGTCGAGACGCACGACTGCTTCACCGTGGCCGAACTGCTGGAGTACGAGGCGATGGGCCTGGCGCCGCACGGCCAGGGCGCCCGCGTGATCCTCGACGGGGTCAGCCGCGCCGACGGCCGGCTGCCGGTCAATCCGTCGGGCGGGCTCAAGTCGCGCGGCCATCCCATCGGCGCGACCGGCGTGTCGCAGCACGTCATGGCCGCGATGCAGCTCTCCGGCACCGCCGGCGACATGCAGGTGCCGCGCGCCGGGCTGGGCGCGGTCTTCAACATGGGCGGCGCGGCCGTGGCCAACTACCTGAGCGTGCTGGAGGCGACCGCGTGAGCGCGGTCCTGACCGCGCCGGCGCTCGCGCACGGCACGGACACCCCGGCGGAGGCGGCCGACGTTCCGGCGGCCGGCAGCCCGCGCGCGTGCAACCTGGCGCAGCTGCTGACCCAGACCGCGCGGCTGCACCCGCAGCGCCCGGGCCTCATCCAGGGTGATCGCCAATGGTCATGGGCCGAGATCGACCGCCGCGTGGACGCCATGGCCCACGCGCTGCACCGCCTCGGACTGCGCAAGGGCGACGCGATCCTGGTGCACTCGCGCAACAACCGCCAGCTGTTCGAGAGCGGCTGGGCCGCCTTCCGGCTGGGCTGCGTCTGGGTGCCGACGAACTTCCGGCTGACCCCCGGCGAGGTCGCCTACCTGGGCGCCTCCAGCGGCGCGGTCGCCATGATCGTGGAGTCCGATTTCGCCGCCCACGCCGACGCGGTGCGCGCCGCGTCGCCGGCGTTGCGCGAGGTGATCGCCATCGGCGCGCCGCGCGCGGGCGAGCACGACTACGAGTCGCTGGTCGCGCAGGGCCTGGGCCAGCGCGTGCCGGAGGCCGTGGTGCACGCCGACGACCCGCTGTGGTTCTTCTACACCTCGGGCACCACGGGCAAGCCCAAGGCCGGCATCCTGACCCACGGCCAGATGGGCTTCGTGGTCACCAACCACCTGGCCGACCTGATCCCGGGCACCACCGAGCGCGACTGCTCGATCGCCGTGGCGCCGCTCTCGCACGGCGCGGGCATCCACGCGCTGCTCAACGTGGCGCGCGGCGCGGCCACGGTGCTGCTGCCCTCGGACCGGCTCGATCCGGCCGTCTTCTGGGAGCTGGTGGCGCGCCACCGCGTGACCAACCTGTTCACCGTGCCCACCATCGTGAAGATCCTGGTCGAGCACCCGGCCGTCCACGCCCACGACCACGGCTCGCTGCGCTACGTGATCTACGCCGGCGCCCCCATGTACCGCGCCGACCAGAAGCGCGCCCTGCAGACGCTGGGGCCGGTGCTGGTGCAGTACTTCGGCCTGGGCGAGGTGACCGGCTGCATCACCGTGCTGCCGCGCGAGATGCACGACGCCGACGACGCCTCGCCCGAGGCCAACATCGGCGCCTGCGGCCGCCCGCGCGTCGGCATGGAGGTGGCGATCCTCGACCCCCAGCTGCGGCCGCTGCCCGCCGGCGAGGTCGGCGAGATCTGCTGCCGCGGCCCGGCCGTGTTCGGCGGCTACCACGGCGACCCCCAGGCCACGGCCAAGGCGCTGCGCGGGGGCTGGTTCCACACCGGCGATCTGGGCCGGCTGGACGCGCGCGGACTGCTCTACATCACCGGGCGCGAGTCGGACATGTACATTTCCGGCGGCTCCAACGTCTACCCGCGCGAGGTCGAGGAGGTCCTGCTCGCCCATCCCGGCATCGCCGAGGTGGCCGTGCTGGGCCTGCCCGACCCCAAATGGGGCGAGGTGGGGGCCGCGGTCGTGGTGCGCGCGCCCGGCGCGCCGGTGCTGGACGCGGGCGCGCTGCTGGCCTTCCTGGACGGCCGGCTGGCGCGCTACCGCTGGCCGCACCACGTGTTCTTCTGGGACGCGCTGCCCAAGTCGGGCTACGGCAAGATCGTGAAGAAGGACGTGCGCCGGCTGCTCTCGGAGCGCGGTGACTTCACCGAGCCGGCGACCGGCTGAACGACCGACCGAGCGAACGAACGACCGATCCACTGACATCCAATCGAGGAGACAAACCCATGCAACTCAATCGCCGCACCCTGCTCACGGGCACCGCCGCCCTGGCCCTGCCGACCCTCGCGCCCCTGGCGCGCGCGCAGAAGGCCGAATTCACGATGAAGTACGGCAACAACCTGCCCATCACCCATCCGATGAACGTGTGCGCCAACGAGATGGTCGCCAAGATCCTGTCCGACACCAAGGGCCGGGTCGACATCAAGGTGTTCCCGAGCAGCCAGCTGGGCACCGACACCGACATGATCTCGCAGCTGCGCAACGGCGCGCTCGAGTTCTTCACGCTGTCCCCGCTGATCCTGGGCACCCTGGTGCCGTCGGCGCAGATCAGCGGCGTGGGCTTCGCGTTCAAGGACTACGACCAGGTCTGGGCCGCCATGGACGGCGAGCTCGGCGCGCACGTGCGCAAGCAGATCGCGGCCACCGGCACCATCGTCGCGTTCGACAAGATCTGGGACAACGGCTATCGCCAGATGACCACCAGCACGCGCGCCATCACCAAGCCCGACGACCTCAAGGGCATGAAGATGCGCGTGCCGCCCAGCCCGTTCTGGGTTTCCATGTTCAAGGCCTTCGAGGCCTCGCCCACCACCATCAACTTCGCCGAGGTCTACACCGCGCTGCAGACGAAGATCGTCGACGGCCAGGAGAACCCGCTGGCCATCGTGTCCACGGCCAAGCTCAACGAGGTGCAGAAGTACTGCTCCATCACCAACCACATGTGGGACGGCTTCTGGTTCCTGGGCAACAAGCGCGCGGTGGACCGCCTGCCGGCCGACCTGCGCGAGATCGTCGCGCACCACATCGCCGAGGCCGGCCTGAAGCAGCGCGCCGAGGTCAGGAAGCTCAACGACAGCCTGATGGTCGACCTCAAGGCCAAGGGCATGGAGTTCAACGACACCAACGCCGAGGTCTTCCGCGCCAAGCTGCGCGAGGCCAAGTTCTACGAGGAGTGGAAGAAGAAGTTCGGCGACGACGCCTGGGCGCTGCTCGAGAAATACACCGGCAAGCTCGCCTGAGCGCCATGACGACGACCAGCGACCCGGCCGCCGCCTTCGCCCTGCCCGACGACCTGGCGCCGCCGGTCGCGCCCGCGAGCGGCCTCCTCATGCGCCCCGTGGAGGTGGCGGGGGCCGCGCTGGGCGCGGCCATCATCCTGCTCATGCTCGCGGGGGTCTGCTCGCGCTACCTGTTCTCGATCTCCGTGGTCTGGATCGACGAGGTGGTGTCGATCTGCTTCCTGTGGCTGGCCATGATCGGCTCGGTCATCGCCATCCACCGCAACGAGCACCTGCGCCTGACCGTCTTCCTGCAGAAGCTGCCCCCGCGCGCGCAGGGGTACGTCAACGCCTTCGGGCTGCTGGTGGTCGCCGCGTTCCTGGGCGCGCTGCTGCAGCCGGCCATCGAGTACGTGCGCAGCGAGTGGATCGTGTCGCTGCCCGCGCTCGACATCCCCAACAGCTTCCGGGTGGCGGCCATCGCCTTCGGCATCGGCGCCATGCTGCTGACGGTGCTCGCGCAGGCCTGGCGCCAGTGCACGGCCACCGAGCTGGCCACGGCCGCGGCGGTGGTGGCGGCGATCGGTGGCGCCTGCTGGTGGCTCGCGCCGGCCATCGGCGAGCTGGGCAACCTCAACATCGCCCTGTTCCTGATCGGCTTCGTGGGCGTCGCGCTGCTCGCCGGCGTGCCGATCGCGTTCTGCTTCGGCATGGGGACGGTGTGCTTCCTGGCCTTCAGCACGCAGATCCCGATCGACGTGGTGATCGGCCGCATGGACGAGGGCATGTCCAGCATGATCCTGGTGTCGGTGCCGATCTTCGTGCTGCTGGGCTGCGTGCTCGACGCCACCGGCATGGGCAAGGCGATCATCGAATTCCTCGCCTCGCTGGTCGGCCACGTGAAGGGCGGCATGCAGTACGTGCTGCTGGGCTCGCTGTTCATCGTCTCGGGCATCTCCGGCTCCAAGGTGTCGGACATGGCCACCGTGGCGCCCGCGCTGTTCCCCGAGATGAAGCGCCGCGGCCAGAAGCCCAAGGAGATGATCGCGCTGCTGTCCACCGGCGCGGCCATGGCCGACACGGTGCCCCCGAGCATCGTGCTGATCGTGCTGGGCTCGGTGGCCGGCGTGTCCATCGCCGGGCTGTTCCAGGCCGGCGTGACCGTGGCGGCCGTGCTGCTGGTGGCGCTGGGCGTGCTCGCGCGCTGGAAGGCGCGCAAGGAGGACATGACCGGCGTGCGGCGCGCGTCCCTGGCCACCATCGGCAAGTCGCTGCTGGTGGCCGGGCCGGCGCTGGTGCTGCCGTTCCTCATCCGCGGCGCGGTCGGCGGCGGCGTGGCCACGGCCACCGAGGTCTCGACCATCGCGGTGCTCTACGCCATGGCGATCGGCATGGTGCTCTACGGCGGCATCGGTGCGCGCCGGTTCTACGCCATGCTGGTGGAGACGGCCGCGCTCAGCGGCGCGGTGCTGATGATCCTGGGCACCGCGCTGGCGATGGCCTGGGCCATCACGCAGTCGGGGGTGGCCCAGTCGATCGCCGGCTTCATGACCAGCCTGCCCGGCGGCGCCTGGGGCTTCATGGCGGTGACCATCGTCCTGTTCCTGGCGCTGGGCTGCGTGCTCGAGGGCCTGCCGGCGCTGCTGCTGATGGCGCCGCTGATGTTCCCCATCGCGCGCGCGCTGCACATCAACGACGTGCACTACGCCATGGTCGTGGTGGTGGCCATGAACATCGGCCTGATGATGCCGCCGATCGGCGTGGGCTTCTACATCGCCTGCCGCATCGGCAACGTCTCGCCCGACGAGGCCATGGGCGCGATCTGGCCCTACATCGCCGCGCTCGTCGTCGGCCTGATCGTCATCGCGGCGCTGCCGGTGATCTCCACCGGCGTGCTGTAGCCGCGCCGGTCGCGCCGATGCCCGCGCTGCGCTACCTCCACTTCGAACTCAGCGAGGACGCCGACGGCGACCTCGCCCTGGAGGCGGTGGCCTCCACCGCCGCCGCGCAGCATCCCGCCGTGATGGCCGAGGTGCGGCGCGTGCTGGACTGGGCCGGCGTGCGTTTCCCGCACACGCGCGGTCCGCTCGACGAGGGCATGGACTGGGACGACGACCTCCAGGTCGTGGTGGAGGAGGGCGGCTGGCACGCGATCGCGCTCACGCTGACGGGCTCGCGGCGCTTCGTCGACGCGCTGCTGGAGGCGTTCGGCGACGGGTCGGCGGATTGAGCCGGCCACCGCGCCGCCGGCGCTACCAGTTCCAGAGCGTGCCGTCGTGCTGCAGGCGGTTGACCGGCAGGTACTTGCGCTCGTAGGGGTACTTCGCGGCGAGCTTCTCGTCGATCTCGACGCCGTGGCCCGGCGCCTCGCCCGGGTGCAGCATGCCCTGGTCGAAGGTGTAGGCGTGCGGGAAGACGGCGTCGGTCTCCTCGGTGTGCGCCATGTACTCCTGGATGCCGAAGTTGGGCACCCAGAGGTCGAAGTGCAGCGCCGCGCCCATGCACACCGGCGACAGGTCGGTGGCGCCGTGGCAGCCGGTGCGCACCTGGTAGATGGCGGCCAGGTCGGCGATGCGGCGCAGGTGCGTGATGCCCCCGGCATGCACGACCGTCGCGCGGATGTAGTCGATCAGCTGGTTCTCGATCAGGTCCTTGCAGTCCCACAGGCTGTTGAAGACCTCGCCCACCGCGATCGGCGTGGTGGTGTGCTGGCGGATCAGGCGGAAGGCCTCCTGGTTCTCGGCCGGCGTCGGGTCCTCGATCCAGAACAGGCTGCACGGCTCGAGCGACTTGCCCAGGCGGGCCGCCTCGATGGGCGTGAGGCGGTGGTGCACGTCGTGCAGCAGGTGGTGCTCGAAGCCCAGCTTCTCGCGGATGCGCTCGAACAGCTTCGGTGCGAAGCGCAGGTACTTCTCGCTCGACCAGTCGTGCTCGCCCGGCAGGCTGGCGTCGGCCGGGTCGTAGACCTTGGCGCCGGCCTGGCCGATGCCGTAGACCTTGTCGAGCCCCGGCACGCCGCTCTGCGCGCGGATCGCCTTGTAGCCCAGGCTGGCGTAGCGCAGCACCTCGTCGACGGTGTGCTCGATGTCGCTGCCGTTGGCGTGGCCGTAGACCATCACGCCGGTGCGGCTGGCCCCGCCGAGCAGCTGGTAGAGCGGCATGCCGGCGGCCTTGGCCTTGATGTCCCACAGCGCCGTGTCCACCGCCGCGATGGCGCTCATCGTGACCGGTCCGCGCCGCCAGTAGGCGCCCTTGTAGAGGTACTGCCAGATGTCCTCGATGGCGTGCGCGTCGCGCCCGATCAGGCAGGGCACGACGTGTTCGAGCAGGTAGGCCGCGACGGCCAGCTCGCGGCCGTTGAGCGTGGCGTCGCCGATGCCGCTCAGGCCCTCGTCGGTCTCGATCTTCAGGGTGACGAAGTTGCGTCCGGGGCTGCAGACGATGACGCGGGCGTTGGTGATTTTCATGGGTGGGTCGGTCCGGAGGGGGGCGGGGGGCGGGGCGGCGTTCAGCCGTTCCAGCCGAGGTGGCCCAGGAAGTCGCGCGTGCGCGCCACGGTGGGGTGCTCGAAGATCTGGCCGGGCGGACCTTCCTCCAGGATCGCGCCGTTCTCGAACACCACCACCCAGTTGGCGACGCGCTGGGCGAAGCTCATCTCGTGCGTCACGACGATCATCGTCATGCCTTCCTCGGCGAGCTTCTTCATGACGTTGAGCACCTCGCCCACGGTCTCCGGGTCGAGCGCGGACGTCGGTTCGTCGAACAGCATCACCTCCGGCTCCATCGCCAGTGCCCGGGCGATGGCCACGCGCTGCTGCTGACCACCCGAGAGGTTGGCCGGGAAGTTGCCCGCCTTGGCGGCCAGCCCGACCTTCTCCAGCAGGGCCATCGCACGTTTCCTGGCCTGCGCCTCGTCCATGCCCAGCACCGTGATCGGGCCCATGGCGACGTTGTCCAGCGCCGACTTGTGCGGGAAGAGCTCGAAGCTCTGGAACACCATGCCCATGCGCTGGCGCACCTTGCGCACTTCGGATTCCCGCGACGGCAGCGGCACGCCGTCGAGCAGCACGCGACCGCCGTCGAGGGTCTCGAGCGCGTTGGTGCAGCGCAGCAGGGTCGACTTGCCCGAGCCCGACGGGCCGATCAGGCACATCACCTCGCCCTTGTTGACCTGCAGCGAGACGCCGTTCAGGGCGACGAAGTCGCCATAGAGCTTGCGCACGTTGTCGTAGACGAGCACGGGCGGCCGGTCGGCGCCCTTGCGCTCGGGGGTTGCGAGGGGGGCGATGATGGTGGAACCGTTCATTCCTTGACTCCGTACTTCTTGTGGATCCAGTCGACCAGCTTGGCCTGCGGATAGCCCATGAGCCAATAGAGCACGGCCATGGCGGTGAGCATCTCCAGCACGCGGAAGCTCTGCGCGCGGATCTGCATGGCGGTGTAGGCCAGTTCGCCCACGGCGATGACCGAGACCAGCGACGTGTCCTTGAACAGCGAGATCCATGTGCTCGCGATGACCGGCAGGATGCGGCGCGCGGCCTGCGGGATCACGACCTTGAACATCGCCTGGCGGCGCGACATGCCCATGGCCAGCGCGGCCTCCATCTGGCCCTTGCGGATCGAGTTGATGCCGGCGCGGAAGGTCTCGGCGTTGTAGGCCGAGACATTGAGCACCAGCGCGACGAGGGCGGTCGTGAGGGCCGAGAACTGCACGTCGAAGGCCATGGGCATCACGTAGAACGCCCAGTAGATGACCAGGATCAGCGGCAGGTTGCGGAAGAACTCGACGAACCACAGCGAGGCATTGCTCACCAGCCGGTTCGGCGACAGCCGCATCAGCGCCAGCACGATGCCCCCGGGCACGGCCAGCAGCATCGTCGCCACCGTCAGGCCGATCGTCAGCGCGACGCCCTGGAGCAGCGCGTCCCGGTTCGTCCAGACCACGTTCCAATCGAGTGTCATGAGCGTCCCAGGTGTGCGAGCCGCTGGTAGAGCCGGTCGACGACGCGCGTGACCGGGAACAGCAGCAGGAAATACAGGACCATCACGAACGTGAACACCTCCACCGGGCGGTAGCTCTGGCCGGCGACGGTCTCGGCGCGGTGCATCAGCTCGGGCACCGCGATCACGGTGGCGATGGCGGTGTCCTTGATGGCCATGGTGAGGACCGAGCCGAAGGCCGGCAGCATGCGGATGGTGGCCTGCGGCAGCACGATCCTGCGCAGGATCTGCGCGCGCGACATGCCGATGGCCAGGCCGGCGCGGGTCTGGCCGGGCCGGATCGACTCGATGCCCGCGCGCACGATCTCCGAGGCGTAGGCCGCGATGTGCAGCGTGAGCGCGACCAGCGCCGCCCAGAACGGCGGAAAGGTCACGCCGGCCAGGATCGGGAAGGCGAAGTAGATCCACACCAGCACCACCAGCACCGGGATGGCCCGCATGGTGTCGACGTAGAAGGTCAGCACCACGCCGAGCCAGCGCGGCCCGTACAGGCGCAGCAGGGCGATCACCAGGCCGGCGAGGATGCTGGTGATCGCGCTGATCACGCTCAGCGCGATGGTCACGCCGAAGCCGCTGGCGAAGAAGCGCCAGTTGTCGGTCAGCGGTGAGAGGTCGACGTCCATGGGAACCGGGCGGCCGACTTATTTCAGGTTCTGCGTCATGCGGACTTCCTCGGCCGCGAGCGCCGGCTGCATGCGCTTCTCGACCTCGCGCAGCCAGTCCAGGAAGACCTGCTCGTTCTTGTTCACGCCCATGCCGGTCTTGATCTCGAAGATCTTGCTGTCCTGGCAGTTGTTCTCCTTGGGGAACACCGCCAGGCCCTTGACCTTCTTGCTGATGTTGGGCCACAGCATGCGGTTGAGCGGTGCGACGTCGGAGCGTCCCGCCATGACCTCCTCGATGGGCGCGACCGAGCCGGAGTTCGCCACGCCGCGCAGCTTCGCGTTGGGGAATTGCTCGCGCACCATCGGCTCCTCGCCGGCACCCGAGAAATAGGCCATCGTGATCTCGGGCCTGTTGAAGTCCTGCAGCGTCTTGGCGCCGGTGAACCGGGGGTTGTCGGCGCGGCCGAACATGCACACGCCGGTGCTGGAGAAGGTCACGAAATCGATGATCTTGGAGCGCTCGGCGTTCTGGTTGAGCGGGCCGATCATGATGTCCATCTGGTTGGAGATCAGCGCCGGCACCTTGGTCTCGTGGCTCACCGGCACGGGCTCGATCCGCACGCCCAGCAGCTTGGCGAATTCCTTGCCCAGCAGCCACGACGGTCCCGACCACGGTTCGCCCTCGCCGGTGGTGTTCTGCGCCAGCCACGGCGGGTTGTTGACCACGCCCACGCGCAGCGCGCCGGCCTTGCGGATGGCGTCGATGCGCGGGCTGGCGCCCGGCGGCGGTGTCTGGGCCATGGCGGCGAACGAGGCGCCGGCCAGCAGGGCCGTGGCGACGAGGGCCTTGGCGGTGTCGAGGCGAAAGGTGTTCTTGGGCATGTCGGTGTCTCCGGTTCTTGGGTGTGTCGATGCAATGCGGACCAGGCATTGCGCTGGGCGGCGGGCGCCGCGGATCGCTTACTTGAGTTGCTCGACGATGCGTTTCTCGTCGGCGGCGAGCGTGGGCTGCAGGGTCTTTTCCACGCTGCGCAGCCAGTCGAGGTAGACGCCCTGGTTCCTGTCGACCGCGAGGCCCACGGGCGATGCCTTTTCCTTGCTGCCCTGGCAGTTGTTGTCTCTCGGGTAGACCACCAGGCCCTTGACCTTCCGGTCCAGGCCGACCCAGGGGACGCGGTTGATCGGCGCCGCGTCGGCGCGCCGGGCCATGATCTCCTCGACCGGCGCGGTGGCGCCCGAACTGGCCACGGCGCGCAGCTTCGCCTTCGGAAAGCGCTCCTTGACCCAGTTCTCCTCGGCGCCGCCGGTGAAGTAGGCGATGGTGATGTCGGGGCTGTCGAGGTCGTCGACCGTGGTCACCCGGGCCAGCTTCTCGTTGCCGGCGCGTCCGAACATGCACACGCTGGTGGTCGAGTAGATGACGAAGTCGACCACCTTCAGGCGCTCGGGCGTCTCGCCCAGCGGACTGATGGTCATGTCGACCTGGTTGGCCGCGAGGACCGGCACCTTGGTCTCGTGCGACACGGCCACGGGACGCAGCCTCACGTCGAGCAGCCGCGCGTACTCGGTCGCCAGCAACCAGGCCGGGCCGTTCCAGGCCGCTCCGCTGCCGGTGGTGTTCTCGTTGAGCCACGGCGTGTTCTGCAGCACGCCCACGCGCAGTTCGCCGGCCTTGCGGATGGCGTCGATGCGCGGGCTCGCTCCTGGCGGGGGTGGCGTCTGTGCCCCGGCCACGACCCCGATCGCGGCCAGCGCGAGTCCGGCGAACACCTGCCGCGCGCGCGCGCGACGTCCCGGTTGCTTGTCCATGTCGTCTCCTTGAAAAAGGGGGAGCGTTCGACTGCGGGCGCGGCCTCAGCGCCAGGCCTGCGCGAACTCGCCGATGACGCGCTCGAGGTGCGCGCGCATGGCGCTGCGGGCGGCGACCGGATCGCGGCCCAGCAGGGCCTTGAAGATTCGCTGGTGGTCGGCGTGCGAGGCCATGCGCAGCTCGGGCGTGTGGAAGTGGCCCTCCATCTGGGTCCACACCGGGCCTTTCGACTGCGCCCACATGCCCGTCACCATCTGCAGCAGCACGCTGTTGCCGGTCGACTCGGCGATGCGCAGGTGGAACAGCTCGTCGGCCGCCTCGTTCTTCTCCTTGTCGTCGATGTTCTCGCGCATGTCGGCCAGGGCCGAGAAGACGAGGTCGAGGTCCCGGTCCTTGCGGGTCTCGGCGGCCAGCGCGGCGATCTCCGACTCGATCAGGCAGCGGGCCCGCAGCAGCTCGAAGGGGCCGGGCTCGGTGGCGGGCATGAAGGCGTTCTGCATCACCGGCGCGGCCGGCGCCTGCGTCACGTAGATGCCGGAGCCGCCGCGCACCTCCACGACGCCCTGCAGCTCCAGCGCGATGGTCGCCTCGCGCACCGACGTGCGGCTGACGTCGAAACGCTCGGCCAGCGCGCGCTCCGACGGCAGCCGTTCGCCGACCTTGAACTCGCCCTGGGTGATCAGCGACAGCAGTTGCGCGGCGAGCCGCTGGTAGGACCGGTCGGCGGGTTTCGGGGCGGCGGCATCGGGCTCGTCGCCGGACTGGATGAGATGGAGAGGCATGGCGCTTTGCATAATTGGTTGGACCAAATGCTAATTGGTCGGCCACTTGAGCCGAATAGTGGTTTACCACGACGCATGATTGGTTGGTCCAGTTGTCCAATCGTCGGTCTTCAACCGCAGGACGCACCCGATGTCTCCACCCGATGCCCCCCGCTCCGACCGACTCGCCCAGGCATTCCGTTCGATGCCTCCCGCGTCCACGACGCTGCCGCGCCACGACCGCGCGCGCGCGCAGGTCGGCGTCGTCCACCTGGGGCTGGGCGCCTTCCATCGCGCCCATCAGGCCGTGGTCTTCGACGACCTGCTCCAGGCCGGCGACCGGCGCTGGGGCGTGCTGGGCGTGGCCATGCGCAGCACCGCGCTGGCCGACGCGCTGGCGGCGCAGGACGGCCTCTACGCGGTCCAGGTCGCCGACCGCTCGGGCGTGCGCTGGCAGGTGGTCGGCGCGCTGCTGCGCACCTGCGTGGCGGCGCGCGAACCGCAGCAGGTGATCGACGCGCTGGCGGCGCCGGCCACCCGTTGGGTCACGCTCACCGTCACGGAAAAGGGCTATGGCGAGCCGCTGGCCGACCTGCTGGTCGCCGGTCTGGCCGCCCGGCGCGCGGTGGGCCTCGACGGGGTGACCGTGGCCTCCTGCGACAACCTGTCCGACAACGGTCGCAAGCTGCGGCGCCTGTGCCTGGACGCGGCGGCGCGCGGGAGCGACCCCGGGCTGGCCGCCTGGATCGACGCCCGGTGCGCCTTTCCCAACAGCATGGTCGACCGCATCGTGCCGGCGGCCACCGAGCGTCAGCGCACCGACGCCGCCGCCGCGCTCGGCGTGGACGACGCGGGTGCGCTGGCGACCGAGGCCTTCTGGGAGTGGGTGATCGAGCGGCGCTTCGCCGACCCGGCCGACGCCGCCGTGCTGGCCGCCGCCGGCGTGACGGTGGTCGACGACGTCAAGCCGTTCGAGGACGCCAAGCTGCGCATGCTCAACGGCAGCCACACCGCGCTGGCGCTCGTCGGCGCGGTGCAGGGATGGCGGACGGTGTCCGACGGCGTGGCGATTGCGGCGGTGCGCGACTTCGTTCACGGCTACATGACGCGCATGGTCATGCCGCACCTGTCGCGTCCCGGCGGGGCCGCCTACCGCGATGCGCTGCTCGAGCGCTTCGCCAATCCGGCGCTGCAGCACAAGGTGCACCAGATCGCCGGCGACAGTTCGCTGAAGATCCCGCTGCGCTGGGGGCCGACCCTGCGCGAGCGCCTGGCCGCCGGTCTGGACGTAGAGCCGCTGGCCTTCGCCACCGCCGTCTGGTTCCGCTACCTGAGGGGCACGGACGAGCAGGGGAACGACTACGTGATCGCCGACCCGCGCGGTGCCGCGCTGCACGGACTCGCGCACCGACACGCTGGCGATGCCGCCGCGACGGTGCGCGCGCTGCTGGCCGTGGCCGAGGTCTGGGATGCCGACCTCGCCGGCGATCCGCGCTGGGAAGCGCGCGTGACGCACTGGCTCGAACGCATCCAGGCGGGCGACGTCGCCACGGCGCTGGCCGAGCTGGCGGCGGACGCCTCCATGGCCGGCCACCACGCCTGACCTTGCTTTTCCTTCTTTCCCTTTTCAGCGAGACCCCTGCATGAACCCGTTCGACACCCCCGCCATCGCCGACCAGGTCGCCCTCGTGACCGGCGCCAACGCCGGCATGGGCCTGGCCATCGCCCGCGCCCTGCTCGAGGCCGGCTATCGCGTGGCCGCCACCGACCTGCGCACCGACGCCGTCGCCACCACCCTGGCCGCCCACGGCGACCGGCTGGCGTGCTTCGTCATGGACGTCAGCGACCCCGCGCAGGTGCAGGCCGTGTGCGGCGCGGTCGACGCGCACTTCGGCCGCATCGACGTCTGCGTCAACAACGCCGGTTTCCTCGCCTACGCCAACTGCGAGCAGACCACGCCCGCGCTGTGGCACAAGACCCTGCGCGTGAACCTCGACGGCGTCTTCTTCGTGAGCCAGTGCGTGGCGCCGGGCATGAAGGCGCGCGGCTTCGGGCGCATCGTCAACATGGCCTCCTTCGGCGCCAAGACCGGCGGCCTGTCGCCCGTGCCCGCCTATGCGGCCAGCAAGGGCGGCGTGATCTCGCTGACCTTCAGCTTCGCGCGCGAGTACGCCGCCTTCGGCGTCACCTGCAACGCGCTGGCGCCGACCTTCGTGAAGACGCAGATGCTGACCGATCAGGTGAGCCCCGAACGCCAGGCCGAGCTGCGCGCCAAGATTCCGGTCGGCCGCTTCTGCGAGCTGGAGGAACTCGCCCACAGCGTGCTGTTCCTGGCCCATCCGATGAGCGGCTTCATCACCGGCGAAGTGCTGGACCTCAACGGCGGCCTGCAGTTCGACTGAGCCACCGGCGTCGCGGCGCGATCCGCCGGACCCGTGCGCCTCGGTGATAACCCCGAGGCGGTTGATGGCGGAATGACAGGCTGGCGCCCTAGCATGGGCGCACTCCCTCGTTCCTCTTCATCACCGAGACATCCCATGCATCCTTCCGCCTCCACCGCCCGCTCCGACGCCGAGCGTGACGACGTCACGTCGCCGGCCACCTCCCGCATCGCGCCGGTGACGCGCCGCGCCGCCGTCTGGCTCGCCGCCGTCGCGCTCGCGGGTTGCGCCGGCCTGGGCAAGCCGACCTCCGCGCCGATCGCGCCGCTGCCGGTCACCACCGAGATCAACGTGATGACCTCCGGGGGCTTCGCCGCCGCCTACGACGAGTTGCGCCCGGCCTACGAGCGCCTGAGCGGCAGCGTGGTCAAGACCGCCTACGGCTCGTCCATGGGCGGCGCGGTCGACTCCATTCCCAGCCGCATGACGCGCGGCGAGCCGGTGGACGTGGTCATCCTGGCGCGCCCGGCGCTCGACGCGCTGGTGGCGCAGGGCAAGGTGGTGGCGGGCAGCCAGGTCGACCTGGTGAACTCGCTCATCGGCATGTCGGTGAAGAAGGGCGCGCCCCGTCCCGACATCAGCACGGTCGAGGCGCTGAAGCGCACGCTGCTCGCGGCGCCCTCGATCGCCTACTCGGCCAGCGCGAGCGGCACCTACTACGAGACCGAGATGCTGAAGAACCTGGGCCTGGAAGCGCAGGTCAAGCCCAAGAGCCAGCGCATCCTGAGCGAGCGCGTGGCCACCGTGGTGGCGCGCGGCGACGCCGCGCTGGGCCTTCAGCAGGTCAGCGAACTGCTGCCGGTGGCCGGCGCCGACTTCATCGGCGTGCTGCCGCCCGAGGTGCAGCGCATGACGGTGTTCTCCGCCGGCATCGCCACCACGGCGCGCCAGCCGCAGGCGGCGCGGGACATGATCGCGTACTTCACCTCGTCGGCGGCCGAGCCCGTCATCCGCAAGAGCGGGCTGGAGCCGGTGAAGAAGCCGGTGGCGGCGATGCCGGCCGTGCCGGCCGCCATGCCCACGCGATGATGGCGCGCGCCGCGTCGTCCGGGCCGCGCCCGGCGCCGTCGGGCGAAGGTCGTCCCTCGCGCACGTGGCGTGCGCCGGCCCTCGCGTCATGGGCGGCCGGCGCCGCGCTGCTGCTCGCGCCGTCGCTCGCGCCGGCCCAGGCAGCGGCCGTGGCGCCGGCCGAGGCGCGGTCCGCCGCCCCGGCCGAGCGCTACACCGCGACGCCGCCCAGCGCCGACGGCATCGGCCGGCGCTACATGGGACGCGAGATCTCGCAGGTCATGGGCTGGCAGGGCGCGGCGTGGCTGGAGCGCGAGGAGCGCGAGAAGGAGGAGCGCACCGACGTGCTGCTGCGCCTGCTCGACCTGCGTCCCGGGCTGGTCGTCGCCGACGTCGGCGCCGGCACGGGCTACCTGTCGCGGCGCATGGCGCGCGCGGTGGCGCCCGCGGGCCGGGTGCTGGCGGTGGACGTGCAGCCCGAGATGGTGGCGCTGCTCGGCCAGGCCGCCCGGCGCGAGGGGATCGCCAACATCGCGCCCTCGCTGGGCACCGAGACCGACGTGGGCCTCGCGCCCGGCTCGGTCGACCTGGCGGTCATGGTGGACGTCTACCACGAGCTGGCCCGGCCGCACGAGGTGCTCGCGAGCATCGTGCGCGCCCTGAAGCCGGGCGGCCGCGTGGTCTTCGTCGAGTACCGCGCCGAGGACCCGGCCGTGCCGATCAAGACCCTGCACAAGATGAGCGAGGCGCAGATCCGCCGCGAGGCCGAGGTCCAGGCCCTGACCTGGGAGCGCACCGCGGCGGGCCTGCCGTGGCAGCACGTGGTGGTGTTCCGCAAGGCGCCCTGAGCGGCAGCACGCGGGCGCCGGGCCGCACGGCCCGGCACGGGCGCGGTTCGTGCTTCGGGGTGGATCGGCGTGCCGCATCCGCGGCGCGACTCCGAACCACCTCGAACCCGCTCCGCCATGAACCTCCACCTCCCGGCCGTCTCGCGCCGCCATGTCCTCGGGACGCTGGCCGCCGGCGCGGCCGCCGCCGCGCTGCCCGCCTTCGCCCAGTGGCCCGACCGGCCCGTCAAGATCATCGTGACCTTTCCGCCCGGCGGCGCCAGCGACGTGCTGGCGCGCGTGATGGCCGAGCAGCTCTCGCGCAAGCTCGGCCAGGCGGTCGTGGTGGACAACAAGCCGGGCGCCGGCGGCACCATCGGCGGCGTGCAGGTCGCCGCGGCGCCGGCCGACGGTCACACGCTCATGCTGTCGAACAGCACGCCGATCGCGCTGGGTCCCTTCGCGCTGGAGAAGCAGCCCTACGACCCGGTCGAGGCCTTCACGCACATCGCCTACCTCGGCGGCGCGCCGCTCGTCCTGATGGCGAGCAAGCCCTCGGGCATCGCGTCGTACGCCGACTTCGAGAAGAAGGCGCGCAAGGACGGGCAGATCGAGTTCGGCTCCGGCGGTCCCGGCTCCATCGGCCACATCCACGGCGAACTCCTCAAGAAGTCGACCGGCATCCAGATGGTGCACGTGCCCTACCGTGGCGGTGCGCCGATGACGACCGACCTGATCGCCAACACCATTCCGGTGGGCATCGACGTCGTCACCGCCTACGTGCCGTTCTTCAAGTCCGGCCAGCTGGTGCCGCTGGCCGTCACCGGCGCGCAGCGCTCGCCGCTGCTGCCCGACGTGCCGACCATCGCGGAAGTCGGCCAGCCCCGGCTGGTGCTGGAGAACTTCTTCGGCCTGTCCGGCCCGGCGAAGCTGCCCGCCGACATCGTCGCGCGCCTGCACGACGCGTGCAACGAGGTGCTGGCGCTGCCCGAGGTGCAGAAGAAGACGGCCGAGCTGGGCATCGTCGTGCGGCCGGAGACCACCGCCGGGTTCGCAACCTTCGTCAGGCAGCAGGTCGCCACGCTCGGCCCGGCCGTGCGGGCCGCCGGCATCCGGATGTGAGGCGGGGCGACGGCGCAGCGGGGCGGGGCGGGGGCCGGGCCGCCGGCGCCTCCCGGCGGCCCCCCGGGCGTCAGCGCAGCGGACTCGTCAGCAGGCCGTAGATGGTGCGGATGCCGTCGACGTAGTTGCCCATGCGCATGTTCTCGTTGGCCGCGTGCTGGTTGTTGTCGGCGTTGACCAGCGGCACGATGGCGAAGGGCACGCGCAGCGCCTCCACGATCTCGGCCGTGGGCACGGTGCCGCCCATCATGCGGATGCGCACCGGCTCGGGCGCGCGGCCGAAGGCCTCGGTCATCGCGCCGTAAGCCCAGGCGCCGACGGCCGAGTCGATCGGCGTGCCGGCCGCGTCCGAGCCGCCGGTCTGGTAGGTGAAGGTGGCGAGCTTGTCGTGGCGCGCGCGGTCCTCGTCGCTCGGCGCGCCGGGCACCAGGTGGTAGCCCTGCTTGCGCAGATGGGCCTCGATCAGGCCGCCCAGGTACTTGGCGTCGGAGTCGGGCGTGGTGCGCAGGTCGAGGTCGGCCACGGCCTGGTCGGGCACGATGTTGGCCACCTTGTCGCCCACCGCCGCCGAGGCCATGCCGCGCACGTTGAGCGAGGGGTACTGCATCGCTTCCTGGTAGTTGGCCCCGACGGCGTCGGCCCGGGCGATGCCCAGGCGGCGGCGCATCGCGGCCTCGTCGTCGGGCACGGCGGCCATGACGCGGCGTTCGGCCTCGCCGAGCTTCACGCGGTCGTAGTAGCCGGGGATGGCGACGCGGCCGGTGTCGTCCTTCATCGACGCCAGCAGGGTCGCCAGCCGCTGCGCCGGATTGGGCGCGTAGTTGCCGTAGTGCCCGCTGTGCAGGGGCACCTTGGCGCCGTAGACCGTGAGCCGCGCCGCCGCCGCGCCCCGGTTGCCGAAGATCAGCGTCGGGCGGTTGGTGGCGTGCATGGGGCCGTCGTGGATGACGATGGCGTCGGTGCGCAGCAGCGCCAGGTTCGCGCGCATCACCGTGCCGATGGTGGGCGAGCCCTTCTCCTCCTCGCTGTCGAGCAGCACCTTGACGTTGACGCCGGTGGCCGCGCCCTGGGCCTTGAGCGCGTCGATGGCGGCCAGGAACATCATGATCGGCGCCTTGTCGTCGGCCGAGGAGCGGCCGAACACGCGCCACTCGGGGTCGAACGGGGCCTTGGCGTCGAGCAGCGCGGCGGCGTCGATCTCCTCCCATTCGCCCTTGGCGCTGCGTTGCTTCAGCACCGGCGTCCACGGGCTCTTCTGAGCCCATTGCGCCGGGATCACCGGCTGGCCGTCGAGGTGCATGTAGAACAGCACCGTCCTGCGCGCCGGGTCGGCGCCGGGGAATTCGGCGAACAGCATCGGCTTGCCGTCGTTGGCGAGCTGGCGCGTCGTGAAGCCGCGCTGGCGGAAGGCGCCCTCGAGCCAGTCGACGTTCTTGCGGACGTCGGCCGGGACGATGGCGTCGTTGGGCAGTGCCAGGAGGTCGAAGTAGTCGCGATAGGTGGCCTGGGCGAACCGCGCCGCGGTGGCGGGGGCGAGTTCGGCGGCCTGCGACGGGAGGGCGGCGCCCAGGGCGAGCGCCAGCGCCGCGAGCGCGGCGGGGAGGGGGTGGCGGAGTGGAAGGGTCATCCGCCCAGGATACGCGCGGAGGCCCGGGTCCGCGGCGCGGGGCCGCGGCACCGGCCCGGTCCGGCCTCAGCGGTCCTTGGCGGGCGTGACCGAGATCTTCGGCACCTCGATGACCTTCTCCTCGGTCTTGACCGTCGGCACGGTGACGACCTTCTTCTCCTCGGTCACCTCGACCTTGGGCGCGGTGACGTCGTACTTGGGCAGGGTGACGTCGCCCGACTGCGTCTTCTCGTACTTGGGCATCGTGACGTTGCCTTCGGCGGTCTTCTTGACGTCGCAGGCGGCGAGCGTGAAGGCGGTAGCGACGGCCGCGATGGCGAAAATGCTCTTGTTCATGGGGTTCACCTCTTCGGATCGTGGGTCGATCATTCAGTCTGTCGATCAAGCAATGCCCAATTGCATTGCGTGCGCATTGTTGCGACAGGTCGTCACGGCGGCGTGTCATCTGAAAGCTGATGTGTCCGCAGGAGAGTCCAGGGCCGTGCGAAGCGCGGCGCGATCGCCATGGCCGCCATCGTCGTCGCCGCCATCGCCAGCCTTGCCGTGGGCGAGGCACCCATCCTGCCGGAGAATCGACGGTCTCCGTCCTGCCCGCCGGCGGGGCACGTCGAACGCGCCGTTCACCCCTCGCCGAATCCCATGCCGCACGCCGATCGCACCGCCCACGAAGCCACCGCCGACGGCGGAACCGCCGCCGACGGTCGCGGCACCTTCGTCGAGGTGCTGCTCGCCTTCCTCCGTCTCGGCCTGACCTCCTTCGGCGGGCCGGTGGCGCACCTGGGCTACTTCCGCACCGAGTTCGTCGAACGCCGCCGCTGGCTCGACGACGCGCGCTATTCGGACCTGGTGGCGCTGTGCCAGTTCCTGCCCGGGCCGGCGAGCAGCCAGGTCGGCATGGCGATCGGGCTGCGGCGCGCCGGCTGGGGCGGGGCGCTGGCGGCCTGGCTGGGCTTCACGCTGCCTTCGGCCGTGGCGCTGATCCTGTTCGCGGCCGGGGTCGCGCGCTGGCAGGCGCTGGCGCAGTCGGGCGCCGTCCACGGACTGAAGGTGGTCGCGGTCGCCATCGTCGCGCAGGCGGTGTGGGGCATGGCGCGGTCACTGTGCCCGGACCGGCCGCGCGCCGGCGTCGCCATCGTCGCGGCCATCGGCGTGCTCGCCCTGCCGACGGCGGGCGGGCAGATCGCCGCCATCGTCGCGGGCGGCTGCGCGGGCCGGTGGCTGCTGCGGCCCGGTTCGCCGGGCGCGACGCCGGGGCGGGGCGATGGCACCGGGACCGGGAACGGCGCCGGTCCGGGCCGGCGCGCCGGCGGCGTGCTGCTCGGCGCGTTCGCCGCGCTGCTGGTGGCGTTGCCGCTGGCGGCCACGGCGCTGGGCTCGCCGGGGCTCGCCGTCGTGGCCGATTTCTACCGTGCCGGCGCCCTGGTCTTCGGCGGCGGACACGTCGTGCTGCCCCTGCTGCAGGCCGTCGTCGTGCCCGCCGGATGGGCCTCGAACGACGCCTTCCTCGCCGGCTACGGCGCGGCGCAGGCGGTGCCGGGGCCGCTGTTCACCTTCAGCGCCTACCTGGGCGCGGTCATGCCGGCCCCGTTCGGCGGCTGGGCCGGCGGCCTGGCGCTGCTGGTGGCCACTTTCGTTCCCGCCTTCCTGCTGGTGGCGGGCGCCCTGCCGTACTGGGAATCGCTGCGCCGGCGCGAGGACGTCCGGCGCGCGCTGGCGGGCGTCAACGCCGCCGTCGTCGGCGTCCTGCTGGCGGCGCTGTACGACCCGGTGTGGACGGGCGCCATCCGTTCGAGCGCCGACTTCGCGCTGGCGCTCGGGGCGTTCGGGCTGCTGGTGGTCGGCCGGATGTCGCCCGTGGCGGTCGTCGCGCTGGCGGCGCTGGCGGGCTGCGCGATGGGCGGCTGAACGCCGCGGCGCCTCAGAGCAGGCGCAACGCGCGCGCCTGCGCCGAGAGCGCGTCGCGGAACGCCGGATGCGCGATGCCGATGAGCGCCGCCGCCCGCTGACCGGCCGACTTGCCACGCAGCTGCGCGACGCCGTGCTCGGTCACGACGTGATCGACGTCGTTCTTGCTGGTGGTCACGTGCGTGCCCGGCGACAGCACCGGGACGATGCGCGAGACGGTGTCCTCGCGCGCCGTCGAGGGCAGCACGATGAACGCCTTGCCGCCGCGCGAGCGGTTGGCCGCGCGGGTGAAGTCGGCTTGCCCGCCGGTGCCGGAGAAGGGCAGCGAGCCCAGGCTCTCCGAGCCGCACTGGCCCAGCAGGTCGACCTGCAGCGTGGCGTTGATCGACACCAGCCGGTCGTTGAGGCCGGCGCGCATCGGGTCGTTGGTGACGTCGGCCGGGTGCATCTCCAGCATCGGATTGCGGTGCATGAAGTCGTAGAGCCGCCGGGACCCCAGCGCGAAGGTGGCGAGCATCTTGCCGGGGTGATGGTTCTTGCGGCTGTTGTTGACCGCGCCGCACTCGACCAGCGAGAGGATGCCGTCGCCGATCATCTCGGTGTGGATGCCCAGGTCGCGCTTGTGCGCGAGCTGCATGACCACCGCGTCGGGGATGCCGCCATAGCCGATCTGCAGGGTCGAGCCGTCCTCGATCATGTCGGCCACGTGCCGGGCGATCGCCACCTGCACCGGGCCGATCTTGGGCAGACCCACCTCCAGCACCGGCGATTCGTCCTCCACCAGCGCCGCGACCCGCGAGACGTGGACGTGGCAGGCGCCGCAGGCGAAGGGCACGTTCGGATTCACCTCCAGCACGACCGCGCGCGCCCGGGCGACCGCGGCCATGGTGTAGTCCGCCCCCAGGCTGAGCGCGAAGTTGCCGTCGGCGTCCATCGGCGAGGCGAGGCTGAACACCACGTCCGCGCCGATCTGCCCGCGCTCGATCTGCGCCGGGATCTCGGAGAAGCAGTTGGGGATGAAGTCGACCCAGCCTTCCTGGCCGCCGGAGCGCGTGGCGCCGCCGAAGAAATAGGCCACGTGGCGCACGTGCGCGGTGGTCCGCGGGTCGAGGTAGGCGTACTTGCGCATCGCCAGGATCTGGCTGACGCGGACGTCGCGCAGTTCGAGGCGCCGCTCGGACAGCGCGGCCAGCAGCACCGGCGGCTCGCCGACCCCGGTGGGCACGACGATGGCGTCGCCGTCGCGCACCAGCCCCACCGCGTCGGCGGCGGACCTGCGTTTCTCGAGGTACGTCGAATGGAATGGATTCATGGCCCCATTCTTCGACGAAGCCGGGCGCGGTGTCGATGCGTGCTTTCGCGCATCGCGCCCCGGATCGTCGCGCCCCGGCTCAGAGCGGCAGTTCGCCCGCCGGCCGTCCCAGCCACTTGTTCGACAGCCTGTCGATCTCGCCGTTCCTGCGCGCGTCCATCACGATCTCGTCGAGGCGTGCCTTCAACGCCGCCTCGCCCTTGGCGACGCCGATGAAGTTGGGGCTGTCCTTGAGCAGCAGCTTGTACTCGGCGTTCAGGCCGGGGTTCTGCCGCATGATCACCGCGCCCTCCGTCGCGCTGGTGGCGATCACCTGCACCTGGCCGCTGACGAATGCGGTGACCGTGCCGACGTGGTCGTCGAAGCGCCGCACCGTCACCGCCGGCGAGACGACCTTGCCCAGCTCCGTGTCGGCCATCGCGCCGCGGGTGACCGACACCGTCTTGCCGTCGAGGTCCTTCCATGCCTTCACCTGCATGCCCCGGGGCGCGAAGACGGCCTGGAAGAAGGGCGAGTACGCGTGCGTGAAGTCGACCACCTGCTCGCGCTCGGGCGTCTTGCCCAGCGTGGACAGGACGATGTCGACCTTGCCGGTCTGCAGGTAGGGGATGCGGTTGGCGCTGGTCACCGGCACCAGCTCCGCCCGGGCGCCGAGCCTCGCCGCGACGTGGTTGGCCATGTCGATGTCCAGGCCCTGCGGCTTGAGGTCGGGGCCGACGAAGCCGTAGGGCGGGTAGTCGGTGGGGATGGCGATGCGGACCTTCTTCGACTGGGTGATGGTGGCGAGGGCGTTCTGCGCCTGCGCGGGGAAGGCGGCGAGCAGGGTCGCGGCGAGGAGGCCGAGGGGCAGGGCGGCGAGCGCGAGGCGGCGGGTGCGGTGGGTCGGCATGAGGGGTTCTCGGCGAGGAAGGTCGAAAGGCGGGGGTGTCCGGACACCGGATGCCGGGACCGCGTTGCGACTGCAAGAGTCGTACCTACCAGCGCAGCAGCCGCCTCCCCAGCAGCGCCCCCGCCGCCACGGGCAACGCCATTCCCAGCACGTACCAGACGGCGACGAAGGGCGCGGTGAATTCCGGGCAATGGAGGGCATACACGGCGGCGCCGCATGCGCCGGCCAGCGCACCGGCGCCGGCGCCGGCCCGCGCGGGACGCACGGGCGCCAGACCCCGCAGCGTCCAGATCGCGACCAGGAAGACCGGCAGGGACAGCAGGGCGACGTTCTCCGCGCACACGGCCCAGGTGCGGCCCAGCACGAGCGTCGCGGCCTCCGGGGCCGGCGCCCGGGCGAGCGCCAGCAGTCCGAGCACCCAGAGCGCCACCACGGGCGAGCCCCACGCGGCCCACGCGGCACGCGTGGCCGCACCCGGGCGCCCCAGTCGGGCGACCAGCGGCAGTGCGGCGAGGGCCATCAGCACCGGCGAGCCGAATTTCACCCAGAACATCGGCAGACCGAGGGCGTGGCCGAGCGCGGGGTTCACGCCCAGCATCGTGTGCATCATCAGCACCGACAGCGGCACGGCCAACGCCAGGCCGAGCGCCAGTCGTCGGGCCGCCACATGGCGCCGGACCGGCACGACGTCGGCGGCCAGCAGGTCGATGAGGTCGTTCGTCTTCACGGGGAAACTTTCGTCGGGGGTCGGGGGGTGGTGGCGACGCGGGCGGCCAGGGTCTTCAATCCCCGGTGGATGCCGATCTTCACGGCCGATTCCGACATGCCGGTCGCGCAGGCCACTTCGGCGACCGATCGGCCTTCGAGCTTCACCTGTTCGATGGGCCGGCGCTGGCGGTCGGGCAGGGTGGCGAGCAGGCGATCGAGGTCCCGTCGCGCCTCCGTGGCATCGGCCGCGCCCGTGTCGAACAGGGCGTGCGCCTCGTCGTCCAGCGGATCGTGCAGCGCTTCGCGCACACGGCGCGCGCGAAGCAGGTCGATGGTCTTGTAGCGCGCGATGGCGTGGATCCACGCCGTCACCGGCTGGTCGGGCCGGTAGGTGTGACGCTTGTCGTGGATCGCGAGCAGGGTGTCCTGTACGAGGTCTTCCACGTCGTCGGGCCAGCCGGAGAGGCGCCGGCGGTAGAACGACCGCAGATGGATGCCGAGCCGCTGCAGGAAGCAGCGATGGGCCTGCGCGTCGCCGGACATGCCCGCGAGCATGAGCGCTCGCAGCGTCCGCTCCGCATGGGCGTGGGCCTCGTCTCTGCCGGAGGTTGTGCTCGACATGGGGGAGGCAGCTTACAGGCCGTTTCGCGCGTCCGGGCGGACCCGCCCGGCAAGGCGCGGCGGGCCACCCGATGTCGCTTTCATCACTGCTTCGCCGCGCCCTTCTTCATGGCGTCCCCCGACGGCGCTTCCTTCGCCATGGCGTCCTTGTCCATCCGGCTTTTCGCCATCGCGTCCTTCGCCATGGCGTCCTTGCCCATGTCGTCTTTCTTCATCCCGTCCCGGGCCATCGCGTCCGTGGAGACCGGTTCCTTCTTCATCGTCGGGTCGTCGGCGGCCATGGCCGAGAGGGAGGCGACGGCCAGGCAGGCGGCGAGCAGGGTGGTCGAGGGCTTGTTCATGGTGCGGTTCTTTCATTCGTTCGATGGGGAGAGGACGCCGTCCGTCGGACACGGAACCGGTCGCGCCGCATGCGGCGGCGAGCGGCGGTGCTTCGGCGCGCGAACCGGATGGCCCGGATCGCGGAGGGAAGTTCGTCGCCGGCACCGCGCCGGTTACAGGACGAGCCGGTTTTTTCGCGGTCCACGCGCCGCGGAAGCGGTCACGATGACCAGCGACGGTCCAGGTCTTGCTCCGATGGCCGGTCGATGCGCTGGTGTAAAAACCCGCACCCCGCGAGCGGCTTCGCTCAGCGGTGCGAAACGCCATCGACCGCCCGGTAGAACAACCCTCGAACCACGCCACCCACCCCATGCCCGCGCGCCACCACCTCCAGCAAGTCATCGAAAGCGCCATCGACTTCGCGATCGTCGTCACCGACCGCGACGGCGTGATCACCGACTGGAACAAGGGCGCCGAACTCATCCTGGGCTGGCGCTCCGAGGACATCGTCGGCGCGTCGGTCGCCTGCATCTTCACCCCGGACGATCGCGCCAGGGGCCGTCCGCAGGAGGAGATGCGCCTGGCGATCGCCGACGGCCGCGCCAGCGACGAGCGCTGGCACCAGCGCCGCGACGGCAGCCGCTTCTGGGCCTCGGGCGAACTGATGCCGTGGCGCGACGCCGACAGCGTGCACCTGGGCTACGTCAAGATCCTGCGCGACCGCACGCGCCAGCACGAGACCGGCCGGCAGCTGCGCGAGTCCCAGGACCGCTTCAGGACGCTGCTGGAGACGATCGAGACCGCCTTTGCCATCGTGGAGGTGACGTTCGACGCCGACGATCGCGCGGTGGACTACCGCTTCATCGAGGCCAATCCCGCCTTCGAACGCCAGGCCGGCGTCAACCTGCGCGGGAAGTGGGTGACCGAGTTCGCGCCCGACCTCGAGCGCTTCTGGTTCGACACCTACGGCCGGGTCGCCCTGACCGGCGAGCCGGCGGACTTCGAGCGCTACGCCAAGCCGTTCGGGCGCTGGTTCCAGGTCCGGGCCATCCGCGTGGGCGAGCCGGCCGAGCGCCAGATCGCGATCTTCTTCGACGACGTCACCGAGCGGCGCGCGGCGCAGGAGCGGCTGCAGGCGAGCGAGGCGCACGCCCGCGAGAACGCCGAGCGCGTGCAGCTCGCGCTGGCGGCGGGCGCGATCGTCGGGACCTGGAACTGGGACATCCCGAACGACCGTTTCACCGTCGACGAGGCGTTCGCCGCCACGTTCGGGCTCGACCCGGCGCTGGGCCGCAACGGTCTGGGCATCGCGCGGATCGTCGAGCGGGTCCATCCGGACGACCAGGCGGGACTGGCCGCGGCCATCGACGCGGCGATCCGCAACGGCGGCGCCTACGCGCACCAGTACCGGGTGCGGCGCGCCGACGGCAGGTACTGCTGGATCGAGGCCAACGGACGCGTCCACCGTGCCGCGGACGGCACGCCGTCGGACTTCCCGGGCGTGCTGCTCGACGTCCAGGAGCGCCGCGCGCTGCAGGAGGAGCGCAAACGCAACGCGGCGGCGCTGCGCGCGCTCAACGAGACGCTGGAGCAGCGCGTGGTCGAACGCACCACCGAACTCATGCGGGCCGAGGAACAGCTGCGCCAGGCCCAGAAGATGGAGGCGGTCGGCCAGCTCACCGGCGGGCTGGCCCACGACTTCAACAACCTCCTGGCCGGCATCTCGGGCGCGCTGGAGCTGATGAAGCTGCGCACCCGCCAGGGCCGCTTCGACGACCTGGAGCGCTACGTCCAGGTGGCCCAGGGCGCGACCCGGCGCGCGGCCGGGCTCACGCACCGGCTGCTCGCGTTCTCGCGCCGCCAGACGCTCACGCCCAAGCCGACGGACGTGAACCGGCTAGTCGCCGGCATGGAGGAGCTGGTGCGGCGCGCCATCGGCCCGGCCATCGCGCTGGAGGTCGCCGGCCCGCCCGGGCTCTGGCCGGCCCTGATCGATCCGGGGCAGCTGGAGAACGCACTGCTCAACCTGTGCATCAACGCGCGCGACGCCATGCCCGACGGCGGGCGCATCGCCATCGAGACCGCCAACGAGTCGCTCGACGCCGTCACCGCCGGGGGCTGCGGACTGCCCGAGGGCCCCTACCTCGCGCTGCGCGTCACCGACACCGGCACCGGCATGCCGCCCGAGGTGGTGGCCCGGGTGTTCGAGCCCTTCTTCACCACCAAGCCGATCGGGCAGGGCACGGGGCTGGGGCTGTCGATGATCCACGGCTTCGCGCAGCAGTCCGGCGGCCAGGTGCGCATCGACTCGGAGGTCGGCCGGGGCACCACGGTGTGCCTGTACATGCCGCGCCACGACGGCGACATCGGCGGCGACGAAGCCGTGCCGGCGCCCGTCGACGCCGCGCGGGCCGGGCAGGGACAGACGGTCCTGATCGTGGACGACGAACCGGCCGTGCGCATGCTGGTGGTCGAGGTGCTGGAGGACCTGGGCTACGCGGCGCTGGAGGCGGAGGACAGTGCCTCGGGGCTGCGCCTGCTGCAGTCCGGCGCGCGCATCGACCTGCTGGTCACCGACGTCGGGCTGCCCGGGGGCATGAACGGACGCCAGATGGCCGACGCCGCGCGCGTGCGGCGCCCCGACCTGAAGGTGCTGTTCATCACCGGCTACGCCGAGAGCAGCGTCCTGGGCGGCGGCTGTCTGGAGGTGGGGATGCACGTGCTGACCAAGCCGTTTCCCATCGAGACGCTGGGCTCGACGATCCGGGCGCTGATCGACGCCGGGCCGGCGCCGGACGCGGAGCCCGCGTGAGCCGGCCCGCCGCCCCGGGCCGCGCGCCGCGCCGCGGCAGCGGCGGCGTCACCCTCGCCGACGTCGCCCGGCTCGCCGGCGTCTCCGCCATCACGGTCTCGCGCGCGCTCAACACGCCCGACCTCGTCTCGCCCGAGGCGCGCGAGAAGGTGCGCCTGGCGGTCGAACGCACCGGCTACGTCCCCAACCTGCTGGCGGGCGGACTGGCGTCCAACCGCAGCCGGCTGGTGGCGGCGCTGGTGCCCACCATCGCCGGGCCGGTGTTCCTGGAGACCATCCAGGCGCTGACCGAGACCCTGGCCGCGCACGGCTACCAGCTGATGCTGGGGCAGAGCGGCTACGACCGCTCGCGCGAGGACGCCCTGATCGACGCCATCGTCGGGCGCCGGCCCGACGGCATCGTGCTCACGGGGATCATGCATTCGGCCCAGGGGCGGCAGCGCCTGCTGGCCTCGGGCATCCCGGTGGTGGAGACCTGGGACCTGACGCCCACGCCGATCGACATGCTGGTGGGTTTCTCGCACGAGGAGGCCGGCGCCGCGACGGCGCGATTCCTGCACCGCCGGGGCCACCGCCGCCCGGTGATCGTCACCGGCGACGACCGCCGCGCCGACCTGCGGCGCGCCGGTTTCGAGCAGGCGTGGCGGCGGCTGGCGCCGGACGCGTCCGCGTCGCTGCCGGTCCACCGCGTGCCGGCGCCCACCACGCTGGGGGCGGGGCGCTCTGCGCTGGCCGAACTGCTGGACAACGGCGTGTCCCTGGACGCGCTGGCGTGCAGCTCCGACGTGCTCGCGCACGGCGTCATCACCGAGGCGCAGGCGCGCGGCCTGCGCGTGCCCGCCGACCTGGGCGTGGTCGGTTTCGGCGACCTGGCCTTCGCGCGCCACGCGCACCCGGCCATCTCCACCGTGCGCATCGACGGCACCGCCATCGGCCGGCAGGCCGCGCGCTGCATCGTCGAGCGCGCCGAGGGCCGCGAGGTGGTGCCCAAGGTGATGGACCTGGGCTTCTCGGTCGTCGAGCGCGACAGCGCCTGAGGCGCGGCACCGGACCGCGCCGCGCCGCGCCCGGCCACCCCGAATCTGCTAACGGTCTTTCGGTGTGTCGCAACGCGGCACCGCAAGGCCGCGAACGTCTACAGGAGAACCCGGTTGACGCTGCCGCGCGGGCGTCGCTAAGATCGGGATGACAGCGCTAACATCCACGGCCGGTGGTGCCCGTTCGACCGGCCTTCCTCTTCCCACGCACGTCATGACCCCACGCAAGAAACCCGAAGAACTCCGCTCGCACCGCTGGTACGGCGTGAAGGACCTGCGCAGCTTCGGCCACCGCTCGCGCACGGCGCAGATGGGCTTCAGCCGCGACGACTACCTCGGCAAGCCGGTCATCGCCATCCTCAACACCTGGAGCGACATGAACTCCTGCCACACGCACTTCAAGCAGCGGGTGGAGGAGGTCAAGCGCGGCGTCTGGCAGGCCGGCGGCTTCCCGGTGGAGATCCCGGCGATGAGCCTGGGCGAGGCGTTCCAGAAGCCCACCACCATGCTGTATCGCAACCTGCTGGCCATGGAGGCCGAGGAGCTGATCCGCTCCTATCCGGCCGACGGCGTGGTGCTCATGGGCGGCTGCGACAAGACCACCCCCGGGCTGGTGATGGGCGCGCTGGCCAACAACCTGCCGACGATCTTCGTGCCGGCCGGGCCGATGCTGCGCGGCGACTACAAGGGCAAGTTCCTGGGCTCGGGCTCCGACACCTGGAAGTACTGGGCCGAACTGCGCGCGGGCAACATCACCGAGGACGACTGGCAGGACGTGGAGGACGGCATCGCGCGCTCGCCGGGCACCTGCATGACCATGGGCACGGCCAGCACCATGATGAGCGCGACCGAGGCGCTGGGCCTCACGCTGCCGGGCGCCTCGTCCATCCCCGCGCCCGATTCGCGCCACGCCATGATGGCCACGCACTCCGGCAAGCGCATCGTCGAGATGGTGTGGGAGGACCTCAAGCCGCTGGACTTCCTCACGGCCGCCTCCTTCGACAACGCCGTCAAGACCGTGCTCGGCCTGGGCGGCTCCACCAACGCCATCGTCCACCTGATCGCGATGGCGCGACGCGCCGGCGTGCCGCTGGACCTGGCGCGTTTCGACGAACTGGCGCGCGAGACGCCGGTCACGGCCAACCTGCGCCCCGGCGGCAAGTACCTGATGGAGGATTTCTACTACGCCGGCGGCCTGCGCGCCTTCCTCGCAGGCATGGGCGGGCTCATCGACGGCGGGCAGATGACCTGCAACGGCAGGACGCTGGGCGAGAACATCGCGGGCGCCGAGGTCTACGACGCGGACGTCATCCGCCCGCGCGCGCAGGCGCTGCTGGAGAGCGGTGGCCTGGCCGTGCTGCGCGGCAACCTCGCGCCCGACGGCGCCGTCATCAAGCCCGCCGCGATGGAGCAGCACCTGCGCCGCCACACCGGGCCGGCGGTGGTGTTCCGCAACTACGACGACCTCGCCGCGCGCATCGATTCGCCCGACCTCGACATCACGAAGGACAGCGTCATCGTGCTGCAGAGCGCGGGGCCGCAGGGCGCCCCGGGCATGCCCGAATGGGGCCAGCTGCCGATCCCGCAGAAGCTGCTGAAGGAGGGCGTGCGCGACATGGTGCGCATCAGCGACGCGCGCATGAGCGGCACGAGCTATGGCGCCTGCGTGCTGCACGTGACGCCCGAATCGCACGTCGGCGGCCCGCTGGCGCTGGTGCGCGATGGCGACCTGGTGACGCTGGACGTCGACGCGCGCCGCATCGACATGGCCGTGAGCGACGCCGAGATCGCGCGCCGCCGCGCGCAATGGCAGCGCCCCATCCCCAAGTTCAGCCGCGGCTACGGCGTGATGTTCCTGAAGCACGTGCAGCAGGCCGACACCGGCTGCGATTTCGATTTCCTGGCGCCGGACTACGTCGAGCCGACGCCGGCGGAGGGACCGGGCGCGGGCGTCGCGCGGACCGCGCCGGCCGGGCAGGGCGGCCGGGGCGAGCCCGACATCCACTGACCCGTCGGGGGCGGCATGCCCCGGGCAACGGCGCGGGACGGCGCCCGGATCGCGTCGCGCGACGCGCCGGACAACGAAGCAAAGAGACAACCCGAAAGGACGACGATCCATGACGAAGATTTCCCTCCCCGCGGCGGCGGCCGGCCGTCCGGTGGCGCGCCCGCGGCCGGTGCCGGCGCTGCCGTTGCTGGTGGCCGCCGCGATGCTGGCCGTCGCCGCGCCGCGCCCGGCCGCCGCGCAGCCGGCGCCCTGGCCGACGCGGCCGGTGACCTTCGTCGTGCCCTTCGCGCCCGGCGGCGGCACCGACATCGCCGCGCGGCTGCTGGCCACGCGGCTCGGGCAGAAGTGGGGCCAGTCGGTGGTGGTGGACAACCGCACCGGGGCGGGCGGGCTGGTGGGCGCGGAGATGGTCGTCAAGGCGAAGCCCGACGGCTACACGATGCTCATCGGCAACGTCGGCACGCAGTCGATCAATCCGTCGCTCTACAAGATGCCCTACGACGCCGACCGCGCCTTCGCGCCGGTGTCGCTGTTCGCCGAGCTGCCCTTCGCCCTCGTCGTCAACCCCAAGGTGCCGGCGAAGACGCCCAAGGAGCTGATCGCGCTGGCCAGGGCCGAGCCCGACAAGTTCACCTACGCCAGCTCCGGCAGCGGCGGCTCGCCGCACCTGACGGCGGAGATCTTCCAGCAGGCCGCCGGCGTGAAGTTCGTGCACGTGCCCTACAAGGGCGGTGGCCCGGCCATGGCGGACCTGATGGCGGGCCACGTCGACATGCTGTTCGCCTCCATCCTGGAGACCTCCGGCTACGTCAAGGCCGGCAAGCTGCGCGCCCTGGCCGTGACCAGCGCGCAGCGCTCGCCGGCCATGCCGGAGGTGCCCACGCTGGCCGAACTGGGCGTGCCGGATGCCGAATCGGGCTCGTGGGTGGCGCTCCTGGCGCCGGCCGGCACGCCGCCGGCGCTGCTCGACAAGGTGTCGGCCGATGTCCGCGACGTCGTGGCGCTGCCCGACATGCGGCAGGCCCTGATCGCGCAGGGCGCCACGCCGCGCGGCAGCACGCCGGCCGAACTCCAGAAGACCATCGACACGGACAGGAAGCGCTATGGCCAGGTGATCAAGGCGCGCGGCGTCAAGGTCGAATGAAGCCGTCCGCGTCCCTCGCCGCCCAGCCGCACTCCCACGACGACACCACCGCCATGACCACGCCCACGTCCCCATCGATGCCCGACCCGAGCGTCGCCTCCCTCGGCCGCCGCGCCGTCCTGCGCGCCGGCGCCGCGCTCGCCGCGCTGCCGGCCGTGCCCCTCGCCGCGTTCGCGCAGGCCGACGCCGCCGCGTGGCCGACCCGCGCCATCACCTACGTCGTGCCGTTCACGCCCGGCGGTTCCACCGACGTCATCGGCCGCGTCATCGCGCAGAAGCTGGGCGAGGCGCTGGGCCAGCCGGTGGTGGTGGACAACCGGCCGGGCGCGGCCGGCGCCGTCGGCGCGACCTACGTCGCCAAGGCCAGGCCCGACGGCTACACGCTCTTCGGCGGCACCATCAGCACGCACGCCATCAACGCCAGCCTGTACAAGAACCTGCCCTACGACCCGGTGAAGGACTTCGAGCCGATCTCGCTGGTGGCCTTCCTGCCCAACGTGCTGATCGTCGACCCGAACCTGGGCGTCGACTCGGTGGCCGGGCTGATCGCGCTGCTGAAGAAGGACCCCGCCAAGCGCACCTTCGCCTCCTCGGGCGCCGGCACCTCCACGCACCTGGCCGGCGAGATGCTGGCCGAGGCCATCGGCGTGAAGCTCACGCACATCCCGTACAAGGGCACGCCGCCGGCCATGCTGGACGTGTCCTCGGGCCAGGTCGCGTTCATGTTCGACCAGGTGACCGCCGCGTTGCCGCTGGTGCAGGCCGGCAAGCTCAAGCTGCTGGCGGTGACGTCGGCCAAGCGCATGGCCCTGGTGCCGCAGCTGCCGACGCTGCAGGAGGCCGGCGTGCCGGGCTTCGACATGGCGTCGTGGCAGGCCGTCTACGCGCCGAAGAACCTTCCCGCGCCGATCGCGCAGCGCCTGTCCACCGAGATCGCGAGGATCCTGCAGTCGCCCGACGTGAAGGACAAGCTGGCCAACCAGTTCGGCATGGACGTCGTGGCGGGCTCGCCCGCCCAGCTCGCCGCGCTGATGCAGAAGGAGATCCCGCGCTGGGGCGAACTCGTCCGCCGCTCCGGCGCCACCGCCGACTGACCCCCGGGCCTGCCCACTGCGCGTGGCAGCGCCAACCCCTTCCAGGGGACGACGGCAACGGCCCGGCCCGGCCGGTTCCGCGCTCTTCCCGCATCACGTTTCCCAACCCGCTTCGAGCCCTCCCACCATGACCGAACCGACCCCCCTGTCCGACCAGACCCGTGAACGCCTGCGCCACGTGAGCGTGGCCACGCTGTGCACGCAGCTGTTCAAGCGCGGCTTCCGCAACGTGTACCTGCAGGGCGTCGCGCGGCTGACCACGCCCAGCGCCGGCAACCTGGTCGGGCCGGCCTTCACGATGCGCAACATCCCCGCGCGCGAGGACCTCGACCAGATCAGCGCCTTCGACAACCCCGACCACCCCCAGCGCAAGGGCATCGAGAGCGTGCCCGAAGGCCACGTGCTGGTGATCGACTGCCGTGGCGAGACGCGCGTGGCCTCCGGCGGACAGATCCTGACCACGCGGCTGAAGGTGCGCGGCGCCGCCGGCCTGGTCTCCGACGGCCCGGTGCGCGACAGCGGACCGATCTCGCAGATGGACTTCCCGGTCTACTGCGCCGGCGGCAGCGCACCGTTGAACCTCATCCACCACCACGCCATCGACCTGAACGTGCCGGTGGGCTGCGGCGGCGTCGCGGTGTATCCGGGTGACGTCGTCGTGGGCGACGACGAGGGCGTGGTCGTGATCCCCTCGCACCTGGCCGAGGAGATCGCGCGCGACGCCGTCGAGCAGGAGAAGATGGAAGCCTTCGTGCTGGAGCGCGTGGAGGGCGGCGCGAAACTCGCCGGCACCTACCCGCCCAATGCCGAGACGCGCGCCGCGTTCGACGTCTGGCGCCAGGCCAAGGGGATCTGACCATGCGCCGCCGCACCCTCGCCGCCGCCGCTTCGGCCACCGCCTGCGCCGCGCTGCTGGCCGTCGCCGGCCTGCCGGCCGCCATCGCGCAGACCGCGCCGGCCCCCGCCCCCGCCGCCTACCCGACCAAGCAGATCACCATCGTCGTGCCGGCCTCGCCCGGCGGCGCCATCGACCTGGCAGCGCGGCTCATCGGCCAGAAGCTGTCCGAGGCCTGGGGCCAGCCGGTGGTGGTGGACAACCGCGCCGGCGCCACCGGCATCATCGGCACCGACCTGGTCGCCAAGAGCCCGCCGGACGGCCACATGCTGGTGCTGGTGGCCAGCAGCCACGCCATCAACCCGAGCATGGTGAAGAAGCTGCCGTTCGACACCGTCAAGGGCTTCGAGCCCGTGGCGCTGACGCACGTGGTGCCGCTGGTGCTGATCGTCTCGCCGGAACTGCCCGTGAAATCGGTGGCCGAACTGGTCGCCTACGGCAAGGCCAACCCCGGCAAGCTGTCCTTCGCGTCGAGCGGCAACGGCGGCGCGCCGCACTTCTCGGGCGAGCTGTTCAAGAGCATGACCGGGCTGGACCTCACGCACGTGCCCTACAAGGGCAGCACGCTCGCCCACCCCGACCTCATCAGCGGGCGCACCTCGCTGATGTTCGACACCGTGGCGGCGGCCAACGTGCAGATCAAGGCCGGCCGCCTGCGCGCGCTGGCCGTGACGACGGCCAGGCGCTCGTCGGTGCTGCCGGACGTGCCGACGATGCAGGAGGCCGGCATCGCCGGCTACGAGACCAGCACCTGGGGCGGCCTGCTCGCGCCGGCCGGCACCCCGGCGGCCACCGTCGCCCGGCTCAACGCCGAGGTCGCGAGGATCCTGGCCATGCCCGACGTGCGCAAGACGTTCCAGGACAATGGCATCGAACCCGGCGGCGGCAGCCCGAGGCAGTTCGGCGACTTCATCGCCACCGAGATGGTGAAGTGGGCGAAGGTCGCCAAGGACGCCGGCATCCAGCCGGAATGACGACGGCGCCCCCGCCTCCATCCCACCCCCCCGATCCGAAACCCGCTTCCTCCATGACCACTTCCAAGACCCGCGTCCTCCAGCACGGCCGGCTGCTGCCCGCCCTCGAAGCCCGCCTCGCCGAGACCTACGACCTCCATCCGCTGTGGGAGGAGGCCGATCCGGAGGCCTTCCTCGCCGCGCGCGGCGGCGAGTTCACGGCGCTCGTCACCTCGGCGCGCCACGGCGCCGACGCCGCGACGATCGCGGCGATGCCGGCGCTCGAGGTCATCTCCAGCTTCGGCGTCGGCCTCGACGCGATCGACCTGGACGCCGCGCGCGCGCGCGGCATCGCGGTGGGCTACACGCCCGACGTGCTCAACGACTGCGTGGCCGACACCGCCTTCGCGCTGCTCATGGACGTGGCGCGCCGCGTCACCGAGGCCGACCGCTTCGTGCGCCGGGGCGACTGGCAGCGCGGTCCCTTTCCGTCGGCGACGCGGGTCTCGGGCAAGAAGCTCGGCATCCTGGGCATGGGGCGCATCGGCCGCGTGATCGCGCGCCGCGCCTCGGGCTTCGACATGGAGGTGCGCTACCACAACCGCCACCCGCTCGAGGACGTCGCGCAGGGCTACGCGGCCTCGCTGGAGGAGCTGGCCGGATGGGCCGATTTCCTGGTGATCGCCAGCGCGGGCGGCGCCGAGACGCGCGGCCTGGTCTCGCGCGCGATCCTCGACGCGCTCGGCCCCCAGGGCTACCTGATCAACATCTCGCGCGGCACGGTGGTCGACGAGGCGGCGCTGGTCGAGGCCCTGCAGCACAAGCGCATCGCCGGCGCCGGGCTCGACGTCTTCGAGGACGAGCCGAACGTGCCCGAGGCCCTGCTGGCGCTCGACAACGTCGTGCTGCTGCCGCACATCGCGAGCGGCACGCACGAGACGCGCGCGGCGATGGCGCGGCGCGTGGAGGACAACCTGGCCGCCTTCCTGGCCGGCCGGCCGATGGTCAGCGCCGCCGCCTGATCCCGCTCAGCCGCGCACCCGCGCCGGGTTGCCCACCACCGTGGCGCCGGCCGGCACGTCGCGCGTCACCACGCTGCCCGCGCCGATCACCGCGTCGTCGCCCACCGTGATGCCCGGCAGCAGGATCGCGCCCCCGCCGATCCACACGTTGCGCCCGATGCGGATCGGCCGGCCGAACTCCAGGCCGGCCTCGCGCTCGGCCGCGCTCCTGGGGTGGTCGGCCGTGAGGATCTGCACGTTGGGACCGATCTGCGTCTTGTCGCCGATGGTCACCTTCACCACGTCGAGGATCACGCAGCCGAAGTTCATGAACACCCCGGCGCCGAGTTCGACGTTGAAGCCGTAGTCGCAGTGGAACGGCGGGCGCACGGTCGCGCCGTCGCCCACCGCGCCCAGGCGCTCGGCCAGCAGCACGCGCCGGTCCGCCGAACCCATGCCGAGCGCGGCGTTGTATCGCACCAGCCATTCGCGCGTCGCGGCCAGGTCGGCCTGGAGCTCGTCGTCGCCGGCGTCATAGAGGTCGCCGGCGAGCATCTTCTGTTTTTCGGTCCTGGCGGGGTTCGCCGGGCCGGTGGAGGAGGGTGGGGTCATGGAGCGGGCCTCGTCGAGGAAGGAAGGATGGATGAGCGCCCGACGCAGCGGGTCGGGTGGCGGACGACGGGCCTCAACCCGCCCGCGCCGCCTCGATCGCCGCGACGTCGATCTTGCGCATCGTCATCATCGCGTCGAACACCCGCCTGGCCGCCGCGCGATCCGGCCCGGACAGCGCCTCGGTCAGCACGCGCGGCGTGATCTGCCACGACAGCCCCCAGCGGTCCTTGCACCAGCCGCACTCGCTTTCCTGGCCGCCGTTGCCGACGATGGCGTTCCACAGCCGGTCCGTCTCGGCCTGGTCGTCGGTCGCGATCTGGAACGAGAAGGCCTCGCTGTGCCTGAACTGCGGCCCGCCGTTCAGTCCGATGCAGGGAATGCCCACGACGGTGAACGCGACCACCAGCACGTCGCCCGCCTGGCCATCCGGGTAGTCGCCCGGCGCGGGGGTGACGGCGCCGACGGCACTGTCGGGGAAGGTCGCCGCGTAGAACGCCGCGGCTTCGGCGGCGGTGCCGTCGAACCACAGGCAGAGGGTGTTCTTGGGTGTCATGGCGGATCTCCTGAAAGGTCCTGCATGCGGTATGAGCATTGCCGTGCGAGATGTTCCGATGCCTGGACATTGCTGGATGCTCGATTCTGGTGGAAGGGGTCGGCCAGGCTGTTAGGGATTTCCGATAACAGGAGTTCTGGAAACCGTTGCGGGGCCACGCAGGGGATACTTCCCCACAAGGAGAGTTGAAATTAATGGCGATTCCGGACTTTCAATCACTGATGCTTCCCGTGCTCGAGGAATCTGCCGCTGGCGAGGTGCGCATCTCGGATGTCGTCACCGTTCTTGGACGCAAGCTGGCTTTGACTGAGGCTGAGCTGTCAGAGCTCCTGCCTTCGGGCAAGCAGACCACCTTTGCCAATCGTGTGAACTGGGCCAAGAGCTACCTGGGGAAAGCTGGACTGATCAGGCTCACGAAGCGTGCGTACTTCGAGATCAGCGAACGAGGGAGGGCTGTGCTGGCCAGTCCACCAAAGACGATCAACATCAAGTTTCTCGAGTCCTTTCCTGAGTTCAAGGTATTCAGAGAAACGACAGTCGCAAATTCAGAGACGCCGCAATCAGGTTTGGCGGCACTCAAGGAATTGGCGCCTGATGAAGTCATGAGGTCTGCGAGCAACGAGCTTCAACGATCACTCAGTGCCGAAATTCTTGCAAGAATCATTGCCTCGCCACCGGATTTTTTCGAACGCCTCATCGTGCAACTCCTTATCGCGATGGGATATGGTGGATCGGCCATAGAAGCTGGAAAGGCTTTGGGCAAGAGTGGAGATGGCGGTGTTGATGGCGTCATCGATCAGGATGCATTGGGTTTAGATCGCATCTACGTTCAAGCCAAGCGATATGCGAACAGCAAGATATCGTCGAGTGAGATCCGGGATTTCTTCGGCTCGCTGGATCGATTCAAGGCAAATAAGGGACTGTTCGTCACGACATCCACTTTCTCGCAGGCATCGAAAGAAACGGCCGAGATGCTGAGCAAGCGCATCGTACTGATCGACGGCGAATTTCTCACCCGGCTGATGATTCGCTTTGATATAGGCTGTCGAGTGGAAGAAGTGATATACATCAAGAAGCTCGATGAGGACTTCTTCGATTGATGTTTCCCTCGTGCCTGTCAGAGTTGCATTTGAGGAGTTCCGATCGGGTCTTTATGAGACGGGACCAGCCTTTTGCATCAACGCGTTCTCCAACGTCAATCCGCGCCTGACTGGAAATGCTCGCTCGATGACCCGGAAGCCATGGAGCGTGAAGAACGGTTCGGCTGTCCTGCTCACATGAGAGGTCAATCGCGTCAAGCCGAGGGTCTTTGCCTCTTCATGGATACGCGCCATCAGCCTCGTTCCAATGCCTTGGCGCGGATGGTCGCCCGACACGTAGAAGTGGTCGATGAGTCCATGGGGCTGGATATCCGCGTAACCGACGATTTCGCCGTCGAGTTCGGCGACGAAGGGGCGGAGGACGCGCATGCGGTCAGCCCACATGACCATGTCCGTGTCCGTCGGTGCCCAGGCCTCGATCTGTTCAGGCGAGTAATCGCGAGAGGCGATCTCATGAATGGCCGTGACGTGAACACGGAACAGTGCGGCCTCATCACCGCATTTAAATCGACGAATTTCCATGCTTTCTCCTGTGGACGACCCGCGCGAGCCCATGCCGTCGTAGACATACCGGTGTCAGATCACCTTGGATTGCGCCGCGCCACCCAGTAGACCGCCCCTTGCGCTCCGTACCGCTCCGCGTGCGGCGTGCCGTTCGGCAACTGGAAGGTGTCGCCCGGCAGCAGGTGTCGCGTCTCGTCGCCGCAGGTCAGCCACATCTCGCCCTCGGTGACCACGGCGTCGGCGTCGAAGGGGTGCGCGTGGTGCTCGATGACGGCGTCGGGCGCCCACTGGCGCACCAGCGCCTCGTCGTAGCCGGCGGCCAGCGCCTCGGATTCGAAGACCGCGAAGTCGGTACGGTTCATCGCGGCAGCTTCGCCAGGAAGGCGAGCAGGTGCGCGTTGAATTCCTCGGCATGCGACACGTTGAAGCCGTGCGGCGCGCCTTCGATCAGCGCCAGCGTGCTGCCGGGGATCGCGGCGTGGGTGCGCTTGCCGCTGACCTCGAAGGGCACGATGGCGTCGCTGTCGCCGTGGATGACCAGCGTGGGCAGGTCGCCGAACTTCGTCAGGTCGTCGCGGAAGTCGGTGCGGCCGAAGGCGGCGATGCAGTCCAGCGTGCCCTTGGGCGAGGCGGCCGAGGCGATGCGCACGGCGTACTGGCGCATCGGCTCGCTCACCAGCAGCTTGCCCTCGACGCCGAAGAAGTTCTTCGTGAAGTCCTCCAGGAAGGCCAGGCGATCGGTCTTCACGCCGTGCTCGAACTGCGCGATGGTGGCGTCGTCGAGCCCGCCGTCGGGGTTGTCCTCGCTCTTGTAGAGGTAGGGCGGCACGGCGCCGGCGAACACGGCGCCGGCGACGCGCGCGGTGCCGTATTTCGCCACGTAGCGCGCCACCTCGCCGCCGCCCATGGAGAAGCCGACCAGCGTGGCGCCGGTGACGTCGAGGTGCGAGAGCAGGGCGTCGAGGTCGGCGGCGAAGGTGTCGTAGTCGTAGCCCGACCACGGCTGCGACGAGGCGCCGAAGCCGCGCCGGTCGTAGGCGATGACGCGGTGGCCGGCCTCGACCAGCGGGCCGACCTGCGCTTCCCACGAGCGGCCGCTCAGCGGCCAGCCGTGGATCAGCACGACCGGCCGGCCGTTGCCGTGGTCCTCGTAGTGCAGTTCGATGGGTTCGCCCGTCGGGGCGGCGATCTGGAGCTTGGGCATGCAGGGATCTCCTGTGAAAGAAACGGGGGTGACGAGGGAAGGACGGCGGCTGGCGCGGTCCGATGGGTCGGGGGGTCGGAGGTCGGGGGTCAGGCGGCCTTCGGCGCGCCCGCCTGCTTCATGGGGTCGGCGCGCGCGAAGGCGTCGAGTTCCTCGCACGCGGCCATGACGCGCAGCACCGTCGGGATGCCGTCGATCTCGACCTTGAACACGCGCATCACGGCGACGACGCTGGCCAAGCAGATGTCGGCCATGCCGGGCGCGTCGCCATGGCAGAAGCGGCCGGTGCCGGGCTCGCCTGCGAGACGTCGCTCCAGCGCGCGCAGGCCGGTGCCGAACCACTGGACCTGCCACGCGCGCCAGGCGGCGTCGTCGAAGCCGCCGGTGGTCGTCAGGTACTTCTTGACGCGCGGCGTGATCAGCGGGTGCGTGTCGGCCGCCAGCAATGCCGACAGCGAGCGCACGCGCGCGCGGCCGTGCGCGTCGGCCGGCAGCAGCGGGGGTTCGGGGTAGGTCTCGTCGATGAATTCGAGGATCGCCTGCGATTGCGTGAGCGGCGTCGAGGGCTGGCCGGGACCGTGGTCGATCAGCGCCGGGATGGCGCCCATCGGGTTGATCCTCAGGAACGCCTCGCCGCGATGCTCGCCGGCATCGATGTCGACGTCGTGCTCCTTCGGCTTCACGCCCTTGAGGTTGAAGGCGACGCGCACGCGGTAGGTGGCGGAGGTGCGCCAGTACGAATACAGCTCGAAGCGGTCGTCGTCGTTGTGATCGTGGTCGTGGTCGTGGTTGTCGGAGGCGCGGTCGGGGGACGTCATGGCGTTGGGCGGGTAAGTGGGGGCGAGGGCCGAGGCCCGGAAGACCGGGCCGTCGGCCATGTTGGCTTTTCTCGCCCCCGCCGCCATCCGTGAACACCCTTCCCGTGCGCCATCGCGCGTCGGCCCGATCCCCGCGCGCCTGTGCGACGGCGGGCTCCGGGCGCGCGCGTCAGCGCCCGGGCAGCCACACGCCGTCGGCACGCAGGCGCTCGCGCAGCAAGGCCGTGTCGACCTCGCGCAGGGGCGTGCGGCCGGCGTGCGCCGCCGCCGTGCCGGCCGCCTGTCCCATGGCGAAGCAGGCGCCGCTGGCCCGCGCGGCCGACTGGCCCTCGTGCGTCATCGACGCGCAGCGACCCGCCACCAGCAGGTTGTCCACGCCATGGGGCACCAGCATGCGCCAGGGCAGGTCGTTGAAGGCGCGGTCGGCGTCGCGCGGGAAGCGCCATGCCACGCCGCCGTCGGTGTGCAGCTCCATCGGCCAGCCGTTGACGCCGATGGCGTCCTCGAAGCGCGCCGAGTCGACGATGTCGTCGCCGGAGAGGGCATACAGCCCGTCGATGCGCCGCGTCTCGCGGATGCCCACCTGCGGCGCGATCTCCACGATGCGCGCGTCGGCGAAGCCGTCGACCTGCTCGCGCAGGAAGGCGAAGTAGTCCACGATCTGGCGCCGGCCCTCGACCTCGCCGGCGCTGAGCTCGCGCGCGTCCACGCCGTTCATGGCGCGGCCCTGCGCGTTCTTGAGCTGCGTGACGTTGGCGCGCCATTCGGAGGCATGGATCTGCGGCCGCAGGATCGCGCCCTCGCGCGGGAAGCGATAGCGCCCGGGATGCTCGCGCTGCGCGCGCGCCATCACGTCGTTGATGGCCTTGAACTCGCCCACCGCCGCGAGCGCCGCCTCGGCGTCGACGTGGCCGACGCGGAACATGGTGGTCGGGAAGAGGCCGCTGCCCCGGCCGTCGCCGACCGCGTAGGGCACGCCGGCGAAGGCCGCCACGTCGGCGTCGCCCGAGGCGTCGACGAAGATCCCGGCGCGGACCGCCTGGCGCCCGGACTTGGTCTCCACCACCAGCGCCGCGATGCGCGCGCCGTCCATCAGCACGGCGGCGGCGTGGGCGTGGAACAGCAGTTCGACGCCGGCGTCGAGCAGCAGGCCGTCGGCCGCGCACTTGTAGGCCGAGGTGTCGTAGGAGCGCACGCGGATGCGGCCCTGCATGCCGTCCTGCGGCCGGTTCAGGCCGCCTAGCGCCTCCAGTCGCTCGAACAGTTCGTCGACCACGCCGTGCACCACCTGCCGCATCGCGCCGTCGTGGCGGGCGTAGAGCCCGGCGAAGTTGGTCACGCCGCCGGCGGTGCCCATGCCGCCGAGGAAGCCGTAGCGCTCGACCAGCAGGGTGCGCGCGCCGTGGCGCGCCGCGCTGGCGGCGGCCGCCAGCCCGGCCGGGCCGCCGCCGACGACCACCACGTCGTATTCGCCGAAGACGGGGAGCAGGCGGGCGGGTTCAGGGAGGTGGGTGGGGTTCATGGGAATGTCGGGTCATGTTCGGGATTCGCGAATTGCGAACACGGTCGAGGGCGGCCGTTCCACGAGCCGCCGTCGGCCACTCGCGCTCACTGCAGCGTGATCCCGCGCGCCTGGATGATCCGGCCCATGATCGCCGCCTCTTCCTTCACGCGCGCGCGCATGCCCTCGGGCGAGGTGCCGACCGGCTGCCAGCCCCGGTCGAAGAGCTGCTGGCGCACCTCGGGGTTCTTCATGATGACGGCGATCTCGCGGGTGACGCGGGCCCGGGCCTCGGGCGAGAGGCCGGCCGGACCGAGCAGGGCGGTCCACACCTCCAGGCCGAAGTCGCGCACGCCCAGCTCGGTCAGGGGCGCGTAGTCGGGCGCCAGGGTGCTGCGGCCGCTGGTCAGGCCGATGGCCCGGAGCTTGCCGGCCCGGACCTGTGGGATGGCGATGGCCGGCGGCACCAGGGCCAGCTGCACCTGGCCGCCGATCATGGCCGTCACCACCTGCGGATTGCCGGCGTACGGCACGTGCTGGGCGTCCATGCCGGGCACGCGGTCCTTCAGCAGCTCCATGCCCAGGTGGCCGACCGAGCCGATGCCCACCGAGCCGTAGTTCCACTTCGTGCCCGAGGCGCGGGCGGCGGCCAGGAAATCCTTGCCGGCGGGCACGTCGTTGGCGGCCACCAGCACCAGCGGCGCGGTGGCGATCAGCGACAGCTCGCTGAAGTCCCGGGCCGGGTCGTAGGGCAGCCTGGGATAGAGCAGCTTCGAGGACGTGAGGTTGCCGTTGATGACGATGCCCAGGGTGTGGTCGTCGGTGGCCTTGGCCACGGCGTCGGCCGCGATGTTGCCGGAGGCGCCCGGCTTGTTGTCCACCACCACCGGCTGGCCCAGGGCCCGGGCCAGCGGCTCGGCCAGCACGCGCGCGGCGATGTCGGGCGTGGAGCCGCCGGGGAAGCCCACCAGGATGCGCACGGGGCGGGTCGGCCAGGCGGCGGGCGCGGCGGTGGGTTGCGCGAGGACCGGCGCGGCCAGGCCGAGGAGGGCGCTGGCGAGCACGGCGCGGCGCTGGCGTGAAGCGGGAGGAAATGACATGCGGGAGGTGTCCGTGGCGAGGTCGGAGGGCGCCGGCGCGCGCCGGTGCGTCATCGGCGCCGCGTCGACGGAAAAGAGGGCGATCGTAGACAACCGCACACTATCTTTCCGGTCGGCATGGATTTCCCTATGACATTTGGATACAAAAGGTATCCTCGGCGATTGTGAACTTACCTTCGCCCTACCTCCCGACCAGCCACGACCCGTGGATCGTCGCGACCTCGCTGCTCATCGCCACCCTGGCCGCCTTCGTCGCGCTGGACTTGGCCCAGCGCGTGCGCCGCTCCGACGACCGCCTCGACAAGGTCTGGTGGGCGGTCGGCTCGCTGGCCATGGGCACGGGCATCTGGGCGATGCACTTCGTCGGCATGCTGGGCTTCTCGCTGCCGATCCGCCTGGGCTTCGCCGGCAACCTGACCCTGGCCTCGTGGGCGGTGGCGGTGGCGGCCTCCAGCATCGCGCTGTGGGTGTCGAGCCGGCGGGACTTCAGCATCCGGCGCCTGGGCGTCGCCTCGCTGGCGATGGGCGCGGGCATCTGCGCCATGCACTACGCGGGCATGGCCGCGCTGGACATGGCCCCGGGCATCGTCTGGGACCGGGGCACGGTCGCGCTGTCGGCGGTGATCGCGGTGGGCACCTCGGCGGCGGCGATGGGCATCTTCGCGCTGGTGCGCCAGCGCCAGGAGCGGCGCCTGGGCGTGCAGCTGCTGGCCGCGCTGGTGATGGGCCTGGCGGTCTGCGGCATGCACTACACCGGCATGGCGGCGGCGAGCTTCCCGGTCGGCTCGGTCTGCCTGAGCGCCGATGCGCTCAGCGGCTCCGGCCTCACGGGCCTGGTGGTGGTGGCCGCGTGCCTGCTGCTGGGCGGCACGCTGTTCACGTCGCTGCTGGAGGCGCGGCTGCAGGTGGTGGCGCGGCGCCTGTCGAGTTCGCTGGAGGAGACGAACGCGCGGCTGCAGTCGGCCAACGCGGAACTCTCGCGGCGTGCCTTCACCGACGCGCTCACCGGGCTGCCCAACCGGGTGCTGTTCGAGGACCGCCTGAACCACGCGCTGCGGCGCATGGCGCGCGCCAACCAGCTGCAGATCGAGGAGCGCATCGCCGTGCTGTTCATCGACCTCGACGGCTTCAAGCCGGTCAACGACACGTTCGGCCACATCGCCGGCGACCGCATCCTGAGCGCCACGGCCGATCGCCTGCGGGCGCTGGCGCGCGAGGGCGACACGGTCGCGCGCATCGGCGGCGACGAGTTCCTGGTGCTGCTCGAAGGCATCCAGGACAGCGCCGCCTGCGCGCAGGCGGCCAACGCCATCCTGGCGAGCCTCTCGCAGCCCTTCGACGTGCTGGACCGGCAGGTGCAGATCGCCTGCTCGATCGGCATCGTGATCCATCCGCTGGAGGGCGAGGCCGACAAGCTCATCGCCAACGCCGACGCGGCCATGTACGCGGCCAAGCGCACCGGCGGGGGCAACTACGCGATCTTCGAGTCGCACATGGGCACCGACGCGAACACCCAGCTCGAGCTGCAGAGCGACCTGCGCCGGGCGGTCGACCTCGGGCAGTTCGAGCTGTACTACCAGCCCAAGGTCGATGGCGCCACCGGCCGGGTCGATGGCGTGGAGGCCCTGGTGCGCTGGAACCACCCGCAGCGCGGCCGGCTCGCGCCGCTGGAGTTCATCGGCCTGGCCGAGCGCTTCGGCGTCATCGTGCGCCTGGGCGACTGGATCATCGACGAGGCCTGCCGGCAGATCGCGGCGTGGCGCGACGACGGGCTGCACCTGAACGTGGCGGTCAACCTGTCGGTGCTGCAGTTGCGCGAGAGCGGGCTGGCCCAGCGCATCGGCGCGGCGCTGCAACGCCACGGCGTGCCGGCCGAACGCCTGATGTGCGAGATCACGGAATCGGTCGCCATGGAGGACATCGCGGCCACGCAGCGCACCTTCCAGGGCCTGGAGGCCATCGGCGTGTTCCTGTCGATCGACGATTTCGGCACCGGCTATTCCAGCCTGAGCTACCTGCGCCAGCTGCCCGCGCGCCAGCTCAAGATCGACCGCAGCTTCATCGCCGACCTCGACCTGCGCGCCGACGCGCGGCCGGTGGTCCAGGCGGTGATCCAGCTCGCGCACGCGCTGGGCCTGCGGGTCGTGGCCGAGGGCGTCGAGCGCCAGGCGCAGCACGACATCCTGGCCGCCCTGGGGTGCGACGAGTTCCAGGGCTTCCTCTACGCCCGGCCGATGACGGCGCTGGACATGGCGGGCTGGACGCTCGACGCGTCGCGGCCGGCCCCGGAACCGTCGGTGCCCCGGCACGCCGCGCTGCCCGCGCCCGAGGCCGTCCTTCAGGCCTGAGCCGCCGCCGCGCCGGCCACCCCGCCCGGGGGCGCGTCCGCCGCCGCGCCGCGCTGCGCCAGCCAGAACGCCGGCAGCGCCACCACCGCCGCGCCGGCCAGGCACATGAAGGCGAGGCCGAAGCGGCCCTCCGCGCCGACGATGACGTTGGCGATGCCCGGGCTGAGCGCCGCGCCCACACCCTGCAGCGTCATGACGAAGCCCAGCGCCGTGTTGAAGCGCCCGCTGCCGCGCGTGTAGCGCTGCACCAGCAGCGGCGTCGCCACGCCCATCGCGCCGGCGGCCAGGCCGTCGAGGATCTGCACCGGGATGTTGTTCCACTGGCTGGCGAACGCATAGGCCAGCGCGCCGCGCAGCGGCAGCACCAGGATGGCGGCGTAGACGAACCACGCGACGTCGAAGCGCCTGCTGCGCGAGACCCACAGCGCCACCGGGATCATGGTGAGCTGCGCGACCACGATGGCGATGCCGGTCCACAGCAATGGCGCCGAGTCGGCCACCGTGGCGGCCAGGCGCTGGTTGATCAGCGGCAGCATCGCGGCGTTGCCCAGGTGGAAGAAGGCCAGCGTCAGCGCGAACATCGGCAGCCCCTTGTTCTTCAGCAGCGCCCCGATGCGTTCGTGGCCCTGCGGGTCGGTGACCCCGGGCGCGGGCGGCGGGTCCTGCGGCTCGTCGCCGCGCGCGGCCTCGTGGTCGATGTCCTCGGCGCGGATGGTGCGCACTGCCAGCAGCGCGCCGAGCGTCATCGCGCCCATCACGGCCAGCATCCACGGCGCGCCGAAGAGGTGCGCGACCGCGCCGGCGCCGACGGCCGAGATCATGTTGCCGGCGTGGCTGAAGGCCTCGTTGCGGCCGGTCTGGTGCTTGAAGCCCTCCGAGCGCGCCAGGCCCAGCGTCAGCGCCGCGAGCGCCGCCGCCAGCAGCGCGCCCGCGAGGCCGGTGACGATCTGCGAGGCGATCAGCAGCGGCGCCGACAGCGTCGTGAAGGCCAGCGCGCTGGCCCCCAGCACGGCGACGCCGGAGACGGCCGTCATGGCGCGCTTGGCCGTCGAGCGGTCGACCCAGGCGCCGGCGAGCGGCGTCATGGCCACGGCGGCCAGGCCGCCGGCGGTCATCGTGTAGCCGATGAGGTCCTGGCGGACGTGGTTCTCCTGCAGGTAGGTCGCGAGGAACGGGCCGAGCCCGTCGCGCACGTCGGCCATGAAGAAGGCCAGCATCGTGAGTGCCAGCAGGGAGGACGAGCGGTCGCGCGCGGCGGACATGGGGGGTGGCCCGGTGTCAGTGCCGGGGCGCCAGGGCGTGGCCGTTGGCGCGGTGCGCCTCGATCACGCGGCCGCCGCCGGTGGCCAGCGGCCGGGCGGGACCCTCGGCCTCCAGCGTGTCGCCGACCTTCAGGCCCAGCGTCTCGAAGCCGTCGGGCCGGGTGTGCACGAAGTCGCCGTTGTCGAGCAGCACGCCGTTGGGCGCGCCGTGGCGGGCGTGGTTCAGGCGCACCACCGTGCCGGAGACGCTCGCGTGCGGCGGCGCGGCCTCGGGCGGGCGGCCGTCGACGGAGACCAGGCGCTCCAGCGTGTAGACCGTGTGCGGCGACCCGCCCTTCTTCGACGGGCCGGCGTCGATGCCTTCGAGCACCAGCGGCTGGCCGGACGCCAGGACCGCGAGCAGCCCGGTGGTCGGCGCGTCGTGCGGGTCGACGACGAACTGCGTCGGGATGCCGTCGGTGTCGATCAGCAGGCCTTCGATGGCGCCCGAGGGGCTGTAGACCAGCTGCTGGAAGCGGCCCGCGACGGACCACACGTCGAAGGTGGCGGCGGTTTGGGCCTCGTCCCGGTGGGGCGCGTCGCCGGGCGGGGCGGCCTCGGCGCCGGGCGCCTGCTGGACATCGCGGGTCTGGTCGGGATCGAGGGTGCGTGGCATGGGTGACTTTCGGGGATCGGAAGGGAAAGGAGAGGGCGACGACGAGGGGATCGGAACGGAACCGATCGGGAGGCGGGAGCGGCGATGGCGACGCGCGGTGGAGGACGCGTCGCCGGTTCAGGTGCCGGCGGGCGGCATGGGCGACGTGGCGGGCGACGTGGGCGGCACGGGCGGGGCGGGCCGTGCCTCGGGGGTGCCCGCCTCGCCCGGAGGGCCCGGGGGGCGCGGGGCGCCCGGACCGCCGGCGGCGCCGGGGCCGCGCGCCGCGCCGGGTCGGCGTCTCGGGCCGGCGAAGACCTCGCGCAGGTCGGCCGGGGTGGTGCCGATGGCCGTCGCCTCGAAGGCGCGACCCTGGGCGCCGCGGCTGCCCCAGCCCCGGGCGCTGAACGTGGCGCCCGGCTGCAGCACCGGTGCGAACTCGGCGCCGACGTGCGGCGGGAAGCGCACGATGAGGCCGTCGTCCAGGATCACGCCGTTGACGTCCCCGCGACCGGTGCGCAGCTGCCGGGCGACCCGGCCGCTGCCGCTCATCGCGGTGAGCGCCCCGGGGTCGCGCGGTGCCGGTGGCGTCGCGCCGGCGGCGGGCGGCGTGTCGTCCAGGCTGCGGCCGCTGGCCGTCGCCGTCAGGCGCGACGCGCGCACCACCGGGGCGTCGGGCGTGCGCCAGCCGGCCACGCGCACGCCGTCGCCCGGCTTGAGCAGGCGCTGCGCGGCGGCCGACAGGTGCGGCGGGAACGCCACCTGCGTGCCGTCGGTCAAGAGCAGGCCGTCGACCTCGCCGCCGGGATTGACCAGCCAGCGCTCGACGCGGCCGGTGAGCACGGGCATCTGCGCGCCCCCGTCGGCCCTGGGTGCGGCCGGTGGCGTGGCGCGGCCGGCGCGCTCGGCGGGGCCGGCGGGCGGCGGGGGCGTCGTGGCCGGCGAGCGGGCGGCCGGCGACGTCGAGGCCGGCGGGGTGACGGGCGTGGGGGCGTCGGCGAAGGCGGTCCGGGCCAGGGTGCCGGCACCCAGGAGGATCAGGGCCGCGAGGGCGGCGGGACGGAGGGACGGTCGCATGGAGGGACTCCTTTTGGATGTGACGTACTTCACACTCTCACGTGTCGTGCCAGGCGCCGATGCCTTGTGAATCAACGACTTGCGTAAACCCGACACGGCCCGCTGCATGAACCCGGGACACCGGAGCGTCCGCTTTCCGGACACCACGCCTTTCCAGGCGCCCGTCCACGCACCCGGTGCTGCGGCGCCCGGGCGGCACCGCTCAGCCCATCCGCAGCCACACCGCCGAGGCCGCGCACACCAGCAGGAACGGGATGCTGATGCGGTGGAACTCGGTCAGCCCGTTGGGCAGCCGCGCCAGGCGCAGCGCGATCAGGTTGGCCAGCGAGCCCAGCACGCAGCCGAACGCGCCGACCGTCACGCCCGCGGCCAGGGCCGGCAGGTCGCGCACCGGGCCGTCGAGCAGGATCGCGGCGGGCACGTTGCTGATGACCTGCGAGGCGGCGATGGCCGCCAGGTAGGCGCGCCAGCCCTCGGCGATCGGCCACTGGTGCAGCAGCGCGGCGACGACCGGCAGCTCGCCGAGCTGGCGCAGGTCGACGAACATCAGCGCGATGATCGCCAGCAGCGCCCAGTCCACCCCGCGCAGCACGCGCGGGTAGAGCAGCAGGAAGGCGCCGAAGACGAGCCCCAGCCCGGCGAGCAGCCAGTGGCGGTCCAGCGCGACGACGAAGGCCACGAACAGCACGCCGGCGAGCGCCAGCAGCCGGGGCTGCACGCCGGCCGGCGATGTGCCCGCGCGCAGCGCGACGGCCGTCTTCGGCACCAGCAGCCAGGTGGCGACGAAGAGCCAGAACAGCACGATCGCCACGGTCGGCGCCATCATCCCCATGAAGCCGACGAAGCTGTCGCCCGAGCGGTGCCAGAGGTAGAGGTTCTGCGGGTTGCCGATCGGCGTGAGGGCCGAGCCGGCGTTCACCGCCAGCGCTTCCAGCACCACCAGCCGGGCCAGCGGGAGGTGCGCCTGGGTGGCCAGCACGCGCGTGAGCGGCACCAGCAGGAACAGGCTGACGTCGTTGGTGACCAGGGCCGAGAGCACGGCCGCCGCCGCCACCAGCAGCATCGCCAGGGCGCGCAGGCTGGTGACGCGCGCGAGCAGCCGCTGCGCGGTCGCCTGCAGCATGCCGCTCTTCTCCACGCCCTGCGTGATCGCCAGCAGCCCGGCCAGCGCGCCCACGGTCTGCCAGTCGACCAGCCCCACGTAGTCGAGCGGCGCGCGCGGGCGCAGCACGGCGAAGACGATCGCCACCGCCACCAGCACCCACAGCAGGCCGTTGCCGCCGGGCGGGGCGTCGCCCTCGGGCGGAACCTCGGCGCCGGGCCCGGCGGCGTTCGACGGAGACCCGGGACGGGCGGTGGGGGCGGCGGCGGAATCGGTCATGGGGTGGGACGCGGTGGAAGGAGGTTGAAAGCGGTTGAAAGCGGTGGGGGACGGTGGAGGGCGGAGGACGGAAGGCGGGACGCAGAAGGCGTGGGGCGGAAGGCGTCGGAAGGGGCGCGGTCGCGCGGCGCGGTGCAGGGCCGCCGGCCGCTCAGTCGAGGCCGTACTGCGCGATCTTCCGGTAGAGCAGCTGCCGGTGGATGCCCAGGCGCCGCGCGGCCTCGGCGCGGTTGCCGTGCGCGCGCGCCAGCGCGTCGGCGATCAGCAGGCGTTCCAGGCGCTCGACGGTGGCCGGCAGCTCGCCGCCGAGCCAGTCCGCCGCGAGCGCGCCGGGGGCGCCCGCGGCCGGCGGCGCGACGGCGTCCAGCGGCAGGTCGGCCGCGCCGATCACGTCGTGGCGCACCAGCGCCTGGCAGCGCGCCATGACGTTGCGCAGTTCGCGCACGTTGCCCGGCCAGTCGTGTTCGACCAGCCGCCGCACCGCGCCCTCGGACAACGCCTTGGGCCGCCCCGGCGCGGCCGCCCGCCGCAGGAAATGCCCGGCCAGCGCGACGATGTCGTCGCGCCGCTCGCGCAGGGGCGGCACGCGGATCGACAGCACGTCCAGCCGGTAGAGCAGGTCCTGGCGGAAGCGGCCCGCGCGCGCGTCGGCGGCGAGGTCGCGGTGCGTGGCCGCGACCACCCGCACGTCGACCTTCACCGTGCGGTGGCTGCCCAGTGGCGTGACCTCGCCCTCCTGCAGGGCGCGCAGGATCTTGGCCTGCACGTCCAGCGCCATGTCGCCGATCTCGTCGAGCAGCAGCACGCCGCCGTCGGCCGCGCGGAAGCACCCGTCGCGCTCGCCGGTGGCGCCGGTGAAGGCGCCGCGCACGTGGCCGAACAGCTCGCTCTCCAGCAGTTCCCTCGGAATGGCCGAGCAGTTGATCGCCACGAAAGGCGCGTCGGCGCGGTCGGAGTGGCGGTGCAGCGCGCGCGCCACCATCTCCTTGCCGGTGCCGGTCTCGCCCAGCACCAGCACCGGCGCCGCGCTGGCCGCGGCCAGGCCGATGCGCTTGTGCACCTCGCGCATCGCCGCGCCGGGGCCGACGAGTTCGCCAGGCGCGTCGTCGGCGTCCTCGCCGCCGTCGCGGCGGGCGGGCGATCCTTCCGCCTCGGCCACGCGCAGGACGCGCGCCAGCACCTCGGCCACGGCGTCGCGGCGGATCGGCTTGGCCAGGTGGTCGAAGGCGCCCAGGCGCATCGCCTCGATGGTGTTGGCGCCGCTCGCGTAGGCCGTCAGCACGATCACCGGCGGCACCCGCGCGAGGGTGGCGCGCATCGCCGACAGCGTCTGCAGGCCGTCCAGGCCCGGCATGCGGTGGTCGAGGAAGACGGCGTCGAAGCGCGTGCCACCACCGTCCCCTCCACCCTGCAGCACGTCGAGCGCGGCGCGGCCGTCGGCCGCCTCGACGGTGTCGTGACCCAGGCCCTGCAGGGTCTCGGCCAGCGTCTCGCGAAAGGCCGTGTCGTCGTCGACGATCAGCAGGCGCGCCATGGAAGCTCCAGTTCGAACCGGCTGCCGGGGTCGAGCGCGACGTGGCGCAGGTCGCCGCCGTGGGCCAGCGCCACCTCGCGGGCGAGTGCCAGGCCCAGCCCGGTGCCGTCGGCGCGGCCGGTGGCGAAGGGCTCGAAGAGCTGCGCCTGGACGGCCTCGTCCACGCCGGACCCGGTGTCGTCCACGCGCAGGCGCAGCGGCGCCGGCGCGCGGCCCGCCACGGCGGGTTCGTCGCGCAGGGCGGCCAGGGTGACGCGCCCGCCCCGGGGCGTGTGGCGCACCGCGTTGTCGAGCAGGTTGTCGATCGCGCGCGCCGCGTGCACCGGGTCGAACACGGCCGAGACCGGGCCGTCGCGCCGCACGACGAGCGCCACGCCCGCGCCCGCCGCGCGCGCCTCGACCGACGCCGCGCGTTCGTCGAGCCAGGCCGCCAGCGCGACCTCACGCGGCGCCAGCGCCAGGGGCTGCACCAGGCCCAGCAGGCTCTGCACCAGGCCCTCGAGCCGGTCGATCTGCCCGACGATGGCGCGCAGGGCGTCGGGCTGGCGTGCCGGCGCGCCGGCCAGGGCGTTCTCCGCCTTCAGCCGCATCGCGGCGATCGGGTTGCGGATCTCGTGGGCGATGCTGCCGGTCATGCGGCCGAGTGCGGCCAGGCGCTGGTCGCGGCCGCGCTGGCGGGCCGCCTCGCGCAGGGTCGCGCGCGCTTCCTCGAAGCGCAGGCGATGGCGGTTGAAGCCCTCGACGATGCGGTCGAGTTCGCGCACGCCGGTCGCCTCCAGCACCGGCACGACGTCGCCCTCGGCCTGCGCCAGGCTCGCCTCGAGCCGCTGCACGTGGCGCAGGCCGCGCCGCAGGATCAGGCCCAGCCAGAGCCCGGAGGCGATCACCGCCGCCATCAGGGCGACGATGCCGGCGCGCACGCTGGCCTGGGCGTCGAGCGCGCCGGCGTGGGTGCGCGTCATGGTCCAGGCGGCCAGGTCGCCGCCGGGCGCGCTCAGCGGACAGGCCGTCACGACCAGCGCCTCGCGGCTGCCGCGCACCACGTCGGTCCGCGTGCGCTGCATGCGGGCCGCCTGCCGCGCGATCTCGACGATCAGCGGCTGCTCGGCGGCGGGGATGTCGCGCTTGGCGCCACCGCCCTCGTAGGTCGGGTACGCATAGGCGATCAGGCCGTCGGCCGCCTGCCAGACGCCGCCCTCCACCCGTGGCGCCTCCAGCAGCACCAGCTGCAGCAGCACCTGCAGCAGGTCGAGCTGCGCCCGCTCGGGCGGCGGGGCGGGCAGGGAGCGCGCGTAGCGCGTGGCGATCTCGCCGCAGGCGCGCTCGGCGGCGGCGCTCGCGGTGGCGATCTGCACGCCCACGCTGCTGCGATAGAGCGTGATCATCACGATGGCCAGCGCCACGCACACGCCCAGCAGCAGCAGCCAGAAGAAGACCAGTTGGCCGCGCAGGGATCTCATGGAGCGTTGGATGCCGGTGCGGCGTTCTCGTGGTTGTCGTGCTGCCGTCCGCACGGGCGGGTGTCCGTGCCGGATGGAGCCGCAACATAGCCGAGGCCCCGCGGCCGGACCGTCAGCCTTCGCCCCGGGAAGGCCGGCGAACCCGGCCTCCACGCGGCCGCCGGCCGGCCGGCACGGATGCGCGGCCACGGGCCGGCCGGGCCGGGCCGGGAGGTGGGCGCCTGCTTACGACACCGTTCCGGACAAGGTTGGTAACATTTGTCACCTATCATCCGCCACGATGCAGCGACTCCCTTCCGTGACCACCTCATGCCCTCCCGCCGCCATGCCGACGGCGGCGGCGGTCCTGGACGACGGCGCCACCGGTGCCGTCCAGGACCTGCTGGAAGCCCAACGCCGCGCGCTGGCGCGCGAGATCCACGACGACATCGGCGGTGCCCTCGGCGCGGCGCATTTCGACCTGTCGTGGGTGGCGCGCCATCCGGGCCACGCCGACGCGGCGGCGCACGTCGCCTCCGCGCACGCGGCCCTGCGCCAGGCGATGGCCGCGACGCAGCGCGTGGTGCACGACCTGTATCCGCCCGACCTGTCGGAGGGCCTGGCGGCGGCGCTGCGCGCGCTGACACGGGACGTCGGACGGCGCCACGGGCTGCCGGTGGCGCTGGAGATCGCGCCCGGCCTGGACGCGGCGCTGTCCGCGTCCACGCGCCTGGCGCTCTACCGGACCGCGCAGGAGGCGCTCGCCAACGTCGCGCGCCATGCGCGGGCCGGCGCGGCGACCGTCGCGTGCGGGCGCGAGGGCGACGCGGCGTGGCTGGCGGTGCGCGACGACGGCCGGGGTTTCGACCTCGGCGCGGCGCGGACGCCGCGCGGCGCCGACGACCCGCGCGGCGCCGGGGGCTTCGGCCTGCGCGGGCTGGCCGAGCGCGCGCGCTCGGCGGGCGGACGCTTCGCCATCGACAGCCGGCCGGGACACGGCACGGCGGTGCGCATGACGGTGCCCGTGCGCGGCGGGCCGGGAGGCGGCGAGGCTGACGGCGACGGCGGCCACGACAACGAAGACGACGCGCAAGGCGTGCACGGGAGACCCGGATGATCGATGTGGTGATATGCGACGACCATGCGCTGGTGCGTCGCGGCATCCGCCAGACGCTTCAGGAGGCCGTCGACCTGCGGGTGACGGGCGAGGCGTCGAGCTACGCGGACGTGCGCGAACTGCTGCGCCACGTCCACTGCGACGTCCTGCTGCTCGACCTGGCGCTGCCGGGGCGGGGCGGGCTGGAGGTGCTGGCGGCGCTGGCCGATGCCGAATCGACGGTGCGGGTGCTGGTGGTGTCGATGTTTCCGGAGGAGCAGTACGCCATCCGCTGCCTGAAGGCGGGCGCCCAGGGCTATGTCAGCAAGAGCGGCGATCCGGCCGAACTGGTGATGGCCACGCGCCTGGTGGCGCAGGGCCGCAAGTACGTCACGCCGGAGATGGCGCAGATGCTGGCCGAGACGGTGTCGCGCCCGGCGCAGGACAGCACCCTGGCGCATTCGGTGCTCTCCGACCGCGAACTGCAGACGCTGACGATGATCGCCTCGGGCAAGCGCCTGTCGGACATCGCCGAGGAGCTCAAGCTCAGCCCCAAGACCGTCAGCGTCTACCGCTCGCGCGTGCTGGAGAAGCTCAACCTGCCCAACAACGCGGCCGTCACGGTCTACGCGATCCGCAACCAGCTGGTCTGAGCGCGCCCGGCGGCTGCGCGGACGGCCCGGCGGACGGCCCGGCGGACGGCCCGGCGGGTGGGGCGGCGGCCCGCGATCACGCGTGGCGCGCCAGGAACCGCTTCGCCCGCTCGGTCCGGGGCCGCTGGAAGAAGTGGTCCGGCGTGGCCATCTCGACGAGCTTGCCGCCGTCGAGGAACATGACGTTGTCGGCGACGTCCCGGGCGAAACCCATCTCGTGGGTGACCACCATCATCGTGAGTCCCGTCGCCGCCAGCTGGCGCATCACCTCCAGGACCTCGCCGACCATCTCGGGGTCCAGCGCGCTGGTCGGTTCGTCGAACAGCAGCACCCGGGGCCGGATGGCCAGGGCCCGGCTGATCGCCACGCGCTGTTTCTGTCCGCCGGAGAGCCGGTGGGGATACTCGTGCGCCTTGGTCGACAGGCCCACCCGGTCGAGCAGCAGCACGGCCTGCTCGCGCGCCTCGGCCGGCGAGCGGCCATGCACGTGGACCGGCGCCTCCATGACGTTCTCCAGCACCGTCAGGTGCGGCCACAGGGCGAAGTTCTGGAACACCGTGCCGATCCTGCCGCGCGCCGTGGCCAGTTCCCGGCGCGACATCGGACGGCTCGCCCCGCCCTCGTCCACGCGGCCCATCCGCTCGCCGCCGATCCGGACCGTGCCCCGGGCCGGAACCTCCAGCCAGTTCAGGCAGCGCAGGAGGGTCGACTTGCCCGAGCCGCTGGGGCCGAGCAGGCAGGTCGTGGTGCCGGGCGCCACGTCGAAACCGATGTCGCGCAGGACCTCGACGCCGTCGTAGTCCTTGCAGAGGCCGCGCACGGAAATCGCCGCCGATGGCGGGTCGGGATGCTTCATTGCCTACCTTGGGAGTTGCCGGCCGGCCCGGCGCGCGGCCAGGTCGATGCCGAGGGAGATGAACCAGTACAGCGCCATGGCCAGCACGAACGGTGCGAAGGGCGCGAACGCGTTCGCACTGACGAAGTTGGCCGCGAACGTGATGTCCTGGAGGGTGATGACCATCAGCAGCGCGCTGTCCTTCATGACCATGATGGCCTGGTTGCCCAGCATCGGCGCGGCCGCGCCGAGCAGTTGCGGCAGCACGATGCGCTGGTAGCGCTTGCGCCGCGAGAAGCCGAAGGCATCGGCCGCCAGCAGGGTTTCCGGCGGCAGCGTCTGCGCCTGGCTGCGGAAGATCTCGAAGAAATAGGCCGTGTTGTAGACCACCAGGCTCAGGAGCCCCGCGGCGAACGGCTCCAGCCTGACGCCCAGCGCGGGCAGCCCGTAATAGACGAGGTAGGCGAACAGCAGGAAGGGCACGCAGCGCATGCCGTCGGCCACCAGGCGGGCGGCGTTGGCCAGTGCGCGCGGGCCCTCGCCGAGCACCGCGCCGGCCAGCAGCGCCAGGGGCACGCTCGTCGCGAGGCACAGACCCACCAGGGCGAGGGTCGTCCACGCCCCCGCCGCGAAGAGGTCCCGGGCCTCCCAGATCGCGTCGAGCCCGCTCATGGCGCGGCGTACCCGTAGCGTCGCGCGATCCGGCGCTCGAGCCCGCGCTGGCCCCGCACGACCACGGCCACGAGGACGGTGTAGAGCAGGGTGGCGGCGATGAACGCGGGCAGGGGCTCGTAGGTCTGGGCGCCGATGCGGCTGGCGGCCCGCGTGATGTCCACGATGCCGATCACCGAGACGGCCGGCGTCACCTTGAGCAGCAGCGTCATCTCGCTGACCAGCGGCCCCAGGCTGGAACGCCAGAGCTGGGGCAGCACGATGCGGTGCAACGCCTGGCCGTCGGACATGCCGAACGCGGCCGCCGCCTCGAACTGCTCACGCGGGATGGAAGCCAGGCCGGCGCGCCAGATCTCGCAGTTGAAGGCCGCCGTGTTCAGCGCCAGGGCCAGCATCGCCGCCAGCATGGGCGGCAGGTCCAGCCCGGTCACCGGGAGCAGGAAGAACACGAACAGGCACAGCGTGATCATGGGCGTCGGCCGCATGAGGCCGACGTAGGCGGCGACCAGCGTGGCCACGACCGGCACGCGCCGCCAGCGGGCCAGCGCCATCAGCAGGCCCAGGGGCAGGCCGGCGGCGATGGCGGCGAGCGACAGCGCCACGGTGATGCCGGCGCCGTGGAGCAGGGTCAGGAAGGAGGTCGTCGTCATGGTGACGGGTGCTCGCCCGCGCCCTCATTCGCCCAGCGGCGCGGTGGTCGGCAGGTCCTTGAACGCCCGGCCGAGCCACTTCTCCTGCAGGGCATGGAGCGACCCGTCGGCCCGCGCCTTCGCCATGAAGCCGTCGAGCTGCGCCAGCACGGTGGTGTTGCCCTTGGCCACGGCCCAGGCCGCATACGTCGGAACGCCGACGGCGCTGCCCAGCTTGAAGCGCTGCGGCTGTTCCTTGACGAGGCTGGTCAGGTTGACGACGCCGTTGACCACGTAGTCGACGCGTCCGTTCGCGAGGTCCTGGTAGGCCTCGGGGAACGAGCCGTACTGCACGACGCGTCCCACGCCGCCGCCGCTGGCCGCGAGCAGCTTGCGCAGGTTGGCGAGCGCCGCGAAGGAACCGCCACCGGCCTGGACGCCGACCGTCTTGCCGTCGAGGTCGGCCACCGAGCGGATCGAGACGTCGTCGGCGCGGGCGGCGTAGTACTGCGTGGCGTCCGCGATGGGCATGGTGAAGTCCAGGCGCCTGGCGCGCTCGGCCGTCACCACCACGGCGGTGAGGGCCACGTCGTACTTGCCGGTCGTCACGCCCGGCAGCAGGCCCGACCAGGGAATGATCTGCTGCTCGACCTTCCAGGTCACCTGCTTGCGGTAGAGCGCCAGCAGGTCGTGGTCGAGGCCCATCGGCTTGCCGTCGACGACGAACTCGAACGGCTTGTAGTCGTCCTCGGTCGCGACGGTCATCACGCCCCTGGCCTTGATTTCCTCCAGCGTCGCCGAACTCGCGCCGCCGGCACCGGCCAGCAGGGCCAGCGCGGTGGCGAGGGTGGCGAACGCACGGGTGGGGATCGAATGGAGAGACATGGGGTTTCCTTGGGTGGTCGATGCGGGGGAGGGACGAGGAACGCGGTTCAGGCCGGTCGGCGCGCGACGAGGTCGATTTCGACCCGCGCGTCGTAGGCCAGTCCGGTGACGCCGACGCAGGTGCGGGCCGGCAGTTCGCCCGCCGGAAAGAAGTCGCGGTAGGTGTCGTTGAACGCCGCGTAGTCGTCCTGGAAGCGCGTCAGGTAGGCCCGCGCGACCACGACGTGCTCGAAGCCCAGGCCGAGGCCGGCCAGCACGGCGCGCAGGTTCGCCATCACGTTGAGGGTCTGCGCCCGGATGCCCTCGGGCAGCCGGCCCGGGGCGGCCGGTGTGTCGGGCATCTGGCCCGTCACGAAGACGAAGCCGTCGCTCTCGGTGGCGTGGCTGAACGGCGCGACGGGTCGGGGCCCGTCCGGAATCATGTGGAAAAGGATGGCTTTCTCGGGTGTCTGCATGCGTCGACCTGCACGATGGCGGAGTTGGATCGCAGCAGCGATTGCAATCGCCATGCCAATGAGAGATCAATACAATATGTCCTGATTTACATTGAAAAATCGGGGCAATTTGCGTTGCTGGCTGTTTTGGTGCGCCTTGTCGAGGGGCGGATCGCGGTTCGAATTGGGGCAATTCTTTATGGATCGATACATTGAGGGGTACATTGCCAAAGGACCGGACGGCATGCGCCGGCCGCCCTGGATGCTGGCCATCGACGTCATGGGCGGACCGCGCTACAAGGCCATCGTCGAAGGGGTGCGCGCGGGATTGATGAACGGCTCGCTCAAGGTCGGGGAGCGACTGCCGCCGCAGCGCGAGTTCGCGCGCATGCTCGGCCTCAACCTGGGCACCGTCACGCGGGCGTTCGACGCCCTGTGCCAGGCCGGTCTGGCCCGGGGGGAAGTGGGGCGCGGCACCTTCCTCACCCTGCCGTCGGCGTCGATCGACAGCCCGCCATCGCTGTGGGAGCAGTCACGGCCGCCGGGCTTCATCGACCTGTCGCACAACTTCCCGGAACGCACGCCCGACCTGGCCGGCGCGGACCTCGTCCTGGCCGAGCTGGTGCCCGGGCCCGGGGTCGACCGCCTGCTGGCCACCCAGGTCGACGCGGGGCGGGCCGACCACCGGACGGCGGCGGCGCGCTGGCTGGCCGGGATGGGGATGGCGGTGTCCGCGCAGGAGGTCACGATCACCTGTGGCGCTCAGCACGGCCTGCTGATGGCGCTCGGCGCGCTGACGCGGCCGGGCGACATGGTGCTGGCGGAGGAACTGACCTTCTACGGCATCAAGTCGGCGGCCGCGATGCTGGGCCGCAACCTGGTCGGGGTGCGCATGGACCACGAGGGGCTGCGGCCCGAGGCGCTGGACCTGGCCGCGCGCCGCTCGGGCGCCAAGGTGCTGTTCTGCTGCCCCACGCTGCACAACCCCAGCACCGCCACCATGGGCCTGGAGCGCCGGCACGCGATCCTGGAGGTCTGCCGTCGGCACGACCTGGTCGTGGTCGAGGACGACGTCTACGGCTTCATGCTGGACGACCCCCTGCCGCCGCTCGCGTCCCTGGCGCCGGAGCGGGTGGTCCACGTCACCGGTCTTTCCAAGCTGGCCGGGCCCGGCCTGCGGATCGGCTACGTGGCCGCGGCGGGGCGCTTCGGGCAGGCGCTCGGCGTCGCCCTGCGCGCGACGACCCTGATGGCCTCGCCGCTCAACGCCGCCGTGGCGCAGCGCCTGATGAACGCCGGTGCCCTGCCGCGGATCGCCCGGGCGATCCGGGCGGAGACCCGCGCCCGCCAGGCCCTCGTGGACGAATGCTTCCCGCCGGCGGACCGCGTCAGCCACCCCGGCTCGTTCTATTTCGGCCTGCGGACCGGGCCGCGCTGGACCGCGCCGAGCTTCGCGCGCGCGGCCGAGCAGGCCGGCATCGGCGTCACCCCCTACGACCTGTTCGAGGTCACGCCACTGACGGGCGACGGCATGGTGCGGATCTGCCACAACGCCGCGCCGGACCGGGACGGCCTGCGCCGCGCGCTGGCCGGACTGAAGGCACTGCGCGACGGGTGATCGGCGAGCGAGCGGCGGGTAAGCGGCGGGTCAGTGGCGGGTCGGGCGGGGCACGAGCGGCGACTCCCGCGATACTGCGGGCCGCGAACCTTCCCACAACCCACGGAGACACAAGCTCATGTTCAATCACGTCATGGTCGGCTCGAACGACATCGAACGGTCCAAACGCTTCTACGACGCCGTGCTGGGCGTGCTCGGCGCCGGCGAGGGCGTGCGCAACACGGCCGCGTCGGGCCACGTGCGCCTCTTCTGGCGGCATGCCGGCAACAGTTTCGGCGTCAGCCAGCCGATCGACGGCGCGGCGGCGACCCCGGCCAACGGCGGCACCATCGGGTTCAAGTGCAGCTCGCCCGAGCAACTGCAGCGCTTCCACGACGTCGCGCTCGCCCACGGCGGCACGTCCATCGAGCAGCCGCCCGGCCCGCGCGACGGCGGCATGGGACCCATGCACCTGGCCTACGTGCGCGATCCCGACGGCAACAAGCTCTGCGCGATCTTCCGCTGACCGCGGGGCCCGCCCGCCGGGGCGACGAACCCGGCGCGAACGTGACGTTGCGCACGCCGCGCCGGATCACCGCGCGGGGCGCGGCGGGCGGACGGCCGGTTCGCCCGGGACAATGGCGCCATGGCTTCCTCCCTGCTCCGAATCCTGGCCGCCAGGAACCTGCCGATGGTCGTGGAGGGCGGCGACCTCGTCGACGCGGTGCACATCCTCGTGCTCGGCGGGCATGTCGAGGCCCGCATGGAGAAGGCCGTGCGCACGGCCGACGGCTGGCGCCGTCCTTCCGCGACCGTGACGCGCGTGACGCCCGCGGGACGCCGGATGGTGCGGCTCTTTCCCCCCGCGGCTAGCGCCCGCCCATGAACAGCGACAGCATCCGCTCCATCGCCATGAGCAGCGGCTGCTCCATCATCGGCAGCACCAGGGCGATGCCGGCGAGACCGGTGGTCAGGGTCACCGGGAAGCCGATGGCGTAGATGTTCATCTGCGGGGCGACGCGCGAGATCACGCCCAGCACCAGGTTCACGAACAGCAGCAGGCCGATCATCGGCAGGGCGATCCACAGGGCGCTGGCGAACAGGTCGGCACCGAGTTCGTGCATGCGCAGCCGCGCCAGCGTCTGCAGGATGCTGCCGTCCACGGGGAAGGCGTCGAAGCTGCGGATCACGGCCATCAGCACCGTGAGGTGGCCGTTGACGGCGATGAACAGCAGCACCGCGATGTTGCCGAAGAAGCGCGAGACCGCGCTGACCTGGGCGTTGCTCATCGGATCGAAGAAGGCGGCGAAGTTCAGGCCCATCTGCAGGCCGACGAGTTCGCCGGCGAGTTCGATGGTCGCGAAGATCAGCCGCACCGCGAAGCCGATCGTCATGCCGATGCCCACCTGCTGGACCAGCGTGCCGATGCCGGCGACGCCGTCGATGCCGATCACCGGCTGCGCCCCGAGCGTGGCCTGCGCGCACAGCGCCACCATGAAGGCCAGCCCGACGCGGGCGCGCACCGGGAAGGCGCGCGAGGAGAAGATCGGCGCGGTGGTGAACAGCCCCAGCACGCGCAGGAAGGGCCACAGCACGGGGCCGACCCAGGCCATGAGCTGGGCTTCGGTGAAGGTCAGCACGGCGCCGGCGTCCTCACAGGACCATCTGCGGGATCGACTCGATGACGCGCCGGATGTAGTCCACCAGCGTCTCCAGCATCCACGGCCCGGCGATGACCAGCACGGCCACGGCGGCGATGAGCTTGGGCACGAAGGCCAGCGTCTGCTCGTTGATCTGCGTGACGGCCTGGAAGATGCTCACCACCAGGCCGACGGCTAGCACCGTGAGCAGCACCGGCATCGACACCGTCAGCAGCATCGCCAGGGCGTCGCCGCCCATCGTGACGACGGTCTCCGGATTCATCGCGCGAAGCTCGCGGCGAGCGAGCCGATCAGCAGGTTCCAGCCGTCGGCCAGCACGAACAGCATCAGCTTGAACGGCAGCGCCACCAGCACCGGCGACAGCATCATCATGCCCAGCGACATCAGCACGCTGGAGACCACGATGTCGATCACCAGGAACGGGATGAAGATCATGAAGCCGATCTGGAACGCCGTCTTCAGCTCGCTGGTGGCGAAGGCCGGGATCAGCACGCGCATCGGCGCGGTCTGGGCGGTGGTGCCGGCGGGCAGCTGGGCCAGGCGGGCGAACAGCGCGAAGTCGGACTGGCGGGTCTGCTTGAGCATGAAGTCGCGCATCGGCGCCTCGGCCTTGGCGATGGCGCCCTCGAAGCTCAGCGTGTTCTCGGTGTAGGGCTTGTAGGCCTCGGCGTAGACGCGGTCGAGCGTCGGGCCCATGACGAAGAACGTCAGGAACAGCGACAGCCCGATCACCACCTGGTTGGGCGGCGCCGACTGCGTGCCCAGCGCCTGGCGCATCAGCGACAGCACGATCACGATGCGGGTGAAGCCCGTCATCATCAGCACGATGGCCGGCAGGAACGACAGCGCCGTGAAGAACAGCAATGTCTGCACCGGCACGGAGAAATTGGTGCCGCCGGCGCCCTGGCCGATGAGCAGCGGCAGCTGGCCGCCGGCCTCCTGGGCCTGCGCGGCCGGCGCGAGCAGCATCAGCGCGAGCAGGGCGCCGCCGCTGGCGACGGTGCCGGCCAGGGCGGTCGCGCGGCGGCGCGGCGGGGCGGTCCGGTCAGGCATGCGGTGCTTCGGTTCCATGCGGGGAGGAGGAAAAGGGGGACGCGGGGCCCGGGACGTCCAGCGTGTGCAGGCAGGTGATGGACTGCGCCGTCACGCCCAGCACCAGCTGGGTGCGCGCGCCCTCGGGGCCGACCTCAACCGTGACGACGCGCTGCTGCGGCCCGACGGCGACGGCCGAGACCAGCTTCGCGTTCGACCCGGCCGCCAGCGCGCCGGGCAGCAACCCGCCGCGCTTCTCCTGCCAGCGCTTGAGCAGGAACGGGATCGACAGGATCGCCAGGACGAACAGGACGACGGTGACGAGGCTTTGGGTCATTTCATTCCTGAACCTGCAGCGTCCCCATCCGGGAACACCGTGGAACCGGCTCCGCCGGGCCGCCGGTGTTGCCCCCGGAAGGGGGTTGGCGAAGCGACACGCCAGTGCGCGAAGACTGGGGGAGAGCCACGTCTAGCCACGGTTCACGCGGCGCAGGCGTTCCGAGGGCGTGACGACGTCGGTCAGGCGGATGCCGAACTTGTTGTTCACCACCACCACCTCGCCCTGGGCCACCAGGTAGCCGTTGACCAGCACGTCCATCGGCTCGCCGGCGAGCGTGTCGAGCTCGACGATGGAGCCCTGGCCGAGCTGCAGCACGTGCTTGATCGGCACCTTCTTGCGCCCGAGCTCGACCGTGAGCTGCACCGGGATGTCCAGCACGCGCTGGATGTCGTGCAGCGGCGCCTGCGCGTCGGCCGCGGCGGTGGGGCCGGCGGGCGCCCCGGCGTCGAGCGCCTCGGCCCAGCCGGCGCCTTCGTCGGCGGGGGCCTCGAAGGCGGTCTGTTGTTCAGCGGACATGGTTTCCTCCAAGCCAGTGCGGGTCGTCCCCGCGAAGGCATTCGTCGATGCGCAGCGCGTAGTGCGCGTTGTGGGTGCCGTAGTGGCAGGCGAAGACCGGCGTGTTGTCCACCGAGGCGACGACGCGCGGGGAGCGGTCGAACGGGATGAAGTCGCCCGGCTTCATCGCCAGCAGCTGGCCGATGGTGAGTTCGGGCTGCGCCAGTTCGGCCACCAGCGTGACCTCGGCGGCCTGGATCTCGCGCGTGAGCAGCGTCACCCAGCGCCGGTCCTCGGCCAGTGCCTGGGCCTGCTGCGCGCCGTAGAGCACGTCGCGGATCGGGTCGAGCACGGCGTAGGGCATGGCGATGCGCACCGCGCCCTCGAAGTCGCCGATCGCGAAACGCAGCGTGGTCACCACCAGCTTGTCGGCCGGCGCCGCGACGTTGAGGAACTGGACGTGCGTCTCGCTGCGCTGGTAGGCCAGCTCGAGCGGGTAGATCTCTTTCCAGGCCTTGTTGTATTCGCCGCAGACGATGCCCACCAGGCGCTGGATCACGCGCAGTTCGGTGGGCGAGAAGTCGCGCCCCTCCATCACCGTCTGCAGCCGGCAGGCGCCGCCGTAGAGCGCATCGACCAGCGCGGAGATCAGCGCCGCCTCGCACACCACCAGGCCGTTGCCGCGCAGCGGCTGCAGCGAGACGACGTTGTAGTTGGTGGGCTGGGGCAGCGCGCCGACGAACTCGGCGTAGGTCGCGATCTCGACCGGCGCGATCGAGATCTCGGCGCTGCGGCGCAGGAACTGGAACACGCCCACGCGCAGGTGGCGCAGGAAGCGCTGGTTGACGATGTCCAGCGTGGGCATCGGGCGGCGCACCATGCGGTCGGCCACCGAGAGGTCGTGGTCGCGCACGGCCGCCGCGGCCATGCGCGCCACCGCGTCGTCGCCCGGCGCCACGGGCGCGGCGGCCGGCGGCGCGGCCACTGCATCGTCGAGGGCGGCGGTGTCGGTCATTGGACGATGAAGGCGGAGAACAGCACGCCCTGCACCGGGCTGTAGGCGGCGCGCTTCCTGCGGCGCGGCGGCGGATCCTCGTCCTCCGCGTCGTCGCCCTTGGCCTTGGCCTTGACGCTGCGCGAGGATTCGACCTCGTAGCCGAGCACCTCGGAGACCTCGGCGCGGATGTCCAGGGCGAGCTTCTCCTTGCCGTCGCGCTTGAGCAGCTCGTCGGAGGTGCGCTGGGAGACCAGCATCAGCACGCCGCTGCGTACCTTGGGCATCAGCACCTTGATCTTCTCGACCGTCTTGTCGCTCTCCACCTCCAGCGTGATGCCGACCTGCGCGACACGCTCGCCACCGGGGTCGGCGAGGTTGAGCACCATGTTCTCCAGCGCCAGGTAGACCGGCGCGGCGCCGGGCTTGGCTTGGGGCTCCTCCTCGTGGGCGGGCTGCTCGTCCTTGGCGGCGGTGTCGTGGCCCTTCTGTTTGAGGAAGTACCAGGCGCCACCACCGCCACCGGCGGCCAGCACCAGGACGGCGACCAGGGCGATGACGAGGCCCTTCTTTCCTTTGCCCGCGGGCTTGTCGGTGGCCGTGGCGGGATCGGCGGGTTTGGCGGACACGGTGTTTCCTTGGCTTTCGTTCGTTCGTTCGTCGGATCGACGCCGCGGCAGGCGTTCGCGCAAGGGCGCGGTGCCGTCGGCATGGGAACGATTATTCGAGCGATCGCCCGGGACCAAGGGCGTGAAAAGGACCGGGAAAACAGCGCTTTACGATGCCTTGGCCGCCCGCTTCGCGGGGTCGCGAAGCGAGGGCACGCTCAGACGTAGAGGTCGAGCGAGCGCCGCCCGCCCGCGCCGCGCGGGGCGGTGGCCGGCGCGGCCGCGAGCGGCGCGGCCGCGCGGGCGCCGTCGCCGCCCGGGAGCGCGGCGGCCGTGGCGCGCGCGTCGCCGTCGCGCCCGCCGCCAGCGGAGGCGTCCCCGCCCGCGCCCCGGCCGCCCACCGACGCGTCGGCCAGCACCATGCCCTCGCCGCCGAGCATCTCGCGCAGCTGCGGCAGGGTCTGCGCCAGCGCCTGGCGGGCCTCGGGCGCGTCGCTGCGGAACACCACCTGCGCCTCGTTGCCCTGCACCTTGACGCTGACCGACACCGGCTGGCCGCCCACGTCGACCGTGAGTTCGGCGCTCTGCGTCTTCTGCGCCATCCACCAGCCGAACCGGTCGAGCAGCTCGCCGGACGCACCGGCCGCCGTCGGCGCCGCCGAGGCACCGGCCGCGCCCGCCGACGGCGTCGTCGCGGCGCCGGTGGGGCCCGTGCCGCCGCCGAAGAAGGCGCCGGCCGCGCCGCCGTCGGCTTCGCCCGGCGCGCCGCCGGCGCGTTCGGCGCGGCGCGGCGCGGCCTGGGCAGGCGCCAGCGCGACGCCGGCGGCGAGCGCCGCGTCGATCGTCGCCGTCGCGCCCGCCGACCCGGTCGTCGCGGTCGCGCCCGCCGTGGCGATCGAGGCCGCGCCGGTGGCGGCCTCCTGGGCCACGGCGCGCTGCTGCAGCAGGGTGGTGGGGGTGTGCTCCACGGCCGCTGCACGGGCCGCGCCCGGGGTCTGCAGCGACACCGTCGCGGCGCCCGCGAGCGCGGTGGCGGCGCCCCCGCGCGCCCGGGCGGGATCGTCCGCGACGGCGCCGGTGGCGTCCGCTCCGGCGCCCGCGCCGCGCGCCGTGGCCGGACGCCAGCCGAGGGACGCGACCGTGCCGGCCGCCGCGCCGGCGACGCCGGCGGCATCGGCCGCGATGGCCGCCTCGGCCGTAGCGGGCGCGAAGCCCGGTCGTGGCGACGCGCCGGGCGCCGGGACGAAGCGTCCCGTGCCGTCGGCGCCGCCGGCCGCATCGCCGATCACCGGCAGGCCGGCGCCGTCGGTGGCCCGCGGCGATCCGGCCGCAACCGCGAGCGTCGCGGGCGCCACCGGCGGGGCCAGCGTGGGCACCAGGCCGCTCTGCGCCAGCAGCAGGGCGTTGTCGATCGCCGGCGCCTCGCGCGCGTCCGGCGCGCCGGACGCGCCGGGCGTCGTGGCCGTGGCCTCGGGCGCGGTGGCGTCCGGCGCCGCGCCGTGGCCGGGTTCGCGTGCGTCGCGGGCCGGGTCGTCGCCACGCTCGGCGCCGGCGCGGGCGGTGGCCCGGGCCTCGGCGCCGGACGGCGCGGCGGCGTTGCCGGGCGCGGCGTCCGGGCGGGGCGGGCGGGCCTCGGCGCGGCCCGGGCCCGGGGCCGGTTCGCGGGCGGGCGCGGCGGCCTTCTCGCGCGACGGGGGTGGGGGCGGGGGTGGCGGCGGCGCGGCCGCGGCGAGCGCCGAGCGGAAGCCGCCGTCGAAGGCGCGGCCGTCCGCCGCGCCACGCTCCGGCGCGCGCGGCGCCGCCACGCCCAGTGCCGACAGGACGCCGCCGGTCGATTCGGCGGCCCTCATCGCACGCCCTCGCTCATGCGCATCTCGACCAGGCGCCGGTACTGCAGCGAGGCGCTCTCGTCGGACTGCTTCTGTTCGCGCCGGTCCTGCAGCGCCTGCGCGTCGCGCAGGCGCGTCGCATTGAGCTGGCGCAGGCTCTCCAGGCGCGATTCGTTCTCGCGCAGGGCGCCGGCCGCGCGCTCGACCCCGGCCAGCGCATCGCCCACGATGCCCGTCTGCATCACGATGGCGTGCGTCAGGCGGGCCATGAACTGGTAGTGGTGACGCATGATCTCCGGCATGCAGCCGACCTGCTTGGCGGCCCAGCGGTCGGTGCATTCGCCGGCATAGGTCTCCAGCTGCTCGAGCTGGGCGCACGCGGCGCTCCAGCCCTGGCGGGCCTGCGCCACCACCCGCGCGGCGGCGTCGCGCCGTTCGAGCGCCTGCTGGAGCGCGAGTTCGAGGCCGTTCGTTCGGGTCATGGGGATGTGCTCCGGGTCGGGGGAAAAGGGGGCCGGGCCGCTCAGGCCAGGGTGGTCGCCATGTGCTCGAGGCTGGGCGCGAAGGGCGCGCCCTCGTGCATGGCCTGCTGCAGGAAGGCGCTCATGGCCGGCTGGCGGCGGATCGCCTGGTCGAGCGCCGGATCGCTGCCGGCCACGTACACGCCCAGGCGCACGAGATCGCGGCTCTTGCGGTAGCGCGAGTAGGTGGCGCGGAACTCGCGCGCGGCGGCCATGTGCGCCTGCGAGACGACGTTGTGCATCACGCGCGAGGCCGACTGCTCGATGTCGATGGCCGGGAAATGCGCCTCCTCGGCCAGTCCGCGCGACAGCACGATGTGGCCGTCGAGGATGGCGCGCGCGGCGTCGGCGATCGGGTCCTGCTGGTCGTCGCCCTCGGACAGGACGGTGTAGAAGGCGGTGATCGAGCCGACCCCGTTGAGGCCGTTGCCGCTGCGCTCCACCAGCTGCGGCAGCTTGGCGAAGCACGACGGCGGATAGCCCTTGGTGGCCGGCGGCTCGCCGATGGCCAGGGCGATCTCGCGCTGCGCCATGGCGTAGCGCGTGAGCGAATCCATCAGCAGCAGCACGTGCTGGCCCTTGTCGCGGAAGTGCTCGGCGATGGCCGTGGCGTAGGCCGCGCCCTGCATGCGCAGCAGCGGCGGCGCGTCGGCCGGCGCGGCCACCACCACCGAGCGCGCGCGGCCCTCGGCGCCCAGGATGTCCTCGATGAATTCCTTGACCTCGCGCCCGCGCTCGCCGATCAGGCCGACCACGATCACGTCGGCCTCGGTGTAGCGCGCCATCATCCCCAGCAGCACGCTCTTGCCCACGCCCGAGCCGGCGAACAGGCCGATGCGCTGGCCGCGCCCGACGGTGAGCAGGGCGTTGATGGCGCGCACGCCGGTGTCCAGCGGCTCGCGCACCGGGTCGCGGTCCATGGCGTTGATCGGGCGGCGGTCCATCGGCTCGGCCTTGACGTCGGTGACCGGGCCCTGGTGGTCCATCGGCCGGCCCTGCGGATCGACCACGCGGCCGAGCAGCCCGGCGCCCAGCGGCAGGCGCAGCGCGCCGATGCTGATGGCGACGTCGTGCTCGGGCTCGCCCAGGCGCGGCAGCGGCACGTAGGGCGCCGCGGGCACCACGCCGGCGCCGCTGGACAGGCCGTGCACGTCGCCCGCTGGCATCAGGAAGGCGCGGTCGCCGGAGAAGCCCACCACCTCGGCGAGCACCGGCGACTGGTGCGCCTGGTGGATCAGGCACTGCGAGCCCACCGGCGTGCGGATGCCCGTGGCCTCCAGCACCAGCCCGGCCAGCCGCGTGAGCGTGCCGTGCACCTCCAGCCCGGGGGCGCGCTCGACGCGCGCGCGCGCGTCGGCCATGTAGCGCTGCCAGGCCGCGCGTTCAGGCGCCATGGTCGTGCTCCGTGGAGAGCGGTGAGGGCGCCGGCATCGGCATCGGCACCGGCGCGGCGACCGCGACGGGGTGCGGCTGCCACGGCATGTCCAGCCCCAGGCTGGCGACCGCGCGCGCCCAGCGCGTGGCCATGCCGCCGTCGATCACGGCGCCGGCGCACTCGACCCGGCAGTCGCCCGGCGCCAGCGCCGCATCGGCGACGACGCCGACGGCCTGCCCGGCGAACTCGGCGCGCAGGTGGACGTCGAGCGATTCGAAGTCGACCGGCGACAGCCGCACGACGGCGTTGCGGCCGTCGGCCATGAGCAGGCCCAGGGCCTCGCGCACGACGGACTCCAGGGCCCGGGGCTGGGTCGCCATCTCGTGGCGCAGCACCTGGCGCGCCAGGGCGCAGGCGATCTCCAGGGTGCCGCGCGCGATGTCCTGCTGGGCCTGCGCCAGGCCGTCCTCGGCCGCCGCGACGACGGCGGCCAGGCGCGCCGCCGTCTCCTGGCCATGGGTGGCGAAGTAGTCCGCCATGTGGGCCTGCGCCTCGGCCAGGGCCTCGGCGCGGCCGGTCGCGCGGCCTTCGGCCAGGGCGTCCTGGCGTGCCTGCCACAGCGCCTGCTGGTGGGCCGACTCGGCCTCGCGCGGATCGTGCGCGGGAACGGCCGGGCTGCCGACGCGCTCGAAGCGCCAGCGCGAGAAACCGGCGATGTCCTCGCTGGGGATGAGGGCGGTCTTCATGGGTGCCCCTTCAGACGAAACCGCCGCCGCCGCCGCCCAGGGTGATCTGGCCGTCGTCGGCCAGGCGGCGCACCGCCTTCAGGATCTCCTTCTGCTGGGCCTCGACCTCCGACAGCCGCATCGGGCCGCGCGACTCCAGGTCCTCGCGCAGCGATTCGGCCGCGCGCGAGGACATGTTGGCCAGGAACTTGTCGCGCAGCGCCGGAGCGGCGCCCTTGAGGGCGACGATGAGCGTCTCCGAGGCAACTTCCTTGAGCACCAGCTGCAGCGCCTTGTCGTCGAGCTTCATGACGTCGTCGAAGACGAACATCAGGTCGGCGATCTGCTGGGCCAGGTCCGGGTCGTGCATGCGGATGGCGTCGATCGCCTGGGTGTCCACGCCCGCGCCGAGCATGTTGATCATCCCGGCGGCGGTCTTGGCGCCGCCGAGCGACGCCTTCTTGATCTTGCCGCCGCCGGCCAGCACGCGGAACATCACCTCGTTGAGGTCCTCCAGCGCGGCGGGCTGGATGCCCTCGAGCGTGGCCACGCGCAGCAGCACCTCCGCGCGCAGCGCCTCGGGCAGCGCCACCAGGATGGCCGAGGCGTGCTCGGGCTCCAGGTGCACCAGGATCGCCGCGACGATCTGCGGGTGCTCCACCTTCAGCACCTCGGCCACCGAGGCGGCGTCCATCCACTTCAGGTTCTCGATGCCGGTGAGGTCGGCGGTCTGCAGGATGCGGTCGACCAGGATCGCGGCCTTCTCCGTGCCCAGCGCGCGCTGCATCACCGCGCGCACGTAGTCGCTGGTGTCGGCGGCGAACAGGCTCTGTCCGGCCGTGGCGGTGACGAAGCGGTCGGCCACCTGCCCCAGGCGCTCGCGCGAGACGGCGCGCGTCTTGGCGATGGTCTCGCCGATCTTCTGCACTTCACGTGGCGAGAGGTGGCGCAGCACCTGGCCGGCTTCCTCCTCGCCGAGCGACATCAGCAGGATCGCCGCGTCGCTGAGTCCCTGTTCGTCCATGGCCATGACCGATCAGGCGCCGGCCGGGGACGCGGCGGCGTCGCCGTTGACCCAGCCCTTGACGATGTTGGCCACCGCGCCGGGGTTGTCACGCGCCATCTGGCGGGCGCCCTCCAGGCGGGCCTGCTCGGGCACCACCTCGGGCGGCGCCGGCGTGGGCAGCGCCGCGGCACTCGCGCCGACCCCCATGCCGATGCCCGTGGCGCCGCCGGCGGAAGCGGCCAGCGCCGGGCGCAGGGGTTCCTCGGACAGCAGGGTGTCCAGCGTGGCGCCGGGCGCGGCCAGCGCGCCGAGGGCGCCGGGGGAGGGCAGCGCGGCGGGCTGCGGCACCACCGCCATCGCCTTCAGGCCGGGGCGCACCATGCCGAACAGCACGATCGTGCCGATCACCGCCAGGCCGATCGGCCAGGCCAGGCTGCGCACCAGCTCCAGGGTCTCGGGCTTCTTCCACAGCGGCAGTTCCGGCGCCTGGGACGTCGCGTCGACCAGGAAGGGCGCGTTCATCAGGTTGACCGAGTCGCCACGGTCCTTGCTGAAGCCGATGGTCTCGCGCACCAGCGCGGTCATCTGCTCGATCTGCTGGGGCGACAGCGCGGTCGGGCTGCTCTTGCCCTGGGCGTCGGCGATGTTCTGGTAGTTGACCACCACGGCGGCGCTCAGGCGGCGGATCTGGCCGGTGGCGCCGCGCACGGTCTTGACCGTCTTGTCGACCTCGTAGTTGGTGATGGATTCGCGCTTGCCCGGGGGCTTGGCGGCGGTGGCCGCGGCGGCGCCGGCCGTGGCCGCCGTCGCGGCGGCGGGCGCGAGCGGGGCGGCGGCGCCGTTGACCGGGGCGGTCGAGGGGCCGGGCGGCTGGTTGGTGGTCGCGCCGGGCACGCCGCCCGCGCCGGCGCCACCGGCCGCGGCGGCCCCGGTGGTCTCCACCGTCTGCTGGCTGCGCACCGCGCTGGCATCGGCCGTGAGGTTGGGGCGGTGCTCCTCGGAGGTGGCCTCGGTCTGCGAGAAGTCGACGTCGGCCGTGACCTGCGCCTTCACGTTCTGGCGGCCCACCACCGGCTCCAGGATGTCCAGGATGCGGCGGGTGTAGAGCTGTTCGAGCTGCTGGCGGTATTGCAGCTGCTGTCCGTCCACCGCGCCGGCCGCGTCGCCGGCGGCGCCGCTGTCCGACAGCAGCTTGCCGCTGTCGTCGAGCACGCTGACGGCCGTGGGGGCGAGTTCGGGCACGCTGGAGGCCACCAGGTGGACGATGCCGGCGATCTGGGCGCGCTCCAGGGCGCGGCCGGGGTAGAGGCTCAGCAGCACCGAGGCCGAGGGTTTCTGCTGCTCGCGGAAGAAGCCGTTCTGGCTGGGCAGCGCCAGGTGGACGCGGGCGCTCTGCACCGAGCCCAGGGCCTGGATCGAGCGCGTGAGCTCGCCCTCCAGCCCGCGCTGGAAGTTGAGCTTCTCCTGGAACTGCGTCATGCCGAAGCGGCTGTTCTCCATCAGCTCGAAGCCCGCGACCGATCCCTTGGGCAGGCCCTGGGAGGCCAGGCGCAGGCGCACGTCGTGGACCTTGTCGGCCGGCACCATGACCGCGCCGCCGCCGTCGGAGTACTTGTAGGGGATGTTCATCGTCGCGAGCTGGGCGACGACGGCGCCGCCGTCCTTGTCGCTCAGGTTGGCGAACAGCACGCGCCAGTCGGGCTGGCGTCCGAGCACGACCGCGGCGATGGCCACGGCCACCAGCACGACCGCGCCCAGCGCGAGGCGCATGCGCTTGCGACGGTCCATCGTCGCGAGGCGGCCGCCCCAGGCGGGCGCCGGCGCGGCGTTGGAGAAAGAGGCGGCAGGCAGATCGGCGACAGCGGACATGGTGGCAATCGGTAAGGCGGCGGACGGCCCGGTTGCCTTCCACTGGCAGCGATTATTCGATCCGCCCGGCGCCGCCATAAGCCCGATAAAGCGCACCTTTCACCGTCATTTCCCGGGGATCGATCGGTGCCCGCGCCCCTAGCATCGGTGCCATGGAACTCCGTCTCGCACCCGTCACCGTCCCCCTCGTCGCCCGCTCCGCCGACGCCTCGCGCGCGGTCGAGGCCGCCCCGGAGGGTGGCTTCGCCGGCGCCCTGCGGGGCGCCCTCGGCGCCGTCAGCAGCGCCCAGACCCAGGCCACCTCCATGCAGCGCGAAGTGCAGATGGAGAATCCGAAGGTCGGCCTGGAGGAGACCATGCTCGCCATCCAGAAGTCGCAGATCGGCTTCCAGGCCACGCTGCACGTGCGCAACCGGATGGTGCAGGCCTACAGCGACATCATGAACATGCAGGTGTGAGGCGGCTTCAGGAGCGCGTCGCGGTGCCGCCGTCGATCCCCGCGAACGACCGCTCCAGGAATTCCACGCACACCCGCACCTTGGCCGACTGCGCCAGGCGCGTCGGGTAGACCGCCCAGACGTTGGCCTCCTGCCGGTAGTCCGGCAGCACGCGCGCCAGGCGGCCGTCGCGCAGCAGCGCGCCGACCTGCCAGATCGAGCGCAGCACGATGCCCCGGCCGTCGACCGCCCACTGCACGGCGATCTCGCCGTGGTTGGTGGACATCGGCCCGGTCACCTTCACGGTCTGCGTGCCCCCGCCGGCGGCGGCCAGCTTCCAGACGCCGAACGGGTGGTCGCGCTCGCGGATCACCAGGCAGTCGTGCGCGGCCAGGTCGGCCAGCGCCTGCGGGGCGCCGCGCCGCGCGAGGTAGTCGGGCGCCGCGCACAGCACCCGGTGGTTGGCCGCGAGCCGGCGCGCGATGAACTGCGGCGCGATGTCGTCGCCCACGCGCACGTCCAGGTCGAAGCCGCCGTCGGCGATGTCGATGAGGTGGTCGAACAGCTCCAGGCGCACCGCCATCGTCGGGTGCGCGGCGATCATCCGCGCCAGCGCCGGCGCCACCACCTGGCGGCCGAAACCGAAGCTGCCGCTCACGCGCAGCAGGCCGCGCGGGGCGCGCCGCGCGGCGGCCACCTCCTCGACCAGGCTGTCGAGGTCGTCGAGCACGCGCAGCGCCCAGGCATAGACGCGCTCGCCTTCCTCGGTGATGGTCACGCGCCGCGTCGTGCGGTGCAGCAGCCGGGTCGCCAGCTGGGTCTCCAGCACCCGGATGCGCTTGGTCACGTAGGCCGGCGACACGCCCAGCGCCTGCGCGGCGGCACGGAAGCTGGTCTGGCGGGTGACGGCGACGAAGACGCGCAGGTCCTCGGTGGCGGGGGTGTTGTTCACGCGGCGTGCACGATCGATTGACGAAACACCCGATGGTAGGGCGAGCGTGAATTCACGACACTGGAGGCCTTCCAGCCCTTCCCATCCACCCCCCATCCGACTCCAGGAGACCCGCACCCATGAGCAACCGCCCCTTCGACATCGCACTCATCCCCGGCGACGGCATCGGCAAGGAAGTCATTCCCGAGGGCGTCCGCGTGCTCGAGGCCGCCGCGAAGCGCTTCGAGCTGACCCTGAACCTCAAGCCCATCGACTGGGCCAGCTGCGACTACCACGCCAGGCACGGCCAGATGATGCCGGACGACTGGAAGGCGCAACTCCAGCCGATGGACGCGATCTACTTCGGCGCCGTCGGCTGGCCCGCCACCGTGCCCGACCACGTGTCGCTGTGGGGGTCGCTGCTGAAGTTCCGCCGCGAGTTCGACCAGTACATCAACCTGCGGCCGGTGCGCCTGTTCGAGGGCGTGCCGTGTCCGCTGGCCGGCCGCAAGCCCGGGGACATCGACTACTTCGTGGTGCGCGAGAACACCGAGGGCGAGTACACCAACCTCGGGGGCGTGATGTACGCGGGCACCGAGCGCGAGATCGTGATCCAGGAATCGGTGTTCTCGCGGCACGGCACCGACCGCGTGCTGAAGTACGCCTACGAACTGGCGAAGTCGCGCCCGCGCAAGCACCTGACCGTGGCCACCAAGAGCAACGGCATCGCCATCAGCATGCCCTGGTGGGACGGCCGCGCCGACGCGGTGGGACGGGACTACCCGGAGGTCACGACCGACAAGCAGCACATCGACATCCTGACCGCGCGCTTCGTCATGCAGCCCCAGCGCTTCGACGTCGTGGTGGCGAGCAACCTGTTCGGCGACATCCTCTCGGACCTGGGGCCGGCGACCACCGGCACCATCGGCCTGGCGCCCTCGGCCAACCTGAACCCGGAGCGGAATTTCCCGTCGCTGTTCGAGCCCGTGCACGGCTCAGCGCCGGACATCTACGGCCAGAACATCGCCAACCCGATCGCCATGATCTGGTCGGGCGCGCTGATGCTGGATTTCCTGGGCTGCCGGCCGGCGCACGACGCGATCGTGGCGGCCATCGAGCAGGTGCTGGCCCGGGGTCCGCGCACGCGCGACCTGGGCGGCGAGGCCTCGACGACGGAAGTGGGCCAGGCGATCGCGGCGATCGTGGCCGGGGGCTGAAGGACCGCGGAGCGGGCAGGGCGCGCCCGCGGGCCCGGGGTCAGTGGACCTGCTGCGCGCGCGGTTCGAGCAGCTGGTCGAACTGCGACAGCCAGGGCTCGGCCAGCGTGCGGATCTCCGCGTCGTGGCGCAGGATGCGCTGCATCACGCGCATCTTCTCGGCGCGATCCTCGCGCGGCAGGTCCTCCGAGCGGGCCTTGTAGCGCAGCTGCTCGATGAGCACCACGCACACGCCCTCGCAGCGCACCACGGCGTCCCAGTCCTCGCGACGGGCGGCGCGCAGCATCTGGCTGCTGGCCTCCTCGATGGCGGTGTAGTAGTCGAGCAGACGTTCTTGCATGGGGGACTCGATTCGGTGGGGCTGCATGGACATGGCGACGGCGCTCACGCGGGTTGCGCGCTGCGCTGGCGGCCCATTTCCTTCCAGCCGTCGGCCACCGGCGTGATCAGCGCGACCACCTCGGCCAGGGCGCCGACGTCGTTGCGCACGTTGCCCTGCGTCAGGCGCTGGATGCAGTAGTCGTAGAGGGCGCGCAGGCGCTGGGCCAGCTCGCCGCCGCGCTTGTCGTCCAACCCGCCCTTGAGGCCTTCCTCCAGAAAGCGCACCGCGCGCTGGATCTGCGCGCCCTTGGTCGCCACGTCGCCGCGCGAGAGCGCGCCGCGCGCCGCGTTGACGGCCTGCAGCAGGCCGTCGAACAGCAGCACGATGAGCTGATGGGCGTCGGCGCCATCGACGCTCGACTGGGCGCCGACGGTCTTGTAGGCCGAGGCGGCGCGGAGGCTGGGAGGTGTGTACATGGCGCGTGTCCTTTGCAGTTCTTGCTTTTGTTATCGGCAGCCGGTGCGGGAACTCAAGGCCCGTTTCAGTTCGACTTGTTCCACTGTGCGATTTGTTGCGTGATGTAGGTGTTGAGCGCCGTCAGCGACGAGACGGTGGTGTCGAGCGAGGCGTACTGCTTGCGCAGGCGCGTCTCGGTCAGCGTCAGGCGCGTGTTCACCCGGTCCTGGTCCTTGTCGTTGGCGGTCTTCTGCAGCTGCAGCGATTCGGTCTTGCTGCCGAGCGTGCCGCTGGTGCCGATGGCCTCCTGCGCGAAGGTGGAGAAGCGGCTGGCGAAGCCGGCCGTCGCGTCGCTGGCGGGGACGGCGGCGCCGCCCGCGGTCGCGCCGGCCGTCGTCGCGCCCGGCGCGGCGATGCCGGAGAAGAACTGCCGGACCGCCGCCGGATCGGCGAGCGCCTTGGTGAGCTTGGCGTCGTCGACCACCAGCTTGCCGGTCTTGTCCTTGCTCACCTCGATGCCCAGGTCCGACAGCTGCGTGATGGCGCCGCCGCCCGAGGCCGCGCCCACCATGCCGCGCAGGGCGTTCTGCAGTCCACGCGTGGTGCCGTCGCCCTGGAGCAGGGCGGCGGTCTTGGTGGTGGGGTCGTACTTGGTCGCCGCGGCGAACATGTCGTTGGTGGCGTTGTAGGCGGTCACGAAGGTCTTGATCGCGGTGCGCATGGCGCTGGTGTCGGACGTCACGTCGACCTTCACCGGCGCGGTGGTGACCTGCGAGAGCGTGAGCGACAGCCCGGGCACGTTGTCGACCAGGGTGTTGGTGGGCGAGGTGATGTCGATGCCGTTGATGGTGGCCTTGGCGTCCTCGCCGTACTGCACCTTGCCCGCGGCCATGCCCTTGCCGCCGGCCGGATCGTCGAAGGCCAGCAGGCCCAGTCCGGGGGCGCCCGCGGCGCCGCCGTCGTCGGTGGCCTGGATGCGGAAGCCGGCCGCCTCTCCGGTGGCGGTCGAGCGCATCATCAGCCGCTCGCCCGAGGCGTCCTTCAGGACCGTGGCCGAGACGCCGGCGCCCGACGCGTTGATCTTGGTGGCGATGCTGCCCAGGGTGTCGGTGGCCGTCACGTCGACCTTGATCGCCGCCGCCGCGCCCTGCGTGAACGCGGGGGTCGGCCCGCCGCTCCACGCGCCCAGCGCGATCGACAGGCTGCCGCTGCCCACCGGAGAACCCGGCGGGCTGACGGCCGCCGACGCCGCGGTCTGCGCGCGCGCCAGCGTCGAGACCGAGATCTCGAACGAACTGATGGAGGCGTTGGCCGTGCCGGTGAGGGAGGCCGAGATGGCCGCGGCGTTGCCCGTGGCGGCCGTCTTGCCGTCCCAGATCGCGGCCTTGGCCAGCGCCCCGGCCGCGTCGGACAGGGAGGACAGTTGCGACTTGATGGAGCCGAAGGCCGAGATCTTGCTGTCGAGGGTGCTGGCCTTGGTCTGCAGCGAGGTCAACGGCCGCTTTTCCACGGCCATGAGCTTGGTCACGATGCTGTCGACGTCCAGGCCGCTGCCGATGCCGGCCGATGAGATGGTTGCCATGGTCTTTCTCCTCTGCTTGTCCGAAGGTGGCGCTCACGCACGCCACGGATGCGTCATGCAAAAGGCGGCGAACGGAATTCTCCGTTCGCCGCCTGGGGGCAAACCCTTCAGGAAGACCCTGAAGAGCCCCCTGTTGTCGTCTTTGCGGCCGGGATCAGCGCAGCAGCGACAGCACGCCCTGGGGCAGCTGGTTGGCCTGGGCCACCATCGCCGTGCCGGCCTGCTGCAGGATCTGCGAGCGCGACAGGTTAGCGGTTTCGGCCGCGAAGTCGGCGTCCGTGATCCGGCTGCGCGAGGCGGTCAGGTTCTCGGCCGAGCTGGCGAGGTTGGAGACCACCGATTCGAAGCGGTTCTGGATGGCGCCCAGGTCGGCGCGCGATGAGTTGACCGACTTCAGCGCGGCGTCCATGGCCAGGATGGCGTTGTCGGCGCCGTCGACCGTGTCCACCGACAGGCCGGCGAAACCGGTCTGCGCGGTGCCGGCGGTGGTGATGGTGGCGGCCGTCGAGCCGACGGTCAGGCCGGTGTTGGTCACGGTGCCGGCCACGGTGATCGGCGAGCTGCCGTTGGAGGTCAGCGTGATGGCGCCCGAGGCGGCGGCCGTCGCGACCACACCGGATTCCGAGCTCTTCTTGTTGATCGCGGCGGCGACGTTGGCGCCCTGGGTGGCGACGTCGGTGCCGGCGTTCACGGCGCCGATGCTCACGCCGTTGATGCTGAACGCGTTGGCCGTGATGCCGCCGAAGGCGGCCGGGGCCACGCCCGTCGTGGTGGCGGTGTAGGCGTCGACGCTGGTCCAGGAGCCCAGTTGGTTCACGTTGGCGTTGGCCAGGCTGGCGATCGTGATGGTGTCGCCCTGGTTCGCGCCCACCTGGAAGGCCTGGGCGCTGAAGCTGCCGTCGAGCAGCTTGTTGCCGTTGAAGGAGGTCTGGCTGGCCACGCGGCCGATTTCCGCCTTCAGCTGGACCACTTCCTTCTGCAGGGCGGCGCGGTCGTCGCTGGAGTTGGTGGCGTTGCGGGACTGCACGGCGATCTCGCGGACGCGCTGCAGGTTGGTGCTGATGGTGCCCAGGGCGCTTTCGGCGGTCTGCGCCAGCGAGATGCCGTCGTTGGCGTTGCGGCCGGCTTGCGTCAGGCCCTTGATCTGGGCGGTCATGCGCTCGGAGATGGCGAGGCCGGCGGCGTCGTCCTTGGCGCTGTTGATGCGCATGCCGGAGGACAGGCGCTGCATCGACGTGGTCAGCGAGTTCTGGCTGGCGCCGAGGTTGCGCTGGGCGTTGAGCGAGTTGATGTTCGTATTAATGACGGAAGGCATGATCAGATTCCTTGAGGGTGTTGAGTTACGGCATCGCTGCCAATGTCATCGCCAGTCACTGACACTGGCTTACCGGTCAAACCTCGCTGTGAGGCCCGATGTGTGGTTTTCGGGCGGTCGGGCCGGAGTCTTTAGGCTTTTTATTTTTCTTTTTGACCCTCAAGAAACCGCCCCGGGGATCGATAAGCGCGATCGCCAAGCGCGCAGGGCGTGGAACGCGGTGTCGGACAAAGTCTCAAATGAGCAAAAGTTGGCATTTTCGTCGACTAAAAACAACGATTTTGGGCTGAATCTCATGCGCTGTTACAAAAAAGATGGGGTTGCCGAGGGCTCCCGACGTCTTTTCGAGGGCGTAGGCGAAAGATTTAGAAATTCCGTATTTCAAACTGTAACGAGTAGGAAAGGTTACACAAGTCGATTTTGTTGATCCGATAGAAATCGAATTTCTGAATCCATTTGTTTTACGTGAGTACCTTGGATGTAGGAATTTGCCTTGCCGTCGTGTCGGAGAACCGGTCCCGGTTAACGGTTTTTTGCCTATTAAAGTTTTTGTTGCGCCGTCCACAATCGCCTCATCGAACGACAGGACCGCGGTCCGCGAAAGGCACCAGATGACGAGCGAACAGATGCTGACGGAGATCAAGGAAGCCAACCTCACCTACCTCATGCTGTCCCAGAGCCTGATCCGCCAGGACAAGGCCCAGGCGCTGTTCCGCCTCGGGATCTCGGAGGAATCGGCCGACCTCATCGCCACCCTGTCGCCCTCCCAGATCATGAAGCTCGCCTCCAGCAACATGCTGCTGTGCCGCTTCCGCGCCGACGACGACATGGTGTGGAACCTGCTGACCCAGCACAACCTCCCCGCGCGCACCACCAACGAGTCCACCGCCATGCTCCACGCGAACCTGCTCATGTCCAGCCGCTTCGCCGAAGCCTCGCTCTGAATCGCCGCCCGTCTCGTTTTTCCGAAGGAGCCTGTCACTCATGCCCGCCCACAAAAGCATCGTCGGTGAATCGCGTCAGATCGAACGGGCGGTCAGCCTGATCGAGATGGGTGCCCGGCTCCAGGTCCTGGAGAGCGAGACCGAACTCTCCTACGAGCGGCTCCTGCGCCTCTACAAGGAAGTGGCGGGCAAGTCGCCTTCGAAGGGCCAGCTGCCGTTCTCCACCGACTGGTTCCTGACGTGGCAGCCCAACATCCACGCCTCGCTGTTCCACAACATCTACACCTACCTCGCCAAGACCAGCACGCTCGAGGGCATCGACGCGCTGATCAAGGCCTACCAGCTCTACACCGAGCAGGTCGGCGTGTGCGGACTCGACGCGCAGCTGTCGATCACGCGGGCCTGGCGCCTGGTGCGCTTCATGGAGAACCAGATGCTGGCCATGACCAAGTGCTGCAAGTGCGGCGGCCAGTTCGTCACCGAGCCCTACGAGAACGCGCGCCACTTCGCCTGCGGCCTGTGCGTGCCGCCGGCGCGCGCGGGCAAGGGCGCGGCCGCGGGCAGCATCCAGCTGCAATAGCCGCGCGGAGCGGGCGCAGCGGTGAGCGCGCGCTACCTAAGACCGGAACAAGGGCCCTTCGCGGGCCCTTATTCATGGACCGTCGGGCCCCGTGTCGCGGCCCAATACAAGCCTACTGAAGAAGAAAGCCGGGCCCTCACTCCATGTTCGTCATCATTGGTTATCTCGTCGCGATCGGCTGCATCTTCGGTGGCTACATCATCCACGGCGGCAACATCGGCGTCGTGCTCCACGCGCTGCCCATCGAGCTGATGGTGATCGGGGGAGGGGCCATCGGCGCCTTCGTCGTGAACAACCAGCCCAAGGTGCTCAAGAGCACCCTGAAGCTGCTGCCCAGCGCCTTCAAGGGCTCCAAGTACACCAAGGCGCGCTACCTGGACCTGATGGCGCTGCTCTACGACATCCTGCAGAAGGCGCGCAAGGACGGCCTGATGTCGATCGAGAAGGACGTGGAGACCCCGCAGGACTCGCCGATCTTCCAGAAGTACCCCAAGCTCGCGGGCGACCACCACGTCGTCGAGTTCACCACCGACTACCTGCGCATGATGGTCTCGGGCAACCTCAACGCCCACGAGATCGAGGCGCTGATGGACAGCGAGATCGACACCCACCATTCGGAGGCGCACGCGCCGGTGGCGGCCATCGCGCGGCTCGCGGGCGGCCTGCCGGCCTTCGGCATCGTGGCGGCGGTGCTGGGCGTGGTCAACACCATGGGCTCGGTGGGCCAGCCGCCGGCGGTGCTCGGCGGCATGATCGGCTCGGCGCTGGTGGGCACCTTCCTGGGCATCCTGCTGGCCTACGGCATCGTGGAGCCGCTGGGCGGGCTGCTGGAGCAGAAGGTCGAGGACGGTTCCAAGGAACTGCAGTGCATCAAGACCACGCTGCTGGCCAGCATGCAGGGCTACAACCCCACCACCGCGATCGAGTTCGGGCGCAAGGTGCTGTTCTCCACGGAACGTCCCAGCTTCAGCGAGCTGGAGACCTACGTGAAGAAGAAGTGACACAAGGAAGCTGACATGGCCAGTGCACAGGGGGCGAAGAAGCTCCAGCCGATCATCATCAAGCGCGTGAAGAAGTCGGCGCACGCGCACCACGGCGGCGCCTGGAAGATCGCGTACGCCGACTTCGTGACGGCCATGATGGCGTTCTTCCTGCTGATGTGGCTGCTGGGCTCGACCGCCAAGGGCGACCTGCAGGGCATCGCGTCGTACTTCCATGCGCCGCTGAAGGTGGAGATGTCGGGCGGCCCGGGTTCGGGCAGCAGCTCCAGCATCGTCACCGGCGGGGGCAAGGACCTCTCGCGCACGCACGGGGAGATCAAGAGCGCGCAGGGCGAGGCCAAGTCCAAGCCCGCCGAGCCCGGCCAGGCCGAGCTGGCCCGCCAGCAGGACGCCAAGCGCATGGCCACGCTGCGCGCGAAGATCGAGGACCTGATCGAGAACAACCCCAAGCTGCGCGAGTACCGCTCGCAGATCCGGCTGCAGATGTCGATCGACGGCCTGGAGATCCAGATCGTCGACGACCAGAACCGCCCCATGTTCGACAGCGGCAGCGCGCTGGTGAAGCCCTACATGCGGACCATCCTGCAGGACATCGGCACCGCGTTGAACGGCATCGAGAACCGCGTCAGCCTGGCCGGCCACACCGACGCCGCGCCCTATGGCAACGGCGACCGGGGCTATGGCAACTGGGAACTGTCGGCCGACCGGGCCAACGCCTCGCGGCGCGAACTGGTGGCCTCGGGCATGCCCGACGACAAGCTGGTGCGCGTGGTCGGCGTGGCCGCGAGCGACCTGCTCGACAAGGACAACAGGCTCGCGCCCGTGAACCGCCGCATCAGCATCACCGTGCTCACGCGCGAGGGCGAGTCGCGCCTGATGGGCGGCGGCCCGGCGATGGAAGGCAACGACGCGGTGAAGGCGATCACGGACCAGATGAAGGCGCAGGACAAGGCGGCGCCAAGCAAGGGCGCGGCGCGCGAGCCGGCGAGCCCGACTCGCGAGCCCGTTCGCGCGGCCAAGGTGGCGGCGACCGAGGCGGCTCAGCGCTGAGGCGGCAGCGGACGGGTCAGGGCGCACGCCCGATGACGAACAGGATGCCTTGGGTCGCCTTCGAAGCCTGCCGATCATTCAGGACCCGACTGCTCACCGGAAGGAGGCAGCCTTTGTTTTGGAAAAGTGACGTGTTCGAGTCGTCCGAAGTCGCAGGCCGGCATATGTTCGTCGTGGTGCTCGTCGTCGTGGGCCTTGATGCCGTAGGCGAAGCCGTCCACCGGTCGGCCCGTGGCTGCGTCGTGGATCTGGAAGAACTTGTCGTACCGGCTCGACGGCTCGGTGTGTCCCGCGTAGGTCATCCAGCCGGAGGCCCCGGGCATGTTGACGATCTCGTGGGCCGCGAAGCGCATCGTGACGTCGCGGGAGCGTGCCACCAGGCGCGGTGGAACCGGGCACCGGCAGACGCACAGGTCGCCGTCGAGGTTGGCCTGCCGGCCGTCGGGGCCGGTGTGCGGGCGAAACGGCGGCACGCACCGGGTGACGCCCGTGTGTTTGCAGATCGGGCACCAGACGGGGTCGCCCTCGAAACACGCGTGCCTGGGGTCGTTGCCGAGGGTGACGGGAAATGCCTGTGCCCGCGCCTTGACCTCACCACCCGCCGTGGTGGCATCCCCATCACCGACGAAAGCCCGTTGCCATTCCATGAGTCACCCCGTTTCTCGATTCGGAAAAAAGGGCGAATGGTGGGGTCGACCCGAGCGCGAATGTGAAAAATCTCGACGTCCGTGTTCGTATTCCCAGGGGGTGAATGGCAAGGAAAGAAGGTGCGCCAGCCCCGCCGAAAGGCGCCGTTTTCCCCCTCTGATCCGCCTTTAGATTTCCCCCCGGCTGCGGACAATTCCTGGCAACGCACACCGCCTCGCCATGTCATCCACCAGCCAGGACCGCAACCTTCCCGCCAGCCAGCGCAAGCTCGACAAAGCCCGCAAGGACGGCCAGGTCGCGCGGTCGCGCGACCTGTCGCACCTGGCGGTGGTGGGCACCGGCGCGGTCGCGCTGATGCTGCTGGCGCCCACGGGTTTCGAGGCGATGCGCACCGCGCTCGCGCAGGCGCTGGTCTTCGATGCCGCCACCGTGTCGGACCCGGCCCAGATGCTCGTGCGGCTGGTGAAGCTGGTGGGCTTCGGGCTTCTGGTGTGCTCGGTCTTCGCCGCCATCGTGCTGTTCGCCGCCGTGGCCAGCACGATCGCCGCGGGCGGCTGGGTGGCCAGCGCGAAGGCCATCACGCCCGACTTCAGCCGGCTCAACCCGCTCTCGGGCTTCACCAACCTGTTCTCCAAGCAGCAGCTCTTCAACGTCGCCAAGCTGGTGTTCATGTCGGCGCTGCTGGGCATGACGGGCTGGATGTTCCTCAGCGGCTCGATCGGCACGGTCACGCAGATGATGACGCAGCCCGCGCCCGCGGCCCTGCGCACGCTGGGCGACTGGCTGGTCTCGGGCATGGGGCTGATGCTGCTGGTGGTGCTGAGCGCGGCGGTGGTCGACGTGCCGCTGCAGGGCTTCTTCCACCGCGCCAAGCTGAAGATGTCGCACGAGGACGTCAAGCAGGAGCACAAGGAGTCCGAGGGCGATCCCCACACCAAGGGCCGCCAGCGCAGCGCCGCGCGCGAGATCTCGCAGCGCGCGAGCATCGGCGCCGTGCCCAAGGCCGACTTCATCCTGATGAACCCGACGCACTTCGCCGTGGCGGTGCGCTACGACGACCAGACCATGAGCGCGCCCCAGGTGATCTCCAAGGGCGCCGACCTGCTGGCCATGCGCATCCGCGACATCGCCACCGAGCACCGGATTCCGGTGGTGCAGTCGCCGATGCTCGCGCGCGCGCTGTTCGCCCATGCCGAGATCGACCAGGCCATCCCCTCGAGCCTCTACACGGCCGTGGCCCAGGTGCTGGCCTATGTCTATCGCCTGAAGGCCGCGCTGCGCGGCGAAGGCCCCATGCCCGCTTCGGTGCCCGAGCCGTTCGTGCCGCCCGAACTCGACCCGCTCCACAAGAAGACCGCCACCCCATGATCCAGAACATCGCTTCGGCCCGCCAATGGATGGGCACCCACGGTGGCGTGGTCCAGCGCGCGGCCGCGCCGCTGCTGGTGATCTCGATCCTGGCGCTGATGGTGCTGCCGATCCCGCCGGCGATGCTCGACGTGTTCTTCACGCTGAACATCGCCGTCGCGCTGATGGTGATGATGGTGGCGGCCTACATGGTGCGGCCGCTGGACTTCGCGGCCTTCCCGAGCGTGCTGCTGCTCACCACGCTGATGCGCCTGTCGCTCAACGTCGCCTCCACGCGCGTCGTGCTGCTGGAGGGCCACACCGGCCCGGGCGCGGCCGGCGCGGTGATCGAGGCCTTCGGCCACTTCCTCATCGGCGGCAACTTCGCCGTCGGCCTGATCGTCTTCGCGATCCTGGTGGTGATCAACTTCGTGGTGGTGACCAAGGGCTCCGAGCGCATCGCCGAGGTGTCGGCACGCTTCACGCTCGACGCCATGCCCGGCAAGCAGATGGCGGTCGACGCCGACCTGAGCTCGGGCAACATCGACGAGAAGGAGGCCCGCCGCCGGCGCCTGGAGGTGGCCGAGGAGGCGAACTTCTTCGGCTCCATGGACGGTGCCTCGAAGTTCGTGCGCGGCGACGCCATCGCCGGCATCCTGATCCTGATCATCAGCATCGTCGGGGGCTTCGCCATCGGCGTGCTGCAGCACGGCCTGTCGGCGGGCAAGGCGGCCGACACGTACATCCTGCTGGCCGTGGGCGACGCGCTGGTGGCGCAGATCCCGGGCCTGCTGATCTCGGTGGCCGCGGCGATGGTGGTCTCGCGCGTGGGCCGCGAGGACGACGTGGGCAAGCAGATCATCTCCCAGCTGCTGACCTCGCCGCGCGTGCTGGGCCTCACGGCCGGCATCCTGGGGCTGCTGGGCGTGATCCCGGGCATGCCGCACGTGGTGTTCCTGGGCATGGCCGCGCTGCTGGGCTATGGCGCCTGGGCCAGCCACAAGCGTCCGGCCGCCGTGGCGCCGGAGGCCGCCGCCGGCGCGCCCGCGGCCGACGCCGAGGCGACCTGGGACGACCTGCTGCCGGTCGATCCGCTGGGCCTGGAGCTGGGCTACCGGCTGATCGCGCTGGTCGACAAGGACCGCCAGGGCGACCTGCTCACGCGCATCAAGGGCGTGCGGCGCAAGTTCGCCCAGGAGGTCGGTTTCCTGCCGCCGGCCGTGCACGTGCGCGACAACCTCGAGCTCAAGCCCAGCGGCTACCGCGTGACCCTGCGCGGCGTGGTGGTGGCCGAGGGCGAGGCCTTCCCCGGCATGTACCTCGCCATCAACCCGGGCGGCATCACGATGCCGCTGCTGGGCACCGCCACCACCGATCCGGCCTTCGGCCTGCCGGCCCACTGGATCGAGGAGCGGCAGAAGGAAGCCGCACAAATGGGCGGTTTCACGGTCGTTGATTCGGAGACCGTGATGGCCACCCACCTGTCACATTTGATGCAAGTGCAGGCCGCGAAGTTGCTGAGCCGCACGGAAACCCAACAACTGGTCGAACACGTGAGCAAACTGGCGCCGAAGCTGATCGAGGAAGTGGTACCCAAGCTGGTGTCGCTCGCCTCGTTCCAGAAGGTGCTGCAACTGCTGCTGGAAGAATCCGTGAACATCCGCGACATCCGCACCATCGTCGAGACGCTGGCCGAGCACGCCGGCGCCAACGCCGACCCCGCCGAGCTGGTGCGCCGCGTGCGCACCGCCCTGGCCCCGGCCATCGTGCAGCAGATCTACGGCCCGGTGAAGGAGCTCGACGTGATCGCCATCGAGCCGGGCTTCGAGCGGCTGCTGATGCAGGCCCTGGGCAACCCCCACGCTCCGGCGCTCGACCCCGGCGTGGCCGAGGTCTTCACGCGCACCGCCGCCGAGGTCGCGCTCAAGCAGGAAGAGCGCGGCGTGCCGGCCTGCCTGCTGGTGCCCGACGGCATCCGCGGCGCCATCGCCCGCCTGGTCAAGCGCGCCGCACCCCGCCTGCAGGTGCTGGCGCACAGCGAGATTCCCGAAACCCACACGATCCGCATCGGTCCGATCCTGCGAGGAGCCAACGCATGAACATCCAACGCTTTCACGCCCCCACCGCCCGCGAAGCGCTGGCCCTGGCCCGCGCCGCCTTCGGCGACGCGACGCTGATCCTGTCGAACCGGCAGACCGGCACCGGCGTCGAGGTGATGGCGTCGACCGAGGAGGCGCTGTCGCCCCTGGGCGTGCCGCAGTCGCAGCCGCAATCCGGTGCCCATGTCCATGCCCACGCGCCGTCGCAGCAGCCAGCCCCGGCCCCGAAGCCGCTCGCGCCGTCGTGGCAGGCCGCCTCGCCCGTCGAGGCCGAACGGCGCCTGTCCAACGCCGCGCCCACGCCCTACGCGCTGGTCGCAACCGGCCCCGGCGCCACCACCGAGGAAGTGGTTCAGGCCGATGTCGAGCAACTGGCCATGAGCACGCTGTCGTTCCAGGATTACGTGCGCGAGCGCATGCTGCGCCGCCAGACCGAGACCCACGGCACCGCGCCGGCCCCGGCGCCGGTGGCCGCGCCGGTGCAGGCCCGGGGCACCGTGCCGCAACCCCAGCCGCAGCCGCAACCCCAGCCGCAGTACCGGCTGACGCAGGCCCAGCAGACGCAGGCGCAGCCGGCGTCCCCGCAGTTCAACGATCCGTCGTTCTTCGCCGCGCCCGCCGCCGCGCCGACCCCGGCACAAACGCAGGCACAGGCACAGGCACAGACGCCGGTGAGCTGGTTCCAGCCAGAGCCGGCATCCGAATTCGCCCCGGCCCCGGCCCCGTCGGCCGATTGGATGGCACCGGTGGCGGTGGAGCCGTCGGCGCCCGTGGCGGCGCCCGTCGCGGCCACCGCCTTCGAGCCGGTGCCGATCGAGGCGCCCGCGCCGGCGATCGCGCCGATCACCGTGCGTGCCACGCCGTCGCCGGCCGCCCGGGGCGGTGCCAGCGGCGTGGGCGCGGCCGCGACGCGGGTCCTGATGGCCGAACTCGACGCGATGAAGCGCCTGATGGAGGAGCGCTTCAACACGCTCGCTTGGCTGGGCAGCGCACGCCGCGATCCGGTCCATTCGAACCTCATGCTCAAGCTGGTGCGCGCGGGCTATTCGCCGGCCCTGGCGCGCGAGGTGCTCGAGCCGCTGGCCTTCATCGATCACGCCGACGACACCGGCGACGCCGTGGCGGCCATGCGGGAGACGCTGGAGCGGCGCCTGGGCATCGACGCCGATGCGCCGTCGATCGTGGAGGAGGGCGGCACCTTCGCCCTCATCGGCGCGACGGGCGTGGGCAAGACCACCACCATCGCCAAGCTGGCCTCGCAGTGCGTGGCGCGCTGGGGCGCGGGCAGCGTCGGGCTGGTCACGCTGGACGTCCAGCGCGCCGGCGCGCACGAACAGCTACGCGCCTTCGGCCGCGAACTGGGCATCGTCGCCCACCAGGCGCACGACCAGGTCGAACTGCAGGAGATGCTCAGCCTGCTGGCGGGCAAGCGCCTGGTGCTGATTGACACGGCCGGCATCGCGCCGCGCGACCCGCAGCGCCAGGCACTGCTGGACCTGATCGACCTCCCGGGCATCCGGCGCGTGCTGGTGCTCAACGCCGGCGCGCACGGCGACACGCTCGACGAGATCGCCACCGCCTTCACGGCCGACGGCACGCACCAGGCGGTGCTCTCCAAGATCGACGAGGCGGCCAAGATCGGGCCGGCGCTGGACGTGCTGATGCGCCACCGCATGACGCTGCGCGGCGTGACCGACGGCCAGCGCGTGCCCGAGGACTGGAAGGCCGCGGACGCGCGCGAACTGGTGGACCTGTCGATGCGCGCGGCGCATCGCACCTCCACCGACCCGGTCGCCGCCGACATGGACTTCTACTTCTCGCCCGCCGCCTGCGCCCTCTGAGGCCCGAGCGCTCCGCAACCCGGAACCCCAGACACCCCATGCACGCAGGCACCTTCTCCGCCCCGATGTACACGGCCACCGGTCAGCTCGGCCGCGACGCCCAGATCAAGCAGTACGTGCCGCTGGTGCAGCGGCTCGCGCACCACATGATCGCCAAGCTGCCGCCGAACGTGGAGGTCGACGACCTGATCCAGGTCGGCATGATCGGCCTGGCCGAGGCGCTGTCGCGCTACGAGCCCAGCCAGGGCGTGCAGTTCGAGACCTTCGCCACCCAGCGCATCCGTGGCGCGATGCTCGACGAGTTGCGCGAAGGCGACTGGCTGTCGCGCGGATCGCGCAAGAGCCAGAAGGACATCGAGCGGGCCGTCACGCGGCTGGAGCATCGCTTGGGCCGCGCCCCGGTCGAGTCCGAGATCGCCGCCGAACTCGGCCTGCCGCTGGCCGAATACCAGGGCCTGCTCGGCCGGGTGCGCGGCGCGCAGCTGGTCTATCTGGAGGACATGGGCGGAGGACAGGGCGAGAACGACGACAGCTTCCTGGAGCGCCACGCCACCGTGGCCGACAACGAGGCCGATCCGATGAGCCTGCTGAAGGACCAGCGCCTGCGCACCGCGCTGGTCGCCGCCATCGACACGCTGCCCGAGCGCGAGCGCTTCATCATGGGCATGTACTACGAGCAGGACATGAACCTCAAGGAGATTGCCGCCGTGCTGGGCGTGACCGAGTCGCGCGTCTGCCAACTGCACAGCCAGTCGATCGCGCGGCTGCGCTCGAAGATGCGCGCCCACTAGTCCCGCGCCTGCGCACGGCACCGTACGGCCGCGCGCCCATCCCCGCTTTCATTCGCGGGCGGGGGTCAGCCCCCGCCGATGCCCACGTTGACCTTGCCCGTGCCTTCGCAGGCCGGGCACGTCGCGCCGTCGCCGGTGCGTCCGCTGCCGCCGCACTCCCGGCACAGGCTCTCGCCGGTGCCCGGCGTGCCGGCCGGCGCGTCGTCGCCCGGGGCGGTCGGCGCGACGGCCGTGGCGACGGCCGAACCCGACGCCGCGGGCGCGGCGGGCAGCTTGGCCGTGACGCTGACCGACACCGGATCGCTGGCCGGAAACGATTCCTCGATGCCGTGGTCCAGCGCGTCCTCGGTGGGGGGTTCCACCCGGGGCGCCAGGGCCGGCGAGGCGTTCTCGTCGTGGTTGTCGGTGGTCGGGAAGGGGAAGGCCGGGGCACCGGCACCGCCGGCGGGGCCGAGGTTGGTCATGGGAAGTCTCCTTCTGTGGGGTGGGTCCGAAAGGGTGGTCGCCCGGGTCAGCGTCCGGGCGTCGTGCGGCGTCGCGCGACGAGGTAGACGACGCCGAGCACCGCCGCGACGGTCAGGGCCTTCTTCGCCGCGCCCATGGGGTTGTGCGCGAGTTCGGCGCGCCCGCCCATCTCCGCGTAGATGCGCGGGACGTGGCCCCGGGACAGGTCCTCGACCAGGCCCTCGCCGACGTCGATCCGGTCGGCCAGCAGCAGCAGCAGCCAGTGGCGCAGGTCGTTCTCGCTGTAGCCGAAGGCGAAGCGGCGCACGCTCCCGCTCACGCCGCGCGGTGGCTGCGGGCTGCCGAAGACGGGCGTCATCGCGTCCCGCTCCTTGGACAGCAGCACCTCGACGTGGCGGGTCTGCGGCTCGGGCTCTTCCCAGCGCACTGGCGGGTCGAGCCGGGGCGGGGTCCGCTCCTTGGGATAGGCGGGACGGTCGGCGGGGTCCAGGTCGGCGCCCCAGCCCTTGATGTGGGCGAATTTTTCGTGCGGTGTGTCCATGGGTGGGTTCCTGGCGCGTCAGACGGTGATGCCGGGGGGAATCAGGATCGGCTTGATGCAGCCGTCGAGCTTGCTGGAGAACAGGTGGTAGGCGTCGGCCGCCTCCTCGAGCGGCAGGCGGTGCGTGATGACCTTGTGCGGCTCGACGCGGCCGGCCTGGATGTGCTCGATCAGGCGGGGCAGATGGCGCTTCACGCTGGCCTGGTTCATCCGCAGCGTCAGGCCCTTGTTGACCGCGTTGCCGATGGGCACCGCGTTGAAGGTCGGGCCGTAGACGCCCACGATCGACACCGTGCCGCCCTTGCGCACCGAGTTGATGGCCCAGTGCAGGACGGTGGCGGCGCCGCCCTGCAGCTTCAGCTTCACGCCCGTGAGGTGCTGGATGGCGCTGCCCGCGGCCTCGCAGCCGACGCAGTCGATGCAGACGTCGGCGCCCAGCCCGTCGGTCATCTTCTTGATGTGCACGGCCATGTCGTCGACCGACTTGAAGTCGATGGTCTCGCACTGTGCGAACTGCCGCACGAAGGCCAGCCGGTACTCCAGGTGATCGACCACGATCACCCGTCCGGCGCCCATCAGCCAGGCCGACTTCGCCGCGAAGATGCCCACCGGGCCGGCGCCGAAGACCACCACGGTGTCGCCCTCGCGGATGCCGCCCATCTCGGCGGCCTGGTAGCCGGTGGGGAAGGCGTCGGTGAGCATCACCGCGTCCTCCAGCAGCAGCTCGTCGGGAATGCGGGTCGGTCCGACGTCGGCGAAGGGCACGCGCACGAATTGCGCCTGCCCGCCGTCGAAGCCGCCAGCGGTGTGCGAGTAGCCGTAGATGCCGCCGACGGCGGTGGCCTGCGGGTTGGTGTTGTGGCAGTTGCCGTACAGCTCGCGGCGACAGAAATAGCAGCTGCCGCAGAAGACGTTGAAAGGCACGATCACCCGGTCGCCGCGCTTGAGGTTGCGCACCGAGTTGCCGACGTCCACCACGGTGCCGACGAACTCGTGACCGAAGGTGGTGCCCACGCGCGTGTCGGGCACCAGCCCGTGGTAGAGGTGCAGGTCGGAGCCGCAGATGCAGGCGCGCAGCACCTGGACGATGGCGTCGTTGGGGTGTTCGATGACGGGGTCGGGTTTTTCCGAGACACGCACCCGGTAGGGTCCCCGGTAGTTCAAGGCAAGCATTCGGATCCTTCGCAAAAATTGGCCTGGTGGGATCACTCAATTCCTCCGCCGAAACCCCTGGCGTGCGTCGAGGCGTGCTGTCTCTGTCAGTCGTGACGCTACGGCGCCGCGCGGCATGACGTAACCGGCTTTCAGACGATGGCGCGCAGGCGTCGCCCGACCCCGACGCCAAACTGGATTCCGGTCGCAGCCATCGGACTCAACGAAGGGAAGGTCAGCATGTCGAACGTGGCGCTTTTCATCTCCGCGCAGGCGCGGGTCGGCGCGGGCAGGTCGGGGCGGCGAACGGAGGTCGTCGCGGACGCGCTCGGCGCGGGGTTCGACCGGCTGCTCGCCGGCGTCCTGCTGGTGCTGCTGACGCCGGTGCTGGTGACCGTCGCGGCCCTGGTCTGGCGCGCGGACGGCGCGCCGATCCTCTTCGGCCATTACCGCGTCGGCAGGAACGGCGGGCTCTTCCGTTGCCTGAAGTTCCGATCCATGCGCCGGGACGCGGACGCGGTGCTGGCCGCGCTGCTCGCGCGCGATCCGCACGCCGCGATGGAGTGGGAACGCGACCGCAAGCTGACCCGCGACCCGCGCGTCACGGCGGTGGGCGACTTCCTGCGCCGCACCAGCCTGGACGAACTGCCCCAGCTGTTCAACGTCGTCCGGGGCGACATGCGCCTGGTCGGTCCGCGTCCGGTGACGGTGGCCGAACTCGAGAAGTACGGCGGCAGCCGCTGGCACTACGTCAGCGTCCGGCCCGGCATGACCGGCCTGTGGCAGGTCAGCGGCCGCAACGACACCTCCTACGAGGAGCGCGTCGCGCTGGACCGGCGCTATGTCGAGAGCCGGTCGATGGTCCGCGACCTGGCCATCCTGTTCAGGACGGTCGGGATCGTGCTGCGCAGGAAGGGGGCCCGCTGATGACGCCCGCCGGCGTGCTGCACGTGGTGTTCGCGTCGAACGACGCGGTGCACGGCTTCCTGGGCCCCGCGACGCGGGAACTCGCGTCGCTGGGGCAGTCCCAGTCGGTGATCCTGCTCGACGACGCGGCGGCCCGCGGGCACCTGCCGGGGCTTCAGCGGCATGCCCGCGTGGTGCTGGTGCGGGGCGACGGCGACGGCGACGGCGAAGGAGACGGCCGGACGCGGCACCGGGCGTTCTACGAGGCCTGCCGCAGGGAGATCGTCGAGCGCCGTCCGGCCACGCTCCATTTCCACGGTCTCGCGTCCTGCGCCATCGGCGCCGTGGCCCTGCGGCGGTGCGCGCCGCGCGCCACGGTCTTCTATTCGCCGCACGGCGGTGGCGCGTCGCCCGGCTGCGGCGTCCCGGGAGCGGCGCGCGCGGTGGACTGGCTGGTCCTCGCCATGGCGCGCGCCCTGATCCACCCGGTCCGCAGCGTCGCCATCCTCACCTCCCGCGCCGAGTCCGCCGTCCCGGGGGGCTGGGGCGGCAGCCGCCACCTGGTCGAGCGTCCGGTGAACGGCCGCTTCCTGGAGGTCCCGCGCGAGGAGGCGTCCCACCCACTGGTGCTCAGCGGCGGCGCGCACCGCGGCACGCCGCCGGTCGAGGTGCTCTCGCAGATCGCGGTGCTGCTGGGCGCCCGGGAACTGAACATCGCGTTCACCTGGATCGGCGACATGGGGCGGTGCCTGGCGAGCCGCTTCGAGGCCGCCGGCATCCGCAGCACCGGCATCGGGCCGGAGCACCACGTCGACGCGCTGGCGCGGGGCTGGCTGTACGTCGCTCCGTGGCGACCGCGCGGCCACCCGATGTCCCTGATCCAGGCCATGGCGGCGGGCCTGCCCGGCGTCGTCCTGGACTGCCCGCGCCATCGCCAGGTGGTCGAGCACGGCAGGACCGGCCTGCTGTGCCGCTCGGTCGGAGAGATGGTCGGCGCGGTGGCGCGGCTGATCGACGAGCCGGCGCTGCGCAAGGCGATGGGCGACGCGGCCCGCGACCAGGCCCGCGCGCGCTTCGGGCCGGCGCGCTTCCGCGCCAGCCTGCTGGACGCGTACGTCCCGTCCGGACCGCAGCCATCGTCCGCGCAGCCGGCGCGGCCCGGGTGAGTTCTCGCGCAGCCGCAGCCGCATCGGACGTCACGTCACGTCACGTCGTGCCAAGACCCGCCACGACCGTACTTGGCGACTGCGCCGGCACGATCCCTGGCTGAAGACCGCAGTCCCCAGCGCGAGGCCGGTGCCGGACTCGCCAATCGCCCCGAACGCTGCCGTCGCTCCGGCGGGACTGCGCATCGTCGGCCAGCGGCTCGACGTGCCTCCCAGGGTGGCGGGATGTGGCAGGCCGCGGTGTCCGGCGGCGTTGGACACCGCATCGATCCTGTCGTCTGTGCACCGCTGCCGGGACATCGCTCGCGCGATCGAATCGGACGCGATTCCGCTGACAAAAAGCATTGAATCCAGATTCGTGTGATTGGCTTCGAACTTGTCCCACCATGTGGGTGGCATTTCGACAAATATTTCTTCGAACTGCGCAGTGGTGAAATCCGAAGAATCGAAATAGCTGAAACCGTTTTTGAAGATCTTGATTTCGAACGAAATGTAGATATAAAGATTGATGCTGAATTCTCTTCAGATCAAAAGATTTTGTTTCTGAAAATCGAAGATTCTGAAGATCAAGAATTTTTGATTTTCATATGTGCCCATGTTGCACACTTCTATAAAATACTCAGAGCCCTTGAAAGAATGCTTTCCACCATTGTATTTCTTTGTATATTCTTCGCATCGATCGGGCTCAGATTTTATATAGTTGAAAAAGAACGGCAGCAGCCCGTAGAGCAAGAAAAGCAGGACCGTTGCTTTTTTAGTAAATGGTGAAAATTTCAATTACATTGTTCTCGATTCGGCATCAATTGGATTGTCAAGCCATATTATCTCCAGATTGAAATAAATGACTGGATTTCTGCACCCGTCATACTCTTTGAGGCATTTGGCGTAGTTTTTGCTGGTGGTGCAGATACCTGTTTTTCAATCGCTGCATCTTTGCAAAAGTTCGAAAAGAAAAATGTTTCTTGATGCCATCTTTAAACTAACTCTTGCTTCATGCCGCCTTGCAGAATTCAAATTTTTCTGCACGACGAGCGGGATCGCCAGTCCATTCGTGTCTTGATGAAAAAATAATGTGACACTTCAATCCAGCCCCGATCCTCAAAAAGTCAATCTTGATGGTTCAATTTGGATTCATGTGATTCGCTTTGAACTTTTCCCACCAATTCGGTGGAACCTCGACGAATATTTCATCATATTGAACTTTGGTGAGGTCTGAAGCGTTGTAGTATTTGAATCCATTGTCAAAAAATTTGATTTTAAAGATGGATTGGGCATACAAATTGTCGTTGAATTTTCTCTGAACCAAAAGATCATTTCTGTTTGAGTCGTAAACGCTGAGAAGCAAAAAATCCGCGTTTTCGTACATTCCTATGTTGCAAATTTCTATGAAATAATCAATTCCTTTGAAAGAATGATTTCCCCCACTGAATTCCTTGGTGTATTCTTGACATTTTCTAGGTTTCAGATTTTGGGGAAATAAAAGAGACACCAGCATAAAAAATGCAGAAAAGAAGATTGCCAATTTGAGAAAAGATGAAGATTTCAAAAACATGCTTCTTCCAAATCGAGGTGGATCGGGCGGTCGAGTTCAACTTTTGTAGAAATTCAAAGAGCAATGTTACCAAAAGCCTCCACTCGAGAAAAATTCTCACGAACCAATCAGTTCCGTTGTCACCGCCGGCGTCAGGGCGACTTCGAAAGCAAACTCTGGTTTGCAATGATTGATTCACCAAACATAAATTTTCCTGCTTTATCCTTGAGTCAACCCGATCATGGCAGATCAGTTCAGGCTCGTGTGATTGGCTTGGAATTGATCCCGCCATGTGGGTGGCATTTCGATAAATATCTCCTCGAATTCCACGGTGGTGAAATCCGGAGAATTGAAACGGCTGAACCCGTTTTCCGAGATCTTGATTTTAAACGGCATGTAGATATAAAGATTGATGCTGAATTCTCTTCAAATCAAAAGATTTTCTTTTCGACAATCAAAACTCTGAAAAGCAAGAATTCTTGAACGTCTTATGAGCCCATGGTGCACGCTTCCATGAAGTACTCGGTGCCCTTGAAAACATGCTTTCCGCCTTTGCATTGTTTTGTATGTGCTTCGTACTGAACGGGCTCAAACTTCTTAGAGGTAAAAAAGAAAGACAGCACGCCGTTGAGAATAGGAAAGAAGATCACCATCTTGATGATCAAGGCCAATTTCAGCGACATGTTTCGTCCAACTGAACGTGAATTTAAGTATCGAGTTCGATTCTTTTCAAATAAGAATAAATAACCAAATAACCGTCCAGATCTTGCTTGCTGCGCCATTCAACATGATTATTTATTTCTTATGGATGTATTTAGTTCTCTTTCTGTCGGTTCATTCAATTTGCAGGTGATCGAGCGTGATCGACATCTCACTCGCAAATTTCACGTCGGGCGCGATCTTCCTGACAAGAGACGTTCAATCCAAATTCGTGTAATTGGCTTTGAACTTGTCCCACTGTGTGGGTGGAAAGGAGACAAACAACTCATCGAAGTCATAGGTTCTCAGGTCCTTTGAGGTGAAGTATGTAAATCCATCATCCGAAAATTCAAACTCCATTGGAAAGGGGATGTGCGAATCGTCGGTGAATGCTTTGCGAGCCAAGAGTTTTCTTTCTGCATCGAAGACTTTCAAAATCATGAAGTTTGCATTTTCAAAGGACCCGACATTGCACACTTCTAGGTAATACTCAATGCCGTGAAAATAGCGGACTCCGCCTTGAAATCTCTTTGTACATTCTTTGCATTGGCTATATTTGTAGTCTATCGGAATAAATAAATAACACAGCGCGGCCATGCAAGCAATAACAACTAGTATTGCTGATAATTTATATCTAAAGAAAAAGTTCAAATGCATATTTCGTCCAAGGAGATCGAAATGGGTTCGTCAAGTTCTATTTTTTAAAGGTCTGAATAGATGACGAAGTCTCCTCCGCGGTTGTGCTTCTTTCTCCAATCAATATAATTTTTGTTTCTTATCGAGGTATAAATTTCTGTTTCCATCAGTCGGCGTATCTCTAGAGTCGGTCGGATTGACACGATGTCTGCGTCGCCAGCCTCAAAGCTGAGTTTTCTTCCAAGCTTCGTATAATTTTTCAAAAGATTGCCTATTTTTGCGGTGGCTGCTGCTGCCGGCAGGACAATCAGGCCGCTTTTATTCCAGTGGCCAAGATATTGCGATGTGTTGTCGTCGTCTTGAAAAGAATAGCTGTCCTTCGCATAAATCCATATATGAGTTATTGTGGCTGTTGATTGAGTGCAGTGAAGTGTGTTTGAAGGAGATATGTATCTGTTGTAGACCTTTGTCGCTATATCTGCGCTTGCAATTGCGGCAAGAAAACTAAAACTTCCAAGTGATGCCGTCAAATCGGTGGGTGCAAGATTCTTCAGTGTATCCAGATCGGTAATCATGTTTCTTTGAAATTGAAATTGATGATGCAGTTTTTGTATATCTCCATTGCAGTACTGTTTCGTGAGCAAAGTCCCATTAAATCTAGGATTGTTTAAAATGAATCCTGCGAGACATTTTTTGGCAATTTTTCTTGCGGCTGGTGAATAGATCAGGATTTTTTCCAAGTCATCGTATTTTTCTTCCATATCTTTGAAACCGAGTAACCAAGAGGTTTTGATCGTTTTGTTGTCGATCATATCTTCTGGATAAATAGCTCCATTCAATTCTTCTGCCTTCGTCGGCCCAAAGAACGCCCGTCCGTTGAACCAGCGCTCCGCAAGGATCCTTCCCTTTGAAAAGCCCATCGCCGCCATTCCCTGAGGAATGTCCAGCATGTCGAACGGTTGCGCCTTCGGCTTGTCGTTCGCGTTGGACGCATTCACCCATTCCTTGATCTCCTTGAAGGCCTCGACCAATACGGGACCTTTTTCGGGCGTGGAGGGTGGCGCGGGTCTGGCTGCGGCTTTTTCCAGCCAACCCTTGAATCCCTTCGATGCTTCGACGTGCGCCGGATGCTCGGAGTGACTCGGCGGCGCCATCGTCGGATCGGGCGGGGGCACGGAAACCGGCAGGGGCGGGGGAAGCCGGTCCATCCGCAGACCGAAGCCATCGATGGCCAAGGGCGTGCAACCCTGCGGGCCATCGAAGATCCTCCATTCCTGATGAATCGAGAAATTGCCTTTGAATTCTTTCCTGGCGTAAGGGATGCGTTCGGTCATGGGGCGGTTTGATGGGGTGTTATCGGAAGCCGTCCGGGTGGCGAAGGCATCACCGCTGGCGTTCGGCAAAACGGTGCGCAGGCGAGTCCGGTTCGGCCGAACGAGTTTGCCAAGCGCAGGACCCGGGCCCCGGCCGGATGACGTGATTGTTCAAAAACTCGGCTTTCAGCCGCTCGGGCCGAACGATCGATTCCGGATCCGACCGATCAGGAAGCGACGTCGCCCGACGATCCGATGCCAGGAGCAAATGAACGCCGCACCGGCGACTTCGCGGGGTCGAGCCGAACCGCGGGCCCGACGGATCGGCGTCGATGCGTCCGATGCGGTTGGCGTTCTTCAGATGCGCCGCCGCGCACCTGCTCGCGATGGGGATGGCGATGGCGAGGGCGGGTGGCCGTGCCGATCCCGGTGCCCCACCGGGTGCCGGGCGTCAAGACACCCGCAGGCGTGTCACTTCCCGCCGTGCCCGGCGTGACCGCCCTGAGCGGCATTACCGGCAGTACCGGCTTGAACGGCCTGACCGTCGCGATGACCCTGAGCGCCCGGACTCCCCTGGCCATGGTGCTCCTGTCCGGTCGGATCCTGGAGCTGCACGGCGCCACCGTTCTTCCAGGCGTCGGCGCCCGGGGCGATGGCGGGGGCCGCGATGGACTCGCGTTCCTGCTTCTTGTCCGCGCTGCGGATGCCCATGCGCCGATCGCGGGCCTCCACCATGTCTGCGTGCACCTGGCCGTCGGCGGTGAATCCCATCATGAGTTGCGGCACGCCCAGCGGCAGCGTCTTCTGCCGGTCGGTGTGCCACGTGTGCCAGGTCTTGCCATAGGTCCCGACGAGCTTCTTCATCAGTTCGTTCTCGGCGACCTGGGGAATGCCCGGCGCGACGAGCTGCCCGGACTTCACCTCGTGGACGTGGCTGTGCCAGAGCGCCTTCTCGGCATCGGGCAGGTCCTTGAAGAGGCGCTCGGTGACGATGTACTCCACGCCCATCAGCTTGGCGTCCTTGACGTTGCCGTCGTAGATGACGCACTGGATCACGTCCTCGTTGAGGATGGCGCAGTAGTGGTGGGCCTCCATCTGTTCCTCCATGCGGCCCGCGTAGAAGTGGAAGCCGTCGAGGTAGGCGTTGATGGCCTCGATCGGCGCCCGGTTCTGGAGCGCGGCGGCGCCGGCGTCCAGCGCCTTCGTCGTGGGCGAGGTCTCGGCACCCGGCACCCGCACGTTGGAGGCCGAGCCGCCACCGTCGCAGCCGGCGACACACACCGCCAGGACCAGCGCCGGCAGGAGCGATGCAGGCGACGGGCGCGACAGATGCGACAGGCGCGGGCGCGCACGGGGATGGCGTGGGGCGTTCATGCGGACCTCGCGTGCTGGTGGTGATCGAGGCTCGACAGGTAGTGCGCCTCGATGTCGATCGACGCGGCGACGCCGAGCGACCGGTGGTGCGCCTGGAGCCACGATTCGCAGGTGGCGCGTCCCTTGCGCCGCAGCGACTCGAACAGCTCCATGCCGACGCTGCGCTTGATCGAGGGCTCCGTCTCCAGCCCCGACGACGCGTCCGGCAGGCTCAGCACGTGCATGCGGATGTCGTGGCCCCGGCGCGTGTTGTAGGCGGCGAGGTCCTTCATCTCGGCCAGCAGGCCCTGGGTCGAGGCGAGCTCGTTGATGCGGTTGAGGATGTTCTTCGCCGTCATGGGCGTCTCCGCGCGCGCGAGCGGCGTCAGCTCGACCATCAGCACGTCCGCGTCGGTCTCGCCCTCGTACAGCGGCCGCAGCGCGGGATTGGCGGCGTAGCTGCCGTCCCAGTAGGCCTCGTCGCCGATCTGCACCGCCTGGAACACCATCGGCGCGCAGGCCGAGGCCAGCAGGGCGTCGATCGACAGCTCGTCGGGGCCGAAGACGCGGTGGCGGCCGCTGTTGACGCCGATGGCGTTCACGTGGACCGCCGGCGCGCTGGCGCTGCGCAGGGCCTCGATGTCGATGACCTCGTCGAGGACGAAGCGCAGCGGCCCCATGCCCAGCGGATTGGCCATGTAAGGCGACACCAGGGGGATCGCGTCGTCCCAGATGCCCCAGCCCGGCTTGCGCAGCGGCAGCAACAGCATGGTGAAGGGCAGTCCCACCGTGGCCACGCGCTGCCAGAGCCGGGCGAGGTTGGCCTTGGCGCCTTCGGGGCCGCCATGGGCATGGCCGGTGGCCAGCGCGGCGGCGTTCAGGGCCCCGGCGCTGGTGCCGCTGATGCGCCGGATGTCGATGCCGGGCGTTTCCAGGAGGCGGTCGAGCACCCCCCAGGTGAAGGCGCCGTGGGCGCCGCCCCCCTGCAGGGCGAGGTTGAGTTTCGTGGTCATGCGTGTCGGTTGGCTGTGGCGGCGACCGGGCACCGCCGCGATGCGGATCGTTCGCAATATCCAGGCGCCGACCGGGCCCGCGCGTAGGCCTGGAAGCCAGGCGGCGACAGCCGCCGGCGGCCCCTCGTGAACCGGGGACCGCACCGGGACGGGTGAAATCCCTACAGCACGACGACGCGACCGGTCACCCACTGAGGCGAAGCACGGCCAACGGGAAAGCGCGGTTCCCGGGGCGTGTCGACGAGGTGTTCATGCGGAACTTGGCCCGGACGCGAAAGCCTCCGGGCCGTTTTTTTCGTCGCGAGCGGCGTCCCGAGCGGCCGTGCCGTCAGAAGCCGGCGGGCGGCGTCAGGTCCCGGGCGGGATTCAGCAGGAACTTCTCGCCCGTCGCGCGCCGGGCGTAGACCTCGATCATTCCCGGCTGCAGCATCTCCGCGAGCGACACCTCGCGGGCGTAACGGCTCGCGAAGGTCGTCTTCAGTTCGTCGGCCACGCGCTGCTTGAGCCGCGCCACGGCGTCCGGCCCGATCTTCTCCAGGAACGGGAACAGCAGCCAGCCACCGATGCCCCAGGCCATGCCGAAGTTGACGTCGACCTCCGTGACGCGGGTGTCGAGACGGCCGTAGAGGTAGACCTGCTTGTGCGTCGTCGAGCCGTAGCGGCTGTACGCCCCGGTCGTGCGGTTGAGCGCGGCTTCCATGCAGCCCAGGATCTGTCCGGCCAGCGGGCCGCCCCCGGTGGCGTCGAACGCGAGGGTCGCGCCGGTCGCCGCCAGGGCGTCGGTCAGGTCCTGGACGAAGGTGGGCGCGCTGGCGTCGCACACGTGCGCCGCGCCGATCGATTTCAGCAGGGCGACCTGCGCCGGGCGGCGCACGATGTTCACCAGGCCGATGCCGTCCTTCAGGCAGATGCGGTTGAGCATCTGGCCCAGGTTGGAGGCGGCGGCCGTGTGGACCAGCGCCGTGTGGCCCTCGCGCCGCATCGTCTCGACCATGCCGAGCGCGGTCAGCGGGTTCACGAAGGACGATGCGCCGTCCGCGGCCGTGGCGCCCTCGGGCAGCGGAAGGCACTGCGCGGCCGGCAGCGCGCGGTACTGCGCGTACATCGCGCCGCCGAGCACCGCGACGTTCCGGCCCAGCAGCGCCTGCGCCGCCAGCGACGCGCCGGCGCGCACCACCCGCCCCGCGCCCTCGTTGCCCACGGGCAGGGACTGGCCGACGCGCCCGGCCATGGCCTTCATCCCGGCTTCGCTCACGCGGGCGGTCACCACCGGCCGCGCCGGGGTGCCCGCGACCGTGGCCGTGCCCAGGTCGGCCGCACCGAACAGCAGGCCCAGATCGGACGGATTGATGGGCGCGCCCTCCAGGCGCACCAGCACCTCGTCGTCGCCCGGAACGGGGATCGGCACGCTGGCCAGCGTCACCTGGAGTTCGCCCGCGGGCGTGACGAGGGAGCGCAGCTGGAGGGCGGTGGGAACGGTCTCGGTCGGCATGGGATTCCTCTGGGGATGGCACTCGGATCGCGTCCAGCATCGCACGGTTCGATCCACCGCCGCGCGCGCCCCAAGAAAAAGCCGGCGGCGCAGGGCATGCGCCGCCGGCCGTCAAATCCCGCAACCATCGGGAACTCGCGAACGAAAGGGAGAAAGAGGAAGACGGAGGAACGGGGACCAGGAACGCGGCGGCGCGGCGGGGAGGAGGACGCCCCGGCGTGGCGCGCGGCGCTTCAGCGCTCGAGCGTGGCGAAGGACGAGAAATTCGGCCCGAGCGCGGTGGGCAGTTCGTCGTCGCGCCACAGGACGTCGTCGGACTCCGGCGGGGCGGTGGAGAACACGATCAGCCCGAGCGCGACGGCCATGCACAGGGCCATCACCAGCATCAGCCCGATCAGGGAGCCGGCCCAGTAGGCCAGCGCGAGCAGTCCGATGTCCAGACCGAAGAGGATCAGCAGCGGGTTCATGGTGGCGCTCCCGGAAAGTCAGGGTGAGGAAAGGACGTGGGGGACGGCAGGCGAAGGCGCTAGTGCGCCATGGCGGAGGCGGCCGGCGAGCCGGGCATGACGTAGGTGGCGCTCGCGCGCGGCTTGATCAGGGAGGCGAGCGCGCGCTCCACCACGACGCTGCGCCGTGCCAGGCCGGTGCGCTGCAGCGACAGGCGCCGTGCCACCGATTCGATGCGCTCGCGGAATTCGCGGTCGAAGGCCTCGGCCGACAGCGCCGATTCCAGCGCGCCGGCGAACGCCAGCGAGGCGATGCGGATGTCGGTGCAGGCGGCGCCCAGGCGCACGGCGTCGCCATCGACGAGCACGGCGTCGACGAGATCGAGCTGGCGTTCGACGGCGGCGAGCAGGCGCTGGGTGGAATCGAGGGTGTCGGGCATCGGGTTCAGCTCCGGTTGTGGGTGAAGAATTCCTGTGCGTTGGCCAGGAGCTTGTCGGCGATGGCGCCGGAATCCACCATGAAGCTCCCGTTGGCGATGGCGGCCTTGACCGCCTTGACCTTGGCTTCGTCGATGCCGCTGCCGGCCGAGACGCCTTCGAGGGCGCGCGCGCCGGCCGACACCGTCACCGGCACGCCGGACGTGGGGGCCACGGGCGCGACCGGGCCGGTGGTCGCCGAACGGGTGGCGGACGTGGCGCCGCGCTCGCCGCGGACGGCGCCCGTGGCGGCCGTGTGGGCGGCATCGTTGAGGGAATTGATCTTCATGGCTGGCTCTCCGACGACCCTGTCGCAGGGTCCTTGGGTTTTCTTTCGGCGGTGCCGGAGAGAACTTGAGCCATTTTTGAACGGGGGTCGCCAGATGACCGGCATCAGAGAGGCAGACGGACGGTACGCAGGTCGAGCACGATGCCGTTGGCGATGCGGCCGTTCTCCATGCGCACGCGCACCGGCTGGCCCACCACGCCGGGCGTGACGGCCTCGGCGTCCGAGGAGATCTCGAAGCCCGGCCCCTGCGCCACGACCCGCACCGGCGTGCCGGCGGCGAAGGCCTGCGCCGCCTTGACCATCGACTGGCGCAGCGGCTGACCGGCCATCAGCGAGCGGGACGCCACCTGGCCGACCCAGGCGCCGGCCTCGGCGATCACGGGCGAGGGCTCGGCGGCCCAGTCGGCCTCGGTCTGCACGGCGTCGGCCGCGGTGAGCACGCTGCCGGCGACGACGTTGTCGCGCAGCACCCAGGCCGGACCGAAGGCCTTGACCGTCACCGGCAGGAACACGTTCCAGCGCCCGCCGCCCTGCGTGCAGCGCAGGCCCAGGCGGGTGCGGCCCCACAGGCGCGAGCCCACCGGGATGTAGGGCTCGACATGGGAGCAGGGCGCGAGCCGCAGGCGCGAATCGAGCGCGCCGATGGCGACCTCCATGCGCAGCGGCGCGGGATTGCCCGACTGCACCCGGGAGACCGCGTCGTCGAGCCACTGCTGGGTGGAGGCGATGAATTCGGGGCCGACCTCGGCGCCGTCGGAGGGCGCCTGCTGTGCCCGCGCCGGCGCCGCGCCCAGGCCGAGGCCGGTGGCGCAGAGGACGGCGGCGAGCAGATGGAGGAAGCGCATGCGGAGAGGTCCTGGAGGTCGGTGGGGGGAGCTGCGAAGGACGGCGAGGGGCCCTCGCCATGCCCTGCACTGTAGGCACGACGGCGTCGCCCAAAGCCGGAAACAGGCCGACAAACCCCCCCTTACTCCGCCTTTCCGACGGTGGCTGCGACCGGACAATTTCCGCACGCCCCGCCATGGGCCACGCCCTCCCGCCACCTCCATCCGTCCCACCGCCGCCATGCTCGATCGACTGACGAACTCGCTGGACTTCAATGCCAAGGCCCTGATGCTGCGCGCGGAGCGCCAGCGGACCATCGCCGCCAACATCGCCAACGCCGACACGCCCGGCTACGCCGCGCGCGACTTCTCGTTCTCCGACGCGTTGCGCGACGCCACCGGCGGGGGCAACGGCCTGCGCGGCGCGGCCGCGCGCGGTGCGGCCGACGCGCGCCACATCCCGCTGGGCGGGGCCATCGGCGCGGCGGGCGGTGCCTCCGCGGCCGTGGGCTACGCCGTGCAGACGCAGCCCACGCTCGACGGCAACAGCGTCGACCTCGACCGCGAGCGCGCCGCCTTCGCCGACAACGCCGTGCGCTACGAGGCCACGCTGCGCTTCATCAATGGCGAGGGCAAGACCATGCTCGCCGCGATCCAGGGTCAATAAGCCATGTCCATGTTCTCCATCTTCGGCATCTCCGGCAGCGCCGTGAGCGCCCAGTCGCAACGCCTCAACGTGGTGGCCAGCAACCTGGCCAACGCCGACGCCGTCGCCGGTCCCGACGGCCAGGCCTACAAGGCGCGCCAGGTGGTCTTCCAGACGCTCGACATGGGCGGGGAGGGCAACGCCGGGGTGCGCGTGGACGCCGTCACCGAGAACCAGACGGCCGGGCGCAAGGTCCACGAGCCGGCCAACCCGATGGCCGACGCCCAGGGCTACGTGACGCACTCCAACGTCAACGCGGTCGAGGAGATGGTCAACATGATCTCGGCCTCGCGTTCCTACCAGAACAACGTCGAGGTCATGAACACCGCCAAGAGCCTGCTGCAGAAGACGCTGCAGATCGGCGCCTGAGCCGGCCCTCATCCACGCCCACGCCCACGCCCTTCACCCGGACCTCACCCCCATGACCGCCACCATCGCGACCAACACCCTGACCGGCAGCACCAAGACCTACGCGCCGACCTCGAGCGCCGGCGCCGAGGCGACGTCCTCGCTCACCGCCACCGGCGCGTCCGAGCAGCAGGACAAGTTCCTGAAGCTGCTGGTCGCGCAGATGAACAACCAGGACCCGATGAGCCCGATGGACAACGCGCAGATGACCTCGCAGATCGCGCAGATCAACACCGTCAGCGGCATCGCCCAGCTCAACGACACCATGAAGAGCATGTCCACGCAGATGTCCGCCATGCAGGTGCTGCAGGCCGGCAACCTGGTGGGCCACAGCGTGCTGGTGGAAGGCAACAAGGTCGCCTTCAGCGCCGACGGCAAGACCGGCGCGGGCGCCTTCGACCTCGCCGGCAAGGCCTCCGACGTCAAGGTGCAGGTGCTGACGCCGGCCGGCCGCGTGGTCGACACGATCTCGCTGGGCGCGCTCGACGCCGGCCAGCACAGCTTCCAGGTCGACGCCTCGGCCTACCCGAGCGACACCGAACTCACCTTCCAGGCCGTGGCCTCCAACGGCGCCACGGCCGTCACCTCCACCTTGTTGATGCAGGACAGGGTCACCGCCGTGGGCAGCGGCACCGACGGCCTCACGCTGACCCTGCAGGGCAGCGGCGTGAAGCCTTATTCCAGCGTGCGCTCGGTCCTCTGAACGCGCCCCAGACCTTCCATTCCCAGGAGCAACTTCCATGAGTTTCCAGCAAGCCCTCTCCGGCCTGAACGCCGCCAGCCGCAGCCTCGACGTCATCGGCCACAACATCGCCAACGCCAACACGGTGGGCATGAAGTCCTCGCGCGCCGAGTTCTCCGAGGTCTACGCCAGCGCCGCGGGCGGCATCGGCGGCACCAACGTCGGCCTGGGCGTGGAGGTGGGCACCGTGTCGCAGCAGTTCTCCCAGGGCTCGATCAACATCACCGGTAACGAGCTGGACGTGGCCATCAACGGCGGCGGCTTCTTCCAGGTGCAGACCAACGACGGCAGCACCGCGTACACGCGCTCGGGCAACTTCAAGCTCGACAAGGAAGGCAACCTGATCACCAACAACGGCGCCAACCTGATGGGCTACCCGACCGACGTCAAGGGCGTGCGCCAGAGCTTCAACGCGCAGCCGCTCCGGCTGCCCACCGGCACCCCGATCCCGGCCAAGCCGACCACCAAGATGACCGCCGAAATCACCCTGGACGCGACCGCCACCGTCGCCGCCAGCGCGAATCCGCCGACGCCGCTGGTGAAGTACGGCACGTCGCTGACCGCCTACGACCCGCAGGGCCTGGAAGTGCCCGTGGGCCTGTACTTCCAGAAGACCGCCAACAACACCTGGAACGTCTACACCAGCGTCAACGGCGCCGACCCGGCCGCCTCGACCCCGTTCCAGCTGAACTTCAAGACCGACGGCAGCCTGGACACGACCAACTCGCCCGTGCCGCCCATCACGCTGGCCTCGCCCAACAACCCGGCGCAGACCTTCACCGCCTCGCTCGACCTGGGCAAGATGACGCAGGTGAACTCGCGCTTCGCGGTGGCCGACCTGTCCCAGGACGGCTACACCTCCGGCCAGCTCACCGGCATCGCCATCGAGAACAACGGCGTCATCACCGCCACCTACTCCAACGGCCAGACGCAGTCGGCCGGCCAGGTCGCGCTGGTGAACTTCAGGAATGCCCAGGGCCTGTCGCCGACCGGCGCGGGCTACTGGAGCCAGACCTTCGCCTCCGGCCAGCCCACGCGCGGCGCCCCCGGCGACGGCACCCTGGGCCAGCTGCGCTCGGGCGCGCTGGAGGAATCGAACGTCGACCTGACGGCCGAGCTGGTCAACATGATGACCACGCAGCGCGCCTACCAGGCCAACGCGCAGACCATCAAGACCCAGGACCAGGTCATGTCGACCCTGGTGAACCTGCGCTGAACGCGACCCCCCGGACGGAGCCCGAGCAGCGATGGACCACCTGATCTACACCGCCATGAGCGGCGCGAGCGCCGCCGCCGCGCGCCAGAGCGTGCTCGCCAACAACCTGGCGAACGTCTCGACGCAGGGGTTCCGCGCCGAACTCTCGACCTACCGCGCGGTGCCCCTGCGCGGCGACGGCGCCTCCACCCGCGTGTTCGCGATGGAGGCCACCTCGGGCCACGACGAGAAGCCCGGCGCCATGCAGCGCACCGGCCGCACGCTGGACATGGCCGCGCAGGGCAACGCCTGGTTCGCGGTGCAGGGCCTCGACGGCACCGAGGCGTACACGCGCTCGGGCTCGTTCCAGGTCTCGCCCGAGGGCACCCTGACGACCACCAACGGCCTGATGGTGCTGTCCGACGGCGGCGCGCCGATCGACGTGCCGCCCGGCGCCACGCTCACGGTGGGCGGCGACGGCACGGTGAGCGCGCAGACCGGCAGCACGCCGGCCTCGACCATCGGGCGCATCAAGCTCGCCGCGGCGACGCCGGAGGACCGGCTCGCGCGCGGCGACGACGGCCTGTTCCGCACCGCCACGCTCGACCCGCTGCCCGCGAGCCCGACCGGCCGCCTAGAGACCGGCGCGCTCGAGGGCTCCAACGTAAACGCCGTGGAGACCATGGTCGGCATGATCGCCGCGGCGCGCCAGTTCGAGCAGCAGATGCGCCTGCTGCAGACCGCCGAGAGTTCCGACAAGTCGGCCTCGCAGCTCCTCAACATCCAGGGCTGAGGCCCGCACCCCGCGCACCCCGCATTCCAAGGAACCGCCCGCCATGATCAATTCGCTCTGGATCTCCAAGACCGGCATGGAAGCCCAGCAGACCCAACTGGACGTCATCTCGCACAACCTGGCCAACGTCTCGACCACCGGCTTCAAGCGCTCCAACGCCGTCTTCGAGGACCTGATGTACCAGAACCTGCGCCAGGTCGGCGCCAACAGCTCCGAGCAGTCGCAGCTGCCCACCGGGCTGCAGCTGGGCCTGGGCGTGCGCACCGTGGCCACCAGCCGCTCGTTCACGCAGGGCAGCATGCAGCAGACCAGCAACCAGCTCGACGTCGCCATCAAGGGCAACGGCTTCTTCCAGGTGACCCAGCCCGACGGCACCATCGGCTACACCCGCGACGGCTCGTTCCAGGTCGACGCGCAGGGCCGGCTGGTGACGTCCTCGGGCCTGCCGGTGGCCAACGGCATCACGGTGCCGCCTTCGGCCACCAACGTCAGCATCGCCGCCGACGGCACGGTGTCGGCCACGCTGCCCAACAACCCCACGCCGCAGAACATCGGCTCCCTGGCGCTGGCCAACTTCGTGAATCCGGCCGGCCTGGAGCCGCGCGGCGACAACCTCTACGCCGAGACCGCCGCCTCCGGCCAGCCCAACGGCGGCACCGCCGGCACCAACGGCCTGGGCACGGTCATGCAGGGTTTCCTGGAGACGTCGAACGTGAACGTGGTGCAGGAACTGGTCTCGATGATCCAGACGCAGCGCGCCTACGAGATGAACTCCAAGGCGATCCAGACCAGCGACCAGATGCTGCAGAAGCTGGGGCAGCTCTGATGGCCTCCCGTCCTCGCGCACCGCGTGTCGCCGCGCCGACGCCCTTCCGGGGGGCGGCGCCGGCGGCGCGCCGCGGCCGGCCGTGCGGCGTCTCGCGCACGGGCCTCGCCTCGCTGGCCCTGGTGCTCGGCAGCGTGGTGGTGTCCGGGTGCTCGACCCTGGCGCAGACGCCGGAGGTGGAGATGCCCCGCACGAACGTCGCCGCGCTGGCGCCGCAGCTGCCGGTGGCGGCGGTGCGCCCGGCCACGGGAAGCCTGTTCAACCCGGTGCGCTACCGGCCGCTGTTCGAGGACCGGCGCGCGCGCATGCAGGGCGACACGGTCACCATCCTGATCGTGGAGAACGTCAGCGCGAGCCAGAAGTCGACCTCCACGCTCGACAAGAAGAACGGCGTCGCCACCAGCATCTCGGCGGTGCCGTTCCTCTCGGCCAACTCGTTCACGCGCGCCAGCGCGGCGGCCGACTCGAAGTACGACTTCGCGGGCAAGGGCGGCACCGAGAGCGCCAACACCTTCACCGGCTCGATCACCGCCACGGTGGTGGACGTGCAGCCCAACGGCCACCTGGTGGTCACGGGCGAGAAGCAGATCGGCGTGAACCAGAACGTCGACGTGCTGCGCTTCTCCGGCACCGTCGACCCGCGCGCCATCCAGGCCAACAGCGTGGTCAATTCCCTGCAGGTGGCCAACGTGCGCATCGAGTCGCGCGGCCGCGGCGCGCAGCAGGAAGCCCAGGTCATGCCCTGGCTCGGCCGCTTCTTCATGAACGTCCTGCCTTTCTGAACCCGCCATGACAACGATCCTCCGTCTCCTGTGCGCCCTCGCGCTCGGCGCCGCGCTCACCGCGCCGGCGCATGCCATCCGCATCAAGGAACTGGCGTCCGTGCAGGGCGTGCGGTCCAACCAGCTGACCGGCTACGGCCTGGTGGTGGGCCTCGACGGGACCGGCGACCAGACCACGCAGATGCCCTACACGACGCAGAGCGTGGCCAACTACCTGCAGCAGCTGGGCATCGTGCTGCCGGACAACCGGGCCGCGCAGCTGCAGCTGAAGAACGTGGCGGCGGTGATCGTCACGGCGCAGCTGCCGGCCTTCGCGCAGCCGGGTCAGATGCTGGACGTGAACGTGTCCTCGATGGGCAACGCCAAGTCGCTCAAGGGCGGCCTGCTGGTGGTGACGCCGCTGCGCGGCGCCGACGGAGAGATCTACGCGCTGGCCCAGGGCAACCTGGTGATCGGCGGCGCCGGCGCCTCGGCCGGCGGCAGCAAGGTGCAGATCAACCACCTGAGCGCCGGGCGCGTGCCGGGCGGCGCGCAGGTCGAGCGCGCGGTGCCCTCGCCGCTGCTGGAGGGCGACAGCGTCAGCCTGGGCCTGAACAGCTCGGACTTCCAGACCGCGCGCCGCGTGGCGCTGGCCATCGACCGCAAGATGGGCACCGGCACCGCGCGCGCCATCGACGGCCGCACCATCGAGGTGAGGGCGCCGACCGAATCCAACGCCCGCGTGGGCTTCCTCGCCGAGCTGGAGGAGATCACGCTCGACCAGGCCGCGCCGTCGGCCAAGGTGGTGATCAACGCGCGCACCGGCTCGATCGTGCTGAACCAGTCGGTCACGCTCGGGCCGTGCGCCATCGCCCACGGCAACCTGTCGGTGACGATCAGCTCGACGCCGGTGATCAGCCAGCCCGCGCCGCTGTCGGGCGGGCGCACGGTGGTGGCCGAGCAGGCCAGCATCCAGATCAAGCAGGAGCCCGGCATCCTGATCCAGGTGCCCAACTCGCCCCAGCTCTCCGACGTGGTGCGCGCCCTCAACGCCCTGGGCGCCACGCCCCAGGACCTGCTCGCGATCCTGCAGGCGATCAAGGCCTCGGGCGCCATGAACGCCGAACTCGAAGTGATCTGACGCCATGACCATCTCCCGCACCGCCAATTCCCTGTCCGCGAGCAACGGCAACGCGCTGGCGGCCGACGCTCGCTCGCTCGACGCGCTCAAGCTCGCCGCCGGCACCAACGACCCCAAGGCGGTCAAGGAGGCGGCCAAGCAGTTCGAGTCGCTGTTCATGCGCGAGCTGCTGAAAAGCATGCGCGAGGCGACCATGAAGTCCGGCCTGATGGACAGCGAGGGCGAGAAGCTCGGCACCGACCTGCTCGACCAGCAGTTCTCGGTGCAGCTCTCGGGCATGCCCGGCGGGCTGACCGAGGCCATCACCCGCCAGCTGAGCCAGAAGATGACGGGCGAGGCGCGCGGCAGCCTGCCGACGGTGTCGATGCCCGCGGCCTCGACGGTGGTCAACCCCGGCGCCAGCCAGAGCGGCTTCGTCTCCCAGCACACCGCCGCGGCCGAGCGCGTGGCGCAGGCCACGGGCATCCCGGCCGCGTTCATGGTCGGCCAGGCCGGTCACGAGACCGGCTGGGGCAGGAGCGAGATCCGCAACGCCGACGGCAGCACCTCGCACAACCTGTTCGGCATCAAGGCCGGCGCCGGCTGGACCGGCAAGGTCGCCACCATCACCACCACCGAGTACGTCGACGGCGAGCCGCGCAAGGTGCAGGCCAATTTCCGCGCCTACGACTCCTACGAGGCGTCGTTCCGCGACTACGCGCGCCTGATCGGCGAGAGCCCGCGCTACGCGCAGGCCAAGGCCGTGGCGGCCGGCGCCACGGCCGGCGCCGGCACCGCCGCCGCCAGCGCGTACGCGAGCGAGCTGCAGCAGGCCGGCTACGCCACCGACCCGGCCTACGCGGCCAAGCTCAGTCGCGCGATCAACTCGACGCTCATGCTCCAGCGCGCGCAGCAGGTGTGACGCCCGCGCCGCCGCCCACGCCGTTCCCCTTCCATCCCACGGTCCCGCACCCGAGAACATTTCCCCATGAGTAACCTGCTCAACGTCGCCTCCCGGGCCCTGATGGCGAACCAGACCGCCCTGTCGACCACGGGACACAACATCGCCAACGCCAACACGGTGGGCTATTCGCGCCAGAACGCGGTGCTGCAGTCCGTGCCGGGCCAGTACTCCGGCAGCGGCTACATCGGCAAGGGCGTGGAGGTGGCCGACATCGAGCGCTCGCACGGCGAGTTCCTGGCCCGCCAGGCGGTGCAGTCGCAGTCGGTGGCGGCCATGGACTCGACCCGCGCCGACCGCCTCGAGGCGCTGGAGGACGTGTTCCCGAGCGGCAAGAGCGGCCTGGGCGCGGCCGTGAGCGACATGCTCAACGCCTTCTCCGACGTCGCCGCCACGCCCAACGACACCACCGCGCGCAACGTGGTGCTCTCGCGCGCCGACGAGATGGCCGCGCGCTTCGTCAACGCCCAGACGCAGCTCGACGACCTGCAGCGCGGGGTCAACTCCGGGCTGGCCGATTCGGTGAAGTCGGTCAACAGCCTGGCCGGGCGCGTCGCCGCGCTCAACGAGCAGATCGCCCGTTCGCAGGGCACCGGCCACGCCCCTAACGACCTGCTCGACCAGCGCGACCAGATGGTGCGCGAGATCGGCACGCACGTGCGCGTGTCCACCGTGCCGGCCGACGACGGCAGCCTCAGCGTCTTCATCGGCAGCCAGGCCCTGGTGCTCGGCACCAGCACCTCGACCATGACGCTGCGCACCGCCGAGGGCAGCACCAGCGCCCTGATGCTGGAGCGCGGCACGCTGGCCAGCCCGATCGACGAGTCGACGCTCGCCGGCGGCAAGGTCGCCGGCATGCTGCGGTTCCAGAACAGCGACCTCGCGGCCGCGCGCGACGGCCTGGGCCGCATGGCGCTCGCCATCGCCTCCGAGGTCAACACGCAGAACCGGCTGGGCATCGACCTCGACGGCAACGCCGGCAACGCCCTGTTCCAGGACATCGCCATTCCCGCGGCCACGCCCGGTCTGGCCAACGCCGGCGGCGGGGCCGTCAAGGCCGGCGTGAGCGACGCGAGCGCGCTGGTCGCCTCGTCCTACGAGATCAAGTTCGGCGCCGCCGGCTCCTTCGAGGTCAAGCGCCTGTCCGACGGCAAGACCACGCAGCACGCCGGGCCGATGCCCACGGTGGTCGACGGCCTGCGGCTGGACCTCGCCGGCGGCACGGCGGCGGGCGACACCTTCACGCTCAAGCCCTACGCGGCGGCGGCCGGCGCCATGGGCGTGGCGCTGACCTCGCCGCGCGAGCTGGCCGCGGCCAGCCCGGTCGAGGCGCGCCCGGCGGCCACCAACACCGGCAGCGTCGCCATCGGCGCGCTCGCGGCCACCCGGCCCGACGCCAACCTGCGGGCACCGGTGACCCTGACCTTCAACGCCAACGGCACCTTCAACGTCGCCGGCACCGGCACCGGCAACCCCGCCGGAGTGGCCTACGCGGCGGGCCAGCCGATCAGCTACAACGGCTGGACGCTCGCCCTGGGCGGCACGCCCAAGGCCGGCGACACCATCACCGTGCAGGCCACCACCACCGGCTACACGACGCTCAACGCGGGCAACGCCAACGCGGTGCTCGCGCTGCGCGACAAGGCCGTGTTCGACGGCGCGCCGATGGTCGACGGCTACGCCGGTCTGATCGCGCAGGTCGGTGTGCGCTCCCAGAGCGCGCAGTACGCCGCCGACGTCTCCAAGTCCATCGCCACCAGCACCGAGACCAAGCGCGCCAACCAGGACGGCGTGAACCTCGACGAGGAGGCCGCCAACCTGCTGCAGTTCCAGCAGGCCTACCAGGCCTCGGCCAAGATGATCCAGGTGGCGCAGAACCTGTTCGACACGCTGCTGCAGAACATGCGCTGAGCGCCGCCCCGCGCCCCGACGACGCCCGCCACGCACGCCCACCCGCACAGAGGAAGGAAACCGATTCATGTCCAGCATCCGGCTCGCGACCGCCAACGCCTACGACAACGCCATCGCCCGCATCGGCTCGCGCCAGGCGCAGATGTCCACGCTCCAGGAGCAGATCAGCGCCAGCCGGCGCGTGCTGCGCCCGAGCGACGACCCGACCGCCGCGGCGCAGGCCGAGCGCGCCACCACGCGCCAGGCGCGCGTGGCCACCGACCAGCGCGCGCTGGAGGTCCAGCGCAACGCCGTCGCCACGGCCGAGTCGACCCTGGGCGACGCGATGGGCGCGATGCAGACCTTCCGCACGCTGGTCGTGCAGGCCGGGGGCGTGGGCCTGTCGGCCACCGACCGCGCCAGCATCGCGCAGCAGATGACGACCCTGCGCGACGAACTGGTGGGCCACGCCAACACCCGCGACACCAACGGACAGCCGCTGTTCGGCGGCCTGGGCAGCACGGGCGCGCCCTTCGTGGACAACGGCGCGGGCGTCAGCTACCAGGGCATCCCCGGCCAGCCGGGCGCCAGCGAGGTCGGCGTGCCCGCCGCGCTCGACGGCCACGCCACCTGGATGGACGTGCCCACCGGCAACGGCGTGTTCACCGTCGCGCAGGACGCGGGCACCAGCGGCGTCTGGAGCAACGCCGGCCAGGTCGACGACCCGGCTGCGCTGACCGGCCACGGCTACCGCATCACGTTCTCTGTCGACGCCGCCGGCGCCACCACCTACGACGTCAAGGACAGCGTCACGCAGGCCACGGTGAAGGCCGCCCAGCCCTACCGCAGCGGCCAGGCCATCGCGTTCGACGGCCTGTCGCTGTCGGCCAGCGGCAAGCCGGCGGCGGGCGACAGCCTGGTCGTCGCCCCGAGCACCCGCTCGAGCCTGTTCGGCGTGCTCGACCAGGCCATCGCCAGCGTGCGCGACAGCGCCACCCCCGGCGCCGTGACGCAGGGCGTGGCGCAGTCGCTGGCGCAGCTCGACGCCGCGTCCTCGCGCCTGTCGTCCTCGCGCGGGCGGGCCGGCGACCTGCTCAACCGCGTCGACAGCATCTCCAGCCGCCAGGAGGCGCGCGGCGTGCAGCTCGAAGCCGACCGCTCGCGCGCGGAGGACCTCGACATGGTCAAGGCGATCTCGGAATTCAAGACCAACGAGACGGTGTATTCGGCCGCGCTGAGCTCCTACGCCCAGGTCCAGAAGCTGTCGCTGTTCAACTACATCGGCTGACCGGGGGAGCGAGGACGCCATGGCGCAATCGGTTCTCGGCAGCCTGACCTTCGGCTACCGCCCCCTCTGGAATCGCGCCCGCTCGCTTGCGGGCGTGCGGCTCCACGTGCACGCGGATGACCCCGGCGTCGACGGCCTGCACCTCCTGCGCACGCTGGAGGAGCTGTGGTCGGCCGAGTCGCCCGGCCTGCTGCTGGCCTCCAGTTCGCGCGAACTGCTCGCCGGGCTGCTCGGGCACGCCACGCGCGCCGACGCGGCGCTGGAGGTGCCCGCGGCGTGGCTCGGCGACGCGACCCTGCGCGCGGCGGTGCGCGGGGCCCACGCGCGGGGCGCGCAACTGGTGCTGGCCGGTACGCCCGACGAACTGCGGCCGCTGGAGGCCGAACGCTGGGCGGTGCGCCGCGCCGTGCAGCTCACGCCCACCGATGCCGCCACCGCGCTGCAGGCGGCCCGGCGCGCGCGCAGCACCGCCGCCGGCGCCCGCATGGCCGGGCGCGCGGCCGACAGCCCGGTGGGCCCCGACACGCTGGTCGACGGCGTCGCCAGCCGCGACCTCGCCGAGCACGCGCTCGACCAGCAGGGCGCCTGGGCGGTGGCCGGCTGGCCGGTCGAGGACATGCTGCACCGCTACCGGGGCCAGCCGCTGCCGCCGACGCGGCGCGCCATCGTGCAGACCATGAACGCGCTCGACGCCGAGCAGTCGCTCGACCGCATCGAGCTGGCCTTCGCCCAGGAACCGGCGCTGGCCTACCGCCTGCTGATCTACCTCAACTCGGCCGGCCTGGGGCTGCGCAGCGGCATCGCGTCGCTGCGCCACGGTTTCATGATGCTGGGTTTCCGCACGCTCAACCGCTGGCTGGCCGAGCAGCTCACGCACGCCAGCGACGACGCCAGCCTGCGGCCGGTCAACACGTCGATCGTGGTGCGCAGCCAGCTCATGCACCACCTGATGGACGTCGGCATCGAGGAGGACCTGCGGCGCGAGATCTACCTGTGCGGGCTGTTCTCGCAGCTCGATCTGGTGATGGACGAGCCGATGCGCGCGAGCCTGGCGCGCATCCCGCTGCCCGACCGCATCGCCATGGCGCTGCTGGCCGACGACGGCCCCTACGCGCCGACCCTGCAGGTCGCCTGCGCCCTGGAATCCGACGACCCGGCGGCCGTGCGCGCGCTGCGCCAGACCTACGAGATGGAGCCCGAGGACGTCAACCGCGCGCTGCTGCGCACGCTGGCGGCACTGGGCCGCCAGGGCGGCGGGACGGCCTGACGACCGGCACCGGGCGCCGGGCGCCTCAGTCCGGCCGGGCGACCGGGTCGTCGAGCACCATGCGCACGCGGCGCGCGAGGTCCGCCAGCCGGTAGGGCTTCTTCAGCACCTCGAATTCGGTACCCTGATCGGAATTCTTGCCGTCGGCCGAGCCGGCGAAGCCCGTCGTCAGCAGGACGCGGAGGTCCGGCAGGCGGCCGCGCATCTCGCGCGCGAGCCCGAAGCCGTTCATGCCCCCCGGCATGATGAGGTCGGAGAACAGCAGGTCGGGCGTCCAGGCGTCCCGCGGGTCCTCGATCAGCGCCAGCGCCTCGCGCGCGTTGCCCGCGACCCGCACCTCGTAGCCCAGGTCCTGGAGCATGTCGCGCGAGAGCTGGGCCACCTCGATGCGGTCGTCCACCACCAGGATGGTCTCGTTGCCGCCGTGGTCGGCCGCGCGGCGGGTGGTGCGGCCGGCCGTCTCGGCGGCGTGCGGCGCCGCCATGTCGCTGGCCGGGAAGTACATGCGCACCGTGGTGCCGGCACCGAGCCTGGACTCGATGCTCGCGGTTCCGCCGGACTGCTTGGCGAAGCCGTGGACCATCGACAGGCCCAGGCCCGTGCCCTTGCCTTCCTCCTTGGTGGTGAAGAAGGGGTCCATGACGCGGCCGACGATTTCCGGGGCGATGCCCGTGCCGGTGTCGGTGATCGACAGCGCCACGTAGCGCCCCGGCATCAGGCCGACGAAGGTGTCCGTGTCCTCGCCGTCCACCTCGACCGCGTGGGTGCGCAGCGTGACGGTGCCGCCCTCGGGCATCGCGTCGCGCGCGTTGACCAGGACGTTGAGCACGGCCATCTCCAGTTGGGTCGCGTCGAGCTGGCAGTTGCCCAGGTCCGCCTGCGGTTCCACGTGCAGCGCGATGCCCTGGCCGAGCGTCTCGCGCACCAGGTCGGTGATGCCGCCCACGAGGGCGTTGAGGTTGACCAGCCGGCCTTCGAGGCGCTGCTTGCGCGAGAAGGCGAGGAGCTGCTGGGTGAGGGTGGAGGCGGTCTGCACGGCGCTGCGGATGCTGTCGACCGCGCGGCTCACCGCGTCGTCGGTGACCTTGCCGGCCTTGCGGCGGTGGTCGAGCAGGTCGAGGTGGCCCGACATCACCTGCAGCAGGTTGTTGAAGTCGTGCGAGATGCCGCCGGTGAGCTGGCCGAGGGCCTCCATCTTCTGCGCCTGGCCCAGCGCCTCCTCGGCGTCGCGGCGCCGGCTCACGTCGAGCTGCGAGGCGAAGAAATACACCAGTTCCTTGTTCTGGTTGTAGACCGGCGAGACGTACAGCGCGTTCCAGAACGACGTGCCGTCCTTGCGGTAGTTGAGGATCTCGGTGCTGATCTCGCGGCGGTCGCGCACGGCCTCGCGCACCGCCGCGACGGTGGCGCGGTCGGTGTCCGGGCCCTGCAGGAAGCGGCAGTTGTGGCCCATGATTTCCTCGGCGGCATAGCCGCTCATCGAGAGGAAGGCGCGGTTGGCGAAGACGATCGGATTGTCGGGCTGGCGCGGATCGGTGACCAGCATGGGCATGCGGGTGGTCTCGATGGCGGCGAAGAAGATGTCGTCGCGGTGCTGGCCGATCGAGTCGTGCCGGGAGTGCTCGACCGACACCTCGGGGGGAAGCGAGTTCCTGATCTTCGGTTTTTCCGACTGGGCCATGGTCTTCGGTCGGCGCCGAAGCAACGTCGCCGAAATAGAAAGTTGGAGGGATGGAACCGGTCGGCGCGCGTCCGATCCGGAAAAAGAGGGGGCGACACGTGAAAGCACCGCGCGAACGCGGTGCCTGGGTCGGAGTCCCGTCGGGCGGAAGTCCGAGCGGGACGCTCAGTCCTGCTGGTCTTCGGCCTTGGGCTCGTCGTGCTTGAGCGCCGGCTTCAGGCCGGGCTGGGGAGCGTGTTCCGCACCGGGGGCGATCTCCTCGCCGCGATGCTTCTTTTCCTGTTGCACTTTTTTGTCGTGCGCGACATTGCGTGGATCGGTCATGCACGCAAGTTGCCGGCGGCGCCGCGCGTCCCGGGTGGGACGGCACGCCGCTTGCCGGGGTGTCGCAGACGCCGCCTCGCGACGGCGTTCGCCCCGCCGGCTGTCAGACCGACATGATCGAGACCGACTTCGTCACCAGGTAACCCTCCAGTGCCTCCGGGCCGCCCTCGGAGCCGTAGCCCGAGTCCTTCACGCCGCCGAAGGGCATCTCCGGCGTCGGGGTGGCGGGCTGGTTGATCCACAGCATGCCGACCTCCACGCGCTGGGACAGCAGGTGCGCGTTGGCGATCGACCGCGTGAAGGCGTAGCCGGCCAGGCCGTAGGGCAGGCGGTTGGACTCGGCGATCGCCTCGTCGAGCGTGTCGAAGCCGCGGATGGCCGCGATCGGGCCGAAGGGTTCGTTGTTGAACACGTCCGCGTCGAGCGAGACGTCGGTCAGCACGGTGGGCGCGAAGAAGTTGCCGTCGGTTCCGACCCGCTCGCCGCCGGTGGCGACCTTGGCGCCGGTGGCGCGCGCGTTCTCCAGGATCCTGCCCATCGCCGCGACGCGCCGGTCGTTGGCCAGCGGGCCGAGCGTGGTGCCTTCGGTCAGGCCGTCGCCGAGCTTGAGGCTCTCGGCGTGCTTGACCAGTTCGCGCGCGAACTCGTCCTTCAGGCTGTTGTGGACCAGGAAGCGCGTGGGCGAGATGCAGACCTGGCCGGCGTTGCGGAACTTGGCGCCGCCCGAGGCCTTGACCGCCAGCGCGACGTCGGCGTCCTCGGCCACGATGACCGGGGCGTGGCCGCCCAGCTCCATCGTCGCGCGCTTCATGTGCGAGCCGGCCAGCGCGGCGAGCTGCTTGCCCACCGGCGTCGAGCCGGTGAAGGTCACCTTGCGGATGATCGGATGCGCGATGAGGTAGGACGAGATCTCCGCCGGATCGCCGAACACCAGGCCGACCGTGCCCGGCGGGAGGCCGGCGTCGACGAAGGCCTGGAGCAGGGCGGCGGGAGAGGCGGGCGTCTCCTCCGGCGCCTTGACCAGGAACGAGCAGCCGCAGGCCAGGGCCGCGCCGAGCTTGCGCACGATCTGGTTGACCGGGAAGTTCCAGGGCGTGAAGGCGGCCACGGGGCCGATCGGCTCCTTGAGCACCAGCTGCTGCGCCGCGAGGTTGCGCGAGGGCACGATGCGCCCGTAGACGCGGCGGCCCTCGTCGGCGAACCACTCGAGGATGTCGGCGGCGGCCAGCGCCTCGCCGCGCGCCTCGACGAAGGGCTTGCCCTGCTCCTGCGTCAGCAGGCGGGCGATGGCGTCGGCGCGCTCGCGCACCAGGCCGGCGGCCTTGCGCATGGTCGCGGCACGCTCGTTGGCGGGGATCTTGCGCCAGGCCTCGAAGCCGCTCTGCGCGGCGGCCAGGGCGCGGTCGAGGTCGGCGATGCCGGCGTGGGCGACCTTGCCGATGCGCTGGCCCGTGGCCGGATTGACCACATCGATGGTCTTGCCGCTCGCGGCATCGCACCACTCGCCGTTGATCAGAAGCCGGGTGTCGGTGTAGCTGGTCATGTTCGCTTGCGTCTTTCCAGGAAGTTGGGATGGAACCAAACATCCTATCGTCCTTCGATGGCGCAGCGTCGCCCGCGCGCCGGATGACCCGGGGCCCGGTCGGCCGACGGCGGCCGGCCCGGGGTGCGACCTAGAACGCTTCGGCCAGGCGCCGCGTCATCTCCGCGGCCGACACCGCGTCGCAGCCGGTGGCGTTCTGCCCCGCCCACAGCGTGGAGAAATCGTCGCGTCCGAGCCGCTCGGCGGCGGCCTTCAGCGGCGCGAGCGCGGCGGTGGCCAGCGGGAACGCGGGCGCGAGGGCGCTCAGCGGCCCGAGTTCGTCGAGCAGCCGGTTGCGCAGGCCGCGCGCGGGCCGTCCGCTGATGAGGTTGGTCAGCACGGTGTGTTCGGCGCGCGGTCCGCGCAGCGCCGCGCGGTGCAGCGCGGTGGTCGTGGCCTCGTGGCACAGCAGGTAGGCCGTGCCGATCTGCACGCCCGCCGCGCCGACCGCCAATGCCGCCGTCGCGCCGCGCGCGTCGGCGATGCCCCCGGCGGCGATCACCGGCGCATCGACGGCCGCGGCGACCTGCGGCACCAGGGCCAGCGTGCCGATCTGCGTCGACAGGTCGTCGCTCAGGAACAGGCCGCGATGGCCGCCCGCCTCCAGGCCCTGGGCGATCACGGCGTCGGCGCCGTGGGCCACCAGCCAGCGGGCCTCGGCCACGGTGGTCGCGCAGCCCAGCACCCGGGCGCCCCAGGACCTGACGCGCGCGAGCAGCGCGGCGTCCGGCAGCCCGAAATGGAAGCTCACGACCGGCGGACGGAAGTCCTCCAGCACGTCGGCCATCGCGTCGTCGAAGGGCCGCCGTCCGCCGCCGGCCGGCACGCCCGCGAGGTCGACCCCCAGCTCGGCGGCATAGGGCGCCAGGGCCACGCGCCAGGCCGCCTCGCGCGCGGCGTCGGGCGTGGGCGGGACGTGGCAGAAGAAGTTGACGTTGTAGGGGCGCGACGTGCCCGCGGCGATGGCCTGCAGTTCGGCGCGCAGCGCGTCGGGCGCGAGCATGGCGCACGGCAGCGAGCCCAGGCCGCCGGCGTTGGAGACCGCGATCGCCATCGCCGCGCCCTGCACGCCGGCCATCGGCGCCTGGACCAGCGGGTGCTCGATCGACAGCAGGTCGCGCAGGTCGGGGCGGTGGGTGCGGTGGGTGCCGGTCATGGGTGGGCGTCGTAGGTGACGAAGTCGAACGGCAGGCCGTCGGCCGAGACGTGCGGCTCGCGCGCGGTCTCGCGCCAGCGCGCGGGGTCGAGCACCGGCGCGTGGGCGTCGCCCTCGAAGTCGCGGCCGATCTCGGTGACGACGGCGCGCCGTGCCATCCCGGCGGCCTGGGCGTAGACCTGCGCGCCGCCGATCACCCAGGCCTCGGGCGCGCCGGCGCACAGCGCCAGGGCGGCTTCGAGGCCGTCGGCCGTCCGGGCGCCGGGGGCGTTCCAGCCGGCCTGCCGCGTCACGACGATGTTGTCGCGCCCCGGCAGCGGCCGGAAGCGCGGCGGCAGCGAATCCCAGGTGCGCCGGCCCATGATCACCGGCGCGCCGGCGGTGGTGCGCTTGAAGTGCGCCAGGTCCTCCGGCAGGTGCCAGGGCAGGTCGCCGTCGCGGCCGATCACGCCGTTGGCGGCGCGGGCGTAGATGAGGTGGACGCGGGGCGTCGGGCCGGCCATCGTCGCACCGCCCCTCAGACCGCCACCGGCGCCTTGATGGCCGGATGGTGCACGTAGTCGTGGACCTCGAAGTCCTCGAAGCGGTAGTCGAAGATCGATTCCGGCCGGCGCTTGATCTCCAGCACCGGGTAGGGGTGGGGCGTGCGCGTGAGCTGCAGCGCGACCTGCTCGGCGTGGTTGCTGTAGATGTGGCAGTCGCCGCCGGTCCAGATGAAGTCGCCGACGTCGAGGTCGCACTGCTGGGCCACCATGTGCGTGAGCAGGGCGTAGCTGGCGATGTTGAAGGGCACGCCCAGGAAGATGTCGGCGCTGCGCTGGTAGAGCTGGCAGCTGAGTTTTCCGCGCCCGCCGGACTCGGCCGCCGGCGCGACGTAGAACTGGAAGAAGGCGTGGCAGGGCATCAGCGCCATCTTCGACAGGTCCGCCACGTTCCAGGCGCTCACGATGATGCGGCGCGAATCGGGGTTGGTCTTCAGGGTGCGGATCACCTCGGCGATCTGGTCGATGTGGCCGCCGTCGGGCGTCGGCCAGCTGCGCCACTGCACGCCGTAGACCGGGCCGAGGTCGCCGTCCTCGCCGGCCCACTCGTCCCAGATCGTGACGCCGCGCGCCTTGAGCCAGTTGTTGTCGCTGGAGCCGGTCAGGAACCACAGCAGCTCCTGGACGATGGAGCGCAGGTGGACCTTCTTGGTCGTCACCAGCGGAAAGCCCTCGTTCAGGTCGAAGCGCATCTGGTGGCCGAACACGCTCGTCGTGCCGGTGCCGGTGCGGTCGGCCTTGTGGACGCCGGTGGTCGCGACCAGGCGCATGAAATCCTCGTACTGCGAGCGGACCGGGCGGCCCGCGCCGCCGCCGGGGTTGCCGGTGTCGCTCATCGCACCACCTCCGCGTGGTCGGCCGCGCGCAGCACGCGGCCCGGGTTGAGGGTGTTGAGCGGATCGAGCCCCTGCTTGATGGCCCGCATCATGGCCAGCGCGACCGGCGACTTGTGCTTCTCCAGCTTGTGCAGCTTGAGCGCGCCGATGCCGTGCTCGGCCGAGAACGAGCCGCCGAAGCGTTCCACCGCGTCGTAGACCAGGGTGTTGACGCGGTCCTCCTGCTCGCGCAGGAAGGCCCGTGTGTCGCCCTCGGCCGGCGCCTGCACGTTGTAGTGCAGGTTGCCGTCGCCCAGGTGGCCGAAGTTGACCAGCCGCACGCCGGGGATCTCGCGCCGCAGCAGGGCGTCGGTCTCGGCGACGAAGGCCGGGATGCGCGAGACCGCGATCGAGATGTCGTGCTTGATGTTGAGGCCTTCCTCGGCCTGCGCGAGCGGGATGCTCTCGCGCACGTGCCACAGCGAGCGCGCCTGCGCGATGTTCTCGGCCACCACGGCGTCGCTCACGCAGCCGTCCTCGAAGGCGGTCTCCAGCAGGGCCTCGAAGCGTTCGCGCGCGTGCGCCTCCGACTCGCTGTCGGAGTTCTCCAGCAGCACGCAGTACGGCACGGCCTCGTCGTCCAGGAACGGCACGCGCAGTTGCGGCATGTGCTTGCCGACCAGCCCCAGGGCGAAACGGCCCATCACCTCGAAACCCGTCAGCCCGGCGCCGAGCTGGCGGTGCGCCAGGCCCAGCAGCGTGACGGCGTGGTCGAGCGAGGGCACGGCGGCCCAGGCGGTCAGGCGCGCGGCCGGACGCGGGTAGAGCTTCATCGTCGCGGCGGTGATGACGCCCAGCGTGCCCTCGCTGCCGATGAGCAGGTCGCGCAGGTCGTAGCCGGTGTTGTCCTTGCGCAGGCCGCTGGTGCCTTCCCAGACCTCGCCCTGCGGCGTCACCACCTCCAGCCCCAGGCACAGGTCGCGCGCGTTGCCGTAGCGCAGCACCTGCGTGCCGCCGGCGTTGGTCGCCAGGTTGCCGCCGATGGTGCAGCTGCCCTCGGCCGCCAGGCTCAGCGGGAACAGGAAGCCCGCGCGCTCGGCGGCTTCCTGCAGGGTCTGCAGCACGCAGCCGGCCTCCACCGTGACGGTCAGGTTGGCGGCGTCGATGGCGCGGATCGCGTTCATGCGCTGCAGCGTCAGCACGACCTGGGTGCCGCTCTGGTCGGGCGTGGAGCCCACGGCCAGGCCGGTGTTGCCGCCCTGGGGCACCAGCGAGGCGCCGGCCGCCGCGCAGGCCTTGACGACGTCGGCGACCTGGCGCGCCGTGGCCGGGCGCACGACGGCCAGCGCCTTGCCGCGCAGGCGGCCGCGCCACTCGCGTTCGTAGGCGGTGAGGTCGCTGCCGCCGTCGTCGGTGAGCACGTGAGACGCGCCCACGATGGCGCGCAGGGCGTCGAGCAGGAGGGAATGGGACGAGGAGGAGGTCATGGGTTCGGGGTTTCCAGTCGGGGCGCGGCCACCGGGTCGATGCCGTGGCGCAGGCGCAGCCGCACGTGCCAGGCGCAGGCGGCGAACAGCGCCAGGCACAGCGCGATCTCCAGCCCGGCGAGGGCGCGGCTCAGCGGCACGGCGTCGCTCCAGGCGCGCACCACGCCCTCGGTGAAATAGAGCCAGACCATCAGGCTGACCCAGCGGTAGGTGTACATGCGGTGCTTGAGCAGCCCGGCCAGCGGCACCACCAGCGGCAGCACCTTGAGCGCCAGCACCGAGCCGCCCGGGCGCAGCGGCGCCAGCCACATCTCCCACGCCAGGCCCAGCACGATCAGCCCGATCAGGCTGCCCACCGCCAGGGCGCGGGTGGCGGCGACGGAGGCGGTCGGGCGGGTGGAGGGTTGCATGCGGGGAGGGGGGAAAGGGCCTGGAGCGGCCGCGAGAAAGGTCCGGTGGCATGATACCGGCCGCGTTCCGACCCCCGCGCCGACGCGCCCAATGCGCGGCCGAGTCCCCGGGGCGCGACTCCCCCGACCGCCGCCTCCCGCCTTCTGCTTCGTGCTTCCTGTTTCCCCGTCCGCCGCCTCCGGCCCCTCCGCGCCCATGACCGCCGCTCCGCCGCCCGCCGTTCCGTCCCGCGATCCGTCGTCCTGGGTGGTGTGCCTGTGCGCGCAGTGGTGCGGCACCTGCCGCGACTACCGGCCGCTGTTCGAGTCGGTGGCCCGCGCGCATCCGCACCTGCGCTTCGCCTGGGTCGACATCGAGGACGACGCCGACATCGCCGGCGACTTCGACATCGAGACCTTTCCGACCGTGCTGGTGGCCGACGCCGGAGGCACCCGCTTCATGGGCCCGCTGCTGCCGCACGCCGCGACGCTGGCGCGCACGCTCGCGGCCCTGCGGGCGGCCCGCCCGTCGGACGCCGGCGTGGCCGCGCTGCTCGACGCGCTGGCGGCGGCGCCGGCGCGTTTCGAGGTGACCGGCTCAGGCGCCTAGGAAGTCGCGCAGCGCGAACAGCACCGCGTCGGGCGCCTCGCTCATGAGCGCGTGACCCGCCGCCACCGTCACCACCTTCGCCTGCGGCGCCCGGGCGGCGAGGTCGCGCGCGGCGCGCGGCGGCGTCATCTGGTCGGCCGCCCCCAGCAGGAACAGCAGCGGGCAGCCGGCCGCCGCCACCGCGTCCATGGCCGCTTCGCCGCCGGCGTAGTCGTCGCAGGCCTTGAAGCCGGTGTGGAAGACGTTGGTCTCGCGGTTGGAGGCCAGCACCCGCCGCATCAGGGCGCGCGAGCCGCCTTGCAGCCAGTTGCCGGGGCCGGAGGAGGGCGGCGGCGCCAATGACGAATGCGAGAAGACGTTGATCTGGTCGATGGCACGCAGCGGCGTCGCCAGCGACCCCGCCAGCAGCGCCGGCGACACCTTCATCGGATAGGCCGTGCCGACCATCGCCAGGTGCGTGACCCGAGCCGGCGCGCGCGCGGCGGTCTCCAGCGCGATCAGCGAGCCGAAGCTGTGGCCCACCAGCGCCGCCCGGTCGATGCCCGCGGCGTCCAGCAGCTCGACGACGAAGCGCGAAGCCGCCGCCACGCTCTCGGGCGGCGCGCCGGCGCTGCGGCAGTGCCCGGGCAGGTCGATCGCCAGCACGTTCCAGCCGTGGTTGGCGAACCAGCGGCTCTGCAGGATCCACACGCTGTGGTCGTTGAGCACGCCGTGGACGAACACCACCGTGGGCCGGCCGGCATCGAAGGCCTTGCCGCCGGTGTAGGCGTAGGTGGCGTGGCCCTGGACGATGAAGTGCATCTCAGGCCTCCGCCTTCTCGGCGGCCTTCAAGGCGCGCTTCAGGTCGTCGATCAGGTCGGCGGGGTCCTCCAGCCCGATCGACAGGCGGATCGTGCCCTGCGAGATGCCCGCGCCGGCCAGCGCCGCGTCGGTCATGCGGAAGTGCGTGGTGCTCGCCGGATGGATCACCAGGCTGCGGCAGTCGCCGACGTTGGCCAGGTGGCTGAACAGGCGCAGCCCCTCGACGAAAGCCTTGCCCTGCGCGCGGCTGCCCTTCAGGTCGAAGCTGAACACCGCGCCGGCCCCGCGCGCGCCGTGGCGCAGCAGCCTGCCGGCCAGCGCGTGGCTCGGGTGCGAGGGCATCAGCGGATGGCCCACGCGCGCGACGAACGGGTGCTCGGCCAGGAACTCGACCACCTTCTGCGTGTTGTCGATGTGGCGCTCCATGCGCAGCGGCAGGGTCTCGATGCCCTGCAGGATCAGCCAGGCCGTGTGCGGGCTCATCGAGGCGCCGAAGTCGCGCAGCCCCTCGCGGCGCGCGCGCAGCAGGAAGGCGCCGACGGTGCTCTCCTCGCTGAAGACCATGCCGTGGAAGCCGTCGTAGGCCTGGGTCAGCTCGGCGAAGCGGCCCGAGCGTTCCCAGTCGAAGCTGCCGCCGTCCACCACCACGCCGCCGATCACGGTGCCGTGGCCGGAGAGGAACTTGGTCGCCGAGTGGTAGACCAGGTCGGCGCCGTGATCGAAGGGCCTGATCAGGTAGGGCGAGGTCAGGGTGGAGTCGACCAGCAGCGGCACGCCGGCCGCGTGGGCGATGTCGCTCACCGCCGGGATGTCCAGCACGTCAAGGCCGGGGTTGCCCACGGTCTCGCCGAACAGCAGCTTGGTGTCCGGGCGGATCGCGGCGCGCCAGCCGTCGAGGTCGCCGGGCGCGACGAAGGTGGTGTCGATGCCGAAGCGCCGCATCGTGTAGTTCAGCAGGTTCTGCGAGCCCCCGTAGAGCGCCGTGCTCGCCACGATGTGCGAGCCCGCGCCCATCAGCGTGGCCACGCTCAGGTGCAGCGCGGCCTGTCCGCTGGCCGTGGCGATGGCGCCGATGCCGCCTTCGAGCGCCGCCACGCGCTGCTCCAGCACGGCGTTGGTCGGGTTGCTGATGCGGCTGTAGACGTGGCCGGCGCGCTCCAGATTGAAGAGCGCCGCGGCGTGGTCGCTGGACTCGAAGACGAACGAGGTGGTGAGGTGGATCGGCACGGCGCGCGCGCCGGTGGCGGGGTCGGGCGACGCGCCGGCGTGCAGCGCCAGCGTGTCGAAACCAGGGTCGGAGTAACCGGGCATCGGGGGTGTCTCATGGAGGAATTCGGGTCCGCCATTGTGTGGGTGGGCGCCGCGCGGCCGTGTAAAAATGCACATCCCCGCCGAACGGCGCGCTTCCCCACGGAGAACCCCCATGAAAGTCAGCGACATCCTGCGTGTCAAGGGCAACACGCTCTACACCGTCACGCCCGACGAGCCGTTGACCGCCGCGGCCACCGCGATGGCCGAGAAGGACATCGGCTCGCTGGTCGTCATGGAGCACGGCGACCTGGTCGGCATGCTGACCTTCCGCGAGGTGATCGTCGCCATCGTGGGCAACGGCGGCCAGATCGGCGGCGCGCTGGTGCGCAAGGCCATGGACGACGCGCCGGTCACCTGCACCCTGGAGACCGACCTCGACGAGATCCGCCGCATCATGCTGGAGCGCCATGCGCGCTACATGCCGGTGATGGACCGCGGCATGCTGATGGGCGTGATCAGCTTCTACGACGTGGCCAAGGCCGTGGTGGACAGCCAGAACTTCGAGAACAAGATGCTCAAGGCCTACATCCGCGACTGGCCGGCCGAAGCGGACGGCGCCGAGGCGCCGGCGCGCCCGAACTGACCGGCCGCCGGGCGTCCCCGCGCCCGCCCGCCGGACCGCTCAGTCCGCCACCCGCCGCAGCACCGCGCCCGGGAAGCTCGCGAAGAGCTCGGCCATGCGCAGGCCGCCCGAGCGCACGGTCAGGGTCTCGCCGGTGAGGATGTTCTCCCAGCGCGCCCCGTCGCCACCGGCCCAGTCCGGCAGCGCGACGGTGGTGTCGTCCCAGACGGCCGCGCCCAGCGGCAGCCAGTGCGCCGCGGCCTTCTGCGCCGCCTCGGATTCGGTGGTCGTGGCCAAACCGACAAACAGCCGTCCGGCCACCGCGATCAGGGACTCCTCGCCCTGGCGCCGCGCGAAGGCCACCACGTGGCGCGCCCTCGACCCGTGCGCCTCGACCGCCTCGTACCCGCCGTCGCGGAACAGCGCCGGCTGCGCGGTGCGCAGGCCGAGCAGGCGCCACAGCACCCACAGCTTGGCGCCCCCGTCGTGCGGCTCGGCCGCCAGCTCGCGCACCGCGTCGGCCGTGCCGTGCGCCGGCGCCGCGGCGATGGCCTCCAGGCGGTCGAGCCAGCGCGAGCGCATCGCGTAGTCCACCGGCCGACGGTTGTCGGGGTCGACCAGGCTCAGGTCCATCAGCTCGTTGCCCTGGTAGAGGTCGGGCACGCCGGGAGAGGCGTACTTGATCAGCACCATCGACACGCTGTTGAGCGCGCCGAACCACGCCAGCGTGGCGCCGAAGTGATGCAGGTCGGTGAGGAACCCACCCTCGGGCACGTCCCGGCCGTCGCCCCGGCCGTCCTGGTCGGCGCCCAGCAGGCGCTGCACGAAGCCGGTCAGCGCCGTCTCGTACGCCTCGTCGGGGTTGACCCAGCTGGTGTGGGCCTTCGACTCGCGCGCCGCCTTCAGGGCGTAGCGCTCGATGCGCTCGCCATAGGTCTCGCGCCGGTCGTCGTCCAGTCCCCCGGCCGGCAGCGTGCCCAGCAGGGTCTGGTAGAGCAGGTACTCGTCGGCCGCCGAGGGCACCTGCAGGCCGACCTCGACGTCGCCCTCGACATCGTCCGCAAGCGGCTCGCAGACGCGGTTCATCGCGCGCCAGCGCCGCAGCGCCAGGCGCCAGGTCGCGGGCATCTCCGAGAGCACGTCGATGCGGTTGCGCACGTCCTCGGAGCGCTTGTTGTCGTGCGTCGAGGTGGCCAGCATGGTGTGCGGCCAGCGCGCGGCGCGGTCGGCGCTGGCGACGTGGAAGTCCGCCAGCGTCATGCCGAAGTGCGCCGGCTCGCCGCCGACCTCGTTGAGCGAACTCAGCGGGAAGTAGCGGTAGAACGCCGTGTCCTCCACGCCCTTGGCCGTGACCGGCGCGCTGAACTGCTGGAAGCGCATGGCCAGGCGCAGGGCACGGGCGCGCAGGCCGCTGGAGGCGCCCGGCACCGTCTCGCCCAGCAGCGTCAGCCGCACGAAGTCGAACACCGAGCCGTCGGCGTCGTGGCTGCGCTGGCGCGCCTCGTCCACCGCCTGGTCGATGTAAGCCAGGTCCTGCGGCGACGGTGCCTCCACGATGTAGCTGCGGTAGACCGCCATGCACGCGGCGATCTCGCTCAGGGCGCGGCGCAGCGAATTGAGCGTGTAGTCGCGCGTGCGGCGGTCGGCGCGCGCGATGCGCAGCAGCTCGGTGGACAGCACGGTGAGCTCGGAGGCCAGGGCGTTGCGCATGATGGCGCGCTTGCCCTCGTAGGCCAGCTCGTCGAACGGCTGCTGCACGCCGGTGAAGCCGCGCCAGATGCGGTCGAAGCGCTCGGCCGCCTCGGTGTCGACCAGCACCCCGTTGACGACGGTGGCGAAGCGGTAGCCGGTGGTGCCGTGGATCGCCCACTGCACCGGCACTTCCTCGTGCGACGCGGCGATCTTCTCGGCCACCACGTACAGCGGCCGGGCACCGCGGCCCTGGGCGTCGACGCCGGGCAGCACCAGGCCGGCACGCCGCGCGTAGCCCTGCTGCAGGCGCTCGAAGTACTCGGCCGGATCGAAGAGGCCGTCGGGGTGGTCGATGCGCAGGCCGTCGACGGCGCCCGAGGCGGCGAAGTCCAGCGCCATGGCGTGCGTCGCCTCGAACACCTCCTCGCGCTCGATGCGCAGGGCGGCGAGCTCGTTGATGTCGAAGAAGCGGCGGTAGTTGATCTCGTCGGCCGCGACGCGCCAGTAGGCCAGGCGGTAGGCCTGCGCGTCGAGCAGCGCGTGCAGCGCGTCGCGTTCGGACGCGGCGTTGAAGTCGGCGACCGCCGCGACGATGGCCTGCGCCACGTCGAGCTGGCGCGCCACCAGGCGGGCGAGCCGCCCCTTGATGACCTCCTTGTCGCGCGCGCGCTCGGCCACGGATTCGGGCTCGGTCTCGTAGCGCGCCGGCAGGTGGCCGAACGAGGTCGCGATGCTCGCCAGGCTGGCCACCACGTCGGGGTCCGACAGGCGCGACAGTCCGCGCTCCAGCACGCGCGTGTAGGTCTCGGGGGCGAGCGGGAAACGGTGCTCGTGGTAGTTCACCACCAGGCTGCCCTTGCCGGCGTCGAAGGCCAGGGCCAGTTCGCCGCGCTCCAGCACGTCGCCGTAGTGGTCGCCCAGCACCGGCAGCAGGACCTTGCCGCGCAGCTCGACGTTCAGCGGCTGCCAGTCGATGTCGAAGTGCTGCGCGTAGGGCGAGGCCGGGCCGTTCTCCAGCACGTCGAGCCACCAGGCGTTGTCCGCGCCCAGCACGCCCATGTGGTTGGGCACCAGGTCCAGCAGCTGGCCCATGCCGTTGGCGCGCAGGGCCGCGGAGAAGCGCTCGAAGCCCTCGGCGCCGCCCAGCTCGGGGTTGATCTGGTCGTGCGCCACCACGTCGTAGCCGTGCATGCTGCCCGGCCGCGCGCGCTGGATCGGCGAGCAGTAGACGTGGCTCACGCCCAGGCGTGCCAGGTAGGGCAGGATGGCGATCGCGTCGTCGAAGTCGAAGTCCTTGTGGAACTGCAGGCGGTAGGTGGCGCGCGGCACTAGCGTCTCGACCGTGCGGCGCGGCAGCGCCCGCAGCACCGGGTGCGGGCGGATCGCGGCCAGCGTGCGGCACAGCAGGTCGGTCTGCTCGTCGGCGGCGATCTCGCGCAGGTCGAGCGAGAGCTTGCGGCTCCAGTTGGGGTGGGAGTCGGTGGTGCCGGGCATGTTGGCCTGCTCGGTCATGCCCAGGGCGTCCTCCAGCTGCACCATCATCACCTGCGACGGCGTGCCGGCGACGAAGGCGTGGATGGCCGCGATGACCTCGCTCGACAGGGTCTGCGCGCCGGTGGCGTGCGCCACGGCGTCGGCCGACAGCAGGCCCTCGCGCTGGACCGCCAGCAGCAGCCGGATGCGTTCCTGGGCGCGGTCGAAGAGCTGCTTCTCGAACAGCGCCTGGTCCGGGAACAGGCCCAGCGACAGGCGCAGGCGCAGGTCGTGGCCGCTCCACCAGCCCGCGAGCGTGGCGAGGTCGTGCGTGCTGATGGCCACCAGCGCGTTGCGCGGGTATTCCGAGGGCGCCTTGAACTGGCCGTCGGCATGGCGCTCGAAGTACACCAGCCGGTACGACAGCACCTCGAAGCGCGCCAGCGCGCCACGCATCTCGTCGGCCACCGTGCCCAGGTCCTCGCCGATCACCATGCAGCGCGCGCGCTGGCTCTCGATGGCCACCACCGCCAGCATCTCGTCGAGCGCATAGTGGACATAGGCGCCGTCCTGCGGCGTCTTGCCCGGCGGGATCCAGAACAGCCGCATCAGGCCCATCACGTGGTCGATGCGCAGCGCGCCGGCGCCGCGCATGTTGGCGCGCAGCGTCTCGATGAAGAAGCGGTAGCCGTCCCGGCGCAGCCGGTCGGGCCGCAGCGGCGGCAGGCCCCAGCCCTGTCCGTTGGGGTTGAACTCGTCGGGCGGGGCGCCGACGCTGGCGCCGTGCACGAACAGGTCCTGGGCGCTCCAGGCGTCGGCGCCGGCGCGATCGACCGACACCGCCAGGTCGAGGTACAGGCCCACGGCCATGCCCAGCGCCTCGCACTGGGCGCCGGCGCGTTCGAGCTGGCGCGCGGCCTGCCACTGCAGGTATTCGAAGTACTCGACGCGTTCGAGGTGATCGCGCGTGAACCGTTCGACGTCCGGGGAGGCCGGGTCGCGGTAGGCCTCGGGCCACGCCGGCCAACCCCAGATCGACGCGTCGGCGGCGAAGAGGTGCGCCTGCAGGGCCTCGAAGACGGCATGCCGGCGCAGCGAGGCGCCGCGCGCGGCGCGGAACGCGTCGAAGGCGTCGCCCGACTTCGCGTCTCCGGCGGCCTCGCGCTGCGCGCGGAAGTGCGCGTAGAGCAGCTCCAGCACCTCGTACTTGGCCGCCGCGACACCGCGGTAGTCGACCAGGGGCACCTCGCGCAGCGCCGCCAGGCGGGCCTGGAAGTCGGGCGACTGCACCAGCCGCTGGGCCGGTTCGCAGTCGCGGAACTCGTCCACGCCCTCGACGTCGATGTAGAGCACGTCCAGGTGCAGGCGCGACGACGGGCTGTAGGGGCTGGTGTGCGCCGGGTTGTGCGGGAACAGGGCGTGCAGCGGGTTCAGGCCGATGATGCCGGCGCCGCGCTGGGCCGCCTGCTGCGCCAGCAGGGCCAGGTCGCCGAAGTCGCCGATGCCCCAGTTGCGCCGCGAGCGCAGCGCGTAGAGCTGCACCGCCGGGCCCCAGACGCGCGCGTCGCCGCGCAGCGAGTCGGGCCGGTAGCAATGCGCCGGCGCCGCGATGACCAGCGTCTCGCCCGCGAGACCCTCGACCGTCAGCCGGTGGTAACCCATGGGCAGCGCGAGCGCGACCTCCGCCAGCCGCTCGCACCAGGCGACGCCGTCGATCTCGGTGCGGTGCAGTTCGGAGACCGCGTGCAGCGCCAGGCGGCCGTGGTGCGCCGTGCCGTCCTCGGCACGCACCGTCCAGGTGGCTTCGGCCTGCGCGGCCGGCACCCGCACGCGCAGCAGCCAGCGCGGCGACTCCGCGTCGATGGCGACCACGGGCGTGAGGTGCTCGCGCCAGGTGGCGGCGTGCGCGCGCTGCAGGCTCTCGTGGGGCAGCACGTCCGGATCGACGCCGAAGCTCGTGAGCAGCGACACCAGGTTGGCGGCCGGCGCCACGTGGCGCTTGCCGAAGATGTCGGCGTATTCGGTGGCGATGCCGTAGTAGGCGCTCAGGCGCTGGAGGGCTTCGTGCTCTCCGTGCGGGGTCTCGTCAGGCAAGCTCGTTCTCCTCGATGCTGATGTGGACGGCGCCCGGCAGCAGGCGCCAGGTCGCGGTCGCGTCGCCGGACTCGGTCCGGCTGGAATACAGGACGGTGCCCGCCGATGGCGCGACGCCCTCGACCGGCGCCTTGCCGAAATGCGCCAGCAGGCGCAGGGTGGCCGACGGGGTCGATGCGCCGGACGCGTCGGCGCCGCCGACGGTCCACTCCACGCGCAGCGCCTCGCCCTCGCGCGACCAGCGCCCGCCGTGGTGGTTGCCCGCCAGGCGCGGCACCAGCGCGCGGTGGCGGATCGCCAGCAGCTCGCCGATGTGGGCCAGCAGCACCGCGTGCTCGCCCTCGGTGCGCTCCTCCCACTTCATCTTCGAGGCCAGGAAGGTCGACTCGGCGTTCGGGTCCGGGATGCGGTCGAGCATGGCCGGGTCCTTGAACGCCGCGAAGCCGCCGAACTCGCCGCGCCGGCCCTCGGAGACGGCGGCCGCCAGTTCGGGGCCGAAGTCGCAGAAGTACTGGAACGGCGTCGAGGCGCCGTACTCCTCGCCCATGAACAGCATCGGCGCGTGCGGCGACAGCAGCAGGCAGGCGTAGGCCGCGCGCAGCAGCACCGGGTCGGCCAGGGCCGAGATGCGGTCGCCGAAGGCGCGGTTGCCGACCTGGTCGTGGGTCTGCAGGAACGACACGAAGGCCGCCAGCGGCAACGCCGCGCTGGGCTCGCCGCGCGTCTCCCCGTTGCGGAAGGGCGAGGGCTGGCCCTGGAAGACGAAGCCCTCGGCCAGCGCCACACCGAAGCTGCCCACGGCGTCGTCGGCGTCGTCGGCGTAGTCGGCGTAATAGCCGTCGGTCTCGCCGGTGACGATGACGTGCGCGGCGTGGTGCAGGTCGTCGTTCCATTGCGCGGTGGCCGTGAGCGGCGCCTGGGTGGCGGGGTCGCGCATCAGGTAATGGGCACCGTTGGCGTCGTTCTCCAGCACCACGTGGACGTGGCGCTCGCGCCCCGGACCGTCGCGCAGGGCATGGCAGATGGTGGCGACGATGTCGATCTCCGAATCGTCCCGGATGGCGTGCACGGCGTCCATGCGCAGGCCGTCGCAGTGGAATTCCTCGACCCAGTAGAGCGCGTTGTGCACGAAGAAGTCGCGCACGATCGGTGAATGGTCGCCGTCGTAGTTGATGGCGGCGCCCCAGGGCGTCTGGTGCGCCGGGTTGAAGAACTCGGGCGTGCCGGCGTGCAGGTAGTTGCCTTCGGGGCCGAAGTGGTTGTAGACCACGTCCATCAGCACCATCAGGCCCAGGCCGTGGGCGGCGTCGACGAGGGCCTTGAGTTCGTCGGGCGTGCCGTAGACGGCGTCCGGCGCGAACAGCAGCACGCCGTCGTAGCCCCAGCCGCGCTGGCCGGGGAAGTCGGCCACCGGCAGCAGTTCGATCACCGTGATGCCGAGCGCGGCGAGCTCCGGCAGGCGGCGCTGCGCGGCGGCGAACGTGCCTTCGGGCGTGAAGGCGCCGACGTGCAGTTCGTAGATCACCGCCTCGCGCCAGGGACGGCCGGTCCAGGCACCGTCGCGCCAGACGTAGGCGTTCGGGTCGACAACCTCGCTGGCCTCGTGCACGTCGTCGGGATTGCGGCGCGAGGCCGGGTCGGGCACGCGCAGGCCGTCGGGCAGCACGAAGCGGTAGCGGTCGCCCGCGCGGGCATCGCTCACGCTCAGGCGGTGCCAGCCGTCGTCGCCGCGCGCCATCGCGCGCTGGGTGGCGCGGGCGGTGTCGTCGGCGTCGGCGTCGGCGGTGGCGCGGTGGGCGAGGTCGAGTTCGACGTGGGCGACGCCGGGCGCCCAGAGCTGGAACAGCACGCCGGCGCCGTCCGCGAGGACGGTGGCGCCGAAAGGCATGGAATGGGAATGGGTCATGGGCCGGAATGCGCCGGGCGGCGCAGCAGAACGAGGGAGCGGCAATGCAGCGGATGGGACCAGGCCGCGTCGCCGGGGAAAGAAGGCGCGGCGGCGTCTTCGCCGTCGCGCGGGAGGGGGGCCGCCAGTGCCTGGGCGGCGGCGGCCGCGTCGTCGGGATGCGTGGTGTCGATCTCCACCCGCCACGGCGCGCCGCCGTCGGCGGGCAGACGGAAGTCGATGTGTTCGTGGTGCGCGTTGAGCAGCAGGAAGAAGTCGTCGTCGCGCAGCATCTCGCCGCGCGGGCCGACGTCGGCGATGCCGAGCCCGGACATGAACATGCCGATGCAGCGCGCGTTGCCGTCGCCCCAGTCGGCCGGGGTCATCTCTTGTCCGTCGGGGCGGAACCACACCAGGTCGCGGACGCCGGCGCCGTCGGGCGCGACGCCCTGGAAGAAGCTGCGCCGCCCGAACGAGGGATGCCGGCGCCGCAGGTGGACCAGCCGCTGCGCGAACTCGAGCAGTTCGCCGCGCTCGCCGTCGAGGTCCCAGTCGAGCCAGCCGAGTTCGTTGTCCTGGCAGTAGACGTTGTTGTTGCCGTGCTGCGTGTGTCCCGACTCGTCGCCCGCCAGCAGCATCGGCACGCCCTGCGAGAGCATCAGCGTGGCGAGCAGGTTGCGCTTCTGGCGCGCGCGCAGCGAGCGGATGTCGGGGTCGTCGCTCGGACCCTCGACGCCGCAGTTCCACGACACGTTGTTGCTGCTGCCGTCGCGGTTGTCCTCGCCGTTGGCCTCGTTGTGCTTCTCGTTGTACGACACCAGGTCGTGCAGCGTGAAGCCGTCGTGGGCGGTGATGAAGTTGATGCTGGCGTGCGGCTGCTTGCCCGACCAGCCGTAGAGGTCCTGCGAGCCGGTCAGGCGCCGGGCGACGTCGCCGAGGCGGTGGCCGTCGCCCTTCCAGTAGGAACGCATGCCGTCTCGGTAGCGGTCGTTCCACTCGGCCCAGCCGAGCGGGAAGTTGCCCACCTGGTAGCCGCCGTGACCCAGGTCCCACGGCTCGGCGATGAGCTTGACGCGGTTGAGCACCGGGTCCTGGCGGATGGCGTCGAAGAAGCCGCCCAGGTTCTCGACCTTGCCCGACTCCCGCGCCAGGGCGGAGGCCAGGTCGAAGCGGAAGCCGTCGACGTGCATCTCCTCGACCCAGTAGCGCAGCGAGTCCATCACCAGCTGCAGCGCGCGCGGGTGCTCCAGGTTGACGGTGTTGCCGCAGCCGGTGAAGTCGTCGTAGTAGCGCCGGCGCCCGGCGTTGAGGATGTAGTAGGCCGCGTTGTCGATGCCGCGCAGCGACAGCGTCGGGCCCATCTGGTTGCCTTCGCAGGTGTGGTTGTAGACCACGTCCAGGATGACCTCGATGCCCGCCGAGTGCAGCGTCTTCACCATGGTCTTGAATTCCTTGACCTTGCGCGAGGCGCTGTAGCGCATCTCCGGGGCGAAGAAGCCGAGCGTGTTGTAGCCCCAGTAGTTCTTCATGCCCTTCTGGGCGAGGTGGTGGTCGTTCAGGTAGCTGTGCACCGGCAGCAGCTCGACGGTGGTGACGCCCAGGCGCTGCAGGTACTCGATGACCGGCGCGGTGGCCAGCGCGGCGTAGGTGCCGCGCAGGTCCTCGGGCACGGCGGGGTGGCGCATCGTGAAGCCGCGCACGTGCATCTCGTAGATGACCATGTCCTGCCGCGCGATGTCCGGCGGGCGGTCCCCGCCCCAGGTGAAGGCGGTCTCCAGCACGCGGCCCTTGGGCATGAAGGCGGCGCTGTCGCGGCGGTCGAACGACAGGTCCTCGCGCTTGCTGCCGATGGTGTAGCCGTAGAGCGCGTCGCTCCAGCGCAGCTGGCCGACCGAGTCCTTGGCGTAGGGGTCGATCAGCAGCTTGTGGGGGTTGAAGCGATGGCCCTCGTCGGGCTTGTAGGGGCCGTGGACCCGGTAGCCGTAGGCCATGCCGGGCCGCGCCTGCGGCAGGTAGCAGTGCCAGACGTCCTCGGTGCGCTCGCGCATCACGATGCGCTGCAGCTCGCGCCGGCCGCTGTCGTCGAACAGGCACAGCTCGACCTTCTCCGCATGCTGCGAGAACAGGGCGAAGTTGACGCCTTCGCCGTCCCAGTTCGCACCGCGCGGGTACGGCTTGCCGGGCCAGACGACCTGGATCGGATCGCTGCGCTTCATCGTCGGGCCGGTGCGGTCAAGGCAGGCGGCCGTCGAACGGGCCGCGCGGGCGGTCGCGCGCCGGGTCGCGGCCGCTGTCCTTGAACGGATCGGAACGGGTCGCGTCGCGCACCGGGGCACCGGTGCCGGGGGTCGGGCCCGGCGTGGGCGACGACGGCGTGGGCGTGCTCGCGGCGGCCTCGCGCAGCGCGTCCTTCAGGTCCTGCGTGCGGCGGCTGGAGGCCGAGTCGCGCGGCCACCAGTGCTCGATGCGCTCCTGCGCCCAGAGCCGGCCGCCCAGGCCGAAGGCCAGCGCCACCGCGAACACCACGCCCGCCAGCAGGATCAGGAAGCTCTCGCGGATGATGTCGCCGCCGACCTTGATCTGGTCGAGCGCGATCAGCGCCACGAACGCCATCACCGCGTACTGGGCCAGCTTGCCGAGCACGCGCGCGTCCTGCAGCTTGACGTTGCGCCCGTAGGTGGTGACGGTGTCCCCGATGAAGCGCGCGAAGTAGGCACCGAAGGCCAGCACCAGCAGCGCCACGAACACGTTGGGCACGAACCACACCACGCGCACCAGCAGGTCGGTGATGTAGGTCAGCCCCAGGCTGTTGAAGGCCATGAGCAGCGCCGCCAGCACCACCAGCCAGTAGGCCAGGATGCCGAAGATGCTGGTCGTGTCGCCGACCATGCCGCCCTGGCGCAGGAAGTTGTCCATGCCCGAGCGCTCGGTCAGGACGTTGAAGTTGACCGCCCGCAGCGCCTTGATGACGGCGAAGCGCACCACCTTGGCCAGCAGCCAGCCACCGATGATGACCGCCACGGCGAACAGCAGGCGCGGCAGGAAGATGCCGATCTGATAGAGGATGGCCCGCAAGGGCTCCAGGTGGATGCCGAAATTTTCCATGTCGTCGTTCTCCGGTGAGGGGTGGGGCCTGATGCCGGATCAGGCGCGGTCGACCAGGGCCAGGATGCCCTGCAGCGGCACCTGCACCCAGTCGAGGCGGTTGCTGAGCTCGTAGCGCAGCTCGTACATGGCCTTCTCGAACTCGAACAGCGCGAGCAGGCGTTCGGCCGCCTCGCCCGACTGGGTCGATCCGCCTTCGATCATGCGTTCGCCGTAGGCGTTGAGGAAGGCGTCGCGCGTCTGGTTCTCCCAGTCGCGCGCGGCCGCTTCCAGCTTGACGAGCTCGTCGGGGCTCTGGGCGACGCGTCGCAGCGCCGACCAGTGCGCGTAGTTGAACGAGCGCACCATCCCGGCCACGTCGCGCAGGGCCGAGCTGCGTTGGCGGCGCTCCTCGAACGTGCGCGCCGGCTCGCCTTCGAAGTCGATGATCAGGAAGTCGTTGCGCGAGACCAGCACCTGGCCCAGGTGGTAGTCGCCGTGGTAGCGGGTCTTCAGGCCGTCCTGGCCCTCGAGCGGGAAGGCGGCCACGCGCGCGCGCACCTCGTCGGCATGGGCCAGCAGGCGCTTGGCGTCCTCCTGCACTTCCGGGCTGAGCTCCGACAGGCGTTCGGACAGCAGTTCCATCGTGCGCGTGGCCTCGCTGCCGGCGCGGTCACGCCAGCCCTGCACGTCCACGGTGGTCACCGGTTCCGGGTCGAAGGCCGGGTCGCCCGAACGCACCGACAGGGCCAGGTGCAGCTCGGCGGTGCGCTCGCCCAGGGTGTGGATCAGCGCCAGGAAACCGCCGTGCACGTCCTCGGGCTGCGGCGCGTCGAACGTGCGCAGGGATTCCAGGTGGCGCTCCAGGTAGGCCAGGGTGTAGTCCCAGCCGTCGCCCTGGTTGGGCACGAAGGCCTGCACGATCGCCAGCGTCATGACGCCGCCGTCCTCGGCGGCGTACTCCAGTGCGCCGGCCACCGGCACGCAGTTGGGGAAGCGCGCGACCTCGGTGAGGAAACGGCCGATCTCCAGTTCCGGGTTGATGCCCGGGCGCAGGCGCCGATAGCCCTTGAGGAACAGCTGCTCGCCCAGCGTGACGACGGTGTTGCTGCTGTGCGCGCTGGGCGGAGTGACCGCCATCGCGTCGATGCCTTCGCCCGCCAGGCTGGCGAAGGCCGCGGTCGGGCGGAACAGGAGCTTGCCGCGCGTGGTCGGCAGCTCGGTGCGCCGGCCGATCGCCTGGACCACCGCGCGGCAGAAGTGCTCGTCGCAGAAGGCATCGGCCATCACGCCGACGTCGGCCTGCTGGCGCACCTTGGCCACGGCGCCGGGCATCAGCGCCTTGATCTGCTCGTCGTCGCGGTCCTCCCAGGCCAGCGCCAGGGGCATGAAGTACGTCGAGGCCTCGGCCGGGCCGTCGAGGTCGACGAGCGGCAGCATCCAGCTGCGCTCGCCGTCCTCCCAGACGGCGTGGTCGCGCAGGCGGGCGCGCTGCACCGGCGTGCCCTTGGAGGCGTACCAGCGCTGGGTCTGCACGTGCAGCGGCAGCGTCTCGGTCTCCAGCTGCAGCCGCATGCGCTCGGCCATGCCGATGCGCCAGGGCATCACGCGTTCGCGGAAGAAGCTGGTCCAGCCGTCGAACAGCACCAGCACCGGGCGGTCCTGCAGCGGCACGCCTTCCTGGTGCCAGCTGGGCATCGCCACGTCGGCCGAGAGGCGGAACCAGTAGAAGCCGTGCGAGGGCATGGTCAGCAGGTAGGGCAGGTCGCCCACCGGCGGGAACGCGGTCTTGCCCAGCATCTCCACCGGCACGCGGCCCTTGTAGGCCGACAGGTCCAGCTCCACCGGCTGGGCCGAGCCCGAGAGGTTGAACACCGACAGGATCAGGTCGTTGTCGTGCTCGCTGATGTACGCCAGCACCTTGCGGTTGCCGGGCTTCAGGAAGCGGCGCCGGCCGCGGCCGAAGGCGCGGCTGGTCTTGCGCACGGCCAGCATGCGCTTGGTCCAGTTGAGCAGGGAACTGGCCTCGCGCGACTGCGTCTCGACGTTGAGCGCCTCGTAGCCGTACATCGCGTCCATGATGGGCTGCAGGTACAGGCTCTGCGGGTCGGCGCGCGAGAAGCCGGCGTTGCGGTCCGGGCTCCACTGCATCGGCGTACGCACGCCGTTCCTGTCGCCCACGAACACGTTGTCGCCCATGCCGATCTCGTCGCCGTAGTAGATGATGGGCGAGCCGGGCATCGACAGCAGCATGCTGTTCATGAGCTTGATGCGGTCGGTGTCGTTCTCCATCAGCGGCGCCAGGCGCCGTCGGATGCCCAGGTTGATGCGCGCGCGCGGGTCGGCCGCGTACATGCGGTACATGTAGTCGCGCTCGCGGCTGGTCACCATCTCCAGGGTCAGCTCGTCGTGGTTGCGCAGGAAGATCGCCCACTGGCAGCCGTCGGGGATCTCCGGGGTCTGCTGCAGGATCTCGATGATCGGGTCGCGGTCCTCCTGCGCGATGGCCATGTACATGCGCGGCATCAGCGGGAAGTGGTAGGCCATGTGGCACTCGTCGCCGTTGCCGAAGTACTCGCGCACGTCCTCCGGCCACATGTTGGCCTCGGCCAGCAGGAAGCGGTTCTTGTACTCGGCGTCGATCGCCGCGCGCAGCTGCTTGATGACCACGTGGGTCTCGGGCAGGTTCTCGTTGCTGGTGCCGTCGCGCTCCACGAGGTAGGGGATGGCGTCGAGCCGGAAGCCGTCGACCCCCATGTCGAGCCAGAAGCGCATCGTCTTCAGGATGGCCTCCATCACCGCCGGGTTGTCGAAGTTGAGGTCCGGCTGGTGGCTGAAGAAGCGGTGCCAGAAATACTGCTTGGCCACCGGGTCCCAGGTCCAGTTGGAGGTTTCGGTGTCGGTGAAGATGATCCGCGTGCCCTGGTAGATCTGGTCGGTGTCGCTCCAGACGTAGAAGTTGCGCTCGGGCGAGCCGGGCGGGGCGCGGCGGGCGGCCTTGAACCACGGGTGCTGGTCGGAGGTGTGGTTGATGACCAGCTCGGTGATCACGCGCAGGCCGCGCTGGTGCGCCGCGTCGAGCATCTCCTTGAAGTCCTCGATGGTCCCGTACTGGGGATTGACGTTCTCGTACTCGGAGATGTCGTAGCCGTCGTCGCGCAGCGGCGAGGGATAGAAGGGCATCAGCCAGATGGTGTTGACGCCCAGCTCCTTCACGTAGTCGAGCTTGGCCGTCACGCCCTTGAAGTCGCCGACGCCGTCGTTGTTGGTGTCGAAGAAGGCCTTGACGTTGAGCTGGTAGATGACCGCGTCGCGGTACCACTGCGGATCGTCGCTGGTGTCGATCTGCGGGTTTTCCAGCGTCAGGCCGGGCAAAGGAGCATTCATGGCGAGAGACTTCTTAGGGAGGATGTCGGGTCGACGGGGTCAGACGAAGTATTCGAAGTCGTTCTCGTCGCGCGCCTTGCGGCGCACCACGAAGACGTGCGCCGGCGCGCGCTGCGGGTCGAGCCGCACGTAGTGCCAGTCGCCGTTCCAGGTGAAGCGCTGGTCGCTCAGCAGGTCGTGCATCTGCCAGGGCTGGCCGGGCTCGACGTCGATCGAGTCGGGTTCCAGCCCGATCCAGCCTTCCTGCGCGTGGTGCGGATCGAGGTTGACCACGGTCACGATCACGTTCAGGCCGTCTTCGGAGGCCTTGGCGTAAGCGATCAGCTGGTCGTTCTGCACCGCCAGGAAGCGCAGGCTGCCGTTCGCGCGCAGGGCCTCGTTGTCCTGGCGGATGCGGTTGACGCGCTCGATGAAGGGCGCCAGGCTCTTGGGCTGGTCGTGGTCCCAGGTGCGCAACTGGTACTTCTCGGAGTCGAGGTATTCCTCGCTGCCGGCATGGCGCGGGCGGTGCTCCAGGAGTTCGTAGGCCGGGCCGTAGATGCCGTAGCTCGCCGCCAGCGTGGCCGCCAGCACCAGGCGCGCGCGGTAGGTGGCCGCGTCGCCTTCCTGGAGTTGCTCGTGCAGGATGTCGGGCGTGTTGGGCCAGACGTTCGGGCGGAAGTAGTCGTGGCCCGGGCCCTGCGACAGCTCGGTGAAGTACGCCTCCAGCTCGGCCTTGGTGTTGCGCCAGGTGTAGTAGGTGTAGGACTGCGAATAGCCCAGCTTGGCCAGGCGGTGCATCACCTTCGGGCGCGTGAAGGCCTCGGCCAGGAAGATGATCTCCGGGTGCTCGCGCTTGATCTCGGTGATGGCCCATTCCCAGAACGGGAACGCCTTGGTGTGCGGGTTGTCGACGCGGAACACCGTCACGCCCTCGCCGATCCAGTGGTCGAACACGCTCTTGAGTTCGGCCCACAGGCCGCGCCATTCCTCGCACTCGAAGTTGAACGGGTAGATGTCCTGGTACTTCTTGGGCGGGTTCTCGGCGTACTGCACGCTGCCGTCCGGACGCCAGCGGAACCAGCCCGGGTGCTCGGTGACGTAGGGGTGGTCCGGCGCGCACTGGAACGCGATGTCCAGCGCGATGTCGATGTCCAGCGCCCTGGCCTGCGCGACCAGGTGGCGGAAGTCCTCGGGCGTGCCCAGTGCCGGCAGGATCGACTTGTGGCCGCCTTCGGTCGAGCCGATGGCCCAGGGGCTGCCGACGTCGTCGGGACCGGCCACGAGCGCGTTGTTCTTGCCCTTGCGCTGCACCCGGCCCACCGGATGGATGGGCGGGAAATACAGCACGTCGAAGCCCATCTTGGCGATGGCCGGCAGGCGCTTCTCGACGTCCTTGAAGGTGCCGTGCACGCCCGGCGTGTCGCCGGCCGAGCGCGGGAAGAGTTCGTACCAGCTGCTGAAGCGCGCGCGTTCGCGGTCGGCCACCAGCGGCAGTTCCACCGCGTGGCGCGCCTCGGCGCGACGGTCCGGATAGCGGGCGGCGAGCGCCTCGGTGTCGGCGTCCAGCGCGAGGGCCTTGATGGCGGCGGCTTCCATGGACCGGTCGAGCGCGGCCTGCTCCAGCTCGCGGGCGAACCGGCTCAGCGCGTCGGCGTCCGCGCCACGCGCGCGGCCGGCGGCGGCCAGCAGCTCGATCGCGCCGACCTGCGCGGCGATGCGGATGTCGTCCTCGTCGACGCGTCGCGTGAGTTCGTGTCGCCACGACGCGAAGCCGTCGACCCAGGCCACCACCGTGTAGCCGTAGCGTCCGGGCACCGGCGGCGTGAAGGAGGCCTCCCAGATGTCGTTGTTGAGCAGCGTCATCGGCACTTCGGTGACCTCGGCATCGCCCTCGGCGCGCCATTGCAGGATCACCCGCAGCACGTCGTGGCCGTCGGCGAAGCAGTGCGCCGTGACGTCGAAACGCTCGCCGGCCACGCGCTTGACGGCGAAACGCCCGCCGTCGACGGCCGGCAGCACCGCGTCGACGACGGCGCGGACGTGCCCGTCCTCGGGCATGTTGGCGAAAGCGGGCGCGGGCGCGACGGGCGCCGTGGCCGGCTTCGGCGAGGGCGTGACCGGCACGACCGCCGTGGCGGCGTCGGCGAAGACCGAGGGCGCCGCCTCGGCGACCACGGCGCCGCCGGCGGGCCCCGGATCGGCACCCGCTTCGAGCGTGCCGTCCACCACGGCGGCCGGCTTCGGCTTCCTGGCGCGCGAGGCGCGGGGCGCCTTGGCGGCGGGCGCGGCCTTGGCCGGGATCGACACCAGCGCGGGCGGCGTCTCCTCGATCAGGGTCGATTGCACGGCCGGCGTCGGCTTGGCCGCGGCCTCGGCCGCACGACGGGCGGACTTCTTCGGTGCCGGTGCCGCCGCGACGGCGGTGTCCTTGGCGTTCTTGGCGGCTTTGGCTGGCTTGGCGGATTTGGGCAGGTCGGATTTGGGCATGGCGTCGTCGGGCGTCAGAGGGTCTGGGCGGGCGTGAGGATGAGGGTCGACAGCGGCGGCAGGGTGAGGGTGAGCGAGTGCGCCCGGCCCTGCGCGGGCAGCGGCGCGGCGGTGACGTCGCCGAGGTTGCCCCAGCCCGAGCCGCCGTACACGGCGGCGTCGCTGTTGAGGCGCTCGTCCCAGACGCCACCGTGCGGCACGCCCACCACGTAGTTCACGCGCGGCAGCGGCGTCAGGTTGCACACCACCAGCGCGGGCGCGCCGCCATCGCGCGGCTTGCGCAGGAACGCGATCACGCTGTGTTCGCTGTCGTCGGCGGTGATCCACTCGAAGCCGGCGGCCGAGAAATCGACCTCGTACAGCGCCGGCACGTCGCGGTAGAGCCGGTTGAGGTCGCGCACGAAGCGCTGCAGGCCGGCGTGCTTCGGGTCGCCCAGGGCCCACCACTGCAGTTCGCCGTCGTGCGTCCATTCGCGCCGCTGGCCGAATTCGCAGCCCATGAAGAGCAGCTTCTTGCCGGGATGGCCCCACATCAGGCCGAACAGCGCGCGCAGGTTGGCGAACTGCTGCCAGTCGTCGCCGGGCATCTTGTCGATCAGCGAACCCTTGCCGTGCACCACCTCGTCGTGCGAGAGGGGCAGCACGAAGTTCTCGTCGAAGGCGTAGACCATCGAGAAGGTGAGCTGGCCCTGGTGATGGCGGCGGTGCAGCGGGTCGCGCGAGAAGTACTTGAGCGTGTCGTGCATCCAGCCCATGTTCCACTTCATGCCGAAGCCCAGGCCGCCCATGTCGGTAGGACGCGAGACCATCGGCCAGGCGGTCGACTCCTCGGCGATGGACACGGTGTCGGGGTGCTCGCGGTAGACCGCGCGGTTGAGGTCCTGCAGGAACTCGATGGCCTCGAGGTTCTCGCGGCCGCCGTACTTGTTGGGGATCCATTCGCCGTGCTTGCGCGCGTAGTCGAGGTAGAGCATGGAGGCCACGGCATCGACCCGCAGGCCGTCGAGGTGGTACTTCTCCAGCCAGAACAGGCCCGACGAGATCAGGAAGCTGCGGACCTCGTTGCGCCCGTAGTTGAAGATGCTCGAGTTCCACTCCGGGTGGAAGCCCTGGCGCGCATCGGCGTGCTCGAAGAGGTGCGTGCCGTCGAAATAGCCCAGGCCGTGCTGGTCGGTGGGAAAGTGCGACGGCACCCAGTCGAGCAGCACGCCGATGCCGCGCTGGTGCAGGTGGTCGACGAACGCCATGAACTCCTGCGGCGTGCCGTAGCGCGAGGTCGGGGCGAAGTAGCCGGTGGTCTGGTAGCCCCAGGAGCCGTAGAAGGGGTGCTCGGTCACCGGCATCAGCTCGATGTGCGTGAAGCCCATCTCGACCACGTAGTCGGCCAGCCGCTCGCCGAGTTCGGCCCAGCCGAGCATCGCGCCGTCCTCGCGCTGCCAGGAGCCCGGATGCAGCTCGTAGATGGACATCGGGGCGTCCAGGGCGTTCTTCGGTCCCCGCCCGGCCATCCACTCGGCGTCGTTCCATTCGTGCTCGAGCGACCAGACGCGCGAGCCGGTCGCGGGCGCCTGCTCGGCGTAGAAGGCGAAGGGGTCGGCCTTGTCGACCACGTAGCCGTTCTGGGTCGAGAAGATCCGGTACTTGTAGACCGCGCCGCGCGTGGCCTCGGGCGCGTGGCCCTCCCAGATGCCGCTGCCGTCGTCGCGCAGCGTGAGCCGCGTCGCCTGGTCGTTCCAGTGGTTCCAGTCGGCGATGACCGAGACGGCCCAGGCATTGGGCGCCCAGACGGCGAAGGAGGCACCCCCGCCCTCGTGCAGCTGACAGCCCATGGTGTCGTGGAGCCGGGCATGCCGACCCTCGCGGAAAAGCCAGACGTCCTGCTCGCTCAGGCGCGATTGTTCGATGTGCACGGGTGGAATTCCTCGAAACCGTGCCGGACCATTCCGGCAACTGCTTGTCGAACCATTGGAACGCATGGGCGTTGGCACTCCGGTGACAGCGCGCGCTTTGGCGTGTCGGACGATGGCTAACTTCAGTCCTCACTTCGCGCGCCCGGGCGTCCGATTCCGTCGTCCTCGTTTTCCCGTGCTCGAAGACTGTGTATAACCACAGTCCTGATGGCCGACGCATTCATTCCCCTGCACGCCCTCAAGGGCCGCGGCGCGGCGACGCGCCTCCCGCACCGCTTCGAGCGCGACGCGCGCGACGCCTTCGACGACGGCTGGGGCACGCTGGAGGACGGTGTGGCCGACGGTCCGCCGCCGCCCGAGACGCACGTCCGCTTCGAGGACGCGAAGTCCGCGCTCAGCCACAACGACTCGCCCGACATTCCCTTCGATCGCTCGCTCAATCCCTACCGGGGGTGCGAGCACGGCTGCATCTATTGCTTCGCCCGCCCCACGCACAGCTACCTCGGGCTGTCGCCGGGCCTGGACTTCGAGACCCGCCTGGTCGCCAAGCGCAACATCGCCGAGGTGCTGCGCGCGGAACTCGGCCGCAAGGCCTACCGCCCCGGGCAGATCGCGATCGGCACCGCCACGGACTGCTACCAGCCCATCGAGCGCGAACTGCGGCTCACGCGCGCCATCCTGGAGGTGCTGCAGGAGGCGCGCCATCCCCTGGGCATCGTCACCAAGTCGAGCGCGGTCGAACGCGACCTCGACCTCCTCGCGCCGATGGCGGCCCGCCGCCTGGCCGCCGTCTACGTCACCGTCACCACGCTCGATCCGGTGCTGGCCCGCGCGCTGGAGCCGCGTGCCGCCGCGCCGCACCGGCGGCTGCGCACCATCCGGGCGCTGGCCGAGGCCGGGGTGCCGGTCGGCGTGAGCGTGGCGCCGCAGATCCCGTTCCTGACCGAGGACATGGAGCAGGTGCTGGATGCCGCCTGGGAGGCCGGGGCGCGCAGCGCCTTCTACACGGTGGTGCGTCTGCCGTGGGAGGTGGCGCCGCTGTTTCGGCAATGGCTGGACCTGCACCATCCGCAGCGCGCCGCGCGCGTCATGGCGCGCATCCAGGACCTGCGCGGCGGCAAGGACTACGACGCCGACTTCGCCACGCGCATGAAGGGAAGCGGTCCGTGGGCCGACCTGATCCGGCAGCGTTTCGAGAAGGCCACCCGACGCATCGGCTTCGGCCGCGAGCGCATCGCGCTGGACCTGGGGGCGTTCCGGCCGCCGTCGGCGGCGGGCCAGGGCAACCTGTTCTGAGCCGGCGCGGGCCGGGCCGCCGGGTTCAGAACAAGCCGGACGCCTGCGCCGCGTCGACCACCGACTTGGCCAGCGCCGCCGACTGCGCGCGCAGGTCCTGCGAGGGCGAGGCGACGAAGCTGGTGGTCCACACCAGCCGCCCGGTGCGCGCGTCCGTCACGCGGCCGTTGGCGGAGAAGCCGGTGCTGACCTGCGAGCCGCCGATCGGCACGCCCAGGCCGATGCCGCCGCCGCCGCCCCGGCCGAAGCTGAAGCCGCCGATGCCCAGCGACACCCCCGAGCCCGCGCTGGCGGTGGCCGGCGTCAGCGCCAGCACGATCACCGCCCGGGCGCCCAGCCCCGTGGCGCTGCCCACCAGCTGACCATCGAGTTCGCGGTCGGTCATGAAGGTGGCGCCGGCGGGCAGCACGACCGGCTGCGCGCCCCGGGCCAGGACTTCCTGGAACAACGCGTCCTGGCAGAGCTGGCGCACCGCCACGTCGTAGGCATCGCAGGCCACCAGCACCTTCTGGCCCTGGAGGAGACGCGATTGGGTGCCCAGGGCCGGATCGGTCCACTGGGCCTCGGGCCGTGGCGTCGAGGCGCAGGCGACGAGCAGGGAGGCGGCCAGCGCGAGGGCGGCCGGACGCGCGAGGGAAAGCAGTGTGGTCATGGCGGTCGAAGCAATGGGTGGATGAAGGTCGCAGACTCCGTCGACGAGCTGGTGGTGGGAGCGAGGCAGGGTCTTCCTGCGTGCCTGGGCTTGTCCATCGTCCGGCACGTGTCGAGAATCGGGCGTTCCGCCGAACCGGGCGCAGTACAAAGACGGCCCGCGCAGTCAGCCGTCATCCGATCCTCATTCCGCTTCCACGTCCGCACCATGTCCCACCCCACCGAAACCGCACCGGTCCGCTCCCTCCCACCCGGTGCCCGCTGGCTCGTCGTCATGGGCGTCTCGGGCTGCGGCAAGTCCACGCTCGGCGCGGCGCTGGCCGAACGCCTGGCGCTGCCGCTGATCGAGGGGGACGACTTCCATCCGCCGGCCAACGTCGAGAAGATGAGTGCCGGCATCCCGCTGACCGATGCCGACCGCGCCGGCTGGCTCGACACCCTGGGGCGCGCGATGGACGGTGCGCGCGGGGGCGCGGTGCTCACCTGTTCGGCCCTGAAGCGGGACTATCGCGAGCGCCTGCGCGCGGTGGTGCCGGGCCTGTGCTTCGTCTTCCTGGTGCTGGAGCGCGACGAGGCCGAGCGCCGCGTGGCGGCACGTTCGTCGCACCACATGTTCCCGGCCAGCCTGGTGGCCAACCAGTTCGCCACGCTGGAGGCGCCCACCGGCGAGCCGGGCGTCATCGACGTGCCGGCGACGGCGACGATGTCGCGTTCGGTCGCGGCGGTGGTGCGGTGGCTGGAGGAAGCGGCCGTCTGAGTCGAGGCCGCGGCCGGTCCGCAGCCGCTCCGACGCCGGCGCGACGACGCGCCGTCGCTCAGTCCGACAGCGGCAGCGGCGTCAGCGACGGCGCGTCCAGTCCGAGCGCCTCGCACACGCGCAGCGCCGCGTAGGCGTCGTTGGCCGCGTAGCAGACCTGGCCCTCGGACAGGTGCCTAGCGGCCCAGTTCGAAGTCGTCTGCTTGCGCGACTTCACGAAGCGCTGGCCGAACACCATCGCCACGGCCCCCTTCACGCCGACCGAGTTGCGGTAGCCGCGCCGCTTGAAGACGGTGTCGAGGTCGACCACCGCCTGCGGCTCGATGCCCAGCGTGTGGCGGATCTGCGTGCGATCGCCGGCCAGGCCGAAACCGACCTTGGTCAGCGCGCTGGAGGCGAGCAGGTGCGCGGCGGCGGCGCGGCATTCGGGGTCGTGCAGCTGGAACACCCAGGCCCGGTCGGGCGAGGCGAACTGCACCACGTGCGGGCCGGTGGAGACCTCGTTCTTCAGGAACGTCGGCTTGGACTCGGTGTCGAAGCCGACGACCCGCAGCGCGCCGACGGCGGCCAGGGCGCCCGCCGCCTGCGGCGCGGTCGAGACGACCTCGATGTCGCGCGGGCCCAGTCCCTCGAAGACGTCGAGCAGCGCGATCTCCTCGCGCGTGGGCACCTGCGGCCGGTTGGACTGCTGGATTCGCGTGGGGGACGTGGGGGTGTCGTGGCGATCGCTCATGCCGCCGCTCCCAGCTGACGCGCGTGGTGCGCGAGGTGGTCGCCGACGACGCTCTGCACGAAGTAGTAGCCGTGGTCGTAGCCCGCGTGGCGGCGCAGGGTCAGCGGCTGGCCGACGGCCGCGCAGGCGGCTTCGAGGAGTTCGGGCCGCAGTTGCCCGGCGGCGAGGAATCTGTCGTCCAGTCCCTGGTCGACCAGGATGCCGCCGGGGTAGGGCGCCGTCGGCTGGTTCTCCATCAGCACGGTGGCGTCGTGTTCGAGCCAGCGCGTGCGGTCGGCGCCCAGGTAGCCGGTGAAGGCCTTCTCGCCCCACGGGCAGCGCATCGGCGCGCAGATCGGCGCCAGCGCCGAGAGCGAGCCGAACAGGCCCGGATGCCGCAGCGCCAGGGTCAGGGCGCCGTGGCCGCCCATCGAGTGCCCGAACACGCCCAGGCGCGACCGGTCGATCGGCAGCGCGGTGCCCAGCAACGGCAGCAACTCGTCGATCAGCCAGCTTTCCATGCGCCAGTTGGCGGCCCAGGGCGCCTCGGTGGCGTCGAGGTAGAAGCCCGCGCCGACGCCGAAGTCCCAGCTGTCGGCTTCGCCCGGCACGTTCGCGCCGCGCGGGCTGGTGTCGGGCGCGACGAGCGCCAGGCCGAGGTCGGCCGCCAGCCGCTGGGCGCCGGCCTTGGTCGGAAAGGTCTCCTCGTTGCAGGTCAGTCCGGCGAGGTAGACCAGGGCGGGCACCGGCCGGTCCGGGGTGGCCTGCGGCGGCAGGAAGACCGAGCAGCGCATCGGCCGCCCGGTCGCGCGCGCGTCGTGTTCGAGGAACTGCTGCGTGCCGCCGAAGCAGCGGTGCGCCGAGAGGGTCTTGAGGGCGTCGGTCATGAGGTGATCAAGGGGGGCGGTCAGGGGGCGGTCGACAGGGGCGCGGGCGCGATGACGTCGAGGACGGCGTCGGCGAAGGCCTGCGGCTTCTCCTGCGGCGGGTTGTGGCCGGCACCGGGCACGACGCGGTGCGCGTGATGGCCGGTGAAGTGGTGCGCGTGGCTGGCGGTGCCACCGACCGACATCACGCCGTCGTCGGCGCCGTCGAGCGTGATGGCCGGCACGGCGATGTCGGGCTGCGCGGCGAGACGCGCCTCGATGTCCCGCACGGCCGGATCGCCATCGACCAGGCCGTGGCGGTGGCGGTAGGAATGGATCACCACGTCGACGAAGTCCGGGTTGGCGAAGGCGGCGGCCGTGCGCGCGTAGGTCGCGTCGTCGAACGCCCAGGTGGGCGACCACAGCGACCACAGGAGCCGGCAGAACCCCTCGCGGTCCTGCGCCAGCCCGGCGCGGCCGCGCTCAGAATGGAAGTAGTACTGGTACCAGTGGCGGTGCTCGTTCGCGGGCGGAGCGGGCTGGCCGGCGGCGGCGATGTGCTGCAGGTTGTAGCTGTTGCACGAGACCAGGCCGATGCAGCGCTCCGGCCACAGCGCCGCGACGATGCAGGCCGCGCGGCCGCCCCAGTCGAAGCCCGCCAGCACGGCGCGCTCGATGCCCAGCGCATCGAGCAGCGCGAGCAGGTCGGCGCCGAGCGCGGCCTGCTCGCCCGAGCGCGGCGTCGCGGCGTCGACGAAGGAGGTGGGCCCGTACCCGCGCAGGTACGGCACGACCACGCGGCAGCCGCGCGCGGCCAGCAGCGGTGCGACCTCGGCATAGGCGTGGACGTCGTAGGGAAAACCGTGCATCAGCAGCACGGGCGTGCCGTCGGCCGGGCCGCTCTCGTGGAAGGCGACGTCCAGCACCCCGGCGCGCACGCGGCGCAGGCTGCCCAGGGACGCGGCCGCTTCAGTCATACAGCACCACGCCGCGGATCGACTCGCCGCGCTTCATCAGGTCGAAGCCCTTGTTGATGTCCTCCAGCGGCATGGTGTGGGTGATGAGGCTGTCGATGTCGATCTTGCCTTCCATGTACCAGTCGACGATCCTGGGCACGTCGGTGCGGCCGCGCGCGCCGCCGAAGGCCGAGCCCTCCCAGTGGCGCCCGGTGACGAGCTGGAACGGCCGCGTGGCGATCTCCGCGCCGGCCTCGGCCACGCCGATGATGATGCTGCGGCCCCAGCCCTTGTGCGTGCATTCGAGCGCCTGGCGCATCACCTTGGTGTTGCCGATGCACTCGAAGCTGTAGTCGGCGCCGCCGTCGGTGAGCTGCACGATGGCGTCCACCACGTTGTCGACCTCGTTCGGGTTGATGAAATGCGTCATGCCGAACTTGCGCGCCATCTCCTGGCGGGCGGGGTTGATGTCCACCCCGATGATCTTGTCGGCGCCCACCATCCGCGCGCCCTGGATCACGTTCAGGCCGATGCCGCCGAGGCCGAAGACCACCACGTTCGCGCCGGCCTCGACCTTGGCCGTGAAGATCACCGCGCCGATGCCGGTGGTCACGCCGCAGCCGATGTAGCAGACCTTGTCGAACGGCGCGTCCTCGCGGATCTTGGCCAGCGAGATCTCCGGGGCGACCGTGTAGTTGCTGAAGGTCGAGGTGCCCATGTAGTGGAAGATGGGCTTGCCGTCCAGGCTGAAGCGGCTGGTGGCGTCGGGCATCAGGCCCTTGCCCTGCGTGCCGCGGATGAGCTGGCAGAGGTTGGTCTTGCGCGAGAGGCAGAACTTGCACTGGCGGCATTCCGGCGTGTAGAGCGGAATGACGTGATCGCCCTTCTTCAGCGAGGTCACGCCGGGACCGACGTCGACCACGATGCCCGCGCCCTCGTGGCCCAGGATGGCCGGGAAGATGCCCTCGGGGTCGGCGCCGGAGAGCGTGTAGTAGTCGGTGTGGCAGATGCCGGTGGCCTTGATCTCGACGAGCACTTCGCCGAACTTCGGTCCCTCGAGGTCGACGGTCTCGATGGTGAGCGGCTGGCCGGACTGCCAGGCGACGGCGGCTTTGGTTTTCATGGAAGCGTTTCCTTCGCGGTGTGGATGACGACGGCGCGCGTCGTGGACGGCAGAGCTTAAGACGGTTCGGCGACCCACATAATGTCCGCCCCAATCGGAGACTGCCCATGAAGAAGATCCTGGTCCTCAACGGCCCCAACCTCAACCTGCTCGGTACCCGCGAGCCGGCCCAGTACGGTCACGAAACCCTGGCCGACGTGGTGCGCCTGTGCGAGGCGGCGGGCGCGGAGCTCGGCGTCGAGGTCGAATGCCGACAGTCCAACCACGAAGGCGCGCTGATCGACTGGATCCACGAGGCCGGCCGCGAGGTGGCCGCCGGCCGCCTGCTGGGCGTGGTGTTCAACGCCGGCGCCTACACGCACACCTCGGTCGCGCTGCACGACGCCATCAAGGGCGCCAACGTGCCGGTGATCGAGCTGCACATCTCCAACGTGCACGCGCGTGAGGCCTTCCGCCACCACTCGTTCATCTCGCCGGTGGCGCGCGGCATCATCGTGGGCCTGGGCGTCAAGGGCTATGCCCTGGCCATCGGGGCGCTGGCGCGACTCGACGACCGATGACGACGCGGGATCCGTCGCCTTCACCCTCGCCGTCGCCGGCCGCGACGGCGCCCGAGGTCGGCGACGGACTCTTCGTCGCCGAGGACGACGGGCTGGCGCGCTGCCGCTGGTGCCGGGCGACACCGGCCTACCGCCACTACCACGACCACGAATGGGGCTTCCCGGTCACCGACGACCGCCGGCTGTTCGAGAAGCTGTGCCTGGAGGGCTTCCAGGCCGGCCTGAGCTGGCTGACCATCCTGAACAAGCGTGCGCAATTCCGGCGCGCCTTCGCCGATTTCGATGCCGAGGCCGTCGCACGCTTCGGCGAGGCGGACGTGGCGCGCCTGCTGGCGGATGCGGGCATCGTGCGCCATCGCGGCAAGATCGAGGCGACGATCAACAACGCGCGCCGGGCGATCGAACTGCGCCACGCGTGCGGCTCGCTCGCGGCGCATGTCTGGCGCTTCGAGCCCGACACCTCGGCGCGGCCGGCGCGGGCCATCGCCGGGGCGCTGGCGGCGCCGACCGCTTCCGCGACCGCGGCCGCGGCCGCGCTGTCGAAGGACCTGAAGCAGCGCGGCTGGCGTTTCGTCGGGCCGACCACGACCTACGCCTTCATGCAGGCCATGGGACTGGTCAACGACCACGTCGAAGGCTGCGTGGCGCGCGAGCAGGCGCTGCGGGCGCGCCGGGACCTGCGCGTGCCGCGACCGCCCTGAGCGGGCGTGTTCAGAACGGATGCTTCGGGCCGAGGGCCGTGTCGCGCAGGGTGACGCGGCCCTGCGCGTCGACGTTCTCGAGCCGCACGTCGAAGCCCCACAGCCGCGCCACGTGCTTGAGCACCTCGTGCGTGCCCTCGTGCAGCGGCTGGCCGTTGCGCTGCACGTGGCGCAGCGTGAGCGAGCGGTCGCCGCGCAGGTTCACGTTCCAGACCTGGATGTCGGGTTCGCGGCTGCCGATGTCGTACTGGCGCGAGAGCGATTCGCGCAGCGCCTGGTAGCCGCCGTCGTCGTGGATGGCGGAGATCACCAGTTCGGGCTGATCGACATGGTCGCGCACCGCGAAGAGGCGGAAGTCGCGCATGGTCTTGGGGCTCAGGAACTGCCCGACGAAGCTCTCGTCCTTGAAGTTGCGCATCGCATGGTCGAGCGTCGCGAGCCAGTCGCTGCCGGCGTAGTCCGGAAACCAGCGGCGGTCTTCCTCGGTCGGCTTCTCGCAGACGCGGCGCAGGTCCGTGAACATCGCGAAACCCAGCGCGTACGGGTTGATGCCGTTGTAGGCGCGATGGCCCACGGGCGGCTGGTGGACCACGCTGGTGTGCGAGGCGAGCCACTCCATCATGAAGCCGTCGGCCAGCAGGCCACGGTCGTACATGGTGTTGAGCAGGGTGTAGTGCCAGAAGGTGGCCCAGCCCTCGTTCATGACCTGGGTCTGGCGTTGCGGATAGAAGTACTGCGCGATCTTGCGCACGATGCGCACGATCTCGCGCTGCCAGGGCTCGAGCAGGGCGGCGTTCTTCTCGATGAAATACAGCAGGTTCTCCTGCGGCTCGGCCGGAAAGCGCCGCAGCGCGTCCACGCCGGCGGTTGCCTCGACGCGCCTCGGCAGGGTGCGCCAGAGGTCGTTGACCTGCTGCTGCAGGTGATGCTCGCGCTCCGCGCGCTGGCTCACCTCCTGCGCCAGCGAGCGCTTCTGGGGGCGGCGATACCGGTCGACGCCGTAGTTCATCAGCGCATGGCAGGAGTCGAGCAGTTCCTCCACCGCGTCGAGGCCGTGACGTTCCTCGCATTCGTGCACGTAGTTGCGCGCATACACCAGGTAGTCGACGATCGAGGAGGCGTCCGTCCACATGCGGAACAGGTAGTTGCCCTTGAAGAAGCTGTTGTGGCCATAGGCCGCGTGGGCGATCACCAGGGCCTGCATCGCCAGCGTGTTCTCCTCCATCAGGTAGGCGATGCAGGGATCGGAATTGATGACGATCTCGTAGGCGAGGCCCATGTGGCCGCGCTTGTAGTTCTTCTCCGTGGCGATGAACTGCTTGCCGTAGGACCAGTGGCGATAGATGACCGGCATGCCCACGCTGGCGTAGGCGTCCATCATCTGCTCGGAGGTGATGACCTCCAGCTGGTTGGGATAGGTGTCCAGTCCGAAGGACTCGGCGGTGCGCCGGATCTCCTGGTGGTAGGTCTCGATCAGCTCGAAGGTCCAGTCCGAGGGACTGGGCAACTGCCGTGCGCGGGACGCGGAGCGCAGGTCGGTCGTCATGCGTGCGTTCCTTCCTTCTTGAACAGATCGCGGAACACCGGATAGATGTCCTGCGCGCTCGCGACCTTGCGCATCGCGAAGTTGGTCTTGATGGCGGCGAGCTGGGCGTATTCCTGCCACAGGTTCTGCTCCGCCTCGGCCACCTGCACATAGGCGTAGTAGCGCACCAGGGGCAGGATCGATTCGTCGAGCACCTTGCGGCAGCGCCCGCTGTCCTGGTGCCAGTTGTCGCCGTCGCTGGCCTGCGCGCCGTAGATGTTCCATTCGCCGCTCGGATAGCGCGCGCGCGCGATCTCCTCCATCAGCACCAGCGCGCTGGAGACCACCGTGCCGCCGGTCTCGGTGGCGCGGAAGAACTCCTCCTCGGTGACTTCCTGCGCCTGCGTGTGATGGCGGATGAAGACCAGTTCGATCTTCTCGTAGTGCCGCGTAAGGAACAGATAGAGCAGCATGAAGAAGCGCTTGGACATGTCCTTGCGCGACTCGTCCATCGAGCCCGAGACGTCCATCAGGCAGAACATCACCGCCTTGGCGCTGGGCACCGGGACGCGCACGCGGTTGCGAAAGCGCAGGTCGATCGGGTCGATGTAGGGCACGTGCTTGGCGGTGCGGCGCGCCTCGGCGATCTCGGCCTTCAGCGCCTCGACGCGCTCGGACAACGGCGGCGCGTCGGCGCCGGGTTCGAGTTCCAGGCGCAGCAGCTCGGCCTCCATGCGGTGCAGCGCGATGCGCTCGGCGCCACCCAGGGCGATGCGCCGCGCGAGCGCGCCGCGCATGGAGCGCACGACGTGCAGGCTGCTGGGATTGCCGTCGCTCTTGAAGCCGGCGCGATGGCTCTTCCATTCCGGTACTTCGGCGAGCTGGGTGCGGATCAGGTGGGGCAGGGCGAGGTCCTCGAAGAAGACCTGCATGAACTCCTCGCGCGTGAGCGTGAAGACGAAGTCGTCCTCTCCCTCGCCGCTGTCGCCGGCCTCGCCGCCGCCCTTGCCCTTGCCGGAGCCGCCGCCGGGCGGCCGGGCGATCCGGTCGCCCTTCAGGTATTCCTGGTTGCCCGGATGCACGTGTTCACGGTTGCCGCCGGCGCCATGGCCGAAGACCGGCTCGGAGACATCGCGCCGGGGCAGGGTGATGTCCTCGGCACGTTCGAGGTCCCGGATGTTGCGCCCGCTCACGGCCTTCCTCACCGCGTCCCGGATCTGCCCCCGGTAGCGGCGCAGGAAGCGCTCGCGGTTGCCGATCGACTTGTTCTTCCCCGACAGGCGCCGGTCGATGATCTGTTGAAGCATTGCCACGTTGCCCGACCTCCGCGCCGAAGCGCATCTGCGTCACCTACGACACCGTCTCCCGCCCGCGGGACTCAGGAACTCTTGCGCACCCGCAGGTACCACTCGCACAGCAGGCGCACCTGCTTGGGCGTGTAGCCCTTCTCCACCATGCGCGCCACGAAGTCCTGGTGCTTCTTCTGTTCGTCGGCGCTGCTCTTGGTGTTGAAGCTGATGACGGGCAGCAACTCCTCGGTGTTGGAGAACATCTTCTTCTCGATCACCGTGCGCAGCTTCTCGTAGCTGGTCCATGCCGGATTGCTGCCGGCATTGCCGGCGCGCGCGCGAAGCACGAAATTGACGATCTCGTTGCGGAAGTCCTTGGGATTGGAGATGCCCGCGGGTTTCTCGATCTTCTCCAATTCCGCATTGAGCGAGACGCGGTCGAACACCTCGCCCGTGTCGACGTCACGGTATTCCTGGTCCTGGATCCAGTAGTCGGCGTAGGTGACGTAGCGGTCGAAGATGTTCTGGCCGTACTCGCTGTAACTCTCCAGATAGGCGGTCTGGATCTCCTTGCCGATGAACTCGGCATAGCGCGCGGCGAGCTGCTCCTTGATGTAGGCGAGGTACTTCTGCTCGGTCTCCGCCGGGAATTGCTCGCGCTCGATCTGCTGCTCGAGCACGTACATCAGATGCACCGGATTGGCGGCGATCTCCGAACTGTCGAAGTTGAAGACGCGCGAGATGATCTTGAAGGCGAAGCGCGTGGAGACGCCGCTCATGCCCTCGTCGACACCCGCGTAGTCACGGTATTCCTGAAGCGACTTGGCCTTCGGATCGGTGTCCTTCAGGCTCTCGCCGTCATAGACCTGCATCTTGCTGAAGATGCTGGAGTTCTCCGGTTCCTTCAGTCGCGTGAGGACCGAGAACTGCGCCATCATCCGCAGCGTGCCGGGCGCGCAGGGCGCCTGCGCGAGCGAGGAGGTCCGCACCAGCTTCTCGTAGATCTTGATCTCCTCGGAAACCCGCAGGCTGTAGGGCACTTTGACGATGTAGATGCGGTCGAGGAAAGCCTCGTTGTTCTTGTTGTTGCGAAACGCCTTCCACTCGCTTTCGTTGCTGTGCGCGAGCACGACGCCGTCGAAGGGAATGGCGCCGAAGCCCTCGGTGCCCTTGAAGTTGCCCTCCTGCGTGGCCGTCAGCAGCGGATGCAGCACCTTGATGGGCGCCTTGAACATCTCCACGAATTCGAGCAGGCCCTGATTCGCCAGGCACAGGCCGCCGGAGTAGGAGTACGCATCGGGGTCGTCCTGCGCGTAGGTCTCCAGCTTGCGGATGTCGATCTTGCCCACGAGCGACGAGATGTCCTGGTTGTTCTCGTCGCCCGGCTCGGTCTTGGCCACACCGATCTGGCGCAGCACCGACGGATAGCGGCGCACGACCTGGAACTTGCGGATGTCGCCGCCGTATTCCTCCAGCCGCTTCACCGCCCACGGCGAGAGGATGCGCTGGAGATAGCGCCGCGGGATGCCGTATTCCTTCTCCAGGATCTCGCCGTCCTCCACCGGATCGAACAACCCCAGGGGCGATTCGTTCACGGGCGAGCCCTTGATGGCATAGAACGGCACGTGTTCCATGAGCTGCTTCAGGCGTTCGGCGATGGAGCTCTTGCCGCCGCCCACCGGGCCCAGCAGATAGAGGATCTGCTTCTTCTCCTCCAGTCCCTGCGCGGCATGCCGGAAATAGGACACCACCTGCTCGATGGCGTCCTCCATGCCATAGAACTCCTTGAAGGCCGGATAGAGCTTGATGACCTTGTTGGCGAAGATGCGCGAGAGGCGGGGGTCGTTGCGCGTGTCGACCAATTGCGGATCGCCGATGGCCCGCAGCATGCGTTCGGCGGCGGTGGCGTAGGCGAGCGGGTCGCGCTTGCAGAGGTCCAGATACTCCTGCAGCGAGATAACCTCTTCTCGCGTGCGGTCGTAGCGGGCGGCAAAGTTGCTGATCACGTCCATGGAAATACCTCCATCGAGTCAATGAGGCGGTGGCCCCGATCTGCAGCAGCCGGGTCGTCGACACCCTGGGTGTCGGTGCGTTGCGAGGGCTGCGTGCCTGTGCTGAGATTCAGCATAAAGCAAAGATCGCACCCGTGAAGGCGCAATGTCCTTTCAGAGCAACAGGGGCGAGGCAAAGTTCCGGACGCGGGACTTTGCCAATAGAACCTTAGTCCGCTTTCGAGTGCATTGCCCGCCGGTCGCGGCGCGGATTCACGTCGCGCCCACCCGCACCTGGCTGACTGTCAGACCGGCGCGGCGCAGCGTCTCGGCCTCGGCCGGATCGAGTCCGGCATCGGTGATCAATTCGTGCAGGTCGCTGGTGGCGCACACGCGCATGAAGGCGCGCGGGCGGAACTTCGATGCATCGGCCAGCAGGCGCCGGCTGCGCGCGGCCTGCAGCAAGGCGCGCTTCACGGCGGCGACGTCGGCATCGGTCTCCGACAGCACGCCATCGGTCACCGCGTGCGTGCCCAGCAGCAGCACGTCGACCTGCAGGGCCCGGGCGCCCTCGATCAGGCCGTCGCCGGTGAGCGTGTGGCTGCCGGCACGCAGGTGGCCGCCCAGCACGTGCACCTTGACGACCGGACTGGCGCCGAGCACCTGGCCGATGGCGAGGTCGTTGGTCACCGCCACCAGCGGGATGCGCCGCTCCACGGCGGCACGCGCGGCCTGCAGCACGGTGCTGCCGCTGTCGAAGATCACGCTCTGGCCCGGTTGCAGCGCGGCCGCGGCGGCGACGCCGATGGCGCGTTTCTCGCGCGGCGACAGCTCGGCGGCGGCCTGTGGATCGGGCTCGAAGGTGCTGTAGTGCTGCTGTCGCAGGACGGCACCGCCGTGCGTGCGGTCGAGCACGCCCTCGGCTTCGAGACCGTCGAGGTCGCGCCTCAGGGTCGACAGCGAGGCGTCCAGCGCCTGCGCGAGCTGCTGCAGCGTGACGGCCCCGTGCCGCTGCAGGAAGGCCACGATCCGCTCGCGACGCTGCACCGGCAGCATGCTCACGCCCGACAGCGCGATGGAAACGCTCATGATCGATACCGATAGATTCTGGTGGATGGTGGTAGGTGTTTCCACCAATGGAGACCGAGACGGAAGGAATGTGTGTTGCCCGAACCTGATCGAGTGTGGAAGAATTTGAAACGTCGTGCAAGGTGGTAGCGACCGTGCCGCGACGCAGAACAAAGGAGACCCGTTCCATGTCCCAGATCCATTCCCCGTTCCCGCTTTCCATGCCGCATCCGGCCCGCCGTCGCGTCTGCCTGATGGCGGGCGCGGCGCTGTCGCTGGGCCTGTGCGCCGCCACGGGCGCCCGCGCCCAGTCCGGTGATTATCCCAACCGCCCGGTCACGCTGGTGGTGCCTTATCCGGCCGGCGGCGCCAACGACGCCATCGGCCGGCTGATGGCGCAGAAGCTGGGCGAGGCCTTGAACCAGAGCGTGGTGGTCGACAACCGGCCCGGCGCGGGCACCACCATCGGCGCGGGACTGGTCGCCAAGGCGGCGCCCAACGGCTACACGCTGCTGCTCGGTTCGCTGGCCAGCCATGCCGTCAGCCCGCAGCTGCTGCCCGGCGTCACCTACGACGCGCTGAAGGATTTCGCGCCGATCGGGCTGATCGGACTGGCCCCGACCATCGCCATGGTCAACACGGAGTCGGCCTACACCACGCTCGGCCAGCTCGTCGCGGCGGCCAAGCAGAAACCGGGGGAGGTGATGTACGGCTCGGCCGGCAACGGCTCGCCGCTCCATCTGGCGGGCGAGCTGTTCTCGCAGACCGCGGGGGCGAAGATGACGCACGTGCCCTACAAGGGCGGCAACGCGCACACGATGGACCTGATGGGTGGCCGCCTGTCGGTCATCTTCGACACCACCACCAGCGCGATGCCCCTGATCCGTGGCGGCAAGCTGCGGCCCATCGCGGTGGCCGCGCCCGCGCGCCTGCCCGAGCTGCCCAACGTGCCGACGTTCGCCGAGGCCGGCTATCCGAATTTCGCGGTCAACGCGTGGTACGCGCTCTACGCGCCCGCCGGCACGCCGCCGCCGGTGGTCGAGCGCCTGAGCACCGAACTCGGCCGGCTCATGAAGTCGCCCGACGTGGTCGACAAGCTCAAGGGGCTGGCCGTGACGCCGGCCTACGGCACGCCGCAGGAACTCGCGGCCTTCACCCGGGACGAGCACGCGAAATACGGCAAGGTCATCAAGAGCGCGGACATCCGCGCCGATTGAGCGGTCCGGCCGGTGCGTGCGCCGGTCAGCTGAAGAAGTCCTTGGCCTTGTCGATCCAGCCCTTGTCGGCGGGGCTGTGCTTGTCGCCGCCCTTCTTGAGGGACTCGTCGAGTTCCTTCACGAGCTTGCGCTGGTGCTCGGTGAGCTTCACCGGCGTCTCCACGCGCACGTGGCAGTACAGGTCGCCCGGATAGCTCGAACGCACGCCCTTGATGCCCTTGCCGCGCAGGCGGAACTGCTTGCCGCTCTGCGTGCCTTCGGGGATGTCGATGGCCGCGTCGCCCTTGAGCGTGGGCACGTCGATCTCGCCGCCGAGCGCTGCGGTGGTCATGCTCACCGGCACGACGCAGTGCAGGTCGTCGCCGTCGCGCTCGAAGGTCTCGTGCTTCTTCAGGCGCACCTCGATGTACAGGTCGCCCGGCGGGCCGCCGTTGGTGCCGGGCTCGCCGTTGCCGGTGCTGCGGATGCGCATGCCGTCGTCGATGCCCGCGGGGATCTTCACCTCCAGCGTCTTGTTGTTCTTGATCTTGCCCTGGCCGTGGCAGGTGGGGCACGGCTCGGGAATGATCTTGCCGGTGCCATGGCACTGCGGACACGTCTGCTGCACGCTGAAGAAGCCCTGGCGCATCTGCACCGCGCCCTGGCCGTGGCAGGTGGTGCAGGTGATGGGCTTGGTGCCGGCCTTGGCGCCGGAGCCGTGGCAGGTGCCGCACTCGTCCCAGCTCGGGATGCGGATCTGCGCGTCCTTGCCGTCGGCCGCTTCCTCCAGGGTGACTTCCATCGCGTAGCTCAGGTCGCCGCCACGGAAGACCTGCCGCCCGCTGCTCTGGCGGCCGCCGCGTGCACCGCCGAAGACGTCGCCGAAGATGTCGCCGAAGGCTTCCGCGAAGCCACCGAAACCTTCCGCCCCGGGGCCGCCACGCATGTTCGGGTCGACGCCGGCGTGGCCGTACTGGTCGTAGGCCGCGCGCTTCTGCGCGTCCGACAGCATCTCGTAGGCTTCCTTGGCTTCCTTGAACTTGGCCTCGGCGTCCTTGCTGGTGTCGCCGTGATTGCGGTCCGGATGGTGCTTCATCGCCTGCTTGCGATAAGCCTTCTTGATTTCTTCGTCGCTCGCGTTCTTGGGAACGCCGAGGGTTTCGTAATAGTCGCGTTTGGTGGCCATGGTCGGTGATCTTCGGAAGCGGAGCGGAGCAGGGACTGGAAACGGAAAAGGCTGGATCACCCACCTGGGTGATCCAGCCTCGGGTCAGGGAAGGGCGATCAGCCCTTCTTGACTTCCTTGACTTCGGCGTCGACCACGTTGTCGTCGGCCGCCGCGCTCGACGAGGACTGCGTGCCGCCGTTGCCGGCACCGCCCGCACCCGCGCCCTCGGCCGCCCCGCCGGCCGCGGCCTGCGACTCGGCGTACATCTTCTCGCCGAGCCTCTGGCTCGCGCTCATCAGCGTGTTGGTCTTCTCGCCGATGGCCGCCGTGTCCTCGGTCTTGAGGGCTTCCTCGACGTCCTTGATGGCGGCCTCGATCTTCTCCTTCTCGCCCGCGTCCAGGCTCGCGCCGTGCTCGCCCAGCGACTTCTTCACGCTGTGGACCATGGCCTCGCCCTGGTTGCGCGCCTGCACGAGTTCGAGCTTCTTCTTGTCGTCGGCGGCGTTGAGCTCGGCGTCCTTCACCATCTTCTGGATCTCGTCCTCGGACAGGCCCGAGTTCGCCTTGATGGTGATCTTGTTCTCCTTGCCGGTGCCCTTGTCCTTGGCGCCCACGTGCAGGATGCCGTTCGCGTCGATGTCGAAGCTCACCTCGATCTGCGGCGTGCCGCGCGCGGCCGGCGGGATGCCCTCGAGGTTGAACTCGCCCAGCGCCTTGTTGCCCGAGGCGATCTCGCGTTCGCCCTGGAACACCTTGATGGTCACGGCCGGCTGGTTGTCCTCGGCGGTCGAGAAGGTCTGCGCGAACTTCGTCGGGATGGTCGTGTTCTTCGTGATCATCTTGGTCATCACGCCGCCCATCGTCTCGATACCGAGCGACAGCGGGGTCACGTCCAGCAGCAGCACGTCCTTGCGGTCGCCCGAGAGCACCTGGCCCTGGATGGCGGCGCCGACGGCCACGGCCTCGTCGGGGTTCACGTCCTTGCGCGGCTCCTTGCCGAAGAACTCCTTGACCTTCTCCTGCACCTTGGGCATGCGGGTCATGCCACCGACCAGGATCACGTCGTTGATGTCCGACACGGACACGCCGGCGTCCTTGATGGCGGTGCGGCACGGCGCGATGGTGCGCTCGATCAGCTCGTCGACCAGGCTCTCGAGCTTGGCGCGGCTGAGCTTGATGTTCAGGTGCTTCGGACCCGACGCATCGGCCGTGATGTAGGGCAAGTTGATGTCGGTCTGCGCGCCGTTGGACAGCTCGATCTTGGCCTTCTCGGCGGCTTCCTTCAGACGCTGCAGCGCGAGCACGTCCTTGCCGAGGTCGACGCCCTGGTCCTTCTTGAACTCGGAAATGATGTGGTCGATGATGCGCTGGTCGAAGTCCTCGCCGCCCAGGAACGTGTCGCCGTTGGTCGACAGCACCTCGAACTGCTTCTCGCCGTCGACGTCGGCGATCTCGATGATCGAGACGTCGAACGTGCCGCCGCCCAGGTCGTAGACGGCGATCTTGCGGTCGCCCTTCTCCTGCTTGTCCAGGCCGAAGGCCAGCGCGGCCGCGGTGGGCTCGTTGATGATGCGCTTGACGTCCAGGCCGGCGATGCGGCCGGCGTCCTTGGTGGCCTGGCGCTGGCTGTCGTTGAAATAGGCCGGCACCGTGATCACGGCCTCGGTCACCGGCTCGCCCAGGTAGTCCTCGGCGGTCTTCTTCATCTTGCGCAGGATCTCGGCGCTGACCTGCTGGGGCGCGAGCTTCTTGCCGCGGCTCTCCACCCACGCGTCGCCGTTGTCGGCCTTGGTGATGGTGTAGGGCATCAGGTCGATGTCCTTCTGGACTTCCTTCTCCTCGAACTTGCGGCCGATCAGGCGCTTGACGGCGTAGATCGTGTTCTTGGGGTTGGTGACGGCCTGGCGCTTGGCCGAGGCGCCGACCAGCACTTCACCGTCTTCCTGATACGCCACGATGGACGGCGTGGTGCGCGCGCCTTCGGAGTTCTCGATCACGCGGGTCGTGTTGCCCTCCATGATCGAGACGCACGAGTTGGTCGTGCCCAGGTCGATGCCGATGATCTTGCCCATGATGTTCTTGCTCCTGATGCGGAAAATTGAGTTGTCGAGAATCTGCGGATCACATGGCGCGATTCAAGTGCATGAACCGGCCGATTTTCCAAGCGGTGACCGCTTGTGGGTCAGGACGGCGCGCTGACGGTGACCAGCGCCGGGCGCAGCACGCGTTCGGCGATCGTGTAGCCCTTCTGCAGCACGGCCACGACGGTGTTGGCCTCCTGGCCGGGCGCGGGCACGACCGAGATGGCCTGGTGCTGGTGCGGGTCGAACTTGGTGCCGGCGGCCGGCGCGATCTCGATGACCTTGTTGCGCTCCAGTGCGCTCTTGAGCTGCTGCAGCGTGGCGGCGGCGCCCTCGCGGATCTGCTGGGGCGTGGCGTCCTGGATGGCCAGGCCGGCCTCCAGGCTGTCGGTCACCGGCAGCAGGCTCTCGGCGAAGGCCTCGACCGCGAACTTGCGCGCCTTGGTGATCTCGTCGTCGGCGCGGCGGCGCGCGTTCTGCACGTCGGCCTGGGCGCGCAGGTACTGGTCGGCCAGCTCGGCGTTCTTCGCCTTGAGCGCGGTGAGTTCGGCCTGCGCGTTGGCCAGTTCGGACTGCGCGTCCGCCGCGTTGGCGGCCTGCGCGGCTTCGAGTTCCTCGGGGCTGACGGCGCCCTGCAGGGCGTTCGGATCGTTCGGATTCGTGGCGGGGGATTCGGGATGGAAGGGTGCTGACATGTTCGATGGCGGCGTGAACCGGACCTTGGAAATAGCGACTCCGGGCCACTTGGGGATGCCCGCGGAACTTTTCAAGAAGAAATCGAACGGTGCATGAAGCTCGGCGCGACCGGGCGGCGTGGCGCGGCCGCGCCCATGAAAAAGGGCCGCGATGCGGCCCCGGGTGTCGGGCGCGCCGTCGGCGTGCCCCGCGCGATGCGCGCCGTGCTCAGTGCGCGTCGAGCAGCTCGACGTCGAACTTCAGCGTCGCGTTCGGCGGGATCACACCGCCGGCGCCGCGCGCGCCGTAGCCCAGGGCGGCCGGGATGATCAGCGTGCGCTGGCCGCCGATCTTCATGCCGGCGACGCCTTCGTCCCAGCCCTTGATGACCTGGCCGGCGCCCAGCGAGAAGGCGAACGGGTCGTTGCGGTCGCGGCTCGAATCGAACTTGGCGCCCTGCACGCCGTCCTTGTAGAGCCAGCCGGTGTAGTGCACGTGCACGTGCTGGCCGGCTTTGGCTTCGGCGCCGTCGCCGACGACGGTGTCCTCGTATTGCAGACCGGAGGGGGAGGTGGGCATGAACGTTCCTTGTTTTCGGGAGGGTCGATGGATGGAAGCGGCGGAGTTTAACGACGCGTTTCCAGCCCTCGCGGTAGGCCGATGCCGGTCCGTGCGTCAGCGCACGAGCGGCAGGTCGGCCATGGCACAGGGCGTGGTCGCGGGTGCGACCGCCGGCGCGGGGGTGCCCGACTTGCGCTGCTGGCCGAGTTGCCACTTGACCGCGAAGGCCTGCAGGTCCGACAGGCGTCGCAGCAGGTCCTGCCCGCTCAGCGTCAGGCTGTAGCCGTCGCCGCCATGACTCACCACGCCGGCCTCGCGCAATTCCTTGATGCGGGTGTTGAGCGTGTTGGGCGTGATGCCGCCGACGCTGTCCTGCAGCAGCCGGAAGGTCTGTGCGTGACCGTCGCGCAGCGCCCACAGCACGCGCAGCGCATAGCGCGCTTCCAGCAGTGCCAGCAGCTGGCTGACGGCGACGTTCTCCTTGGCGCTCATTCGGCCGCGCTGGCGTACTCGGCCATGGGCTCGCCCAGGCGCACCGCGCGGGCCGGTGCCCAGTCCGCGTTAAAGCGCAGGGGCGGTGCCGGGAACAGCAGCACCACCGTCGAGCCCAGCAGGAAGCGCCCCATCTCGTCGCCTTTCTTCAGGCGGATGTCCTGGTCGTCGTAGTGCCACTCGCGGATGCCGCCCCCGCGTGGCGGATTGACCACGCCGTGCCAGACCGTCGCCATGCTGCCGACGATGGTCGCGCCCACCAGCACCAGCACGAAGGGCCCGCGCGCCGTCTCGAACACGCACACCGTGCGTTCGTTGCGCGCGAACAGCCCCGGCACGCCGCGCGCGGTCGTCGGATTGACCGAGAACAGGTCGCCCGGCACGTAGATCATGCGCACCAGCCGGCCGTCGCAGGGCATGTGGATGCGGTGGTAGTCGCGTGGGCTCAGGTAGATCGTGGCGAAGCTGCCGTGCTCGAACCGCGCCGCCAGCGTGGCGTCGCCGCCGACCAGCGCGGTGGTGCCGTAGCGGTGGCCCTTGGCCTGGAAGATCTGGTCGCCGTCGATGGTGCCGAACTGGCTGATCGCGCCGTCGACCGGGGAGACCAGCGCCGTCGGGGCGATCGGCCGCGCGCCGGGCTTGAGCGCGCGCGTGAAGAAGTCGTTGAAGCTGGCATAGCCCGCGATGTCGCTGTTGAGCGCCTCGCTCATGTTCACGCCGTACTTGGCGACGAAGCGCCGGACGATCCAGGTCGTCACGGCGCCGCGTTCCTTGCCCGCGACCCAGCCGGCGAAGGAGGTGAGGGCCTGCTTGGGCAGGACGTACTGGGGCAGCACTGGGAGTCGTTCGGACACGGCGTGGGTCTCGGGAAGCGGGGAACGGTGCATTCTAGGAATTCGGCCCGCCGCGCGGCGGGGGATTTCGAGCGTGCGCGCGTCGGTCAAGGCGCCAGCCGCTCGCGCAGCCAGCCCGGCGCGTCCGCGCCAGGCGCGCCCTGGTCCTCGCGGCGGTAGCGCAGCCGGTCGTGCAGACGGCTCCTGCGGCCCTGCCAGAACTCCCAGCGTTCGGGCACCAGCCGGTAGCCGCCCCAGTGAGGCGGGCGTGGCGGCGATTGCGAGAAACGCGCGGCGGCCCGCTCGGCGTTCGCCACCAGGACCTCGCGGCCCTCGATCACCTCGCTCTGCGGGCTCGCCCAGGCACCCAGGCGCGAGTCGAGCGGCCGGCTCGCGAAATAGGCGTCGCTCTCGGCGGCATCGGTCTTCTCGACCACGCCCTCGATGCGCACGACGCGTTCGAGCTCCACCCAGTGGAACTGCAGGGCCGCGAACGGATTGCCCGCGAGTTCGCGCCCCTTGCGGCTGTCGTAGTTGGTGTACCAGACCAGGCCGCGCGCATCCAGGCCCTTGATCAGCACGATGCGCGTGGACGGCCGCAGGTCTGCGCCGACGGTGGCCAGCGTCATGGCGTTGGGCTCGGGCACGCGCGCGTCGATGGCCTCGCCCAGCCAGCGCTCGAACTGTCGCAGCGGGTCGGCTTCGCTACGGGTCTCGTCGAGTTCGGCGCGTTCGTAGCTCTTGCGCAGCGCGGCGAGTTCGGTGGAGGAAGGGGCGGGGGCGGCGCCGGGGTGCTGGGGATCGGTCATGGCCGAATTGTCCGTGCTGCACGGGCGTCGCGCACGCGCACCGGATACTGACGCCGATGCAGCCTCCCGAATCCCTCCGCGGCCTCGCGCCCGTCCCCGACGTCCCGGCCGCTCCGAGCGCCGACCGACCCACGGTGATCGTGCTCGCCTCCGGGCGCGGCGAGCGCTTCCGGGCCTCGGGCGGAACCCTGCACAAGCTCGACGCGCCGATCGGCGGCCGGCCGGTGCGCGAGCGCACCCTGGACGCCGTGCGCGCGAGCGGGTTGCCGTGGCACGTCGAGGACGCCGGCCATCCGGGCATGGGCGACTCGATCGCGGCGGCGGTGCGGGCGACGGCGGGCGCCGCCGGCTGGCTGGTGCTGCCGGCGGACCTGCCGCTGGTGCGGCCGCGCACGCTGCGGCGCGTGGCGCGGGCCTTGGGCGAGCGGCCGGCGACGCCCGTCATTCCGACGTCCGGGGCGGCCCGGGCACCCGGGATGGACGCGGCGTCGCCGGACGGGGTCGCCGGTCATGCCGTGCAGCCGGTTCACGCGGGCCGGCGCGGGCACCCGGTCGCCTTCTCCGCCGCCTGCCGCGACGACCTGCTGCGCCTGACCGGCGAGTTCGGCGCCGCCCCGGTGCTGCGGCGCCTGCGCGACGCCGGGCGCGTGGCCGAACTGGCGGTGGACGACGCCGGCATCGTCACCGACATCGACACCCTGGCCGACCTGGCCGCGGCCGAGGCCCTGTTCCTCAGTCGCGTGGCGGGACCGGCGGAAGACTGAGCGCGACCTCGGCCGCGTCCGGCGTCGGCTCCGGCGTCGGCGCACGCTCCTGCTCCACCCGCTCGGCCAGTCGCACCAGCCGCGCCAGTGCGCGGTCGTGGATCGCGTGGCGCTGCAGTTCCTGCAGGGTCAGGCGCGCGTAGTCGAGCGAGGTGCCGAAATTCCCGCTGGCGCTGCGAAAGACATGGCGGTAGTGGTCGTCGTCGAGCTGGCCGGCGAAATGCGGGCTGCGTCGCGAAAGCGTGAAGGCGAGCGCGCGCACCGTGCCGCCGGCGGTGCGGCAGTCGAGCCAGCGCGGGTCGTAGATCGAGTCGGCCATCTCGCGCAGCCAGAGCCGTCCGAGCGCCTCTAGTCCGGCGGCGGCCGGCACGCGGAACACCACGCCCCGGCAGCTTCCGCCCGAAAGCAGTCCGAAGACCAGGCCCGGGTTGTGCACCGTGCCGCGATGCGCGCGGCTCCAGAGCTTGAGGGCCCGGTGCCAGCCGTGCACCAGCGCCGGCCGGTGCTCGGCGGCGTCGAACTCCTGGCGCCAGATGAGCGAGCCGTAGCCGAACAGCCAGAGGTCGTCGCGACCGCCCCATTCGGCGATGACGCGTTCGAGCGACGGCTGGGGGTCGAGGGGCGTCGGCGCGGCGGCCGCGGCGGACCGGTGCGCGGCGCCGCCTACAATTTCGCGATCATGGCTCACCCGCCCATTATTCACGTGCCCAATTCACTTTCCTACGGAGATCACCGGATGTCATCCCCCCACGACGACGACAGTCAGCAGCGTTTCGCCCTCGGCTTCCTTTTCGCACTGATCGCGCTGGTGGTCTTCACGGTCGTCGGTTTCGCCGTCTACCGCTACGGCCTGGCCACGCGTCCGGCCGAACCGGAAGCCGCGGCGGTCGTGATCGTGCCCGGCACGCCGACGGTCAGCGTCGTCACCGAGACGGTCACCGTCGTCATCCCCGAAGGCGCCAGCATCAGCGTGGCCAACGGCATCGTGAACTTCTACTTCGCCACCGGCAGCGCCGACCTCGCTCCCGGCGCGGCCGAGGCGCTGGCCGCCGTGATCCAGGGCATCGGCACCGGTCGCCGCGCCATGGTGTCGGGCTTCCACGATGCCACCGGCGACGCGGCGGTGAACGAGGAACTCGCCAAGCTGCGCGCCCAGACCGTGCGCGACGTGCTGATCGGCCTGGGCGTGCCGGCCGATCGCGTGGACCTGCAGAAGCCGGTCATGGGCACCGGTTCGGGCAACAACGCCGAGGCCCGCCGCGTCGAGGTCAAGCTGGTCGACTGACCGGCGCGCGCCCCGATCGAGCCCGGCGACGACCGGGCTTTTTTTCGTCCGGGCCACGGCCGGGATGCCGTTCCGGCCGGGCCCGGAAGGTGCCTCGGCGCCAGGCGCGTCGATACGCCGCCGCGTCCCCCGCGTACCGCGTTGCGCCGGCCGCGTTCGATTGCGCCGGCCCGCCGCCCGGGCGCGTGAAAGGACGGGTTTTTCCGGCATGTGCTTGATACGATAGTGTTCCCTCGAAGCCGGGACCGCCCGGCGGCACTCTTCCTCCAGAGAGCACAAAGACCTCCCCATGACCACCCATCCCATCGTCAGCCGCGTCACCGACCGCATCCGCGAGCGCAGCCGTCCCGAGCGCGAGCGCTACCTGCACCAGATCGCCGAGATGGCCCGGCGTGATCGCGGCTCCGACCGCATGGGCTGCGCCAACGTGGCGCACGCCGTGGCCGGGGTGCCGGCCAGCGACAAGCTGCGCATCGTCGCCGAACGGGCGCCCAACATCGGCATCGTCACGGCCTACAACGACATGCTCTCGGCCCACGCGCCCTACCAGGGGTATCCCGACATCCTCAAGCACGAGGCGCGCCGTCTGGGCGCCACCGCGCAGGTCGCCGGCGGCGTGCCGGCGATGTGCGACGGCGTGACGCAGGGCACGCCCGGCATGGAGCTCAGCCTGTTCAGCCGCGACACCATCGCCATGGGCACTGCGGTGGCGCTGACCCACGACATGTTCGACGCCGCGCTGATGCTGGGCGTGTGCGACAAGATCGTGCCGGGCCTGCTGATCGGCGCGCTGCACTTCGGCCACCTGCCCACCGTGTTCGTGCCGGCCGGGCCGATGCCCTCGGGCCTGTCCAACAGCGCCAAGGCCAAGGTGCGCGAGCAGGCCGCGCAGGGCCTGGTCGGCCGCGACGGCCTGATGGAGGCCGAGATGGCCGCCTACCACGCGCCCGGCACCTGCACCTTCTACGGCACCGCCAACAGCAACCAGATGCTGCTGGAGGCCATGGGCCTGCACGTGCCCGGCACCGCCTTCATCCAGCCCGGCGATTCGATGCGCGAGGCGCTCACGCGCGAGGCCGTGCGCACGGTGCTTGGCCGGGCATCGGGTGCCGACGCGTCCTTCCGCTGCCCGCCGATCGGCGAGGTGGTCGACGAGCGCTGCATCGTCAACGCCATGGTCGCGCTGCTGGCCACCGGCGGCTCGACCAATCACCTGATCCACTGGGTCGCCGTGGCCCGCGCCGCCGGCATCCGGATCGACTGGAACGACTTCTCCGACCTCTCCGACGTGGTGCCGCTGCTCACGCGGGTCTATCCCAACGGCAGCGCCGACGTCAACGCCTTCCAGGAGGCGGGCGGACCGGGCTTCGTCATCGGCGAACTGGTCGGCGCCGGCCTGATGCACGCCGACGTGCTGACCGTGCGCGCCGGGGGCATCGCCGAGTTCGCGAACGTGCCGGTGCTCGCCGGGGGCGGCGACCCGTCGCTGAGCTGGCGCAGCGCCGCGCCGTCGAAGGACGAGACCGTGGCGCGGCCGGTGTCGGCGCCGTTCAGCGCCAGCGGCGGGCTCAAGCTGCTCAAGGGCAACCTGGGACGCAGCGTGATCAAGGTGTCCTCGGTGCCCGACGACCGGCACGTGGTGGAGGCACCGGCGCGCGTCTTCGATTCCCAGGCCGGCCTGCAGAAGGCCTTCGCGGCCGGTGAACTCGATCGCGACGTCGTCTGCGTGGTGCGCTGGCAGGGCCCGCGCGCCAACGGCATGCCCGAACTGCACAAGCTCACGCCGCCGCTGTCGGTGCTCCAGGGCAAGGGCTTCCGCGTGGCGCTGGTGACCGACGGGCGCATGAGCGGCGCCTCGGGCAAGGTGCCCGCGGCGATCCACGTCTCGCCCGAGGCCGCCGCCGGCGGTCCGCTGGCCAAGGTGCGCGACGGCGACCTGATCCGGCTGGATTCGGTGGCGGGCACACTGGCCGTGCTGATCCCCGAGGACGAGTGGGCCGCCCGCGAGCACGCCACCATGACCGACGAACAGCGCTTCGCCGACGGCCACGGCCTGGGCCGCGAACTTTTCGCGGGCATGCGTCGCAACGCCCTGACCGCCGAAGAAGGCGCCTGCACGTGGCTGTAGTCCCATCCCCCGCACCCACGACCCAACAACGACGGAGCCATGACATGACGAATTCTTTGACCGCCCTCGAGGTGATGCGCGACGCGCCGGTGATCCCGGTGATCGTGCTCGACGACGTGGCGCAGGCCGTGCCGCTGGCGCGCGCGCTGGTGGCCGGCGGCATCCGCATGCTGGAGGTGACGCTGCGCACGGCGCAGGCGCTGCAGTGCATCGAGGCGATCGCCCGGGAGGTGCCCGAGGCGGTGGTGGGGGCGGGCACGATCCGCACGGCCGCCGACGCGCAGGCCTCGGCGCTGGCCGGGGCGCGATTCGGCGTGAGCCCGGGCTACACCCGCTCGGTGGGCAAGGCGTGCCACGACCTGGGCCTGCCGCTGCTGCCGGGCGTGGCGACCGGAGGCGAGATCATGATGGCGCAGGAGGACGGCCACCAGCAGCTGAAGTTCTTCCCGGCGGTGCAGGCCGGCGGGCTGGCGATGCTCAAGGCGTGGCAGGGGCCGTTCGGGGACGTGACGTTCTGTCCGACCGGCGGCATCCACCTGGGCAACGCGCCGGAGTTCCTGGCGCTGTCGAACGTGGCGTGCGTGGGGGGCTCGTGGATCGTGCCGACCGACGCCATCCGCTCCGGCGACTGGGGCCGCATCGAGCAGCTGGCGCGCGACGCGTCGAAGCTCGCGCGCTGACCGCCGGCACGCCATGGACGCCGCCGCCTCGACCACCACCGCTCTCCGGTCCGGCTTCGACCCGGCCGGCATCGACGTCATCGCCTTCGACGTCTTCGGCACGGTGGTCGACTGGCACGGCGGCATCGCCGCCGAGGCGTCCCGCGCCTTGCCCGGCATCGACGGCGACGCCTTCGCGCTGGCCTGGCGTGCCGGCTACCAGCCGGCCATGCGCGGCGTCATGGCGGCCATCGAGGCGGGCGAGAGCGGCTTCGTGCGGCTCGACGACCTGCACCTGCGCATCCTCGACGGCGTGCTGCGCGACTTCGGCGTCGCCGGACGACTCGACGACGCCGCGCGGCGCGACCTCAACCGCGCCTGGCACCGCCTGCCGGCCTGGCCGGACGCGGTCGCCGGACTCGCGCGCCTGAAGCGGCGCTACACGATCTGTCCGCTGTCCAACGGCAACATCGCGCTGCTCGCGGCCATGGCCAAGCGCGCCGGGCTGCCCTGGGACTGCGTGCTGTCGGCGGAGGTCTTCCAGGCCTACAAGCCCGACGCGCGCACCTACCGGGGCGTGGCGTCGGTGTTCGACGTCGCGCCCGGGCGGGTGATGCTGGCCGCCGCGCACCACGACGACCTGGCCGCCGCGCGTGCCTGCGGGTTGCGCACGGCCTACATCGAGCGTCCGCTGGAATTCGGCGCGCGACAGGTCAAGGACGTCTCGCCCGAGGCCGGCAACGACCTCCATGCCCGCGACATCGGGGGGCTGGCGGACCTGCTGGGCTGCTGAGCGGCGGGCGCCCGCGCGGCGCCGTGGTCGATCCGGTGTCCAATCGTCGGTTTTCGACTCCCCGGACCCTCGACATGCCCGACGACATTCTCCGCTTCTGGTTCGACGAGACCACGCCCGCCCAATGGTGGAAGGTCGACCCCGCCTTCGACGCCGCGATCGCGCAACGCTTCGGCGCACTGCACGCGGCGGCCTTGCAGGGCGAACTCTCCGGCTGGCGCGGCGACGCGGCCGGCCGGCTGGCCGAGGTGATCGTGCTCGACCAGTTCTCGCGCAACATCCATCGCGGCGCGCCGGACGCGTTCGCGGCCGACCCGATGGCCCTGGTCCTGGCGCAGGAGGCCGTCGCGGCCGGCCACGATCTGGCGCTGCCACCCGAGCGCCGCGTCTTCCTCTACATGCCCTTCATGCACAGCGAATCGCGGCGCGTGCACGAGGAAGCCGAACGCCTGTTCACCGCGCTCGGCATCCAGAACAACCTGGATTTCGAGCGCCGCCACAAGGCGATCATCGAGCGCTTCGGACGCTATCCGCACCGCAACGCGATCCTGGGGCGGGTCTCGAGCGACGAGGAACTGGCGTTCCTGAAAACGCCCGGATCGAGCTTCTAGGCGTCCGTCGACGCTGCCGGGACCCGGTTCGCGCGGGGTCTCAGCGCAACCCGCCGCCGCCCGCGCCCTCGTCGCGCTGGATCAGCTCGATCTTGTAGCCGTCCGGGTCCGTCACGAAGGCGATGACGGTGGTGCCGCCCTTGACCGGGCCGGGCTCGCGCGAGACGTTGCCGCCGGCCGCGCGGATCTTCTCGCAGGCGGCGTAGATGTCGGGCATGCCCAGGGCGATGTGGCCGTAGGCGGTGCCCAGTTCGTAGGCGTCGGTGCCCCAGTTGTAGGTCAGCTCGATCTCGGCCTGGGCCGGATTGCCCTCGAAGCCGACGAAGGCGAGGCTGTACTTGTATTCGGGGTTCTCGGAGGTGCGCAGCACCTTCATGCCCAGCACCTGGGTGTAGAAGTCGATCGAGCGCTGGAGGTCGCCGACGCGCAGCATGGTGTGGAGGAGTCTCATTACGGCAGAAGCCCGTGGACCGGGGCGTGGAAATGGTGGGCCGGGCATTGTCGGCGCAGCCTCCGCCACGTCGCGCCACCCCCGGCGGGAGACCCCACGCCACGCCGCGGCCGGTCCTCGCTCAGGCGCGCGCCACCGCGTCCCAACGCGCCAGCCGCCCGCCGTGCATCACGCCGATGTGGTCGGCCATCGCGTGGGCCTCGGTCTGGTTGTGGGTGACCAGCAGCGCGGTCTGGCCGGCCGCGCGCAGGATGGCGCGCACCTCGGCGGTCAGGCGCTCGCGGGTGTCGCCATCGAGGTTGGAGAACGGCTCGTCGAGCAGCAGCAGCGCCGGCGAGGGCGCCAGCGCGCGGGCCAGCGCGATGCGCTGCTGCTGGCCGCCGGAGAGCTCGTGCGGATGCCGCCCGCCCGCATCGGGCAGACCGACCAGCGCCAGCAGTTCGGCCGTGCGCGCCGCCTGCGCCGCGCGCGGCGACCGGCGCAGCCCGAAGGCGACGTTCTGCGCCGCGCTCAGGTGCGGGAACAGGGCGTACTCCTGGAACATCATGCCGACGCGACGGCGCTCCGGCGGCAGGTGCACCGAAGGCGAGGACAGCGTCTGCCCGCCCAGGGCGATGCGCCCGGCGCGCACCGGCTCGAAGCCGGCGATGGCGCGCAGCACGGTCGTCTTGCCGCAGCCCGAGGGCCCGAGCAGGCAGGCGATGCGCCCGGCATCCAGCGCGAGCGAGAAGCCGTCGACGACGGCGTGCGGTCCGCGCGCGCCGTCGTAGGCGATGCGCACGGCTTCCAGGTGCAGGGCGGTGCCCGATGGCGTCGGCGTCATGGATGCAGAGGCAAGGGATACAGGGAGGACGGGTCGGCCGGCGTGGCGGCTTCGATGGGCGTGCCCGGCGGTGCGGTCGTCGTGAACTGCGCGCGCGCGAGCAGCAGCACCGGCGCCAGCCCGGCCGCCACGATGGCCAGCGCGGCGATGGCGCCTTCCTCGTAGGTGCCGCGCGCGGCCTCGGCATAGAGCCAGGTGGCCAGGGTGTCGAAGTTGGCCGGGCGCAGCAGCAGCGTGGCGGGCAGCTCCTTCATGGCGTCGACGAACACCAGCAGCGCGCTCGTCGCCAGGGCCGGCCGCAGCAGCGGCAGGTGGACGCGGCGCAGCGTGCCGCCGGGGCCCTCGCCCAGCAGGCGCGCGGCCTGTTCCAGCGCGGGCGGGATGCGCGCCAGTCCCGATTCGATGCCGCCCACGGGCATCGCCAGGAAGCGGATCGTGCATGCCGCGACCAGCACCACGCCCGCGCCCATCAGCGGCAGGCCGGGCAGGCCCAGCCACCCGGCCAGCGCGGCATCGAAGGCGAGCGCGGGCGTGAGCAGGCCGATGGCCAGCACCGTGCCCGGTAGCGCATAGCCGAGCGTCGCCGCGCGCGCCTGCCAGCGCGCCCGGGCGGGCGCGGAGCCGGTGCGGCGCGCGGTCCACGCCACCACCAGCCCGGCCGCCACCGCCACCGTCGTGACGCCCAGCGCCAGGGCGATCGTGTTGCCCAGGCTGGCCACCAGTCCCGGCGAGACGCCGCTGCCCTGGCGCAGGCGCTTCACGGTCTCCCACACCAGATAGGCCGCCGGCGCGGCGAAGCCGACGAGCACCGGCAGCGCCGCCGCCGCCGTGGCCGCCCAGCCGGCCGCGCCCCGCAGGCGCCGGGGCTGGATGGCCCGCATGCGCTGCGCCGAGCCGAAGCGCTGGTGGCGCCGCCCGTGGCGCTCCAGCAGCACCAGCGCCGTCACCATGACCAGCATCGCGCAGGCGATCTGCGCCGCGCCGGCCAGGTCCGAGCGGGTGATCCAGGTCGTGTAGACCGCCACCGTCAGGGTGTTGACGCCCAGGAATTCGGAGGCGCCGATGTCGTTGAGCGTCTCCAGCAGCGCCAGGCTCAGGCCGACGGCGATGGCCGGGCGCGCGAGCGGCAGCGCGACCCGCCCGAAGGCGCCCCAGCGGCTCGCGCCCAGGGTGCGCGCGGCCTCCATCAGGTGCGCCGGCTGCGTCATGAACATGGCGCGCGCGGTCAGGTAGACATACGGGTAGAGCACGCTGCCCAGCACGAGGATCGCGCCGCCCATCGAGCGCAGGTCGGGCAGGCGGAAGTCGCGCGGACTGTCGTGGCCCAGCAGCCAGCGCAACGCGCCCTGCACCGGGCCGATGGGATGGAGCAGATCGAGGTAGGCGAAGGCGACGATGTAGGTCGGCATCGCCAGCGGCAGCAGCAGCGCCCAGTGCAGCACGTGCCGGCCGGGGAAGTCGCAGGCGCTCACGAGCCAGGCGCAACCCACGCCGACCGCCAGCACCACCGCGCCCACGCCTGCGAGCAGCACGGCCGTGTTCCACGCCGCGTCGGGCAGCACGTGGGCGAGGAGGTGCGACCAGTGCGAGGCGTCCGCGCGCAGCGCCAGCACGGCGAGCGTCGCCACCGGCGCGAGCACGCCCAGCGCGATCAGCAACGTGGCCGCCCGCCATGGACGGCCGGCCGCGGACATCCCGTGACTCGCGGGAAGGCTCAACGGTCGAAGCCGACCTTGTCGACCAGCACGCTGGCCTGCTTGCGGTGTTTCGCGATCTCGGCGAGCGACAGCGCATCGACCTTCAGCTCGCCGATGGCCTGGCCGATGATCGGGTCGAGCGCGACGCCCTTGCGCACCGGGTACTCGTAGTTGGCCTGGGCGTAGAGCGCCTGCGCCGGCGCCGAGACCAGGAACTCCAGCAGCTTCACCGCGTTGGCGCGCTGCGGCGCGTTCCGGGCGACCGCCGCGCCGCTGATGTTGACGTGCGTGCCGCCGCCGTTGGCGAAGGTCGGGCGCACCACCTGGATGGCGTCGCCCCAGCGGCGCGCGTCGGTGCCTTCCTTGGACGCCTTCATCTGGCCGACGTAGTAGGAGTTGGCCAGGCCGACGTCGCAGATGCCGCCGAGGATGTCGCGCGCCACGTCGCGGTCGCCACCGGTCGCCTTGCGCGCCAGGTTCGCCTTGACGCCGCGCAGCCACTGCTCGGCCTTCGCCTCCCCGTCGTGCGCGATGAGCGCGGCGACCAACGCCGTGTTGTAGGGGTGCTGGCCGGCGCGGATGCAGACCTTGCCCTTCCACTTCGGGTCGGCGAGGTCCTCGTAGCGGAAGGCGCCGAGCTTCAATGACTTGTCGGCGTACAGCACGCGGGCGCGCATCGACAGCGCGAACCACTGTCCGTCGGCACCGCGCAGGGGCGCGGGCACGGCCGATTCGAGCGCGGCGGACGTCACCGGCTGCGTCACGCCGCCTTCGACCAGGTCGATCAGGTTGCCGACGTCCACCGTCATCAGCACGTCGGCCGGCGAGCGCGTGCCCTCGGCCTTCACGCGTTCGAGCAGGCCGTCCTTCACGAACACCGTGTTCACCTGCACCTTCGTGGTCGCGGTGAACGCCGCGAGCAGCGGCTGGATCAGGCCCGGCTCGCGCGTGGTGTAGAGCGTGAGTTCGTCGGCCGCCTGCACGACCGTGGTGGCCGATAGCACGGCGAGGGCGATGCCGGCGGCGGTGAGGGAGGCGAGGGCGCGCGGCGAGCGGCCGGTCGCGCGGGGGCGGTCGGTCATGGAAGGATTCCTCCGGATGTTGTTGTCGAGAAACGAAGCGCACCGGCAAAGCCGATGAGAATGATTTTCAACTGTAACGGCCTCGCCGACCGCATTGCCCCTGCGCCAGGGCCAGCTATCGGCCGCCGGGCGACGGCGTCGCCGCCGCGTCCCGGTCCACGCGCGCCTCGAACACCAGGCAGGTGGTCGTCGCGTGCGCGTACAACGTGCCGTCGGCGCCCACCAGCCGGGCCTCGGCGGTGGCCAGCTGCCGGCCGCAGTGGATCACCCGGCCCTCGGCGCGCACGCACGGCACGCGGGGCGTCACGGCCTTCACGTAGTTCACGCCCAGCTCCGCCGTCGTGTAGCCGCGTCCGGCCGGCAGCAGGGTGTGGATGGCGCAGCCCAGGGCCGAGTCGAGCAGCGTCGCGATCCAGCCGCCGTGCACGGTGCCCAGCGGGTTGAGGTGCCGCGCGAGGGGCGTGCCCTGGAACACGGCGCGGCCGTCGCCGACCTCGACGATGGTGAAGTCGAGCGTGCGGGCGATGGCGGCGTAGGGGAGCGTCCCGTCGAGCATCGCGCGCATCACCTCCAGGCCGCTGCGCCCGGCGATCGCTTCGGGCCGGGCCAGGCCCGGCCCCGGACCGGCGTCGAGCCGCGCGGCCACCGCGCGTTCCTCGGCCAGCCAGCGCGCCAGGGTGCGGGCGGCGTCCGTGTCGGTCGTCCGGGTCGTGTCGTCGGTCATGCCAGGGTCCTGATTGAGTTGCACATGCAACGATTGTAGGTACAATCGTTGGCATGGACACCGACAATGTGACATCGGCCGGCACGCTCGCCGTGCCTTCCCGGCCGCAGGGCTGCACCAGCTTCAAGGTGCGCCAGTTGATGCGCCGCGTCTCGCAGCACTACGACGTCGAGATGGCGCGCAGCGGCCTGAAGACGACGCAGTACTCGCTGCTCTCGCATGTGCTCAAGCTCGGCCCGCTGCGCCCGGTCGACCTGGCCGCCGCGATGGGAATGACCGCCTCCACGCTGAGCCGCAACCTGCAGCCGCTGATCGCCGCCGGCTGGCTCGACCTGGGCGCGGGCGACGATGCGCGCAGCCGCCTGGTGCGCATCACGCCGGCGGGCATCGCCAAGCGGCGTGAAGGGCAGGCGCACTGGAAGGTCGCGCAGCGGACCCTGAACGACCGGCTGGGCCTCGACCGCGTGCGGGCGCTGCACACGCTGATCGACGACGCGATGGCCCTGATGGGCGGCGACGCGCCCGCCGGCGGCGGCGACTGAGCGACGCCAACACCGATACCGCCGCCGAAGACCGCCGCCGAAGACCGTCGCGCCGCCTCCGAACCCCCACCGCCAGGACCCGCACCATGCTCGCCCAACGACTCTTCCCGTGGCTGCAGCGCCACGGCATCCACTACGGCTGGGTCGTCGCGGCGATCACCTTCCTCACGATGCTGACCATGTCGGCCGCGCTCGGCCTGCCCGGGGCGATGATGCAGCCGCTCGGGCGGGAATTCGGCTGGAGCACCGGCGACATCTCCTCGGCGCTCGCGCTGCGCTTCGCGCTGTTCGGGCTGATGGGACCGTTCGCCGCGGTGCTGATGGAGCGCTACGGACTGCGCGCGGTGATGTGCGTCGGCCTGGCGCTGGTGGGTTCGGGAATGGCGCTGGTCACGCTGGCCTCGCAGCTCTGGCAGCTGTTCATCGTCTGGAGCCTGATGCTGGGCATCGGCACGGGGCTGACGGCGCTGGTGCTCGGCGCGGTGGTCGCCAACCGCTGGTTCGTCGCCCGCCGCGGGCTGGTGGTGGGCCTGCTCACGGCCAGCGCCGCCACCGGGCAGCTCGCGTTCCTCCCGGTGGCGGCCTGGATGATCGAGCACTGGGGCTGGCGCTCGGCCGTGGCGCCCGTGTTCGTCGGGGCCGTGCTGATCGCCTTTCTTTGCCTGGCGCTGGTGCGCGACCGGCCGTCGGACCTGGGGCTGCGGCCCTACGGCCAGACGCCCGAGGCCGCCGCCGCCGCCCCCGCGGCGGGCGCCGCCGCCATGACCTGGCGCACGCCGTTCACGACCCTGCGCGAGGTCTCGGGCCACCGCACGTTCTGGGTGCTGGCGGGCACCTTCTTCATCTGCGGACTGAGCACCAACGGCCTGGTGCAGACGCACTTCATCTCGCTGTGCGGCGACAACGGCCTGTCGGCGGTGCCGGCCGCGTCGGTGCTGGCGATGATGGGCGCCTTCGACTTCGTCGGCACCATCCTGTCGGGCTGGCTGTCCGACCGCTACGACAACCGCAAGCTGCTGTTCTGGTACTACGGCCTGCGCGGCCTGTCGCTGTTCTGGCTGCCGCATTCGGACTTCACGTTCTACGGCCTGGGCCTGTTCGCGATGTTCTACGGTCTCGACTGGATCGCCACCGTGCCGCCGACGGTGAAGCTCGCCGGGGCCGCGTTCGGTCCGCAGAAGGTCGGGCTGGTGTTCGGCTGGATCTTCGCCGCCCACCAGCTGGGCGCGGCCGCAGCGGCCTACGGCGCCGGCTTCTCCCGCACGCTGCTGTTGACCTACACGCCGGCGCTGTACGCGGCCGGTGCCGCCTGCCTGGTCGCCGCGCTGGTCGTGATGGCGATCCGCCGGCCCGGCGTGCCGGCCGGCACGTCGCCGCCCGCATCGCCCTCGTCCCCCGCCCGCGCGTCGAGCGCGGCGGCGCGCGCCTGAACCGAACCCACGGTCACGATCGGATCGCCATGAACGCCACCGCCGCCTCCGCTTCCACGGCCACGGCCGCACCCCGGGTCCTGGACGCCCGCACCCGCCTGCTGCTGGAGGCGCCGATCGTCCCGACCCTGCTGAGGCTGGCCGCGCCCAACGTCCTGGTGATGGTCGCGCAGGCGGCCGTCGGCCTGGTCGAGACCTACTTCGTCGGCAAGCTCGGCACCGACGCGCTCGCCGGCATGGCGCTCGTGTTCCCGATCGTGATGCTGATGCAGATGACCTCGGCCGGCGCGATGGGCGGTGGCATCGCCTCGGCCATCGCGCGCGCGCTGGGCGCGGGGCGGCGCGACACCGCCGACGCGCTGGTGGTGCACGCGCTGGTGATCGCGCTGGGCTTCGGCGTCGTCTTCACGGTGGCGTTGTGGCTGGGTGGACGCTGGCTCTACGCGCTCATGGGCGGCGGCGGGGCCGCGCTCGACGCCGCGCTGACGTATTCGCACTGGGTCTTCGCCGGGGCGGTGCTGGTGTGGCTGTTCAACGCGCTGGCGGCGGTGATCCGCGGCACCGGCAACATGGCCGTGCCGGCCAACGTCACGGTGGCCGGCGTGGTGGTGCTGGTGCCGCTGTCGCCGCTCCTGATCTTCGGCTGGGGGCCGGTGCCGGGCCTGGGCATCGCGGGCGGGGCGCTGGCGCTGCTGATCTACTACCTCGGCGGCACGCTGGTGCTGCTGGCCTACCTGCGCTCGCCGCGCAGCCTGCTGCGGCTGGGGCTCGCGGGCGTGCGGCTGCGCTGGACGCTGTTCCGCGACATCCTGCGCGTCGGCCTGATCGGCGCGGTCTCGACCGTGGCGACCAACCTGTCGATCGGCATCGCCACGGCGCAATCGGCGCATTTCGGCGCCGGCGCCATCGCCGGCTACGGCACGGCCTCGCGGCTGGAGTACCTGCTGGTGCCCCTGGTCTTCGGCCTGGGCGCCCCGCTGGTGGCGATGGTGGGCACCTGCATCGGCGCCGGCCAGCGCGAACGGGCGATGCGCGCGGCCTGGACCGGCGCCGGCCTGGCGTTCGTGCTCACGGAGGCCATCGGCATCACGGCGGCGCTGTTTCCCCGGCCCTGGCTGATGCTGTTCGGCAGCGACCCGGCGATGCTGGAGACCGGGTCCCAGTACCTGCGCGCGGTCGGTCCGCTCTACGGCTTCTTCGGGGTCGGGCTGGTGCTGTATTTCGCCTCGCAGGGCGCGGGGCGGCTGCTGTGGCCGGTGCTGGGCAACCTGGCGCGGCTGGCGGTGGCGGGCGTGGGCGGCTGGCTGGCGCTGCGCTGGAGCGGCGAACTGGTCCACGTCTTCGTCGCGCAGGGCGTGGCCCTGGCGGTGTACGGCGTGGTCATCGCCTCGGCCATCGCCGGTGGGGCGTGGTTCGGTCGCGTGGGCTGGCCGCGTACCACGGCCGGCCTGCTGCGGCGGCTGCGGCCGGCGGGTTCCTGAGCGTCAGCGCCGAGACGCCGGCAGCAGGCGGCGCAGGGCCTCGAAGAACAGGTCCGACTGCTCCCGTTCGCCCTGCACCTGCGCCGCCACGCGCGCGGCCAGCACCGCATCGACCGGCGCCAGGGGCCGGCCGGTGGACTGCGCGATGACCTGGTGCAGGCAGGCGCGCTCCAGGTAGTACAGGTCGTCGTAGGCGTGGGCCAGGGTCGCGCCCGCCACCAGCACGCCGTGGTTGGCCAGGAAGGCCACGTCCTTGCCGGCCATGGCGCGGGCGATGCGTTCGCCCTCCGCGTTGTCGAGCGCCAGACCGTTGTAGGCGTCGTCGATGGCGATGCGACCCAGGTAGCGCATCGCGTTCTGGCTCAGCGTGGGGTCCAGCGCGCGGTCGACGGTGAGCGTGAGCGCGGTGGCGTAGGGCGCATGCACGTGCAGCACCACGGCGTGACCGGTGATGCGATGCACCGCGCCGTGGATGAAGAGGGCGGTCGGCTCCACGCGGTGGCGGCCTGCCAGGACCTCGCCGCGCACGTCGATCAGCACGACGTCGTCGGCGTCGACCTCGCTCCAGTGCAGCCCGCGCGGATTGATGAGGTAGCGCTCGGCGTCGCCGGGCACGGCGACGCTGAAATGGTTGCACACGCCCTCGGAGAGGCCGTGGTGCGCCGCCGCGCGCAGGGCCAGCGCGAGGTCCTCGCGCAGCCGGGCGACGGCGGGGCTCGCGTACTCGGCGCGGGCGTCGGCGAGGGTGGTGTCCGGCATGGCCGCGTCCCTCAGGCGCGCGTGGCGTCGTGCCAGGCGGCGACGAACGCGCGTGCGTCCTCGCCGACCGCCGCGGCGGACTTGCCCGGCTTGTAGAGCGCCGAGCCGATGCCGAAGCCGGTCGCGCCCGCCGCCCGCCAGGCCGCCATGTCGCGAGGTCCGATGCCGCCCACCGGCATCAGCCGCGTGCCGCGTGGCAGCACCGCCAGCCACGCCTTGGCGACGGCCGGCGAGGCCGCCTCGGCCGGGAACAGCTTCAGACCGCTCGCGCCGGCCGCCAGCGCGCCGAAGGCCTCGCTCGGCGTGGCCACGCCCGGCAGGCTCACCAGGCCCCGGCGCGCCGTCTCCGCGACGACGGCGGCGTCGAAGTTGGGCGAGACGATCAGCTCGCCTCCCGCCTCGCGCACCTCGTCGACCTGCCGCACGGTCAGCACGGTGCCCGCGCCCACGAGCGCGTCCGGACAGCGCGCGCGCAGCAGGGCGATGCTCTCGAGGGGATCGGGTGAATTGAGCGGCACCTCCAGCAGCCGGAAACCGGCTTCGATCAGCGCGTCGCCGACGGCGGGCGCCTCGGCCGGCGTCAGGCCGCGCAGGATGGCGACGAGCGGGAGCTGCCGCAGCGCGGCTTCGAAGGTGTCGTGGGCGGAAGGGGTCATGTCGGTTTCGTTCGTTGCGGTGCCAGGGTCGTCCTGCCGGATGGCGTGTGGCGTTCGGAGAAAGGTCGCCCGGGTGCGTCCCAGGCTCCGCCGGAGGCCGTCGGCCCGTGCAGCGCATGCAGCCCGGCCCAGGTCGCCTCGGCGCCCAGCGTGCGGCTGGCGATGCCGTTCGCGCGCAGGGCCAGCGCATAGCGTTGCGTGAGCGCGGGCGAGCCGATCAGCACGACGTCGTGGTCCGCGTCGAGCGCCTGCGTGCGCAGCTCCTCGCCGATCAGCAGGCCCGACAGATAGCTCGACAGCGGCGCCGCGCCCATCCGGTCGAACAGCGCCAGCGTGCGGGCGCCGAAGGCGTTGTGCAGCAGTCCGTGGCCGTTGCCCGAGCGCGCCACGCCCTGGGCGAAGGCGGCCTCGTCCAGCGGCGCGGCGGCGTCGAGCGTGCGCGCCAAGATCGACTGGGTGGACAGCAGCGCGTAGAACTCGCCCGTCATGAAGGTGCGGAAGCCGGCGACGCGCCCGTCGGCCACGCGCACCCACTTGTTGTGCGTGCCGGGCAGCACGAAGACGCCGTCGCGCCGTCCGGTCAGCGCCATGGCGCCGAAGAGCTGCACCTCCTCGCCCCGCATCACGTCGGGCACGCCGTCGTTCGCGGCGCTCAGGCCGGGCACCATCGCGATGCGGCCGGGTTCGACCGCGACGACGTGGGCGGCCACGTCGGCCAGCCCCGCCGGGCAGGGGCAGTAGGGCGCCTCGATCCAGCCCTGCCGGCTGCCCGCCATGCCCGAGATCAGGCAGCGCGTGCCCGGCGCGGCGCGCATCCAGTCGCCGAAGAGTTCCTCGAAGAGCGCCGCGAAACCGCCGGTGGGCACCGTCAGGATGCCGCGTGGCGCGGCGCGTTCCTCGACGACGCGGCCGTCCGCGTCGAGCAGCGCGCCGCGCAGTGAACTCGTGCCCCAATCGACCGCGACCGATGCCATGCCGAGGGATCTCCTTGAATAACAGGGTTGCAGGGAAAACGACCGCGCGGCAGCCGCCCGGGCAGCGCGACGGGTGGCGGAAACGCAGGGTTTGCCCTGCCGGTCCGCCGATTTCTATGGTCATATGATAAGTCGGCAAGTCCCCCGGCCCGCCGGGGTTTTCGCCGAGCGCGAGGGGCCTGCGACGGGCTCCCGTCGACGTCGTCCCGGCGCTTCTCCCATGCCCGATCCCTCCGAGCCCGAGACCATGCCCATGACCGATCCGTCGAACCCGTCGAGTACCCCGCGCCGCCGCGTGCTGCAGGGCCTGGGCGTGGCGATGCTGCCGCTGCCGCTCCTGGCGCGCGCGCAGTCGCCCGCCTACCCGAACAAGCCCATCGAACTGGTCGTGCCGGCCTCGGCGGGCGGCGGGACCGACGCGCTGGCGCGCGCCTTCGCCGAGATCGTGAAGAAGCACCTGCCGCAGCCGCTGATCGTCAACGACAAGCCCGGCGCGAGCGGCGTCGTGGGCATGAGCGACGTGCTCAACGGCAAGTCCGACGGCTACAAGGTCAGCGTGGTGATCGCCGAGCTGGTGATCCTGCCGCACCTGAACCTGTCCAAGTTCACCTACGCCGACTTCCAGCCGGTCGCCCGGCTCAACGCCGACCCGGCCGCCATCACGGTGCGCGCCGAGGCGCCGTGGAACACGATCGAGGAGTTCCTGGCGGCCGCCAAGGCCAAGCCCGACGAGGTCCGTGTGGGCAACTCCGGCAACGGCTCGATCTGGCACCTGGCCGCCGCCGCGCTGGAGGACCGCGCCGGCGTCAAGTTCAACCACGTGCCCTACCAGGGCGCGGCGCCGGGCGTGGTGGCGCTGCTGGGCGGCCACATCGACGCGGTGGCCGTGAGCCCCGGCGAGGTCGCCGCGCACGTGCAGGGCGGCAAGCTGAAGATGCTCGCGGTCATGGCCGACCAGCGCCTGAAGGCCTTCGACAAGGTGCCCACGCTGAAGGAACGCAAGGTCGATCTGTCGATCGGCACGTGGCGCGGTCTGGCGGTGCACAAGGCCACGCCCGCCGAGGTCGTCGACGTGCTGCGGGTGGCCACGCGCAAGGCCGCCGCCGACCCGGCGCTGCCCGAGGCGCTGGAGAAGCTCAACCTCGGCTTTTCCTACCTGGACGCGCCGGAGTTCGGCGCGGCCATGAAGCGCGACCACGAATTCTTCAAGGACCTGGTGCCCAAGCTGGGCATCCGTTCGTAGGGCGCGCGTTCCGTCGGGCGCCTTCGCGCCCCGCGGCGCGGCCGGATCGACCACCCCATGAAAAAAGGCGCCGAAGCGCCTTTTTTCAATGAGGGATCGGGAGACCCGTCCGGTCAGCCGAACGAACGGCCGCCGCCGCCGGAGCGGTTGCCGCCACCCCCGTAGCCGCCACCGCCACCCGAACGGCCACCGCCGCCGGAACGGTTGCCACCGTAGCCGCCGCCACCGCCACCGCCACCGCCGCCCCGGCGACCACGGCCGCCGCCGAAGGCGTCGACGCTGGTGCGCAACGGATCGGGCTGGCCTTCGCCGCCGGCGACCGCTTCGGCGCGCAGGTGCGCGACCTGGTTGGCCTGCGTCGGGCTGTGGCTGTTGCCGTGATGACGCGGCTGACGCTCGTCGTGCGGCACGCCGGCGTGAGGTGCCGCATGGTGCGGCTGGGGCGCGCGCGCCGGGCTCGGCGCGCCGCGATAACCCGCGCCGCCGCCCTGCGGGCCACGGGCACCCTGACCACGCGGGCCCTGGGCGCTGCCGCCGCCGTTGCCGCCACGGGCACCCTGGGGCGCCGGGCCGCGGCGCGGCCCACCGGCATTGCCGCCACCGTTGCCGCCCTGGCCGCCGCCGGCGCGATCACCCTGGCCGGCCTTGTTGTCGCGGATGCGCTGGAGCATCTCGGTGCGGGCGGCCTTGGCGGCGGCCTGCATCACGTCGCGGCTCGGCGGGCGTCCGGCACCGCCCCAGATCGTCTGGCGACCCATGGCGATGGGTTCGGCGCGCTCGTCGTCCTCGGGGCCGAAGCCCTCGACGATCTTCACGGGGATCTGCTGCTTGGTGAAGCGCTCGATCTCCTGCATGAAGCCTTCCTCGTCCAGACAGACCAGGCTCACGGCCTCGCCACTGTTGCCCGCGCGGCCGGTGCGGCCGATGCGGTGGACGTAGTCCTCGCTGACGTTGGGGATCTCGTAGTTCACGACGTGCGGCAGCTCGTCGATGTCGATGCCGCGCGCGGCGATGTCGGTGGCCACGAGGGCGCGGATGTCGCCGCTCTTGAAGCCGGCGAGTGCCTGGGTGCGGGCGCTCTGGCTCTTGTTGCCGTGCAGCGCCATCGCCTCGATGCCGTTCTTGGTCAGGAATTCGGCGACGTTGTTGGCGCCGAACTTGGTGCGCGTGAACACCAGCACCTGGCTCCAGCTGTGCTCGTTGATGATGTGCGCGAGCAGCGCCTTCTTCTTGCCGCGGCCCACCGGGTGGATCACCTGCGTGATGCGCTGGACGGTGGTGTTGCGCGGCGTCACCTGAATGCTCTGCGGGTTCTTCAGCAGGTTGGCCGCCAGGTCGCGGATCTCGTCGCTGAAGGTGGCCGAGAACAGCAGGCTCTGCTTGTCGCGCGGCACCAGCGCCAGGATCTTCTTCACGTCGTGGATGAAGCCCATGTCGAGCATGCGGTCGGCCTCGTCGAGCACCAGCATCTGCACCTGCGAGAGGTCCAGCATGCCCTGCTGCTGCAGGTCGAGCAGGCGCCCGGGCGTGGCCACCAGGATGTCGACGCCGCTCTTGAGCTTGCTGATCTGGGGGTTCATGCCCACGCCGCCGAAGATCACGCTGGAGGTGAGCTCGAGGTACTTGCCGTACGTGCGCACCGATTCCTCGACCTGCGCGGCGAGCTCGCGCGTCGGGGTGAGCACCAGGGCGCGGATGCCGATGCCGCCGAACTTGTTGCGCGCGCGCTCGCCGGTGGAGAGCTTCTGCAGCAGCGGCAGCGTGAAGGCCGCGGTCTTGCCGGTGCCCGTCTGCGCGCCGCCGAGCAGGTCGTGGCCGTCGAGCACTACCGGAATGGCCTGGGCCTGGATGGGGGTGGGGGTGTCGTAGCCGTGCTCGAGCACGGCCTTGAGAATGGCCGGGGCCAGATTCAGTTCTGCGAAAGTCATTGGAAGCAATGGCGCCTTGCATGGCGCGGTGGCATCAGCCCGCCGTGGTGCTCTTTTGGTTGGGAGCGACCCGGCCAGTCAAGGCGGATGAATCAGGGGTGGGAGCCGAAGGCCCGTCGCATGCGAATGCGTGGTGTCTTCTTGTCCCCGGCGGAAGAGCCGCTGTCGCGGGCAACTGCACCCGGCGACGAAGGCGGATTGTCGCACGATCGGCATCCCGTCGATCTGCGCGGATAATCGACGTTCCCGCGCGGGCCTCCATGGACCCGCCGCACCGGCCGCCAGCGCACCCTCGCGCCACGCCATTCCGCAGCAAACCCGACACCACACACGCACACACACAGATGGCCCAATACGTCTATTCGATGAACCGCGTCAGCAAGACCGTGCCGCCCAAGCGGCAGCTCTTGAAGGACATTTCGCTCTCGTTCTTTCCGGGCGCCAAGATCGGCGTGCTCGGCCTCAACGGCTCGGGCAAGTCGACCCTGCTCAAGATCATGGCCGGCGTCGACAAGGAGTACGAGGGCGAGGCGCTGCCGATGCCCGGCATGACCATCGGCTACCTGGAGCAGGAACCCAAGCTGGACAACGAGCACACGGTGCGCGAATCGATCGAGGAGTCGATGGGCGCGGTGTTCGCCGCCAAGGCGCGTCTGGAGGAGGTCTACATCGCCTATGGCGAGGAAGACGCCGATTTCGACGCCCTGGCCGCCGAGCAGGCCGAACTCGAAGCCGTCATCGCCACCGCCGGCACCGATTCCGAGCACCAGCTGGAGATCGCCGCCGACGCGCTGCGCCTGCCGCCGTGGGACGCGACGATCGGCCTGCTGTCGGGGGGCGAGAAGCGACGCGTGGCGCTGTGCCGCCTGCTGCTGTCCAAGCCCGACATGCTGCTGCTCGACGAGCCGACCAACCACCTGGACGCCGAATCCGTGGAGTGGCTGGAAGTCTTCCTGCAGCGCTTCACGGGCACCGTCGTGGCCATCACCCACGATCGCTACTTCCTCGACAACGCGGCCGAATGGATCCTGGAAATGGACCGCGGACGCGGCATTCCGTGGAAGGGCAACTACAGCACCTGGCTCGAGCAGAAGGGTGAACGCCTGGCGCAGGAGCAGAAGAGCGAGGAAGCCCATGCCAAGGCCCTGAAGAAGGAACTCGAATGGTCGCGCCAGAACCCGAAGGCGCGCCAGGCCAAGAGCAAGTCCCGCCTCGCCCGCTTCGAGGAGCTGAGCGACATGGAATACCAGAAGCGCAACGAGACGCAGGAGATCTTCATCCCGGTCGCGGAGCGACTGGGCCAGCAGGTCTTCGAGTTCCACAACGTCAGCAAGTCCTTCGGTGACCGCATGCTGATCGACAACCTGAGCTTCACCGTGCCGCCGGGCGCCATCGTCGGCATCATCGGCCCGAACGGCGCGGGCAAGTCCACGCTGTTCAAGCTGCTCGCCGGCAAGGAGCAGCCCGACAGCGGCAACGTCGTCATCGGCTCCACGGTGCGTGCCGCCTTCGTCGACCAGCACCGCGACGAGCTCGCCAACCAGAAGACCGTGTGGGAAGACATCTCCAACGGCCTGGACATCATCAACGTCGGCAAGTTCCAGATGGCCAGCCGCGCGTACGCGGGCCGCTTCAACTTCAACGGCGCCGACCAGCAGAAGAAGGTGGGCACGCTCTCGGGCGGCGAACGCGGCCGCCTCCACCTGGCCAAGACCCTGATCGCCGGGGGCAACGTGCTGATGCTGGACGAACCGTCCAACGACCTCGACGTGGAAACCCTGCGCGCCCTGGAAGATGCGCTGCTGGAATTCGCCGGCACGGTGATGGTCATCAGCCACGACCGCTGGTTCCTCGACCGCATCGCCACGCACATCCTGGCCGCCGAGGGCGACAGCCAGTGGACCTTCTTCAACGGCAACTACCAGGAGTACGAGGCCGACAAGAAGAAGCGCCTGGGCGAGGAGGGCGCCAAGCCCAAGCGCATGCGCTACAAGGCCCTGAAGTAAGGGGGGCTCGCCCGGGGTCCCTTCCTCCCTCGCACCGGGCACGGGGAGGTGGGGACCCGGGCCGGTCGTCTCCGGACGTCCTCAACCGGCCGCGCGCCGCGCCGGTGCCGTGCCGACGGGCCCATCGCCTTCCATCAGCCGCTCCCGCACGATGCGGATGTTGTGCCGCAGCGCATACAGCTCGTCGGCGTACGACAGCGGGACGGCCACCTTGTTGACGACGCGGTCGAGTTCGTCGAGTTCCGCGACCAGCGCCTCGCGCCGGGTGTCGCTGCGGTCGGCGTCGACCTTGTTCTCGATGTCGCGCAATTGCGCATACCAGCGAAAGACGCGCGACCTCACCCTGAACTGGTAGAGCGGCGGCACGACGCGGCTGAGCGGCAGCATCAGCACCAGCAGGCCGCCCAGCACCAGCCACATGCGCTCGACCAGGTTGCTGGCCCAGAAGGGCAGATAGCGTTGCCAGAAGGGCGGCGTGCCGTTGATGGCGCGGTCGCCCTCGGGGCTCACGGGCAGTTCGCTGGTGCGGGTGTTGGGGAAATCGCGCGCGCGGTTGAACCAGCCGGCGCCGCCGTGCAGGGTCTGCGCGGTCTGCGCGAACAACTGACGCAGCGCGGGATGCGTCTGTTCGCGCGCCAGCAGGGAGGTGGTGGCCGCGAGCATCGACACGTCGTGCGAAGGCAGGTCGCGCGCCAGGTCGACCACGCCGCGCGGCAGCGTCACCGCCGACAGGAAGGCGAACCGCCGCGCATAGGCGTCGCTCTGGCCGAAGTCCATCAGGCGGATGCCGGGCGTGCGCAGCAGCCGCTGCACCAGGGCCGCCTCCGGGGCCGAGGCGAACATCACCGCGTCGAGCGAACCACGTTCCAGCGCCTCGGCGGCCGGGGTCGGTTCGAGGTGCGACAGCGCGAGCGAGGTGGTGTCCAGGCGATTGGCGCGCAGCATCTGGTCGACCATCTCGGGCACGCCGCTGCCGTGCTTGTCGACGTTCACGCGCAGGCCGCGCAGCTGGGCCAGCGAGGTCAGCGCCGAGGTCCGCCGATCGACGCGCGCGGCCACGTCGGCGCGGTAGAAGACCCACAGCGGTTCGTAGAACAGGCTGCCGAGGGACGTCAGTCCGGCGCGCTCGTCGGCCACCACGTCGGCGCTGCCACCGCGCACGAAGCCCAGGTCGGCGCCGCCGTTGCGCAGCAGCTGCAGGTTGTCCAGCGAGCCGTCGCTCGCGCGCAGTTCGACCTGGATGCCCTCGAGGGCCAGCGCCTGCGCGTAGCGGCGGCCGAATTCGGCATAGGCGCTCCCCGCCGGGCCGGTGGCCAGGGTCACGCGCCGGGGCGGCTGCGGGTCGAGCCACCAGTAGGCGGCGATCAGCAGGCCGATGACGACGAACACCACCGGACCGATCGAGACGATCAGGTCGCGCAGCGACAGCAGGACGAGCTTGAGCGTCTTGGGCATCCGACTCAACGCCCGGCCGCCAGTTCGCCCGCGCACGGCACGTGCCAGCCACCCACATCCACCGAGCGCGCCGCCAGGACCGCGCGCAGGGTGGCGCGCGCGACCGCCTCGGCCGCCATGGTGCCCAGCACGGTCATGCCGGGCGCATCGCCCTCGAGCGGCACGCGACCGGTGGCCAGCGCGAAGAGGGTGTCGCCGTCGCTCATCGTGTGCACCGGGTTGATGGCGCGCGCCAGCCCGTCGTGCGCGACCGCGGCGAGCCGGCTGGCCTGGACCTTGGTCAGCGCCGCGTCGGTCGCGACCACGCCGAGCGTGGTGTGGGTGCCCGCGAGCAGCGGACGCGGAGGGTCGCCGCGCAGCAGGGCACGCCGGGTGTCCAGCAGCGCGGCGCCGTCGGCGGTGCGCGCGCCCGCGACGACCCGCCCCGTGTCGGGATCGAGGACGTCGCCCAGCGCGTTGCACGCGATCAGCGCGCCGACGGTGACGCCACCGACCGTGACCGACGCGCTGCCGATGCCGCCCTTCATCGCCCGTTCGACGCCGAAGAGCTTGCCCACCAGCGCCCCGCTGCCGGCGCCGACGTTGCCTTCGGCGGGCGGCCGCGAGGAAGCGGCCTCGCAGGCCGCGTAGCCCGAGGCGGCGTCGGGTCGGATGCGCGCGTCGCCCATCGGCAGGTCGAACAGCACCGCCGCCGGCACGATGGGCAGGACGCCGAAACGCACGTCCAGGCCGATGCCGCGTTCCTCCAGCCAGCGCATCGCCCCGTCGGCGGCGGCCAGGCCCCAGGCGCTGCCGCCGGCGAGCATGACGCCGTGCACGTGCGTCACCAGGTTGCCAGGCGCGAGCAGGTCGGTCTCGCGCGTGCCGGGCGCCGCGCCGCGCACGTCCACGCCGCCGATCGCGCCGTCGCGCACCAGGATCGCGGTGCAGCCGGTCGGGCGGCGCGTGTCGCTGAAATGGCCGACCTCGATGCCCGGGACGTCGGTGATGGCACCCGGGCCGGGGGCCGGAACGAGAGGAAGCGGGGGGGGCATGATGCGATTATCCGGGGCGGGATGCGAGGCCTCCCGGGGTGCCGGTCGACCATCGATTCAACATATGAAAGTACTCATATTTTCAGCGTGTTAACCAAAGAAGAACAAAAATGAGAACTATGTGTTAACTTGTTGCCAGCAAAGCTCGCCCGCACGCCCGATGAATCACACCGCCATCGATCCGTCACTCGAACAGCACCGCATCGCCGCTCTGCTGCGGCAGGCGCCGCTGGAGTTCGCCCGTGTCGTCTACGGCCTGCGCGACACGGCGCAGGGCAAGCACTGGACCTCGGTGGCCCACGACGTGGCGCGCATCGAGCAGATGGGCGCGCCCGTCACCCGCGACCGTGCCCAGCAGCGTTCGCGTGGCTACCTTCCCGTCACGGGTCAGGCGCACTGCCCGCGCTGCTGGGTCCTGGGCGGCGTGAAGAACCCGCTGAACTTTCGTCCCGCGACGGACGAGCGCCCGGATTCGGCGACTTGCAAGGTCTGCGGTGCCGAATACCTCACCGCTCCGCCGCCCGAGGAGTGAGCGGCGCGACCGCGACGACACGCCGGCCCGAGCATCGGAGGCTCAGGGTAACCTTGGGTGCAGTGCAACAAAACCGGTTCCTAGAATGGCTTGCGCGCCATTGGCAACCCATCCAAGGAAATTTCTGTGCAGAGCAACAAGATCGCCGCCAAGCCTGAACCGCGGGTGATCAAAAAGTACCCCAACCGGCGGCTCTACGACACGGAAACGTCGGCCTACATCACGCTGGCCGAGGTCAAGCAGCTGGTCATGCGCAGTGCCCCGTTCGTGGTGCGCGACGCCAAGAGCGGCGACGACCTCACCCGCAGCATCCTGCTCCAGATCATCCTGGAAGAGGAGGCCGGCGGCGCCCCGATGTTCACCGAGCCCGTGCTCGCCAGCATCATCCGTTTCCACGGCAAGGCGATGCACGGCGTCATGGGCACCTACTTGGAGAAGAACATCCAGGCCATGACCGAGATGCAGGCCCAGCTGGCCGACAAGGCCGAGGGCCTCACGCCCGAGCTCTGGGCGCGCTTCATGACCACTCAGTCGCCGGTGCTCCAGGGCGTGATGGGCAACTACGTCGAGCAGTCCAAGAACGTGTTCATCCAGATGCAGGAGCAGATGCAGAAGAACACCGAGCAAGTGCTCGGCGCCTTCGGAATCAAGCGCCCGAGCGAAGGACGTTGACACGTCCTGGCGCGGCCGCGCGGCGTTAACGCCGACAATCGGGAGATGAGCGACGTCGTCTTCCCCGAACCCACCCTGACCATCCCACCCTCGGCCGCACCCAAGGTCGGCTTCGTGAGCCTCGGCTGCCCGAAGGCCCTCACGGACTCCGAACTGATCCTCACCCGCCTGAGCGCCGAGGGCTATCAGACCTCCAAGACCTTCGAGGGCGCCGACCTCGTCATCGTCAACACCTGCGGGTTCATCGACGATGCGGTGCGCGAGAGCCTCGACACCATCGGCGAGGCGCTGGCCGAGAACGGCCGCGTGATCGTCACCGGCTGCCTGGGCGCCAAGACCGGCGACCAGGGCGGCAACCTGGTGCGTCAGATGCACCCGAGCGTGCTCGCCGTCACCGGGCCGCACGCGACCCAGGAGGTCATGGACGCCGTCCATGCGAACCTGCCCAAGCCGCACGACCCGTTCGTCGACCTCGTGCCCAATGCCTTCGGCATCGCCGGCCTCAAGCTCACGCCACGCCATTACGCCTACCTGAAGATCAGCGAAGGCTGCAACCACCGCTGCACCTTCTGCATCATCCCGTCGATGCGCGGCGACCTGGTCTCGCGCCCGATCGGCGACGTGCTGGGCGAAGCCCGGGCCTTGTTCGAGGGGGGCGTGAAGGAACTGCTGGTCATCAGCCAGGACACCTCGGCCTATGGCGTCGACGTCAAATACCGCACCGGCTTCTGGGACGGCACGCCGGTCAAGACACGCATGCTGGAGCTGGTGCGCACGCTGGGCGAGATCGCCGAGCCCTATGGCGCGTGGGTGCGGCTGCATTACGTCTACCCGTATCCGAGCGTCGACGAGGTGATTCCGCTCATGGCCAGCGGCCGCGTGCTGCCCTACCTCGACGTGCCCCTGCAGCACAGCCACCCCGACGTGCTGCGCCGCATGAAGCGCCCGGCCAGCGGCGAGAAGAACCTGGAGCGCATCGCCCGCTGGCGCGAGATGTGTCCCGAACTCGTCATCCGCAGCACCTTCATCGCCGGCTTTCCGGGCGAGACCGAGGCCGAGTTCGAGCACCTGCTCGACTTCATCCGCGAGGCCGGCATCGACCGCGCGGGTTGCTTCGCCTACAGCCCGGTCGAAGGGGCCGCCGCCAACGCGATCCCGGGCATGCTGCCCGAGGCCGAGCGCGAGGCGCGCCGCGCGCGCTTCATGGAAGTGGCCGAGGCGGTGTCGATCGCCCGGCTGCAGCGCCGTGTCGGCGCCACGATGCAGGTGCTGGTCGATTCGGCCCCCGGCCTCGGTCGCAAGGGCGGCGTCGGCCGCAGCTATGCCGACGCGCCCGAGATCGACGGCATCGTGCGGCTGCTGCCGCCCGAGAAGATCAGCAAGACGATGAAGGTCGGCGAGTTCACGCGCGCGCGCATCGTCGGCGTCGAAGGCCACGACCTGGTCGCGCTGCCGGTCTGAGGGTCTCCGCACGGGCGCGCGTCGTGGCCGCGTCGCGTGGGTCGCCCCATGTCAGGAAGCGCAGATCCGGGGACCGTCTGGTCAGGGGACGGCATGGGTCGTGTGGCGCCCTCGTTCACGGGGTCTGAATTTTTGAGACCAATCTGAGGAAGATTTTTAACAAATCTTTGTCATCCCCGATGATCCGGGCATGGCAAAGCGCAGTTACAGAACGAAGAAACGAAACGGCGGTCTTCCGCCCGCGGTCCGGCGGATGGGCGTCAGCGTGGTGCTGGCGGTGGCCGCCGCGGTGCAGGCGCCGGGGTGCAGCCTCCAGCCGTACCAGGCCCCCGCCACCCGTCCGGGCACCGCGACGACGACCCGGACACCGGCGCCCTCGCAGACCACGCCCGCGACGGCCTCGCAGTCGCCGGCCACCTCGGCGGTCGCGGGCGACTTCGCCCGCTGCGCCCAGCACTTCCCCGGCCACGCGCCGGCGGTGGCCTGGCCGGGCCGCCAGCGCGCGCTGTGCTTCGACAGCTTCGCGGTGCTGCATTCGGGCGAGAGCAAGACGCCGGTCTACACGGTCGAGCGCCTGACGCGCGCCGGCGTCGAGGCCGCCAAGGCGATCAAGCGGACCGACCGCTTCTACCCCGAGGCGCGCCTGCCCTCGGCCGACCGCGCGCAGCTCGCCGACTACGCGGGCAGCGGCTACGACCGGGGCCACATGGCCCCCGCCGGCGACATGCCCACCGACGCCGCCAAGGCGCAGTCGTTCTCGCTGGCCAACATGGTCCCCCAGGCCCCGGAGCTGAACCAGCGCGCCTGGAGCCAGATCGAGCAGGCCACGCGCAAGTACGCCGCCCGCGCGCCGGGCGACGTGTTCGTCTTCACCGGCCCGGCGTTCGACCAGCGGCCCCGCACCATCGGAGCCGGCCAGGTCTGGGTGCCCAGCCACACCTGGAAGGTGGTCCACAGCCGCGCCGACGGCCGCACCTGGGCCTACTGGGCGACCAACGACGCCGGCCGCCACGACCTCCGCCCCATCAGCTACCAGGCGTTCCGGCAGCGCTCGGGCCTCGATCTGCTGGCGCAGGCGGCGCCGTAGGGCAGGGCGCGCGTCCCGCGTCGCGCCGCCGGGTCCGAGCCATGTTGCAATCCACGCGATGGCGCCCGAACCCGATCTCGACGACCTGCGCCGCTACGCCGTGGCGCGTTCCCTTTTCAAGCCGACGACGCTGCCGGCCGCCATCCGGCGCCTGGGTTTCGTGCAGGCCGATCCGATCCGCGCGCCCACGCGGGCGCAGGATCTCACGCTGCGCCACCGGGTGGAGGACTACCGCGCCGGCGACCTCGAGCGCCGCTACGAGCGCCTCGCGATCGAGGAGGACGGCCTGGTGAACCACGGGTTCCTCCCGCGCGCCCACCTCGCGCTGATGCATCCGCGCGAAGCCGCGCAGTCCTGGGACGAGGAGACGCGACGCAAGGTCGCCGACATCCTGGCCTTCGTGCGCGAACGGGGCACGGTTCATCCGCGCGATGTCGAGCGTCATTTCGCGCACGGCCGCATGACGAACCAATGGGGCGGCACCAGCAATGCCAGCTCGCACCTGCTCGACGGCATGCACTACCGCGGCCTGCTGCGCGTCCAGCGACGCGACAGCGGCACGCGGGTCTACGAGGCGGCGACACATCCGCCCGTCGCCGACGACAGCACCGAGGGCCGTGTGCGGCGTGCTGGCGCACTGATCGATCCGGTGGTGCGCAAGTACGCGCCGTTGCCGGCCGCCAGCCTGACCTACCTGGTCCGCCTGCTCGTCGGCTACGGCGCGCCGCATCTGGCGGCGCCGATGCGGGCGGCCCTCGCAGCGGCACGCGAGCGGCTGGCGAGCGCCCGCATCGGCGACACGGTCTGGTTCTGGCCGGCCGACGAGAACCCTCGCTCGCGACGTCACGCGATCGACGACCGGGTGCGACTGCTCGCGCCGTTCGATCCTGTGGTCTGGGACCGGCGCCGGTTCGAGTTGTTCTGGGGCTGGAAATACAAGTTCGAGGCGTACACGCCACCCTCCGAGCGCAGGTTCGGCCATTACGCCCTGCCGCTGCTCTGGCGGACGCAGGTCATCGGGTGGGCCAATGTCTCGGTGCGCGACGGCCGCGTGTTGCCGGTGCTGGGCTACGTGGACGCGGCGAGACCCGATGATCCGGCGTTCCCCGTCGCCCTGGACGAGGAGCTGGAGCGCATGGCGCGTTTCCTGGAACAACGTCGATGCGTCGCGCTCGCGCACGGCACGGTCGGCAAGGAACGGTCCGGGTGCCGCAGCCGCCCGCGAATCGGAGAGGTCCGATGCATCGGTTCATCTGGGATAGACTGCGATCGATCCAGGCGCACACGGCGTGGATCGCACGGTCGGGCCTTTACCGACACCCCGGCGGATTCCCGCCTTCCTCCATCCGACGCCGTCTTCCTTCCTTGCCCGAATCTGTCTTGCCGGCCGCAACCCGCGGAAGTGCCTCGAACGATTCGCCGATCGTCCTCACGATCGCGGCGAATGGACGGGCGCTGCTCGGTGAAGCGGGCGCAGGATCGATCGCCTTGCCGTTCGAGCAGACAAGAAAAAACCCCGACGGATCGTTGATCTGTCGGGGTTCTGTCGAATTAGGTATGGTGCCCAGAAGAGGACTCGAACCTCCACGATGTTACTCGCTAGTACCTGAAACTAGTGCGTCTACCAATTCCGCCATCTGGGCCCACTTGCTGCAAGGAACTAACCTTGCAACGCGTTTTGAATTTCAGGAAAGAGAGCAATCATATCAAAAATAATGAACACTCCAACAACTTGTTGGAAGAATTTGAAGGATCGGTCCAGGGACATCGCGACGGCCACGGTTTCGTGCAGCGCGACGACGGCGAAGCCGATGTGTACCTGCCTCCCAACGAGATGCGCGCGGTGCTGCACAAGGACCGCGTCAAGGTGCGCATCGTCCGCCAGGACCGGCGTGGTCGGCCCGAGGGTCGCGTCGTCGAGATCGTCGAGCGGCCCGAGCAGCCGATCATCGGCCGCCTGCTGCATGAAGGCGGCATCTGGCTCGTCGCCCCGGAGGACAAGCGCTACGGTCAGGACGTCCTGATTCCCAAGGGCGCGACCGGTCCGGCCAAGGCCGGGCAGGTCGTCGTCGTCCAGCTCACCGAGCCGCCCGCGCTGTTCGGCCAGCCGGTCGGACGGGTGAAGGAGGTGCTCGGCGAGATCGACGACCCGGGCATGGAGATCGAGATCGCGGTGCGCAAGTACGGCGTGCCGCACGAGTTCTCCGAAGCCTGCCTCGCCGAGGCGCGTGCGCTGCCCGAGAAAGTGCGTCCGGCCGACAAGCGCGGGCGCATCGACCTGACCGACGTGCCGCTGGTGACCATCGACGGCGAGGACGCCCGCGACTTCGACGATGCGGTCTACTGCGAGCCCGCGAAGGTGGGGCGCGGAAAGGGCTGGCGGCTGCTGGTCGCCATCGCCGACGTCAGCGCCTACGTGCAGACCGGCGCACCGATCGACATCGACGCCTACGACCGCGCCACCAGCGTCTACTTTCCCCGCCGCGTCATTCCGATGCTGCCGGAGAAGCTCAGCAACGGCCTGTGTTCGCTCAATCCCGAGGTCGAGCGCCTGTGCATGGTGTGCGACATGCTGGTGGCCGCCGACGGCGAGATCTACGCCTACCAGTTCTACCCGGCCGTGATGTTCAGCCACGCGCGCTTCACGTACACCGAAGTCGCCGCGATCCTGAGCAACACCCGCGGTCCCGAGGCCGCCAAGCGCAAGGACCGCGTCAAGGACCTGCTCAACCTCTCCGATGTCTACAAGGCGCTGCTCAAGCAGCGCGCGCGACGCGGCGCGGTCGACTTCGAGACCACCGAGACGCAGATCGTCTGCGACGACGCCGGGCGCATCGAGAAGATCGTGCCGCGCACCCGCAACGAGGCGCACCGGCTGATCGAGGAGGCGATGCTCGCGGCCAATGTCTGCAGCGCCGACTTCATCGCCGAGGGCAAGCATCCCGGCCTGTTCCGCGTGCACGAGGGCCCGACGCCGGAGAAGAAGGAGATCCTGCGCGGCTACCTGAAGGCCATGGGCGTGGGCCTGTCGATCACCGACGACCCGGTGCCTGGCGAGTTCCAGGCCATCGCCGAGGCGACCAAGGACCGCCCCGACGCCCAGCAGATCCACACCATGCTCCTGCGCTCGATGCAGCAGGCCATCTACACGCCCATGAACAGCGGCCACTTCGGCCTGGCGTACGAGGCCTACACGCACTTCACGAGTCCGATCCGACGTTATCCCGACCTGCTGGTGCATCGCGTCATCAAGGCGATCCTCAACAAGCAGAAGTACACGCTGCCGATGCTGCCGACGCCGGGCGAGGCGCATGCCAAGCTGGCCAAGCGCCTGGCCTCGCGCGTGAAGGCGCCGACCCAGAAGCCGCAGAAGGAGACCGTCGCCCCCACCAAGGAAGTGCTCGCTTGGCAGGCCGCGGGCCTGCACTGCAGCGCCAACGAGCGTCGTGCCGACGAGGCCAGCCGTGACGTCGAGGCCTGGCTCAAGTGCAAGTACATGCGTGAGCACCTCGGCGAGGAGTACGGCGGCGTGGTGTCCTCAGCCACCACCTTCGGCATCTTCGTCACGCTCGACGCGATGTACGTCGAGGGGCTGGTGCACATCACCGAACTGGGTGGCGAGTACTTCAAGTTCGACGAGATGCGCCAGGAACTGCGCGGCGAGCGCACCGGCATCCGCTACGCCATCGGCAGCCGTGTCCGGGTGCAGGTCAGCCGCGTCGATCTGGACGGCCGCAAGATCGACTTCCGCCTCGTGCGCGAAGGCGAGGACCTGGTGTCGCGCGCGATGAAGGAGAAGGGCGTGGCGTCGGGCGATGCAGGGGGCAAGTCCAAGCGCGGTGGCGGTGGTGGTGGAAAGAACGGCGCACGGGGCGCGGCGCGCGCCAGGGACGGCGCCGCCCGGGGGACACCGGAACGCGTCGAGCGTGCCGTGGCCGAGCGCAACGACATCGCCGAACGCGGGGCCGAGGCACCACAGTCGGCGATGCAGGCCTTCAAGTCCGCCGTCAAGAAAGCCGCCAACAAGATGAAGGGGCGCAAGCCGCGCCGCTGAACCGACATTCGAACGCCATTCACATCGGAGACAGACCCATGAACGACAAAGATGCATCCAGCCCCCAGACCCGCACCGCCATCGTGACTGGCGCGGGCAGCGGCATCGGCCGCGCCGCGGCGCTGGCGCTGCTGGCCGACGGCTGGAACGTGACCCTGGCCGGCCGCCGCCCGGAACCGCTTCAGGCGGTGGCCGACGCGTCGGGCGCCGGCACGCGCGCGCAGGCCGTGTCCACGGACGTGTCCGACCCGGACTCGGTGCGCGCGCTGTTCGAGGCGACCGTCGGGCGCTTCGGCCGCGTCGATCTGCTGTTCAACAACGCCGGCGTGGGCAACCCGCCCGGTCCGTTCGAGGACTGGACCGCCGAGCAATGGCGCGGTGTCGTCGACATCAACCTGAGCGGCATGTTCTTCTGCATCCAGCAGGCCTTCCGCACGATGAAGTCGCAGTCGCCGCGCGGTGGCCGCATCATCAACAACGGCTCGATCTCGGCGACCACGCCCCGCCCGAACTCGGCGGCCTACACCGCGACCAAGCACGGCGTCGAGGGCCTGACCAAGACCGCCTCGCTCGACGGGCGCAAGTACGACATCGCGGTCGGCCAGATCGACGTCGGCAACGCGATGACCGAACTGGCCTCGCGCATGGCCAAGGGCGTGCCGCAGGCCAGCGGCGACATCGCCGTGGAGCCGCTGATCGACGTCGCGATCGTCGGCCAGTCGGTGCTCTACATGGCCAACCTGCCGCTGGAGGCGAACGTGCTGTTCCACACGGTGATGGCCACCAAGATGCCTTTCGTCGGGCGCGGCTGAGCGCTCCGGCTCAGGCCGCCGTCGCCAGCGCACCGGCCGTGAGCGGCAGGTGCGCTGGCCAGCGGTCGGCGAGGTCGCCGTGGCGCCAGACCGCTTCGCAGGCGGCCTGGAACGCCGGCTGCCCGGATGCCAGCGCCGCACCGACCATGCCGGCGAGCACGTCACCCGTCCCGGCGGTCGCCAGCAGGCCGTTGCCGGTGAGATTGATGTACATGATTTCGCCCGCCAGCGCGATCACGGTGCCCGATCCCTTGAGCACCGCGACCGCGCCGAACTCCATCGCCAGCATCGAGGCGGCCGCGAGCCGGTCGGCCTGGACGTCGGCGGTCTCGATGCCGAGCAGACGCGCCGCTTCCAGCGGATGAGGCGTCAGCACCGTGCGCCAGCCGCGTTCGGCACGCCGGCGCGTGGCGAGCCGCAGCGCGCCGTCGAGTGCCACGGCGTTGAGTGCGTCGGCATCCAGCACCAGGGTGGGTGCTTGGTCGAGGAGCCGTGGCAGGACGTCGCGTACGACCGTGCCGCCACCGCAGCCGCAGACGATCGCGGCGATCTCCAGGCCGATCTCGCTCGGGTGGCGGAACATCAGTTCCGGACGCAGCAGGTCGAACCTCTGGGCGGCGTCGTCGAGCGGCGCCACGAAGACCCGTCCGGCGCCCGCGTGCAGGGCCGCCGTGGCCGCCAGCAGCGGCGCACCCGCCATGCCGGGGGCGCCGCCGACGACGGCGACGTCGCCATGGCTGCCCTTGTTGGTCGCGTGGGCGCGTGCCCGATGCACTGGGCGACCCGGGAGGCGGGCGACCGGGGGTTCGCCGCCCGGGTCGCTGCCGAGGTCGTCGAACCAGACTTCGCCGGCGGCGTCGCGCCCGTGCGCGGTGAAAAGACCGGGCTTGAGCGTGAGCAGCGACAGGCAGTGACGCCGTGTCGTCGTAGCGACCGACGGAGCGCCTTCCGGGGAAGTCGGCGTCATGCCGGCGGCGAGTCGCCCGGTGTCCGCGTCCAGCCCCGAGGGCACGTCCACGCACAGGACCGGCGCCGGACCCCGGGCCATGGCCTCAAGCCAGCGGGCCATCGTGCCGTCAGGAGGGCGAGAGGCGCCGATGCCCAGCAGGGCATCGATGGCCAGGTCATGAGTATCGGGTGGGACGTCCGCGAAGGCGACGCCCTGCTCGCGTGCGCGCCGCAGCGAGGCCGTCGCGTCGGGCGGCAGTCGCCCTTCGTCGCCCAGCCAGGTGACGACCACGTCGAGGCCGCGCTGCCGCAGTCGCGCTGCGGCCTCCAGCCCGTCGCCGCCGTTGTTGCCGGGACCGCAGGCGACCCAGACGCGGCGCGCGTGCGGGACGAGGGCCAGTGCCAGCCGGGCCACCGCGTCCCCGGCGCGCTGCATCAGCACGTGGGGCGCCAGGTCGGCGGCGACGCGGTGCTCGATGCGGCGCGTGGCCGCCACGTCGAAGAGATCGGCCCCGAGGCCGGTGGTGATGCGGTGCATCCGGCGATTGTGCGAGCGGCGCCCGGCGGGTCAGAGCAGCCGGTCGAGGCCCAGGCCTTCGAGGTCGATGCCGGCGTCGTGGCCTCCCACCAGGTCCGCCAGCACGCGCGCGCTCCCGCACGACAGCGCCCAGCCGCTGGAGCCGTGGCCGAGGTTGAGCCAAACGCCCGGCACGCCGCTCGGCCCGATGACCGGCGGCCCGTCGGGCAGCATCGGGCGCGCGCCCTTCCATTTCTGTACCCCTGCGTCCAGTGCGATCGCCCCGGGGAACCAGTCGTGCAGCACCTTGTAGAGGGTCTGCAGGGCCGCGGGATGGAGGGTGTCGGGCATGCCGCCGATCTCGGCGCTGCCCGCCACGCGCACGCGCTGGCCGAGGCGCGAGATGGCGACCTTGTAGCGCTCGTCCATCACGGCGCTGCGCGGTGCGTTGAGCGGCTCGCGCAGCGTCGCGGTGATCGAATGGCCGTACACCGGCGCGAGCGGAAGGCGCAGCCCGAGCGGGCGCAGCAGTGCGGCCGAGGCCACGCCGGCGCACATCACGACCGCATCGAAGGGCACCGCCTCGGAGCCGCTCGCCAGCGTCAGCGAGCGTGGCGCCGCGCGCGCGAGTGGCGCGATGTCGCAATTGAAGTGGAAGCGCGCGCCCAGGGCCTCGGCCTCGCGTTTGAGCAGGAGCGCGAACTGCCGGCAGTTCGCCACCTCGTCGTCGGGCAGATGGATGGCGCCTGCGAGGCGCGTGTCGTGGTTGAGCGCGGGCTCGATGCGCCGCGCTTCGTCGGCGTCGACCTCGCGAAAGACGGTGCCGGCCGTGCGCAGCACTTCCAGGCCCGCCTGCACGAGTTTCTGTTCACGGCGCGATCGCAGCAGCACGAGGTAGCCGTCGCTGCGCTCGTAGGCGAGTTCGCGCGCCGCGCTGATCTCGTGCAGGCGCGTGCGGCTGTAGAACGCCAGGCGTTGCATGCGCGCGCGGTTGGCCAAATAGGTCTCCAGCCGGCAGGCGCGCTGCCACTGCCGCATCCAGCCCACGTCGCGCATCGACAACGGCCAGCGCACCTTGATGGCGCCGTGCGTCGACAGCAGGGAACGCAAGACCTTGGTGCGCATGCCCGGCGCGGCCCAGGGCGTGACATAGCCCGGCGCGACGACGCCGGCGTTGGCGAAGCTGGCTTCCTCGGCGGTGGCGCCGCGACGCTCGAAGACGCTGACCTCGTGGCCGTCGCAGGCGAGTTCCCAGGCAGTGGCGACGCCGATGATGCCGGCACCCACGATCGCGATTTTCATTGGAGTTCTTGTGGACAGATGCGCGGTCCGGCTGGCGGACACCAAAACGACGGGAGAGGGGGGAAACTCAGGCGGCGATTGTGCCCTCGCCCGCGTCCGCGTCGGCATCACCGGGGAAACCCTGAAGCTGGAAAGGGCAGTGTTATACTCGTTGGGTTTCGCCCGACACGGTCAGCCGGCCGGTCACCAGCGCGGAACAACTCGCAAACCGGTCCATTCAAGGTGTCGCGGCTTTCAGATCAAGCCGCGAAACGGACCGGATTTCAGACCCAACCTTCGGAGAAACTCCTATGTCGACGACCATGCGCGAAATGCTGGAAGCCGGTGTCCACTTCGGTCACCAAACCCGCTTCTGGAACCCCAAGATGTCCCCGTTCATCTTCGGCCATCGCAACAAGATCCACATCATCAACCTGGAAAAGTCGCTGCCGCTGTTCCAGGACGCACAGAAGTACGCGAAGCAGCTCACGGCCAACCGCGGCACCATCCTGATGGTCGGCACCAAGCGCCAGGCCCGCGAGATCGTCTCGGCCGAAGCCCGCCGCGCCGGCGTGCCCTTCGTCGACACCCGCTGGCTCGGCGGCATGCTGACCAACTTCAAGACCGTCAAGACGTCGATCAAGCGTCTGAAGGACATGAAGGCCCAGCAGGAAGCCGGGCTCGACAGCCTGAGCAAGAAGGAGCAGCTCACCTTTACCCGCGAGATCGAGAAGCTCGAGCGCGACATCGGCGGCATCCAGGACATGACCGCGCTGCCCGATGCCATCTTCGTGATCGACGTGGGCTTCCACAAGATCGCCGTGGCGGAAGCCAAGAAGCTGGGCATCCCGCTGATCGGCGTGGTCGACACCAACCACTCGCCCGAAGGCATCGACTACGTGATCCCGGGCAACGACGACTCGTCGAAGGCCGTGGTGCTCTACGCACGCGGCATCGCCGACGCCATCATCGAAGGCCGCAACAGCGCCACGAACGATGTGGTGAAGGCCATCGCCGAGAGCGAGAGCGACGAATTCGTCGAAGTCGAAGAGGGCGCTTCGGCCTGATCGCGTTCTCGCGAGCCTTGAAGAAGGGGCTTTTCGGCCCCTTTTTTTGATCTGATTTTTAGAATGACGGAGAAATGACAATGGCTGCAATCACCGCAAGCATGGTGGGCGAACTGCGCGCGAAGACCGACGCACCCATGATGGAATGCAAGAAGGCCCTGACCGAGGCCGAAGGCAACATGGAGAAGGCCGAGGAACTGCTGCGCATCAAGCTCGGCAACAAGGCCGGCAAGGCATCGGGCCGCATCACCGCCGAAGGCGTGGTCACGGCGTTTGTCGACGGCGACGCCGGTGCCATGGTGGAGATCAACTGCGAGACCGATTTCGTCACCAAGAACGACAGCTTCCTGGCGTTGGCCAACGCGTCGGCCGCGCTGGTCGCCAAGCACGATCCCGCCGACCTGGCCGCGCTGGGCGCGCTGCCCTACGAGCAGGACGGCTTCGGCCCCACGCTCGAGGACGTGCGCAAGGGACTGATCGGCAAGATCGGCGAGAACATGAGCTTTCGTCGCTTCAAGCGCTTCTCGGGCAACGGCAAGATCGCGTCCTATCTGCACGGCACGCGCATCGGCGTGATCGTGGAGTTCGAAGGCGACGACACGGCGGCCAAGGACGTGGCGATGCACATCGCCGCGATGAAGCCGGTGTCGATCTCCAGCGCCGACGTGCCGGCCGACCTGATCGAGAAGGAACGCGCCGTGGCCGCGGGCAAGGCCGAGGAGGACCGCAAGACCGCCGAAGCCGCCGGCAAGCCGACCCAGCCGGCCGAGATCGTGGCCAAGCGCATCGAGGGCGGCGTGCAGAAATACCTCAAGGAAGTCTCGTTGCACAACCAGCCTTTCGTGAAGAACGACAAGCAGACGGTCGAGCAGATGCTCAAGGCGTCGAACTCGTCGATCAAGGCTTTCACCCTGTACGTCGTGGGCGAAGGCATCGAGAAGAAGGTCGACGATTTCGCGGCCGAGGTCGCCGCCCAGGTCGCCGCCGCCAAGGCCGCCGCCTGACAACCGACCGGTCCACGGTCGCGCGCCGAATTTTCGGTGGGCGACCGTTGTGACATGGTTTTACACTCGTCTCCGATCTTTACCCCGAGGAACCTCCACATGCCCGAAGCCAGCCCTGCCCACAAGCGCATCCTGTTGAAGCTGTCGGGAGAGGCACTGATGGGCGACGATGCGTTCGGCATCAATCGCGCCACCATCGTGCGCATGGTCGGCGAGGTCGGCGAAGTGGTGAACATGGGCGTGCAGGTGGCCGTGGTGATCGGCGGCGGCAACATCTTCCGCGGCGTGGCGGGTGGATCGGTGGGCATGGACCGGGCGACGGCCGACTACATGGGCATGCTGGCCACGGTCATGAACGCGCTGGCGCTCGCCGACGCCATGAACAAGCAGGGTCTCATCGCGCGGGTGATGTCGGCCATCGCCATCGATCAGGTGGTCGAGCCCTATGTGCGTCCGAAGGCACTGCAGTACCTCGAGGAGGGCAAGGTGGTCATCTTCGCCGCGGGCACCGGCAATCCGTTCTTCACCACCGACACGGCCGCTGCGTTGCGCGGTGCCGAGATCGGTGCCGAACTGGTGCTCAAGGCCACCAAGGTCGACGGTGTCTATACCGCCGACCCGAAGAAGCATCCCGAGGCGACCCGCTACACGTCGTTGACGTTCGACGAGGCGATCGCCCGCAATCTCGGCATCATGGACGCCACGGCCTTCGCGCTGTGCCGCGACCAGAACCTGCCGATCAAGGTGTTCTCGATCTTCAAGAACGGCGCGCTCAAGCGGGTCGTCAGGGGCGAGGACGAAGGCACGCTGGTGCATGCCTGAGGAGTAAAACGAACATGACCATTTCAGACATCAAGAGCGCGACCGACGCCAAGATGAACCAGTCGCTCGCCGCCTTCCAGAGCAACCTGACCAAGATCCGCACCGGTCGCGCCAATTCGGCGCTGCTCGATTCGATCCATGTCGACTATTACGGATCGTCGGTGCCGCTCAGCCAAGTGGCGAACGTGTCGGTGCTCGATTCGCGCACCATCAGCGTCCAGCCCTGGGAAAAGGGAATGGGCGCCAAGATCGAGAAGGCCATTCGCGAGAGCGACCTGGGCCTCAATCCGGCATCGATGGGCGACCTGATCCGCGTGCCCCTCCCGGCCATGAGCGAGGAGCGCCGTCGCGAGATGACCAAGCTGGTCCGCAACGAAGGCGAGTCCGCGAAGATCGCCACGCGCAACCTGCGACGCGATGCCAACGAAGCGGTCAAGAAGCTGGTGAAGGACAAGCTGGCTTCCGAAGACGACCAGAAGCGCGCCGAGGCCGAGATCCAGAAGGTCACCGACCGCCACATCACCGAGATCGATCGCTTGGTGACGGCCAAGGAAGCCGAGATCATGGCGGTCTGATGAGCACGTCGCCGGCGGTTCCTCATCACATCGCCGTCGTCATGGACGGCAATGGCCGCTGGGCGACGCGGCGTTTCCTGCCGCGCGTGGCCGGTCACAAGCAGGGCGTGGAGTCGCTGCGCCGATGCGTCAAGGCCTGTGCCGATCGCGGCGTCAAGGTGCTCACCGTGTTCGCCTTCTCGTCGGAGAACTGGAACCGTCCCGTCGACGAAGTCTCCGGACTCATGGACCTGATGGTCGGCGCCTTGGCGCGGGAGGTGCCCCGGCTGTCGGCCGATGGCGTGCAGTTGCATTTCATCGGCGAGAAGGGCGGCTTGTCGGAGAAGCTGACGGCCGGCCTCCGGCAGGCCGAGAACGCCACGGCGCACAATCAGCGGCTCGTGCTGAACGTGTGCTTCAACTATGGCGGACGCTGGGACATCGCGCGCGCGGCCGCGACGCTGGTCGAACGCGGCGAGCCGTTGACCGAACACAACCTCGATCGCGCCATGGCACTCGCTCACGTGAGCGATCCGGATCTCTTCATCCGCACCGGTGGAGAGCAACGCCTGTCGAACTTCCTGCTCTGGCAAAGCGCCTACGCCGAACTCTTCTTCAGTGACCGGTTGTGGCCGGAATTCGACGAAGCGGCGCTCGACGAGGCCATCGCCGCCTTTCAGCGCCGCGAGCGCCGGTTCGGCAAGATCCCCGCCCAGGCCAAGCCCTCGACGTCGCGCGACCGGCGCACCGCCTGATGCTCAAGCAGCGAATCATCACCGCGCTGGTCCTGCTGGCCATCCTGTTGCCGGCGCTGTTCTACGCGACACCCGTGCCGTTCACGGTGGTCATGCTGGCCCTCATCGGTGCCGCGGCCTGGGAGTGGGGGCGGCTCAACGGCCACGGCCCCCGCATGTCCGTGTTCCTGGGCATCGAGATGGTGGTGCTGTGCGCCTTCTCGTGGTGGGCCGGCCTGATCGGCCAGGATCTGCTGCCGGTCTGGATCGTGTCCAGCGTCGCATGGGTCGCTGGCGGCGCGGCGCTGCTGCGTGGCGCCGTGCCGGGATGGCCGAAGATTCCGCGGCCGATCCGGCTCGTGGGCGGCTTGCTGGCGCTCTGGGTCGCTTGGCTCGCCGCCGTGCAGGCGCGGACCTGGGGCATCAACTTCCTGCTGTCGATCTTCCTGCTCGTCTGGGTGGCCGACGTGTTCGCGTACTTCGCCGGCCGGGCATTCGGTCTCAGGTTCACGCGCAACAAGCTCGCGCCCTCCATCAGCCCCGGCAAAAGCTGGGAAGGCGTCTGGGGCGGCATGGTCGGGGTCATGCTGCTGGCCTTGATCTGGGTCTGGGCCGACGCGGCCAACCGGGCGAACGTCGCGAGTCTCTACAGCCGGCTGGCCGCGACGGGCTGGTGGCTGCTTGTCGTCGGCGTTATCGCCATGGCGGCCATGAGCGTCGTCGGCGATCTGGTCGAGTCGCTGGTCAAGCGCAGCGCCGGCGCCAAGGACAGCAGCAACCTGCTGCCGGGCCATGGCGGCGTGCTCGACCGTGTCGACGCGCTCCTTCCTACCCTGCCCATCGCGATGATGCTGGCTTCATTGGCCGCGACGTGACCGATCAGACGTCTCCGAGGCAGCGCATCACGGTCCTGGGCTCGACGGGGTCGGTCGGCGTCAACACGCTCGACGTCATTTCCCGACATCCGGATCGCTTCGAGGTGTTCGCGCTCTCGGCCGCGACCCGCGTCGAGGAGTTGCTGGCGCAGTGCAGCCGCTTCCGTCCACGTTTCGCGGTGATGGCGAGCGCGCCGCATGCCGCGATCCTGGCCGAACGGCTGGTTCGCGATGGCCTTCCGACCCGCGTGCTGTCCGAGCCCGATGCGCTCGAGGTCATCGCGTCGCATGACGAAGTCGATGCCGTGATGGCCGCCATCGTCGGCGCGGCCGGGCTGGCGCCCTGCTTGGCGGCCGCGCGCGCGGGCAAGCGGCTTCTGCTGGCCAACAAGGAAGCGCTGGTGGTCGGTGGCGAACTCTTCATGGACACCGTGAGAGCCGGCGGCGCGACGCTCCTGCCGATCGACAGCGAGCATTCCGCCATCTTCCAGTCGCTGCCTGAAGATGCCTCGAGCTGGGCCGGATGCATCGACAAGCTGATCCTGACGGCATCGGGCGGGCCGTTTCGCACGTGGGCGGCGGGCTCGCTCGCCGAGGTCACGCCCGAACAGGCGTGCGCCCATCCCAACTGGGTCATGGGCCGCAAGATCTCCGTCGACTCGGCCACCATGATGAACAAGGCGCTCGAGGTGATCGAGGCTCGCCACCTCTTCGGTGTCGCGCCCGGGCAGATCGAGGTCGTCATCCATCCGCAGAGCGTCATCCACTCGATGGTGCAGTTCACCGACGCGTCCGTCATCGCCCAACTGGGCACGCCCGACATGCGCGTGCCCATCGCGGTCGGTCTCGCCTGGCCGCAACGCATCGAGAGCGGCGCGGCCCGATTGGATTTCCGTGCGCTGTCGGCCCTGACCTTCGAGGCACCCGACGACATGCTGTTTCCGGGATTGGCATTAGCTTGGCAGGCGTTGGCGGCCGCGCCGGGTACCACGGCGGTGCTCAATGCCGCCAACGAGATCGCCGTCGAGGCGTTCCTCGACCGGCGGCTGCGTTTCGACCGCATTCATTCGGTCAACATGGAAACTTTGGCGGTCCTGTCACCCTCCAAACCCTCGTCGCTCGGCGATCTGCTGGCGATCGATGCCATGGCCCGCGAGGCGGCGCGTGCCGCCGTCCGGCGCGCCGGAACCTGAGTCGCCGGCCGACAGGCGGGCGTTCAGACGGCGTCGTTCCGGGTTCCTGTCGAGCATCCGCCGCTCGCCGCCTTCATTCGAGGATCTCCCATGCTCACCGTCATCGCATTCATCGTCGCACTGGGTCTCCTGATCGCGGTCCATGAATATGGCCACTATCGCGTGGCCGTGGCGTGCGGAGTCAAGGTGCTGCGGTTCTCGGTGGGTTTCGGCAAGACGCTGTTCCGCTGGAAACCGACGAACCAACGCCCCGGGCAGGACACCGAGTTCGTCATCGGCGCTTTCCCGCTGGGCGGGTACGTCAAGATGCTCGACGAGCGCGAGGCGCCCGTGGACGCCGGCGAGCGCCATCTTGCCTTCAACACCCAGCCGCTGCGCTCGCGCGTGGCCATCGTGGCGGCCGGCCCGATCGCCAACCTCCTGCTGGCGGCGGCGCTCTACACGACGGTGAACTGGATCGGCGTGCAGGAGCCGGTGGCCACGCTGGCACGACCGGTCGCTGCATCGCTGGCCGAGCAGGCGGGCCTGCGTGGTGGCGAGCGGATCACGCGGGCCGGCTTCGATGGCGTCCTGACGCCGGTCGATTCGTTCGAGGACCTGCGCTGGCGCATGACCCGGGGCGCGCTCGACGGGCGTGATCTCACGCTGGAGATCGCCGATGGCGGACGCCAAGTCGTCCTGCCGCTCAGCCGCATCGAGACCCGCGACGCCGACGCGCAGATGTTCCGCAGGATCGGCGTCCTCGCACCCTTGACACGTCCCGAGATCGGCGAACTCGTCCCGGGTGGCACGGGCGAACGTGCCGGTCTCCGCCAGGGCGACGTGGTACGCGCCATCGGATCGGTGTCCGTCATCGACGGTCAGCAGTTGCGCGAGCTCATCCGCGCGTCGATCGATGGTGCGACCCCGCGTTCGCAGACGTGGCGCATCGAGCGCGACGGCCACGCCCTGTCCCTCGACGTGACGCCCGAGGCCAAGGAAGAGGGCACGACCATGGTGGGCCGCATCGGTGCCTACGTGGGTTCGCCGCCCGAGATGGTCACGGTGCGCCAGGGACCGCTCGAGGGATTGCGCAAGGGGGTCGTCCGGACCTGGGAGGTTTCGGCGCTGACGGTGCGCATGATGGTCAAGATGGTGATCGGCGAAGCATCGCTCAAGAACCTGAGCGGGCCACTCACCATCGCCGACTACGCCGGCAAGTCGGCCAGTCTCGGACTGACCCAATACCTCATCTTCCTGGCCCTCATCAGCGTCAGTCTGGGCGTGCTCAACCTGATGCCGCTGCCGGTCCTCGATGGCGGACACCTGATGTATTATCTTTGGGAGGGCCTGACGGGCAAGAGTGTCTCGGATGCGTGGATGGAGCGGTTTCAGCGTGGCGGCGTGGCGCTGTTGCTCGTGATGATGTCGATCGCGCTGTTCAACGACGTCAATCGGCTTTTTGGTTAATCACTGCCGGCCTTCCATGCGCCGGCATTCTGCAAATCTCATGAACAAAAGAATCAGTCGCTTCCGTTTGCGAAGCGTCGCGGCCGCGATCGCCGCCACCCTGGCCGCCACGGCCGCCTGGGCGGTGGAGCCCTTCACGGTACGGGACATCCGTGTCGAAGGCCTGCAGCGCGTGGAGCCCGGCACCATCTTCGCCTCGCTGCCGCTGCGCGTGGGCGACACCTACAGCGACGAGACCGGGTCCGCCGCGATCCGTGCGTTGTTCGAGCTGGGGCTGTTCAAGGATGTGCGCCTCGATGTCAACAACGGCGTTCTGGTGGTGATCGTCGAGGAGCGCCCGACGGTGGCCGACGTCGATTTCGTGGGCACCAAGGAATTCGACAAGGCGGCATTGCAGAAGTCGCTGCGCGAAGTGGGACTTGCCGATGGGCGACCCTACGACAAGGCCCTGACCGATCGTGCCGAACAGGAACTCAAGCGCCAGTACGTCAGCAAGAGCCTCTACAACGCCCAGGTCGTGACCACCGTCACGCCCATCGAGCGCAATCGGGTGAACCTGACGTTCACCGTGACCGAAGGTGAATCCGCGCGCATCCGCGAGGTCCACATCGTCGGGGCCAAGGCGTTCAGCGAGTCCACGCTTCTCAACCTGTTCGACCAGGACGCGGGCGGCTGGATGAGCTGGTACACGAAGTCCAACCAGTACTCGCGCGCCAAGCTCAACGCCGACCTGGAGACGCTTCGTTCTTACTATCTCTCGCGCGGCTACCTGGAATTCCGCATCGATTCGACCCAGGTGGCGCTGTCGCCCGACCGGGAAGATCTGGCGGTGACCGTGAACATCACCGAGGGCGAGAAGTTCACGGTGGCGGGCGTGAAGCTCGACGGCAACTACCTCGGACGCGACGAGGAGTTCAAGTCGCTGGTGACCATCCGGGCAGGGCAGCCGTACAACGGCGAACAGGTGGCCGAGACGACCAAGGCGTTCACGGACTACTTCGGTACCTTCGGCTATGCGTTCGCGCGGGTGGAGGCACGGCCGGAGATCGACCGCACGACCAATCGCGTGACACTCTCCCTGCTGGCCGAGCCGGCGCGCCGGGTGTACGTGCGGCGCTTGAGCGTCGGTGGCAACAACAAGACGCGCGACGAGGTGGTGCGGCGCGAATTCCGCCAGTACGAGGCGTCCTGGTACGACGGCGACAAGATCAAGCTCTCGCGAGACCGGGTGGACCGCCTGGGCTTCTTCACGGAAGTCACCGTCGACACCCAGGAGGTGCCGGGCTCGCCCGATCAGGTCGACCTCACGGTCAACGTGGTGGAAAAACCCACCGGGTCGCTGCAACTGGGTGCCGGCTTCTCCAGCTCCGAGAAGGTGTCGCTGACTTTCGGCATTTCGCAGGAGAACGTCTTCGGGTCGGGCAACTTCCTGGGCCTGCAGGTCAATACCAGCAAGTACTACAAGACGATCTCGCTGACCGCGACGGATCCGTATTTCACCAAGGACGGCATCTCCCGGACCTTCAGCGTTTTCCACCAGACGTCGCGCCCCTACTACACCCAGGACGGTGACTATTCCCTGGTCAGCGAAGGCGGCTCGATCAAGTTCGGCGTGCCCTTCAGCGAAGTGGACACCGTCTTCTTCGGTGCCGGCCTCGAGCGCTTCAACTTCAAGCCCGGCTCCATCGTGGCGGCTACCACGCCCCAGGCCTACCGGGAATATTTCGGCTGCCAACTCAGCGCGGCCGGCATCATCACGTCCTGCACCGACGACAGCAAATGGGGCCTGCCATTGACCATCGGCTGGGCCCGGGACGATCGCGACAGCGCACTCGTCCCCACCAGCGGCCGACTCCAGCGCGGCAACCTCGAATGGGGCGTGGGCGGCGATCTGAAGTACATCAAGAGCAGCTATCAATACCAGCAGTACTTCCCGCTCACGAAGCAATACACGCTGGCGTTCAACGGTGAAGTCGGCTATGGCAAGGCACTCCAGGACCAGCTCTATCCGATCTTCAAGAACTTCTATGCCGGCGGCCTGGGTTCGATTCGTGGTTTCGAGCAGAACTCGCTCGGTCCGCGTGACTCGGTGACGCGTGCCGCCCTGGGTGGCACGAAGAAGGCCATCCTGAATGTCGAGTTGAGCACGCCGTTCCCGGGCGCCGGCAACGATCGCACCCTGCGCCTCTACGGCTTCTTCGACGTGGGCAACGTCTTCACCGACCGCACCACGCAGACGGATGCGCAATGGGCTGCGCAGAAGAAGATCCGGGCTTCGCTCGGTCTGGGCATCAGCTGGATTTCCCCGCTGGGGCCGCTGCGTCTCGCGGTTGCCCGGCCGATCCGCTCGCAGAAGGAGGATGACCTCTCCGACCCGCTCAATCCGATCTACAAAGATAGAATTCAAAGCTTCCAATTCCAGATCGGAACCTCGTTCTAATGATTCATTCGTTCCGTGTCGCCAGTGCGGTTCTGCTGGTTCCACTGGCTGTGCTGGCTGTCCTGCCCGCCCAGGCGCAAGAGACGTTCCGCATCGGCTTCGTCAATCCCGACCGCGTGCTGCGCGAGGCGCAGCCGGCCAAGTTGGCCCAGGCCAAGCTGGAGTCGGAATTCCTGAAGCGGGAGCGGGACGTGGCCAGCCAGGGCGAAGCGCTCAAGGTGGCATCCGAGAAGTTCGAGCGCGAGGCGCCGACGCTCTCCGAGGGCCAGCGGGCCACACGCCAGCGGGCCCTGGTCGATCAGGACCGCGAGTTCCAGCGCAAGCGCCGAGAATTCCAGGAAGATCTGAACGCCCGCAAGAACGAGGAATTGCAGCAGGTCTACGACCGTGCGAACCGCGTGGTCAAGCAGGTCGCCGAAGCCGAGAAGTACGACGCCATCCTCCAGGAAGCGATCTACATCAATCCCAAGCACGACATCACTGAAAAAGTGATCAAGGCACTCAACAATTCCGTGCCTGCTGCCGCCCCGACCGGCGGCAAGTAAGGACCGGAACCGACGTCAGATCTGCAAGTGGCATTGCGACTGGGCGCCATCGTCGATGCCTTGGGAGGCGAGTTGCATGGCGATGCGGCCCTGTCGATCGAGCGCCTGTCGTCGCTGCAGAATGCCACGCCGGATGCGCTCTCCTTTCTGAGCCATCCCAAATACCGCAAGGAATTGACGGCGTCCCGGGCAGGGTGCGTCATCGTGGCGCCCGCTCTGAGCGATGTCGCGATGTCCCGCGGCGCATGCATCCTCACGCCCGATCCCTATCTTTATTTCGCGCGCCTGACGCAGCATTGGAAGGTCGCGCATGCGCGTCCCGATGCCGTGCGCATCCATCCGAGCGCGGCCATCGACGCCGACGCGGTGATCGACGAGAGCGTTCGCATCGGTGCCTTCTGCGTCGTCGAACGTGGTGCGAGGATCGGTGCCGGCACGGTGCTGAAGTCGCGCGTGACCGTGAACGAGGATTGCGTCATCGGCGCTCGTTGCCTGCTGCATCCGGGCGTCGTGATCGGGGCCGACGGTTTCGGCTTCGCGCCGCATGAGGGGCATTGGATCAAGATCGAACAGCTGGGGGCCGTGCGCATCGGCGACGACGTGGAGATCGGTGCCAACACCTGCATCGATCGAGGCGCATTGGACGATACCGTCATCGAGGATGGCGTGAAGCTCGACAACCTCATCCAGATCGGTCACAACGTGCGCATCGGCAGGCATTCCGCCATGGCCGGATGCGTGGGCGTCGCGGGCAGTGCGGTGATCGGCGCACATTGCACGGTGGGCGGTGGCGCCATCGTGCTGGGTCATCTCACGCTGGTCGATGGCGTCCATGTCTCCGCGGCCACGGTGGTGACGCGATCGATCCACAAGCCGGGCCAGTACACGGGAATGTTTCCCATCGACGACAATGCCACGTGGGAGAAAAACGCTGCCACGCTCAAGCAATTGCATCGTCTTCGCGACCGCATCAAGGCGTTGGAGAACAAGCACGATGCACGATAGAAGAACACCATGACGACGCTCGACATCCACCAGATCCTCAAACTCCTTCCCCACCGCTATCCGTTCCTGCTGGTGGACCGGGTGCTCGACATGGAAAAAGGCAAGCGCATCACGGCGCTCAAGAACGTGACGATGAACGAGCCGTTCTTCAATGGCCATTTCCCTCATCGACCGGTGATGCCCGGGGTGCTCATGCTCGAAGCCATGGCGCAGGCGGCGGCGTTGCTCTCGTTCCATTCGCTGGACATCGTTCCCGACGACAACACGGTGTACTACTTCGCCGCCATTGACGGCGCCCGCTTCAAGCGGCCCGTCGAACCCGGTGACCAGCTGACGCTGGAGGTCGAGATCGACCGCATGAAGGCAGGCATTTCCAAGTTCACCGGACGCGCTCGCGTGGGCAGCGAGCTGGCCTGCGAGGCGACGTTGATGTGCGCCATGCGCCAGCTCAGCTGATAGCGCGCCGCGCCATGACGCAGGTTCATTCGACGGCCTTGGTCGATCCGTCGGCGCAGCTCGATGCGTCGGTGAGCGTCGGTCCGTATGCGGTGATCGGTCCCCACGTGTCGGTGGGGGCGGGCACCACGATCGGCGCGCATTGCGTGATCGAAGGGCGCACGACCATCGGTCGTGACAACCGAATCTTCCAGTTCTCGTCGCTCGGTGCCGTGCCGCAGGACAAGAAATACGCCGGCGAGCCGACCGAATTGCGCATCGGCGACCGGAACACCATCCGCGAGTTCTGCACCTTCAACCTGGGCGTGCCCGGCGCCGGTGGGGTGACGCGCGTGGGCAGCGACAACTGGATCATGGCTTACACCCACGTCGCGCACGACTGCCGAGTGGGCGACCACACCACGCTGGCCAACAACACGACCCTGGCGGGCCATGTCGAGCTCGGCGACTGGGTGCTCATCGGCGGCCTGACGGGCATCCATCAGTTCGTGAAGGTGGGCGCGCACGCGATGGTCGGCTTCGCCAGCGCCGTGACCCAGGACGTGCCGCCCTACATGCTGGTCGACGGCAACCCGCTGGCCGTGCGCGGCTTCCACCTGGAAGGCTTGCGCCGACGCGATTTCTCGGCCGTCCGCATCGCCGCCATCAAGCAGATGCACCGGTTGCTCTATCGCCAGGGCCGCAAGCTCGAGGACGCGCGCGCGGCGATCGATGCCCTGGCGATCGAATCACCGGAAGCCGCGGGCGACGTCGCCCTGATGAGCGATTTCCTGTCGCGCAGCACGCGCGGCATCGCCCGCTGAATCCCGCATGCCGGACAACGCAACGAAGCGTTTCGCGCTGGTCGCGGGCGAGCCTTCGGGCGATCTCCTCGCCGGGCTGCTGCTCGACGGAATCCGCCGTCGCTGGCCTGACGTCCAGACGCAGGGCATCGGCGGCCCGCAGATGCTTCGACGCGGCTTCGAGAGCTGGTGGCCCCAGGAGAAACTGGCGGTGCGCGGCTACATCGAGGTGCTGCGGCACTATGCGGAGATCGCCGGCATCCGCCGGCAACTGAAGGCCCGGCTGCTGCGCGAGTGGCCCGAGCTGTTCATCGGCGTCGACGCGCCCGACTTCAACCTCGACCTCGAGAGCGCCCTGCGCGGGCGTGGCATGAAGACGGTGCATTTCGTCTGCCCGTCGATCTGGGCCTGGCGCGCGGACCGCATCGACAAGATCCGCTCCGCCGCCGACCACGTGCTGTGCATCTTCCCGTTCGAGCCCGCGCTGCTGGAAGAGCAGGGCGTCGAGGCCACCTACGTCGGTCATCCGCTCGCCAACGTGATTCCCATGTCACCCGACCGGAGCGCCGCGCGTGCCGCGCTCGGGCTGTCCGGGGACGCACCCGTGGTGGCGCTGCTGCCGGGCAGCCGCCGCTCGGAGGTCCGGGCGCTCGCCGCCCGGTTCTTCGCCACGGCGGCGCTCATGGTCCAGCGGATGCCGGCGCTGCGCTTCGTGTCGCCCGTGATCCCGAGCCTGCGCGAGGAGGTCGAAGGGCTGCTGCGCGCGAGCGACGTCGCCGACCGCGTGCAGCTGGTCGACGGCCGCTCGCACGAGGTGCTGGCCGCCTGCGACGTCACGCTCATCGCCAGCGGCACCGCGACGCTCGAGGCAGCGCTCTTCAAGCGGCCGATGGTGATCGCCTACAACATGAACCGGGTCTCCTGGCACCTGATGCACCGCCAGCAGCTGCAGCCCTGGGTCGGGCTGCCCAACATCCTGTGCCGTGATTTCGTCGTGCCCGAGCTGCTGCAGGAGGCCGCGACGCCCGAGGCGCTGGCCCAGGCCACGCTGCACTGGCTCCAGGCATCCGACGCGGTCGACGCCCTGCAGCGTCGTTTCACCGCGCTGCATGCCGAACTGCAGCGCGACACCCCGACCCTTTGCGCCGATGCCATCGAAAAAGTTCTTGCGGGCTGAGCAGGCCTTGCTCGCGTGGGACGCGCCGGGGCTGGTGGCCGGTGTCGACGAGGCCGGACGCGGTCCGCTGGCCGGTCCGGTCGTGGCCGCGGCGGTGATCCTCGACGAGCGTCGCCCGATCCCCGGGCTGGCCGATTCCAAGACGCTGAGCGCGCGCCAGCGCGAACGTCTGGGCGAGCAGATCCTGGCGCGCGCGCTGTGCTGCTCGGTGGCCCAGGCGACGGTCGAGGAGATCGACACGCACAACATCCTGCAGGCCACCCTGATCGCCATGCGCCGCGCGGTCGAGGGCCTGCGGCTGAAGCCGGTCAAGGTGCTGGTCGACGGCAACCGCCTGCCGCGCCTCGACGTGCTGGCCGAGGCCATCGTGCGCGGCGATGCGCGCGTGCGCGCCATTTCGGCCGCCTCGATCCTCGCCAAGGTGCATCGCGACCGGCTCTGCCAGGACCTGCACCAGGAATTTCCGCACTACGGTTTCGCCGGCCACAAGGGCTATGGCACGAAGGCTCATCTCGATGCGCTGCTGCGTCACGGTGCCTGCATCCACCACCGCCGATCCTTCGGCCCCGTCGCGGCGGCGCTGGCGCGTGGACCGCTCGAGGTCCGGTCCGTCGGCGATCCGGTCGTCCCAGGGGTGGCGGGTGTCGCGACGCTGGAGACCGCGCGATGACGCCGGTCGAGCCGACCCACGTCCGTTCGCGCGACAACCCGCTGCTCAAGGACCTGCGCAAGCTGGCGCAGGACGCGGGCGCCTACCGCAAGCTCGGGCGCGTCTGGCTGGAAGGCGACCACCTCTGCCGCGCGGCGCGCGAGCGCGGCCTGCGGCCGGGCATCGCGGTGTTCTCCGAGACGTTCTGGGCCCGGGGTCGCTTCGAATGGGGCGGTGTCTCGGACCGGCTGGTGGTCGTCGCCGACGACCTGCTCGCCGGCATCAGCGGGCTGGAATCGCCCGCGCCGATGGGCTTCGTCTTGGACCTGCCGGCGCGGCCGGCGCTGCAGCCGGACGCGGCCACGGTGGTGCTCGACCGCCTGCAGGACGCCGGCAACGTCGGCTCCATCCTTCGCAGTGCCGGGGCGTTCGGCTTCTCCCAGGTGGTCGCGCTCAAGGGCACGGCGGCGCTGTGGTCGCCCAAGGTGCTTCGCGCGGGCATGGGCGCGCACTTCGGTCTGCGGCTGATCGAGGTGGCTTCGCCCGACGAACTCCAGGCGCTGTCCGTGCCGCTGCTGGTGACGAGTTCGCATGGCGGCGAGTTCCTCCACCGCACGACGTTGCCCTGGCCCTGTGCCTGGGTGTTGGGGCACGAGGGGCAGGGCGTCTCGCCCGCGCTCGAAGCCCGCGCGGCACTGCGCATCCGCATCGCGCAACCCGGTGGCGAGGAGTCGCTCAACGTGGCCGCGGCGGCGGCGATCTGCCTGCACGCGAGCGGTTCGTCGCGCTGAGCGACACGCATGGCGCCGCGCCCGGGCGGGTCGTCGGGCCGGTCCCATCAATCTCAGGGAATGTCCGATTGACGGATGAGTCCCTGGTCGCGACGGCTACAATCGAGCGCTTTTCGCTCAGCGTCGCCCGGCCGCCTTCAAAGCAACAATCCTCGAATCAGCAGTCCCCCGGGAGCATTTCCGGAAGACTCCGGGCGACCGTAACCATCCGGAGAACCCAGTGCTTTTGTCTCTCAAGGGAGCGTTTCCTCCCGCCATCCTGGCACTCGCAGACGGCACGGTCTTTCTCGGCCAGTCGATCGGAGCTTCCGGCTCCACCGTCGGTGAGGTGGTGTTCAACACCGCCATGACCGGCTACCAGGAAATCCTCACCGACCCCAGCTATTGCCAGCAGATCGTGACGCTCACGTATCCGCACATCGGCAACTACGGCGTCAACGAGGAGGACGTCGAGGCCGACAAGGTCCACGCCGCCGGGCTGATCATCAAGGACCTGCCGCTGGTCGCGTCCAACTTCCGCAAGACCGCCACGCTCAGCGAGTACCTGGTGCGCAACCGCACGGTCGCCATCGCCGACATCGACACCCGCAAGCTCACGCGCCACCTGCGCGAGAAGGGCGCGCAGAACGGCGCGATCCGCGGCCTGGCCGAAGGCGAGACCGTGACGCAGGCATTGATCGACCAGACCATCGCCGCCGCGCAGGCCGCGCCCGACATGGCCGGGCTCGACCTCGCCAAGGTGGTGTCGGTCAAGCAGACCTACGAATGGACGCAGACCGAGTGGAAGCTCGTGCACGTCGACAACAAGCCCGGCTACGGCGTGCAGATCACGCCGCGCTTCCACGTCGTGGCCTTCGACTACGGCGTCAAGAAGAACATTCTGCGCATGATGGCGCAGCGCGGTGCCCGCATCACGGTGGTGCCGGCGCAGACCCCGGTGGCCGACGTCCTCAAGCTCAGGCCCGACGGCATCTTCCTGGCCAACGGCCCGGGCGACCCGCAGCCGTGCGACTACGCGATCGAGGCCGCGCGCGAACTCATCGACACCGGCATCCCGGTCTTCGGCATCTGCCTGGGCCATCAGATCATGGCCCTGGCCATGGGCGCCAAGACCTACAAGATGAAGTTCGGCCACCACGGTGCGAACCATCCCGTCAAGGACCTGGACAACGGCCGCGTCAGCATCACGAGCCAGAACCACGGCTTCGCGGTCGACGGGAAATCGCTGCCGCCGACGCTGCGCGCCACGCACGTCAGCCTGTTCGACGACACGCTCCAGGGCCTCGCCCACACGACCAAGCCGGCCTTCTGCTTCCAGGGTCACCCGGAAGCCTCGCCCGGCCCGCACGACATCGGCTATCTGTTCGACCGCTTCACGGCACTGATGGAAAAGCACAAAGCAGGAACCAAGAATGCCTAAGCGCACAGAACTCAAGAGCATCCTCATCATCGGCGCCGGTCCGATCATCATCGGCCAGGCCTGCGAGTTCGACTACTCGGGCGTGCAGGCCTGCAAGGCGCTGCGCGAGGAGGGCTACCGCGTCGTCCTGATCAACAGCAACCCGGCGACGATCATGACCGACCCGGCCACGGCCGACGTCACCTACATCGAGCCGATCACCTGGCAGACGGTCGAGAAGATCATCGCCAAGGAACGTCCCGACGCGATCCTGCCGACCATGGGCGGCCAGACCGCGCTGAACTGCGCGCTCGACCTGTGGCGCCACGGCGTGCTCGACAAGTACCAGGGCGCGGCCACCGGCCGGCCAGTCGAACTCATCGGCGCCACGCCCGAGGCCATCGACAAGGCCGAGGACCGTCTGAAGTTCAAGGACGCGATGACCAAGATCGGCCTGGGCTCGGCGCGCTCGGGCATCGCGCACTCCATGCAGGAGGCCTGGGCGGTGCAGAAGGTGATGGGTTTCCCGACGGTCATCCGCCCGAGCTTTACGCTCGGCGGCACCGGTGGCGGCATCGCCTACAACCCCGAAGAGTTCGAGACCATCTGCAAGCGCGGCCTGGAAGCCTCGCCGACCAACGAACTGCTGATCGAGGAATCGCTGCTCGGCTGGAAGGAGTACGAGATGGAAGTGGTCCGCGACAAGGCGGACAACTGCATCATCGTCTGCTCGATCGAGAACCTCGACCCGATGGGCGTGCACACCGGCGACTCCATCACCGTCGCCCCGGCGCAGACGCTTTCCGACAAGGAGTACCAGATCCTGCGCAACGCCTCGCTGGCCGTGCTGCGCGAGATCGGCGTGGACACCGGCGGCTCCAACGTGCAGTTCTCCATCAATCCGAAGGACGGCCGCATGGTCGTCATCGAGATGAACCCGCGCGTCTCGCGCTCCTCGGCGCTGGCTTCCAAGGCCACCGGCTTCCCGATCGCCAAGGTCGCGGCGAAGCTGGCCGTCGGCTACACGCTCGACGAGTTGCGCAACGAGATCACCGGCGGTGCCACGCCCGCGAGCTTCGAGCCCAGCATCGACTACGTGGTCACCAAGATCCCGCGCTTCGCCTTCGAGAAGTTCCCGACCGCCGATTCGCGCCTGACGACGCAGATGAAGTCGGTGGGCGAGGTGATGGCCATGGGCCGCACCTTCCAGGAATCGTTCCAGAAGGCCCTGCGTGGGCTGGAAGTCGGCGTCGACGGCCTGAACGAGAAGACCCAGGACCGCGAGGTGCTGGAGAAGGAGCTGGGCGAACCCGGCCCCGAGCGCATCTGGTACGTCGGCGACGCCTTCGCCATGGGCCTCTCCGTGGACGAGGTGTTCGCGCTGACCAAGATCGATCCGTGGTTCCTGGTGCAGATCGAGGAGATCGTGAAGATCGAGCTCGAACTGGAAACCCTGTCGCTCGACGCCATCGACCGCGACACGCTGCTCGCGCTCAAGAAGAAGGGCTTCTCCGACCGCCGGCTGGCCCGCCACCTCAAGACCACCGACACCGCGATCCGCGAGAAGCGCCACGCCCTGGGCGTGCGCCCGGTCTACAAGCGCGTGGACACCTGCGCGGCCGAGTTCGCGACCAACACGGCCTACATGTACTCGACCTACGAGGACGAGTGCGAAGCGGCGCCCACGGACAACAGGAAGATCATGGTGCTCGGCGGCGGTCCCAACCGCATCGGCCAGGGCATCGAATTCGACTACTGCTGCGTGCACGCGGCGCTGGCGATGCGCGAGGATGGCTACGAGACCATCATGGTCAACTGCAATCCCGAGACCGTCTCGACCGACTACGACACCTCCGACCGCCTGTACTTCGAGCCGCTGACGCTGGAGGACGTGCTGGAGATCGTCGACAAGGAGAAGCCGCTCGGCGTGATCGTGCAGTACGGCGGCCAGACGCCGCTGAAGCTCGCGCTGGACCTGGAGGCCAACGGCGTGCCGATCATCGGCACCTCGCCCGACATGATCGACGCCGCCGAGGATCGCGAGCGCTTCCAGCAGCTGCTGCACACGCTCGGACTGCGCCAGCCGCCCAACGCGACCGCGCGCGCGGAGCCCGAGGCGCTGGCGAAGGCGGCCGAACTGGGCTATCCGCTGGTCGTGCGTCCGAGCTACGTGCTCGGCGGCCGCGCCATGGAGATCGTCCACGAGCAGCGCGACCTCGAACGCTACATGCGCGAGGCCGTCAAGGTCAGCCACGACTCGCCGGTGCTGCTCGACCGCTTCCTGAACGACGCCGTCGAATGCGACGTCGACTGCATCCGCGACGCCGAGGGCGCGACGCTCATCGGCGGCGTGATGGAGCACATCGAGCAGGCCGGCGTGCATTCGGGCGACTCGGCGTGCTCGCTGCCGCCTTACTCGCTGTCGGCCGAGACCATCGCCGAACTCAAGCGCCAGAGCGCGGCCATGGCCCAGGCCTTGAACGTCGTCGGCCTGATGAACGTGCAGTTCGCGATCCAGCAGAAGGACGGCAAGGACGTCATCTACGTGCTCGAAGTGAATCCGCGCGCCTCGCGCACGGTGCCCTACGTGAGCAAGGCCACCGGCATCCAGCTCGCCAAGGTGGCCGCGCGCTGCATGGCGGGCCAGTCGCTCGCCTCGCAGGGCATGACCCGGGAAGTCACGCCGCCGTACTTCAGCGTCAAGGAAGCGGTGTTTCCGTTCGTCAAGTTCCCCGGCGTCGACACGATCCTCGGCCCCGAGATGAAGTCCACCGGGGAGGTCATGGGCGTGGGCCGCACCTTCGGTGAGGCCTTCGTCAAGTCGCAGTTGGGCGCGGGCACCATCCTGCCGAAGTCCGGCAAGGTGTTCGTCTCGGTCAAGAACAACGACAAGCCGCGTGCGGTCGAGGTGGCCCAGGGTCTCGTGAAGCTCGGCTTCGAGCTGCTCGCGACCAAGGGCACGGCCGCGGCGCTCAGCGCGGCCGGGGTGCCCTGCACGGTGGTCAACAAGGTCACCGAAGGCCGTCCGCACATCGTCGACATGATCAAGAACCAGGAAGTGGCGCTGGTCATCAACACGGTCGAGGAACGCCGCAACGCCATTGCCGACTCGCGCCAGATCCGCACGTCGGCACTGCTCGCGCGCGTGACGACGTTCACGACCATCTTCGGCGCCGAAGCCGCCGTCGAGGGCATGCGCCACATGGACGAACTCGGCGTGATCTCGGTGCAGGAGATGCACGCGCAGCTCGCCGCCCAGGCGACGGCCGACTGAACGGGACGGCCGTCGGCGACGCGGGGAACCGGCCATGAGCACCAACACGCGGTCGCAGATCGTCGAACTCGGTCTCGCCGACTGGGATGCGGCGCGATCGGAACCCGGCTGGATCGCGGACCTGGAAGCCGGCAAGGTGCTGTATTTCCCGCGTCTGGCCTTCGGGTTGGAGGCGCGGGAGCATCGCCTGCTGTCGCCCGACGTGCTGGCCCCCAAGGTGCGCAACGTCAGCCTCGACGCCGACGGCCGCCTCAAGGGCGTGGCCGGCGATGCCGACCTGCGGCGCGATGCCGCGGCCATGGTGGGACGCTTTCGCGCGCAGGCGCTGCGTTTCGTCGACGCGCTGCTGCCGCACTACACCGAGGCGCTGCGCGTCGCGCCGACGAGCTACCGGCCGGTGCAGGTCGAGACGCGCGCGCAATCCTGGCGCGCCGACGACAAGCGACTGCACATCGACGCCTTCCCGTCGCGACCCAATTACGGCGAGCGCATCCTGCGCGTCTTCACCAACGTCAATCCCGAGGGACTGCCTCGCGCCTGGCGTGTCGGCGAACCCTTCGAGGACGTGGCCCGGCGCTTCCTCCCCCGGTTGAAGCCCTACTCGCCGTGGCAGGCGCGGGTCCTGAAGACATTGCATGTCACCAAGTCGCTGCGCAGCGAGTACGACCACCTGATGCTGCAGCTCCACGACGCCATGAAGTCCGACGCGCACTACCAGCGCGACGCGCCCCAGGAGGCCATGGCGTTTCCGGCGGGATCGGTGTGGGTGTGCTTCTCCGACCAGACGCCGCACGCGGTGATGGCGGGCCAGTACATGCTGGAGCAGACCCTTCATCTGGCCGCATCGAGGCAATACAATCCCGAGTCGAGTCCGCTCGCCATCCTGAGCCGGCTGACCGGACGGACCCTCGTCTGAACGTCTTCGACGCGTCCGGTCCCGGCCCTCAGATCCCACACCATGCACCGCCGAACGGCAGCGTTCGGCGGTTTCGTTTTATGGAGTACCCCGACATGGCCAACACCATTCCCGTTACCAAGCGCGGCGCCGAAAAGCTGCGCGAAGAACTGCATCGCCTGAAGACCGTCGACCGTCCGTGGGTCATCAACGCCATCGCCGAGGCGCGGGCCCAGGGCGACCTGAGCGAGAACGCCGAGTACGAGGTCGCCAAGGACCGCCAGGGCTTCATCGAGGGTCGCATCCAGGAGGTCGAGGGCAAGCTGTCGGCCGCGCAGATCATCGATCCGGCCACGCTCGATGCCGGCGGCAAGATCGTCTTCGGCACCACCGTCGAGCTCGAGGACGAGGACAGCGGCGATGCCGTGACCTATCAGATCGTCGGCGAGGACGAGGCCGACCTCAAACTCGGCCGCATCAACATCTCCAGCCCGATCGCTCGCGCGCTGATCGGCAAGGAGGAGGGCGACACGGCCGAGGTGCAGGCGCCCGGCGGCGTGCGGCGCTACGAGATCGTCGCCGTCCGCTACGTCGGCTGAGAACGGCGCGCGCGATGGCCTCGGTCAAGGACCGCGTGGCGCTCATGCTCGCCGCGCTCTGGTGGGGCAGCCTGACCACCATCGGCTTCCTGGTCGTGCCGATGCTGTTCGCGCGGCTGGGCAATCCGGCCGTGGCGGGCAATTTCGCCGGTCAGCTGTTCGCGGCGCAGACCTGGGTCGCGATCGGCTGCGGGTTGGTCCTGCTCATGCATCTCAGGACGCTGGGCGACGACGGTTTCGGTCCCGACGTGCGCGCGGGTCTTTTCCTGGTGCTCGTCGCGCTCCTGCTGGCATTGCTGCAGCAATACGCCGTCGCGCCACGCATCCTGGCGCGCACCGAGCTGAAGTTCTGGCATGCGATGGGCAGCGGGATGTACCTCGTGCAGTGGCTGTGCACGGGCAGCCTGCTGTGGCGAATGGCGCGTCGCGCCACCCTCGCTTCGAGCGTCCCTGACGCCGAGGTGCGCGACGTCTGATCAGACGTGCCAGTGGCGAGCGATCCAGCGCGCCGGGCGGATGAAGCGGAACGCCCGGTTGCGCCGTCCGGCGAGCGCGTCCGGTGGATTGCATTCCCCATGGAACACCACGATGCGCGCATCCGGCGGCACGAAGGGTTCGCGCCAGTAGTTCGTGGGCCAGGCCGGGATGCCGTGGTACTTGAAGCTCGGACACCACGCATCCGGCCAATAGCCCAGCCGGCCCTGGCGATGCAGGAAGTCGGACAGGAACGCCTGCTCGTTGCGGAACTGGGTCGGCACCTCGTCCATGTGGGCGCGAAAGTGCGCCAGCACGTCGGCGTGCGCGCCCAGTTCGAACCGGTAGACCGACGAATTGCCCGTGATGCGGCCGCGGCGCCATGGCCGGGCGTAGTCGTGGATGATCAGGAAATCGCCAGGCCGTTCGAAGAAGGCGTCGAGCGACCCGACGATCACGACATCGAGGTCCACGAACAGCGCCGTGCCGCGCAGGCCGTGCAGGTCGGCCTCGAAGGTCGTGAGCTTCTTCCAAGCCCGGTCGGGCTCGCCCGGGCGCACCTCGAGGTCGAGTGGCGGAATGGGAAGGCACTGCACCTCGCTGCGGATGCCCTGGCCGTCGTCGGTCAGGCACACGAAGTTGAAATCGCCGCTCAGGTGGCGGCGCACCATGGCGTAGAGGCGGTTGACGTATTCGGGACCGTACTTGGTGCCCCATTTCATGCACAGGACGTGCCGCTGCGCGCCGGCAGCGTGCGGACGCGGCATCCTCAGTCGCTCTGGTTGCGCTTCTTGGCCGACAGGGGCCGCTTGGGCTTGGCGCGCTTGATCGTGCCACCGGGCGTGAGGCGCTGGTTGCCCAGGACGCGCAGGGTCTTGATCTCGGGGCGCTGGCCGCCGCGCTTGCTGTACTTCAGCACCTTGACGTCGCGCGGACCGGGCATGCGGTCCTCGTCGACGACGCGTTCCTTCTCGGGGATCGGGCGCCACAGCACCAGCAGCTTGCCGATGTGCTGGATGGGGGCGGCATCGAGTTCGTCGGCCAGGGTGGCGAGCATGGTCTCGCGCGCGGCGCGATCGTCGGAGAACACGCGGACCTTGATCAGGCCGTGCGCCTTGAGTGCGGCATCGGCTTCCTTGGTGACAGCCGGAGTGAGCCCGTCGCCGCCGATCATGACGAGCGGATCGAGGTGGTGGGCTTCGGCGCGATGCACCTTGCGTTGCGCGGGGGAGAGTTGAATGGCTGGCATCCCCGTATTATCCGGGCGAATGAAAGTCAAGACGCAGAGCAAGAAAGTCAACAAGGCGTGGCTCAACGATCACGTCAACGACACCTACGTGAAACTGGCCGCCCGCGAGGGCTACCGTGCCCGGGCCGCCTACAAGCTCAAGGAAATCGACGAGACGCTCGGCCTGATCCGGCCCGGCCACCTCGTGGTGGACCTGGGATCGACGCCAGGAGCCTGGAGCCAGTACGTCCGGCGGCGGATGTCGCCGGGCGGCGCGGCCTCCGGTGACCTCGACGGCACCATCATCGCCCTGGACATCCTGCCGATGGAGCCGGTCGAGGGCGTGCTGTTCCTGCAAGGGGATTTCCGCGAGGACGACGTGCTGGCGAGGCTCGAGCAGGCCATGGACGGAAGGCGGGCCGACGTGGTGGTCTCCGACATGGCGCCCAACCTCTCGGGGATCGCATCGGCCGATGCGGCACGGATTTCCCACCTGGTCGAATTGGCGGTGGATTTCGCGCACCGGCACATGAAGCCCGAGGGCGCCCTGGTGGCCAAGGTCTTCCACGGGGGCGGGTATGCCGAACTGACGCAATTGTTCAAGTCGAATTTCCGCGTCGTCAAACCGATCAAGCCCAAGGCCTCGCGCGACAAATCCTCGGAAACCTTCCTGGTTGGGATGGGTCTCAAGGCGACGGACGGGACGTCCTGAGTCCCTCGCCCGACGCCCCGTCGGCAATGTCCGTGCCTCTGCTATGGCTGCTCGGAGCCGGATGGTCGGTTTCGCAGCTTGAAAAGTTTAAAATAATGTCCAACTGCAAGGTCTCGGCGCGTTTTCCGCGCTCGGGATCGCGGTTTTTGACTGGAGCATCGTTTGAATAATCAGTGGTTTTCCAAAGTTGCCGTTTGGCTGGTCATTGCGATGGTGTTGTTCACTGTGTTCAAGCAGTTCGACACCCGCAGTGGCGCCAATGCCGGCAACGTCGGCTATTCGGACTTTCTCGAGGAAGTCCGTGGCAATCGCATCAAGAGCGCCACGATCCAGGAAGGTCAGGGCGGCAGCGAGATCGTCGCCGTCACCAACGACGACCGGCGCATCCGCACCACTGCCACCTACCTCGATCGCGGCCTGGTCGGCGACCTGATCGCCAACAACGTCAAGTTCGACGTCAAGCCCCGCGAGGAAGGCTCGCTCCTCATGACCCTGCTGGTCAGCTGGGGTCCGATGCTGCTCCTGATCGGGGTGTGGGTGTACTTCATGCGGCAGATGCAGGGAGGCGGCAAGGGCGGCGCCTTCAGCTTCGGCAAGAGCAAGGCCCGCATGCTCGACGAGAACACCAATTCGGTCACCTTCGCCGATGTCGCGGGCTGCGACGAGGCCAAGGAAGAGGTCAAGGAAGTCGTGGACTTCCTGAAGGACCCGGGACGATTCCAGAAGCTGGGCGGGCGCATCCCGCGCGGCCTGCTGCTGGTCGGCCCGCCGGGCACCGGCAAGACCCTGCTCGCCAAGTCGATCGCCGGTGAAGCGAAGGTGCCGTTTTTCTCGATCTCCGGTTCGGACTTCGTCGAGATGTTCGTCGGCGTGGGCGCGGCCCGTGTTCGCGACATGTTCGAGAACGCCAAGAAGAACGCGCCCTGCATCATCTTCATCGACGAAATCGACGCGGTGGGCCGCCAGCGCGGTGCCGGCCTGGGTGGCGGCAACGACGAGCGCGAGCAGACCCTGAACCAGATGCTGGTCGAGATGGACGGTTTCGAGACCAACCTCGGCGTCATCGTCGTCGCGGCGACCAACCGGCCGGACATCCTGGACGCCGCCCTGCTGCGCCCGGGCCGCTTCGACCGCCAGGTGTACGTGACGCTGCCGGACATCCGTGGCCGCGAGCAGATCCTCAACGTGCACATGCGCAAGGTGCCGCTCGGCCAGGACGTGAACCCGAGCATCATCGCCCGCGGCACGCCCGGCATGTCGGGTGCCGACCTGGCCAACCTGTGCAACGAGGCTGCGCTGATGGCCGCCCGCCGCAATGCGCGCGTGGTCGAGATGCAGGACTTCGAGAAGGCCAAGGACAAGATCTTCATGGGCCCCGAGCGCAAGAGCATGGTGATGCCCGAGGAAGAGCGCCGCAACACGGCCTATCACGAGTCCGGCCACGCCCTCATCGGCAAGCTGCTGCCCAAGTGCGACCCGGTGCACAAGGTGACGATCATCCCGCGCGGCCGCGCGCTCGGCGTGACGATGAGCCTGCCGTCCCAGGACCGCTACAGCTACGACCGCGAATACATGCTCAACCAGATCAGCATGCTGTTCGGTGGCCGCATCGCCGAGGAAGTCTTCATGCACCAGATGACCACCGGTGCCAGCAACGACTTCGAGCGCGCGACCTCCATCGCCCGCGACATGGTCACGCGCTACGGCATGACCGACGCGCTGGGCCCGATGGTCTACGCCGAGAACGAGGGCGAGGTGTTCCTGGGCCGTTCGGTCACCAAGACGACCAACATGAGCGAACAGACCATGGAGAAGGTCGATGGCGAAGTGCGCCGGATCATCGACGAGCAGTACGCCCTGGCGCGCCGCCTGATCGAGGACAACAGCGACAAGATGCACGCCATGGCCAAGGCGCTGCTCGAATGGGAGACCATCGACAGCGAACAGCTCGACGACATCATGGGTGGCCGCGCACCGCGCCCGCCCAAGGACTGGACGCCGCGCATTCCGCCGTCGAACAACGGCGGCGGCACGGGTGGAACGCCCGCCGTCAACACCGACCCGGCACCAACCGCCGCGTGAGGATGTCGGGTTCGCAGGAAGACGGGGCCATCGGCCCCGTTTTTTCGTTCTGGCGCACCACGCGCTTCGACATCGACCTCTCGCTGCCGAAGGTGATGGGCATCGTCAACGTGACGCCGGATTCGTTCTCCGACGGCGGCGACCACGCTTCTGCGACCGAGGCGCTGCGGCATTGCGAGCGGCTGCTGGCCGAGGGCGCCGACCTCCTCGACATCGGCGGCGAGTCGACGCGGCCGGGCAGCCCGGAAGTGCCGCTCGACACGGAACTCGCGCGCGTGCTGCCGGTCGTGCGCGAGGCCCTGCGCCTGGGCGTGCCGATCTCGGTGGACACCTACAAGCCCGAAGTGATGCGCGCCGTGCTCGACCTGGGCGCCGACATCGTCAACGACGTGTGGGCACTGCGTCGCGCCGGTGCCCGCGAGGCCGTCGCGTCGCATCCGTCGTGCGGGGTGTGCCTGATGCACATGCACCGCGATCCGCGCACCATGCAGTCGATGCCCATGGCGGCCGACGCCGATGTCGTGAGCGTGGTGGCCGACTTCCTGGCGCGCGAGACGGCGGCGCTGCGGGCGGCGGGGGTCGAGGCGGCGCGCATCGCCATCGATCCGGGGATCGGCTTCGGCAAGAGCGTCGCGCAGAACTTCGCGCTTCTCGCACGGCAGCGCGAACTGCTGGCGCCGGGGTATCCGCTGCTCGCCGGCTGGTCGCGCAAGTCGTCGCTGGGCACCGCCACCGGGATCGAGGCCGCCTCGCGACGGATGGTGCCCAGCGTGGCGGCGGCGCTGATGGCCGTCGAGCGTGGTGCGTCGATCGTGCGCGTGCACGACGTGCGCGACACCGTCGCAGCACTGGCGGTGTGGCGCGCCGTGGCCTTCGCCCCGTCCGGCGCGCCGACGCCCACCGCGCTGGCAAGGCCAGCCGGGCCGGCCCGCACCCCCTGAATAAAGAAGACGAAGAGGAACCCAGGAATGACACGACAGTATTTCGGCACCGACGGCATCCGCGGCACGGTCGGCCAGCCCCCCATCACGCCCGACTTCGTGCTGCGTCTCGCGCACGCGGTGGGCCGCGTGCTGCGCAAGACCGAGGCCCGCCCGACGGTCCTGATCGGCAAGGACACGCGCATCTCCGGCTACATGCTCGAGTCGGCGCTGGAGTCGGGCTTCAACTCCGCCGGCGTGGACGTCGTGCTGCTCGGGCCGCTGCCCACGCCTGGCGTGGCCTACCTGACGCGGGCCCAGCGGGCCAGCCTGGGCGTGGTGATCAGCGCCAGCCACAACCCGTTTCCCGACAACGGCATCAAGTTCTTCAGCGCCCAGGGCACCAAGCTGGACGACGGATGGGAGGAAGCGGTGGAAGCCGCGCTGCAGGAGTCGCCGGTGTGGGCCGAATCGGCCGAGCTGGGCAAGGCGCGGCGTTTGAACGACGCGGCCGGCCGCTACATCGAGTTCTGCAAGAGCACCTTCGCCCACGACCTGAGCCTGCGGGGCCTGCGGCTGGTGATCGACGCCGCCCACGGTGCGGCCTACCAGGTCGCGCCGCAGGTGTTCCACGAGCTCGGCGCCGAGGTCACCAGCATCGGTTGCGCGCCCGACGGCCTGAACATCAACGAGGGCGTGGGCGCGACGCATCCGGGCGCGCTCGTCGAGGCCGTCACGGCGCAGGGGGCCGACTACGGCATCGCCCTGGACGGCGACGCCGACCGGCTGCAGCTCGTGGACGCGCACGGCCGCCTCTTCAACGGCGACGAACTGCTCTATCTGATGGTCAACGAGCGCATCGCGCGCGGCGAGCGGCCCCGGGGCGTGGTCGGCACGCTGATGACCAACAAGGCCGTCGAGATGGCGTTGCGCGCGCAGGGCATCGAGTTCGTCCGCGCCAAGGTGGGCGACCGCTACGTGCTGGAGGAGCTGGAGAAGCGTGGCTGGCTGCTGGGCGGCGAGGGTTCGGGCCACCTGCTCGCGCTCGACCGCCACACCACGGGCGACGGCATCGTCAGCGCGCTGCAGGTGCTGCAGGCCTGCGTGAGGAGCGGCCGCGCGGTGGCCGAACTGCTGGCCGAGGTGACGCTGTTCCCGCAGGTGCTGCTCAACGTGCGGCTGAAGGCCGGCCAGGACTGGCGCGGCAACCCGGCGCTGTCGGCCGAGACGCGCCGCGTCGAGGCCGAACTCGGCGATGCCGGCCGGGTGCTCATCCGCGCGAGCGGCACCGAGCCGCTGCTGCGCGTCATGGTCGAGGCGCGCGATGCCGACCAGGCCGCGGCCTGCGCCCGGCGCTTGGCCGCCACGCTGGCCGCGTGACGCCGATGGACGCACCGACCGATCCCGGACGGCGCGGCGACGCTCCGTCCGCGCGCGTGGTGGGAGTCCATGCGAGCGGCCTGCACAGCTTCTCCAAGTTCACCGAGCCGTCGATCCGGCTGACCGCCGGCCTGGGCGTGGACGGCGACGCGCACGCCGGCACCACCGTCCGGCATCGCTCGCGCGTGGCGCGCGACGCCTCGGCCCCCAACCTGCGTCAGGTGCACCTGCTGCACGCCGAACTGTTCGACGAGCTCATGGCGGCCGGCTTCGCCGTCTGGGCGGGGGACCTGGGCGAGAACGTCACCACGCGCGGCATCGAGCTGCTGGCGCTGCCCACCGGCACGCGCCTGCACCTGGGCGGATCGGCCGCGGCGGGCGAGGGGCCGGTCGTCGAACTGACCGGCCTGCGCAATCCCTGCAGCCAGCTCGACCGCTTCCAGCGCGGCCTGATGGCCGCCACGCTGGGGCGCGACGCGATGGGCGGTCTGGTGCGCAAGGCCGGCGTGATGGCGATCGTGCTGGCCGGTGGCGACGTGCGCGAGGGCGACCCGATCCGCGTCGAACTGCCACCGGGCGAGCCCCGGCCGCTGCAGCCCGTCTGAGGCCGCCGGCCGCGCTTCAGGCGCGCTGCGCGAAATCCCAGGCCATCCGCGCCATCGGCAGGGCTCCGCGTCCGGAGGCGACGGCCTGCTCGCTCGATGCCGTGCCCATCTCGACCCGCTTGGCGATGCCCTGCAGGATCGCCGCGATGCGGAACATGTTGTAGGCGAGGTAGAAGTCCCAGTCGGGCGCGAGCGCTTCCGGCGTGGTGATGCCGGTGCGCTCGCAGTAGCGGCGGATGTACTCGCTCTCCGTCGGGATACCCAGGCTCCCCACGTCGACGCCGCCGAGCCCGCGGAAGGCTCCCGGCGCGATGTGCCAGGACATGCAGTGGTAACTGAAGTCGGCCAGCGGGTGGCCGAGCGTGGACAGCTCCCAGTCCAGCACCGCGACGGCGCGCGGCTCGGTGGGATGGAACATCACGTTGTCGAGCCGGTAGTCGCCATGCACGATCGAGCCGTGGCGCTCGTCGCGCGCGCTGGCGGGGACGTGCGCGGGCAGCCATTCCATCAGCCGGTCCATCTCGGGGATGGGCCGGGTGACGGAAGCCACGTACTGCTTGCTCCAGCGGGCGATCTGGCGCTCGACGTAGTGGCCCGGGCGGCCGTAGCCGGCCAGGCCCTGGTCGGCGAAGTTCACGCTGTGCAGGGCGGCGATGACGCGGTTGAGTTCGTCGTAGATGGCGGCGCGCTCGGCGTGGTCCATGCCCGGCAGGCTCTGGTCCCACAGCACGCGGCCGGTCTTGAACTCCATCACGTAGAAGGCGCGGCCGATGACCGATTCGTCCTCGCACAGGCACAGCATGCGCGGCACCGGCACGTCGGTGCCGGCGAGCCCGCCCATCACCTTGTATTCGCGCTCGATCGCATGGGCCGAGGGCAGCAGCTTCGCCACCGGGCCGGGCTTGGCGCGCATGACGTAGCTGCACGCGGGCGTCACGAGCTTGTAGGTCGGATTGGACTGGCCGCCCTTGAACATCTCGACCGCCAGCGGCCCCTTGAAACCGTCGAGGTGCGCCTCGAGCCAGCCCGTGAGGGCCTCGACGTCGAACAGGTGCGATCCCGTGACGGCCCGGGTGCCGACGAACTGTCCGAAGTCCTGCGGCGGCAGCGGCTGCTGCGGGTCCGTTGATGTCTGCTGGTTCATGCCGCGAGTCCTTTCGTGGCCGAAGCCGGGTCGATGTCGAGGGTCAGGTGTCGGATTCGGCGATCCGCAGGAGCGCCGCGCGGTCGCGCACCACCAGGCCGCCCGGCTCGATGCGGATGACGCTGTCGCGCTCCATCGCCTTGAGTTCCTGGTTCACGCGCTGGCGCGAGGCGCCCAGCAGCTGCGCGAGCTCCTCCTGCGCCAGGTGCAGGCCGATGCGCATCTGGCTGCCGTCGGCCAGGCTGGGCACGCCGTAGCTGCGCACCAGGTGGGTGAGCTGCTTGGCCAGCCGCGCGCGCAGCGGCAGCGTGTTGAGGTCCTCCACCAGCCCGAACAGCTGGCGGATGCGGCGTGCCTGCAGCCGCATCAGGGCCTCGTAGAGCTCCACGTGCGTGGCCAGGATCTTCTGGAAATCGGCCCGCGCGACGTTGAGCGTGGTGGTCTCGCCATGCGCGTAGGCGTCGTGCGTGCGCCGGTCGCCGTCGAACATCGCCACGTCGCCGAACCAGATGCCCGGCTCGACATAGGTCAGCGTGACCTGCTTGCCCGACACCGTGGTCGAGCTCACGCGCACCGCGCCCTTGGCGCAGGCCATCCATTGTTCCGGGGGATCGCCGCGCGCGGCGAGGAGGTCGCCGTCCTTGTGACGTCTGACGAAGGCGCATCGGAGGATGTCGTGGCGGAGCGAGGGTGAGAGGGAGGAGAACCAGCGGCCACCGTTGATGGCCTCGCGTTCGTCGATGTTAAGAATGGGTTCGTCCATGGGACTGTCCTGTGAGTGACTGGCGCGATCGGGAGACCGCTCAGGGGTAGCGCGGCGTCTCGCGGGCCAGGAAGGCCTCGATGCCGATGCCGGCGTTGGGGTGGTGCAGGTTGCGCACGAAGTGGTCGCGCTCCTGGACGAGGTGGGACGCGAGCGTCGCGCCCGGTGCCTCGCCGAGCAGCTCCTTCAGGCTCGCGAGCACGTTGGGCGCGCGCGCGTTCAGTCGCTCGGCCAGCGCCAGCGCGGTCGCGAGCGCCTGACCGCTGTCGGCGAGCTGGTTGACCAGCCCGGCCGCGTGCAGCCGCGCCGCGTCCAGGCGTTCGCCGCACATCAGCCACTCGCCGGCGAGCTGGCGTGGCAGCGCGTGCGCGAGGTGCCAGCTCAGGCCGCCGTCGGGCGTGAGCGCGACGTTGCTGTACGAGGCGGCGAACACCGCGTCGCGCGCGGCGACCACGAAATCGCAGGCCAGCGCGAGCGAGAAGCCCGCGCCCGCCGCGGCGCCCTCGACGGCGGCGATGACCGGTTTGGGAAAGGTGCGGATCGAGTCGATCCAGCTGTGCAGCGCGTCGATGCTCTCGGCCTGCACGGCGGGGGGTTCGCGCCGGTTGTCGCGCAGGCGCTGGAGCGAACCGCCGGCACAGAACCACGCGCCCTCGCCGACGATCACGACGCTGCGGACCTCGTCGCTGTCCTCGGCGCTGTTGAGCGCCTCGATGCCCGCGGCGTAGATCGCCGGGCCGAGCGCGTTGCGCTGCGCCGGGTTCGACAGGGTCAGCACCATGGTGCGGCCCTCGGTGGTGCTCTTGAGTTCGGCGGTCATGGCGGGCTCATTCCTCCTCGTGCATCAGGCTCAGGCCGAGGGCGCCGCGCCGGCGCAGCCACGGGCTCGGGCGATAGCGCGGGTCGCCGTAGACGGTCTGCAGGTTGAACAGCACCTCCAGCATGTTGGTCGGCCCGTACAGGTCGCCCAGCGCCAGCGGGCCGCGCGGGTAGCCCAGGCCCAGGCGCACGGCGGTCTCCAGGTCGGCCGGCGAGCACACGCGCTGCTGGCACATGTCGGCGGCGATGTTGACGATGGTGCCCACCACGCGCTGGGTGACGAAGCCGCCGCTGTCGCGGATCACGCTGACGGCCTTGCCGTCGCGCGCGAACAGGGCGTGCGCGGCGTCGCGCATGTCGCGCCGCGTGGCCGGGTTGGTGGCCAGCACCCGGCGCCTGGTGGCGTCGTCGTCCACCAGCAGGTCGATGCCGACGGTGCGCGTGGCGTCCAGCCGCTCCACCGCGGCCACGGTGGTGACGTCGAAGCCCAGCGGCGCGACCAGGATCAGGGCCGCCTGGGAAGGCGCCTGGCCCGACTCCAGCCGGGCGCCGAGCGTGTGCACGAGCTTGATGAGTTCGGCGCGCCGGGCCGCGCGCGGCGAGATCCACACCGGTGGCAGTTCCTCGACCACCGGCGCGGGCGCCTCGGGCGGCACCTGCTGGACGCCGTCGGGGTAGTCGTAGAAACCGTGGCCGGTCTTGCGCCCGAGCGCGCCGGCGGCCAGGCGCTGCGCCGTGATGACGCTCGGGCGGAAGCGCGGCTCGTCGTAGTACTGGCGGTAGATCGACTCCATCACCGGATGCGACACGTCCAGCGCCGTCAGGTCCATCAGCTCGAAGGGGCCCAGACGGAAGCCGGCCTGGTCCTTCAGGATGCGGTCGATGGTGGCGAAATCGGTCACGCCCTCGCCGACGATGCGAAGCGCCTCGGTGCCGAAGCCGCGTCCGGCGTGGTTGACGATGAAGCCCGGGGTGTCCTGCGCCTGCACCGCGCTGTGGCCCATCGCCGTGGCGTAGGCGGCCAGGCGAGCGCAGACCTCGGGCCCGGTGCGGAAGCCCGCCACCACCTCCACCACCTTCATCAGCGGCACCGGATTGAAGAAGTGGAAGCCGGCGATGCGTTCGGGCCGCGCGAGCCCGGCGGCGATGGCCGTGACCGACAGCGACGAGGTGTTGGTCGCCAGCGTGGCCGTGGGCGCGACCACCGCCTCGAGTTCCTTGAACAGCGCGCGCTTGACGGTCAGGTCCTCGACCACCGCCTCGATCACGAGGTCGCAGCCGGCCAGGTCGGCCATCGACGCGGCGACGCCCAGACGGGCGCCCAGGGCGGTGGTCCGGTCCGCGTCGAGGCGGCCTTTCTCGCGCAGCTTCTCCCACTGCGCGAGCACCGCGTCGCGTCCGCGCGCGGCGGCGCCCTCGAAGCTGTCGAGCAGCAGCACCTCGCTGCCGGCCTGCGCGGCGATCTGGGCGATGCCGCGGCCCATGGCGCCGGCGCCGATGACGCCGATCCGGGAATATTGAAGGGTCATGGTGAAGGATCTGTTGGAAGGGATGGAGGAAAGGATGGAGGAAGGGAAAGTGAAGGCGGAGCCGGGACGCGGGGGGGCGCGGCGCAGCGACGATCCTGCGCGAGGCGCGCGCCGCGCGCATCGGGACCATCCTGGAGCGGCGCGCCGGCCGTGGCGTCGGCTGCCGCCGCATCGGGCGCGAGCCGTTCGCCGAGGAAATCGATGAAGCTGCGCAGCTTGGGCGCCATGTACTGCCGGCTGGCGTAGACGGCGAACAGCGTGACGGGCGGGGCGCTCCAGCCGGGCAGCACCCGCACCAGCGCGCCGTCCGCCAGGTCGTCGTCGACCAGCCAGGACGGCAGGAAGGCCAGCCCCATGCCCGCGCGCACCGCGTGCAGGGACAGCGTGGTGTCGTCCGAGCGCAGCACGGGCGACAAATGCAGCGGCGCCGTCCGGTCGCCCGGGCCCTGGAGCGCGTGGCCGTCGAGGTCGACATAGCTCGGCACGATGGCGCCCTGGCGCGCCAGGTCGGCCGGCACCGCCGGCGTGCCGTCGCGCGCGAGGGCCGCGGGCGCGGCCACCAGGTGGAAGGGCACGCGGCACAGCGGCCGCGCGATCAGGGCGGGCGAGGGCGCCTGCGTGGCGCGCAGCGCGAGGTCGAAGCCGTCGGCGACCAGGTCGACCCTGCGGTTCTCCAGGCGCATGTCCACCAGCACCTCGGGGCAGCGTTCCCGGTAGGCGGCCAGCACGGCGGCGAAGCGCGGCGTGGCGCACCACACCGGCGCGCTCACCCTGAGCTGCCCGCGCGGCGCGGCATGGCGCTGGCCGATGGCGGCCTCGGCGGCATCGAGCATGTCCAGCGCCTGCGCGCTGTGCGCGTGCCAGGTCGTGCCGGCCTCGGTCAGGCTCAGGTGGCGGCTGCTGCGGTGGAGCAGCCGCGCGCCCAGCGACTTCTCCAGCTGGGCGACGTGCTTGCTGACCATCGGCGCGGAGATCGACAGCCGGTCGGCGGCGGTCGAGAAGCTGCCCGCGTCGACGACTTCGCGGAACACGCGCAGGCTGGTGAGCCGGTCCATGATGATTTCCCGGGAAGAAACGGAAGCATGAATCTTAGGCCATCGATTTCCTCAGGGGAAACACCTAGACTGGCCCGGACCAGGAGCCCGACATGACGATCCCATCCGTTTCCCCTGCCGCGCCGCGCGTGCTGCCGACCTACTTCATCTCCCACGGCGGCGGTCCGTGGCCCTGGATGAGGGCGCAGACGGGCGCGACCTACGACCGCCTGGCCGCGTCGCTGGCCGACCTCCCGCGCCGCATCGGCGCCGCGCCGCGCGCCGTCCTGATGGTGTCGGCGCACTGGGAAGCCGACGCCTTCACGGTGCAGGGCCACGCCCGCCCGCCGATGCTCTACGACTACGGCGGCTTTCCGGCGCACACCTACGCGGTGCGCTACGACGCCCCCGGCGACCCCGTGCTCGCGCGCCGCGTGCAGGCCCTGATCGCCGGCGCGGGCCTGCCGGCCGCCTTCAACGCCGCGCGCGGCTTCGATCACGGCACCTTCTCGCCGATGGCCGCCATCTACCCGGCGGCCGACGTGCCGGTGGTGCAGCTGTCGCTGCGCCGCGGGCTCGATCCGGCCGAGCACCTGGCGCTGGGCCGCGCGCTGGCGCCGCTGCGGCGCGAGGACGTGCTCATCGTGGGCAGCGGCCTGAGCTATCACAACCTGCGCAACTTCGGCCCGAGCGCGCGCGACGCCTCGCACGCGTTCGACGACTGGCTCGACCAGGCCGTCGTGCGCACGCCGCCGGCGCGGCGCGACGCCGCGCTCGTCGCCTGGGAGGCGGCGCCCGCCGCGCGCCTGGCGCATCCGCGCGAGGAGCACCTGATCCCGCTGATGGTGGCCGCCGGCGCGGCCGGGGGCGAGGCCGCCGAACGCATCTACCACGAGGACGACTTCATGGGTGGCATCGCGGTGTCGAGCTTCCGCTTCGGCGCGGCGCCGTAGCGCCTCGCGGGCACGGGCCGCCGGAACCGCGCGCGTCGCCTCCTGACAGCGCCGGCCGCCCCGGGCCGACGCGCCGTGGCCTTCGCGGTGCGCCATCGTCATCCCTCGTTTTTTCCCGAACCGCGAACCGAGGATTTCCGATGGAAGACAAGCAGCAGAAGATCACCGCCGACTTCGACGAGGCCGTCAACATGACCGCCGCGCAGCTCGGCAAATGGCTCAAGACCCCAGCGTCGAAGACCGTCGGCTGGTCGGCCTCGGGCGAGGGCGAGTCGGTCGGGCACCGCTCCGGCCGGCGCATCGTCGACATCCTCGGCAAGCGCAAGGACAGGCGCACGAAGGCCGACCTGCAGCACATGGCCAAGGTGGTCGGCTACGTCCACCGGCACCTGGCGCAACGCCCCGAGGGCGACATCCGGGACACGCCCTGGCGCCATTCGCTCATGAACTGGGGCCACGATCCAGCCAAGGATTGAGGCCCCGCGCCACCCTTTGAGGGGGTCGGAAAGCGGCGTCGTGCTGCGCAGCGCTTGCTTCGGACCGGGATACTGTATAAAAATACAGTCAAATCCTTTCTCCGATCATGGCCTTGCATTCCCTCGTTCCCAAAGCCTCCCCGCTGGCCGCGCGGGACGACGTCTGGCGCGGCGATGAACTGGCTTCGGCCGAGGCGCGGGTGGTCGCCACCGGCCATGGGGCGCTGGATGCGCAGTTGCCCGGCGGGGGCTGGCCGGTCGGCGCCCTGACCGAGGTGCTGCAGGCGGTGCCTCAAGCCCTGGTGTGGCAGCTGCTGCTGCCGGCGTTGGCGCTCGCGGTGCGATCGCGGGGCGGCCGGGTGGTGCTGGTGGGCGCGCCGCAGGTGCCTTTCGCACCTGCCCTCGCCGCCGGGGGATTGCCCGCCGATGCCCTGCTGTGGGTGCGCGGCGACGCCGCCAGCCGCTGCTGGGCTTGCGAACAGGCCCTGCGCTGCGCCGACGTCGCGGCCGTGCTGGCCTGGCTGCCGCTGGCGCGCGCCGCCGAACTGCGCCGCCTGCAACTGGCGGCGGCGCAGCACGAGAACCTGCTGTTCGTCTTCCGGCCCGAAGCCGAGGGCCGCTCGGCCTCGCCGGCGCGGCTGCGGCTGCGCGTCGCACCGGGCCCGGACGCGCCGGTGGCCTCCGCGTCGGGCGCCCGCCGCGATCCCGGCACCCCCGGCCGTGCCGGCCCCGCCGAGGCGCGCCGGGGAGGCGATGGGCGCGACCCGGCCGGGGCCGCCGGCCGCATGGACGTCGACGTGCTCAAGCGCCGTGGTCCGCCGCTCGCCTCGCCCCTGAGGCTGCCGGCGCAGGGCGAGCGGCTGGCGGCGCTGCTGCGCGCCGCCGTGCACCGCGACCGGTGGCGCCGCGAGCCCGCGCGGGCGGCGGCACCGGCGACACCGCCCACCGTGGCCGCCGTGGCCGTCGTGCACGGCCTGCCGCAGCGACCGGGAGGGCCGTCCGATGCAGTGGATCGCGTTGCGATGGCAGCCTGAGGCGGTGGAGGCAGCGGCGGCGGCGGCGGTGGAGGCCGTGGAGGCGCCGCCGCCGTCCGCGCCGGGGGCGGCGCCCGCCGTGCTGTCGGACGAGGCCCTGGGCTGGTGGGCGCTGCAGTTCACCCCGCGCGTGGCCTGGCTCGACGAGGCCCTGGTGGTGGAGGTCTCGGCCTGCGAGCGCCTGTGGGGCGGCCATCGCCAGCTCCTGCGCCAGATGGACGCCCTCAATCCCGTGGCGCCGCGCCGGCTGCAGAAGGTCCTGGGCGCCACCGCGCCGATTGCGCTGGCCCGGCTGCGGTTGTTCGCGGCCGGACGCCGGCCGCCCGCCGACATCCCCGCCGCCCTGCCGCTGCACACCCTGACGGCGGCGCGCGACAAGCTCGAACTGCTCGCGCGCATGGGCTGCACGACCTGGGGCGACGTCGCGGCGCTGCCGCGCGGCGGGCTGTCACGGCGCTTCGGGCCGGGGTTGCGCGAGGCGCTGGACGTCGCCTGGGGCCTGCGTCCGGAGCGCCACGCCTGGCTCGCGCTGCCCGAGGTCTTCGAGCAGAAGGTCGAGCTGCCCGCGCTCGCCGAGACCGCGCCCGGGCTGATGTGGGCCGCGCAGCGCCTGCTCGGCGCGCTGCAGGTCTGGCTGCGGGCCCGCCAGCGCGGCGTGAGCGCGCTCGAACTGCGCTGGACGTTCGACCGGCGTCGCTCCGAGGGCATCGACCTGCCGCCGCACCAGGCCCTCGTCGTGCGCACCTCGCAGGCCACGCAGGACATCGGCCACCTGCGCCGCCTGATGGGCGAGCGCCTGGCCCTGGCGACGCTGGCCGCGCCCGCGAGCTGGCTGTGGATGCGCTCGCTCGACACCGCGCCCTGGGCCGGCGCCACCACCAGCTTCCTGCCCGAGGACAACCGGCCGGGCGACCGCCTGCACGAACTCGTCGAGCGCCTGAGCGCGCGCCTGGGGCCCCAGCAGGTGGTGGTGCCGGTGGTGCGGGCCGACCACCGGCCCGAGCGCATGCAGCGCTGGCAGCCCGCGCTGCGCGGCCTGGGCGCCCCGGCCGTGGCGGCGCCGCCCGTCGACAGCCTGCCGGCCGCGGGCCTGTGGCCGGCCTGGCTGCTGCCCGAGCCGATGGCGCTCGACGTGCGCGACGGCCAGCCCTGCTACCAGGGCCGCCTGCGCCGGCTGGCCGGACCGCAGAAGCTGGAGGCCGGCTGGTGGAGCGACGAGGACGATGCCGGTCGCGACACCGGCGCCGCCGCCGCCGCCGCCGCGCCGGCCCCGGCCCTGCGCGACTACTACATCGCCCACAGCCCGGGCGCGGGCCTGGTCTGGGTGTTCCGCGAACGGCTGCCCGGCGGCGGCGTGGCGCGCGACGCGCGCTGGTTCCTGCAGGGGTTCTATGCCTGATCTCACCGACAGGCAATTGCGCGCCCGCCAGCGCGCCCGCCTGCGCGTGGTGCCGGACCCGGGGGCCGATGCCGCCGCCGCCGCCGACGCCGAAGCGCCCGACTACGCCGAGCTGCACTGCCTGACGCATTTCAGCTTCCAGCGCGGCGTCTCCAGCCCCGCGGAGCTGGCGACGCGCGCGTGGCAGCTCGACTTCCGCGCGCTGGCCATCACCGACGAGTGCTCGGTCGCGGGCATCGTGCGCGCCCACGTCGGCCTGCGCGACCACCTGCACGCGCTCGACGAATGGGAACGCGAACATCCGGACGAGCCCCGTGCCTGGCGCAACGCCGATTTCCGGCTGCTCTACGGCAGCGAGTTCCGCTTCGAGCGCTTCACGCTGGTGGCGATCGCCCACGACATGGCGGGCTGGGGCCACCTGTGCGAGTTCATCACCGCCGCGCGCACGACCGAGGCGCCCAAGGGCGCGTACCGGGTGCGCTGGGACGCGACGGCCGCAGAGGAAGGGGAGGAGGGTGGTGGGCCAGCGCGGCGGGCAGGGGGCGTGGGCAGCGGCGGCGCGGCCGATCCCGCCTCGCTGCGCCATTGCGAGATCCTCCTGGTGCCCGCGCGCGCGCCGGGCCGGGAGGTCGACGCCGCCGTGCTGCGCGCCGACCTCGCCGTGGCGCGCGGGCTGTACGGCGAGCACCTGTGGCTCGCCGTCGAGCTGTTCGACGAGGTCGACGACGACCTCTGGCTGATGGCGCTGGAGTCGGCGGGCGCCGCGACCGGCGTGCCCCGGGTGGCCGCCGGCGACATCCACATGCACGTGCGCGGGCGCAAGCCGCTGCAGGACGTGGTCACGGCCATCGGCCTGGGCCGGGGCGTGGCGGCGTGCGGCCTCGCGCTGCAGTCCAACGCCGAGCGCCACCTGCGCGCGCGCGGCCGGCTGCGCGACCTCTATCCGGACGAGCTGCTGGCCAACACCCTGCGGGTGGCGCGGCGCTGCCGCTTCGACCCCGACCGCCTGCGCGACCACTACCAGTACCCGCGCGAGCTGCTGGGCAGCGGCGAGACGCCGGCGCGGACGCTGGTGCGCAAGACCTGGGAGGGCGCGCTGCGGCGCTACCCGCTGGCGCGTCACGCCAACGGCATCCCCGAGGGCGTGTGCCGGCAGGTGCGCCGCGAACTCGACCTGATCGTCGAGCTGGGCTACGAGATGTTCTTCCTCACCGTCGAGGACATCGTGGCCTTCGCGCGCGCCAGGGGCATCCTCTGCCAGGGGCGCGGCTCGTCGGCGAATTCGGCCGTGTGCTACTGCCTGGGCATCACCGCCATCGATCCGGACCGGGGGCACCTGCTGTTCGAGCGCTTCCTCAGCCGCGAGCGCCGCGAGCCGCCCGACATCGACGTCGACTTCGAGCACCAGCGCCGCGAGGAGGTGATCCAGTACATCTACGCCCAGTACGGCCGCGACCGCGCCGCCATCGCCGCGGTGGTGATCCGCTACCGCCCGCGCAGCGCCCTGCGCGACGTCGGCCGGGCGATGGACGTCGATGCGCGGCTGGTGGACGACTTCGCCAGGGACCACCACGGATTCGACGCCACCGTCCTGGAGGAGCGCATCGAGGCCGCCATGGCGCGCACCGGCGTGCGCGAGGGGCCCGCGAAGCTGCGCCAGTGGCTCGCGCTCGCGCGCCAGCTCGAGGACACGCCGCGCCACCTCAGCCAGCACGTGGGCGGCTTCGTGCTCACGCAGACCAAGCTCACGCGGCTGGTGCCGGTGGAGAAGGCGTCGATGAAGGACCGCTCGGTCATCCAGTGGGAGAAGGACGACCTCGAGGCCATGGGCATGCTCAAGGTGGACGTGCTGGCCCTGGGGATGCTGAGCGCCATCCGTCGCGCGCTCGACTTCGCCAACGCCTGGCGCGGCACGGCGCTGGCGATGCACCAGATCCCCGACGACGACCCGGCGGTCTACGACATGATCTGCCGCGCCGACACCGTGGGCGTGTTCCAGGTCGAGAGCCGGGCCCAGATGTCGATGCTGCCGCGCCTGCGGCCGCGCTGCTACTACGACCTGGTGATCGAGGTGGCCATCGTGCGGCCGGGGCCGATCCAGGGCGGCATGGTCCACCCCTACCTGCGCAACCGCGAGCGGGTGCGCCGCGGACTGCCGCTCGACGACCCGTATCCGGCGCTCGCGCCGGCGCTGGCGCGCACGCTGGGCGTGCCGATCTTCCAGGAGCAGGTGATGCAGATCGCCATGATCGCGGCCGGCTTCTCGCCCGAGCGCGCCGACCGCCTGCGCCGCGCGATGGCGGCCTGGAAGCGCGCCGGCGGCGTCGACGTCTTCCAGCACGAACTGGTCGAGGGCATGGTGGCGCGGGGCTACGCGCGCGACTTCGCGGTGTCGGTCTTCCGGCAGATCGAGGGCTTCGGCGAATACGGTTTCCCCGAGAGCCACGCGGCGAGCTTCGCGCTGCTGGTGTCGGCGAGCTGCTGGCTCAAGCACCACGAGCCGGCCTGCTTCCTGGCGGCGCTGCTGGACGCGCAGCCGATGGGCTTCTACTCGGCCTCGCAGCTGGTGCAGGACGCGCGGCGCCATGGCGTCGAGGTGCGGCCGGTGGACGTCGCCGTCAGCGGCATGGACTGCACCCTGGAGCCCGCCGCCGAACCCGGCGCGCACGACCACCCGGCCGTGCGCCTGGGCCTGCGGCGCGTGGCGTCGCTCAGCGAGGCCGGCGCGCTGCGCCTGCTGGCCGCGCGCGCCGACGCGCCCTTCGCCGACACCGAGGACCTGGCCCTGCGCGCCGCGCTCGACGGCGTCGACCTGGCCGCGCTGGCCGCGGCCGACGCGCTCGCGGCGCTGTCGGGCCACCGGCGCCAGCAGGTCTGGGACGCCACCGCGCACCGCCGCCCGCCGCCGGGCCTGCTCGCCGGCGTGCCGATCCACGAGACCGCGCTGGCGCTGCCGCCGGCCCCGGAGGGCGAGGAGATCGTCGGCGACTACGCCGCGCTCGGCCTGACCCTGCGGCGTCATCCGCTCGCGCTGCTGCGCCCGCGCATGGCGCGCCTGAAGCTGCTGAGCGCCGAGGAGCTCGACCGGCTCCCGCACGGCCACCGGGTGCGCGCCTGCGGCATCGTCACCATGCGCCAGCGGCCGCAGACGGCGCACGGCACGATGTTCGTGTCGCTGGAGGACGAGACCGGCATCGTCAACGTGATCGTCTGGAAGGACGTGGCCGAGGCGCAGCGCGAGCCGCTCCTGCGGGCGAAGCTGCTGGCCGTCCAGGGCGTCTGGCAGCGCGACGTCGACACCGGCGGGCGGGTGCGGCACCTGCTCGCGCGCGGTTTCCGGGACCTGACGCCCTGGCTCGGGCGGCTGGCCGAGGGTCGGCGCAGCCGCGACTTCCATTGACCGCCGCCGGGCCCGACGCACGCGACCGCGCGCCACCGACCGCGATTTCCCCTCATCTCGACCATGCATCTCCTTCCCGCTAACCTGTGCCCATGCCCTCGACAGCCACCTGCCTGCGGCGCGCCGACGCCGACATCCCCGTGAGTCCGCCGGTGCCGACTCCCGTGCCGCCGATCACGCCGCCCCCGTTTCCGGCGGTGCCGCCCGAAGGCGATCCGTCGCCCGGCGGGCCGCCCGTCACCGACCCCGGCGGCGCCCCGCCGGTGGTGGAGCCGCCGCCCGGCGCGCTCGCGCTCGGACGCACGCACGCGCGCCGGCTGCGCGACGTCCACCGCTCGGCCGGCTGGCCGTGCTGCGACACCATCGAGATCGACCTGCTGGCCGCCGGCCTGCTGGAGCGCCGCCAGTCCGCGCTCGGCCACGAGACCCTGCGCGTGACCGACGCGGGCATCGCCCACATCGCCGGCAGCCTGGTGGTCAACCGGGCGGCGATGTCGGCGCACGAGGCGCTGGTCGAGCAGGTGGCGCGCGAGATGACGCGCGCCGGGCGCATCGCCTGGCGCGGCCTGGGCCTGCGCGCGCGGCTGCCGCCGAAGAACGAGGGCGAGCCGCCACGCTGGTGCATGGCGCGCCCGGACGTCTTCTCGATCCGCAACACCAGCGTCGAGGCCTACGCGCAACCCGTCGTGCACGAGATCAAGGTGCGCCGCGCCGACCTCATCGCCGACCTGCGCAAGCCCGACAAGCGCGCCGCCTACCTCGACCTGGGCGGCGAGTGCTGGTACGTGCTGGGCCGCGACGCGCGCGACCGCCCGATCGGCTCGCCCGACGAGATCCCGCCCGAATGCGGGGTGATCGTGGTGGAGGCCGGGCGCCTGGTGGTGGCGCGCGCCGCCGTGCACCGCACGCTGCCGCGCATGCCCTTCGGTACCTGGATGGCGCTGGCCAAGGCGCAGCCGGTGCGGGGTTTCGACGAGGGCGCGCAAGGCATGCTCGGGTCGTCGGAGGCGGACGAAGCGGAAGCGGACGCGTCGCACGCGACGACCTGAGCGTCCGCCGCGCGGTCGCGCGGCGCGCCGGTCCGCGCCGCTCCCACGGACGTCCCGCGTAACCCGTCAAAGCGTCCCGCGCGCATGCGCCTCGCGCAGGCGTTGGTCCACCGACGGAGATGAAGCCGGCGGCGCCGCACGCCAGGGCCTGAGGTCGTCCACCCTCACCACTCGCATGACACCGCCCCGCCGACAAATGTGTACTTTAGTTTTGTGCTTCCGGGCCCGTCCGCCACCATCGGCGGGAGGCATCGGGAAAAGCACCGGGTGGGGGTGCCGGTTTCTGTTTCACCTTTTTGGGTGATGTGACGAAATACACAAAAAGAATACCTTAGTTGCACTTTCAAGTCAGTCGAGGTATTCCCATGAGCACGAAATCCTTCAGTCCCCAGTCCATTACCTTCCAGCGCGTGCCCGTCCTGCCGCCGATGCCCGTCGAGCGGCCCGCCACGCAGCGTTGGGACACGATGGCGCCGCGCCGGCCACGCGCCGACGTGACGGAAGGCTGCCTGGCGCTGATGCTCGACCAGATCGACCACGGCGTGCTGCTGCTGGACGAATCGCAGCGCCTGCTGCACACCAACCGGGCCGCGCGCACGCACCTCGCGCGCCACCCCGGCCTCCAGTCGCTCGGCGGGATGCTGGTGGCCGACGATCCGCGCGACCAGGCCGCGCTGAAGACCGCCGTGCGGGCGGCCGCGACCTGCGGCCTGCGCCGGATGCTGACCATCGGCGGCGAGACGCACGGCCTGGTGGTCGTGATCCTGCCGCTGCCCCGGGCCGACGACGAGGAGGACGACGCCGTCCGTGCGGGCCCCGCGCGCGTGCTGCTCATGATGTCGCGCCACGCGATCTGCTCGGAACTGTCGGCCCAGGGCTTCGCGCGCGACCACGGCCTGAGCAGCGCCGAAGGCCAGGTGCTCATGGGCCTGTGCCAGGGCCATCCGCCCGCCGAGATCGCCGCCCGTCAGGGCGTGGCGCTGTCCACCGTGCGCACGCAGATCGCCAACATCCGGCTCAAGACCCGTTCGCCCAGCATCCGCGACCTGGTCCAGCGCGTGGCCCGGTTGCCGCCGATGCTCAGCGTGATCTGACTCAGCGCCGGGCCGTGCGCTCGGCGAGCACCGTGCGCGTGATGGCCCGGCCGACGCGCTCGAAGATCCGCCCGGCCTCTCGCTGCTCGTCGACGTCGGCGGCGCAGGTCACGGCCACGATGGCGTCGGCGCCGCCGTCCTGCGGGTCGATCACGCCGGCGTGGCAGGCCGTGCGGTGCTGCGTGCCGGTCTTGTGGATGAACGGGACGTCGCGCGGCAGCCCGGCCTGCAGCCGGTAGTTGGTGAAGATGCCGAGCTTCATGTCGTCGAACATGCGTCGGGTGCCGGCCGCCGACAGCAGCTGGCCGCGCACCAGCTTCTCCAGCATGGCGCCGTAGCCTTCGAGGGTGGCCGCGTTGAGCCGCTTCGCGTAGTAGCGCGCGTAGGCCTCGTCCATGGTGGTGGCCTGCAGGTCGGCGGCCTTCAGGTTCAGGGCGCGGCGCACCGCCTCGACCCGCTGCGGCCCCATCGGCGCCGACGCGATGCGCACCAGCTGGTCGTTGCTCAGCGTGCGGGCGCGGGGATGGAGTTCGGCATAGACGTCCTGGCGCACCTGGGCCAGCGTCGTGATCCGGTCGACCGCCGACGCGCCCATGGCCGCCTTCGCGAGTTCGTTCACGCGCGCCTCGCCGGCGGTGCGCATGAGCATGTTGGCGCCGGTGTTGTCGCTGTCGCGCAGCATGCGCGGCAGCAGCGCGTCGACCGTGTGGGTGCCGCCGACCTTCTGCCACACCAGCGGCCCGGCCTCGATCCGGTCGCCGGCCTGCAGCGTCACCCGGTCGGACAGCTTCAGTCCCCCCTCGTCCACGCGCTGGAGGACCGCGATGGCGATCGGCACCTTGACGGTCGAGCCCAGGTACCAGAAGCGGTCCGCGCCGTGGGCGAAGGCGGTGCCGTCCTTCAGGCGCTTGACGTAGACGCCGAGCGCGCCGGGCGTCTCGCGGTCGATGCGGTCGATCTCGCGGGCGAGCGCGTCGTCCCAGTCGGCGCTCCAGGCGGCGCTAGCGCTCCACGACGCCAGCAGGAAGGCGAACCAGCGCAGCAGCTTGGCAGGACGGTGCATCGGGGACTCCATGCGTGACGAGACCGGATCTGCAGAGCGCGGCGCCGACCTGCATCAGCGCCGCCTCGGCCCGTTCGAGCGGCAGCACGTCGCGCACGCAGGCCACGACGACGACGCGCCGCTCGGCCCCCGCGTCGCCTGGCGCCACCCGGATCAGCCCAGCGTCGCAGATGCGCCGGCGCTGCGTGCCGGTCTTGTGGGCGAAGCTCGCGTCGGACGGCAGCCCGGCCTTCAGCCGACGGGCGCCGGTGGTCACCCGCGTCATCACCTTCAGGAGGTAGGCGGTGGAGCGGGGCGACAGCGCCTTGCCCTCGGCCAGCAGCGCGAGCAGCTGGCCGTAGGCGTCGAGGCGCCCGGTGTTCAGCCCGCTCGCGTAGTAGGCGTCGTAGGCGGCGTCGAGCGAGGGCAGCCGCAACTGCGCCACCGGCGTCTCCAGCAGGTGCGACAGCAGCCGCAGCCGCTCGGCGTCGGTGCGCTGGCGGTGCAGCAGGATCAGGTCGCGCCCGCTCAGGCGCTCCGCGTGGGGGGCGAGGTGGCCGTAGACCTGCCGGCGCACCTCGCCCAGCGTGGTGATGCGCCCGAAGCCGTCGGGCACCAGCGCGTCGACCAGCGCGTTGACCTCGGCCAGGCCGACCAGCCCGATGAGCATGTCGGTGGCCATGTTGTCGCTCTTGACGATCATCTGGTCGAGCAGGAAGCGCACCGTCAGCGGCTTGCCCACCGGCTGGCCGCTGGTCGGGCCGGCGCCGTCGACGTAGTCGGAGGCGCGCACCGTCAGCGGCGTGTCGAGCCTGAAATGCCCCGCGTCGATGCCGCGCATCACCGCGATGGCGACCGGCACCTTGACCATCGAGGCCAGGTACCACGGCCGCTCGAGGTGCCGCGACACCGAGAGTCCCGTGTCGAGGTCGCGCACGTGGACGCCGATGGCGCCGTCGGGCTCGGCGAGCGCGATCCTGGCGAGTTCGGTCGTCAGGCTCGCCTGCCAGGGGGCGGACGCCGCCACCGGGGCCGGCGCCGCCGGCCGGGCCTGGGCCGATGCCGGCGCCTGCGCGGCGAGGCCTCCGGCGAAGGCGAGGAGGGCGGGCAGGCGCCGGAGCGACGCCGGGAGGAATCGAAGACGCATCCGGACCACTGTAGCGGCCGGTCGCGCTGTCACGGTGCGAAGGCATGCGCCCGGCGCGGCCTTTGGCGCCGTCGGGCGTGCATAGCTGATATGACGGCCGTGCGCTGCCGGGGCGGCGTCGATGACGCACCATCGCGGCGCACGCCCGCCGATGCGCCATCGGCGGCCCCCGGTCCGCCCGTTTCCCCATCCGCCACACGCCCATGACGCCCCTTCGCCGCCTGATCCTCGCCACCGGCCTCGTGCTGCTGTCCACCGCCGCGACGGCGCAGGCGCCGGCCTGGCCGACGCGGCCCGTGCGCATCGTCGTGCCGTTCCCGGCCGGCGGCCCGGTCGACCAGACCGCGCGCGTGCTGGCCGCGAAGATGACGGGGCTGCTGGGCCAGCCGGTGGTCATCGACAACAAGGGCGGGGCCGGCGGCGTGCTGGGCGCCGACGCGGTCGCCAAGGCGCCCGCGGACGGCCACACGCTGCTGTTCTCCTCGACCGGCGCGCTGGCCATCGTGCCGCACCTGACGGCGAACCTGCCCTACAAGCCGCAGACCGACCTGCGCGCGGTGACGCAGGCGCTGCGCGTGCCGACGGTGCTGGTGGTCGCGGCCGACTCGCCCTACAGGACCTACGCCGACCTGTCCAGGGCGGTGCGGGCCGCGCCCGACAAGCTGGCCTATGCGTCGGCCGGCAGCGGCACGACGACGCACCTGGAGGTCGAGATGCTCAAGCGCGAGGACCGGCTCCAGCTCACCCACGTGCCCTACCGTGGCGCGGCGCCGGCCCTGACCGACCTGATCGGCGGCCAGGTCGCGCTCATGATGGCCGACGTGCCCGTAGTGCTGCCCTTCATCCAGTCGGGCAAGCTGCGCGCGCTGGCGGTCACCAGCGCGGTGCGCCTGCCGGTGCTCGGCACGGTGCCGACCCTGGCCGAGCTGGGCGTGGGCGGCATGGAGGTCTACGACTGGTACGGCATGCTCGCGCCGGCCCGCACGCCGGACGCCATCGTCGAGCGGCTGCACCGCACCGTGGCCGAGGCACTGGCCTCGCCCGAGCTGGCCAAGGGCTTCGCGGAGCAGGGCGTCACGGTCGTCGCCAGCCCGCCGGACGCTTTCGGGCGCTTCATCGTCTCCGAATCGGAACGCTGGGGCGCGCTGGCCAAGGCGGTCGGCGCCCGGCTCGAATGACGCGCCGGCTCCCACGAACACACAACGAAGGACAGACCCCATGGACGACCTCACCCAGCTGCGCTGCCGACTCGACGCCCACGTCGCCACGCTCACGCTCGACGCCCCGCCCGTCAACGCGCTCACCCGCGTGCTCAACGACGAGCTCACGCTCGCGCTCGACCGCATCTCCGAGATGGACGAGGTCCGCGTGGTGGTGCTCACCGGCGCGGGCAAGGTGTTCTGCGCCGGCGCCGACCTGAAGGGCCGCGCCGCGGTCATCAAGGGGCCGGGCGACCTGCCGGCGCATTCGCGGCGCACCCGCGAGTGCTTCCACGCGATCCGCGAATGCGCCAAGCCGGTGATCTGCGCCATCAACGGCGCGGCGCTCGGTTCGGGCCTGGCGATGGCGGCGTCGAGCGACATCCTGATCGCCTCGGAACGCGCCTCGCTCGGGCTGCCCGAGGTCGACGTCGGCCTGCTGGGGGGCTGCCGCCACGCGATGCGCCTGTTCGGCCATTCGCGCCTGCGCCGCATGATGCTCACCGGCCTGCGCGTGAGCGGCGCCGAGCTCTACCGGCTGGGCATCGTCGAGGCCTGCACCGCGCCGGAGGACCTGATGCCCACGGCCCTGGAGATGGCCGCCGTGATCGCCTCGAAAAGCCCGGTGTCCACGCGCCTGGGCAAGCACACGCTCAACGTGATCGAGGACATGAGCCTGCGCGACGGCTACCGCTACGAGCAGGACATGACCGCGATGATCGGCAGGACCGACGACGCGAAGGAGGCGCAGCGCGCCTTCGCCGAGAAGCGCGCGCCGGTGTTCACCGGGCGCTGAGCGGGGCCGGCGTCGCCTGGGCGACCGGCGGGCGGTCGGCCCGTCACCCCGGCGACGGTGCCGGCCGGAGGGCCGGCGTTGTAATCCCCGACGGCTCGCGACCCACCCGGCGGCGCGGCCCCCCGACGACAAAGGACACACGCCATGTTTGCCGAGACCTCCCCCAAGACCACCGAACTGCTGCAGCGCCTGCGCGCCTTCTTCGACCAGCACATCCACCCCAACGAGGCGCGCTACAACGAGGAGATGGACGCGTTCCGCCGCCAGGGCAATCCGTGGCAGGTCTCGCCGCTGATCGAGGAGCTCAAGCCGCTGGCGCGCGAGGCCGGCCTGTGGAACATGTTCCTGCCGCACGACTACGCGGGCGTGCCCGGCATCTCCAACCTCGACTACGCGCCGCTGTGCGAGGTGATGGGGCGCGTGTCGTGGTCGGGCGAGGTCTTCAACTGCTCGGCGCCCGACACCGGCAACATGGAGACCATCGAGCGCTACGGCACCGACGCGCACAAGAAGCAGTGGCTCGACCCCCTGCTCGCCGGCGAGATCCGCTCGGGCTTCCTCATGACCGAGCCGGCCGTGGCCTCCTCGGACGCCACCAACATCCAGTGCACCATCGCGCGCGAGGGCGACGAATACGTCATCAACGGGCGCAAGTGGTATTCGTCCGGCGCCGGCAGCCCGCGCTGCAAGATCTTCATCGTCATGGGCAAGACCGACGTGAACGCGCCGCGCCACGCGCAGCAGTCGATGGTGCTGGTGCCGCGCGACACGCCCGGCGTGACGGTGGTGCGGCACCTGGGCGTGTTCGGCTACGACGACGCGCCGCACGGCCACATGGAGGTGCTGCTGGAGAACGTGCGCGTGCCGGTCTCCAACATCCTGCTGGGCGAGGGACGCGGCTTCGAGATCGCGCAGGGCCGCCTCGGCCCGGGCCGCATCCACCACTGCATGCGCTCCATCGGCGCGGCCGAGCGGGCGCTGGAGATGATGTGCGAGCGCCTGCGCCAGCGCGTCGCCTTCGGCCGGCCGCTGTCGGAGCAGTCGATCTGGCACGAGCGCATCGCCGAGTCGCGCTGCCTGATCGACCAGGCGCGCCTGCTCACGCTCAACGCCGCCCACAAGATGGACACCGTGGGCAACAAGGCGGCGCGTGCCGAGATCGCGATGATCAAGGTGGTCGCGCCCAACATGTCGTGCAAGGTGGTCGACTGGGCCATCCAGGCGCACGGCGCGGCCGGCGTGAGCCAGGACTTCTGGCTCGCCGAGGCCTACGCGCACCAGCGCACGGTGCGCATCGTCGACGGCCCGGACGAGGTGCACCGCAACGCCATCGCCAAGATCGAGCTGGCCAAGGGCTTGCGCGTTTCCTCATAGCAGCTATGCCCGGCGGCCCGATGCCGTCGCCGGGCGCTTCGCCGAGACTGGCCGGCCACACGCCACGCATGCCACGCGCGCCACGCACGGTCGCGCGCCGCCGCCAGGAGACACCATGAGATTCGACGCCATCCCCGAGGCGCGGCAGCCCGCTGCCATCGTTGCCGCCTACGGCTCCACGCTGCGGCGCGGTCCCCGCCACGCCCCCATCGCGGTGCCGTGCGAGGCGGCCACCGGCGCGGGCGTGCGCTTCGCCGAATCGGCCGTGCCCCCGGGCGCCTGCGACCTCACCGACCGCGGCGCGGGCGAGCCCATTGGCCAGCGCATCGTCGTCACCGGGCGCGTCCTGGACGAGGACGGCCGTCCGGTGCGGCGCTCGCTGGTGGAGATCTGGCAGTGCAACGCCGCCGGGCGCTACACCCACGCCAACGACCAGCATCACGCGCCCCTGGACCCCAACTTCTCCGGCGAGGGCCGCACGCTCACCGACGACGACGGCCGCTACCGCTTCGTCACCATCCGCCCCGGCGCCTACCCGTGGAACAACCACGCCAACGCCTGGCGCCCGGCGCACATCCATTTCTCGCTCTTCGGCAACTTCCACGCGCAGCGCCTGGTCACGCAGATGTACTTCCCGGACGACCCGCTGATCCCCTACGACGCCATCATCAACACCATTCCCGACGAGGCCGCGCGCCGCTCGCTGATCGCGCGCTTCAGCATGGCCGAGACCATCTCCGACGAGGCGCTGGGCTTCGTCCACGACATCGTGCTGCGCGGACGCGGCGCGACGCCGTTCGGTCTGTGAACGCGAGGACGACCGCCATGCCGACGCCCTCCGACGCCACCGCCACGCCCCCCGGCGGCCACGCGCGACCCACCGCTGAGGTCGTCCCCGCGACCGCCACGCCGGGTCACACCATCGGCCCGTTCTTCCACGACGCCTTCGCCTGGGCCGATACGCCCGCCACGCCCGACGCCGCCGCCGGGCACGCCCTGGACGTCGTCACCGGCACCGGCGCGCTGTGGATCGAGGGCGCGGTGGAGGACGGCGGCGGCGACCCCTTGCCGGCCTGGCTGGTCGAGGCCTGGGTGCCGCAGGCCGTCGCGGCCGAGACCGCCGCCGGCCTGCCCGCGCCGGGCTTCCGGCGCCTGCCCAACGGCCCGGTCGGGCGCTTCGGTTTCCACGTGCCGCCGCCCGCGCCGGGCCAGCCGGCCGCCTTCGTCACGCTGTTCGGCCTGGGCCTCACGCGCCACCACTGCACGGCGGTGTTCGTGCCGGGCGCCGACGGCACGGCGCCGGCCGGGGACCTGCTCGACGCCGTGCCATCCGGGCGCCGCCACACGCTGATCGCCACGCCCCTGGGCGGCGGCCGCCACGCCTGGACCCTGCGCACGCAGGGCCCGGACGAGACGGTCTTCTTCGACTACCGGTGAGGACGAGCGGCCATGGCGCGTGAGACGCTGTTCGTCGCGTACGGCGAAGGCGACGATGCCGTGCGCATCGAGGTCGTCGCGCAGGGCCGGGGACCGGCGATCGTCATCCTGCCCTCGCTCGGGCGCGACGGCTACGAGGACTACGACGTCACCGCCGCGCACCTCGCGGCCGACGGCTGGCGCGTGCTGCGGCCGCAGCCGCGCGGCGTCGGCGGCTCCACCGGGCCGATGCGCGACGTGCTGCTGCCGGCCCTGGCACGCGACGTCGCCGAGGTGGTCGAGCGGCTCGGCGCCGCGCCGGCCGTCCTCGTCGGCCACGCCTACGGCAACTACGTGGCGCGCATGACCGCCGTCGCGCACCCGGGCGCCGTGCGCGGCGTGGTGCTGGCGGCGGCCGCCGCGCGCGACGTGCCGCCGGCCGTCCGCGCCGCGCCGGGCATCGCCGGCGACGCGACGCGACCCGAGGCCGAGCGCCTGGCCGCGTTGCGGTTGGCCTTCTTCGCGCCCGGCCACGACGCCACGGCGTGGCTCCACGGCTGGTACCCGGCGACCCAGGCGCTGCAGGCGGCGAGCAGCCGGGGCGCGGTGACGGCCGACGTCTGGTGGCACGCTGGCGACGCGCCGCTGCTCGAACTCATCCCCGCCGACGATCCCTTCAAGCCGGCCGACCAGTGGACGCAGCTGCGCGACGCGTTCGGCGCCGCGCGCGTCGTCACCCGGGTGATCGATGCCGCCTCGCACGCGCTCTTCCCGGAGCAGCCCGCCGCGGTGGCGCGGGCCATCGCCGACTGGGCAAGGGCGCTGCCGGCGGTGGCGCGCGGCTAGCGGCCGGTGCCGCGCTCGCTATGCGCCCCGGCGCATGCCAGCCTTGCGCCGGTGCCCGTAGCCCGTGCGCCGCGTGAAATCCAGAATCGTCCTCCTCAACAGGAGAGTTCCGCATGACCCCGTCCCAAGGCCCGCTGTCGCACGTCAAGGTGCTGGACCTCAGCCGCATCCTCGCCGCGCCCTGGGCCAGCCAGATCCTGGCCGACCTGGGCGCGGAGGTCGTCAAGGTCGAGCGCCCCGGCGCCGGCGACGACACCCGCACCTGGGGCCCGCCGTTCCTGAAGGACGCCGAGGGCCGCGACACGAAGGAGGCCGGCTACTACCTGGCGGTCAACCGCGGCAAGCGCTCCATCACCGTCAACCTCGATTCGCCCGAGGGCCAGGAGATCGTCCGGGCCCTGGCGATGCGCGCGGACATCGTGCTGGAGAACTACAAGGCCGGCACGCTGGCGCGCTACGGGCTGGACGAAGCCTCGCTGCGCAGGCTCAACCCGCGTCTCATCTACTGCTCGGTCACCGGCTTCGGCCAGACCGGTCCCCGGCGCGACCAGCCGGCCTACGATTTCCTGATCCAGGCCATGGGCGGGCTGATGAGCGTCACCGGCGAGAAGGATGGCCGCCCCGGCGGCGGCCCGCAGAAGGTGGGCGTGCCCATCGTCGACCTGATGACGGGCATGTACACGGCCGTCTCCGTGCTCGCCGCGCTGGCGCGGCGCAACGAGTGCGGCGTGGGCGACGCCATCGACATCGCCATGCTCGACGTGCAGGTCGCGACGCTGTCGAACCAGGCGATGAACTTCCTGGTGTCGGGCAAGGTGCCCGGGCGCAACGGCAACGCGCACCCCAACATCCAGCCGCAGGACGTCTACGCCTGCGCCGACGGCGACGTGATCCTGGTGGTGGGCAACGACGGCCAGTTCGCCAGGCTGTGCGGCGTGCTCGGCCACCCCGAGTGGCGCACCGACGAGCGCTACGCCACCAACGCCCAGCGCGTGCGCAACATCGCGGGCCTGTCGGCCGCGCTGCGCGAGGCCTTCGCCGGCTGGGAGCGCGCCGCGCTCATCGCCGCGCTCGACGCTGCGGGCGTGCCGTGCGGGCCGATCAACGACGTGGCCGAGGTCTTCGAGGAGCCGCAGGTGAAGGCGCGCGGCCTGCTGCGCCACGTGCCGCACCCGGCGGGCGTGGACGTGCCGCAGGTCGGCAGCCCGATGCGCTTTGCCGAGGCGCCGCTGCGCGTGCCCGCGGCGCCGCCGCTGCTGGGCCAGCACAGCGACGACATCCTGGACGAGCTGGGCTACGGCGCGGCGCGCATCGCGGCGCTGCGCGCGGCGGGAGCGATCTGATGGCACCGATGACGACCATGACGACGATGAAACTGCACTGGTCGCCCAAGTCGCCCTACGTGCGCAAGGTGATGGTCTGCGCGCACGAACTGGGCATCGTCGACCGGCTGGAACTCGTGCGCTCCGTGGCGGCGATGCTCAAGCCCAACCCGGCCATCATGGTGGACAACCCGCTGTCCAAGATCCCGACGCTGGTGCGCGGGGACGGGCCGCCGCTGTTCGACTCGGCCGTGATCTGCGAGTACCTCGATGCGCAGGCGGGCGGCGCGCTGTTCCCGGCCGGGGGCGAGGCGCGCTGGAACGCGCTGCGCCGCCACGCGCTCGGCGACGGCCTGCTCGACGCCCTGATCCTCTGGCGCAACGAGCGCGAGCGGGCGCAGCCGCTGCCGGTGCTGATCGATGCCTTCGCGCTCAAGACGCGCGCCGTGCTCGCGCTGCTGGAGGGCGAGGCCGCCGCGCCCGGCGCCACGACGCCGGACATCGGCGACATCGCCATCGGCTGCGCGCTGGGCTACCTGGACTACCGCTTCGGGACGCTCGCGTGGCGCACCGACGCGCCACGGTTGGCCGCCTGGTTCGATGCGCTCGGCGCGCGACCGTCCTTCCGGGCCACCGAGGCGGCCGAGGGTTGAAGGATCGGACGAAGACGCCGAAGACGCCGAAGACGCGGAAGGCGGCTCAGCCGTAGAGCGCCGCCGGGTTGGCGCGCAGGATGCGCTCGGCGACGGCCGCGTCGCCGCACCAGTCCTCGAACATCGCCAGCAGCCCGGCGGCGTCCGGCACGGGCGTCACGCGCAGGTGCGGCCAGTCGCTGCCCCAGACCAGGCGCTCCGGGTTGACCTCGATCATCTTCCGCTGGAACGGCCGGCCGGCCTCCGGGTCGGGACGGCCGAGCAGGTTGCGGTAGGCGCACAGCTTGACCCAGACCCGGCCGGTGCCCAGCAGGTCGAGCAGCGCGCGGAAGCCCGGGTCGTCCACGCCGGCGTCGACGTCGAAGCCGCCCATGTGGTCGATCACGACCGGCACCGGCAGGGTGCGGAGTTCGTCGGCGATGGCGGGGAGGGCGCGGCAGTCGGTCCACAGCTCGGCGTGCACGCCGGCATCGGCCAGCGCCGGCGCCAGCGCGCGCAGGTCGTCGAGCGACGCGCTGCCGGCGAAGTTGGCGCCGGCGCCGCTGCGGTGGCTGAAGCGCGCCCCGCGCACGCCGCGCGCGCGCAGGTCGCGCAAGTCCGGTGCGTCGGCGCCGGCCTGCGCGACGACCACGCCGCGCAGGTTCGCGTTGGCGGCCAGCGCGTGCAGCAGCAGCGCGTGGTCGCGGCCGTAGGCGCTCGGATGCACCAGCACGCCGTGGCCCAGCCCCAGGCGCGCGAGCAGGGCCGCGTGGTCCGCGAGCGGCGCCTCGGGCGGCGTGTAGGCGCGGTCGGCGGCGAGCGGAAAGCGCGCGTAGGGGCCGAACAGGTGGGCGTGGCAGTCCCAGCCGGCGGCGGTCGGGGAAGGCGTCGAGGGCGTCGAGGTGGGGGTGGCGGCGGTCATGGCGTGGCCTCGTGCTGGGGCAGCGGGAAGGCCGGCGCGACGCCCTCGGGCAGCGGGATCTCGTGGCAGTTCAGCGTCATCGCGACCATCGTGTAGTAGCCGATCAGCGCCGTCAGCTCGACGAGCGTGCGTTCGCCGAAGTGTGCCAGCGCCGTGGCGTAGGTGGCGTCGCAGACCGAGCGGTCGCGGTTGAGTTCGACCGCGTAGCGGTGGAGCGCGAGTTCTTGCGGCGTGAGGCCCGGCGGCACGGCCTGCGCCAGCAGGGCGTCGATGATCGGCGCCTCGATGCCGGCGCGTTCGGCCTCGGCGCGGTGCGCGTACCACTCGAAGGGCGAGCGGCAGGCGCGGCCGGTGACCAGGATCGCCAGTTCCGACAGGCGCGGCGGCAGCGTGGTGCCGTAGCGCAGCAGCGCGCCCAGCGCCTGCCAGCGGTCGGCCAGCTCCGGGTTGTGCAGCGCGGCGCGCAGCGGGCCCTGGATGCGCCCGCGCGGGCCGGCGACGATGCGGTCGTGCACGGCGCGCTGGGCGTCGTCCATGGTGTCGGTGGGGAACAGCGTGAGGCGCGGCATGCGGGGGATGTCTCCGTTCGGGGGGGCTCGAGGTCCGCGCGAGCTTAGGCCGGTCGGCCGCGCGTGCGTCGCCCGCCGGCGCAACGCTGCTATGCGCGCGCGGCCAGGGCGGCGTTCCACATGCCCGTGCGGGCGCTGTCCTCGACGATGGCGACCATCCCGGCGGCCACCGCCGACACGGCCCGGCTCGGCCCCTTGGTGCGCGCCAGCGCCATCGACACGCTGCGCTGCAGCGCCGGCGCGACGATGCGCGCGGCCTGCAGCCGGCCCTCGCGCAGCTCGGTCCACACCGCGTGCAGCGGCAGCACCGTGTAGAGCCGCGCCTCGGCGACGAGCGAGCGCATCAGCGGCAGCGAGTCGGCCTCGATCGCCGGCACCAGCGTGATGCGCTCCTGCCGCGCGATGGCGTCGAGCGCGGTGCGCAGGCCGTTGGGCGCGCCCGGCAGGATGAAGGGCAGGCCGTCCAGGGCGGCGAAGGGCAGCTCCGGCGCGGCGGTGAGCCGGTCGCCGGCCGGGCCGACGAGGTAGCTGTCGACGGTGGCGAGCACCTGTTCGTGTTCCGGGTGCGCGGTGCCGTAGCGGTAGAGGATGGCGATGTCGATGCGCGCGTCGGCCAGCCACTCCTCGACCTGGCCGCTGGAGCCCTCGAGCACCTTGAGCTGGATGCCCGGGTGGCGCTCGCGCAGCTGGCTGAACAGCCGCCCGACCATCGGGTTGGTGATCGAGGGCAGCGAGCCGATGGTCACGCGCCCGGCCGGCTCGCGCGCGTCGCCGCGGATCTCCAGCTCCAGGTGCTCCGCGCCCGCCAGCATCGACTTGACCAGCGGCAGGATGCGCTCGCCGACGTCCGACAGCGCCACGCCGCGCCCGGTGCGGTTGAACAGCCGCGCCTTGCACTCGCGCTCCAGCGCGTTGAGGTGCCGGCTGAGCAGCGACTGGTTGCTGTCCAGGAACAGCGCCGCGCGCGTCAGGCTGCCGAGTTCGGCGATGGCGAGGAAGGCGCGCCACTTCTGCAGGTCGGACGTGAGGTCGAGCCGGATCTGGGTGGCTTTGCTGGCTTGCATGGCGGCGGGGAAGAAAGAGGAGGAGAGAGGAGCGGCGGGTGCGGGAGGGCGGAAGTCCGGAGCGCGGTCGACGGCGCTGGCCGTGGGCCTCCGGGGCGTCGCTGCGTGCGCGTCGATGGATGCGTTTGTAAGTCGCCGCCGGCCGTATCGTCACTGGTTCCATCCCTTAGGGATCGGAGACTTTCCCGTGGATCGCACCGTCGTCCGTTCCACGGCAGGCAGCCAGGAGGCCGTGGTCGGAAGCGCCGTCCCCGACCCGCGCCAGACGATGCATGCGATCGCCCGGGACGACGCCCGCGATTTCCACGCGCCCCGGCCGCGGGGAATCCTGTGGAGCCGGACGGAGGCGGGTCAGGCCGTGGAGGGATCGCCCGGCGCCCGCCTCGGCAGCGTCAGCTCGAAGACCGTGCGCCGTGGCGAGCTGCGGCACTCGACGCGGCCGTCGTGCGCCTCGGCGATCTTCTGGACGATGAACAGGCCCAGGCCGAGGTTGGTGCGGTTGCCCCGGTCGTCCTGCCCGGCGCGGTCGAGCGGGGCGAACATGCGCGCGATGCGGTCGGCGGGGATCTCGGGGCCGGTGTTGGCCACCGTCAGGACGAGCGTGTCGGGCGTGCCCGCGAGGCGCAGGTCGATGGCGCCGGCGTCGCCGTAGGTGACGGCGTTGTGGACCAGGTTGCCCAGGGCCTCGCGCACCGACGAGGCGTCTACCTCGCCGACCAGGTCGCCTTCGCAGGCCAGGGTCAGCACGGCCTCGGGAAGGGCGGCGCGAAGGAGTTCGAGTTCGGCCGCGCATTCGCGCCCGAGGTCGACGCGGGCGCGGTGCACGGCGATGCCGTGGCCCAGGGCGGAGCGGTTGTAGTGCAGCAGCGTGTCCAGCAGCGCCGACATCCGCCGGCCGCTGCGGATCAGCACGCCCAGGTGGCGCGAGATCGCCGGCTCGCTCGACAGCTTGGAGATCAGCTCGGAGGTCAGCAGCACCGCGTTGAGCGGTCCCCGCAGGTCGTGGCCCAGCACGCCCAGGAAGACGTTGCGCAGCTGGTCCATCTCGGCCGAGTAGTACTCGACGGACTCGGCGATGGCCTGATCGATCGCCTCGTTGAAGCGGATCACGTCGTCGATCGAGGCGTGCGCCGCGCCGTGCTGCGTCCACAGCCGCAGCACGCTGGCGCGCAGGGCGCGGTACTCGGCCACCAGCTGGACGGTCTGCAGGCCGTCCTTGGCCCGCAGGCGGCCGTGGGTCTGGGCCGCCGTGTCCGGCGCGTCCTCGTCGACCGGGGCCTGGCCGATGCCCTTGGCGCGCGAATCGGCACTCGACTGGCGCTGGCGCAGGTCCGCCACGATGGCCTCGAGGATCCTGGGGAAGTGGTCCCGCAGCGTCGCGTCGGTCTCGTGGGCCAGGGGCGGCAGGGTCCTGGCGTAGACGGCCGCCTCGGCCAGGATGGCCTCGCCGTGCGACGAGATGAATTCGACGAGTCGCATGGGACCTTCTTCTGCGTGGGAACGGGCGCCATTGTCGGCGCGATCGACGGGACGCGACGCGCCTTTGGGGGGATCATCCGGCCCATGCTTTCGCGCCCGCCCTTCGCCCTGAACCTGCGCAGCTACGACGCCGAGGGCGACGCGCATGCCCATGAGTTCTCGCAGCTGGTGCTGCCGCTGGCCGGCCGGCTGCGGATCGACATCGGCGGACGGGAAGGACTGCTGCAGGAGGGCCGCGCGGCGTTCGTCGCGCCCGGCACCCGCCATTCGCAGGCGGGACAGGGCACCAACCGCTTCCTGGTGATCGACCTCGCGGACGCCGCCGGCATCGCCGACGCGGCCGATGCCGCGGACCGGGCGGGATTCTTGGAACGGTTTTCGGCACGGCCGTTCCTGACGCTCTCGCCCGCGGCGTACCGGCTGGTCGACTACATGGGCGGGATGCTGCGCGCGGGACCGGCGCGCGCCGCGATCGCCCGGCACTGGGTGCCATTGATGCTCGACGCCCTCGCCGAGGCGCCCGCGCGGCCCGCCTCTCGCTTGACGGCCCTGCTGGCGATCGTCGAGGCCCGCGCGGGCGAGCCGTGGACCACCGCGACGATGGCGCGGACGGCCTGCCTGAGCCCGAGCCGGCTGCACGCGCTGTTCCGCGCCGAACTCGACACCACCCCGGCCGCGTGGCTGTCGCAGGTGCGCCTGCGGCGCGCGCGCGACGGGCTGGCCCGCACCGACCTGCCGATCGCCGAGCTGGCCGTGGCGGCGGGCTATTCCGACCAGAACGCGCTGACCCGGGCGATGGGGCGGGCCTTCGGCGTCACGCCGGCCGCGTGGCGGCGGCAGGCGAGAGAACGGGCCTGAACGACAGGAGACCGGGGAGAGACGGGCGTCGGCCGATCGGCGACATTGCGGGCATGACTCCTGGCACCGCGCTTTCCCCGTCGTCGATCGATCGCACCACCTGGACGGGCATCGCCTGCGGCATGGCCGCCGGCGCGCTGTGGGGGCTGGTGTTCCTGGCGCCGGAACTCGCGCGCGGCTTCACGCCGCTGCAGCTGGCCGCCGGGCGTTTCCTGGCCTACGGCCTGTTCGCCGCCGTGCTGCTGTATCCGCGTCGGGTGTCGCTGAAGGCGGCGCTGCGCGGGCGCGACTGGCGCGCGCTGTGCTGGCTGAGCCTGCTGGGCAATTCGCTGTACTACGTGCTGCTGGCCAACGCCGTGCAGCGCGGCGGCATCGCCATGACCTCGCTGGTGATCGGCTTCCTGCCGGTGGCCGTGACGGTGATCGGCAGCCGCGACGACCACGCCGTGCCCCTGCGCCGGCTCGCGCCGTCGCTGCTGCTGGGCCTGGCGGGGGTGGGCTGCATCGGCTGGCAGGCGCTCGGCGCGGAGACGGCGCGCGGCGGCCTCGTCGGGCTGCTCAGCGCCGTCGGCGCGCTGGTCTCCTGGACCTGCTACGCCGTGGGCAACAGCCGCCAGCTCGCGCGGCTGCCCGCGGTGTCGGTGCACGACTGGAACCTGGCCACGGGCGTGGTCACCGGCGCGCAGGCGCTCGTCCTGCTGGGGCTGACCTTCGTGCTGGGCGACGGCGTGGGCCACACGGCCGCCGAGTGGGGGCGCCTGGTCGCGGTGGTGACCGGCGTGGCCCTGGCCGCGTCGATCGTCGGCAACGCCTTCTGGAACCGCATGAGCCGGTTGCTGCCGCTGACGATGGTCGGGCAGATGATCCTGTTCGAGACGCTGTTCGCGCTGCTCTACGGTTTCCTGTGGGAGCGGCGTCTGCCGACGGCGTGGGAGGGCGCGGCGATGGTGCTGGTGGTGCTGAGCGTGCTGTCGTGCGTGCGGGCGCACCGGGCGCCGCCGGCCCCCAGGGCCTGACGGCGGGGATCGATCGACGCCCGTGGCGGCCATGGCCGGCGGGCGGCGCGGGGCGGACGACCCCGCCGCGCCCCCAGAATGCGGGCTCGCTTCCTGCCTTCCGGCGTTCCCATCACCCCAGGAGAGTTCGTCCCATGCGCATCGCGCCCTTCGCCCGTTCCGTCCTCGCCCTCACGACCCTCGCCGTGCTCGCCGGTTGCGCCATGCCGCCGCCCATGGCCGGCACGCCGCCGGCCCTGGCCCCCGCGCCCGTCGCCAGGGCGGCCGCCTCGCACCTCGACGCCGTCCAGTCCGCCGCCACGCTGCGCATCTGCACGCCGGGCGACTACCGGCCGTTCAGCTTCCAGCTCGCGGACGGCACCTACGAAGGCATCGACGTCGACCTGATGGCGCCCTTCGCCGCCAGCCTGGGCGCGAAGCCGCAGTGGATCAAGACCACCTGGGCCAACCTGCTGCCGGACCTGGCGGCGGGCAAGTGCGACATCGCCGTGGGCGGCGTGTCGGTGACGACGGAGCGGCAGAAGCGCGCCTTCTTCAGCGCGCCCTACATGGTCAACGGCAAGACGCCGATCGCGCGCTGCGCCGACGTCGCCAAGTACCAGAGCGTCGCGGCCATCGACCAGCCCGCGACGCGCGTGATCTTCAATCCGGGCGGCAGCAACGAGCGCTTCGCGCGCGCCAACTTCAAGCGGGCGAAGATGACGCTGCACGGCGAGAACGTGACCATCTTCGACGAGATCCTGGCCAACCGCGCCGACGTCTTCGTCACCGAGTCGGCCGAGGCCATCACCCAGCAGAAGCTCAAGCCCGGCCTGTGCGCCGTCAACCCCGACAAGCCGCTGCAGTACGGCGAGATGGCCTGGATGCTTCCGCGCGACGACGTCGCCTTCAAGGCGTACGTCGACCAGTGGCTGCACCTGTCGCAGGCGGGCGGGGAGTTCCAGCGCGTGATGGACCGCTGGCTGAAATAGGCGACGACGAGGCACTCGGCGGCAGCGCCGGGCGGTCGCAGAACGGGTCGCAGGGCGGTTTCGCGGACCGCTTTCCAACCGGATCACCGGCTCACCGGTGCGCCGTTCAAGGCAAGTCGTCGGCCTCCTGATCGTCCCGGCAGCGCGGCCATCCCGCGACCTGCGACCTGCCGTCCGGATGGTCCCGGGAGTGCAAGCGAAGCTCCACCGCCGGCACCGCCTCGACGTCGTGCGGCTCGCGCGCCTGCACGGGCGGCGCGCGCTGCGACCGTGCGGCGGCGGGCGATCCGGGATGACCGGGCCGCTGGCACGTCCTTTGCATCTCTTCATGTACACAAGACAGGATGCTTGACGATGGTGCATGACGACACGACCCCGAACCGATCGACGCCCGCGCCGGGTGCCGATCCCGCCGCCGCCTGGATCACCCGCATCGCGCCGCCGCTGGCCGACCCGGCGGCGTCCGCGCCGGGCGCGGGCGCGCTCGCCGGCCTGCGCTTCGCGGTCAAGGACAACATCGACGTGGCGGGCTGGCCGACCACCGCCGCCTGCCCGGACTTCGCCTACGACGCCAGCGCGCACGCCACCGTGGTGGTACGGCTGCTGGCCGCCGGCGCGGTGCTGGTGGGCAAGACCAACCTCGACCAGTTCGCCTGCGGCCTGAACGGCACGCGCTCGCCCTACGGCGCGGTGCCCAACGCCTTCGATGCGCGGTACGTGTCGGGCGGCTCCAGCGCCGGCTCGGCGCGGGTGGTGGCCACGGGGGAGGTCGACTTCGCGCTGGGCACCGACACGGCGGGTTCCGGCCGCGTGCCCGCCGGACTCAACAACATCGTCGGCCTGAAGCCCACCCGGGGCCTCGTCAGCGCGCGCGGCGTGGTGCCGGCGGCGCGGAGCGTGGACTGCGTGTCGATCTTCGCGCGCACCGTCGAGCTGGCCGCGCGCGTGCTGGGCGTGGCGATGGGCCACGACGCGCTCGACCCGTACTCGCGCGCGCTGCCATTGGCGACGGCGTCGCTGCCCGCCGCGCCGCGCCTGGGCGTGCCCGCGACGCTCGAGTTCTTCGGCGACGCCGACGCCGCCGCCGCCTTCGAAGCCTCGCTCGCGCAGCTGGAGGCGCTCGGCGGCGTGCGCGTGCCGATCGACTACGCGCCGCTGGCCGAGATCGCCGCGCTGCTCTACGACAGCGCGCTGGTGGCCGAGCGCCACGCCGCCGTGCGCGGCTTCTTCGACGCCCACGAGCAATCCGTGATCGAGCCGGTGCGCGGCATCCTGGCGCAGGGCCGGCGCTACAGCGCCTCCGACCTCGTCGATGCGCAGACGCGGCTTCGCGCCCTGGCGCAGCGCGTCGCGCCGATGTGGAACGACATCGACGTGCTGGTGGTGCCGACCGCGCCGACGCACTGCACCATCGAGGCGATGCGCGCCGACCCGGTCGCCCTCAACCGCCAGCTGGGCGCCTACACCAACTTCGTCAACCTGCTGGACTACGCCGCGCTCGCGGTGCCGACCTGCCTGCGCGCGGACGGCCTGCCGTTCGGCGTGACGCTGATCGGGCCGTGCGGCAGCGACCTCCAGCTCGCGCGGCTGGGCCAGCGCCTGCACCACGCCAGCGGCCTGACCCTGGGCGCGACGGGCGAGCCGATGCCCGAGGCGCTCGCGCTGCCGGTGCCCGCCTTCGGTGCCGTGCCGACGGTGAAGGTGGCGGTGGTCGGCGCGCACCTCTCGGGCATGCCGCTCAACGGCCAGCTCACCGAGCGCGGCGCGGTGCGGCTGCGCGAGACGCGCAGCGCGCCGCACTACCGGCTCTACGCATTGCCCGGCACGGTGCCGCCCAAGCCCGGCATGGTGCGCGTGCCGGCGGGCGAGGGCGCGTCGATCGTCGTCGAGGTGTGGGAGATGCCGATGGCGGCCTACGGCTCCTTCGTCGCGCTGATCCCGGCGCCGCTGGGCATCGGCACGCTGGTGCTGGCGGACGGCGAGCGCGTGCAGGGCTTCGTGTGCGAGTCGATCGCGCTCGACGGCGCCGAGGACATCACGCACCACGGCGGCTGGCGGCCCTACATCGCGTCGCGCGCCGCCGCCTGAGCCCGGGGCGCCGCCTGGCCCGTCACGTTCCGCGTTTCCTTTTCCGCCTTTTCCTTCCGTCTTTCCATCCCTTCCGCAAGGAGCTGCATCCATGGCACCCCGCAATCCCTTCCCCGCCACGTCCGCCACCGACACCGAAACCGCCGCGCCCACGCGCCGCCGCGTGCTGCGCACCGGCGCCGCCGCCGGCCTCGGCGCGCTGGCCGCGCTCGCGGCGCCGTCCCTGTCGCTGGCGCAGTCCGCGCCCAAGTTGCGCGTCGGCTACTGGCCGGTGGCCGCGGGGCTGCCGTTCTTCGCCGCCGTCGAGAAGGGCTACTTCAGGGAGGCCGGCATCGACGTGGAGCCGCTGAAGTTCGCCGGCGCGCAGCAGGTGATGGAGGCGATGCTCGCCGGGCGCTGCGACGGCAGCGCCAACGGCACCGGCTCGGCCAACCTGGCCATCGGCGAGATCGCGCAGCCCGGCCTGTTCAAGATCTTCTGCACCAACCCGAGCAACGCGAAGTTCGTGCTCGACGAGTTCATCGCCGCCAAGGACAGCGCCTTCAAGACCGTGGCCGACCTCAAGGGCAAGCGCGTCGCCTCCGGCCCCGGCATCCAGAACGTGACGCTGTGCAAGACCATGCTGGAGCGCGCCGGCGCCACCGGCGCGACCGTCAGCGAGCTGCCCATCGGGCAGCACGTCGCGGCGCTGGTGGCGGGGCAGGTCGACGCCTGCTACACGCTGGAGCCCACCGGCACGGTCGGGCGCATGAACGGCACCACGCGGGTGATCGAGGCCGGCGTGGTCGCGAAGTACATCCTGGGCGACCCGATGGCGCCCTGGCACGGCGGCGCCGCCAGCCTGACGACCGAGTTCATCCGCAAGAGCCCCGACGCGGCGCGGAAGTACATCGCCGCCTACCGGCGCGGCGTGGAACTGGTGCGCGCCCAGCCGGCCGAGGCGCGGCAGTACATGAAGGGCTACACCGCCATCGAGGGCGCGCTCACCGCCGAGGTGCCGCTGGCCTCCTACATGCTGCACGACGAGTTCACGCCGAGCGACATCGCCTACTTCCAGAAGTTCTACGACCTGTTCACGCAGAAGGGCATCTTCGACAAGAAGGTGATCGTGGACACGCTGCTCTACAAGGCCTGAGGCCATGGCCGACACCCTCGCTCCCGCGGCGTCCCGCGCCGCCTGGACCCCGCCGGCCGACGGCGCCGTGCCCGCCGTCCCGCGCCGCCCCCTGGGCGACCGCCTGCTGCCCTTCATCGGCCCGGTCGCGCTGTTCATCGTCTGGGACCTGGTGGTGCGGCTGGGTTTCATCAAGCCGATCCTGCTGCCGACGCCGGCCGACACGCTGGTCGCGCTGGGCACCGGGCTGGCCGGCGGGCCGCTGCTGGCGGACTTCGCGGTCACGGTCTGGCGCACCGTGCAGGCCTTCCTGATCGCGGCGGTCGTCGGCGTGCCGCTCGGGGTGCTGCTGGGCAGCAACGAGCGCGTCTACCGCAGCGTCGAGTTCCTGATCGACTTCTTCCGCTCCACGCCCTCGTCGGCGCTGATCCCGCTGTTCCTGCTGGTGTTCGGCGTCTCGGACGTCAACAAGATCGCCATCGCGGCCTTCGGCGCCTTCCTGATCGTGGTGTTCAACAGCGCCTACGGCGTCATCAACGCGCGCAAGCAGCGCGTGATGGCGGCCCGGGTGATGGGCGCTTCGCGCTGGCGCGTGTTCCGGGACGTGCTGATCTGGGAGAGCCTTCAGCCGAGCTTCGTCGGGCTGCGCTCGGCGATCTCGATGGCGCTGGTGATCGTCATCGTGGCGGAGATGTTCATCGGCTCGGACGCCGGCCTGGGCAACCGCATCATCAACGCGCAGCAGGTGCTCAACGTCAAGAGCATGTACGCCGCCATCCTCGCGGCCGGGGCGCTGGGCTACGCGCTCAACGTGCTGTTCCTGGTGGCCGAGCGCCGCATCGTGCACTGGAGCGGCCGATGAGCAGCGTCCTCAACGCCCCCGTGTTCGCCGAGGTGCCCCGGCCGGCCTTCACGCCCGGCCCGGCCGGCACCCACATCACCATCCGCGGGCTGACCAAGCATTTCGCGGGCTGGCCGCTCTACGAGAACTTCGACCTCGACATCCCCAAGCACCGGATCGTCTCGGTCTTCGGGCCCAACGGCTGCGGCAAATCGACGCTGATCAACATGATCGCCGGGCTGGTGCCGATCGATTCGGGCGAGATCCTGTTCGACGGCAAGAGCCTGAAGGACACCAAGATCGGCTACGTGTTCCAGAACTACCGCGAGGCGCTGTTTCCGTGGATGCGCACCATCGACAACATCGCCTACCCGCTGCTGCTGGAGGGGCGCGGCAAGGCCGAGGTCGACCGGCGCATGGCCGAGCTGGTGGCGTCGTTCGACGTCAAGTTCGACCTGCGGCGCTACCCGTACGAGCTCTCCGGCGGCCAGCAGCAGACCGCCTCGATCATGCGGGCGCTGGCGCCCAACCCGGAGGTGCTGTTCCTGGACGAGCCGTTCTCCGCGCTCGACTTCGAGATGACGCTGTTCATCCGCGAGAAGCTCCAGGAGGTGTTCATGCAGACCGGCACGACCATGCTGCTGGTCTCCCACGACCTGGAGGAGGCCGTCTACCTGGCCGACCAGGTGCTGCTGCTGACCAAGCGGCCGACCCGCGTGGCCGAGATCCTCGACTACCGCGACGCGCGCCCGCGCACGCTGGAGACGCTCAGCGCCGACAGCTTCGTCGCCATGAAGAAACGCAGCCTGGAGATCTTCCAGCGGGAGGTGCGCCGATGACACCCGACCAGACCGGGGCCTACGTCGACGCCGCCGCGGCGATGCTCGAACTGCCCCTGCACCCCGCGCACCGGCCCGGCGTGCTGCGCTTCTTCGCCCTGGCCGCGGAGTTCGCGGCCGTGCTGGAGGCGGTGCCGCTGGACGCCCACGCCGAATCGGCCGTGGCGTTCGCACCGGTGTCGACGGAGGCGGACCGGTGAACGCCGCCGAACTGCTGCTGCAAGACGCCAGCGCCATGGCCGAGGCCGTGCGCGGCGGCGGCGTGACCGCCACCGCGCTGGTGGGCGCGAGCCTGGAGCGCATCGCCGCCACCGACGGCCGCGTCAACGCCTTCACCGACGTGGTGCGCGAGCGGGCGCTGCGCCGCGCGGCGCAGGTCGATGCGTCGCTGGCTTCGGATCAGGCCGACCGCACGCGCGCGCTGCCCTTGCTGGGCGTGCCCTTCGCCGTCAAGAACCTGTTCGACGTCGCCGGCCTGACGACGCTCGCCGGCTCGAGGATCGAGCGCGAGCGTCCGCCCGCCCGCGCCGATGCCGCGCTGGTGCGCCGGCTGGAGCGCGCCGGCGCGGTGCTGGTCGGCGCCTTGAACATGGACGAGTACGCCTACGGCTTCACGACCGAGAACAGCCACGTCGGGCCGTGCCGCAATCCGCACGACCTCTCGCGCATCGCCGGCGGCTCGTCGGGCGGCTCGGGCGCGGCGGTGGCGGCGGGGCAGGTCGCGCTGACGCTGGGGTCGGACACCAACGGCTCGATCCGCGTGCCGGCCTCGCTGTGCGGCGTGTTCGGGCTCAAGCCGACCTTCGGGCGGCTGCCGCGCACGGGCAGCTACCCGTTCATCTCCAGCCTCGACCACCTGGGGCCGTTCGCCCGCTCGACGCGCGACCTGGCGCTGGCCTACGACGCGCTGCAGGGGCCGGAGGCGGACGGCGCGGCGCGCGACCCGGGCTGCGCGCAGCGCGCGGTCGCGCCGACGCTGGCCGACCTCGGACGCGGCGCCGGCGGACTGCGCATCGGCGTGCTCGACGGCTACTTCCGCGAACGCGCGTCGCCCGAAGCCCTGGCCGCCGTCGACCGCGTGGCCGAGGCGCTGGGCGCGCACCGGCGCGTCGAGCTGCCGATGGTGGAGGCCGGGCGCGCGGCGGCCTTCCTCATCACCAACGCCGAGGGCGCGGCGCTGCACCTGGACGACCTGCGTCGCCGCGCCGAGGACTTCGAGCCGCTGTCGCGCGACCGCTTCCTGGCCGGCGCGCTGATCCCGGCGGCGTGGGTGGCGCGCGCCCAGCGCGTGCGGCGGTTGTATGCCGAGCAGGTCGCGCGGCTGTTCGGGGACTTCGACGTCCTGCTGGCCGCCTCGACGCCGTGCGCCGCCACGCCGATCGGCGCGGAGTGGTTCGACCTCGGCGGACAGCGCCTGCCGGTGCGCCCGAACATGGGCGTGCTGACCCAGCCGTTCTCCTGCATCGGCCTGCCGGTGTGCGGCGTGCCGGTGTGGGGCGCGCACCCGAGCCTGCCGATCGGCGTGCAGGTGGTGGCGGCGCCGTGGCGCGAGGACGTGGCGCTGCGCGTGGCGGCGGCGCTGGAGGCGGCCGGCGTCGCGCGCGCCCCGGTCGCCGCGCTGGACTGACATCGACATCGACAACCCCCTTCGAGGACGACCCCATGGAACCCGAGATCAACCGGCCCGACGTGCTGGCCGAAGTCACCGCCGCCTTCGCGCGCTACGAGGACGCGCTGGTGCACAACAAGGTCGAGGTGCTCGACGAGCTGTTCTGGGACAGCCCGCACACGCTGCGCTACGGCGCGACCGAGAACCTCTACGGCGCCGCCGCCATCGCCGCCTTTCGCGCCACGCGGCCGTCGCAGGGACTGATGCGCGAGCTGCTGCGCACCGTGCTGACCACCTACGGCGAGGACTTCGCCACCGCCAACTGCGAGTTCCGCCGCGAGGGCAGCGCCAGGACGGGGCGCCAGAGCCAGACCTGGCTGCGCACCGCACGGGGTTGGCGCGTGGTGGCCGCCCACGTCAGCCTGCTGGACTGATCCGACTGGGCATGGAATTTGCACACCGACTTGTATCCAAGACGCGGGACGGCCTCGGTGCCCGTCCGTCTTCTTCCTTCATCCCTTTCCTACGCGGAGCCTTCCCATGAAACCGATCGATCGCCGTGACTCCCTCAAATCCCTCGCCGCGCTGGGCGTCGCCGGCACGCTGGGCGGCTGGAGCGCCCTGGCCGGCGCGCAGCAGAAGCCGCTGACCGTGGGCGTGATCTACGTCGGCCCGCGCGACGACTACGGCTACAACCAGGCGCACGCGCAGGCGGCGGCCGAGGTCAAGAAGATGCCCGGCATCAAGGTGATCGAGGAGGAGAACGTGCCCGAGACGGCGGCCGTGCAGAAGGCCATGAGCGGCATGATCCAGCAGGACGGCGCCAAGCTGCTGTTCCCGACCTCGTTCGGCTATTTCGACCCGCACATCCTGGCCGTGGCGCCCAAGAACCCCGACGTGCGCTTCTCGCACTGCGGCGGCCTGTGGAGCGAGGGCATGCCGAAGAACGCCGGCAGCTTCTTCGGCTACATCGACGAGTGCCAGTTCCTCAACGGCGTGGTCGCCGCGCACATGACCAAGAGCAACAAGATCGCCTTCGTCGCGGCCAAGCCGATCCCGCAGGTGCTGCGCAACATCAACGCCTTCACGCTGGGCGCGCGCTCGGTCAAGCCGGGCATCACCTGCAGCGTGATCTTCACCGGCGACTGGTCGATGGCCGTCAAGGAGGCCGAGGCCACCAACAGCCTGGCCGACCAGGGCTGCGACGTCTTCACGATGCACGTCGACGGTCCCAAGGTGGTGGTGGAGACGGCGGCCAAGCGCGGCAAGATGGTCTGCGGCTACCACGCGAGCCAGGCCAAGCTGGCGCCGCAGGCCTACCTCACGGGCGCCGAGTGGAACTGGCTCACGGCCTACCGGACCGTCATCGAGGCGGCCCAGGCCGGCAAGCCGCATCCCACGTTCCTGCGCGGCGGGCTGAAGGAGGGCTACGTGAAGATGTCCCCCTACGGCCCCGCCGTGACCGACGCCGCGAAGAAGCAGGCCGACGCCGTCAAGGCCCAGATGGTCGCCGGCGGCTTCGACATCTTCAAGGGCCCGCTCAAGGACAACAAGGGCAAGGAGGTCGTCGCGGCGGGCAAGACCCTCAAGCAGACCGACCTGGAACTGGAGAAGACGAACTACCTGGTCGAAGGCGTCCTGGGCTCGATCTGATCGCATGGCCATGCCCTCCGCGCTGAAAGAGATCGCCCTGCCGGTGTTCGCCATCGCGGCGGCGCTGCTGCTGTTCGGGCTGCTGGGGGCGCTGGCGGGCGCCGATCCGGTGGACGTGTGGACGACGCTGTTCACCGGCGCCTTCGGCAGCTGGTTCTCCTGGCAGAACACCCTGCAGCGCGCGGCCCCGCTGATGCTGACGGCGCTGTGCGTGGCGATCCCGGCGCGCGCCGGGCTGGTCGTCATCGGCGGGGAGGGCGCCCTGGTGCTGGGCGCGCTGGCCTGCGCGGCGCTGCCCTACGCCGTCACGCTGCCCGACGACATGGCCGGCACGGTCGCGGTGTGCATCGCGGGGGCGATCGCCGGTGGCCTGTGGGTGATGCTGGCCGGCTGGCTGCGCCAGTACCGCGGCATCAACGAGACCATCAGCAGCCTGCTGCTGGCCTACATCGCCATCGGCATCTTCAAGCACCTGGTCGAGGGACCGCTGCGCGACCCGGCGAGCCTGAACAAGCCCTCGACCTACGCCTTGCCCGAGGGCCTGCGCATCGGCGGCATCGGCGGCTCGGACATCCACTGGGGGCTGGCGATCGGCGTCGTCGCCTGCGTCGGCCTGGGGCTGTGGCTGCGGCTGACGGCCTCGGGCTTCGCGGTGCGCGTGGTGGGCGGCAACCCGCGCGCGGCGCAGCTGGTGGGCCTGCCGGCGACGCGGCTGATCCTGGCGGCCTGCGGCGTGGGCGGCGCCTGCGCCGGCGTGGCGGGGGCGGTCGAGGTGGCGGCGGTGCACACCAACGCCAACGCCTCGCTCATCGCGGGCTACGGCTACGCCGGCATCCTGGTGTCGTTCATCGCCCGCCACAACCCGGTGGCGATCGTGCCGGTGGCGATCCTGTTCGGCGGCTTCGGCGCGGCCGGCAGCCTGCTGCAGCGGCGCCTGGGCCTGCCCGACGCGTCGGTGCTGGTGCTCCAGGGCATCGCCTTCGTGCTGATCCTGGCGAGCGAGGGCCTGCGGATGATCGACTGGCGCCGCCTGGTCTCCCCGGCGCGCAAGGCGGCGGAGGTGCGCCCGTGAGCGCCGACCAGTGGATCGCGCTGGTGGCGGGCATCGTCGGCGGGGCGCTGCGGGTCGGCGCGCCGTTCCTGTTCGTGAGCCTGGGCGAGTGCCTGACGGAGAAGTCCGGGCGCATCAACCTGGGGCTCGAGGGTGTGCTGGTGCTCTCGGCCATGGCGGCCTTCGGCGGCGCCTACCTCACCGATTCGGCTTGGCTGGGCGTGCTGATCGGCGCCTGTGCCGGCGCGGCATTGGCGCTGCTGCACGGCCTCCTGTGCTCGCTCGACCGCGTCAGCGACGTCGCCACCGGCATCGCGCTGATGCTGTTCGGCACCGGACTGGCGTTCTACCTGGGCAAGCCGCTGATCCAGCCGCAGGCGCCGCAGCTGCCGGCGATCCCGCTCGGTTTCTGGAGCGACGACCCGGTGGTGCGCTCGGCGCTGCAGCTCAACGCGCTGGTGCCCGTCGGCCTGGCGCTGGCGGTGTTCCTGGCCTGGGGTTTCGCGCGCACGCGCGCCGGGCTGCTGGTGCGCCTGGCGGGCGATTCGGCCCACGCCACGCGGGCGCTGGGCTATTCGGTCGCGGGCATCCGCATCGCGGCGACGACGGCGGGCGGCTTCATCGCCGGGCTCGGCGGCGCGTCGCTCACGCTGTTCTACCCGGGCAGCTGGAACGAGGGCATCTCCAGCGGGCAGGGCCTGATCGCGGTGGCGCTGGTGATCTTCGCGCGCTGGAGCCCGCTGCGCTGCGTGGGCGCGGCCTTTCTTTTCGGCGGCGCGGGGGCGATCGGCCCGGCGCTGCAGTCCATCGGCGTGGGCTGGGGCTATCACCTGTTCAACACGGTGCCCTACGTGCTCACGCTGGTGATCCTGATGTTCACCTGCCGCCCCGGCAGCGTCGCCACCGGCAGCCCGGGTGAACTTTCCTCGAATCGATAGAAGGACATCTTCCATGAGCGGATTGGGTGGTTTGAACAAGTCGGCGCACGGCGTCGTCGTCGGGCTGGTGCAGCTGCAGCTGCCGGTGGTGCGCACGCCGGAGGACCTGGCCGCGCAGACGCGGCGCATCGTCGAGCTGGTGGGCAAGGCGCGGCGCAACCAGGGCACGATGGACCTGGTGGTGTTTCCGGAGTATTCGCTCCACGGCCTGTCGATGGACACGGCGCCGGAGATCATGTGCACGCTCGACGGTCCGGAGGTCGCGGCCTTCCGCCGGGCCTGCGTCGACCACACCATCTGGGGCTGCTTCTCCATCATGGAGGCCAACCCCGGCGGCAACCCGTACAACAGCGGATTGATCATCGACGACACCGGCGCCATCCGGCTCTACTACCGCAAGATGCATCCGTGGGTGCCGGTGGAGCCCTGGGAGCCGGGCAACCTGGGCGTGCCGGTGTGCGACGGCCCCAACGGCAGCAAGCTCGCGCTCCTCATCTGCCACGACGGCATGCTCCCCGAGATGGCCCGCGAGGCCGCCTACAAGGGCGCCGAGATCATCCTGCGCACCGCCGGCTACACCGCGCCCATCCGCCACGCCTGGAAGATCACCAACCAGGCCAACGCCTTCTGCAACCTCGCCTACACCGCCAGCGTGTGCATGTGCGGCAGCGACGGCAGCTTCGACTCGATGGGCGAGGGCATGTTCTGCAGCTTCGACGGCACCGTGATGGTCGAGGGCGGCGGCCGCGTCGACGAGATCGTCACCTGCGAGCTGCGGCCCGACCTGGTGCGGGAAGCCCGCACCGGCTGGGGCGTGGAGAACAACATCTACCAGCTCTACCACCGCGGCTACGTGGCGGTGAAGGGCGGGGCGCAGGATTTCCCCTATACCTACATGCGCGACATGGCGGCCGGCCAGTACCGTCTGCCCTGGAGCGACGACGTGAAGGTGGTGGACGGCACGTCCTGCGGCTTCGCGGCGCCCGTGCGCGCCTACGGCGGCGCCGGCACGCACCCGCTGGTGCCCCGCAACGTCCCGCACGCCGTGCCCGACGTGCCGGAGGCACCCGACTCGGCCCACCGCAAGGCCCTGCGCGCATGACGGCCGCCACCGGCGCGGCGCCGCGCACCGTCGACGCCCGGCCCTACGCCTGGCCCTACGACGGCGACCTGCGCCCGGACAACACCGCGCTCGTCGTCATCGACATGCAGACCGACTTCTGCGGCGCGGGCGGCTACGTCGACGTGATGGGCTACGACCTGTCGCTGGTGCAGGCGCCCATCGCGCCGATCGCGCGCGTCATGGCGCGCATGCGCGAACTGGGCTTTCACGTCATCCACACGCGCGAGGGCCACCGCCCCGACCTGGCCGACCTGCCGGCCAACAAGCGCTGGCGCTCGCGGCGCATCGGCGCCGGTGGCGTGGGCATCGGCGACGACGGACCGTGCGGGCGCATCCTGGTGCGCGGCGAGCCGGGCTGGGAGATCATCCCGGCGCTGGCGCCGCTGGCCGGCGAGGTGGTCGTCGACAAGCCCGGCAAGGGCTCGTTCTACGCCACCGACCTCGAACTGATCCTGCGCACGCGCGGCATCGCCAACCTCGTGCTGACGGGCATCACCACCGACGTCTGCGTCCACACCACCATGCGCGACGCCAACGACCGGGGCTTCGAATGCCTGCTGCTGAGCGACTGCACCGCCGCCACCGACCACGGCAACCACCTCGCGGCGCTGAAGATGATCACGATGCAGGGCGGCGTCTTCGGCGCGCACGCCGAATCGGCCGCGCTGCTCGAGGCGCTGGACGCCACGCCGTCGTGACGCCCCGACCGGAGTCCGCATGAACACCGCTTCCACCGCCCCCACCCCGATCGGCGCCTTGCCCGCCGGCACCGGCGCGCTGGCGCTCGACACCTACCGGCTGACCAAGCGCTTCGGCGCCTTCACCGCCATGGACGACGTGACGATGCGGGTCGAGCCCGGCACGGTGCACGCGCTGCTCGGCGAGAACGGCGCCGGCAAGAGCACGCTGGTCAAGTGCGTCGCGGGCTTCCAGCGCGCCGAGGAGGGCAGCATCCTGATCGACGGCCGCGAGCAGGACATCGCCAACCCGATCGTCGCCCGCGCGCTGGGCATCGGCATGGTCTACCAGCACTTCACCCTGGCCCCGGGCATGACGGTGGCGGAGAACCTGCTGCTGGCCGGCGGCCGCACGCCGGCGGTGATCGACTGGCGGCACAAGCGCGCCGAACTGGAGGCCTTCCTCGCGACCACGCCGTTCCGGCTCGACCTCGACGTCACGCCGGCCTCGCTGGCGGCCGGCGAGAAGCAGAAGCTCGAACTGCTCAAGCAGCTCTACCTGCGCCCGCGCCTGCTGATCCTGGACGAACCCACGTCCGTGCTGACGCCGCAGGAGGCCGACGAGGTGCTCGGCCACGTGCGCGACATCGCCTGCAGCGGGCGCTGCACCGTCCTCATCATCACGCACAAGTTCCGCGAGGTGATGGCGTACGCCGACGGCGTGACCGTGCTGCGGCGCGGCCGCGCGGTGCACCACGGCCGCGTCGCGGCGACCACGCCCGCGCGGCTGGCCGCGTCGATGATGGGCGTGACGCAGGACGACGCGACGGCGCCGCCGGCGGCGAACGACACGACGTTCACCGCAGGCGGCGATGCATCGCGCGGCGGCGGGTCGAACGGCGGCGACGCCGGCGGCGCGGCGCCTGTCCGCAGGACGCCGGCCGGCGACGCCCCGGTCGCGCTGGCCGTCGAGCGCCTGCAGGCCATGGGCGACCGCGGCACGCTGGCCGTGCACGATCTGAGCCTGAGCGTGCGCGCCGGCGAGATCCTGGGCGTGGCGGGCGTGTCGGGCAACGGCCAGCGCGAGCTGGTCGAGGCCCTGGTCGGCCAGCGCCCGCGCCTGTCGGGCAGGGTGACCGTGCGCGGCCGGCCCTACGCCGCCACCCGGCGCGAGAACCGCGAGCTCAAGGTCCGCAGCCTGCCCGAGGAGCCGCTGCGCAACGCCTGCGTCGGCGACCTCAGCGTGGCCGAGAACATGGCCCTGCGCGACTTCGACCGGCCCCCGCTGTCGCGCGGCGGCCTGCTGGACTTTCCGGCCTGGCGGCGCCGCGCGCGGGCCTGGATCGCCGAGTACGGCGTCAAGACGCAGGGCGAGGGCGCGCCGATCCGCAGCCTGTCGGGCGGCAACGTGCAGCGCGCCGTGCTCGCGCGCGAACTCGCCGGCGACATCGACGTGCTGATCGCGGCCAACCCGGTCTTCGGCCTCGATTTCGCCGCCGTCGCCGAGATCCACGCGCGCATCGTGCAGGTGCGCGCGCAGGGCGGCGCCGTGCTGCTGGTCAGCGAGGACCTCGACGAGCTGCTGGCGCTGTCCGACCGCATCGTGGTGATGAGCGAGGGGCGGGTGGTCTTCGAGACCCCGGCCGCGACCGCCGAGCGGCACGTGCTGGGCGCCCACATGGGCGGCGGCCACTGACGACCGAACCCCGAGAGCCCGCCCATGCGCATCGACGACGCCCGACCCTTCCCCTACGAATTCGACCTCGCGCGCACCGCGCTGGTCCTGATCGACATGCAGCGCGACTTCATCGAGCCCGGCGGCTTCGGCGCGTCGCTGGGCAACGACGTGTCGCTGCTCGAGGCCATCGTGCCGGCCACGCGCGCCGTGCTCCACGCCTGGCGCCGGGCCGGCGGCTGGGTCGTGCACACGCGCGAGGCGCACCTGAGCGACCTCTCGGACTGCCCGCCGGCCAAGCGCGATCGCGGCCATCCGACGCTGCGCATCGGCGACGTGGGGCCGATGGGCCGCGTCCTGGTGCGCGGCGAGCCGGGCAGCCGGATCATCGACGCGCTGGCGCCCGTGGAGGGCGAACTGGTGGTCGACAAGCCCGGCAAGGGCATGTTCCACGCCACCGGCCTGCACGAGACCCTGCGCGCGCGCGGCATCACGCACCTGGTGTTCGGCGGCGTGACCACCGAGGTCTGCGTGCAGACCAGCATGCGCGAGGCCAACGACCGGGGCTACGAGGGGCTGCTGCTGGAGGACTGCACCGAGAGCTACTTTCCCGCCTTCAAGGCCGCCACGCTGGAGATGATCCGCGCGCAGGGCGGCATCGTCGGCTGGACGGCCTCGGGCGCGGCGCTGATGGCGGCGCTGCGGGACTAACATCGCTGCCGTGTCCGCGCTCGCCCCCCTCTCCGCAGCCCCCGCCGAAGTCGCCGTCTTCCGCACGCGGGCCGACGAGGTGCACGCGCAGCTCAAGCGCGACATCGCCGAATTCAGGCTCGTGCCGGGCGACCGCTTCACCGAGAACGAGATCGGCGAGCGCCTGGGCGTGTCGCGCACGCCGGTGCGCCAGGCGCTGTTCAGGCTGCAGCAGGAAGGTTTCGTCGAGGTGCTGTTCCGCAGCGGCTGGCGCGTGCTGCCGTTCGACTTCGACCAGTTCGAGCAGTTCTACGACCTGCGCATGGTGCTGGAGACCACCGCCGTGCACCGCCTGTGCGAGACCGACCGCCGCATCGACCACGCGCGGCTCGACGGTCTGGCCGCCATCTGGCTGGTGCCCGTGGCCGAACGCAGCGGCGCCACCGCGCAGGTCGCGCAGTGGGACGAGGACTTCCACTGCGCGCTCGTCGCCGCCGCGGGCAATGCCGAGATGGCGCGGGTGCACCGCGAGGTGACCGAGCGCATCCGCATCATCCGCCGGCTCGACTTCACGCAGCAGCCGCGCATCGACGCCACCTACGACGAGCACGCCAAGATCCTCGGGGCCGTGCGCGCCCATCGCGGCGACCAGGCCGCCATGCTGCTGCGCGCCCACATCGAGACCAGCCAGGCCGAGGTGCGCAAGATCACGCTGCACCAGATGCACATGGCGCGGCGCGGCGGGCAGGGCGCCTGAGGACCATGGCCTGGTTCGGCGCGCTCGTCGGGCTGGTCCTGGTCACGCTCACGCTGCTCGACGCCTTCGAGGTCGTGCTGCTGCCGCGCCCGGTGCGCCGCCGCTGGCGCATCAACCGGGTGTTCTTCACGCTCGCATGGGCCGCGTGGGCCGGGCTGGCGCGCCGGCTGCGGCCGGGACGCCAGCGCGAGGACTTCGCCGGCGTGTTCGGGCCGCTGTCGATGGTGGCGCTCTTCAGCGCCTGGGCCATCCTGCTGATGTTCGGCTTCGGGCTGCTGCACTGGGCGCTGCAGCAGCTGCTGGGCGGCGAGCCGTCGATGACGCTGGCGCAGGCCATGGGCGTGAGCGGCGACGCCTTCTTCACCCTGGGCTACGGCGACGTGGTGCCGCACCACACGACCGGGCGCCTGCTGGTCATCGTGGAAGCCGGCACCGGTTTCGGCTTCATCGCGCTGACGATCTCCTACCTGCCGGTGCTCTACCAGCACTTCTCGCGGCGCGACTACCAGCTCGTCGACCTGGCCGCGCGCGCCGGCACGCCGCCCACGGTGGCGGCCCTGGTGGCGTGGCACGCGGCGGTGGCCGATCCCGACGCGCTCGTCGCATGGCTGCGCGAGTGGGAGTTGTGGGCCGGCGACCTGGTCGAGAGCCACGCGGCCTATCCGATGCTGGCGTTCTACCGGTCCCAGCACGAGGGCCATTCGTGGCTGGCCGCGCTGGCCGTGCTGATGGACGTCTGCGCGCTGCTGATCGCGGGCGACGAGGCCGGCGGTCCGCCCCAGGCCGAGGCCACCTTCGCGGCCGCCCGGCGCGCGCTCGGGGTGGTGACGGAATCGCTGGAGGTCGCGGTGGCGCCGCCGGATGGGCCCGGATGGACGCCGGAAGCGGGCGACCCGATGGCGTGGGACGCCGGGCTGGCCCCGGCCCTGCGCGCGACGTGGCCCGCTTGGCGCGGCGATGCGTCCGGCGCCGAGCGCTTCGCGCGGCTGCGACGCACCTACGCGCCGCGCCTGCGCGCGGTCGCGTCCTACCTGCTGCTGGACCTGCCCGGGCAGGGCGATGCGCTGCCACCGCGCCGGGGTGGCGACGTGATGGCCCGCCTGACGCGCGACGACGCGCCACGGGACTGATCCGGAAGCCACCGGGCCGCGGACCCCGCGCCGCGCGCATGGTCCGCCCGTGCCGGCCTAGCGAAAGACCGCCCAGCGGACCTGCGTCCCGCCGACCGTCGAGAAATCCTGGATGCGCTCGAGCACCCGCGCCGTGATCTGGTAGCCGCGCGCCACCAGCAGCACCCCGGCGGGGGTCTTGATGTCCTCCGCGAAGACCATGCCGACGTCGAGTTCGTGCAGGGTGAGGTGCTGGACGTCGGGCGCCGCCTCGGCGCCGCGCACCGCCTCCAGCGCGTCGAGCAGGCCCGGGGCGTAGGTGCCGCCACGCCGCCGCAGGGTGCCCAGCACGACGTCGAAGGGCGTTCCGTTGTCGGCCGACTCCAGGATGTCGAAGTCGATGGCCAGGCGCAGCATGCCCGCGCCCTGGCGCGCGACCGGCACGTCGGCGGGGGCGAGCCCGCGGGCATCGAACGCGCCGTCGTGGCCGACGGGGTGGTTGCGCAGGATGGCCAGTACCGTCTCCAGGCGCGGGATGTGGGCCAGCAGCCTTTCCACCAGCACCGGCAGGCCCTGGATCAGCCGGTCCTCCTCGGCCGACAGCGGCAGGCCGTAGTACGCCTTCTCCGCGACCTGGGGCGGGAGCGTGGCGTGCCCGATCTGCGAGAGCATCGCCGCCACCTCGAGCTGCCAGCGCTCCTTCATCCGCTGCTGTTCGGCCAGTTCGCTGGCCAGCTTGCGGATCCGCACGGAGCGGCCGAAGGCGATCGGATTGACCATCGCCAGCATCTCGGTCAGCGCCTGGATGCTGCCGTGGAGCGTCTGCTGCAGCAGCACGCGTTCGGCGGTGACCAGCCGGTGCTGCGCGACGGCCGACGCCACCGCCTCGAGCAGCACGGTCGGCGCGCACGGCTTGCTCAGGAAACGGAAGATCTGCCCGTCGTTCACCGCCGCGATGGCCGAATCGATGTCCGACTGGCCGGTCAGCAGGAGGCGCACCGCGTCGGGCGCCTTCACGCGCGCCTGCGCCAGGAACACCGCGCCGTTCATCGACGGCATGCGCATGTCCGAGACGATGACCGCGACGTCGCTTTCCGGCGCGAGCAGGGCCAGCGCCTCGGCGCCGCTGGTGGCCGTCGACACCGTGCAGGTGCGCCGCAGGTTGAGCCGCAGCGACTCCAGCACCTGCGGTTCGTCGTCCACGCACAGGATGTGCGGTTTCGTGGCTGGATTCATCGACATGACTTTCCGATCGGTTCCCTGGTGGTTCGCGCGCCGCGCCGCGCCGGATTCACGACGCCTTGCCGGCGATGGGCAGTTGCAGGGTGAATGTCACGCCGCCGTCGGCGTTGTTCTCGAACCGGATCTCTCCGCCGTGCTTCTCCGTGATCACCGACCAGGCCATCGCCAGGCCCTGGCCGGTGCCCTTGCCGACTTCCTTGGTGGTGAAGAACATCTCGAAAACGCGCGAGGCGATGTCCGGCGCGATGCCTGTTCCGGTGTCGGCGATGGCGATGAACGCGTTCGTCGCGTCGCAGGTCGTGCGGATGTCGATGCGTCCCTTGCGGTCGGTGCCGGCGTTGCGTTGCGCGATCGAATGGGCCGAATTCACCACCAGGTTGAGCACGACCTGGTTGATGTCGCCGATCAGGCAGTGCACGGGCGGCAGCTCGCCGAACGCCGTCGTCAGGTCGGCGACGAACCGGTATTCGTTGCGCGCGATCGTCAGCGTGCTCTGGATCGCCTGGTTCAGGTCCGACGGCGCCATGACGTCGTTGGCCGGATGCGCGAAGACGCGCATCGCCCGGACGATCGCGCTCACGCGGTCCAGGCCGTCCTGGCAGCGCGCGAAGGCCTTGGGGATGTGCTCGGCGAGGTCGGCGATGTCGATCGTGTCGGCGTCCGCCACCAGCGCGCGGGCCGCCGGGTCCAGGCCCCCCGGCGTGGCCGCCGCGCCGCCGTCGCCCAGCTGGCGACGCAGTGCTTCGACGTGCTGCAGGCAGCCCAGCAGGTCCTCGGAGGCCTGCTGCAGGAAATGCACGCTGTCGTTGACGAACTGGATCGGCGTGTTGATCTCGTGCGCGATGCCCGCGGCCAGCGTGCCGACCGACGCCATCCGGTCGGCCAGCCGCAGCCGCGCCTCCAGCCGGTTGCGCTCGGCCAGGTCGTGGCAGACCGCCACCAGCATCACGACGCGGCCCTGCTCGTCGTGGATCGGCGATTTGGTCGTGTGCACCCGGATCACCTCGCCGTCGGCGCGCGTCATGGGTTCGTTGGGAACGACGATCGTCTGGTGGTCGTTGAAGACGGCGGCGTCGGCCTCGATGTACTGGCGCGTGTATTCCGGGCGGTAGTGCGAGCTGTCCACCACCTGCTCGAAATGCCCCTTCGACATCCCGTAGGCGGCGCGGAAGGCGGCGTTGGCCCACACCAGCCGCGAGCCGGGCGCCTTGAGCAGCACCATGTCGGGCACCGCGTCCAGGATCTGCTTGAACAGCGTCTCGATGTCCTCCTTGGAGAGCTTCTGGAGCTCCTCGCCGAGCCGCTTCATCGCGCGGCCCATCCCGGCATCGATCCGGCACGCCCTGCCGGTGGACAGCTGTTCGTCATTTTCTTGCCTCCGATGGGATGAAGACATGGCCAGGATCGAAGTCCCGGGCCCGGTCGCGACGACCGGCGCCGTCCCGGACCCTACCTCATTCCTGCCGCCGGTTCACGGACGGCGCGGGAAGGCGGGGCGCCGTTCCCCTGCCGGCGCACCGACGGCCGGCGATTCGCGGTGGAGGAGGAGGCTGGAAGGAAGGCGGGGAGGAACCGCGCTGCGCGTGGAGCGGGGGACCGGGGCATCTGCAAGACGGCGGGCGCCGTCGGATCCGTGGAGCGGGTGAAGGGAATCGAACCCTCGTCAGTTGCTTGGGAAGCAACAGCTCTGCCATTGAGCTACACCCGCGTCGGAGACGGATTGTAGGGGCTGCCGCGCGGGTCCCGGCCCTTGCGCAGACACGGCGACGCGGCCCGGTCCTGCCGCGGTGCAGCATGCGGCGCTTCGAGAATCGGCGCCTTCCCATCCACTGGAGCTTCGCCCCCCATGGCCGACACGATCGCCGAATTCATCGTCAAGACCCTCGCCAGCGCCGGTGTCGAGCGCATGTGGGGCGTCACCGGAGACAGCCTCAACGCGATCAACGACGCCCTGCGCGCGCATGGCGGCATCGAGTTCATGCACGTGCGCCACGAGGAGGCAGGCGCCTTCGCGGCCGGAGCGGAGGCGGCGGCCACGGGCCGTCTGGCGGTCTGCGCGGGCAGCTGCGGCCCCGGCAACCTGCATCTGATCAACGGCCTGTTCGACTGCCACCGCAGCCGCGTGCCGGTGCTGGCCATCGCCAGCCACATCCCGACCTCGGAGATCGGTCTGTCGTATTTCCAGGAAACGCATCCGACCGAGCTGTTCCGCGAATGCAGCCACTTCTGCGAGATGCTGACCAGTCCGCAGCAACTGCCCGAACTGCTGCACCGCGCGCTGCGCACGGCCATCGGACAGAACGGCGTGGCGGTGCTGGTGGTGCCGGGCGACGTGTCGCTGCTGGAGATGCCCAAGGGCGTGTCGACCGACTTCCCCCCGCTCGCCGCGCCGCGCCTCGTGCCGGCGCGGGCCGAAATCGCCCGCGCGGCCGCATTGCTCGACGGCGCGTCGAAAGTGACGATCCTCGCCGGCGCCGGCTGCGCGGGCGCGCACGACGAACTTGTGGCGCTGGCCGACCGGCTGGCCGCGCCCGTCGTGCACGCCTATCGCGGCAAGGAGCACGTCGAATGGGACAACCCGTTCGACGTCGGCATGACCGGGCTGATCGGCCTGTCCTCGGGCTACGAGGCGGTCATGGACTGCGAGGTGCTGCTGATGCTGGGCACCGACTTCCCCTACCGCGCCTTCTATCCGAAGGACGCCAGGGTCATCCAGGTCGACCGCGATCCGTCGGCGCTCGGCCGCCGCACGCCGCTGGCCCTGGGCGTGGTCGCCGACGTGCGCGAGTTCGCGGCGCTGCTGGCGCCGGAGATCGGCGAGGGCCGCTCGCGGACCTTCCTGGAAAAGGCGCGGGAGAACTTCCAGGCCGCGCAGAAGAGCCTCGACGACTTGGCGACGCCGCGCGAGGCCGGCGAGCCCCTGCATCCGCAATACGTCTCGAAGATGGTCGACGCCATGGCGGTGGACGACGCCATCTTCACCGCCGACGTCGGCACGCCGGTGGTGTGGGCGGCGCGCTATTTCCGCATGAACGGCCGGCGCCGTCTCATCGGCTCGTTCAACCACGGCTCGATGGCCAACGCCATGCCGCAGGCCCTGGGTGCGCAGGCCGCGTTCCCGGGCCGGCAGGTGATCTCGATGTCGGGCGATGGGGGCTTCGCCATGTTGATGGGCGACCTGCTGAGCGCGGTGCAGTTGAAGCTGCCGATCAAGATCGTCGTGCTCAACAACGGCTCGCTCGATTTCGTCGAGATGGAGATGAAGGCGGCCGGCTACCTGTCGACCAACGTGGCGCTGAGGAACCCGGACTTCGCGGCGATGGCCAACGCCATCGGTCTGCTGGGACTTCGTGTCGAGGACTCGGAGAACCTGCGGCCCGCGCTGGCGGCAGCCTTCGCGCACGACGGTCCGGTGCTGGTGGACGTGGTCGCGGCACGCCAGGAACTGATCATGCCGCCGAAGATCCAGGCCGAACAGGCCAAGGGTTTCAGCCTGTACGCGCTGCGTGCGATCCTATCGGGGCGTGGCGACGAGGTGCTGGAGCTGGCGAAGACCAACTTGATGCGCTGAAATGAGGTTGACGAGCCTTACCCCCGGCACTGACTACGCAGTTAGGGCTGCTTGGTTCCCCACCTGACCCGGTTGGCCGCTTCACCATGCGGGGAGGCCCGTCAACCGCCATTGTAGACCGAAGGACGTTTGACCCTGATGGCCCTCGGTGATTGCGAAACGGGCGTTGCGGCGACCCGGCGGACGCATCGCCATGCGACCGGGCGGGCCCCGTGCGGCACGTAAAATCGCCCCGATGTCCTATCTCGTGCTCGCTCGCAAATACCGGCCCCGCAACTTCGAGGAAATGGTCGGCCAGGAGCACGTGGTGCAGGCGTTGTCCAACGCGCTGACCACCGGTCGGCTGCATCACGCCTACCTGTTCACCGGGACGCGCGGCGTCGGCAAGACCACCGTCTCGCGCATCCTGGCCAAGTCCCTCAATTGCCAGGGACCCGACGGGCAGGGCGGCATCACGGCGCATCCGTGCGGCGTGTGCCAGGCCTGCCGGGACATCGACGCCGGCCGTTTCGTGGACTACACCGAACTCGACGCCGCGTCCAACCGGGGCGTCGACGAGGTGCAGGCCCTGCTGGAGCAGGCGGTCTACAAGCCGGTGCAGGGGCGCTTCAAGGTCTTCATGATCGACGAGGTGCACATGCTCACGAACACCGCGTTCAACGCGATGCTCAAGACGCTGGAGGAGCCGCCGGAGTACCTGAAGTTCGTCCTCGCCACGACCGATCCGCAGAAGGTGCCGGTCACGGTGCTGTCGCGCTGCCTGCAGTTCAACCTGCGCCCGATGGCGCCCGAGACCGTGCTGGAGCACCTGACGCAGGTGCTCGCGACCGAGCAGGTCGAGGCCGAGCCGCAGGCGCTGCGCCTGCTCGCGAGGGCGGCGCGCGGATCGATGCGCGACGCGCTTTCCCTGACCGACCAGGCCATCGCGTTCGGCAACGGCGCGCTGCGCGAGGACGGCGTGCGCCAGATGCTCGGCAGTGCCGACCGCGGCCATGTCTTCGGCCTGATCGACGCGCTCGCGCGCGGCGACGGCCGCACGGTCGTCGAGACCGCCGAGACCCTGCGGCGCGAGGGCATCGCCGCGGCGTCGACGCTGGAGGAGATGACCACCGTGCTGCAGTCGATGGCCGTGCTGCAGGCGGTGCCCTCGCGCGCAGCCGCCGCGGCGTCGAACGACGCCGATCCCGATGCCGCCGAGACCGCGCGCCTCGCCGCCGCCATGCCCCCCGACGAGACGCAACTGCTCTACAGCCTGTGCCTGCACGGACGCGGCGAACTCGGCCTGGCCCCCGACGAATACGCGGCGCTCACGATGGTGCTGCTGCGGCTGCTGGCCTTCAAGCCACCGGGCGGGCGCGCGCAGGAAGGGACGGCACCGTCCGAGCAGGAAAAAAAAACTCCGCCGCGTGAGTGTCCGATGCCGGATGCGGCGGCGCGTGCGGTGCCCACCGGCCGCGTGCCGACGGCCGCTTCGGACGGTGTCCAGGCGCAGGTCGAACGTCCCGCGCCGGTGAGCGGCGTCGCGGCGTCCGCGCCATCGCCATCGCCCATCGCCGCCACGAGCCCGATGGCCGCCACGCCCGCCACGCCCGCCGCGCCGTCGACGATGGCGTCGTCCTTCGTGTCCCGCGCCACGGCGCCGCACGGGCATCGTCTGCCGGTGCGCGAGGCGTCCGTGCCGGCGTCGGCGGTCGATGTCCGGCATCCCGACGACGGCGAGCCACCCGACGAACTGCCGCCGGCCGACCGCGTGCTGGCCATTCCGGTGCGCGTGCAGCCCGAACCCCCGGGCCGGGAGGCGTCGCGCGACCGGTCGGTGGTGGACGCCGGCGATGCGGTGCGTCGCGTCGCGGCGGGCGGCGCCGGAGCGGCCGGCGCGCAGCCGGTCGAGCCCAGCGAGGCCGGCGATTTCTGGCATGCCACCGTCACGCGGATGGTGGTGGCCGAAGCCATCACCGCGCTGGCGCGGGAACTGGCGCTGCAGTCGCAACTGGTCGCGCGCGACGTCGACCGCTGGCTGCTGCGCGTCGAGCGCGAATCCCTCAACCAGCCGTCGAGCCGCGACCGCCTGCAGGCCGCGCTCGCCGCGCTCGGCCACGGCGTGACGATCGCGATCGAGATCGGTGGCGTCACCGACAGTCCCGCGCGTCGCAACCGGCTCGCCGCCGAGGCCCGCCAGCGCGCGGCCGAGGAAGCGATCCACAACGACCCCGAGGTGCAGTCGATGATGCGCGACTGGGATGCGAAGATCGTCCCCGGATCGCTCAAGCCGGCCTGACCCGGCCGCCTCCTGCGGAACGCCGCGCCGGGGCCCCGTCCGATCCACCGATTCGCTGATTCGCACCTTTTCATTTCAACCCCAACCTTTCCAGGATCAAGACCATGTTCAACAAGGGACAACTCGCCGGCCTCATGAAGCAGGCCCAGGCCATGCAGGACAACCTCAAGAAGGCGCAGGAGGAACTCGCCCACATCGAGGTCGAGGGCGAATCGGGCGCCGGCCTGGTGAAGGTGCTGATGACCTGCAAGCACGACGTCAAGCGCATCACCATCGACCCCAGCCTGCTGGCCGACGACAAGGACATGCTGGAGGACCTGGTGGCCGCCGCCTTCAACGCCGCCGTGCGCAAGGCCGAGGAGGTGAGCGAGCAGAAGATGGGCAAGCTCACCGCCGGCCTCCCGCCGGGCATGAAGATGCCTTTCTGAGGTTCGCCGTGACACCGACCGTGCCGCCACGCCATGGCTGACGCCAGTTCGCTCGAAGCCCTCGTCGAGGCCTTGCGCCGGTTGCCCGGCGTGGGCGTGAAGTCCGCGTCGCGCATGGCCTTCCACATGCTGCAGCACGACCGCGCCGGCACCGACCTGCTCGCCCGCGCGCTGCAGCAGGCGGCCGCGCGGGTGCGCCATTGCGACCGCTGCAACACCTTCACCGAGGGACAGGTCTGCAACGTGTGCCTCGACCCCCGCCGCGACGCGACCAAGCTGTGCGTGGTCGAGACGCCGGCCGACCAGGCCGCGCTGGAGCGCACCGGCGCCTTCCGGGGCTACTACTTCGTGCTGATGGGACGCCTGAGCCCGCTCGACGGCATCGGGCCGCGCGATATCGGGCTGCAGAAGCTGTTCGACCGCGCGCTCGACGGCGTCGTGAGCGAGGTCATCCTCGCGACCAACTTCACCGCCGAGGGCGAGGCCACCGCGCACGTGGTGGGCGAGGCGCTGCGCCAGCGCGGCCTGACCGTGACGCGACTGGCGCGCGGCGTGCCGGCGGGCAGCGAACTCGAGTACGTCGACCTGGGCACCATCGCCCACGCCCTGGTCGATCGCCGCTGAGGACACAACGAGAACGCATCGATGGACATTCCTTCCCTGACACTGGCGTACTGGTGCGTGCTGGCGGCCGCCGTGCTGCCTTATCTCAGCGCCTACCTCGCCAAGGTCGGTGCCTACGGACCGCGCGACAACGCCGCGCCGCGCGAGTGGGCGTCGCGCCAGAGCGGCTGGCGTTCGCGTGCCAACGCGGCGCAGGCCAACGGCTTCGAAGGCCTGCCGTTGTTCATCGGCGCGGTCGTGATCGCGCACCAGCTCGGCGCCGCGCAGGGCCGCATCGACCTGCTGGCCTGTGCCTACGTCGTGTTGCGGGTGCTCTACGTCAGCCTCTACGTGGCCGGCGCCGGAGGCTTGCGCAGCGCGGTGTGGGCGCTGGGCTTCGCGGTCAACGTCGCGATCCTCTTCGCGGGGCGCTAGCTCGATCCCGCAGCGCCGGAGCCGGTCGCGCGCGGGTGTGGCCGCCGACGTCCGAGGCCTTTGTTCTCGCGTGGAAACCCGCAGGGGGATGTTCCCGATGACGTGGCTCCGACGCGCGATTTAAGCTCTCGCCGAACAACACAACGACGAATGGACGGGGCGCGACGAACGGGCGCTGCGTCGGGGGGAGTCAACGCTCAATGACGAATCGCCGCACTTTTCTCCATGGCACCGCCGCCGTGCTGGGGGCCGCTTCCCTCGCGATGCCCGGTGTCCGGGCGCAGGCCAGGCTGGAGAAGGGCCGCATCGCGATGGCGGTGGGCGGCAAGGCGGCGTTCTATCACCTGCCGCTGACCGTGAGCCAGCAGCTCGGCTACTTCCAGGACGAGGGGCTGGACGTCGAGGTCACCGATTTCGCCGGTGGGGCGCGGGCCCTGCAGGCGGTCATCGGCGGCACCGCCGACGTGGGCGCCGGCGCGTACGAGCACACCATCAACCTGCAGTCCAAGGGCCAGGTCTTCCAGTCGATCGTGATGCAGGCGCGCGCGCCGCAGATCGCGGTGGGCGTGTCGACCCGGACCCTCGCGGGCTACCGTGGCGTCGCCGACCTGCGCGGCCGCAAGATCGGCGTGTCCGCGCCGGGCGCCTCGACCCACATGGTCGCCAGCCTGTTCCTGTCACGCGCCGGCCTGCATGGCGCGGACGTGAGCTACGTCGGCGTCGGCGTGGCGGCGGGGGCTCTGGCGGCGATGCGCGCCGGCCAGATCGACGCCATCAGCAACATCGACCCGGTCATGACGATGCTCGAGCAGAAGGGCGACGTGAAGATCCTGTGCGACACGCGCACGCAGAAGGGCACGCTCGACCTGTTCGGCGGGCCGATGCCGGCGTCCTGCGTGTACGCGCCGATCGAGTTCGTGCAGAAGAACCCCCGGACCTGCCAGGCGATCGCCAATGCCGTGGTGCGCGGGTTGAAGTGGCTGCAGACGGCCGGTCCCGGCGACATCATCAAGACGGTGCCGGAGGCCTACCTGCTGGGGGACCGCGCGTTGTACCTCTCGGCCTTCGACAAGATGCGCGAGGCGATTTCGGTGGACGGTCTGGTGCCGCCCGACGGACCCAGGACGGCGCTGGCCGCGCTGACCGGCTTCGATCCGGCGATCCAGGGCGACCGGGTCGACCTCGACAAGACCTACACCAACCGCTTCGCGCAGCGCGCCAAGGACCGGTTCCACGCCTGATCCAGGGCGTGTCGCAGGCCGTACGGGGCCGCGACATGCCCGGGGCGTCAGCGCTTCTTCTTGTCCGCCGCCGTGGGCGCGACGGCGGCCGCGCGCTTTTCCCGCACGACGGGCTGCCGCGCGGCGGCCGCCGCCGGGGGCACCCTTCGGACCGTCGACGTCGATGCGGTCCGCTTGAAGGAGCCGCCTTTCTGCGCCGGGACCGCCACGGACGGCGCGGCGGCGGGCGTCCGGACGACGGCGCGTTGCGCGGCCGCGTTGCCGCTGCCCACCTGCGCCGAGCCCGCCGCGCGCACGGGCACGAACACCACGACCTGATAGCCGCGCTGGAAGGCATGGGTGGGCTTCACGTCGTTCCACTCGGCGACGCTGGCCGCGCTCACGCGGAAGCGGCGCGCGATGCTGGCGACGCTCTCATTGCGCCCGGCGTTGACGAGCGTGCGGCGGGTCACGATCTCGGGCTGGAAGCTCAGGTGGCCGGTGTCGGCGATCAGCGCGTCCACGTCCTCCAGCACGCGCGCGTTGCGCGGCACGATGAGCGTCGAGCCGGCCTTGATGAGCATGCGCGGGGGCACGTTGTTGATCGCGCGCAGGTCCGGCTCGCTCATTCCCGAGCGCTGGGCGGCGTCGGCCACGGTCATGGTGGTGGGCACGGTCCAGGCTGTCCAGCTCGCGTACTGGCCCTGCGTGTAGGCGTCGAAGTTGCGCTGGAAGACGGCCGCGTTGTCCCACGGCAGCAGGATCTGGGGCGTGCCGGCGGCCAGCAGCACCGGCTTGTGGGCGGCCGGGTTGAGCGCGCGGAAGTCCTCGACGCGCACGTCGGCGAGCTTGGCGGCGAGCGACACGTCGACGTCGCGCGTGAGCACCACGGTCTGGAAGTAGGGGTGGTTGGCGATCACCGGCAGGTCGACCCGGAAGCGCTGGGGATCGGCGACGATGTTCTTCACCGCCTGCAGCTTGGGCACGTAGTTGCGCGTCTCGGCCGGCATGGCGAGGTCGGTGTAGCCGGTGGGCAGCCCCGCGCGCTGGTTCCTGGCGATGGCGCGTCCGACGCTGCCTTCGCCCCAGTTGTAGGCGGCCAGCGCCAGGTGCCAGTCGCCGAACATCGTGTAGAGGCGCTGAAGGTAGTCGAGCGCGGCGCGGGTCGAGGCCAGCACGTCGCGTCGGTCGTCGCGGAAGATGTTCTGCTTGAGGTCGTAGTCGGTGCCGGTCGCCGGCATGAACTGCCACATGCCGGCCGCGCGCGCGCTGGAGACGGCCTGCGGGTTGAAGGCGCTCTCGATGAAGGGCAGCAGCGCCAGCTCCGTGGGCATGTTGCGGCGCTCCAGCTCCTCGACGATGTGGAAGATGTAGCGGTTGGAGCGCTCGGTCATGCGCTGGACGTAGTCGGGGCGGCTGGAATACCACTGCACCTGGTCCTGCACCAGGTCGTTCTCCAGGTCGGGCATCTTGAAGCCGCGCCGGATGCGGTCCCACATGTCGACGGGCGGCGCCAGGTTGGCGACGCTGCGCGAGCCGAAGGCGCCCTCGGTGATGGGTGTGAGGGAGCCTTCCGGATACACCGGCGCGGCGGTGCCGCTCTGGAGTGCGGTGCCCCCGGCGGAGGGCGAGGCGATGGCGGCGGGATTGGACGTGCTGGCGCAGCCCGTGAGGAAGAGGGCACCGGCCAGGATGGCCGCGATCTGAAGTTTCATCGGAAATCGTTTTTCCACTGGCGCAACGCGGCGAAGACGTCGACCTGCGCGCTGTCGGCGGCAAGCCCGTCATGCACCTGCAGTGCGTCGAGGACGGTGGCTTCGCGGCTGCGAAGAAAGGGGTTGATTCGGCGTTCGAGGCCCAGCTGCGCGGGCAGGGTGGGCTGTCCGCGCGCGCGCAGGGCCTCGCATCGCGCCGTGTAGTGAGTCAGCTCGGCGTTGTCCGGTTCCACCGCACGGGCGAAGCGCAGGTTAGCAAGTGTGTATTCGTGGCCGCAGCACACGCGGGTGGCGTCGGGCAGGGCGGCGAGCGCGTCGAGCGAGGCCAGCATCTGCGCCGGCGTGCCCTCGAAGAGTCGGCCGCAGCCGCCGGAGAACAGCGTGTCGCCGCAGAACACGAGCGGCGCCCGGGCATCGGCGCCCGTGGTGGCCGGCAGGAAGAAGGCGATGTGGCCGGCCGTGTGGCCCGGGATGTCGAGCACCTCGAAGCGCAGGCCGAGCGCCTCGGCATGGTCGCCCTGGGCCAGCGGCACGAAGGGGGCCGGAATGCGTTCGCGCGCCGGTCCGAAGACCTTTGCGCCGGTCGCCTCGCGCAGCGCGGCCACGCCGCCGGTGTGATCGCCGTGGTGGTGCGTGACTAGAATCGCGGCCAGTTGCAGGGACTCGCGCGCCAGCGCCTCGAACACCGGTTCGGCCTCCCCGGGATCCACCACGATCGCGTGGCCTCCGTCGTGCAGCATCCAGATGTAGTTGTCGGCGAGGGCGGGCAGCGGAACGAGGGTCATGAGCGGTCAAATTATAGGTTTGGAGGATTGGTTCGAGACCCCGCCCGGACGTCACCTGCTGACGTGGGAACAGGCCCAGTTCGATCATGCGGTGGCCGATGTCTTCGGCTACCACGCGCTGCAGCTCGGTTCGGTGGGCGTCGACGGCCTGCGGGCCAACCGCATGCCGCACCGATGGGTCGCCGATGCGTCGGGCGACGCGGGCGGACGACGGGCCGCGGTGCTGTTGACCGAGTTCGACGCCTTGCCGTTCCAGGCTTCGAGCCTGGACCTGGTGCTGCTGCCGCACACGCTGGAACTGAGCCACGATCCGCACGCCACGCTGCGCGAGGTGGAGCGCGTGCTGGTGCCCGAGGGTCGCGTGATGCTGTGCGGCTTCAATCCGGCCAGCCTCTGGGCCATGCGCCAGCGCCGCGCGCACCTGTGTCGCCGGCTCGGTCTGGGCGAGCTGTTCCTGCCCGAAGCCGGCGAGTCCATCGGCCACTGGCGCATGCGCGACTGGCTGCGGCTCCTGGGCTTCGAGGTCGAGTCGGTGCGTTTCGGCGTCTACCGGCCGGCCTTCCGCACCGAGGCCTGGCTGGCGCGTTTCCGCTGGCTCGACGGCGCGGGCGAGCGCTGGTGGCCGATCTTCGGGGCGGTGTATTTCATGGTGGGGGTCAAGCGGGTGCGCGGGCTGCGGCTGCTCGGCGCCAACTGGCGGCGCAGCGCGCAGCGCGCCGGCGCGCCGGTCCCGATCGCCGGCCGGGTCCACCGGCGGCCGCCGCCCTCGTCCGGCACGCCCTGACCGCGGACCTTCCGGCCAGCCGGAGCGCGTGTTCGACCGACCGGCGGCGCGACCCCGCATTCCCCAAACATTCACCCAACCCCACGAGGACACGACCCTTGACCGAAGTACAGATCTACACCGATGGCGCCTGCAAGGGCAATCCCGGCCCGGGCGGCTGGGGCGCCTGGCTCAAGTCGGGGGCGACGGAGAAGGAAATCTTCGGCGGCGAACTCGTCACCACCAACAACCGGATGGAACTCGAAGCCGTCATCGAGGGCCTGTCAGCGCTCAAGCGTCCGTGCAAGGTCGTCATCTACCTCGACAGCCAGTACGTGCGCCAGGGCATCACCGAGTGGATCCACGGCTGGAAGGCCAAGGGCTGGCGCACGTCCACCAAGCAGCCGGTGAAGAACGCCGAACTCTGGCAGCGGCTGGACAAGCTGGTGCACGAGAGCGGGCACCTGATCGAGTGGCGCTGGGTCAAGGGCCATTCGGGCGATCCGGGCAACGAGCGCGCGGACATGCTCGCCAACAAGGGCGTGCTGCGCGCCCAGGGCCGGCTCTGAGGCGTTCGTCGCCTGTTCAGGCCTCGGCGCGGCGCGCTGCCAGCCGTGCCAGGATCTCCGGCAGGCGCTCCTTGGCGCTGGCCTGTTCCTCCGCGTACAGGCTGCGGCCGTGGGCGTCGATGCCGACGGTGGCCGGCCCCAGGCCCTCCACCCGCAGACGCACCAGCCGGTAATGCATGAGCATGTCGCTCCAGCCGATCTGCACCACCTCCTTGACCGCCGCCGACAGCAGCGTGCAGCCCCCGCCGAGGAACGAGAGATAGACGCAGCCGGCCGCGCGCATCGCCGGCAGGCTGGCGGCATCGAGCCCGCCCTTGCCGCCGATGGCATGCCAGCCGAAGCCCTCGATCAGCCGGGGCATGACCGGATTGAAACGCGTGCTGGTGGTCGGGTTGATGTAGAGGACCTCGAAGCGGCCGTCGGTCTCGCGGCTGAAGCTGCCCAGGTGGAAGATGGACGCGCCGCGCAGGTCCATCGGCGGCGCCTCGTGGCCGTCGAGGCAGCGCAGCATGCGCTCGTGGGTCGGGATGCCGGCGGTGACGATGACCTCGCCGTCGATGACGACCAGGTCGCCGGCGCGCAGCGCGCGCGCGTCGGCCTCGCTCAGGGGAAAGTTCAGGCGGTGCGTGCGGATGGTCATGGTGTCCGGCTCATTCGACCGTCTCGACGCGGCCGTCGTTGTAGAGGCGGGCACGGGTCCGGCGGTTGATCCAGCAGTTGAAGGCCACAGCCACGGGCGTGAAGCCGTGGCCGGCGCAGTAGTCGACGTGCACCGCCAGCGCGGTGCTGTCGCCTCCCGTGCCCATCGGCCCGAAGCCGGTGCTGTTGACCGCCTCCACCAGGCGCTGTTCCATCGCGGCCACCATCGGCTCGGGATGCGGCTGGCCGATCGGGCGCAGCGTCGCCTCCTTGGCCATCTTGGCCGCGTAGTCGAAGGTGCCGCCCACGCCCACGCCGATCACCACCGGCGGGCAGGGCTGCGAGCCGGCCTTGACGACCGTCTCCAGCACGAAGCGCTCGATGGTGGCCAGGTCCGGGAAGCTGAAGATCTCCAGTGCCGCCCAGCGCCCGGAGCCCAGCGCCTTGGGCGAGCAGGTGATGTCGACGAAGTCGCAGTCGTCGACCAGGTCGAAGGTGATGATGGGCATGCCCTTGCCCCGGTGGCCGCGCGCCAGGGTCAGGGGGTGCGTCACGTGGGGCAGCAGCGGCGGCTGGATGGTCTCCACGAGCCGCTCGAAGCCCTCGGTGATCGCCTCGCGCACGTTGCCGGCGAAGCGCGCCTGGGTGCCCACGCGCACGAAGTACACCGGCACGCCCGCATCGGAGCAGACGAAGTGCTGCGTGCGCGCCGCCGCCTCGGCACTCTGCAGCATGATCTTTAGCGTGTGGCGCGCCGTCTCGTTGCCGTCGCGCGCCAGGGCACGGCGCAGGGCCGCGTCGGTGTCCTTGGGGATGCCGCGCAGCGAGCGGTCGTAGAGCTGGGCGCTGACGTCGCGCAGGGTGTCGTGGCCGATGGTCATGGGTTGGGTCTTCCTGCGCGCATTCTGGGCCGGGGGGCCGGCGGCGGACAGGACGCCAAGGTACTACCAGCTATGACGAATGTCTCCCCATCCCGGCGCGATCCGGCGTGTCCTTCCTCGCGCGCCCGCGCTTCAGGCCGGGTCGTCGAGCAGCATCACGTCGACCAGTTCGCCCGCCGCGACGGCTTCGACCGCCGGGCCGAGCACCACCAGGGCATTGGCCGACGCCATCGAACGGAGCACGCCCGAGCCTTGCTCCCCGGCCAGATGGACGACGGGCCAGTCGCCGGGCACCGTCGTCACGAGGCCGCGCGGGAATTCGGTGCGGCCCGCGCGCTTGCGCACCGGCGTCGCGAGGCGCGCGCGCAGCAGCGGCGGCGACGCGGACCGCGCGGCGTCGTTGCAGCCCATCAGCCTGCGCAACGCGGGCCGCACGAACACCAGGAAGCCGACCATCGCCGCCACGGGATTGCCGGGCAGCCCGAAGAGCAGGGCGTGGCGGTCGGCGCCGGGTGCGCCCGACGGCGGCCGCCCGGCACCGGCGGTCTCCGCCGCCGGGGTGTCCGTGGCGATCACGCCGACCGCCATCGGTCGGCCCGGACGCATCGCCAGGCGCCAGAAGGCGACATCGCCCAGTTCGCGCATCGTGCGGCGGGTGTGGTCGGCGTCGCCGGCACTGACGCCGCCGGTGGTGACGATCGCGTGGGCATCCCGCGCCGCGCGACGCAGTGCCGCTTCGAGCGCCCGGGGCCGGTCCGGTACCGGACCGAGGTCCATCACCTCGCAGCCCAGGCGCGCCAGCAGGCCGCCGATGGCGGCGCGGTTGCTGTCGTAGATGGCGCCGGCGCGGGGGGCCTCGCCCGGACCGAGCAGTTCGTCGCCGGTCGAGAAGTACGCCACCTTCAGGCGGTCGAGGACCGGCAGCGTGGCCCGGCCGACGCTCGCCGCCAGTCCCAGCGCGGCGGGGGTCAGGCGGTCGCCGGCACGCAGCACCGGCTGTCCGGCGCGCAGGTCCTCGCCGGCGTGCCGCCGGTGGGCGCCGGGCGCGACAGCCGTCCGGGCAAAGCTCAGCATGCCGTCGCCGACGTGGCAGGCCTCCTGCGGCACGACGGTGTCAAGGCCATTCGGCATCACCGCGCCGGTCATGATGCGGACCGCCTCGCCGTGCCCGGTGCGGCCGGCGCGCACGGTGCCGGCGAGGACGGTGCCTCCGACGATGCGCAGCCGGACGATGTCGCCATCGCCCGATGCGGTGTCGGACAGCGCGGCGCCGTCGAACGCATAGCCATCCATGGCCGCGTTGTCGTGCGGCGGCACGTCCACGGGCGCGACGATGTCGTGCGCGAGCACGCGGTCGAGCGCGTCGCGCAGCGGCAGCTCGCGGCAATCCAGCGCGGCCGGTTCCCGCGCGAGGCGATCGAGGAAGGCGAGCGCGACGTCGACGTCCAGGTCGTCCGGGTCGTAGCCGGGCAGGGCGGCGGCGATGGCGTCCAGGCGGCTCATGGGCGGAGCGGGTCCGACGCGCGCGCCGGACCTTCGGCCACGCTGGCGCCGCGACCGCGCAGGGCATCGAGTTCGTCGAACGTGTTGGCGTTGCGGAACGCGTCCGGGTCGTCGCCCGGCCGGTCGAACGGCACGACCACGCGCCGGTGCCCGGCGGTCCAGGCGTCGATCTTGCGACCGCCGCCGGCGACGAACCGCCGCAGGCTCTCGCGCAGTCCGGTGCGCAGCAGGCAGCACGCCGGCTGTGGCCGGAGCGAGACGACACCGTGGCGGTCGGCCTGCGACGCCGCCGCCACGGCCAGCTCGGCATCGTGCGCGACGAGCGAGCGCGCCAGCCGCTCGGCGAGATCGGATGGGAACAAGGGCGTGTCGCACGGCACCGCGAGCAGAAAGGGCGTCCCGCACCGATCGAGACCGGCCAGGAACCCGGCCAACGGCCCCGGGTGGTCGGGCAGATCGTCGGACCACACCGGCGCGCCGAACGATTCGTAGACCGCTCGGTTCCGGTTGGCATTGAGCGCGACGCCACCGACCTGCAACCGCAGGCGACGCAGCGCGTGGAGCGCCAGCGGCAGGCCGTCGAACACCTGCAGCCCCTTGTCGGCGCCGCCCATGCGCGTGCCGAGACCACCGGCGAGCACGAGGCCCGTGACGTCCTGCGGGGCGATCGGACTCATCCGCCGATGTAGCTCATCTCGACGCGGCGCGGCGCGGCGCCGCCGCCGTCCGGCTCGCTCGGTCGCGAGGCGCGCAGTTCCGAATAGCGGTCGGCGCGGCCCTGCCAGATCCCGGCGATCTCGTCGAGAAGACGTTCGTCGCTCGCCGCCGGCACGCGCTGGCCGTCGGTGCCGACGTGCTCTCGCACGAGCGGTCGCAGGTCGTGACCCCGCCCGGCGAACAGGCACAGGTACAGCTGGCCTTCGGTCGACAGACGGGCGCGGCTGCAGTCGCCGCAGAACGCCCGCGTCACGCTGCTGATGACGCCGATCTCGCCCAGGGCCGGGTCGGCTTCGCCCGTGGCACCCGTGTAGCCCCAGCGCTGCGCGGTCTCACCGGGCGCGCTGGCTTCCAGCGGCACCAGCGGAAATTCCTCGGCGATGCGGCGCACCACCTCGGCCGAGGGCACGACCTCGTGCATCCGCCAGCCGTTGGTGGCGCCGACGTCCATGTATTCGATGAAGCGCAGCGTGGCGCCGGAACCGCGGAAGCGGCGTGCCATCGGCACGATCTCCTGCGCGTTGGTGCCGCCCTTGACCACCATGTTGATCTTGACCGGGCCCAGTCCCGCGTCGAGCGCCGCGTCGATGCCCGCGAGCACGTCGGCCACCGGGAAGTCGACGTCGTTCATGCGGCGGAACACCGCGTCGTCGAGCGCATCGAGGCTGACCGTGACACGGTCCAGGCCTGCCGCCTTCAGTGCCTTCGCCTTGCGCGCGAGCAGCGAGCCGTTGGTGGTGAGGGTCAGGTCCAGCCGCGCACCGTCGGGCGTGCGCAGTTCGGCGAGCTGCGCCACCAGGGCCTCGATGTTCTTGCGCAGCAGGGGCTCGCCCCCCGTCAGGCGGATCTTGCGCACGCCCTGCGCGGCGAACAGGCGCGCGAGCCGGGTGATCTCCTCGAAGCTCAGCAGCGCCGCGTGCGGCACGTAGGAGTGGTCCTTGTCGAACACCTCCTTGGGCATGCAGTAGCTGCAGCGGAAGTTGCAGCGGTCCGTCACGCTGATGCGCAGGTCGGTCAGGGGGCGTCTGAGCCGGTCGAGCAGGACGCCCGTCCCGGGCCGCGGCCCCGCGACGAAGGGTGGGGTCCGAACCGCCATGCGGCGTATGTCGGTGACGGGAACGAAGGTTTCGATCATGGAGGCGAGGCAATTTAACCCAACGCTCCAGGCGCTCCGCTTCGCGTGGTTACTGCCCGGCTGTAGGCGCCGATGACGCCTTGCAAGGCCTGTGCGGGGTGTCTGACACCCTTGCCGGGAGTAACTATCATGTGATGTCGAATTCCGCCATCAACGTCAAAGAAGGATTTTCATGACCTACGCATTGCCCAAGCTTTCCTATGCCTACGACGCGCTCGAGCCGCACATCGATGCGCAGACGATGGAAATCCACCACACGAAGCACCACCAGACCTACATCAACAACCTGAATGCCGCGCTCGAGGGCACCGAGCACGCCGGCCGGCCGGTCGAGGAACTGATCGCCGGGGTCGAGCAGCTGCCCGAGAAGCTGCGCGCGCCCGTGCGCAACAACGGTGGCGGTCACGCCAATCACAGCCTGTTCTGGACCGTGATGTCGCCCCAGGGCGGCGGCGCCCCCACCGGCGAGCTGGCCCAGGCCATCGATGCCGACCTCGGCGGCCTCGATGCCTTCAAGGAAGCCTTCACCAAGGCCGCGCTGACGCGTTTCGGCAGCGGCTGGGCCTGGCTGACGGTGAGCAAGGACGGCAAGTTGGCGGTGGAGAGCAGCGGCAACCAGGACAGCCCGCTCATGACCGGCATCGGCTCGGGCAACACGCCGATCCTGGGTCTGGACGTGTGGGAGCACGCCTACTACCTGAAGTATCAGAATCGTCGCCCCGAATACATCTCCGCGTTCTACAACGTGGTGGACTGGAATGAAGTGTCCCGGCGTTTCGCCGCAGCCCGCGGCTGACCGGTTCACGTTCGTTTGCGCGGGGCCGGGTGTCGTGTGCACCCGGCCCCGCTTGCGAATCCTGCAACGCTGAAGGCGAATCGTCAGATGGAAGACCACACTTCGGCGCAGACGGCGCGCCTGCCGCGTTCCATGCGCGAACGCATCGCGCTGGGGTTCCTGATCGCCGGTGGGGTCTGGGTCGTGACCCAGACATGGCTGCTCGCCAGCGCCAACCCCGTGATCATGCAGGCGTTGGTCGGGGGCTCCATCGCCGCCATGGCAACGGCCTTGGGAACCGTGCCGGTGATGTTCTCGCAGCGGCTGTCGGACCGGGTGCAGGACACGCTGTTCGGTTTCGGTGCTGGCGTCATGCTGGCGGCGTGCGCGTTCTCGCTCGTCATCCCGGGCCTGGAGGCCGCCAAGTCCATCGGTGTCTTCGGCGGCGGGCGCTGGGCTGCGGGCAGCGTGATCGGCATCGCCATCTTGCTGGGCGCGGCGGCCTTGCTCGCCATGGACCGCTTGCTGCCGCACGAGCATTTCATCAAGGGACGCGAGGGGCAGTCGGCGCAGAAGCTGCGCCGCACCTGGCTCTTCGTCATCGCGATCGCGCTTCACAACCTGCCCGAGGGCCTCGCGATCGGCGTGGGGTATGCGGGCAACGAGGGCGTGCGGGCCAACGCGCTCGCCACCGGCATCGCCATCCAGGACGTTCCCGAGGGGCTGGTGGTGGCCGTCGCGCTGCTGTCGGCTGGCTATCGGCGGACGTTCGCGGTGGCGCTGGGCATGGCGTCGGGGCTGGTCGAGCCGATCGGAGCGGTGTTCGGCGCTGCCATCGTGGGTTACTCGGCGGCGTTGCTGCCCTGGGGCCTGGGTTTCGCCGCGGGTGCCATGCTGTTCGTCATCAGCCACGAGATCATCCCGGAATCGCATCGCAAGGGCCACGAAGCCTTCGCCACCGCCGGCCTCATGGTCGGCTTCGTGGTGATGATGCTGCTGGACACCGCCCTGGGTTGAGCGGGGCCGGCCTGGGCGGCGACCGGCTCAGCCGTGGCGGATGGCCACGGTCTTGAGCGTGGTGAAGCCGTACAGGGCCTCGAAACCCTTTTCCCGACCGTAACCCGATGATTTCACGCCGCCGAAAGGCAGTTCGACACCGCCACCGGCACCGTAGTTGTTGATGAAGACCTGCCCGGCGCGCAGGCGCTTGGCCATGCGGAACTGGCGCGCGCCGTCGCGCGTCCAGACACCCGAGACCAGACCGAACTGCGTCGCGTTGGCCAGCGCGATGGCCTCGTCCTCGTCGTGGAACGCTATCGCCGCGAGCACCGGACCGAAGACCTCCTCCTGCGCCAGCCGATGGTCGACCGGCACGTCGCGCAGCAGCGTCGGCGCCTGGTAGAAGCCGGTCTCGGGCGCCTCGTCGACCACCACGCCCTGCGCCACCATCGGGATGCCGGCGACCTGGGCGTCCGACAGGAAGTCCCAGACGCGCTGCTGCTGGGTCTGGCGGATGAGCGGACCGACGTCCAGGTCCATGGCCGCCGGTCCGACGCGCAACGCCTCGAAGGCGCGGCCGAGGCGATCGAGCAGCGGCTCGTAGATGTCCCGCTGGATCAGCACGCGGGAGCCTGCCGAGCAGGTCTGGCCGGCGTTCTGCACGATGGCGTTGACGATCGTCGGCACGGCCGCGTCCAGGTCGGCGTCGCCGAAGATGAGTTGCGGGCTCTTGCCCCCCAGTTCCAGCGTGACCGGACAGTGGCGTTCGGCCGCGACCTGCTGGATCAGGGTGCCGACGGTCGGGCTGCCCGTGAAACTGATGTGGTCGATGCCTTCGTGACGTGCCAGCGCATCGCCGACCTCGTGGCCGTAGCCGGTGACGATGTTGATCGCACCGGCCGGAAAGCCCGCCTCGGTCGCCAACTGGGCGACGCGCAGCAGCGACAGGCAGGCGTCCTCGGCCGGCTTGACCACGCAGACGTTGCCTGCGGCGAGCGCGCCGCCCACGCTGCGCCCGAAGATCTGCATCGGGTAGTTCCACGGGATGACGTGGCCGGTCACGCCGTGCGGCTCGCGCCAGGTGAAGACGCTGTAGCCGTCCTGGTAGGGGATGGTCTCGCCATGGAACTTGTCGCAGGCCCCGGCATAGAACTCGAAGTAGCGCACCAGCGCCAGGGCGTCGGCGCGCGCCTGCTTCACGGGCTTGCCGCAGTCGCGCTGCTCCAGCCCGGCGAGTTCGTCGGCGTGCTCGGCGATCTTCTGCGACAGCCGCTGGAGGAGGCGACCGCGTTCGGCGGCGCTGACCTTGTGCCAGACGCCTTCGAAGCAATCCCGCGCGGCACGCACCGCGGCATCGATGTCCTCGGCGTTGCCACGCTGGATCTCGTCGAACGGCTGCCCGTCGGACGGATCGATGACGGGAATCGTGCGTCCGGAGGACGATGGCACGGCGGCGTTGGCGATGTGGTTGAGCTGCATGGTGGGAACAGAGGAAACGGAATGAACGGAGGAGCGGGTCCGGGAGTTCGACGCGTCGCTCCGGCTGGTCTCCCGCGCGTGCATCGTAAGGCGAGGGCGACTCGCCGCGCCACTTGCAAAGTCTCCGAAGTGCCCCAGATGATGCGCATGAATGCAACACGCTCTTCCACTCCCAAGTCGCCCCGCGCCGGTCTGGACATTGCCGAAAGGCTGGCGCACCTGCTCGAACGGCTCGACGGCAGCGCGGTGCCGGTCGGTGCCGACCAGTACCGCTCGGTCGTGATGCACCTGGTGCATGAATTCGCCGATGTCGAAGCCAGCCCGGCGCTCGGTCGGTTGCTCGACAGCTACCCGGCCGCGGCCGAGCTCTACGAGAACGTCAACTACGCGCACGCGGGCCTGTGCCGCACGGCCCTGGACGTGTCGCTTTCCGCCGAGATGCGGGCGCGCGACGTCATCGCGCGGGCCATGCGCCGCAAGGACATCGACACCCGGGGTGCCACCGATGTCCAAGGCTGATGTCAAGACGGCCGTGGTGGCCGACGGCTTGCGTTACAAGTCGAAGCCTTCGGGCTCGCCCTTCCGGGCGTCGGCGTCGTTCAGCGGCGCGACCATGTCCTGTTTCATGTGTGGCAAGCATCGTCTGCGCTCGCAGATGCGGACTCGTCAGGTGCTGGGCAAGTCGCAGAGCGTCTGCGCACCGTCGTGCAAGGCCCTCCAAGAGGCCCTGGACGCCGGCGACAGCGGCGTGGCACCCACGCTGCCCCCTGCGACCGAAGGCTGATCACGCTGGGGGGCGATGACCGGCCTGTTCGGTTGAGCGGTCACCCTAGCAGCGTCGGGTGAGTGAAGCGGTGCTTCGAGCCGGGAGAAACTTGCGCGCAGGAAACAAAGGCATTCCGGAAAGTAAACTGCGGGGCGGTTCCGGTCCGGCCGCGCAGCGCGTGCGGCCCGTCTTTCCTTTTTTCCACTCACCGACAACGAACATGTCCCTCGACAAAGTCTCTCCTGGCAAGAACGTCCCCGACGCCTTCAACGTGGTCATCGAAATTCCGATGAACTCCGATCCGATCAAGTACGAGGTGGACAAGGATTCCGGCGCGCTGTTCGTCGATCGCTTCATGACGACCGCCATGTACTACCCGGCGAACTACGGCTTCGTGCCGCAGACGCTGTCGGGCGATGGCGATCCGGTCGATGTGCTGGTCATCGCGCCGTACCCGTTGCTGCCGGGCGTGGTGGTGCCGTGCCGCCCGCTGGGCATCCTGATGATGGAGGACGAGGCCGGCGTCGACGGCAAGGTGCTGGCGGTGCCGACCACCAAGGTGCTGCCCATCTATAGCCACTGGAATTCGATCGACGACGTGAATCCGATGCGTCTGAAGGCCATCAGCCACTTCTTCGAGCACTACAAGGACCTGGAAGCGGGCAAGTGGGTGAAGGTCCTGGGCTGGGAGGGCCTGGACGCCGCGAAGAAGGAAATCCTGGACGGCATCGCCAACTACGCCAAGTGAGGGCTTTGGCGGGGGCGGTCTGGAAACGATTCAGTCCGTGCCCGTCTCCGACGTCCCGTGTCGTAAAACCGACTTGGCAGGCATCGGCATCCTGAAGGGACTGCGTTCCTCCAGGTGCTCCAGGTAATCGCCGATGCCGGCCCCCTCGCGTTCCAGGAACCGCTCCACGGCGTCCGCGAACGACGGATGTGCGAGCCAGTGCGCGCTGGTCGTCTTCACCGGCATCAGGGCACGTGCCATCTTGTGCTCGCCCTGGGCCCCCCCCTCGAACCGTTCGACCCCGTGGGCGATGCACCACGCCAGCGGCTGGTAATAGCAGGCGTCGAAATGCAGGCAGTCGACGCGCTCGACGGCACCCCAGTAGCGGCCGTAGGCCACCCGCGGACGGTCTTCCATGCCCTCGTCGACCGACAGCGCGATCAGGCTCGACGCGATCGGGCGGCCCTCCCGTTCGGCGATGAACAACAGCCAGGCTTGCGGCAGGGTCCCGGCCATCCTCTGGAAGAAGTCGCGCGTCAGGTATGGCGCGTTGCCGTGCTCCCGGTAGGTGCGGGAATAGCAACGGTAGAAGAAGTCCCAGTCGGCATCGGCGATGCCGGTGCCGCGCGACCAGCGAAACGTCACACCCGCATCGTGGACCTTCCGGCGTTCCTGGCGGATCTTCTTGCGCTTTTCCTGAGACAGGCTGGTCAGAAACGCGTCGAAGTCGGCGTAGCCGGCGTTGTGCCAGTGGAACTGCACGGTGTTGCGCAACATCAGGCCGGCCTCGCTCGCGGCGGCGACATCGTCGTCGGCACCGAAGAGCAGGTGCAGGGACGACACGCCGGCCTGTCGGCACCACTGGACGAGGCCGTCGACGAGCAGCGTGCGGCTCTGCGCATCGCGCGCCAGCAGCCGGGACCCCGGCACCGGCGTGAAGGGAACCGCCACGACCGCCTTGGGGTAGTAGCTCAGCCCATGCTGCTCGTAGGCGTTGGCCCAGGCCCAATCGAAGACGTATTCGCCATAGGAATGGTCTTTTACATAGAGGGGGCAGGCCGCCACCAGCACGTCGCCACGCCACAGCGTCGCGAACTGGGGCGTCCATCCGCTCGCGGGCGTCGCACTGCCGCTGGCGTGCAGGGCGGCGAGGTATTCGTGGCGCATGAACGGACTGGGCGCAGCCTGCGTGGCGAGCAAGCCATTCCAGGTGGCGGCCTCGATGCCGGACGGGTCGTCGTGAATGCGCAGGATCGGCTGAGTCATGGGGTGGGTGGCTTGCTGGGGGTGGAATGTCGGCGGGCACCCAGGTGTTCGGCGATGAAGATGCCGCCCAGCACCAGTGCGAGCGCCACAGCATGGAATGCCGACAGAGGTTCGCCCAGGACCAGCACCGCCAGGATCGGCCCGAAGATCGGCACCAGGTTCATGAACATGCCCGCGCGCGCCGGGCCGATCAGGGCGACCGCCTGCATGAACGTCAACTGGGAGACGAAGGACGGCAACAGGCCGATGAACAGGACGAGCAGCAGGCCGGTCGGCGTGGGCACGAAGGCCTGTCCGCGAGCGATCTCGATCGCGACCAGGGGCAGCGACACCAGCGCGGCCACGGCGGCGGTGGCCGCGAAGAACACGACCGCGGGCACGGCGGGGCGGCGGCGCAGGCCGAGGGCATAGCCCGCGTACAGCACGCAGGCAACGATCATCCAGACGTCGCCCGCGTTGAAGTCGAGGCGGGCCAGCACCGCCGGGTGGCCCCGTGACGCCACGACCACGATGCCGGCCAGCGTGAGGAACACGCCCGACACCTGCAGTACCCCGATGCGCGTGCCAAAGACGATCAGGCTGCCGATCAGCACGAAGACGGGGATGGTGCCCTGGATGATGGCGATGTTGATGGCGGTGGTGTGGTGGGCCGCGGCGTAGAAGAGCGCGTTGAATCCCGTGAAGCCCAGCGCTCCCATGAGGACGATGTAGCGCCACGACGGCCGCAGCACGTGCCAGTGTTCGGCGATCTCGCGCCGCGATGTCAGCGTCAATGCCACGCAGCAGACCGTCCAGCGCAGGAAGGTCACGACCATGGGGGAGATCTCGCCGACGGCCAGGCGCGCCGCGACGGCATTGGCGCCCCATATCAGCATCGTGCAGACGAGCAGGACATGAGGCTGCCCCCAGAGCCAGTGACAGGCGCGCCTCAACGGCGATTCGACGGCGCGGGGACCCGGGGTGTCGTGGGCCACGGGGCCGGGGGAAGAAGGACGCATCGCCGATCGAGGTTAACAGCGTGTGGCCGGCGGCGCAGGCGAGCGGTCGATTCGCGTTACCCTTGTCTTCTTGCGCGTCGCAAAGAACTCCCAGGAAGCACACCCATGAAGCTCATCACCGTCATCGTCAAACCCTTCAAGCTCGACGACGTGCGCGAAGCGCTGGCCGAGGTCGGCGTCTCCGGGCTCACGGTCACCGAAGTCAAGGGCTTCGGTCGCCAGAAAGGCCACACCGAGCTCTACCGCGGCGCGGAGTACGTCGTGGATTTCCTGCCCAAGATGAAGATCGAAGTCGTGGTCAACGAGGGCGATCTCGACCGCAGCGTGGACGCCATCATCGGCGCGGCGCGCACGGGAAAGATCGGCGACGGCAAGATTTTCGTCACCAGCGTCGAGCGCGTGGTGCGCATCCGCACCGGCGAAGAGGACGAAGCCGCGGTCTGAAGCGCCTCGCGCCGGCTCAGACGACTTTGGCGAGGCGATCGCTGCCCGGACGGCGGTGCGATTCCTCGATCAGGGCTTCCATCAGGGGGTCGTGCACATCACCGCTGCGGATCAAACCCATCTGCCAGGACGACATCAGGCCCTCGCGCACGCTGTGCGCCATGAAGGCGAGCAAGCCGTCGTAGTAGCCCGCCACGTTCAGCAGGCCGATCGGCTTGTCGTGATAGCCGAGCTGGCGCCACGTCCAGATCTCGAACAATTCCTCGAAGGTGCCGATGCCTCCGGGCAATGCAAGAAAGGCATCGGCGCGCTCGCCCATCAGCGCCTTGCGTTCGTGCATGGTGTCGACCACCAGGAGTTCGTCGCAATCGTGGTTGGCGACTTCCTTGTCCACCAGCGCCTGGGGAATGATGCCGACGACGCGGCCACCGGCTTCGCGGGTGGCTTCGGCCACCACGCCCATCAGCCCGGTCCGGCCACCGCCGTAGACCAACTGACCTTGCCGCTCGCCGATCCAGTGCCCCACCTCGCGGGCGGACGAAGTGAATTCGGCACGCTCACCAGAGCGCGAGCCGCAATAGACGCAAATCGAAAAAGCAGGGTTCATGCGGCCATCATGCCGGCAATGTGTGACGGATGGCGAGGCCTGACGGTCGATCTCCCCGACCACCGCTCCGGTGGTTGTCGCGATGACCGGACCACGGCTACGCCGTCGTTCCGAGGCGTTGCCAGAGGGCGGCCGCCCATACGCCACCACACAGCAGCAGGGACAGCAGCACGGCCGCGCTGCCGAGGTCCTTGGCCTTCTTGGACAGTGCATGCCATTCCGGGCCGATGCGATCGATGGCGGCCTCGATCCCGCTGTTGAGCAGTTCGACGACGAGAACGAGCATCACGCAGGCTGCCAGCAGGGAAACCTCGACCCAGCCGCGTCCTACCCAGAAAGCTGCCGGCACCAGCACCATGGCGGCGATGGCTTCCTGACGGAAGGCCGTTTCGCCCCAGCCCGCACGCAGACCCGCGAGCGAGATCAGCCCGGCGTGGAAAATGCGGTCCAGTCCACGCCTCGTCTTCTGGGGATTGACCGGACCGGCGGGTGGCGAGCCGTTTCTTTCGCGGTCGCTTTCGTCCCGATCCTGATCGACGCGAGGGTTCATGGACACACCGGGGCTTTCAGTGCCGGCTCATGGGTTTCGAGGTCACGAGCCGGGTGCCGGCCCATGCGTCGTGCCAGAACTGGCGCTCCGGATGGAAGCGGGCGAGCAAGGCCCACACGATCACCCATCCCGCGACGATCAATGCCGACTCGCCACCCGACAGGTGGAACGGCGAGAGCGCCGCCAGCGGTGGCAGAAACCAGGTCCAGCACAGGAGGTAGCGCAGCGTCGCGCGACCTTGCGAGACTGGCCGACCCCGGCGGTCCACCAGGCGCAATCCCCAGGTCTTCATCGCGAGGGTCTGACCCCGCGACCAGAACCAGCCGAAATAAATGCCGAAGACGACGAACAGGAAGGCCTGCAGCAGGTGGCGGCGATCGTCCATGGCGTGACGCATCTGGCCCAGGGTGCTGAACAGCCATCCGGCCACGAACACGACCGCGAACAGCAGCATGCCCTCGTAGAGCCAGCATGCCATGCGCCGCCACAGGCCGGGCGTCTCGGCGACGGACCCCGGAACGTCCACCGACCGATCGACCGCTTCCGGGCGCGTGGCCGTCTCGCTCCTGGGAGCGACCGTGTCGTCGATCATGGAAGTCTCGGCTTCAAAGCGGCCGCTCGCCGCTCGCTGCCGGCGAAGACTGCGTGGACGTCGACGAACCCGGCGCCGCCGCCGGTGCGCCGTTGCGATGGTGGGGAATGGTGACCGGCGCGAGCTTGCGCGCTGGAACGGGAGAGATCGTCGGTGCCACGCCCGGCGGACGGGGCGGCGCACGTTCGGCGAGTTGACGCTTCTCATCGGCACTGAGTGCTTGATAGGCCTCCCACTTGGCCTTGCGCTCGTCGGCAGGAAACTGTTTCACCTCGGCAAAATTGAAGCGCGCCCGTGCGCGTTCACGCTGACTGATCGTGGCCCATTCGGTCATGCGGCTGTGCTGGATGGCCTGCTCGGCAGGCGAGAGCCTGGCATGGTTGCGCGAGAGCGCCAGCCACTTGCGCTTGTGCTGCTCCGACAGTTGGTCCCATACCGGTGCCAGTGGGTGGAGCGCTTGCTGCTGGTCGGTCGTCAGTTCGCGCCACGCGGGTCGGGAGAAGGCCGTGCGGGTCGTGGATGACACCGCTTGAGAGGCACCACCGGCGGACTGGAGTACCGGTGCCGGCTGGCCTTGCACGCTGCCGTGCACGGCCAGGACCACGCTGCCGCCCAGCAGCGCGACGCACAGACCGCAACGCAGCGAAATGAAGATGGAGGACAACGTGGATAACCGTGTAGGCCGGAAGAGAAAACGAGGATGCGAGGAAAGGCGGCCCTGCCGATCGACCGATTCCTGGGTTGCCGCCGTCAGTGCGTGGCAGCGTCGCGCTTGAGGAACTGGGCGAAGCCGGGATCTGCGTAGGCCGTGGGTGGAAGGTCGTCGGCAAGCAGGGCGGAATCCACGTCGGCGAGTTCGCTCAGGCGGTCGTCGTCCTGCACGATGCTGATCGCCAGCAGTCCGGCCACCAGCGCGACCAGCGGGACCAGGGCTCCCAGCCGGCTCCACCAGACGCGACCGAGGCCCGGCGAAGCGGTGCCGTTGCCCTGGCTCGTGGCCTGCCGGGTCGAATGCCGGCGTCGGGCGACCGCCTGGGTTCGTGCCACCCGAAGGCGCTCGACGATGTCATGAGGCAACTCGCTCGTGCCTGCCGACAGGCGAGCGGTCAGCCGGCGAGCATAGCACTCGTCCATCGCATCCGAAGCCGAACCGGCCGCGGGCCGCGACAGGATTTTTCCGGAGTTGATCGGCAACGTGTTCATAGCGATATTCCCTTGGCCGTGAGCGCTTTGCTCAGCGCGTGGACGGCACGCGAACAGTGGGTCTTGACGCTGCCTTGCGAGCAGCCCATGGCCGCGGCGGTTTCCGCCACGTCCATTTCTTCCCAGTAACGCATCAGGAAAGCCTCGCGTTGACGACCCGGCAGGGCAGCGATCTCTTCTTCGATCTGACTGAAGATCTGCGACCGGCGGGTGGCGTCCTCCGCACTCTCCGATTCGCGCGAATCGACCGGTGAAGCCAGATTCTCGAGCAGGTCGAAATCGCCGTCGCCGTCCGGTGCGTCGAAATCGCTCAGGTTGGAGAACAGCGCGCGCCGCGTCTTCTGCCGTCGAAACCAGTCGAGCGTGCAATTCGAGAGGATCCGCTGAAACAGCATCGGCAACTCGCCGGGCGGCTTGTCGCCGTAGTGCTCGGCCAGTTTCATCATGCTGTCCTGCACGATGTCGAGTGCCGCTTCCTGATCCTTCACGTGATAGACCGAGCGCTTGAAGGCCCGGCGCTCGACGCTCTTGAGGAAATCTGAAAGTTCTTGTTCGGTAGCCAAATCGCGAGGGCGCATCGCGGCGCCGTGGGAGGGTCGGTCTTTCGCGGCAATCGAATTCTTTTCGGCGCGGATTATGGCACCGGCCTCGTCCAGGACATCGGTCCGTCTGGCGTCGATGTCATAATGCGCGTTGCAAGTCAAAAGGCAAACGGGTCACGGTCCGGCGAAACGCATCGAGTTCGTCCATGGCTTTGGCCTCAAGTCCCGACGCGGCCTCACGAGGGCTGGCAAGGGGCACCCAAGGTTTTTCGTGCCCGAAAAAACACTAAGGTTCATCATGGAAATTTCAAAGGTGGAACTCGCTTCCGCAGCTGCCGCATCCAACAGCGCAGGTCATCCGTCCCAGGAACTCATGGGGGCCGAGGTGCTGATCAAGGCGCTTCAGGCCGAGAACGTCCAATACGTCTGGGGTTACCCGGGCGGCGCGGTCCTCTACATCTACGACGCGCTCTACAAGCAAGACACCATCCAGCACGTGCTCGTGCGCCACGAGCAGGCTGCCGTGCATGCGGCCGACGGCTTCGCGCGGGCGACGGGCGAGGTGGGGGTGGCACTGGTCACATCCGGGCCGGGCCTGACCAACGCGGTCACGGGCATCGCCACGGCCTACATGGATTCGATCCCGATGGTGATCATCTCGGGACAGGTGCCGACGGCCGCCATCGGCCTCGACGCGTTCCAGGAATGTGACACCGTCGGCATCACGCGACCCATCGTCAAGCACAACTTTCTCGTCAAGGATCCCAAGGATCTGGCGATGACGATGAAAAAGGCTTTCCACATCGCACGCAGCGGTCGCCCGGGTCCGGTGGTCGTGGACGTGCCCAAGGACGTGTCTTTCAAGAAGGTGACCTACACCGGCTATCCGGACAAGGTCGAGATGCGCTCGTACAACCCCGTGCGCAAGGGACATGGCGGCCAGATCCGCAAGGCGCTGCAGTTGCTGCTCAACGCCAAGCGGCCCTACATCTACACCGGTGGTGGCGTGTTGCTGGGCAACGCTACCAACGAACTTCGCACGCTGGTCGACATGTTGGGCTACCCGGTCACCAGCACGCTGATGGGCCTGGGCGCCTATCCGGCGAGCGACCGCAAGTTCCTTGGCATGCTGGGCATGCACGGCACCATCGAAGCCAACAACGCGATGCAGAACTGCGACGTGCTGCTGGCGGTGGGCGCGCGCTTCGACGATCGCGTGATCGGCAACCCGAAGCATTTCGCCCAGAACGAGCGAAAGATCATCCACGTCGACATCGACCCGTCGAGCATCTCCAAACGCGTGAAGGTCGACGTGCCGATCGTCGGCGACGTGAAGGATGTGCTGACCGAGTTGATCACGATGATCCGCGAGGCCACCCAGAAGCCCGATGCGGGCGCGCTGTCCGACTGGTGGAAGACGGTCGAGTCCTGGCGCGGTCGCGATTGCCTCGCCTACGACCGAGGCAATACCGAGGTCATCAAGCCGCAGTTCGTGGTCGAGACGCTCTGGAACATGACCAAGGACGCCGACACCTATATCACGTCCGACGTGGGCCAGCACCAGATGTGGGCGGCGCAGTACTACCGTTTCGACGAACCGCGTCGCTGGATCAATTCCGGCGGACTGGGCACGATGGGCGTGGGCATCCCTTATGCGATGGGCATCAAGCTGGCGAAGCCCGACGCCGAGGTGTTCACCATCACCGGCGAAGGCTCGGTGCAGATGTGCATCCAGGAACTGTCCACCTGCCTGCAATACAACACGCCGATCAAGATCTGCTCTCTGAACAATCGCTACCTGGGGATGGTGCGTCAGTGGCAGGAGATCGAGTACTCCGGTCGCTACAGCCACAGCTACATGGACGCGTTGCCTGATTTCGTGAAGCTTGCCGAGGCCTATGGACACGTCGGCATGCTCATCGAACGTCCCCAGGACGTGGAGCCGGCATTGCGCGAAGCGCGCAGGCTCAAGGACCGCACGGTGTTCATGGATTTCCGTACCGATCCGACCGAGAACGTCTTTCCGATGGTGAAGGCCGGCATGGGCATCACCGAGATGCTGCTCGGCTCCGAAGACCTCTGACATCCTCGCTCGGGAGCGGTCGACGCCGACTGCCTTCCGATTTCTTGCACATCCTTTAGACGAATCTATCGTCCGCCAAGCCCGCGCATTACCGTGCGTGGGGGAGGGCGGCGAAAAGAGGAGTCCGCACTCATGAAACACATCATTGCTGTCTTGCTGGAGAACGAGGCCGGCGCCTTGTCCCGCGTGGTGGGCCTGTTCTCGGCCCGTGGCTACAACATCGAATCGCTGACCGTCGCGCCGACCGAGGATCCCAGTCTTTCGCGCATGACCATCGTCACCGCCGGTTCGGACGATGTGATCGAGCAGATCACCAAGCACCTCAACCGTCTCATCGAGGTCGTCAAGGTCGTCGACTTGACCGAAGGCGCTTATACCGAGCGTGAACTCATGATGGTGAAGGTGCGCGCCGTCGGCAAGGAGCGCGAGGAGATGATGCGCATGGCCGAGATCTTCCGGGGTCGCATCATCGACGTCACCGACAAGAGCTACACCGTGGAGCTCACGGGTGACCACGGCAAGAACGACGCGTTCCTCGAAGCGATCGATCGCGGCGCCATCCTCGAGACCGTGCGCACCGGTGCCAGCGGCATCGGACGCGGCGAGCGCATCCTGCGCGTCTGAGCGTCATTCCTCGAGGCTCGGTCGCCGCGCGTTCGGACCGGGCTTGTCGGAGCCTCGCGTGCGCGGGGACTGCATTGGGCCCTTCGACAGGCTCAATACGAACGGCATCACCACACTGCATCTGCACATCTATCTGGAGAACGAAATGAAGGTTTATTACGACAAGGACACCGACCTGAGCCTGATCAAGGGCAAGACCGTCGCCATCATCGGCTACGGCTCGCAGGGTCACGCGCACGCACAGAACCTGAACGACAGCGGCGTGAAGGTGGTGGTGGGCCTGCGCAAGGGCGGCGCGTCCTGGCCGAAGGTCGAGAAGGCCGGCTTGCAGGTGGCCGAAGTCGCCGAGGCCGTCAGGTCGGCCGACGTCGTCATGATCCTCCTGCCCGACGAGCAGATCGCCAATGTGTACAAGAACGACGTCGCGCCGAACATCAAGGAAGGTGCTTCGCTCGTCTTCGCTCACGGCTTCAACGTGCACTACGGCTTCGTGCAGCCACGCGCGGACCTCGACGTCTGGATGGTGGCACCGAAGGCACCGGGTCATACCGTCCGTGGCACCTACACGCAGGGCGGCGGCGTGCCCCACCTCGTGGCCGTGCATCAGGACAAGACCGGCAAGGCGCGCGACCTCGCGCTGAGCTACGCCGCCGCCAATGGTGGCGGAAAGGCCGGCATCATCGAGACCAACTTCCGCGAGGAGACCGAGACCGACCTGTTCGGCGAGCAGGCCGTCCTGTGCGGCGGCACGGTCGAACTGATCAAGGCCGGGTTCGAGACGCTGGTGGAAGCTGGTTATGCGCCCGAGATGGCGTATTTCGAATGCCTGCACGAACTCAAGCTGATCGTCGACCTGATCTATGAAGGCGGCATCGCCAACATGAATTATTCGATCTCGAACAATGCGGAATACGGCGAGTACGTCACCGGCCCCCGCATCGTGACCGAAGAGACCAAGAAGGCCATGAAGCAGGTCCTCAAGGACATCCAGACCGGCGAATATGCCAAGAGCTTCGTGCTGGAGAACGCTGCTGGCGCCCCCACGCTGATCAGCCGTCGTCGCTTGAACGCCGAGCATCAGATCGAAGTCGTCGGCGAAAAGCTGCGGGACATGATGCCCTGGATCAAGAAGAACAAACTGGTCGATCAGACCCGCAACTGATCTTCGGATTCGGTCTTCGGAGCCACCCTCGAGGTGGCTTTTTCCGTTCTGTGTGCCCAGGACGCTCAACTACACTGCCTGCGATGAACTTCACACCCTGTCTGGACGTGCGTCCGCGTGCCGTCGATGCGCTTCTTCCGCGTTCGGGGGGCTCCCACGATGCATGACGATACGCTGGCCGATGAACTCGTGCCGCGCAAGCGCCGCAAGGGCATCTACATCCTGCCCAACCTGTTCACGCTGGCGGCGCTGTTCGGTGGTTTCTATGCCGTCGTGATGGCCATGAATGGCCGCTTCGATCTCGCGGCCATGGGCGTCTTCGCCGCCATGGTGCTCGACAGCCTCGATGGCCGGATCGCGCGCATGACGAACACGCAGAGTGCCTTTGGCGAGCAGATGGATTCGCTGTCCGACATGGTTTCCTTCGGCGCGGCCCCGGCGCTCATCGCCTACGAATGGTCGCTCAAAGGCCTGGGGCGCTGGGGCTGGATCGCCGCGTTCGTCTACTGCGCCTGCGCCGCCTTGCGGCTGGCGCGTTTCAACGTCAATACCGGCACGGTCGACAAGCGCTGGTTCCAGGGCCTGCCTTCGCCAGCGGCAGCCGCCCTAGTGGCGGGCTTCATCTGGCTCATGACGGAGTGGGGAAGGCGTGGCGACGAGGTCCTGTTCCTGTCCTGGAAGCAGATCACGTGGATCACCTTCGCCTTCACGCTGTATGCCGGCTTGACCATGGTCACCAATGCGCCTTTCTACAGCTTCAAGGACGTGCAGATGAAGAAGAGCGTGCCTTTCGCGTCGATCGTGCTGATCGCTCTCGGCATCGCGGTGGTCAACATCCACCCGCCCACCGTGTTGTTCGGCGTCTTCGTGGCCTACGGGCTGAGCGGCTTCGTGGTCTATGGGTGGCGCAAGGTCAAGGGCGAGCCGGTCAGTTTGATCAGCATCTCGACCGATGAGCCCGACGAGCGGGGGCTGCACAAGTGAAATGGCCTGTGCTACATTCTCCCGCTCCATGAGCAAGATTTCGCTAGCCCTACTACTCCTTCCCAACGGGCGGATAAGGTAGCGCACGCGCGTCCCTGTACCAACGGCCCGTTCGCATCAGCAACGGGCCGTTTTGTTTGGGGTTGCTGATGGATTTTTCCTTTCATCGAAAGAACCGTCATGTTGAAGCAACCCGACACCAAGTACCGCGCCTTCGCACCCATCGGTCTGAAGGACCGCACCTGGCCCGATGCCGTCCTGACGAAGGCGCCGATCTGGTTGTCGACGGACCTGCGCGACGGTAACCAGGCCCTCGTCGAGCCAATGGACATCGCACGCAAGATGCGCATGTTCGAAACGCTGGTGTCCATAGGATTCAAGGAAATCGAGGTCGGATTCCCATCCGCGTCGCAGGTGGAGTTCGACTTCGTCCGCAAGCTCATCGAGGAGGATCGAATTCCCGATGACGTCACGATTCAGGTGCTGACGCAGGCGCGCGATCACCTGATCACGCGGACGTTCGAATCGCTGCAGGGTGCGCCACGTGCCATCGTCCACCTCTACAACGCGGTGGCACCGATCATGCGTCGTGTGGTGCTCGGCATGAACGAGGACGAGATCGTCGAGCTCGCCACCACGCACGCCCGCATGTTCGACGACTGCGCCGCCAAGCAGCCGGAGACGCAATGGACATTCCAGTATTCACCGGAGATGTTCTCCGGCACCGATCTCGCATTTTCCAAGCGCGTGGTCGATGCCGTCACCGCGGTCTGGGCGCCGACGTCCGAGCGCAAATGCATCGTCAACCTCCCGTCCACCGTCGAGCACTCGACGCCGAACATCTTCGCGGACATGATCGAGTGGATGCACCGCCATCTGGAGCGGCGCGATGCCATCGTGTTGTGCGTCCATCCCCACAACGACCGCGGAACCGGAACGGCGGCCGGTGAATTCGCGCTGATGGCGGGAGCTGACCGCATCGAGGGATGTCTCTTCGGCAATGGCGAGAGGACCGGCAACCTCGATCTCGTGAACGTCGCGCTCAATCTCTACACGCAAGGGGTCGCACCCGGACTCGACTTTTCCAACATCGATGAGATCAGGGCCACGGTCGAGCGATGCAACCAGATGGCCGTGCATCCGCGCCATCCCTATGTGGGCGATCTGGTCTATACCTCTTTCTCCGGATCGCACCAGGACGCCATCAAGAAGGCCTTCGCGGCCCGGAAGGACGGCGACATCTGGGACATGCCCTACCTCCCGATCGATCCCAAGGACGTGGGTCGGAGCTATGAAGCCGTGATTCGCGTGAACAGCCAGTCGGGCAAGGGCGGCATTGCCTACCTGCTCGAGAGCGAGTACGGACTCGAATTGCCCCGGCGACTTCAGATGGAGTTCAGCCAAGTCGTTCAACGGGTGATGGACGTGGCAGGCAAGGAACTCAACGCCGCCGATCTGTGGCGACTCTTCGAGGACGAGTACCACGTGCGCACGGTCGCGGGTCCGCAGCATCGGGTGCTGGAGGAGGTCGGGGAAGGCAGTGCATCGACGGTGATCCTGCGGGCCGAACTTGCCTGGGATGGCGAGACACACAAGATCGAGGGCCGCGGCAACGGTCCGATCGATGCCTTCATTCATGCCCTGTCGCAAATGACCGGACACTCGATCCGTGTGGTCGACTATCACCAACACGCGATCGGCGAAGGTGCGGATGCGCAGGCGATGGCGTACCTTGAACTGCGTGTCGACGAGAAGCACACGCTTTTTGGCGTCGGGCAGGACGCGAACATCATTTCGGCGTCACTCAAGGCCATCGTCTCCGGCGTCGAGCGCGCCCGCGGTCAAGGCATCGCAGCAGCGAGGGCGACGACCGTCGTTCAAGACTGATCGACACCCGCGCCCGGTCGCCTCCCGCGGCCGGGAAGGGGCGCATTGAATTTCAATGTTGCCTCTTCATCGGTGCTCTGCACGTCGGCGACGACGCAATGAAGAGCGTTGTCCTTCTTCTGGACTCGTCGTGCTCGATTCCTCAGCGTAATCGATGTCAGCGCATCTCCGCGAGCCGAATTCCCTGAGATTTACACGCCGACTCCAGCTTTAAGTAGCCTTTTGGTTTCGAATGAAGAAAGAAGCGCAAGTAATTGTCATTGCATGCTTTTTTTGATTTCGATACACTGCGGAGCCATGGTCGTTGTCGCTGGAGAACTTTTGATGTCGGAAGCCCGTAGAAATCGAGTTTCGAACCAGCGTCTGATGTCTGGCGTCCGCATGACCATCGCCGCATTGTGTGCAACGGTGTTGTTGGCGTCAGGTGTCCAGGCTGCGACCAAAAAACCGGTGATCGCCAAGAAAGCGCAAGTCTCGATCGAGACGAAGCGCAGGAGCGCGGCGTCGGTGGTTGCCGTGCCCAGGTCCGGCAAGGCGTCCGCCACGGTGGAGAAGTCGGTCAGTGCTGGCCGCAACATCGTGGCCACGCTGCGCAAGCGCGGAGGCAAGACCGTCGTTGCCGTCGAGCGCCGATCGGTCGCGCGTTTCGCCGAATCGCCGCGTCTGTCGTACGGCCAGATCGCGGGTCTCCATGGCACCGAGGATGCGCTGGACCTCAAGTCGAGCGCAGCCCTCGTCATCGATCAGGACACGCGCGAAGTGCTCTTCAGCAAGAACGACCATGCCGTGCTGCCCATCGCTTCGATCACCAAGCTCATGACCGGATTGCTGGTGAGCGAGGCGCGGCTGCCCATGGACGAACTGGTGGCCATCACCCAGGATGACGTCGACACGGAAAAAGGCAGCAGTTCCCGCCTGCGCATCGGCACGACATTGTCCCGAGGCGAACTTCTGCATCTCGCGCTGATGTCCAGCGAGAATCGCGCCGCTCACGCGCTGGGACGGACCTATCCCGGTGGCCTGTCGACGTTCGTGAGCATGATGAACGCCAAGGCGAAGATGCTGGGCATGCGCGATACCGTCTATGTCGAGCCGACCGGACTGTCGAGTCGGAACCAATCGAGCGCGCAGGATCTCGCGCTTCTGGTGAATGCCGCTTCTTCCAATCCGACCGTTCGCGAACTCTCGACCTCGCCCAATTACCAAGTGGCCGTGGGCAATCGGACATTGCAATACAACACGACGAACCGGTTGGTGAGGAGTCCGGACTGGAACATCGGCGTTCAGAAGACCGGGTACATCTCCGAGGCCGGGCAGTGCTTGGTCATGCAGACCAAGATCGCTGGTCGCAAGCTCATCATGGTCTTTCTGGATTCGGCGGGCAAACTCAGTCGCATCGGCGATGCCGAGCGTGTGCGCCGCTGGGTGGAAGCGACGCATCTGATGTCGCCGGGTCTGCAGACTGCCGGGATGCCGCACTCCGCAGGCGATTGATCGCTGGGTCGCCCGACAAAGGACCCGGTCCGCCGTTGATCAGGAGTGATGCGATCCGATGTCGCTGGAGATCGTGTCGGCGCTGAAGCCCAGTGCATTCGAGATCTCGTCGGCGGTCGCCTGTAGTTTCGGCAGCCAGTTGTCGTCGAGCCGGTCTGCCGGTGCCGAGATGGAGAGACCTGCGATCAGCTTGTTCTGGTCGTCGTAGATGCCGGCGGCCATGCAACGCACACCGAGTTCCAATTCCTCGTTGTCTCGCGCGATGCCTTGCTGTCTTGCTCTGGCCAATTCCTTTTCCAGGACCGAGAGTTGCGTGATGCTGTTGCGTGTGTGGCCGGAGAGACCGGTGCGTGCCGCATAGCTGCGAACGCGCTGTGGTTCTTCCGCCGCCAGAAAAAGCTTTCCGGTGGACGTCAGGTGCAGGGGGGCTCTGCCACCGATCGCGCGCACGACCTGCATGCCTGAGCGTTCGCTGAAGGCTCGCTCGATGTAGACGATCTCGTCGCCCTGTCGAAAACTCAAGTTCACCGGCTGTTGGATGAGCTTGTGGAGTTCGCGCATCGGAACCAATGCGGCATCACGGACGCTGAGGCGTCCCTTGACGAGGTTGCCGAGTTCGAGCAATCGCATCCCGAGACGGTAGCTGCCAGCGGCAGGACGATCGACAAAGCGTCCGACGGCCAGATCGTTGAGGATCCGATGGGTGGTCGACGGATGGAGACCCGTCTTCTCGCTGATCTCCTTCAGCGAGATCGCATCCGGTCTGGATGCCAGTACATCGATGAGGGCGAACATCCGTTCGATCACCTGGATGACGGGCGTTGCGGGTATGTCTGAATGTGGTTTTGTCATGGATGCAACCCAAAGAAAGCCAGGTTGCAATTTTACTTGGTGAAATCGCTTTCGTCTTTCCACTGCCCCTCGATCAACATCTCGCACGGACGAAAGTGCTTCTTGTAAGCCATCTTGGGACTCTCGGCGATCCAGTAACCGAGGTAGACATAAGGCAGCGACAACCGACGCGCCTGTTCGATCTGCCACAGCACGCCATAGGTGCCGTAGGCAGCGCCCGCATCCGTCTCATAGAAGGTATAGACGGCTGAGAGGCCATCGTCGAGCACGTCGAGGATCGACACCATCTTCAACTCACCCGCATCGCCGTTGGGAAGTGTTTCGCGAAACTCGACGAGCCTCGAGTTGACACGGCTCTGCAGCAGGAACTGGGTGTACTGATCGATGCTGTCGTGGTCCATGCCCCCGCCCGCATGGCGATGACTCTGATAGCGGAGATAGAGCTTGTAGTGCTCCGGAATGAAACACAGCTTGAGAATGCGCACCTGCAGATCGCCGTGCCTCGTCCAGGCGCGACGTTGACTGCGATTGGACTTGAAGCGGTCGACCGGCACCCGAAGGGGCGTGCAAGCATTGCAGCCGTCGCAATAGGGGCGGTAGGTGAACATGCCACTGCGTCGGAAACCTTGACGCACCAGATCGGAATACGCGTCGCTGTGAATCAGATGGCTGGGGGTGGCGACTTGGGAGCGAGCCTGTCGGTCGGGCAGGTAGCTGCACGGATAGGACGCCGTCGCGTAGAACTGCAAGGCGTGGAAAGGAAGGTCCTTGAGGTGCGTCACGTCGATGAAGCAGGTGGCCGTTGCAACAGTCCGGACCAGTATACGGGGTCGAAATGCCAATCGAGCGCCGTCTGGTTCCGGGCCCCTGCGACGTGCGTCAGCAACTGCGGGCGTGAGATTTCCCGGGCGCCGAGGCTGGAGAGGTGAGCGGTGTACTGCTGACAGTCGATCAGCTCGACGTGCTCGTGCAGGCAGAGACAGACGAGCGCGGCCAAGGCCGTCTTGGAGGCATCCGGACGATGCGCGAACATCGATTCGCCGAACACCGCGCGTCCCAGGGCCACGCAGTAGAGGCCACCGACCATTTTTCCATCGATCCACGTCTCGATGCTGTGCGCGAAGCCGGCCTGATGCAGCGCCACGTAGGCCTCGATCATCGATGGCACGATCCACGTCCCTGGCTGGCCTGGCCGCGCCGTGGTTGCGCACGCGCGAATCACGGCTTCGAAGTCATGATCGATGCGGACCTCGCAACGCGTGTCCGTGCGGAATGCCTGCAAGGTCTTCCGGAACGATCGATGCAGACGAAAGGACGCCGGCTCCAGCGCCATCCTGGGGTCGGGACTCCACCACAGAATAGGCTGCCCGTCGCTGAACCATGGAAAGACGGCCTTGCCATAGGCATCGCGCAGCGTCTGGACATCGAGCGAGCCCCCGGCAGCCAGCAGTCCTGGCGCGGGATCGTCCGGCCCCCATGCCGATGCGGCGTCCGGGACGCATTGACCGGGTTCGAGCCAGGGAAGCGGTTTCGTCATGTCGCCTGCCACCAAGACGACCCGGTCCGAGTATCTCGCGGTGTGTCGAGTGGGAAATGTGCGTTGGTTGGAATCGACATGGAGGGGAGGTTCGTCGGACAGCCAGCAGGCTGGTTCGCGATCGCTGTGAACGGGTGACGCGAATTGGCGAGCAGCAATGAACTCATCATGGCATCGAAGACGCTCGCACAGGGTCATGACGGTCGAATCATCATCGTCCACCTGCGTGCTGTTGGAATTTCGTTTCGCTTCGACCCGCACTGGACAAAGTGAAAAAAGCAACGCTATAATCTGAGGCTTGTTCCTCGATAGCTCAGTTGGTAGAGCGCCGGACTGTTAATCCGTAGGTCCCTGGTTCGAGCCCAGGTCGAGGAGCCACCTACAAGCCGCAAGGCGACTGAATGCCCTGCTATCGAACCGGTAGCAGGGCATTTTCACGTCTGGCGTGCTGTTCGGCGATTGGCAAATATCCAGTACGCCTCGCTGTTCGCTGACCATGCTTGGCCGGGCTGTTTCGCGCATTGGTGGCGGTGCTTCCTTCATGGGGTCGTGAATCCATGCCATCCCGGGGTTTTCGATGACATGGCGGGTGGCGGGTCTCTGCAATAAACCAGCCATGAACGACATCACTACGCCATCGTCCGGGTTCTCCGCCTCGTTTCTGGCGGCACGCGAAAAGGCGAACGCCGCCGCGGATGCCGAGCGAAGCGCCTGGGAAGCGCTCGGACGCCGCACCGGCGCCGGCCACGAGGAAACCCGTGCCTGGCAGCAGGCCCACGAGGCATCGCGTGCCGCCCAGGACGCCTTTGCCGAAGAGGTCAGGGCATGGTTCTCGCGAACGACCCTGGACTGATCCGACGCCGCACCGGCGGTCGCCCGGTCAGCCCCGGTGCTTGTCGAGTTCGGCCGCGACGATGCCCGCGACATAACGCAGGGCGTCGATCTGCCGGCTGCCGAGGGCCGTGCGCGTCGAGTGGCTGATGCAGCACAGGGTTCCGTAGACGCTGCCGTCGCGCAGGACCACCGGCGCGCTGAGGTAGGCGCCGATGTTCAGGGCCTTCTGCACGGCCAGCGTCGAGAGCATCGGCTCGGTCGAGGTGTCGCCGAGCTGCGACGGCAGGCGACCGTCGACCACGCGTTGGCACAGCGTGCTCTCCAGCGGTGCCGAGTCGCCGGCCTTGACGGCGAAGGCATCTCCCTGGGCGTGGTCGATGCGCCGGTAGACCTTCCGGCCTTCGACGAACTCCGCCACGAACGCGATGTCCATGTCCAGCAGGATGCGCAGGTTGTGCAGCAGGTCCTGCAGCGCCTCGGCCGACCGCGTCGACGCATCGGCGGTGGCGATGATGAACTGGCTGGCGATGTCCGCCGCCGCGAGCGGCAGGCCGGCCTCCCGTTCGGCGTTCCTCGCGCCACCGCTGGAAGCCTGCAGCAGCGCCTCCGAGGGATCGGGCACACCGAGGCGGCGGCGGAGTTCGACCTCGTGACGGCGGGCCTCGTCACGGGCGCTGGCGTCGCCCGCGAGCGCGAGACGGCGCCAGTGGTGCGAGATGTCGATGAGTTCCTGGTCGGACAGGTGGCGGGCGTTGGGCATGGATCGATGAAGGGGAGGGAGGGGGTCAACCGATCAGTCGCAGCGTCGCGTCCCGGGGCGTCTTCCTCGGACCCGTGGGGCGCGCGTCGTCGTCGTCGTTCCAGTACAGCGCGCCCAGCTGGGCCGCGGCCATCGGACGCGCGAGCAGGAAGCCCTGGACCTCGCTGCAGTGGTCTTCCACCAGCATCTCCAGCTGGCGGTCGGTCTCCACGCCCTCGGCCGTCACCGTGAGCCCGAGCGCCTTGCCCAGCGCCAGGATCGCCTGCACGATCGCGCGGCCACCGGTGATGGGTTCGAGGTCGCCGATGAACTGGCGATCGATTTTGATGACGTCGAACGGGAACGAGCGCAGGTAGCTGAGCGACGCGTAGCCCGTGCCGAAGTCGTCGACCGCCAGGCGCACGCCCACTTCCTTGAGTTCGCGCATCGTCGCGCCGGCGCGCTTGGCATCCTCGAGCAGCACGCCCTCGGTCAGCTCGATCTCCAGGCGGCCGGGGGCCAGACCGCTCGCCTCGAGCGCGTGGCGCACGCGCTCGACCAGACGGCCATCGCGGAACTGCACCGGGGACACGTTGACGGAAACGCCGATGCCCGGCCAGTCGCGCGCGGTCTGGCACGCCGTCAGCAGCACCCAGTCGCCCAGCGGCAGGATCAGTCCGCTGCGCTCGGCCAGCGGGATGAAGAGGTCGGGAGCCATCCTGCCGTGTTCCGGATGGTGCCAGCGCACCAGCGCCTCGGCGCTGCGGATCGTCTGGGTGTGGGCATCGAAGCGTGGCTGGAATTCGAGGTAGAACTCGCCCGCGGCGATGCCGCGTCGCATGTCGTCGGTCAGGCGCCGGCTGGCCTGGAGCCGGTCGTTCATGCGGGTCGAGAAGAAGCAGTAGGTGCCGCGGCCGTTGTGCTTGGAGCGGTAGAGCGCGGTGTCGGCCGCGCGCAGCAGTTCGTCGGGGCTGGTGCCGTCGTTGGGCGCCATCGCGATGCCGATGGACGCGCCGATGAAGAGTTCGCCGCCGTCGTGCACGATCGGCGCCGCCAGCAGTTCCAGCACGTGCTGGCAGTAGCGCGTGATCTCCTCCTCGTTGAGGTGGGGGGCGGCGATGACGAACTCGTCGCCACCGATGCGCGCGGCGATCTGGTCGGCGCGCAGCGACCGCCTCAGCCGATCGGCGACCGCGCCGAGCACCTTGTCGCCCACGTGATGACCGTGCGTGTCGTTGATCGCCTTGAAGCGGTCCAGGTCGAGGTACATGACGGCCAGGCGCGAGCGCTCGTCGGTCAGGTGCGTGGAGAGAAAGCTGGCCAGGCGGATACGGTTGGGCAGCGAGGTGGCCGCGTCGTGGTGCGCTTGGCGCCGGGCGTCCTCGAAGGCTTCGGCCATCGCGACGTCGGCCGTGATGTCGATGGCGAACTTCATTACGCGGTCGAGTTCGCCGTCGAGGTCGAAGATCGGGTTGTAGGAAGCCTGCAGCCAGATCTCGCGGCCGTCGCGGCCGATGCGCTTGTAGCGTCCCGAGACGAATTGCCCCGAGCGCAGCGTGTCCCAGAACGCTTCGTAGGCCGGCGTGCCGGCCACCTCCGGCTCCAGCAGGATGGCGTGGTCGCGCCCGACGATGTCCTCGAGCCGGTAGCCCAGCGTGGCCAGGAGGTTGGCATTCGCGTTCAGGATGACGCCCTCCAGCGACAGCGTCATGGTGCCCTGGGACTTGTCGATGGCCGTGATCTGGCTCTGGAAGTCCGCCCCCCGGAGTTTCTCCCGCGTGATGTCGGTGGCGTACTTGATGACCTTGGTGGGGCGCCCCGTCACGTCCATGATCGGGTTGTAGGTCGCCTGCAGCCAGACCTCGCGCCCGTCCTTGCCGATGCGCTTGAATTCACCGGACTGATAGGTGCCGCGACCGAGCGCCTGCCAGAACGCCGCGTAGCCCGCCGAGGCGCCCAGTTCCGGCTCGACGAACATGCGGTGATGGCGACCGCGCACGTCCGACAGGCGGTAGCCCATCAGGTCGAGGAAGTTCTCGTTGGCGTCGATCACGCTGCCGTCCAGATGGAAGGCGACCACCGACTGGGCCTTGTGGATGGCGGCGATCTGCCCCTGGTGCTCGGCCTGCCGGCGCTTTTCCTCGGTGATGACGGTGGCGTACTTGACCACCTTGATCAAGCGACCGGCCATGTCGAAGACCGGGCTGTAGTTGGCCTGCAGCCAGACCTCGCGGCCGTCGCGGCCGATCCGCAGGTACTGGCCCGACTGGTGGTGGCCGGCCTCGAGCGCATGCCAGAAGGCCGCGTACTCCGCGCCGTGCGTGTGCGCCGGGTCGACGAAGATCCGGTGATGGCGGCCGACGATCTCCTCCAGGCGATAGCCCAGCGCCTGCAGGAAATGATCGTTCGCATCGAGCACCACGCCGTGCATGTCGAACGTGATGACGCAGTGGGACTTGCGCAACGCCATGACCTGCCACTGGAATTCCGCCAGCATGAGCCGCTCGCGGGTCACGTCGGCGGCGTACTTCACGACCTTCAGCGGGCGACCCAGGGGATCGCGGATGGGGTTGTAGGTCGCCTGCAGCCAGACCTCCCGCCCGTCCTTGGCGATGCGGCGGTATTCGCCGGCGTGATGGTGGCCCGCCGCGAGCCGCGACCAGAACCCGGCATACGACGGGCTGTCGGCTTCGTCCGGCGCCACGAAGCGTCGGTGGTGTTGCCCGACGACGTCCTCCAGCCGGTAGCCCATCGCATCGAGGAAGATCGCGTTGGCGTCGAGCACGGTGCCGTCGAGCGCGAATTCCACCACCGCCTGCGATGCGTTGATGGCGCGGACCTGTCCCTGCTCGTCGGCCGTGCGCAGGACCCGCTCGGTGATGTCGCGGGAGAGTTCCACGACCTGAGCGATCCGTCCCTCGCCATCCTTGAGCAGCGTGTAGAACGCCTCGATCCAGTGCAGGGTGCCGTCCTTGTGCAGGCGCAGCCGCTCGACACCGGACGCCCGGCCGTCGAGCACGCAGCGCCAGTCGCGCGCCGCGCTCTCCGCCAGACCGTCCGCGGTCGGGCTCAGCACGGCGATGTCGATGCCGGCGATGTCCTCCGGCTCGTAGCCGCATTCGCGCAGGAAACGGTTGTTGGCACGAATGATCCGTCCGGACGGATGCATCACCAGGCTCGCGAAGCTGTTGTTGAGCGCGCGCAGTTCTTCCGACGATTGCAGGACCAGCCCCTTGTGGACCGTCGGCGCGGGTGCGTCGTCGAACTCGGCGGGGACGGGGCGTGGGGTGAGTGCGGGGTTCATGGCGGGGCCAGGGGGATCTGCCTGTGTATCGGCATCCACGCGGGCGGCTTGAGGACTTTTGTCGGCTTTGCCCACCGTGATCCGCTGAACGCACCTACAAGCCGGTGAAACACGCGCAGCACGCTGTGCTTTCCATCGTTACCTGTCCAGGAGACCGCCATGAAATACCTCACCACGCTCGCACTGTGCTCGATCCTCGCGGCCACCGCGCTCCACGCACAGGCCCAGCCCAGCGCGGCCAAGGCACCGGCCGGCAGCACGGCCCAGTGCAACGACGGCAGCTACTCCAGCGAAGCGCGGCGCACGGCCGCCTGCACCGCGCACAAGGGCGTGAAGGTCTGGTTCGGCGTCGCCGGCGAAGCCGTCCAGACCCAGTCTCCGGCCGTCAGCGCCACGCAGATGGCGCCCACCACCGGGGTGCCGTCGCGCACGCCCGCCACGCCGGAAAATCCCGTGACGGCTCCCACGACGGCGCCACGCGCGCTGCCGGCGTCCTCGTCACGCTGACCGACCGGGTCCACGGGGCCCGGCGAATGGAACGCATCGACAAAATCGTTCATCGAGCAAGAATTGGGTCAAAAATGTGAACTAAACACTTCGTTTTCTTCGGTCTGCCTTTTACAAACGAGGCTTCGCCACCGGAGCCGAAGAAATGACGAAGAACCCTGCTGAATTGCGACGCATCGCGCTGACGGTCGACGAACCCGCCTCGGGCCTCTATTTCTGGGTGGTGCAGGAAGAGGACGAGGAGATGGGGATCTACGAGCCCATCGAATCGGCGCAGCTCCCCTTCGCGAGCTACCATGCCGCGCTCGCGGCGGGCTACATGGCGCTGCAGGCCCTCTGCGGACCTTCGGGGCCGCGCCAGGGTTCGCAGGAATCGCCGCTGTTCATCAATCCCTCGCTGGAATCGATCGGGAGCGGCACCCTGCAATAGGCCGCTTGCGCGCCAACGTCGGGACGGCCGTTCCTTGAACGGCGCGCCCGGGTCAGTGGCGGCCGATGCTGCGCGGGAGATCGCGCTCGAAGGGGAACATACCGGCCGGGACGACCCGGGCGGGCTCCAGGCCCACCGGCATCGTCGGCGCGAACGCGCCGAAGTCGTGGAGCGCCGCACGGCGCTCGCGGGCCTGACGCAAGGCGAGGCTGCGACGCGCGACGACGGCTCGCACCGCGTCCTCGGCGGCGATCAGGGCGGCGCGCGCGCGGGCCATCGCGCCGTTCCTGGCCGCCTCCGGCCACTTCGGCACCGGCTGCAGGCCCCAGGACGATCTGCTGTCGTCGTTCAGGGTGGCACAGGCGCGGACATCGCTGTCGTATGCGATCTCCAACGCCGCCACTGCCTTGCTGAAATCGGTTTCCCACTGGTTCATCGTCACTCCGAGCTGATGGCGGCCAGTATCCGTGGGCTGTTCGCGAGGGGCCTGTCAAATTCTTCACAGTGAATTGACAAAGTAGCGCCTGGGATGTCGATGAAAACATTCGTGCTACAGCCGAAAGATTTCTTTGGGCGTTGTCTGGCCTCGATCGATCCGCCCGCACGGCGGTCGGGCGAACCGAGCGGCCGGGTCACCCCCCTTCGCCGTCTTCCAAGCTCGCGCTCCAGCGGGTGCCCCAGCCGCGCGATGCGTCGTCCAGGTCGCGCCGTTCGCGCTTGGTCGGCCGGCCCTGCGCGATCGTGAGCGCGGGTTCGCTGCCCAGCCGGCGCGCCTCGCGGGCCTGCGCCTGGGCCACCAGGCTCTCCGGGGTCTCCTCGTACAGGAGCTGGGCCGCGGGCGCGGGCCCGCGTTGCTTGCTCAGGCCGCGCACGACGACCGTGCGGACCGTTGCGTTGTGGCGCATCGCCACCGTGTCGCCGGCCTTGACCTCGCGCGAGGCCTTCGCGATGTCGCCGTTGACCTGCACGCGGTGCTTGCCGATGTCCTCGGCCGCCAGCGAGCGCGTCTTGTAGAACCGTGCGGCCCACAGCCATTTGTCGATGCGGAGTCGATCCATCTGTTCCCTGGTTGATGTCGAAGCGAAGGGCGCGAACGGCGCCTCAATCGGATTGCCGCGGCAGGCGCACCGTGACGTCGAGTCCTGCGATGCGGCCACCGGCGTGATGATTGTCCAGCGCGATCTGCCCGTCCAGGGCCCGGACGATCTCCCGGCAGATGGTCAGTCCCAGGCCCGAGCCGCCCGGCATGCCGCCGGTGGCGAACGGCGTGAACAGCCGCGCGCGCAGGTCGGGCGCGATGCCGGGGCCGGCGTCGCGCAGCCGCAGCAGCGCCGTCGCCGTGCCTTCGCGACGCACCTCGACGGTCAGCGCGCCGCCCGCAGGGCTGTGGCGGATGGCGTTGTGCAGCAGATTGCGCGCGAGTTCCTCCAGCATCCAGCGGTGGGCGCGGACGGTCACCGGGACGACTTCGGCGTCGAACCCGAAATCCAGCGCGCGTTCGGCGATCAGGGGCGAGACGTCCAGCACCACCTGGCGCACGATGTCGCCGAAGTCCAGCGGCTGGGAGTCGGGCTGCTGGCGCAACTGCTCGACCTTGGCCAGCGAGAGCATCTGGTTGGCCAGCGTCGTCGCGCGTGTCACGGTGCGATCGATGTCGGCGAGCGCCTGTTCGGCCGGCAGATCGCCGCGCCGCGCCGACTGCACCTGCACCTTGAGCACCGCGAGCGGGGTGCGCAGCTGGTGGGCGCTGTCGCGCACGAAGCGGTTCTGGTGATCGATGAGACCCTGCAGGCGACCCATCACGCGGGTGGTGGCATCGATCAGGGGACGCAGTTCGCGCGGCGCGTCGGGTGCCTCCACCGGCGAGAGGTCGTCGGCGGCGCGCCGCTCGATCGCCTCGCCCAGGCGACGCACCGGCTGCGTGGCGCGCTGCACGACGATCACCGTCACCGCCGCGATCACGCCCAGCAGCAGCAGCTGGTGCCACAGCGTGTCGACGAGCAGGGTGCGCGCCAGCGTCTCGCGCAACTCCAGCGTCTCGGCCACCTGCACCACCGCCGTGCCGCGCCCGCGCCCGCTCGACACCGGTTGCAACAGCACGGCCATGCGCACCGGCTGGCCGCGGAAGGCGTCGTCGTAGAAGTCGACCAGGGCGGCATAGGGCGACTTCACCGGCAGGCGGCCGCGCCAGAAAGGCAGGTCGTCGAAGCCCGAGACCAGTTGGCCGTCGAGCGCCGAGACACGGTAGTACATGTGGCTCTGGTTGTCGGCCTCGAACGCCTCGAGCGCGGAGTAGGGCACCACCGATCGCAGCAGCGACCGCTCGTCGTAGCCCTCGACGTCGAGCTGCTCGCCGATGGTCTTGGCCGAGGCCAGCAGGGTGCGGTCGTAGGCCAGGGTCGCCGCGGCCAGGCTGTCGCGGTAGAGGATGACGCTGTTGACGCCGATCACCGTCGCCACCGGCAGCAGGATGCCCGCGAGCAGCCGGACGCGCAGCGACGCCGTCATGCGGCGGCGGCCGTGTCTTCGCGCAGCAGGTAGCCCAGGCCGCGCAGCGTCATCAGCACGGCGCCGGTGCCCGCGAGCTTCTTGCGCAGGCGGTAGACGACGACCTCGATGGCCTCGTACTGCACCTCGGTCGCGCCCGGGAACACCAGCTCGAACAGGCGCTCCTTGGTCATCGCGTGCCCGGGTCGCACCATCAGCGCCGTCAGCAGGGCCAGTTCGCGGGGGGTGAGTTCGAGCACCGCGGCGCGGTGGTAGACGGCGCCGCTCGATGCCTCGTAGCGCAGGCCGCCCACGTCCTGGGGACCGGGCAGCGGGTCGCCGGCCGTGCCCTGGTGGCGCCGGCGCAGGGCGCGCAGGCGGGCTTCGAGCTCGTCGAGGTCGAACGGCTTGGGCAGGTAGTCGTCGGCGCCGGCGTTGAGCCCGACGATGCGGTCGCCGACCGTGCCGCGCGCGGTCAGCAGCAGCACCGGCGTGCGCAGGCCGGCGGCGCGGGCGGCGGCCAGCACCTGGAGGCCGTCGACGTGGGGCAGGCTCAGGTCGAGCGCGACGACATCGGGCTCCAGCGCCTGCCACTGCGCCAGCGCCAGGGCGCCGTCGCCGCACACGCGCACGTCGATGCGACGGCGCTCGAGCGCGCGCTGCAGCGTCGCCTGCATCGACACGTCGTCTTCGACGAGCAGGAGCTTCATGGAGGTCCGGGTGAGTGTTAACCCCAGTCCGATGGACAGCCAACTGACAGGAGCGCGGCGCATCATAGCGGCCGACCGGCGGCATTGCCGACAAACACCATCAGGAGACACCCATCATGCGTCGCGATACCTTCCTCAAGTCACTGGCCGCACTCGCCGCGGCCGGCGCCCTCCCGCTGTCGGCCCGTGCCGCCACCAACGTCAAGATGATGATTCCGGCGAACCCGGGCGGCGGCTGGGACACCACCGGCCGCGCGCTGGGCAAGGCCATGACCGACGGCAAGCTCGCCGACACCGTGACCTACGACAACAAGGGCGGCGCCGCCGGCGCGCTGGGCCTGGCGCAGTTCATCAACGGTTCCAAGGCCGACCCGAACGCGCTGATGGTCATGGGCGCCGTGATGCTCGGCGGCATCATCACCGGCAAGCCGCCGGTGAACCTGTCGCAGGCCACGCCCATCGCGCGCATCTCCAGCGAATACAACGTGTTCGTGCTGCCGGCGAACTCGCCCTTCAAGACCATGGCCGACGTTGTCGCCCAGCTCAAGAAGGACCCGGGCAGCGTCAAGTGGGGCGGCGGCTCGCGCGGCTCCACCGAGCACATCGCGGCGGCCATGATCGCCCAGAAGGTCGGCGCCGACCCGTCCAAGATCAACTACGTCGCCTTCCGTGGCGGCGGCGAGGCGACGGCGGCCGTGCTCGGCGGCAACGTCACCGTCGGCGGCAGCGGCTACAGCGAGTTCGCCGAGTACATCGCCGCGGGCAAGATGCGCGCCATCGCCGTCACGTCGGCCAACCGGCTGCCCGGCATCGACGTGCCCACGCTCAAGGAACAGGGCATCGACGTCGAGATCGGCAACTGGCGCGGCGTGTACGGCGCCCCGGGCATCTCGGCCGACCAGCGCAAGGCCCTGACCGATCTGGTGCTGGCCGCCCTCAAGACGCCGTCGTGGGCCGAGGCATCGAAGAAGAACGACTGGACGCCCGCCGTGCTGGCCGGCGAGCCCTTCGCCAAGTTCGTGGACGACGAGTTCGCGAGCCTGCGCGCGACCATGACCAAGTCCGGCATGGTCTGACCCCGCGGGTTCCACGACCCGCCGGTCTCCCCGAAGGCACGTCGCGCGACGTGCCTTTTTTCAATCCCCTTCCGTTGTTCCGGAGCAGCCCCCATGACCCCTGCCGACGCTTCTGCGAATCCCTTCGCGCCGCACGATCCACCCCCCGTCCCGGTGGCGACCTGGCCCCAGACGCTGGTCGGGCTCGGCGTGCTCCTCACCGGCCTGGGGCTCGCCTTCGGCGCGCTGAGCATCTCCTCGGAGGCCGGCTACGGCGGCGTCGGCCCCAATTTCCTGCCCTGGCTGGTGTCGATCGTGCTCACGCTGTGCGGTGCCTGGATCGTCTGGGAGTCGCGCACCGGCGGCTTCCGCGAGATGGACCCGCCCTCGGACGCGGTCGGCGCCTACTGGCCCGGCTTCGTCTGGGTCACGGCCGGCCTGCTGCTCAACGCGGCGCTGATCACGACGCTCGGCTTCATCTTCAGCTGCACGCTGTGCTACCTGCTGGCCGTGCAGGGCCTGCGGCGCGCCGCCGGCCAGCCGCAGGCGAATTCGCCGCGCGCCTGGGTCATGGACGCCGTCACGGGGCTGCTGATCGCCGCGCCGGTGTTCTGGATGTTCACGCAGTTCCTGGCCATCAACCTGCCGGGCCTGACTTCGACGGGGTGGCTCTGACATGGAAATCTTCAACGCGCTCATGGCCGGATTCGCCGCGGCCATCACCCCGGCGAACCTGCTGTGGTGCCTGGTCGGCTGCGCCCTGGGCACCGCCGTCGGCGTGCTGCCGGGCATCGGCCCGGCGGTGGCGGTGGCGATGCTGCTGCCCATCACCGGCAAGGTCGACGTCACGGCCTCGATGATCTTCTTCTCGGGCATCTACTACGGCGCCATGTACGGCGGCTCCACCACCTCGATCCTGCTCAACACCCCCGGCGAGACCGCCAGCATGGTGACGGCGATGGAGGGCAACAAGATGGCCAAGAGCGGGCGCGCCGGGGCGGCGCTGGCGACGGCGGCCATCGGCTCGTTCGTGGCCGGCAGCATCGCGACGGTCGTCGTCACCCTGTTCGCGCCCTTCGTGGCGGAGTTCGCGGTCAAGCTCGGCCCGCCGGAGTATTTCCTGCTGATGCTGCTGGCCTTCACCACCGTGAGCGCGGTGCTAGGCAAGAGCACGCTGCGCGGCATGACGGCGCTGTTCATCGGCCTGGCCGCGGGCTGCATCGGCCTCGACCAGATCTCCGGCCAGGGCCGCTACACCGGCGGCGTGCCCGAACTGCTCGACGGCATCGAGATCGTGCTGGTCGCCGTGGGCCTGTTCGCGGTGGCCGAGGTGCTCTACGCGGTGCTCTACGAAGGGCGCGTCGTGGAGGGCCAGAACAAGCTCAGCCGCGTGCACATGAGCGCGCGCGACTGGAAGCGCTCGATCCCGGCTTGGCTGCGCGGCACCGCCATCGGCACGCCCTTCGGCTGCATTCCGGCCGGCGGCACCGAGATCCCGACGTTCCTGAGCTACGCGATGGAGAAGAAGCTGGTCAAGAACCCGGAGGACCGCGCCGAGTTCGGCACCAAGGGCGCCATCGAGGGCGTGGCCGGCCCCGAGGCGGCGAACAACGCGACCGTCACGGCCGCGCTGATCCCGCTGCTCACGCTGGGCATTCCGACCTCCAACACCACCGCCATCCTGCTGGGCGCGTTCCAGAACTACGGCATCCAGCCCGGTCCGCAGCTCTTCACCACCTCCGCCGCGCTGGTCTGGGCGCTGATCGCCTCGCTCTACATCGGCAACGTCATGCTGCTGGTGCTGAACCTGCCGCTGGTCGGCCTGTGGGTCAAGCTGCTGAAGATCCCCAAGCCCCAGCTCTACGCCGGCATCCTGATCTTCGCGACGGTCGGCGCCTACGGCATGCGCCAGAGCGCGTTCGACCTGTTCCTGCTCTACGCCATCGGCGTGCTGGGCGTGATCATGCGGCGCTTCGACTTCCCGACCGCCCCGGTGGTCGTGGGCATGATCCTCGGCCCGCTGGCCGAGGCGCAGCTGCGCAACGCCATGTCGATCGGCGAGGGCAGCGCGCTGGTGTTCCTGCAGCGCCCGATGTCGATCGCGCTGGTGATCGTCGTGCTGGCGGTGCTGGTGCTGCCGCGCCTGGCCAAGCGCATGAGCGACCGCAAGATGAAGGCACTGGCGCAGATCGACGCCTGACGGGCCGGGCCGCCCGAGCGGCCACTCGCGCGACGCCCCGCACCCTTCATGGGTGCGGGGCGTTTCTTTTCGGGGCCTTCACCGGAAGCGACCTGCGGCGGCCGCCGGCCGCCGGCTCAGCGCGGCACGCCGATGCCGTCGGCTGGCACGACGATGGTGGCGCGGCCGTCGTCGGAGGTCACGGTGTTCGATCCCGAGCGCGGCGCGATCGAACCGCTGGGCGCGATCACGGTGGCACGCCCGTCCCGCGTGTCGATCTCCGTGTTGGGGGGCGGGCCGCCCAGCGTGCGGTCGAGCGCCGCGCCGGCCGCGCGCACGCAGCCGTTGCGCGCCGGCGCGGGCAGGTCGCTGCGGTTGCACTCGGCGATGCGCGCCTCGTAGCGCCGCTGGGCCTGCGCCGCGTCGCCGTCCGCGGACGGCTGCTGCGCGAAGGCGCCGAGCCCCGTCACGAGGGCGGCGCCGGCGAGGGCGTACGGTAGGCGGATGGCGACGGGCATGGCGGACTCCGGGGACTGGGTGGAACGGCAGGGTCGCCGGCCGGCCGCGCGGTGCGGGTGCGTGGCCGCAGCGTGCGGCGGTAGGAAGAAGGCCGGTCGTGGGCCGTCGCCGGCCGGCGGCCCGTCGCGCGCGGGTCACCGCCCGAGGCTCATGGCGGCCCGCGCGGCGGCGCAGGGCGTGCCGCGGCCGGCCGCGTCTCGCCGGCATGCCCGCGCAGGCGCCGCACGACGCGCCGCAGCCACTGCTCCAGGTCGTCGACGTAGGTGAAGACGGCCGGCACCACCAGCAGGCTCAGCACCGTCGAGGTGATGAGCCCGCCGATCACCGCCATCGCCATCGGCGAGCGGAAGCTCGAGTCGGCCGCGCTCCAGCCGAAGGCGATCGGCATCATGCCGGCGCCCATGGCGATGGTGGTCATCACGATGGGCCGGGCGCGCTTGTGGCAGGCGTCGCGCAGGGCGTCCCAGCGGCTCATGGGCTCGACCACCGGGTGGCCGTCGGTCCCGTCGTTGCCGCGCCGCGCGACGATGGCGTACTCCACCAGCAGGATCGAGTTCTTGGTCGCGATGCCCATCAGCATGATCAATCCGATGAGGGAGGGCATCGACAGCGCCTTCTGCCCCAGCAGCAGCCCGACGAAGGCGCCGCCGAGCGCCAGCGGCAACGCGCACAGGATGGTCACCGGCTGCAGGAAGTCCTTGAACAGCAGCACCAGCACGATGTAGATGCACAGCACGCCGGTCAGCATCGCCAGGCCGAAGCTGTTGAACAGCTCGGTCATGACCTCGGCGTCGCCGACCTCGGCCACGCGCACGCCCGGGGGCAGCGCGCGGATCGAGGGCAGCGCCATCGCGGCCGTCTTGGCGTCGCCCAGGCCGACGCCGGACAGCTCGATCTCGAAGTTGACGTTGCGCGAGCGGTCGTAGCGGTCGATGACGGCCGGGCCGCCCTCCATCGTCAGCTCGGCCACCTGGCCGAGCATCACCGGCCCGCGCGCGCCGCGCACGGCCAGGCGTTCGAGCAGCGCCAGGTCCTGGCGCGCCGAGTCCTCCAGCTTGACCACGATCGGCACCTGGCGCTGGGCCAGGTTGAGTTTGGGCAGCAGCTGGTCGTAGTCCCCCACGGTGGCGATGCGCAGGGTCTCGGCGATGGCCGAGCTGGTCACGCCGAGGTCGGCGGCGCGCGCGAAGTCCGGACGCACGGCGATCTCCGGGCGGATCAGGCTGGCGGTGGAGGTGATGGCGCCCAGGCCCGGGATGGTGCGCAGGTCGCGCTCGACGGCGCGCGCGGCCGTGGTGAGCGCCACCGGGTCCTCGCCGCTGAGCGCGAGGATGTATTTCTCGCCGGAGCCGCCCAGCCCGACCGTGCTGCGCACGCCCGGCAGCGAGGCCAGCGCCGCGCGGATCCGGTTCTCCACCACCTGCTTGCGCGGCCGGTCCCCGCGCGGGTCGAGCTTGACCGTGAGCGTGGCCTTGCGCGTCTCCGGCGTGCCGAAGCCGGCGAACGGGTCGCCGCCGGCGCTGCCGCCGCCCACCGTGGTGTAGACGCTGCGCACGTGGGCCACCGCCATCAGGCGCAGGCGCGCGTCCTCGGCCGTCGCGCGGGTCTGGGCCAGCGTGGCGCCGGGAGGCAGCGAGAGGTAGACCTGCGTCTGCGAGTTGTCGTCGGGCGGAATGAAGCCGGTCTTCAGCAGCGGGATCATGGCGATCGAGCCGATGAAGAACAGCGTCGCCATCGCCACCGTGGCCAGCCGGTGGCGCATGCACCACTCGGCCATGCGCATGTAGACGCGCAGCCAGCCGGCTTCCTTTTCCTCGGTGACGATGGGCTTGAGCAGGTAGGCCGCCATCATCGGCGTGAGCACCCGCGCCACCACCAGCGAGGCGAATACCGCCAGCGAGGCGGTCCAGCCGAACTGCTTGAAGAACTTGCCCGCCACGCCGCTCATGAAGGCCGTGGGCAGGAACACCGCGATCAGCGTGAAGGTGGTGGCGATCACCGCCAGGCCGATCTCGTCGGCCGCCTCCATGGCCGCGTCGTAAGGGCTCTTGCCCATGCGCAGGTGGCGCACGATGTTCTCCACCTCCACGATGGCGTCGTCCACCAGGATGCCGATCACCAGCGACAGCGCCAGCAGCGAGATCACGTTGATCGAGAAGCCCAGCAGGTGCATGCCCACGAACGCCGGGATCACCGACATCGGCAGCGCCACGGCCGAGACAAAGGTCGCGCGCCAGTCGCGCAGGAACAGCCACACCACGACCACCGCCAGGATGGCGCCCTCGTAGAGCAGGTGCAGCGAGCCGTCGTACTCCTCCTGCACCGGCTCGACGAAGTTGAAGGCCTCGGTCAGCTGGATGTCGGGGTGCTGCGCGCGCAGCTCCAGCAGCGCCTGCTGGATCAGGGCGCCGACGGCGACCTCGCTCTGGCCGCGGCTGCGCGCGACCTCGAAGCCGACCACCGGCTTGCCGTCGAGCAGGGCCGCCGCGCGCGGCTGGGCGATGGTGTCGGTGATGCGCGCGACCTGATCGAGCCGGATGCGCCGGCCGTCCGACAGCGGGATCTGGATGTCGCGCAGGGCGTCGGCCGAGCGCACGGTGGCCAGGGTGCGCACCGGCTGCTCGCTGCCGCTCAGGTCGGTGCGCCCGCCGGCGCTCTCGGTCTGCACCTGGCGCAGCTGGCGCGAGATGTCCGAGGCCGTCGCGCCGAGGGCCTGCAGCCGGCCCGGGTCGAGGTCGACATGGACCTGGCGGGTGACGCCGCCCACGCGGTTGACCGCGCCCACGCCGGGCAGCGCCAGCAGCTTCTTCGTCACGTCGTTGTCGACGAACCACGACAGCGACTGGTCGTCCATCCGCGACGAGGCGATGGTGAAGGCCAGCACCGGCTGGGCCGCGAAGTCCAGCTTGGTGATGACCGGGTCGCGCACGTCCGCGGGCAGGTCCGCCCGCACGCGCTGCACGGCCGAGCGCACGTCGTCGACCGCTTCCTGCACCGGCTTCTCCAGGCGGAATTCGATGATCAGCGTGACCGCGCCGTCCTGCACCTTGGTGGTGATGTGCTTCAGGCCCGTGACGGTGGCGATCGAGTTCTCCAGCTTGCGCGCGACGTCGGTCTCCAGCTGGGAGGGCGACGCGCCGGGCAGCGCCGCCGACACCGTCACGGTAGGCAGGTCGATGTCGGGGAAGTTCTGCACCTTCATGGCGTTGAAGGACAGCAGCCCGCCGAAGGTGAGCAGCACGAACAGCATCACCGCCGGGATCGGGTTGCGGATGGACCAGGCCGAGACGTTCACGGTGCCACCACCCGCACCAGGTCGCCGTCGTTGAGGAAGCCCGCGCCCTGCACGACCACGCGCGCGTCCGCCGGCAGCGGCGTCAGCACCTCCACCCGGTCGCCGACGCGGCGTCCGGTCTCGATGCGCAACTGCGCGACGCGGCCGTCGGGCTGCATCAGCATCAGGTGGTTGAAGCCGTCGCGCGGCACGACCGAGGCCTGCGCGACGGTGGCCGCGTTCGTGCGGCCGAGCTGGAAGTCGCCGCGCGCGAACATGCCGGCCTTGAAACTGCCGCCGCCGCCGCCCGAGGCCGTGGCCTGCGGCACGGCCGGGAGGTCGACGTAGACCAGCGCGGCGCGCGTCTGCGGGTCGACCGTCGGCGCGATGCTGCGCACCTTGCCCTGCACCTGCGCGCCGCTGGCGGCCACCACCACCGCCGGCGTGCCGATGGCGATGCGGCCGAGTTCGGCGGCGGTCACCTCGGCACGCCATTCGAGCCGGCCCTGGCGGATCAGGCGGAACAGCTCGGTGCCGGCGCCCACCACGCCGCCCACGGTGGCCGCGCGGGCCGAGATCACGCCGTCGTCGGGCGCCAGCACCTGCGTGTTGCGCCCGCGCACCTGCTGCGCCGCGAGCACCGCCTCGGCGGCCGTGACGCGCGCCCGGGCGGTCTGCTCGGCGGTCTGGTACTGGTTGATCTGCTGCTGGCTCAGGGCGCCGGTCTGCGCCAGCGTGCGCGCGCGCGCGGCGTTGCCGGCGGCGTCGGCGGCCGTGGCGCGGGCCTCGGCCAGCGAGGCGCGGGACTGGGCGACCTCGGCGTTCACCGTCTCCGGCGAGAAGCGCGCCAGCACCTGGCCCTTGCGCACCACGTCGCCGACGTTGGCGCGCACCTCGGCCAGGCGCAGGCCGTTCGACTCGGAGCCGACGATGGCCTCCTGCCAGGCCGCGACGTTGCCGTTGGCCGCGAGGGTGACGGCGAGTTCGGTGGTCTCGGGCGCGGCGACCGTGACGGCGAGCACCGGGCGCGCCGGCGCCGCCTTTCCCGCCTCGACCGACGGGGCCGCTGCGGCGCCTTCGGCCGGCCGGCCGCGCGCGGTCCAGTACGCGACGCCGCCGGCCACGACGAGCACGGCCGCGAGCGCGACGATCAGGAGGGAACGTTTCGGTGTCTTCATGGCAGTCGGGGGGAGGACGGAGGGCGCGCGGTGGCGCCGGTGTCGGTGCCGGTGTCGGCGGTCGCGACGGGCAGCGCGGCCAGGGGGAGTGGACCGTCGGCCGCGGCCGTGGCGGTCTCGCCCGGGCGCGTCCAGCCGCCGCCGGTGGCGCGGTAGAGCGCGACCCAGGCCGCGGCGCGTTCGCGCTGCAGCGCCACGCGCGCGGTCTGGGTGGCGAACAGCGTGCGGCGCGCGTCCTCCAGCTCGAACAGGCTGGCCAGGCCGCTGTCGTAGCGCGCCTGGGTGGCGTCGAACGACACCTGGTAGTTGCGCACGGCGGTGTCGGCATCGCCCGTGCGGTCTTCGGTGCCCCGCAGGTTGACCAGCGCCTCCTCGACCTCGCGCACCGCCTGGCGGACGCCGGCGCGGTAGAGCGCCACGGCTTCTTCGTAGCGGGCGCGGGCGGCGCGGGCGTTGGCCGCCCGCACGCCGCCGTCGAAGATCGGCAGGCCGATGGCCACGGGGCCGATCGTCCAGGTCTGCAGCGCTTGGCGCGCGCCGCCGCTGCGCAGCTGCAGCGCGGCGATCGAGCCCTGCAGCCCGAGGCTCGGATAGCGCTCGGCTTCGGCCGCGCCGACGTCGGCGCTCGCCGCCGCCACGGCCTGCTCGGCCACGTAGACGTCCGGCCGCTGGGCCAGCACCCGGGCCGGCACGCTGGCCACGGACGGCACCGGCGGCAGATCGCGCTCGGCCGGCGCGGCGTCGAGCAGCGCGTCGAGCGCGCCGCCGTCGATGGCGGTCAGCGCGGCCAGGGCCTTGCGCTGCAGGTCGCACTGGACGCGCTGCTGCGTCAGGCGGGCCGATGCGTCCGCGGCGCTCGCACGCGTCAGCGCGGCGCTGGCCGGCGCGCTGAAGCCGGCATCGGCCGACAGGCCGGTCAGGCGCGCGGTCTCGGCGCGCGAGCGCGCGTCGGAGGTCGCGACGGCGAGCTGGCGCCGGCAGGAGCGCTCGCCGAAGTACAGGTTGGCGGCTTCCGCCGCCACCGAGACGCGCGCGTCGTGCCAGCGGGCGTCCGCGCCGCGCCGGCGGGCATCGGCCGCGTCGCGGCCGGCGCGCAGGCCGCCGAAGAGGTCCAGCTCCCAGCGCGACTGCAGGCCGCCCTGCAGCGTCGTGAGCCCCGGGAGCGTGGTGGCGCCGCCGCCGGCCGCGACCCCGGTGCCGAACGGCGAGTTGCTGCGCTGGGCCGACAGCGTGCCGTCGAGCGTTGGCAGCAGCGCGGCACCGGCCTGCGTGCGGGCCGTGTCGGCTTCGGCGATGCGCGCGGCGGCGCTGGCGACGGTCGGGTTGGCGGCCTGCGCGGCATCGATCAGCGCGGACAGCGCCGGATCGCCGAGCCGGCGCCACCACGCCGCGAGCGCCGCCGTCGAGCCCTCGTGGGGCAGGGCCGATGCCGGGACGCCGGCGTCGCCCGGCGGCGCCGTTCCGGGCGCCGCCTCGGGCACCGCGCCGGCCCCGACCGGGACCGATGCCGCCGGCATCGGCCGAGGGGCCCGCGCGTCCGGCAGGGGCGCGTTCCATCGCGCCGGCGCCGCCGCGTCGACCCGCGCGGGCGGTCGGGTGAGCCCGCACGCCGACAGCAGCGCGCAGGCGACCAGCATCGACGCCTTTGCGAACGGCGCCGGGCGCAGCCCGCACGGTGCGAGGGCGCCGGGTGCCCGCGTCATGACCGGTCCTCCCGCGGCGCGCGGCGCCGCTCGGCCTCGGCCTCGATCAGCGCCATCGCGTGGCCGTGCAGGCGCAGCGACCACGCGTCGACGGCCTCGGGCGATGCGAGCAGCGCCGGCCGGATCGCGCCGATGGCGTCCTGCATCACGAACAGCTGCACCGCCAGGCCGACCACGGCCAGCGCCAGCCGGTGCACGTCGTCGTCGGCGCGGGCGAGCCCGAGGTGGCGGCACAGCAGGCGCACCATCGCCTCGTGCGGCCCCCGGATGTCGCGTTCGACCTCCCGGGCCCAGCGGCCGGTCGGCTCGATCATCTCGCGCATGTGCAGGCGCATGCACTGCCGCGCGGTCTCGCCGTGCTTGAGGGGCGCCACGTAGGCCTCGAAGAACCGGCGCAGGGTCGGCGAGGTGGCGCCGTCGGGCGCGTCGATCAGCGCCACCAGTTCGTCCACGCTGCCGCCCATGGGCTCGTTGAACGTCGCCGCGTAGAGCCCGGCCTTGTCGCCGAAGTAGTAGCTGATGGCGGCGATGTTGGTGTTGGCGGCCTGGGCGATCTCGCGCGTGGAGGTGCGCGCGAAGCCGTTCTCCGCGAACAGGGCCAGGGCCGCGTGGAGCAGGCGGCCGCGCGCCTCGATGCCGTCGCTGCGCATGGCGCGCGGCGCGGGGGAAGGGGGCGGGTTCGGGGGGCGGTCGGAGGCGGGGGCGACGTTCGGCATGGACGCGGATTACAGCACAAGATCAATCGATCGATTGATCTTGTGCGCGCCATGCGAGCTGCCGTCGGCGGACGCGAGAAGGCCGGCCATCGCGTTCCGGTGTCGGAACGCCATGGCCGGCCTTCGGGGGGGTGGCGCGCGGGAACGCGCCGGGTCGCCTGCATCCGCGCAAGGCGCGCGGGAGCGGGACGACGTCGCGGCTTACAGCGAGATTTCGGTGATCTTCGCGCCCTGGACCGACACGCCGGCTTCCAGGCCGACGTTGGTCAGCACGAAGCCCACGACCGGCTGGCGGACCGTGTTGGTGTCGACCGAGCCGTTGGCGCCGATCGTGGCCAGGGCCACGGTGGCGTCGGCACCGGCGGTCCAGCCCTTGCTGTTGCGGAACTTGGCGAGCGACTCCTGCGTGGTGAACAGGTAGATCACGGCCTTGGACTGGGCGCCGGCCTGGAAGCCGATCGAGCCGGCCGTGGTGCTGTAGTAGGCCTGGGTGCGACCGGCCGTGCGCAGCACGCCGCGGCCGTACTCGGCACCCACGCCCAGGCTGGCGCCGACGACCGCCGGGAACACCAGCACGCCCTGCGACTTGGCGACGAGTTCACGCGAACCCGGCACCGTCGCGTACAGCTTGGACAGGGCCGCATCGGCCTGGGCGTCGAGCGAGGAACGGCTCGACGCGTTCGAACCCATGTCGCCGGGACGGGTGGTGGTGCAGCCGACGAAGGCGGCGCTGCAGGCCGCGACGGCGGCGATGGTGGCGAACGTGCGGAAACGCGAGGTGACTTGCATGTGACAACTTTCCTTGGAGATGAACCAGACCTATCGTTGCCGCCACCGAGGCGGCTGCTGGTCTGTGCTGGCATCCTAGTGGCGGCGAGCGCCGGTTTCCAGGGGGCTGGCCCATTGCCGGCACTCGCCTACGCGAGGTCGCGGCATCGATGGCGTCGCCGGTCGGGGCCGCGTCCGACCCCGGCGCCGGTGCGCGCCACCGCACGCGCCTCGCTCAACGTCGCTGCTTGCCGCCGAAGATGCCGCCGAGCACGCCGCGCAGGATCTCGCGGCCGACGCTGCTGCCGATGGTCCGCACGGCCGATCGCGCCATGGTCTGCGCCAGGCCGTCGTGGCGACCCCCGCGCGGGCCGGTGTGGCCGAACAGCAGGTCGCCGAGACCGCCCGCGAGCCCGCCGCCGGCGGCGGCTTCCGGCGTGGCCGGCGCCGCGCCTCCGGCCACGGCACCACCGCGGCCGGCCGGCGCGGGCGCGGCCGGCGCGCTCGCCGCGCGCGCCTGCAGTTTCTCGTGCGCCGATTCGCGATCGACGGCCTGCTCGTAGACGCCCGCGACCAGCGAGCCGTCCCGCAGCACCTGGCGCTCGGCCGGCGTGACCGGCCCGATCCGGCTGCCCGGGGGCAGCACGTACACGCGCTCGGTCACGCTCGGGCGGCCCTGGTCGTCGAGCAGGCTGACCAGCGCCTCGCCCACGGCGAGCTCGGTGATCACGGCCTCCAGGTCGAGCCCGGGATTCGGGCGCATCGTCGAGGCCGCCGCCTTCACGGCCTTCTGGTCGCGCGGGGTGAAGGCGCGCAGGGCGTGCTGGACGCGGTTGCCGAGCTGCGCGAGCACGGTGTCGGGGATGTCCAGGGGGTTCTGCGTCACGAAGTAGACGCCCACGCCCTTGGAGCGGACCAGCCGCACGACGAGTTCGATGCGCTCGACCAGCGCCTTGGGCGCGTCCTTGAACAGCAGGTGCGCCTCGTCGAAGAAGAAGGCCAGCACGGGCTTGTCGGGGTCGCCGATCTCGGGCAGGTGCTCGAACAGCTCCGACAGCAGCCACAGGAGGAAGGTGGCGTAGAGGCGCGGCGCGTTCATGAGCCGGTCGGCGGCCAGCACGTTGACCACGCCCCGGCCGTCGACGGTCTGCAGCAGGTCGCGGACGTCGAGCATCGGCTCGCCGAAGAAGCGGTCGCCGCCCTGGCTCTCGATCTGCAGCAGGCCGCGCTGGATCGCGCCGATGCTCGCGGCGCTGACGTTGCCGTAGGCGGTGGTGAACTCGCTCGCGTTGTCGCCCACGTGGCGCAGCATGGCGCGCAGGTCCTTCAGATCGAGCAGCAGCAGCCCGTGGTCGTCGGCGATGCGGAAGACCAGGTTGAGCACGCCGGCCTGGGTGTCGTTGAGGTCGAGCATGCGCGCGAGCAGCAGGGGGCCCATGTCGGAGACCGTGGCGCGCACCGGGTGGCCCTGCTCGCCGAAGACGTCCCACAGCGTGACGGGGCAGGCGAGCGGCGCCGGCGGCGCGATGCCGCGCGCGGCCAGGGTCGCGGCGAGCTTGCCGGCGATGGCGCCGGGCTGACCGATGCCGGCGAGATCGCCCTTGACGTCGGCCATGAACACCGGCACCCCGATGCCCGACAGCCGCTCGGCGAGGGTCTGCAGCGTGACCGTCTTGCCGGTCCCGGTGGCCCCGGTGATCAACCCGTGCCGGTTGGCCAGCGCGGGCAGCAGGAAGCATTCGGTCGTGCCGTGTCGGGCGAGCGCAAGCGGTTCGGGCATGGGGGCTCCGGAGTGGTCGGGAGCGGGCAGTCTAGCCAAACCGGCCTCCTATAATTCGCCGCCCTCGCGGGTCACCCGCGCCATCGTTTTCAGGAGTCCGCCGCGTGTCATCGATCCCCCCTTCCGTTCCCGCCGTCGGCGGTGCCGCCGCCGGGCAGACGCCCCTGGAGCACGAGCTCGCCGTGCTGCTTGTCGACTCGCTCAACCTCGAGGTCGCCGCCGCCGACGTCGATCCCGACGCGCCGCTCTACGGCGAGGGGCTGGGTCTGGATTCGATCGACATCCTGGAAGTGGCGCTCGAGGTGTCGCGCCGCTACGGCTTCCAGCTGCGCTCGGACGACGAGCGCAACCAGCAGATCTTCCAGTCGCTGCGCACGCTCGCCACCCACGTCGAGCAGCACCGCGGCGCGACCGCCTGAATGACCCGTCCGCACGCGCGGGAGGGTCGGCGCCCGCGGGCGCGGGACTGACGCATGTCGCGCTGGCGTCTGGCCTCGATGCTGCTGGCGGGGATCGCCTATGCCGGCGTGTCGCACTGGATGATGGTGTTCCATCCGCATGCGCCGTGGGCCATGGCGGTGCTGCTGGGGCCGCTGTGGCTGACGGCCCTCGGACTGGGCGGCGCGCGCTTCGGCGGCCTGGGCGTGGCGGTGGCGGCCGTGGCCGGCGGGATCGCGTTCTGGCTGATCGCGCGCGGCGCGGTGGGCGACCCCGACCGGCTCTACGTGCTGCAGCATTTCAGCATCAACGCGGTGCTGGGCGGCTGGTTCGGCGGCACGCTGCGCGGGGACCGGCTGTCGCTGATCGGCGAATTCGCGAGCCGCGTCCAGCGCATGGAACCCGGACTGCGCGAGTACACGCGCCAGGTCACCTGGGTCTGGACCGGCTACTTCGCGCTGACGGCCGTGGCGTCGATCGCGGTGTACCTGTGGTTGCCGTTCGCGGCCTGGTCGCTGCTGGCCAACGTCGTCAGCCCGGTCCTGGTCGGCGTGCTGTTCGTGGGCGAGCACCTGGTGCGCCATCGCATCCATCCTGAATTCCAGCGCACCCGCATGATCGATGCGGTGCGCGCGTTCTACGGCGTGTCCTCGGTCGCGGAGCCGCCGGCCAAGCCCTGAGCCCGGCGACCGGACGCCTTCGGGGCGCCGGTGCGCCACGCTCCGTTTTCCATTCCGCCCAGATCCTTCCGTCCAGCGCGCTAGCACCCGCAGAACCCGCAGAGGCCCGGCCATGTCGAACGAATCCCTTCTTCCTTCCTCTTCCTCCTCCCCGTCCCTCCCGTCGATGCTGCCGCTGCTGGCCGTGCGCGACCTCGATGCGCCCCTGGCCTGGTGCGCCGGCGAGCCCGTGACCGGCCACACCTACCTGAAGGACGTCGACTGGCTCGCCGCCGGTCTCGCCGCGCGCATGCCCGCGGGCGGCCCGGTCGTCAACCTGTGCAACGACCGCTATGCCTTCGCCGTCGCGCTGGGGGCCGCCCTGGTGCGCGGCCAGCCCAGCCTGCTGCCCCCCGACGCCCGCGCCGACACGCTCGCGCGCCTTCGCCAGTCCCATGGCGACCTGGTCGTGCTGACCGACGAGCCGTCGCTGCAGACGCCCGGCCTGTCGCGCGTGCTGGTGCCGTTCGGCGCGGCCGGGGCCGGCGGCGCGAAGGTGTCGACCGCGGGCGAGGGCGCCGCGCCCGGCGCGCCGGTGCCCCTCGTCCCGGGCGACCTGCACGCCGTCAGCCTGCTGACGTCGGGCTCCACCGGCGTGCCGCAGCCCCATGCCAAGCGCTGGGCCACGCTGTGCGGCGACGTCGCCGCCGCCGTGGGCCGTCTCGCGGCGTGCATCGGGCGACCTTCGCTCGCCGAACTCACGCTGGTGGCGACCGTGCCGGTGCAGCACAGCTACGGCCTCGAATCCTCGGCGCTGCTGGCGCTCCTGGGCGGCGCCGCCTTCGACAGCGGCCGGCCGTTCTTTCCGGCCGACATCGCCGCGGCGCTGGCCTCGGTGCCCCGGCCGCGCGCCCTGGTCACCACGCCGTTCCATCTGAAGACCTTGCTGCTGGCGGGCATCGCGCTGCCGCCGGTGGACCTGATCCTGTCGGCCACCGCGCCGCTGTCGCCGCAGCTCGCCGCGCAGGCCGAGGACGCCCTGGGCGGCGTGCTGGTGGAGATCTACGGCAGCACCGAGTCCGGCCAGGTCGCCGCGCGGCGACCCACGGTCAGCGAGGTCTGGAAGAACTTCGGCGAGATCCGCGTGCGCGCCGAGCCCGTGGCGGCCGTGCCGGACGGTCCGGCGGGGGACGGGGCCACCGAGCGCTTCGTCTTCGAAGGCGACTTCATTCCCGAGCCCACGCCGATGGCCGACGTGCTGGAGCTGCTGGACGACCGGCGCTTCCGCCTCCTCGGGCGTTCCAACGACCTGATCCACGTGGCCGGCAAACGCAGCTCGCTCGGCCACCTGAACTACCACCTCAACAGCATCCCGGGCATGGAAGACGGCGCCTTCTGGCTGCCCGACGAGCAGGCCGACGGCGTGGTGCGCCCCGTGGCCTTCGTGGTGGCGCCGACGCTGGACGCGGCGGCGGTGGTCGCGGCGCTGCGCCAGCGCGTCGAGTCGGTGTTCGTGCCGCGGCGCGTGGTCCACGTGGCGTCGCTGCCGCGCGAGGGCACGGGCAAGCTGACGACGCGCGCGCTGCGCGAGTTCGCGCTCGCGCAGCTCGCCGGCGACGACACGCCCGTGCGCGTCACGCACACGGTGCCGGTCGACCATCCGGCCTTCGCGGGGCATTTCCCGGGCCAGCCGCTGCTGCCCGGCGCGCTGCTGGTGGCCGAGGTGAGCGAGGTCCTGCGGCGCGTGCCGGCCATGGTCGCGCGGCTGGGGCCGACACCGGCGCTCGCCGCCGTCAAGTTCCTCGCGCCGGTGCGCCCCGGCGCCGAACTGCTCGTCGAGCTGCTGCCCGAAGCCGGCGCGGGGCGCGGCGTGCGCTTCGAGGTCCGCCAGGGCGAGGTGGTGGCCGCCAGCGGACGCTGGGTCGCGCCGGCACCGGCGCCGGCAGAGGCACGCTGATGGACCAGGTGGCGGGCGACTGGACCCGCAGGCCCGAGCGCAGCAACATGCTCGCGCTGCGTTTCATGTGCTGGATCGCGCTGACCTTCGGGCGCCGCGTCACGCGCTGGCTGCTGCCGCCGGTGTGCGCGTATTTCATGGTCTTCGCGCCGTCGTCGCGCCGGCACGTGCGCCGCTACCTGGGCCGCGCCATCGGGCCCGGGGCGGGCTGGACCGACGCCTACCGGCTGTTCCACACCTTCGCCTCGACGCTGCTCGACCGGGTCTACCTGCTGCGCGGACGGCTCGACCTGTTCGACGTGCGCGTGGCCGGTCATCCGCCGGTGGAGGCCGAGGCCGTCGCCGGAAACGGCGCCTTCCTGATCGGCGCGCATTTCGGCAGTTTCGAGGCGCTGGGCGCCTGCAGGCAGCAGAGCGCCGATCAGGAGGCGTTGCGCGTGGCGATGCTGATGTTCACCAGCAACGCCCGGCGCATCGCCGCCGTGCTGGACGCGATCAGCGTGCCGGCGATGCGTCCGCACGTCATCGCGCTGGGTCAGCCGCAGTCCATGCTGGCGCTGCGCGACTGGCTCGACGGGGGCGGCCTGGGCGGCATGCTGGCCGACCGCACGCTGCCGGCCGACGACGCGGCGTCGGTGCCCGCGCCGCGCGAGCACCGCGGCGGCACGGTGATGCTGCCGTTCCTCGGTCGCACGGCGGCTTTCAACGACGGTCCGTTCCGGCTCGCGGCGCTGCTGCGGCGCAAGGTGTTCTTCATGGCCGGCGTCCACCGGGGCGGCGCCCGCTACGATGTGACGTTCGAGCCGCTGGCCGACTTCAGCGAACGCGTGAAGGACCCGGCCGAGCGGGAACGACGCATCCGCGCGGCCATCGAAGCCTATGTCGCGCGCCTCGAATCCCTGTGCCGCGCCCATCCCTACAACTGGTTCAACTTCCATGATTTCTGGCTCGAAGACGCGGCTTGACCCGATGCGGCGCGCGCGCCGCGGCACCCGGTGCGCCGTGGTCGCCGGCCTCCTGTGGCTGGCGGCGGCGGCCCCGGCGTGGGCCTTCGACCTGCCCGAGCTGATGGCGCTGCTGGCCCGGCAGACGCACGCGGAGGCGCGCTTCGTCGAGCAGCGGCAAGTGCGCGGCTTCGACGGCCCGCTCAACGCCAGCGGCACCCTGAGCTTCACCGCGCCCGACCGGCTGGTGCGCCGCACGACCTCGCCGCGCGCCGAGACCATGGCCGTCGACGGCAACAACCTGACCCTCACGCGCGGCGGCCGCACGCGCAGCATGACCCTCGACAGCGTGCCCGAGCTGCTGGGCCTGGTCGAGGCGATGCGGGCCACGCTGGCGGGCAACGCCACCGTGCTGGAGCGCTACTTCAAGCCCCGGCTGGACGGCAGCGCCGCGCAGTGGACGCTCGACCTCGCGCCGGTCGACGCCCGCCTGGCGCAGCAGGTCGACGGCTTCCGCCTGAGCGGACGCGGTGGCGAGGTCCTGGGCGTGGAGATGGAGTTCCGCGGCGGCGACCGCTCGGTCATGACCATCTCGCCCAACCGATGAGCCGGCCGGCCGGTTCGCGCGTGCCGTCCCCGACGTCCGGCCAGGGCCCGGGCGGCTGGCGCCGCGCCCTCGTCCTGCTGCTGTGGGTGGCGGCCCTGGTCGCCGGTGCGGCGGTCGTCGCGCGCACGCCCTTCAGCGCCGATCTGTCGGCGTTCCTGCCGGCCAATCCCGACGCGCGTCAGCGGGTGCTGATCGAGCAGCTGCAGAGCGGCGTCGCCTCGCGCACGCTGATGGCGGCGGTGGAGGGCGGCACCGGCGCGGCACAGCGCGCGGACGTCTCGCGCGCCCTGGGCAAGGCGATGCGCGCCAGCGGCCTCTACGAACAGGTGCAGAACGGCGACACCACCGACTGGCAGGACGCCGGCACCTTCGTCTTCGACCGCCGCTACCAGCTCTCGCCGGACGTGTCGCCCGCGCGCTTCACCGCCGACGGCCTGCGCGATGCGATCGGCGACACCATCTCGCTGCTCGGCACGCCGGCGGGCAACCTGATGCGGCCGCTGTTCGAGCGCGATCCGACCGGCGAGACCGCGCGCGTGGCCGAGGTGCTGATCCCGGCGACCTCGCCGCGCACGGAGGAGGGCGTGTGGGTCTCGCGCACCGCGCCACGCGCGCTGCTGCTGGCCACCACCCGGGCCTCGGGCAGCGACATCGACGCGCAGGCGGCGGCGGTGGCGCGCGTCCAGGCCGAGTTCGACCGCATCGTCGCCACGACCGGCGCGGCGTCGGCGGCCGGCACCGCGTCCGCCACGGCCCCGAGGCTGCTGCTGAGCGGCGCACCGGTGTTCTCGGTGCAGAGCCGCGACAAGATCAAGGGCGAGGCCGTCCACTTGGCCGTGGTCGGTGCCCTGGTGATGGGCGCGCTGCTGCTGGCGGCGTTCGCCTCGCCGCGCGCGCTCGTCGTCGCGGTGCTGCCGGTGCTCACCGGCGTGGTCGCCGGCACCGCCGCCGTGGCGCTGGTCTTCGGCTCGGTCCACGGGCTGACGATGGGTTTCGGCAGCACGCTGATCGGCGAGACGGTCGACTACGCCATCTACTACCTGATCCAGGCGCGCGGCGCGGCCGTGCCCGGCACCGGCTGGCAGCGCTGGCGCGACCTCAACTGGCCGACCGTGCGGCTCGGCCTGCTGACCTCGGTGGTGGGCTTCGCCGCGCTGCTGTTCTCGGGCTTCCCGGGGCTGGCGCAGCTCGGCGTGTTCTCCATCGCCGGCCTCGTGGCCGCCGCCTTCGTCACGCGCCACGGCCTGCCGATGCTCGCTCCCGACGGTGCCAGCGGGATGGGCCTGCGCCACCGCATGGCGCAGCTCGCCGGCGCCATCGTGCGGTTGCTGCCCCGCCTGCGGCCGGTCTTCGTGGCGCTGGGCATCGGCGCGGTGGGGTTGATGGTGTGGCAGGGCGGCCACCTGTGGCGCGCCAACCTGTCGTCGATGAGCCCGATCTCGCAGGCCGCGCAGGACCTCGACGCCGGCCTGCGCGCGGACATCGGCGCGAGCGACGGCGGCACGCTGGTGGTGATCCAGGCCGACGACGTGCAGGCCGCGCTGCGCGCCACCGAGGCGGCCGGCGAGAAGCTCGACGCGCTGGTGGCCGAAGGCCGGCTGGCCGGCTACGAGAGCGTCGCGCGCCTGCTGCCGAGCGAGGCGCTGCAGCGCGACCGCCTGGCCAGCCTGCCCGACGCGGCGACCCTGCGCGCGCGCCTGGCCGAGGCCGCCGCCGACCTGCCGCTCGCGCCCGCGCGCCTGGAACCCTTCGTCGCCGCCGTCGAGGCCGCACGCGTCCTGCCGCCGGTCACGCGGGCCGACTTCGCCGACGGCACCCTGGCGCCGATCGTGCGGGCGCTGCTGTTCGAGCGTCCCGGCGGCGGCTGGGCCTCGCTGATCGCCCTGCACACCACCGAGCGCTTCGACGCCGCCGGGCTCGCCGCCGCGCTGGCGCCGCTGCCGCAGGTCCAGGTGGTCGACATCGGCCGCGAACTGGGCAGCCTGTACGACCGCTACCTGCACGAGGCCTTCGTGCAGGTGATGCTGGGCGCGACGGCGGTGGTCGTGCTGTTGGGGCTCTACCTGCGCTCGCTCAGGCGGCTGGTCGCCGTGTGCCAGCCGCTGCTGCTGGCGGTGGTGCTGACGCTCGGCGGCATGGCCGCGCTGCAGGTGCCGCTGGGCATCCTGCACCTGGTGGGGCTGCTGCTGATCGTGGCGGTCGGCTCCAACTACGCGCTGTTCTTCGACCAGCTGCAGGTCACCGGCCGCGCCGACGAGGACACGCTGGCCTCGCTCATGCTGGCCAACCTGACCACCGTCGTGTCCTTCGGGCTGATCGCGATCTCCGACATCCCGGCGCTGTCGGCCATCGGGCGGGTGGTGGCGCCGGGCGCGCTGCTGGCGCTGCTGTTGTCGGCCGCGTTCGCGCGCCGCTCCGCGGTGCTCGATCCCCTGCCTCGCGGCGCCCCATGACTGCGTCCCGGACCCCCGCCCACGTCGACGCCCACGCCGGCGCTCCGCCGCCCGGGCGCTGGCCGCTGCCGCGCCTGGTGACCGCCAGCGCCGGCCTGCACGTCGCCGCGCTCGGCGCCGCCGCCTGGGTGCCGGGCGCGGCGCCGTGGGCGCTGGGCGCGGTGGCGCTCAACCACGTCCTCATCACGGGCGTCGGCCTCACGCCGCGCAGCCGCTGGCTGGGGGCCAACGTCACGCGGCTGCCCGCGGCCGCCGCGGCACGCCGCGAGGTGGCCCTGACCATCGACGACGGCCCCGACCCCGAGGTCACGCCGCGCGTGCTCGACCTGCTGGACGCCCACGGCCAGCGCGCCACCTTCTTCTGTATCGCCGAACGCGCCGCCGCGCACCCGGGGCTCGCGCGCGAGATCGTCGCGCGCGGCCACAGCGTGCAGAACCACACCGCGCGCCATCGCCACGACTTCTCGTTCCTCGGCCCGCGCCGCTACACGGCCGAGATCGCGCGCGCGCAGGCGATGCTCGCCGGCATCACCGGCGAGACGCCGCACTGCTTCCGGGCGCCGGCCGGGCTGCGCAATCCGTTCCTCGCGCCGGTGCTGCACCGGCTCGGCCTCGTGCTGGTGAGCTGGACGCGGCGCGGCTTCGACACGCGCGAGCGCGATCCGGGCCGCGTGCTGGCGCGCCTGACGCGCGACCTCGCGCCCGGCGACATCCTGCTGCTGCACGACGGCAACGCCGCGCGCACCGCGCAGGGCCGGGCGGTGGTGCTCGACGTGCTGCCGCGCCTGTTCGAACGCTTCGACAACGACGGCCTGCGCGCCGTCACCTTGACCCAGGGACTCTCCGAATGAAGGTCGACGCACCGCCACCCACGGCCGCCGCTGCCGGCGCCGCGCCGCCGCCCACGGCCGACGCGGCCTGGCACCACCTGCACGACGAGGCGACGGCGCCGTACCGCCAGGGGGGCCGCTTCGCCTGGCACTTCGCGCGCGGCAAGCTCGGGCGCGACCCGGTGTTCCGCAGCCTGATCGAGCGCGGCCTGATCGGCGCGCAGCGTGCGCGGGTGGTCGACATCGGCAGCGGCCAGAGCCTGATCGCCAGCCTGTTGTCGGTGGCCGCGGCCATGCAGGCCCAAGGCCGGTGGCCGACCCGCTGGACCCCGACGCCTCCGCGCGTCGACTACACCGGCATCGAACTCATGCCCAAGGACGTGGCGCGCGCCCAGGCGTCGCTGCGGGCGCTCCGGCCGCCACCCACCCTCGTGTGCACCGACATGCGCACGGCCGTGCTGCCGGCCTGCGACCTGGTGGTGATCCTGGACGTCCTGCACTACGTCGACCCGGCCGCGCAGGCGGGCGTGCTGCGCCGGGTGCGCGACGCGCTCGCCCCGGGCGGCCGGCTGCTGCTGCGCATCGGCGACGCGTCGAGCCCGCGCGGCTTCGCGGTCAGCCAGTGGGTCGACCGCACCGTCACGCGCGTGCGCGGCCACCGCGTCTCGCCGACCTGGGGGCGCACCCTGCCCGAATGGAAGGCGCTGCTCGCGGGCCTGGGATTCACGGTCCAGAGCGTGCCCATGAGCGAGGGCACGCCGTTCGCCAACGTGCTGCTCGTCGCCGACCTTCCCGCCACCGCCCACGGCGCGTCCGCGCCGCGCCCGACATGACCTCCGCCCCGTTCCAGCCCCAGACCCTCGACCGCATCGGCATCGCCCGCCGCATCCCCCACAGCGGCACGATGTGCCTGCTCGACGGCCTGCGCGCCTGGGACGCCGAGGCCATCCACTGCACCGCGACGAGCCACGCGGATGCCGACAACCCGCTGCGCACGGCCAGCGGCCTGCTGGCGTCCAACCTGATCGAGTACGCGGCGCAGGCGATGGCGCTGCACGGCGGCCTGCTCGCGCCGCCGGACGCGGCGCCCTCGGCGGGCTTCCTGGCGAGCGCGCGCAACGTGCGCTTCGCCGTCGCGCGCTTCGACGACGTCGCGGGCGAACTGCACGTCCATGCCCGCCGGCTCTCCGGCGATGCCCAGCAGATCCTCTACGCGTTCGTCGTCCGGGACGCGGACGACCGTTCCCTGGGCGAAGGCCGGGCCGTCGTCGTGCTCAACCGGGCCGTCCCCGATCCTTCCACCCCGAAATGAGCGGCCGCCACGGCGGCGCGCGCGACCGGCCATCCTCCACCGTCCACCGGACTCCCGACCCATGACCCTCACCGGCAAACGCGCCCTCGTCACCGGCGCCAGCGGCGCGCTCGGCACCGCCATCGCCCGACGCCTCGCCCGCGACGGCGCCTCCCTCCTGCTGCACGCCAGTTCCCGCCCGGACGCGGTCGAGGCGCTGGCCGAAGCCATCCGGGCGGACGGCGGCACGGCCGAGTGCCACGTGTTCGACCTGCGCAGCGACGAGGCGACGGCCGCCGGCTGCGCCGCCATGCTCGCGGGCGGGCCGGTGCAGATCGTGGTCAACAACGCCGGTGTGCACGACGACGCCGTGATGCCCGGCATGCGTCCCGAGCAGTGGCACAAGGTGATCGACGTCTCGCTCAACGGCTTTTTCCGCGTCACCCAGCCGCTGCTGCTGCCGATGATGCGCACGCGCTGGGGCCGCGTCCTGAACATCTCCTCGGTCGCCTCGCTCACCGGCAACCGCGGCCAGGTCAACTACGCCGCGGCCAAGGGCGCGCTCAACAGCGCGACCAAGGCGCTGTCGCTGGAGGTGGCCTCGCGCGGCGTCACGGTCAACGCCATCGCGCCGGGCATCATCGCCTCGCCCATGGCCGATGCCGTCTTCGATCCGGCGGTGATCCAGCAGATGGTGCCGATGAAGCGCGCCGGCACGCCCGACGAGGTGGCCGCGCTGACCGCGTTCCTCGCCGGTCCCGACGCCGCCTACATCACCGGCCAGGTGATCTCGATCAACGGTGGAATGATCTGAGGCGGCTCAGCAGTTGGCGCTGATGCTGCGGATCACCGTCTGCTGCGCGATCCGCTCGGTCCGCACCAGGGCGACGCCCTCGCAGACCGTCCGCGTGGCGCGGTAGGTGTAGCGCGCCTCCACCGCGTGGGCGTCGATCTGGCGGATCGAACGCACCGACAGCGGCTCGCTGAACGAGCCGTAGAACTGCGTCATGCCCGCCTCGGAGAAACGGCCGACGTCGCGCTTGGCCGGCGTGACGACCGCCGCCGCCGCCTTGCCGTCACCGGCGGCCAGCGCGCCGTAGAAGGCCGCGACGACGCGCGCCGGTGCATCGGGGCCGATGTCGTTGCGCGCCAGAGGCGCCGGCACGAGCGGCGTCAGCGCGGGCGCGACGACGGCCGTGCGTGGCGCGACCCGCTCGACGAGTTCCTCGGCCGTGTCCAGCCACTCCCGTGGCGACGGCGGCGCCTCGGCCTGGGCCCGGGCCGAGGCCACGGTCCCGGTGGCCGGAGCGGCCGGGTCCGCGCGCCCGCCGAGGACCTGCCAGGCGAAGGCGGCGGCGAGCACCGCCGACGCCGCCAGGCCGCAGGTCCACCAGCCCAGGGGCGCCCCGGTGCGCGTCGGTGCCTCACGGCGCGGCACCGCGCGCTCCCGGCGCGGCGCCGACGGCGACACGCCCATGGCCTCCAGCGCCGATGGCCCCGTCGCGACGAACGCGGGCAGGCGACCCGCGCAGCCGATGCAGAACATCGCCGTGGCGCGATTGGACGTCTTGCAAGCCTCGCAAACGACCGACATGCCACCCACCCCTTTCAACCTCGATACATGAAGCCTTTCAGCTTACTACGTACCAGGGTAAGTCCCATGGCAGCGGGGTCAAGCGGCGCGATCCCTCAACGCCACTGCAGCAGCAGCGACCAGGGCTGCCGACTCAGGTGGCGGTCGACGCAGCCCGGCGCCCCGGCCTCGCAACCGGCCGGCAGGTAGCTCGGATCGAGCCGTCCGGTGCCCGGCGCGAACGCCAGCCGACGCCGCGTGACGGACTGCAGCACGTTGCCCCCCACGGCGTCGAAGCCGGTGGCGTCCACGGCGGTCACGACGTCGCAATGCATCGGCACGGCCTGGCCACCGGTCGCGCGCCCGGCGAGTACCCGGCCCAGCGCCTCGAAATCCGTCAGCGCCGCGCCGGCGCCACGGGTCTGGCAGACCAGGTCGCCGACGCGCGGCGTGGTCGACGTCAGGTTGCAGGCGCGCAGGGCGGCGCGCACGGGTCGCCCGTCGGCCTCCGCGACGGTGGCCTGCCACGCGGCGCCGGCATAGTCGGCGTGCGCCTCGGAGAACGCGAACTCGTCCGCGTCCCAGCCGGCCTCGCGCGCGAGCCAGCTGACGAAGGCGGCCGACCAGGGCGTGTCCATGACGGCGACGCGGTCGAGCGCCGTGCCGAGCGCGCGCAGTTCCGACGATTCGAGTCCCTGCCCCGGAGCGGCGCCGAGACCGCGCAGGCGGGGCGCCGTGGCCTGGTCCAGCGCCTGCCGCAGCAGCCGGCGCGAGGCCGGACGCAGGGCGCCGAAGCGCACCAGGTCGGGCAGCCCGGACGCGCTGCCGTCGCCCTCGTCGAGCGCCCCCCAGTAGCCGAGCACGCGTTCCCACGGCGCGGCGGCCAGCATCCGTCGGCGTCCCGGAAAGGCGTCCTCGGCCTCCGAGACGCCGGCGCGCACCATCCGGCCCTCGGCGTCCAGTGCCGGACCGCCGAACCGGGCGTGCTCCTCGAGCGCCGCCCGCGCCATGGCGATCGCGCGAGGCGGGGCGGGCAGCACCGCCGTGTCGAGGCACTGCGACGGCATCGACGTCGCGTGCGCGGTCGTCGGCACGCCGCCGCCGGACGCCAGGGCCGCGAGCACGAGCACGAACATGGGCGCGGGCATGACACGGTGGCGGTGGCCGCGACACCGGCCGGTCGCCGGCGGGCGCGGCGCGCGGGCCCCGGAGCGCCTCATGCGGGCCGCGTGAAGGCCAGCACCGAATTGCTGCCGCCGAAGGCGAACGAACTGCTGATCGCCGCGCGCAGCCCGGGCGCCGCGTGGCCGGTGTCGCGCACCAGGTTCAGGGGAATCGCCGGGTCCACCGTCTCGCAATGGGCGTTGGGCGGCAATTCGCCGCGGTGCAGGGCCAACACGGTGACCAGCGCCTCCAGCGCGCCGGCCGCCCCCAGCAGGTGGCCGTGCAGCGCCTTGGTGGAACTCACGCGCAGACGGTCGATGTCGGCGCCCCACACCTCGGCCAGCGCTTCGGCCTCCACGGCGTCGCCGATGCGCGTCGCGGTGCCGTGGGCGTTGCAGTAGCCGACGTCGCGCGGGGCGAGGCCCGCCGAGGCGAGCGCCGCGCGCAGGGCGCGGGCCTGGCCGGCCGCGTCGGGCTTGGTGAGGTGGGTGGCGTCGCAGCTCGCGCCCCAGCCCGCCAGCGTGGCGTAGCGGCGCGCGCCGCGCGCGGCGGCGTGCGCGGTGGATTCCAGGATCAGGAACGCCGCGCCCTCGCCGAGCGCGAAGCCGCTGCGCTCGGCGGCGAACGGACGCACCGCCCGCGCGGCTTCGCCCGGGGCGAAGCCCGCGAGCGTCTGCATCGCCTGCCACGCCAGGACCACGCCCGGCACGATCAGCGCCTCGGCGCCGCCGGCGATGGCGAGGTCGACATCGCCGCAGCGCACCGCCTTGGCGGCCTCGGCGATGGCGATGGACGACGAGGCGCACGCCACCGAGTAGCTCAGCACCGGGCCGTGCACGCCGTGGCGCAGCGCGACGTGGGCGGCGGGCGCGTTGGGCATGAAGGCCGGAATGGTCAGCGGCGGCACGCGGGCGCCGCCGCGGTAGGCGGTCTCCAGCGCCGTGGCGCCGCCCATGCCGCATCCGACGAACACGCCGATGCGCGTGGCATCGAGGCCGTGCGGCGTGCCCGCCGGCAGCCCCGCGTCGGCCATCGCCAGGCTCGACGCCGCGACGGCGAGCTGGCTGACGCGGTCGACGCCGGGGAGTTGAAGCTTGGTGAACCAGCGCCGGACGTCGAAGTCGACCGTCGCGGCGGCGGCGGGCCGGGGCATTTCGTCGGCGAACACCGGCCGCAGGGCCGACTCGCCCCGTGACAGTGCCTCGAACAGTCGCGCCGGATCGTCGCCATGCGGCGCGGCGACGCCCAGGCCGGTCACGGCGACGGCCTCTCGCGGGGTCATGCGTGGCTCGACGTCTTCGGGTCGGCGCCGGCCGCGTCGGCGGTGTCGGCGCCTGGCGCGGTGGTCCGCGTCGTCGCCGATGCGTCCGATGCGTCCGATGTCGCCGCGATCCCGGCCGGCGTTACGTTCCCCGTGGCGGCCCCCTTCGCGGCCTTCTCGGCCAGCAGCCGGTCGACCACCGTCGCCAGGCCGCCCAGCGACATGATCGACGGATCGTCGTCGGGCACCACGACGTGGAAATGGTCCTCGACCGCGAAGATGAATTCGGCCAGTGCCAGCGAGTCGAGGCCCTTGTCGCGCATCGATGCTTCGGGATCGAGCTCGGACATCGGGATGTCGTATTTCTCGTGGATGAGGTCCTGCAATGCCTTCAGCGAACTCATGGTGTGTGTGCTTCCGTTTTTTGAGCCGGATTCGATGATATCGACGGCACGCGTCGAATCCGCCGCCGCGCAGGGGCGCCGTCGACGGGCCGCCAGCGCATCGAGGGCAGGGCGAAGGCCAGCCCCAGCAGTGCCCCGGCCAGGGCATCGAGCGCGACGTGCTGGCGGGTGGCCAGTGTCGACCAGGCGATGGCGAGGAACCACGCGACGTTGAGGACGCGCAGGGTCGCCGGGGCCGCCGCGACGCGCAGGATCTCGGCGACGCGCAGCACCGTGAACATCGCCGCGGCCACGTGCATCGACGGGCACGCGTTGCCCGCCGCGTCCACGCCCTGGAGCAGCGCGAAGCCGGGAAAGCCCGAGGCGTCGACGTCCGGCGGCGGGATGGCCGTCGGCCAGAGATAGAACAGCAGGAGGCCGGTGGCGCACATCGCGACGATCCACGCCGCGTATGCCAGCAGCGCGGCGAGGTCGCGCTGCAGTCCGGGACCGAAGCCGACGTAGAGCCACAGCGAGAGGTAGGCGGGGAGCGCCTCGGGACGAAACGCGATCCACCCGTCGACGACGGTCAGCGGCATGACCGTCACGCTGCCCCCCGGATGGCGCAGCAGGTGGAAATAGCCGACGAAGAACAGGCACGTGAAAGCGGTGGTGCCGATGAACTTCAGGACGAAATGCCGCCGCATGCGCAGGGCGATCTCCGCGGCCCAGGGCGATCGGGCGGCGTTCAACGCTGGAACGGCGGCAGGCGGCGCAGCCGCCGCGTCACGAGCAGGGGCAGCCGCAGCAGGAATTCGGCCATCAGGCGGGCATGCATCCAGCTGAGCAGCACGTTGTCGCGCACGTAGTCGAAGTGGGAGACGCCACCCTCGGCGGCGCTGAGGTACCTGACCGGCGCGTCGAGATTGAGCGGCTTCACGCCGCGCCAGACCAGGCGCACCACGGCTTCGGGGTCGAAGTCGAAGCGGCGCATCCAGGGTTGGCGTTCCATGACGTGGATCAGCGGCGGAATCGGATAGATCCGAAAGCCGTAGAGCGAATCGCCGATGCCGGCCCATAGCGTCTCCAGGTTGGCCCAGCCGTTGGAGACCTTGCGGCCGCGCACCCGCAGGAGCGGCGCGCTGGCATCGAAGACCGGCCGGCCGAGCACCATGACGTCCGGACGCGCCTGCGAGGCGCGCATGAAATCGGGAATCAGCGCGGCGGGATGCTGGCCGTCGGAGTCCATGGTGAGCGCATGCGTGAAGCCGGCCTCGCGGGCAAGACGCAAACCGTGCAGCACGGCCGCGCCCTTGCCCTGGTTCCGCGGCAGTGCCACCACGCGCAGGCCGGGATCGCCCTCGGCCTGCGCGCGCAGACGCTCGCCGGTGCCGTCGGTGCTGCCGTCGACCACGACCCAGACCGGGCTCCAGCGGGCCCGGGCCTCGCGCACGGTCGAGAAGAGACGTTCGCCGGTGTTGTAGCTCGGGATCAGGACGAGGTGGGTGCGCGAAGGGGCTGGCATTCGGGTAGCGCTTCGGGGGAGCGCGGCTCCATGGTGTGGCGGAAATGGTGTTCGACCTGCTGCAGCAGTGCCGCGCTGTCCTGCGCCGGTGCGAAGCGCTGGCCGAGGCGCAGCGTGAAGACCAACGGCAGCGGCGGCACGCGCCACAGCGGCCAGCCCTTGCCGAGGTAGGGCGAGTCGGTCTCGATGAAGACGGTCTGGATCGGCGCCTGCGCCAGCTTGGCGATCAGGGTGAGACCGGGGCGGAAGGGGTTGAGCGGCGACTCGACGGTGCGCGTGGCCTCCGGAAAGATGACCAGCTGGCCGCCGCGGCGCAGGTCCTCCACGGCCAGCCGCACCATGCTGTGGGCCGAGTCGTTGCTGATGTAGTGCGCCAGGCGCGCGCCGGCGCCGATGAAGACGTTCCTCGTCAGTCCGGCCTTCATGATGCAGGCGCTGCGCGGCAGCCGTGCCACCATCAGCAGGGCATCGAGCATGGTGGGGTGGTTGGCCGCGAGGATCAGTCCGCGCTCCTCGCGGAGGGCGTCGAGGCAGCCCGTGTCGATGCGCATCATCCCGCAGGCGGAGGCGGTGGCCCAGAAGACGCGGTAGGCGAAGGCGATCGTCCAGCGCCCGACCGCTCGTCCGCGCTCGGGCGAGAGCAGCGGGCGCAGGACCAGGGCGACCAGATTCCATCCCAGCGACGCGACGCCCAGGACCGACAGCAGCACATAGAGCGGCACCGCCAGCAGCAGCCGGGCCGCCTGGCGCAGCGCGCCGGGCAGGTGCGTCATCGCGACGCGCCGCCGCGTCGCGGCGCGGGCGCGCGGTCGCGTTCCCCGGTCATGGGGCGCCCAGCGTCCCGGGCGCGGTGGCATGCGCCTCGATCTCCACGAGGAGGTCCTGGCGACAGATGTCGGCCTCGAGGTAGACGGCGTGGCGCACGGTGTGCGCGCCGGCACCCAGGACCTCGTCCAGTACCTCCCGCACCACCGGTGCGTCCGCCACGTGGCGCACGTACACCACGGCCTCCAGCCGCGACCGCTCGAAGACGGCGCTGGTGCGGACGTTGGCCGCGGCGATCACGGCCGCGAGGTTGCGCAGCGTCTCGTGCGTCTGCGCGCGCACGTCCCCCGGGTGCACGGTCTCGTGGCCGACGATGCTGGCGGTGCCGGAGATGAACAGCGCGACATCGCCGCCACCGAGCGCGGCGAGGGCGGCGCGCGAGAAGGTGGGCGCGCGCGGGCCGTAGGTCTCCGGGTAGCGGTAGGCCGAGACCTGGCGCGGGTTTTCCACCGGCACCGGCGCGACCGGGCCGGCGAGGAAGCGCACGCACAGCGCGCCCTGGCGGATGCCCAGCGCGCAGGCTGCCGGGGCACCGTCGAACGCGGCCTGGCCGGCGTCGAGGAAGGCCTGCTGGCGACCCATGTTGAACTGGCGATAACGCTCCATCCCGCCGCCGTCCCCGTTGATCTGGGGCAGGTAGTTCCAGATGCGCTGCAGGTGCGGGCAGCCGGTGTCCTGCAGCGTCCTGAACAGGTCGCGGTAGGCGAGTTGCGACAGGTGCGCGAGGCCCGGGTGCCCGTCCGATTCGTCGAGGTCGATGGCCCCCAGCACCCAGTGGCCGTCGGTGCGCCAGCGCACCACGCCGGTCATGCCCGAGCGCACCGCGCGCTCGGCGTGCCAGATGTCGGCCATCGGTCCCCGCTCGGACAGCACCCGGGCGTTCACCATCGGCATCCAGGGCAGGTCGTCGGGCGTGCCGTAGCCCAGTCCGCCGAAAGGCGCCGCGCCACCGGCCGACAGGGCGAGGCCGTCGTCCAGCGACAACCGCTCGATGCGCAGTGGGGGCAGCGTCAGGTCACGTGCGCTCATTGGGGCTCCTGCATCGACATGGAAGATTCCTTTTTTTCGAACCGGGTGGTGCGGGTGGACGCGCGATGGTCCGATTACCCACATCGGGCCGGTGGATTATCGCCAATGCGACCGGCCTCCTGGCGACCGCCACGGTCCGCCGGGCCGGACAGTAAACTCCCCTCAGGTTTAGAAACATCTGACAGCGAGAAGAGAGAGCCATGGCCGGACACAGCAAATGGGCGAACATCCAGCACCGGAAAGGACGCCAGGACGAGAAGCGCGGCAAGCTCTGGACCCGCGCGATCCGCGAGATCACCGTGGCCGCGCGCACGGGCGGCGGCGACCTGAGTGCCAATCCGCGGCTGCGGCTGGCGGTGGAGAAGGCCAAGGCCGTCAACCTGCCCGCCGACACCGTCAAGCGCAACATCGACAAGGCCACCGGCAACCTCGAAGGCGTGAGCTACGAGGAGATCCGCTACGAAGGCTACGGCATCGGCGGGGCGGCGATCATCGTCGACACCATGACCGACAACCGCGTGCGCACCGTGGCCGAGGTGCGCCATGCCTTCAGCAAGTACGGCGGCAACATGGGCACCGAAGGCTCGGTGTCGTTCCAGTTCAAGCACTGCGGACAGCTGGTGTTCGCCCCGGGCACCGACGAGGACAAGGTCATGGAGGTCGCGCTCGAGGCCGGCGCCGAGGACGTCCTGACGGGCGAGGACGGTGCGATCGAGGTGCTGACGGCCGTGGCCGACTTCGAGGCCGTGAAGAACGCCCTGGAAGCCGCCGGCCTGGTGCCGGAACTGGCCGAAGTGACCATGCGCGCCGAGAACACCATCGAACTCGCGGGCGAGGAGGGCGCGCGCATGCAGCGCCTGCTCGACGTCATCGAGGACCTGGACGACGTGCAGGATGTCTTCCACAACGCCGCGATCTCGGAATGACGGGGAGCCATCCATGAAAGTCCTCGTGATCGGCGGCGGCGGCCGCGAACATGCGCTGGCCTGGCGGCTGTCGCAATCCCAGCGCGTGTCGCGTCTCTATCTGGCGCCGGGCAATGGCGGTACCGCGCTGGACCGGCGCTTCGAGAACGTCGACATCACCGATGTCGTCGCGCTGCGCGAGTGGGCCCAGAAGGAAAAGATCGTGCTGACCGTGGTCGGCCCCGAGGCCCCGCTGGCCGCCGGCGTGGTCGACGAGTTCCGTGCCCATGGCCTGCGCGTCTTCGGCCCGACCAAGGCGGCGGCGCAACTGGAGAGTTCCAAGGCCTTCTCCAAGGCGTTCATGAAGCGCCACAGGATTCCGACGGCCGAGTACGAGGCCTTCACCGACGCCGACGCCGCCCACGCCTACGTCGACGCCAGGGGCGTGCCGATCGTCGTCAAGGCCGACGGCCTGGCCGCCGGCAAGGGCGTGGTCGTCGCCACGACGCTGCAGGAGGCGCACGAGGCGATCGACTTCATGCTGGTGGACAACAAGTTCGGCGTCTCGCACAACGCCGGCGCCGACGGCCAGGCCGTGCCGCGCGTCGTCATCGAGGAATTCCTGCAGGGCGAGGAAGCCAGCTTCATCGTGCTGTGCGACGGGCGCAACGTCACCGCGCTCGCCACCAGCCAGGACCACAAGCGCCTGCTCGCCGGCGACCAGGGTCCCAACACCGGCGGGATGGGCGCCTACTCGCCCGCGCCGGTGGTGACCGCCGAAGTCCACGCCCGTGCCATGCGCGAGATCATCCTGCCGACCGTGCGCGGCATGGAGAAGGACGGCATCCCGTTCACCGGCTTCCTCTACGCGGGCCTGATGATCGACGCCACCGGTCACCCCAAGACGCTCGAGTTCAACTGCCGCATGGGAGACCCCGAGACCCAGCCGATCATGATGCGGCTGAAGTCCGACCTGTTCGAGCTGTTCTGGCACGCCACCGACGGCACGCTCGACACCGTCGACCTGGAGTGGGACCGCCGCGTCGCCCTGGGCGTGGTCCTCGCCGCACACGGCTACCCGGAGGCGCCGCGCAAGGGCGACGTCATCCGCAACCTGCCGCCCGAGTCGCCCGATGCCGTCGTCTTCCATGCCGGCACCACGCTGACCGATGGCGAACTCAGGACCAGCGGCGGACGCGTGCTGTGCGTCACCGTGCTCGCCGACAACGTCCGCCTGGCGCAACAGCGCGCCTACGAAGTCGCCGCGCGCATCCAGTTCGACGGCGTTCAGTACCGCCGGGACATCGGGCACCGCGCGCTCCAGGCCCGCGGCAACGGCTGATGCGGGCCGATCCGGCGGCGGTCGGCGATTACCTGGGCGGCCTGCAGCAGCGCATCGTCGGCGCCATCGAGGCGGCCGACGGCACGCATGCCGTGCGCGACGTTTGGGAGAAGGCGCCCGGCGAGCCGCTGCAGGGGCGCGGCCTGACCTGCATCCTCGAAGGCGGCGCGCTGTTCGAGCGCGCCGGCTGCGGCTTCTCGCAGGTGCGCGGCCCCCGGCTGCCGCCCTCGGCGACGCAGCATCGCCCCGAACTGGCCGGCGCGCCCTTCGAGGCGATGGGCGTGTCGCTCGTCTTCCATCCGCGCAATCCGTACGTGCCGATCGTGCACATGAACGTGCGGATGCTCGCGGCGCTGCCCACCGAGGGGCCGCCCGTGTGCTGGTTCGGCGGTGGCCTCGACCTGACGCCGATCTACGGCTTCGAGGAGGACGCCGCGCACTTCCACCGCACCTGCCGCGACGCGCTGGCGCCCTTCGGCGAGGACAAGTACCCGCGCTTCAAGGCCTGGTGCGACGAGTACTTCTTCCTGCGGCACCGCAACGAGCAGCGCGGCGTCGGTGGCGTGTTCTTCGATGATTTCTCGGAGCTGGGCTTCGACGACAGCTTCGCCATGCTGCGCGCCGTCGGCGACGCGCTGCTGCCGGCCTACCTGCCGATCGTCGAGCGCCGCCGCGACCTGCCCTATGGCGAGCGCGAGCGCGGCTTCCAGCTCTACCGGCGCGGCCGCTACGTGGAATTCAATCTCGTGTGGGACCGGGGCACGCATTTCGGCCTGCAGTCCGGCGGCCGCACCGAGTCGATCCTGCTGTCGATGCCGCCACTGGCGAGCTGGTCGTACCGCAGTGTCCCGGCGCCCGGCACGCCCGAGGCCACGCTCTACAGCGACTTCATCGTGCGGCGCGAATGGGCATGACCCGGGCTCGGGTGGGCGTCTTCGGCGGCGCGTTCGACCCGCCGCACATCACCCATGTCGCGCTGGCGCGGGCGGCCATGGCGCAACGCGGCCTCGACGAGCTGCGCATCTTCCCGACCGGCCACCCATGGCACAAGGCCCGCGTCCTGAGCGCCGCCGCGCACCGCATCGCTATGGCCGAACTGGCGTTTCGCGACGTACCCGGCACCGTCGTCGATCCGCGCGAGACGCTGCGCGAAGGCCCGACCTACACGCTCGACACGCTGCAGCAGCTGCAGGCGGAGCAGCCCGGCGCCGAACTGGTGCTGATCATGGGCAGCGACCAAGCCCGCGCGCTGCCGGGATGGCATGGATGGCGGGAGATTGTCTCGGCGGCCGTCGTGTGCGTCGCCGAACGACTAGAATCCGCCCCCTCCGTCGTCGCGGCCGAGCCGGCAGGCTCATTCACCCGGCCCGCTTCGCGTTTCGATCCTGCGACGCTGCCCGGCCTGCCTGCCGGCGCCCGCTTCGAGTTCCTCGAACTCCCGCCGGTGGCCACGAGCGCCACCGACATCCGAGCCCGCCTGGCGCGACACCAGCGCATCACCGGTCTGGTTCCGCCAGCGGTTGAACGCTATATTGACCAACACCACCTCTACGCCCCCCCCGCCTGATGACCACTGAAGCCGCCGCCAAGAAAGACACCCACAAGCTCCAGCGAGCCATCATCGACGGGCTCGAAGACGTCAAGGCGCAGGACATCCAGGTTTTCGACACCGAGCACCTGTCGCCGCTGTTCGAGCGGGTGATCGTGGCCTCGGGCACCTCCAACCGCCAGACCAAGGCGCTCGCCGCCAGCGTGCGCGACGCCGTGCGCGAGGCGGGATTTCCCAAGCCACGCATGGAGGGCGAGGACAACGGCGAGTGGATCATCGTGGACTGCGGCGCTGCGGTCGCGCACATCATGCAGCCGGCGATCCGCCAGTACTACCACCTCGAGGAGATCTGGGGCGACAAACCCGTGCGACTGAAGCTGGGGGCCGCCAAGCCGGCCACCGCCAGTGCCGAGGGCGCGGCGGCCGAGAAGAAGCAGCCCGCCGCCGCCAAGACGCTGCGCCGCGCCAGCGCCGCCAAGACGGCCATCCGCGAGGCCGAGCAGCTCGCCAAGGCCGAGAAGGCCGAGCGTGCCAAACCGGCGGCGCGAAAGACCGCTGCGCGCAAGACGGCGGCCGCCTCGGGCGCGGCGCCGGCCCCGGCTGCGGCTGCGGCGCGCAAGCGCACGACGGCGGTCCCCGCCGGCGGGACGGCGCCCGCCCGCAAACGCGCCGCGACCACGCCGGCCGCTGCCGTGGCCGACAAGTCCGTCGCTCCGGCTCCGGCCAAGCGCACCGCCAAGGCGGCCGCCCCCGCCAAGATCCCGGTCAAGGTCATCGGCAAGCCCGTCGCCCGCAAGGCCCCGGCCGGCAAGGCCTCGACCGGTACGGCCGCGCCGCGCAAGGCACCCGCCCGCAAGACCGCACCGCGCAACCCATGAAGCTCTTGGTGGTCGCGGTCGGGCAGCGCATGCCCGACTGGGCGCAGACCGCCTGGGACGACTACGCGAAACGCTTTCCGCCCGAACTCAAGCTGGAACTGCGTGCCGTCAAGACCGAGCCGCGCGGCTCCAAGACACTCGACACCCTTTACGCCGCCGAGCGAGAGCGCATCGAAGGCGCCATCGGCCGCAACATGCGCATCGTGGCGCTGGACGAGCGCGGCACCGCGCTCACTACCAAGGCCCTGGCCGCGCGACTGCAGGCGTGGCAGGGCGAGGGCGACGACGTCGCCCTCGTCATCGGCGGCCCCGACGGGCTCGACCCGGCCTTCAAGGCCGCCGCGCACGAGCGCATCCGCCTGTCGGACCTGACATTGCCGCATGCGATGGCGCGGGTGCTGCTGGTCGAGCAGCTCTACCGCGCCTGGTCGGTCAACGCCGGCCACCCCTACCACCGCGAATGAGCGGGACCGCGCGTGCCGGTCCGCCGCGGGACGCGGCCACGCACGATGCGCGCGCCGCGACCACCATGACCCCCCAGCCCTTCATCTACCTCGCCTCGCAGAGCCCGCGCCGCGCGCAACTGCTCGATCAGATCGGCGTGCGCCACCGGCTGCTGCCGGCCGGACCCGACGAGGACGCGGAAGCGCTCGAAGCCGTGCGGCCCGGGGAGTCGCCGGGCGCCTACGTGCAGCGCGTGACGGCGCTCAAGCTCGATGCGGCGGTCCAGCGCCACCGGCGCCAGGGTCTGGACGCTGCGCCGATCCTGTGCGCCGACACCACCGTCGCGCTCGGTCGCACCATCCTCGGCAAGCCGGCGGACGAGGCGGATGCGCGACGCATGCTGGGGCGCCTGTCGGGCACCATGCACCGCGTGCTCACCGCCGTGGCGCTGCAGCACGGGACGCAGCGCCACGCGGCGCTCCAGGTCTCGCGCGTGCGCTTCGCCATGCTCGCGGACGCCGAGGTCGACGCCTATGCCGCCAGCGGCGAACCGATGGGCAAGGCCGGTGCCTACGCCATCCAGGGCCGCGCCGGCGCCTTCGTCGAGCACATCGCCGGCTCCCATTCGGGCATCATGGGACTGCCCCTCCACGAGACCGCGCGGCTGCTACGGCAGGCCGGTTTCACGACCTGACCGCCCACGCGCGCACGCCATGCAAGACATCCTGATCAACTGGTCGCCCCAGGAAACGCGCGTCGCGCTGGTCGAACACGGCGCGGTGCAGGAGCTGCATGTCGAGCGCACGCTGGAGCGCGGGCTGGTCGGCAACGTCTACCTGGGCAAGGTCTCGCGCGTGCTGCCCGGGATGCAGTCGGCCTTCATCGACATCGGCCTGGAGCGCACCGCGTTCCTGCACGTGGCCGACATCGTCGCGCCGTTCACGCCGGGCTCGCGACCCTCGACGCAGGCGCCGGAGCGCGACCATCGCGGCCAGGCGACCACAGTGGTGCCGATCGAGAAACAGGTCTTCGAGGGCCAGGCCCTGCTGGTCCAGGTGATCAAGGACCCGATCGGCACGAAGGGCGCGCGGCTGTCCACGCAGATCAGCATCGCCGGGCGGCTGCTGGTGTTCCTGCCACAGGACAATCACATCGGGGTGTCCCAGAAGATCCCCGGCGATCTGCGCGACGCCCTGCGCGCGCGGCTGCAGGGGCTCATCGACGCGGCCGCGGCGGCGGAGGCCGCCGGGGCACCGCCGGGACCCACCGGCGGTTTCATCCTGCGCACCAACGGCGAGGACGCCTCCGATGCCGAACTCGCCGAGGACATCGCCTACCTGCGCAAGACCTGGTCGCGCATCCGGGACCGGGCCATGCGGCTGCCGCCCGTGTCGCTGCTGCACCAGGACCTGAGCCTGCTGCAGCGCGTGCTGCGGGACCTGACCACCGAGGAGACGCAGAGCATCCGCATCGATTCGCGCGAGCAGTTCGATGCGCTGAGTGCCTTCGGCAGGGAATTCATGCCGCAGGCGGTGGCGCGACTGCAGCTCTACAAGGGCGAACGGCCGATCTTCGACCTCTGTTCGATCGACGAGGAGATCGTGAAGGCGCTCGGACGCCGCGTCGATCTGAAGTCGGGAGGCTATCTCGTCGTCGACCAGACCGAGGCGCTGACGACCATCGACGTCAACACCGGCGGCTTCGTCGGCGCGCGCAATTTCGACGACACCATCTTCAAGACCAACCTGGAGGCCGCGCAGGCCATCGCGCGGCAGCTGCGGCTGCGCAACCTGGGCGGCATCGTGATCGTCGACTTCATCGACATGTCGCGCGAACACCACCGCGAGCAGGTGCTGGCCGAGTTCAGGAAGCAGCTCGCGCGCGACCGCGTGAAGACCAGCGCCGGCGGGTTCTCGCCGCTCGGGCTGGTCGAGATGACGCGCAAGCGCACGCGCGAATCGCTCGCCCACATGCTGTGCGAGCCCTGCGTCGCCTGTGGCGGGCAGGGCATCGTGAAGACCGCGCGCAGCGCCGCCTACGACGTGATGCGCGAGATCCTGCGCGAGGCGCGGCAGTTCACGCCGCGCGAGTTCCGCATCGTCGCGGCGCCCCAGGTGATCGAGCTGCTGCTCGACGAGGAGAGCCAGCACCTCGCCGGCCTGAGCGATTTCATCGGCAAGCCGATCTCGCTGCAGTCCGAGCCGGCGATGGGGCAGGGGCAGTTCGACATCGTGCTTCTTTGATTCGCCCCCAGGCTTGCGCACTTCGTGTCGCAGCGCCCACCCCCTTCCGGGGGCAACGCCAGTGGCCGGGCGAAGCCCGTTCCACGGCGTTTCACGGCTTTCCGCGGCTTTCGCTGACGTTTACAGCGTGGGTGCCTGTCCGGGCGGCGTACCGCGCACGGCGTTGTTCTGCAGTCGCGCATAGAGCCCGTCGAGCGCCATGAGCTGGGCGTGTGAGCCCTGCTCGGCGATGCGACCGCGTTCCATCACCACGATGCGGTCGGCGTGCTGGATGGTGCTCAGGCGGTGCGCGACGATCAGCGTCGTGCGACCCTGCATCAGGCGCTGCAAGGCCTCCTGCACCAGTCGTTCCGAGCCGGTGTCCAGCGCCGAGGTGGCCTCGTCGAGCAGCAGCACCGGGGCGTCCTTGTAGAGCGCGCGGGCGATGGCCAGGCGCTGGCGCTGGCCGCCCGAGAGCTGCGTCGCGTTGTGGCCGAGCACCGTGTCGATGCCCTGCGGCAGGCCGGCCACGTGATCGGCCAGGTTGGCCGCGGCGATGCAGTGCGCGACGCGGTCGCGCTCGACGGCCGCGCCCAGCGCGACGTTCGCCGCCAGGGTGTCGTTGAGCATCACCACGTCCTGGCTGACCATCGCGAACTGGGCGCGCAGGCTCGCCAGCCGCCAGTCCGCCAGCGCGTGGCCGTCGAGCCGCACTTCGCCGCCGCTCGGCAGCACGAAGCGCGGCAGCAGGTTGACCAGCGTGCTCTTGCCCGAGCCGGACGGGCCGACGAACGCCACGACCTCGCCCGGCGCGATCTCCAGGCTGATGCCGTCGAGCGCGTGACCCTCGTCCTCGCCGCGATAGCGCACCCGCACGTCGCGCAGCTCGATCCGGCCCGTGGCGCGCGCCAGCGCGAACGCGCCGCCGGCTTCCGAGGGCACGTCGTCGATCAACGCCAGCCCGCGCTCCAGCGCCGCGAGGCCACGCGTGATCGGGTTGGCCATGTCCGCGAGCCGGCGGATCGGCGCGATGAGCATCAGCATCGCCGTGATGTAGGCGACGAAGCCGCCCACCGTCAGGCCCTGCTCGCTGCTCTGCCACAGCGCGATCATCACCACCACCGACAGCGCGACGGCCGCCAGCAGTTGCGTCAGTGGTGTCATCGCGGCCGAAGCGATGGTGGACTTGACGGCCAGGCGGTTGAGCATGCGACTGAGCTGCTCGAAGCGTTCGGCCTGGGCGGCTTCAGCGCCGTGCAGGCGCACCACGCGATGCGCCAGGACGTTCTCCTCCACGACGTAGGCCAGGTCGTCCGTGGCGGTCTGGCCCAGGCGCGTGAGGTGGTAGAGGCGCTTGGAGAGCACCTTCATGATCCAGGCCACGCCGGGCACCAGCAGGCCGACGATGAGCGTCAGCTTCCAGTTCAGGTAGATCAGGTAGCCCAGCAGGGCCAACAGCGTGAAGCCGTCGCGCGACAGCCCGAGCAGGGCCTGCACCAGCAGCATCGAGCCGGTCTGCACCTCGTAGACGACCGTGTTGGACAGGGCGCTGGCCGACTGCCTGGAGAACAGCGAGAGTTCCGCCGCCAGCAGCCGCTGGAACAGCACCCGGCGCAGCCGCTGCATGCCTTCGTTGGCGATGCGCGCCAGGGCGTACTGCGACACGAACTGGGCCAGCCCGCGCACGGCGAACAGCCCGACGATGGCCGCTGGCACCATCCAGAGGGCCAACTGGCCGCGGGTGAAGCCGCGGTCGAGCAGGGGTTTGAGGAGCGCGGGCATCAGCGGCTCGGTGACGGCCGCCAGCAGGGCGGCGCCCAGCGCCAGTGCCCACCAGCGCCGGGAACCCGCGAACCAGGTCATCAGGCGGGCGAGGCGGCGGGTCAGGGGAGGCCGCGCGGCGTCGCCAGGGGGGATGGGAGGCATGGCGGCGGATTCTAAAGGCGCCTTTCCCGGGCGCCCGGCCGCGCCCCGACGCTGGCCGGGACGCCATGGCGCCCCGTCGGCGCCATCGCCGATGTGTACCATGTCGCCTGCTTCCGACCGGCGAAACTTTGTTGCCGGAAACCTCTCCGAACCGCATGAACAAGCCGCTGCCCGATCCCTCCCGCACCCTTTCTTCATCGCTTCTCGCCCGTCGCGGCCTTGTCGCCGCCATGGCCGCATCTCCCCTGGTTCCCGCGTTCGCCCAGTTCCGGGTGGAAGTCTCGGGCGTCGGGCTGACGCAGCTGCCGATCGCCCTGGCGCCCTTCAAGGGTCAGGACGCGTCGCCGCAGAAGATCTCCACCATCGTGCAGGCCGACCTCGAGCGCAGCGGCCAGTTCCGGGGCGTCGACGCCTCGGGCCAATCGCTCGACGAATCCTCCCGCCCCGACCTGACGCTGTGGCGCCAGCGCACCGCCGACTCGCTCGTGGTGGGCAGCGTCAACCGACTGGCCGACGGCCGCTACGACGTACGCTTCCGGCTCTGGGACGTGGTCCGCGGTCAGGACCTGGGGGGGCAAAGCTACACCGTCCCGCAAGGCGATCTGCGCCTGGCGTCGCATCGGATCGCCGATTACGTCTACGAAAAGCTGACGGGCGAAAAGGGCATCTTCTCCACCCGCATCGCCTACGTCACCAAGAACGGCGGGCGCTACAACCTGTGGGTGGCAGATGCGGACGGCGAGAACTCCCAGGCCGCGCTTGCGAGCCCCGAACCCATCATCTCGCCCGTGTGGTCCTCCAATGGCGGCCAACTCGCCTACGTGTCGTTCGAGTCGCGCAAGCCGGTGGTCTACGTGCACAGCGTGTCGAGCGGCCAGCGTCGGCTGCTGGCCAACTTCAGGGGTTCCAACAGCGCGCCGGCCTGGGCGCCCGATGGCGCCTCGCTGGCCGTCACCCTCAGCCGCGACGGCGGTTCGCAGCTCTACACGATTCCGGCGGCCGGCGGCGAGCCCCGGCGCCTGACGCAAAGCAACAGCATCGACACGGAGCCGGTCTTCTCCGCCGATGGCGGCACCATCTATTTCGTCAGCGATCGCGGCGGCGCGCCGCAGATCTACAAGATGGGCAACGGCGGGGGCACGCCCACGCGCGTGACATTCAGCGGCACTTACAACATCTCACCCTCCATCAGCGGCGACGGGCGGTGGTTGGCCTACATCTCGCGGGTCGGCGGTGCCTTCAAGCTCCATGTGATGGAATTGGCGACGGGCAACGTCACCGCGATCACCGAGACGAGCGCCGACGAGAATCCGAGTTTCGCGCCCAACAGCAAGCTGATCGTCTATGCCACGCAACTCCAGGGTCGCGAGGCCCTGATGACCACCACGCTGGACGGCAAGATCAAGGCACGGCTGGCCGGACAGGCCGGTGACATCCGCGAACCGGACTGGGGTCCGTTCCAGAAGCAATGATTCATAAGAGGAGTTCGAAGAAATGTTGAAACGTACGATCTATTCGCTGGCCATCGTGGCCCTCATCGCCGGTTGCTCGTCGGGCACGAAGCTCAACGACACGCCGGTGGTCGATCGCGGCGGCATGGCCGGGCAGGGCAGCGGCGGTGCCAGTGGGGGCGGTGCGGCCAGTGGCGTGTCGCCGGTCACCATCGATCCCAACGCACAGAACGCGGCGGGTCCGGTTGGCGTGGCGCGCATCGTGTATTTCGATTACGACAGCTACGCCGTGAAGCCCGAGTTCCAGTCGCTGATCGACGGTCATGCGCGCTTCCTGAAAGCCAGCTCGCAGCGTCGCGTGTCCATCGAAGGGCACACCGACGACCGTGGCGGACGCGAGTACAACCTGGCCCTCGGTCAGAAGCGCTCCGAAGCCGTGCGTCGCGCACTGACCCTGCTGGGCGTGAACGACGCGCAGATCGAGGCGGTGAGCTTCGGCAAGGAGAAGCCTGCCGTCACGGGCGACGGCGAGCCGTCCTGGGCTCAGAACCGGCGCGCCGAGATCTCCTACCGCTGATGATGTACGGCAGTTCCCTCAGCCGCCTGAAGCGCGGGGCGCTTGCCGCCGCGCTGTGCTGTGCCTCGCTGGGCGCGAACGCCGCGCTGTTCGAGGACGACGAGGCGCGCCGCGCCATCCTCGACCTGCGCCAGCGCGTCGAGGCGCAGCGGGTCCAGACCGAGCAGCGTCTGACCGACGAGAACGCGCAGTTGCGACGCAGCCTTCTCGACCTGCAGACGCAGATCGAGGCGATGCGAGGCGACATGGCGCGCATGACCGGTCAGAACGAGCAGCTCACGCGTTCGGTGTCCGAAGTGCAGCAACGCCAGACCGACGTCGACGAACGTCTGCGCAAGACCGAACCGTCGAAGATCACGGTCGACGGCCGCGAATTCACCGCGGATCCGCGAGAGAAGGCCGAGTTCGATGCGGCCCTGGGCGTGTTCCGTTCCGGTCAGTTCGCCCAGGCCCAGACCGCCTTCGCCGATTTCGTGAAGCGCTATCCCCAGAGCGGCTACAACGCATCCGCCCTGTTCTGGCTGGGCAATGCCCAGTACGCCACGCGCAATTACAACGAGGCGATCGCCAATTTCCGCTCGATGCTGTCGTTGGCGCCGGATCACGCCAAGGCGCCCGAAGCCGTCCTGTCGATCGCCAATTGCCAGATCGAACTGAAGGACATGCGTGCGGCCCGCCGGACGCTGGAAGACCTGACCAAGGCCTACCCGCAGTCCGAGGCGGCCCAGGCCGGCCGCGAGCGCCTGTCGCGGCTCAAGTGAGCATGAGCCCGGCATGAGTGTCCTGGCTGGCAAGGAGCGCGTGGACAGGCCGACGGTGACGGTGGTGCAGCCGGCCGATGCCTCGACCGGGCCGACCGCGCGTCGCTTCGGCGGACTCGAACGTCTCTACGGCGTCACGGGCGCAGCCGCCATCCGAAGGGCCCATGTCATGGTGGTGGGCATCGGCGGAGTGGGATCGTGGAGCGTCGAGGCGTTGGCGCGCTGCGGTGTGGAGCGTCTGACGCTCGTCGATCTCGACCACATCGCCGAGTCCAACATCAATCGCCAGATCCATGCGTTGGAATCCACGCTCGGGCAATCCAAGGTCGAAGCGATGCGAGCGCGCATCGGTGGCATCAACCCGGCGTGCCGTGTGTTCGCGATCGACGATTTCGTGGACGAGGAGAACTGGTCGACGTTGCGGCGCACGGCCGAGGAGGCGCTCGGTCCGATCGACGGCGTGATCGATGCATGCGATCAATTGAAAGCCAAGCTCGCGATGAGCCGGTGGGCGCGCGAGTCCCGGGTGCCGGCTTTCATCACCGTCGGCGCGGCGGGTGGTAAGCGGCACGCCCACCGGGTGGAGATCGAGGACATCTCCGTGGCGACGCACGATCCGCTGCTGGCTCAATTGCGCCAACGCCTGCGCAAACTGCATGGCGCACCCCGGGATGGCAAGAAGATGCAGGTGGCCTGCGTCTTCAGTCGCGAAAGCGTCGCGGCACCCGACACGTCCTGTGCCGTCGAGGGAGACGGTACCCTCAACTGCAGTGGCTACGGTTCGGTCGTCAGCGTGACGGCGACGTTTGGACAATGTGCTGCCGGATGGGTGATCGAGCGGATTGCGTCCAAGAACACGCTATAATCGCAGGCTTCGCCGCACTCCAGTTCGGCAGCACCAAGTTAGTTGGATGACCTCTCGGGGTGATTCACGGGACGTTAGCTCAGTTGGTAGAGCAGCGGACTTTTAATCCGTTTGTCGTGGGTTCGACCCCCGCACGTCCCACCAAACATCCCCAGTAAAATCAGGGGCCCAGATTTTCTTGTACGGTTGTAATCGCAAAGCTTTCCGGTATCGATTTTGGATTGTTTGAATGCAAGGTAGGTTACGCAGTAACAAGGCTGCTTGCTTTCTTGATAGGGGCGATAAAGACGATGACCATTTCGGGTGCCCGCGGTCTCAGAACTTCCACTATTCATCAATTGAGCTTCGACCAGCGAGTGCCACGCCCCTTAGTTCGCTCGCTTGCCTCGAAAATTCAAGCTATTGTTTACTCTTTGTAATGCAGGAGATGCCATGGCTCTTGCTTGCATTAGTTTTCTGCTGTCGATGCAGCGATTTGACGGGCTGGATACAACCGGCTGAATGGGCAGCGCAGAAGTAGGCCTTGCGACAGGGCGGGTGAAATCGCCGACGATAGAGGCCATGACATTCCTCTCCAGCAGTCACGCATGGCCTTGCGCACGCAATGCGATGCGAAATGAGGTCGTCCGCAATCGATAAGATACCTCGCGGTGAATGACTGTCGCTCCAGCGTTCAGTGCTTAATTAACTCAATACTCCGGCATCGGGATAATGCATGCGCTCTGGCAATGCGCACGTGTCGACGACGTTTTCAGTCACCCACGATGGTCGCTGGTAAGCGACCGCTGCATCGCATCGTGATCTACCATCGACTCAGCCAGCTCAATCGGCTCGATCTCGAACTTCTTTTAGTCCGATAATTTGGACATTTTGTGGTCTGAAAACTCTGTACAGCGCAAAAATCCGAATTTTTGCCGCATGCGAGATCGAGTTCGGTTCATGGTTGATGTGATACGACTGGATTCGATTGCTTTTAACTTCCATGATGAGCAGTTGAAAAATATTGCTGCAAATCCATCTCAATTAGAAGCAGTTCCGGCGTCTACGGCAAGGTCGTCACTGGGTGCAATGATTTTAGAAATTAAATTTTTGGCTTTGAAACTGGATTTTTGAAGATTTACCGATCGCCGGATCGTAAGCCCGGTGAAATTGTAAATCTCAATGTCGTTGCGCATCAGGTCAGTTTAATGCGACATGTCGCCGTACTCCTAAGCGAAATTTCCGTTGTATCTGGCTATCTCCGCATGTTTTGAATAGCTCAGCGCGCTGCGTCCTGAATTGCTGCTTCATAATCTCCAATGACGGCATCCGGATGGAAAGGTCTGAGGTGACCAGGCGCTGCGTCCAAAAAACGATACTGCATCTCTGGTGACATGAGCAATTCGACGATGGCGTCGGCCAGCGCCGCAGGATCTTCTGGTTTTACAAGAAGTCCGCATGGTCCGACGGACTCCGGCAGACCACCTTGCCGACTCGCGATCACAAGACAACCGCATGCTATCGACTCGATCGGCACCAAAGGAAGAGCTTCTGGCGGTTCCGGCCTGGACGGTAAAACCACCACCACATGTCGGCGCATGACATCGCCTAGCTGCTTTCCCTTGACAATACCCAGCCATTCGACTTGGTCGGACATTCCAAGTTGGATGACACGCGCTTCCAGCGTCGAGCGCTCGTCGCCATCGCCGGCAATCGACAGACGAAAGCGTTTGCCACGTTGCTTGAGCAAATACAACGCTTCTATCAGTATGTCGAGACCCTTCGCGCGTACGACACGTCCTACGAACAGCAGTTCACCATCCCTGGCTGCAATGTTTGAAGCAGGCCCACTGTAAAACGCTGTGTTGTCATAGGGATTACGCATTATTCGAGAACTCTTCAATGTCACACCGCGAAGATATTCCGAAACGGCGTAAACATGCGCCCGAGCAAGACTTGCCATTTTGAGATGATCACGCCACGTGCGCTCACCACTCGGCCGACTGATGGGAGTATGGTTGACGACTATCCAAGGTCGTTTAACTAATCCAAGTTTCAAAGGCCATGCCAAACCAATGCTCACGTTTGATTGGACAACGGCGTCTGACCATCGCAATGCAGCGAGAAGTTTCAATGCCGAGGGGCGACGCAACACATGCTTTTCCGACTCAGGGCTGTTCGGTGCCGTCAGCGTGTGAGTTACGACAGTCACTTCATGGCCACGCGCACGGAATCCGTTGACAAGCAGTTTGCTGACAGTTTCGATGCCTCCGACGCCTGGTGAGAAAGCATAAGAAAGTAAAACAATTTTCATTTTAAAATAATTAGGATCTATAAATATTTCAATGCGTGTGAGACGGCATTGGTGTGGAAATCTAAGATTTTTTCAACGCACTGCCCAACGTCATGACAATGACCCGTTGCAAATGTTATGGATTCTCGAGATAATGACCATTATTTTTTGATCAGTGAATCCGAGAAACTATTTTCTTGAATTTTTCTATCAATGGCATTTGATTGGTTTTTGAGAGAGTACAAGTTATACCGTCTGAACGATAAAAATTCATCGCTCTGTAGTTGCGGACAGCGAGCCGAAAAATTACTTTTAACCCGGATACCGATCGCCTAGAACCCTCGTTAGGATGTGGGAAATAATGTGATCGGTTGCCGCTGCCAGCGTACATTGAAGTGTTTTGTTGACTTGTATTCCAACAAGCAAACACCGGAATTTCAATGAGGGATCGTGCAGCATGTAGTTTGCACTGAATAATCCCGCTTTTGACATTGACTGGGTTAAGTTCCATCGTGTTGCACTGAAAAAAATCGTTAGAAGCACAAGCCAAAGTATTTTGAATTGGATGCAAAGAAGGCTCGGTGTCGGCAGGACTAGGAGCATGTCGCACACGATCGCGTACGGTGTGTTCCTCCCAAGTTCCCTTGGGACAGGTGGCGTTTTAATCTTTCCTCCATCGTCACATGTAAGGTGGTCGGCATTGATGAAGATGCATTGGTAGATCATCGTTCTTGAGGGTTCTGTCAACGGCCTTGCTTCTTGACCCGAACGCAGAATGCCCATTCTCGCGATTTTCATGCCCCGATTGCCCTTGTTGAAGAGGACTGTAGATGACTTTGGTTTGATCAGCGTGCGGCCGTTTGGTGGTGCGCCACCAAGTCAGCAGCGGAGTTGCGCATTTTGCGTCTCGCGCTGCGTGCTTGGTGGCAAAGCCGCCAGTTGCCCAGTGGCCCGGGCATGCGCATCAGCGGGCCCATTTGGGTTGGTACCGAAGCAATGTGCATCACGGTACAGGACGCCCTGTAGGCGACAGACCACTGAAACCTGCCAGCCTGCCTGCGCGCTACGCCATCGAGCGGTTGCGGATGCGCGGGTCAAGCCATGTCGTGCGCGTCACGTTCTTCCAGCTTCAGGCAATCAGAAGTCAACCGACTGCATGACGTTCTTGCACTTCGTCGCGTCGTGCTTGTGCCCCGGTGCCGGAATGGCGATGACGCAAGTTCGTGGCCGTCCAACACGGTAGTTGAAATAAAGTCGGCGCAGACTTTGCTTCCATTCGCCGCCTCAGCCCCATCTGGGCTCACGTCACACCGGCTTGGTTTGGTGAGCGATCGTGATCCGAGAGGCCGCGCAACCGCACGGTTACCGCAAGATCGCTTGTGCACCGCACATGACATGCGGTACTTTCCTGCGGGATTGAAGACGATTCGCCAGCCATGTGCATCGCTTGTCGGTTTGTCTGGGAGCATCGATCGGGTTGAAGGTCGGATCCAGCCAGCCCACGTACCTCAGCGTCAGACCAATGGCTGCCCCAAGCCCGACTTCCGGCGTGGCCGCGTCATCCATTGGGCTGAGCAGCGTCAATGCTAATTGACAAAAACCCGGAGCGAAAAAGCCTGGGTTAGGCGCAGCATGCTACCAAGGCGTCTCTGGGAGAATTCCTAAAGCCATCAAGTTCTAGCGCGAGTCCTGTCAATCCTGTGATTCAAGCCGAGAAATCGTCAATGTTTGCAACGGCGGCGATGCCGGAACCGGTGAGGGACGTCACGATGCCGATCGCACTGGCCCGCAGCAGTTCCTGCTTGATGGCATGTTGGAGCTGAAAACGCGCCGAATTCGGCTGGTCGTGGTCGTACTCCTCGTCGAGCTCACAGTGGAGGTAATAGTCGACATGGGCCATGAGGCGGTCGATCGATGCGGCAAGCTCTGTGTTGTTCATCGGATGTCTCTGCTGTTGAGCTTGATAAATATTCCGTCGCTGCCATTGCGATGGATTGGATTCACAACTTGTCGCAACAGCGTATCACGGGTTCAGTTTCCGTTCAGTTCCCTTGGTGTCAGCCGACGGGGATTTCGGAGCCGCCAGCAGATGCTGGGCGGCCACGGCGACCTTGACGCAGTCCTTGATGTGATGCTCGCCCAACGCCCGCAAGGCGGCGTAGCCGAGCATGGCCGAGACGGCCTGGCCGGCGAAGGGCACGTATTTCGTGGCCTGCTTGGCGGTCAGACGCAGCCCGGCGTGCCTGGCCAGGGCGATGAGCAGGTCGCGCGTCACCATGCGCCCGACGAGCAGGGCACCGACCGTGCCGATGGCCTGCTGGATACGCTCCTGCCAATGGGGTGACAAGCGATCGATCTGAATCGGCGACAGACCGAACTCGGCGCTGATCTGCGGCACCAGCCGCGACAGCAGCGCGGCGTCTGCCGCCCAGTCGATGCCGGGCAGCGGCACGGCGCTGGCGGCCGCCGCGAGCATCGCCTTGCGACCGATGAGGCGGCGGCTGCGCCGGATCGCTTCGATCAGGCGGGCATCGCCTTGGGCGAGTTCGATGGCGGAGGGCATGCGGTGTGGCTTGTGGAGGTGGGGGGAGCGGACCGACCGACGATGCCGGATCAGGCGGTGAGCGTCTCGAGCTGGTCGGAGAGTGCGAGCCAGCGTTCCTCGAGCCCTTCGATCTCGCCGGCGAGCGCCTTGAGTCGCTTGCCGGTCTCTGCGATCTCGGCGGCGGGCAGGCGCTCTGCGAGGCGCTGTTCCAGCACCGCCTTTTCCTTGCCGATGGCCGAGAGCCGCTCGTCGATGCGTGCGATCTCGCGCTTGAGCGGTTTTTCCTGCTCGGCGCGTTGCTGGCGCTCCTGGGCGTCGACCCGGCGCTGGTCGCGCCCGGCACCCGCGTTCGCCGTCGACTCGCCGCGCTCGACCGGGACGGCCTTGGCGGGCGTGGAAGCCGAAGCAATCACCACCGGGACCGCCACGGGGGGCGAGGCATCGGTGGCGGATTTTCTCACGACCTCCTTCGCCTCCTCGCGCTGGCGCTTGGCCTCGTCGAGCAGATAGCGCTGGTAGTCGTCGAGGTCGCCGTCGAAATCGGTCACCGCGCCACGCCCGACCATCCAGAACTCGTCGCAGACCGACCGCAGGAGCGCCCGGTCGTGGCTCACCAGCATCAGCGTGCCCTCGAACTCGTTCAGCGCCATGGCCAGGGCCTCGCGCGTGGCGAGGTCGAGGTGGTTGGTGGGCTCGTCGAGCAGCAGGAGGTTGGGGCGCTGCCAGACCATCATGGCCAGCACCAGGCGCGCCTTCTCGCCGCCGCTCATGGTGCCCACGGCCTGCTTGACCATGTCGCCGTTGAAATTGAAGCTGCCCAGGAAGCCGCGCAACGCCTGCTCGCCGGTCGGCTCCTTGGCCGCCGCGCCCAGTTCGCGCGCCATGCGCACCATGTGCTCGAGCGGCGTGTCCTGCGGGCGCAGCACGTCGAGTTCCTGCTGTGCAAAGTAGCCGATGTTCAGGCCCTTCCCTTCGGTCACGGTGCCGGCGATGGCGCCCATCTCGCGCGCGATCGTCTTCACCAGGGTCGACTTGCCCTGGCCGTTGGCGCCCAGGATGCCGATGCGCTGGCCGGCCAGCACCGAGCGGTTGACGCCGCGCAGGATGGTGCGCGGCTCGGCGTCCTCGACCTGGTAGCCGAAGCTCGCGTTGCTGATCGACAGCATCGGGTTAGGGATGTGGCCCGGCTCCTTGAACTCGAAGGTGAAGTCGGCCTCGGCCAGCAGCGGCGCGACCTTCTCCATGCGTTCGAGGGCCTTCACCCGGCTCTGGGCCTGCTTGGCCTTGCTGGCCTTGGCTTTGAACCGGTCGATGAACTTCTGCAGGTGGGCGATCTTCTCCTGCTGCTTGCCGAAGGCGGCCTGCTGTTGTTCCATGTGCAAGGCCCGCATCTCCTCGAACTTGCTGTAGTTGCCGCCGTAACGCGTGAGCTGGGCGTTGACGATGTGCAGCGTGACGGTGGTCACCGCGTCGAGGAACTCGCGATCGTGGCTGATGACGATCATCGTGCCGGCGTAGCGCTGCAGCCACGCCTCGAGCCAGACCAGGGCGTCGAGGTCCAGGTGGTTGGTGGGTTCGTCGAGCAGCAGCAGGTCGCTCGGGCACATCAGCGCGCGGGCGAGCTGCAGGCGCATGCGCCAACCGCCGGAAAAACTGTTGACCGGCAGGTCGAGTTCGTGGATCTTGAAGCCCAGCCCGAGGATCAGCGCCTGCGCGCGCGGCACGGCATCGTGCTCGCCGGCATCGGCGAGGTCGGTGTAGGCGTGGGCCAGCGCCATGCCGATGTCGCCATCCTCGGGATCGGCTTCATAGGCGGCCTCGGTGACGGCCAGCGCCTCGCGCAGTTCGACCAGCCGCGTGTCGCCACCGACCACGAAATCGGTCGCCGATTCGCTGGTCTCCGGCATGTTCTGCGCCACCTGCGCCATGCGCCATTGCCGGGGCAGGGAGAAGTCGCCCCCGTCCTCGTGCAACGTGCCGTTGAGCAGGGCGAAGAGCGTCGACTTGCCAGCGCCATTGCGCCCGACCAGCCCGACGCGTTCGCCGGGGTTGAGGGTGACGGTGGCACCGTCGAGCAGGACTTTGGCGCTCCGGCGCAGGACGACGTTCTTCAGATGGATCATGGCGGGACGAATAGAGACTCAGGGCCGGGGTCGCGGCCGGGAACGGGACGGTCCGCGGATGGCGGACCGGCGGAAGAAAGGCATTCCGGACATCGCCGTCGCGGCGGACCGGCGACCGTAAACAGGGCTTGCACGAGGCGTCCGACCGTGACGACGCAGCGCGGGGCCGTCACGGAGGCCTGCCGATGGCGGCCGGCGGGGGTGGCCATTGTAGTTGGGACGGCCGGCGAACCCTGCTCCGGCCGGGGCCATGCCGGGTCGTGGGCAGGGTCGCTCACCGCCGGACCGCGACCTCCTCGACCTCCTCGACCCCGTCGCGCTGGTGCGCGTCCCGGGGTCCGGGGCCCGCGGCGGTCAGCCTGCGGTCCGCGCCACGAGGGCGTCGCGCGTGACCAGCAGGACCTGGTCCTCGCCGGCCGAGGTCTCGAGCCAGAACACCTCCAGCGTCGGAAAGGCGGCCTCGAAGTGCGCGCGCTCGTTGCCGATCTCCAGCACCAGCACGCCGCCGGGCGCCATGTGCGCCGGCGCGTCGCGCAGCAGGCCACGCACGAAGTCCATGCCGTCGGCGCCGCCGGCCAGGGCGAGTTCGGGCTCCGCGAGGTATTCCGCCGGCAGCGCGGCCATGCTGCGCGCGTTCACGTAGGGCGGATTGCACAGCACGAGGTCGTAGGGACCACGCACGGCGGCCAGGCCATCGGAGGCGAGCAGCGTGATCCGTGCGTCGAGGCCGTGGCGCGTGACGTTGATCGCGGCCACCTCCAGCGCGGTGAGCGAGAGGTCGGCCGCATCGACGCACACGTCCGGGTACGTCAGGGCCGCCAGCACGGCGAGGCTGCCATTGCCGGTGCACAGGTCCAGCACGCGCCGGGTGTGCTCGCCCAGCCAATAATCGACGGTGCCTTCGGCCAGCACCTCGGCGATGAAGCTGCGCGGCACGATGGCGCGTTCGTCGATGTAGAACGACACGCCCTGCAGCCAAGCTTCCCGGGTCAGGTAGGCGGCGGGCTGGCGGGTCTCGATGCGGCGCGCGACGAGGTCCTCCACCCGCCGCGCGTCGGCCGGCGACACCCCCCGCGCGGCCACGGCGTCGAGGTCGTGCAGCGGCAGACCCAGGCGCCACAGCACCAGCCACGCGGCTTCGTCGAAGGCGTTGGCGGTGCCGTGGCCGAACGCCACGCCGGCCGCGTCGAGCCGCGTGGCGGCGGCGTCGACGAGTCCGATGACGGTGTCGGGGTGGGTATCGGTCACGGCCGGGCCTTCGGCTGCAGCGCCGCCAGGCCTTCGAGCGTGCGGCGGTAGATGTTCTTCAGCGGCTCGATGTCGACCACGGCGATGTGCTCGTCGATCTTGTGGATGCTCGCGTTCACCGGGCCGAGTTCGATCACCTGGGCGCAGATGCGGGCGATGAAACGGGCGTCGCTGGTGCCGCCGCTCGTGGAGCGTTCGGTCTCGATGCCGGTCTCCTCGCGGATCGCCCGCTCGACGGTCGTCACCAGTTCGCCGGGCTCGGTCAGGAAGGGCAGGCCACCGATGGTCCAGGCCAGCGTGTGGTCGACGCCGTGCGCGGCCAGCACCGATTCGACGCGCCGCTGCAGCGACTGCGGGGTCGACTCGGTCGAGAAGCGGAAATTGAAGTCGATCACGGCGTCCCCGGGGATCACGTTGCTCGCGCCGGTGCCGGCGTGGAAGTTGCTGACCTGCCAGCTCGTCGGCTGGAAGTGCGCATTGCCGGCATCCCACTCGCCCGCCGCGTCGATCGCGACGAGTTCGGCCAGTGCCGGGGCTACGGCGTGCACCGGATTCCTCGCCAGGTGCGGGTAGGCGATGTGGCCCTGCAGGCCATGGACGGTCAGCCGGCCGCTCATGGTGCCGCGCCGGCCGTACTTGATCATGTCGCCGCAGCGTTCGACCGAGGTCGGCTCGCCGACGATGCAGTAGTCGATCGCCTCGCCGCGCGCGGCGAGCGCCTCGCACACGACGACCGTGCCGTCGGTGGCGGGGCCTTCCTCGTCGCTGGTCAGCAGCAGCGCCAGGTTCAGACAGGGTCGTGGATCGGCGGCCAGGAACTCCTCGATGGCGACCACGAAGGCCGCCAGCGAGGTTTTCATGTCGCAGGCGCCGCGCCCGTGGAGTCGGCCATCGCGGTGCGTGGGCGCGAACGGATGGCTGGTCCACTGCTCGATCGGACCGGTCGGCACGACGTCGGTGTGACCGGCGAAGGCGACGGTGCGGGGCGAGACGACGTCCGCCGCCGCCGGGCGCATGGCCCACAGGTTCATGACCCGAGCACCGGCGGGCCCGCTCTCGAGGGTCTCCAGCTGGAAGCCCAGCGGTGCGAGCCGTGCGCCGATCAGGCGCTGGCAGCCGGCGTCGTCGGGCGTGAGGGAGGGCAGCGAGATGAGCTGCTCGGCGAGTTGGAGGGTGCGGGACATGGGCGGCGGGTCGAGGCGGGTCGGGAGGCGTGGGAGCGAATTCGGATCGGGCACGTCAGAAACGCACGTCGAGCGTGATCTCGGTGAACGAGGGCTCGTCGTCGAGCCGGTTCTGGTGCTGCTCGCGCGCCTCGTCGGCGTTCGGCGCGGAGGGCGATTCGCGGTTCTGCAGCCGCCAGGTGAGGTTGATCGGCGAGTCGGCGTGGGCGAGGCCTTCCTCGCGCGCCACGAGCCCGGCGTCGATCAGGCGCGCGATGTCCTCCTCGAAGGTCTGCGAGCCCTCGGCCATCGACTGCGCCATGGCTTCCTTGATGGCGGTGAAGTCGCCGACCTCGATCATCTCGGCGACGAGCGCCGTGTTGAGCATGACCTCGACGGCCGGGATCCGGCTGCCGCGCGGCGTGCGCAGCAGGCGCTGCGCGACGATGGCGCGCAGCGCGCCGGCCAGGTCGCCCAGCAGGGTGCCGCGCACCTCGGCCGGGTAGAAGCTCAGGATGCGGCCGAGCGCGCGGTAGGCGTTGTTGGCGTGCAGCGTGGCCACGCACAGGTGGCCCGACTGTGCATAGGCGATGGCCGCGCTCATGGTCTCGCGGTCGCGGATCTCGCCGATCTGGATGACGTCGGGCGCCTGTCGCAGCGCGTTCTTCAGGGCGATGCGCAGCGATTGCGTGTCGCTGCCCACGTCGCGCTGGTTGACCACGGACTTCTTGTTGGTGAAGGTGAACTCGATCGGTTCCTCCACCGTCAGGATGTGGCCGGTGGCGTTCGCGTTGCGGTGGTCGAGCATCGAGGCCAGCGTGGTCGACTTGCCCGCGCCGGTGGACCCCACCATGAGGATGAGTCCACGCTTCTCCATGATCAGCGTCTTGAGGACGTCGGGCAGCAGCAGCGCGTCGAGCGAGGGAATGGTGGCCGCGATGTGGCGCACCACCACCGCGTAGCAGCCGCGCTGGCGCATGCCGCTGATGCGGAAATTGCCGGCGTCCTCGATCTGCACGGCCATGTTGAGTTCACCGGTCGACTCGAGCTCGGCGATGCGGCTCTCGTGGACCACCTCGGCCAGCAGGTTCAGCGGCGCCTCGGGCGGCAGCAACTGCGAATTCACCGGCACGCACACGCCGTTGATGCGCATGAGCACCGGCGCGCGCGGCGACAGGTAGAGGTCGGAGGCCTGGCGGTCGGCCATCAGCCGCAGGAACCGTTCCATCGTCTTCATGAGCACGTTCCGGGGTGGGTGGACGGTTCGCGGGAGCGGCGCAGGCGCTGCGGCGATCGGCTCAATCGCGCAGCAGGTCGTTCAGGCTGGTCGTCGAACGCGTCTTGGCGTCGACCTTCTTCACGATGATCGCGGCGTACAGGCTGTAGCGGCCGTTGTCCTTGGGCAGGCTGCCGCTGACGACCACGGAGCCGGCGGGCACGCGGCCGTAGGTCGTCTCGCCGGTCGCGCGGTCGTAGATCGGGGTGCTCTGGCCGATGTACACGCCCATCGACAGCACCGAGTTCTCCTCGACCACCACGCCCTCGACCACTTCGGAGCGCGCGCCGATGAAGCAGTTGTCCTCGATGATGGTCGGGCCCGCCTGGAGCGGCTCCAGCACGCCGCCGATGCCCACGCCGCCCGAGAGGTGCACGTTCGCGCCGATCTGGGCGCACGAGCCGACGGTGGCCCACGTGTCGACCATCGTTCCCTCGCCGACGTAGGCGCCGATGTTCACGTACGACGGCATCAGGATGGCGCCCCGGGCGATGTAGCTGCCCCGGCGCGCGACCGCCGGCGGCACGATGCGCACGCCGGCTTCCTTGAGTTCGGCGGCCGACAGGTGGGAGAACTTGGTCTGCACCTTGTCGTAGAAGCCCAGCGCGCCGGCCTGGATCTGCTCGTTGTCCTTCAGACGGAACGACAGCAGCACAGCCTTCTTGATCCACTGATGCACCGTCCACTGCCCCACGGACTCGCGCGTGGCGACGCGCAGATGGCCGTTGTTGAGTTCGGAGATCACGTGCTCGACGGCCTCGCGCACCTCGGCCGGGGCCTGGGCGGGGGAGAGGTTGGCACGGTCGTCCCATGCGGCGTCGATGGTCTGCTGGAGTTGCTGGGTCATTGGAAGGCTCGGAAGAGGAGGAAACGGAATCGGGGGAAGTCGAGGAAAGGACGAGGAAACGGCGCGGAGATCGATGCCGGGCCTCAGCGTCGCACGAAGTCCACGATGCGGCGGGCGGCCTCGACGCATTCGTCGGTGCCGGCGACCAGCGCCATGCGGATGCGGCCACGGCCCGGGTTGGGCGCCGGTGGCGCGGCCACCGAGGCCACGGCGGGCGGCTCGGCGCCGCTGCCGGCATCGCGGGCGAGGAAGCTGCCGGGCAGCACCGTCACATTGTATTGAGCGTAGAGCGCGCGGGCGAAGCCGGCGTCGTCGCCGTGCCAGGACGCCGGCACGCCGGCCCACAGGTAGAAGCCCGCGTCGGGCAGGCGCACGTCGAGCACCGCCTCGAGCAGCGGCGTCACGGCCGCGAACTTGGCGCGGTAGAGCGCGCGGTTCTCCACCACGTGGGACTCGTCGCTCCAGGCCGCGATGCTCGCCGCGGCCACCGCGCCGCCCATGGCGCTGCCGTGGTAGGTGCGGTAGAGCAGAAAGGCCTTGATGAGCGCGGCGTCGCCGGCGACGAAACCGCTGCGCAGCCCGGGTACGTTGCTGCGCTTGGACAGCGAGGTCAGCGCGATCAGGTTGCGGAAGTCGTGGCGTCCCAGCCGTTGCGCCGCTTCCAGGCCGCCCAGTGGCGGCACGTCGCGGAAATAGATCTCGCTGTAGCACTCGTCGGAGGCGATCACGAAGCCGTGGCGGTCCGACAGCGCGAACAGCTTCTGCCATTCCTCCAGCGGCATCACGGCACCGGTCGGATTGCCGGGCGAGCAGACGAAGACCAGTTGCGCGCGGGACCAGACCGCATCGGGCACGCTGTCCCAGTCGACCGCGAAGTTGCGCTCGGGCATGCTGGGCACGTAGTGCGTCTCGGCGCCGGCGAGCAGGGCCGCGCCCTCGTAGATCTGATAGAACGGATTGGGCGACACCACGATCGGCCGGCGGCTCGCGTCGACCACCGTCTGCGCCAGCGCGAACAGCGCCTCCCGCGAGCCGTTGACCGGCAGCACCTGGGTCGCCGGGTCGAGCGAGAGCCGGTAGCGCTTCTGCAGCCAGGCCGTGAACGACTGGCGCAGCTTCAGGTCGCCGGCCGTGGCCGGGTAGGCGGCCAGGGCGTCGAGTCCGCCGGCCAGGGCGTCGCGGATGAAGACCGGCGTGGGGTGCTTGGGCTCGCCGATGCCCAGGCTGATGGGGCGGTAATCGGCGTTGGGCACGACGCCCGCGAAGAGTTGGCGCAGCCGCTCGAAGGGGTAGGGCTGCAGCTTGGCGAGCAGGGGATTCATGGGACGGGATTATCGGCGGGTCGTCGGGGCCCTGCGGGCGGTCCGGACTCAGCGCGCCGGCGTGTGCCAGTCGACCCGGGCCGGGCGGTCTGCGAGGTGCAGCCGTGCGGTGGCCGGCGGCGTCTCGGCCAGCAGCACGCCACGGCGGAACACCGCGAGACGCGTGGCGCGCAACCGGATCGCCTCGACCGGATCGCGCGCCTGCAGCAGCACGAAGCTGGCGTCGCAGCCGACGTCCAGCCCGTAGCGCGGCAGGTGCATGATCGCCGCCGCGTTCGTCGTCACGGCCTCGAAGCAGCGCCGGATGCCGGCTTGGCTGGTCATCTGCGCCACGTGCAGGCCCATGTGCGCGACCTCCAGCATGTCGCCCGAACCCATGCCGTACCACGGGTCCATCACGCAGTCGTGGCCGAACGCGACCGTCACGCCCGCGGCCATCAGCTCCGGCACGCGCGTCATGCCGCGGCGCTTGGGGTAGGTGTCGTGGCGCCCCTGCAGGGTGATGTTGATGAGCGGGTTGGCGATCACGGCGACGCCGCTCTCGGCGATCAGCGGCAGCAGCTTGCTCACGTAGTAGTTGTCCATCGAATGCATCGACGTGCAGTGCGAGCCGGTCACGCGGCCCTGCAGGCCCAGGCGCTGCGATTCGGCCGCCAGCGTCTCGATGTGGCGCGAGAGCGGGTCGTCGGACTCGTCGCAGTGCATGTCCACCAGCAGCCCGCGCGCGGCGGCGACCTCGCACAGCCGCCGCACGCTGTCGGCGCCGTCGGCCATCGTGCGTTCGAAGTGCGGAATGCCGCCGACCACGTCGACCCCGAGGTCGAGCGCGCGTTCCAGGTTGGCCAGGCCGCCCGGCGAACGCAGGACGCCGTCCTGCGGGAACGCCACCAGCTGCAGGTCCAGGTAGGGGGCGACGCGCCGCTTCACCTCCAGCAGTGCCTCGACCGCCAGCAGGCTCGGGTCGCTGGTGTCGACGTGCGTTCGCACCGCCAGCAGGCCCTTGGCCACGGCCCAGTCGCAGTAGGCCAGCGCGCGTCCGATCAGCGCCTCCTGCTTCAGGAGCGGTTTGAGCTCGCCCCACAGCGCGATGCCCTCGAGCAGGGTGCCGCTCTCGTTGACGCGCGGCAGGCCGTGGCTGAGCGTGGCGTCCATGTGGAAGTGCGGATCGACGAAGTGCGGCGCGACGAGCTGCCCGGCGGCGTCGAGCGTGTGCAGCGCCGGGGCGTCCAGGCCGGGCGCGACCTCGACGATCAGGCCGTCGCGCACGGCGATCGACATGCCGGTGCGCCCGTCGGGCAGGGTGGCGTCGCGGACGAGGAGCTGGAGCATGGCGGGCGTTCTTTCGGCGCAAGAAGACGGAAGAGGGCGGTAAGGGCGGTAAGGGCGGCGGTCTCGGCGTCGATTATGTTGACGACCGGGATGCCTTGCGGATCAGTCCAGCTTGAGGTCGCCCAGGCGCCGCACGATCAGGTCGTGCAGCGTCTGGGCGGCCACCGAGAGGCCGCCCTCGCGACGGCGCACCAGGTAGACATTGCGCCGCAGTCCCGGCACCGGCAGGGGCCGCGTGACCAGCGCGTCGCGCCGGAAGTGGAACAGCGTCAGCGCCGGCACCACGCTGATGCCCAGGCCGGCCTCGACCAGCCCCATCACCGTGGCCAGGTGCTCGACCTCGAACACCGCGTTCAGACGCAGCGGTTGCAGCGCCGCGTCGAGCGACTGGCGCACGCTGCTGTGGCGCGCCATCTGGATGAAGGGCCACGGCGCGAGCTTGCGGGCGGTGAGCGGGGATTCGGTGGCCAGCGGATGGTCGGCGCGGCACACGAGGTGGAAGCCGTCGCTGCACAGCCGGCGCCCGATCAGGTCGACCTCCGCGACCGTGCCCGCGCCCGAGGACGCCAGCGCGAAGTCGGCGCGGCCGTTGCGCACGTGGGCGATGCAGGCGTCGGACAGCGCGTCGTCGAGCTCCAGCGCGATGCCGGGCCAGGCCGCCATGAACTCCGCGAAGACCGCCGGCAGCCAGCCCGCCGCCAGCGAGGGCAGGGCCGCCACGCGCACGCGGCCCTTGCGCCGCTCGACGTGATCGGCCAGGCCGGCCAGGGCCTCGCCCATGTCGTCGAGCAGGCGGCGCGCGGACGATTCGAACAGCCGTCCCTCGGGCGTGAGCGCGACGCTGCGCGTGTCGCGGTCGAACAGCCGCGCGCCGAGCGTGTCCTCCAGCGCCTTGATGAGGGCGCTGAAGGCCGGCTGCGACAGGTGGCAGGACCGCGCCGCGCGCGTGAAGTTGCGCTGCGCGGCCAACGCCAGGAAGGCGCGGAGCTGCCGCGTGGAAAGGTCGGGAGCGGTCATGTGGCGATCCGGAAAACGGATGAATCGATCCGAATTTTCGATTTTACGGATGGCCGGGCGACTCCTACAGTGGCCGCTCCCGAGAACGACGAGAACGACGACAACGAAGAAACGAAGGAGACGAGGGACCATGAACGAACCCGCCCCGACACCCCCGGCGCCGCTGCTGATCGGCTGTGCCGCCGGTTTCTCCGGCGACCGCACCGACGCCGCCGGACCGGTGGTCGAGACGCTGATCGCGCGGCTCGGCGCGATGGCGTCGACCACGCCGCCGGCCGCGCCGCGTGCGTTCCTGATCTTCGAGACCCTGGCGGAGCGCACGCTCGCGCTGGCGCAGCTGCGGCGCCGCGCCGATCCCGAGGCGGGCTACGAACCCCTGCTCGACCCCATGCTGCGGCCGGTGCTCGCGCGCTGCCTGGCGCACGGCATCGGCATCGTGAGCAACTTCGGCGCGGCCAATCCGCGCGCCGCGGCACGCCGCATCCAGCGCATGGCGCGCGAACTGGGGCTGCCGGCGCCGCGCGTGGCGGTGGTGGAGGGCGACGACCTGTCGGCGCCGGGCTTCCGTGCGCTGCTGCGCGAGCAGGTCGGCGCCGCGATGGACGGCCTGCGCATCGTCAGCGCCAACGCCTACATCGGCGCCGAGCCGATCGCCCGGGCGATCGACGCCGGCGCGCAGATCGTGGTGTGCGGGCGCGTGGCGGACCCGTCGCTGGCGGTCGGCCCGGCGATGTCGCACTTCGGCTGGCGCGCCGACGACTGGGAGCGTCTCGGCCGCGCCACGATGGCCGGTCACCTGCTCGAATGCGGCGCGCAGGTCTGCGGCGGCTACTTCGCCGACCCGGGCTTCAAGGACGTGCCGGGCCTCGGCCACGTGGGCTTCCCGATCGCCGAAATCGACGCCGAGGGTCGCTGCACCATCGGCAAGGCCGACGCCACCGGCGGCTTCGTGACCGAGGCGACGGTCAAGGAGCAGCTGATCTACGAGGTGCACGATCCGGCGGCCTACCTCACGCCGGACGTGGTGGCCGACATCGCCGAGGCGTCGGTGCACCGCGTGGGCGCCGATCGCGTGGCGCTCGCCGGCGTGCGCGGGCACCCGCGGCCCACCCATTACAAGGTCAACGTCTGCCACGAGGGCGGCTGGCTGGCCGAGGGCGAGATCTCCTATGCCGGCGCGCGCGCCGAGGCCCGTGCCCGCCTGGCGGCCGAGGTGCTGCGCGAGCGCCTGCCCGCGCTCGACCTGCGGGTCGACCTGATCGGCGCCATCAGCATCCTGGGCGACGACGCCGGGCGGGCGCTGGCCGCCAGGCCCGACGGCGGCGCGCGCGACGTGCGCCTGCGCGTCGCCGCCACGCACGACGAGCGCGCCGTGGCCGAGACCCTGGGACGCGAGGTGATGGCGCTCTACACCTGCGGTCCCGCCGGCGGCGGGGGCGTGCGCAGCACGCTCACGCCACGCCTGAACACGATCTCCTGCCTGCTGCCGCGCGATGCGGTGCCGGTGCGCTTCGAGATGATGGAGGAGGCCGCATGAACCCCACCCGTCCAGACGCGGCCGCGAACGCGGACGACGTCACCGTCTCCCTCGACCGCGCGGCCCACGGGCGCACCGGCGACAAGGGCGACCGCTCCAACATCAGCGTGATCGCCTGGCATCCCGACCTGTGGCCGCTCCTGCTCGAACAGGTCACCCCCGAGGCCGTGGCCGCGCAGTTCCGCCACCGCGCGCCCAGCCGCGTGCAGCGCTTCGTCATGCCGGGGCTGCAGGCGATGAACTTCGTGCTCGACACCGTGCTCGACGGCGGCGTGAACGACGCGCTCAACCTCGATGCGCACGGCAAGTCGCTGTCGTTCCTGCTGCTGGACATGCCGCTGCGGGTGCCCGCGCGCCTGCGGCACCGGCTGGTCGGCCCCGACGAGGGCTGACGCGCCCGGTGCTTCCTTCTTCCCGTCCATAAAACCTCATCCAGGAGACAAGACCCATGAACCCGTTCCGTCCGATCGCCCTCGCGGCCGCCGCCCTGAGCGTCGTCGCGCTGAGTCCCCTCGCCGCGCAGGCGCAGGACTTCCCCACCAAATCCATCACCTTCGTCGTGCCCTTCGCCGCCGGCACCGCCACCGACCAGATCGCCCGTGCGCTGGGCAACGGCGTCACCGGCGAGAGCAAGCAGGCCGTGATCATCGACAACCGGGCCGGCGCCAGCGGCTTCATCGCGTCGCAGTTCGTGGCCAAGGCGCCGCCGGACGGCTACACCGTGCTCGTCACCACCAACACCACGCACGCGGCCAACGAGCACCTCTACAAGAAGATGCCCTACGACCCGGTGAAGGACTTCGCGCCCGTCGCCGCGCTGGGCAAGGGCGGCCAGATCATGGTGGTGCGTCCGGACTTCGCCGCCAAGTCGGTGGCCGAGTTCGTCGCGCTGGCGAAGAAGGACCCTGGCAAGTACAGCTTCGGCAGCGGCAGTTCGTCGAGCCGCATGGCCGGCGAGCTGCTCCAGCAGATGGCCGACGTCAAGCTCCTGCACGTGCCCTACAAGAGCAACACCCTGGCCGTGACCGACCTGCTCGGCGGCCAGATCGACATGATGATCACCGACACCGCGACCGGCCTGCCGCAGGTCAAGGCCGGCAAGCTGCGCGCGATCGGCGTGTCGAGCGCGGCGCGCTCACCGCTCGCGCCCGACGTGCCCACCATCGCCGAGGCCGGCGTCAAGGGCTACGAGATGGGCTACTGGTTCGCCGCCTACGTCCCGGCGAAGACGCCGCCGGCGGTCGTCAAGCGGCTCAACGAGCTGCTGGTGAAGGCCGCCCGCAGCGAGGCGGCGAAGACCGCTTTCTACGAACCGACCGGCACCGAGGTCTTCACGACCTCGCCGGAGGACCTGGCGAAGTTCCAGGCCGGCGAGTCGCAGAAATGGGGTCGCATCGTGAAGGCCGCCGGCATCGAGGCGGAATGAACGTCGGCTCGCCGCGCGGCCGATGGCGCGGCTCGAAGCACACGAGACACATCAAAGGAGACGACGACATGCAACGCAACCAAGGACTTTCCACGTCCCGCCGCCGGGTCCGCGCGGGCCTGACCGTGGGGCTCGCCGCGCTGGTGCTGGCCGCCTGCGGCGGCAGCGACGACGACGGCAGCGCCGCCATGGCGCCGCCGGCGACCACGCCGACGACACCGGCCACGCCCGCGACCCCGGTCGCCGCCAAGCCGCAGCTCACGCTGGCCATCACCTCGACCGTCGACTACCCCGGCAGCTTCGGCGCCGTCGGCGCCTACGAACAGGTCACGGGCACGATCTCCGGCGAGGTCGACCCGAAGGACGCGAGGAACGCGATCATCCAGGACCTCGAACTGGCCCCGGTGAACGCGCGCGGCATGGTCGAGTACAGCGCCGACTTCACGATGCTCAAGCCCAAGGACATGAGCAAGGCGAGCGGCGTCCTGCGCTACGACGCGCCCAACCGCGGCAACATCCTCACGGCGCCCAACCTGGCGGCCAACCCGGGCGACGCGGTCTACTTCGAGCGCGGCTTCGTCTGGCTGTTCTCGGCCTGGCAGGGCGACGTGCCCAAGAGTTCGCCGCAGCGCCTCACGGCCACGGTGCCGGTCGCGAAGAACAGGGACGGCAGCTCGATCACCGGCCCCTACACCGCCGAGCTGCTGACCGCCGTCGCGGCGCCCGCGCTCGCGCTGCCCGGCGGCGTGTTCAACGGCAGCATGATCCCGTACGCCCCCGCCAGCCTCGACAACACCCAGAACGGCTACCTGCTGACCCGCCGCGTCAACGAGGCCGATCCGCGCATCCCCATTCCGGCATCGGACTGGAAATTCGCCAGCTGCAACGCGAGCGACAAGCCGTTTCCCGGCACGGCCGATCCGGCCACGGTCTGCCTGAAGGGCGGCTTCCAGCCCGACACGCTCTACGAGGTCAGCTATGTCGCCAAGGACCCGCGCGTCATGGGCGTGGGCTTGGCGGCGCTGCGCGACACGGTGGATTTCTTCCGCCACGCCACCGCCGACGCCGCCGGCCGGCCCAACCCGCTGGCCGGCCGCATCAAGGCCACGATCGGGCAGGGCACCTCGCAGTCGGGCAACGCGCTCAAGACCTTCCTGCACCTGGGCTTCAACCAGTCGCTCGTCGGCGGCAAGGTGTTCGACGGCCTGTACACGCACGTCGCGGCGCGCCAGACCAACATCAACACCCGCTTCGCCGTGCCGGGCGGCGGTGGCGGCGTGCGCACCGACCACCGCGCCTTCGGCCAGACCGCGCCGCGCGGCCTGGCGGCCGACTACCGCGACGACGTGGCCGGCCGCACCGGCGGCGTGATGGCGCGCTGCCAGGCCACGACCACCTGCCCGAAGTACTTCCTGGGCCTGTCGGGGACCGAGTTCTGGCAGCTGCAGGGCTCGCCGGTGCTGACCGACGCCTGGGGCTTCCGCGACCTGGTGCAGCCCGACAACGCCCGGGTCTACTACTACGCCGCCACCCAGCACGGCGGCGGCACGGGCGGACTGGAGACCGGCATCGCCTACGCGCCGGCGAGCGCGGTCTATCCGCGCGGCAACACGGTCGATTTCGCCGACACCTTCCGGGCGCTGTTCGTGCAGCTCACCGACTGGGTCACGACCGACAAGGCGCCGTCGCCCAGCCAGGTGCCACGGCTGGCCGACGGCTCGCTGGTGCGTCCCGAGCAGCTGCGCTTCCCGGCCATGAAGGGCGTGAGCTTCCCGCGCGCGAACGGCGTGGCGCTGCCCGACTTCGCCTACCGCGGTCTCTACAACGAGTTCGCCCTGCTGGACTTCGGTCCGCTCTACCGTCCGCAGGACGAGTCGGGCATCCCGACCCTGCTGCCGCCGGCGAACCTGGGGCGCAGCTATGCCATCCTGGTGCCGAACGTCGATGCCCGTACCGGACTGCCCACGGCGGGCATCCGCAACGTCGACGTGCAGGCGCCGATCGGAACGAGCATCGAGTTCAACTACGTCGCCACACCGGGGATCACCGACCTGGTCAACCTGACCGGCGCCTACATCCCGTTCCACACGACCGAAGCCGCGCGCCTGGCGGCGGGCGACGCGCGTCCCTCGCTGGAGGCGCTCTACGGCAACCAGGCCGGCTACGTGGCGGCGGTGACGACGGCGGCGAACGCGCTGGTCGACCAGGGCTTCCTGCTGCGCGGCGACGCCGATCGCCGCATCGCCCGGGCGAAGGCGACGGTCGTGTTGCCCTGATCCCCTGTCGCCGCGCGACGGATCGGCCCTCGGATGGCTCCTCCGGCTCGGGCCGTCCGCCACCCTGGACCACGTCGGTCAGACGCGAAAAAGGCCCCGGAAGGGGCCTTTTTCGACTGTGGCGCGCGAGGGGCGGCAACGGGTCGCCGACGTCCTTCAGCGAGCCGCTTCGGCGTCCGATTCGATCTCGCGCTCGCCCAGCTTGCGGTTGATGAACAGCGCGGCCAATGTCGCCGCGCAGCCCGACAGCAGGTAGACGCTGATGTAGGCCAGGCCGAAATGCGCCGACAGGCCCAGCACCACCAGGGGCGCGAACGCCGCGCCGATCAGCCACGCGATGTCCGACGTGAGCGCCGCGCCGGTGTAGCGGTACTTGCCGGAGAAATTCGACGTCACGGCGCCGGCGGCCTGGCCGTACGACAGACCCAGGAGCGCGAAGCCCACCAGGATGAAGATGTCCTGCGCGAGCGAACTGCCGCCCATGAGCGTGAGGCCGAAGCCGCTGAAGATCGCGATCAGCACGGCCAGCGTGCCCAGCGTGTTGCGCCGGCCGAAGCGGTCGGCGATCTTGCCCGACGCCACGATGCCCACGCCGCACAGCGCGGCCCCCACCAGCTGCACCACCAGGAACTCGCTCACGCTCTGATCGGCCGAATAGAGCATCACCCACGAGAGCGGGAAGATGGTCACGACGTGGAACAGCGCGTAGCTGGCGAGCGCGGCGAACGCGCCGATCAGGATGTTCGAACCCTGGGCGCGGAAGATCTCGACGACCCCGGTCGGCGCGAGTTCACGCTCGTCCAGGAGCTTGGAGTAGGTGGTGGCCGCCACGAGGCGCAGGCGGGCGAAGAGCGCCACGACGTTGATCGCGAAGGCCACGTAGAAGGGATAGCGCCAGCCCCAGGAGAGGAATTCCTCGCGCGTCAGGCTGGCCGTCAGGTAGGCGAACAGGGCCGCGGCCACCGCGAAGCCCAGCGGCGCGCCGAGCTGGCCGAGCATGGCGTACCAGCCACGGCGGTGCTTCGGTGCGTTCAGCGCGAGCAGCGACGGCAGGCCGTCCCACGAGCCGCCGAGCGCGAGCCCCTGGAGGATCCGCAGCACGCCCAGCAGCACGATCGACGCGTTGCCCAGGCTGTTGAAACCCGGCAGGAAGGCGATGCCCGCCGTGGAGGTGCCCAGCAGGAAAAGCGCGATCGCCAGCTTGGCCTGCCGGCCGTAGCGGCGTTGCACGCCCATGGAGATCGCCGTGCCGAAGGGCCGTGCCAGGAACGCCAGCGAGAACACCGCGAACGAATAGAGCGTGCCGGTCAGTGCGTCGGCGAAAGGGAAGAAGATGGTCGGGAAGACCAGCGCCGAGGCGATGCCGTAGACGAAGAAGTCGAAGTACTCGGAGGCGCGTCCGATGACCACGCCGACCGCGATCTCGCCGGGTTCGATCTGGCCGTGGTCGCCACCCACGGCATGCGCGATGTCCTTGTCGGTCGATGTGTTGCTGCCCTGGGGGGCCAGAGTGGACGTCGTCATGGTTCTAGGCGGAGTTTTCCGGTTGTAATTGCTGCATGCCGTAGCGTCTCACCGCAGGGCGATTGTGACCATAGGACAAAACGTCCAATGACAAAGTCGACTCATTGGCCGTAAATTCACCGGGTGCTCACGCAGCACGCTCTCCATTTTTACCGCATGCCCACCTTCAAGAACCTCCGCGGTCTGCTGATTGCCCCCGCCATGCTGTTGGCCGGTTGCAACACAGTCCTGCTCAATCCTTCCGGCGACATCGCCAACCAGCAGGGGCGTCTCATCGTCATCTCGACGGTGCTGATGCTGCTGATCATCATCCCGGTGATCTTCCTGGTGTTCTATTTCGCCTGGCGCTACCGCCACGGAAGCGACACGGCGAAGAAGGAATATTCGCCCAACTGGGACCACTCCGTCCAGCTGGAACTGGCGATCTGGGGTGCGCCGCTGCTCATCATCATCGCGCTGGGCGCGGTCACGTGGATCAGCACGCACACGCTCGACCCGTACCGCCAGCTCACGCGGCTCGATGCCAAGCGCCCGATTCCGGCCGATGCCCAGCCGATCAACGTGGAGGTGGTGGCGCTCGACTGGAAGTGGCTCTTCATCTATCCCGACCAGGGCATCGCGCTGGTCAACGAACTGGCGGCGCCGGTGGACGTGCCCATCCATTTCAAGATCACCTCCTCGTCGGTCATGAACTCGTTTTTCATTCCGGCGCTGGCGGGACAGATCTACGCGATGCCGGGCATGGAGACCAAGCTGCACGCGGTCATCAACAAGCCCGGCGTGTTCGACGGCTTCTCCGCCAACTACAGCGGCGAGGGCTTCTCGGGCATGCGCTTCAAGTTCCACGGCATGAACTCGGCCGACTTCGGCCGCTGGGTCGAGCGCACCAAGGCCGGTGGCGGCGCGCTGGACCGCCCGACCTACATGAAGCTCGAGCAACCCAGCGAGCGCGACCCGGTGCGTCGATTCGGCACCGTGGCGCCGGACCTGTACCAGGCCATCCTGAACCGCTGCGTCGACACGACCAAGATGTGCATGAACCAGATGATGGCCATCGACGCCGAGGGCGGCCTGGGCAAGCCCGGCACGCACAACACGGCTTCCAAGCCCTGGCAACCCGATAACAACAAGTCGCCGATGCGGACCTACGTCGCGGCGATGTGCACTCCCCGAGATTGAAAATGCCCGACTCATCCGAACTGACGAAGCTGATCTTCGGCCGCCTCACCTGGGAGGCGATTCCCCTGCACGAGCCCATCCTGCTCGTCACCTTCGCCGCCGTCCTGCTGGGCGGGCTGGGCGTGGTCGCCGGACTGACGTATTTCCGGCTGTGGGGACCGCTGTGGCGTGACTGGATCACCAGCATCGACCACAAGAAGATCGGCATCATGTACATCATCCTGGGCCTGGTGATGCTGCTGCGCGGCTTCGCCGACGCCCTGATGATGCGTGCCCAGCAGGCCATCGCCTTCGGCGACAACCCCGGCTTCCTGCCGCCTCACCACTACGACCAGATCTTCACCGCGCACGGCGTGATCATGATCTTCTTCGTGGCCATGCCCCTGGTCACGGGCCTCATGAACTTCGTCGTGCCGATGCAGATCGGCGCGCGCGATGTGGCCTTCCCGTTCCTCAACAACTTCAGCTTCTGGATGACCGCCTTCGGCGCCATCCTGGTGATGGCGTCGCTGTTCGTCGGCGAGTTCGCGCGCACCGGCTGGCTGGCGTATCCGCCGCTGTCGGGGATCGCGTTCAGTCCGGACGTGGGGGTGGACTACTACATATGGTCCTTGCAGGTGGCGGGGGTGGGGACGACGCTGTCGGGCATCAACCTGCTGGCGACCATCGTGAAGATGCGCGCGCCCGGCATGACGTTCATGAAGATGCCCATCTTCACCTGGACCTCGCTGTGCACCAACGTGCTGATCATCGTGAGCTTCCCGGTCCTGACCGCCGTGCTCGCGCTGCTGTCGATGGACCGCTACGTCGGCACCAACTTCTTCACCAACGACCTCGGCGGCAACGCCATGATGTACGTGAACCTGATCTGGATCTGGGGCCACCCCGAGGTCTACATCCTGATCCTGCCCGCGTTCGGCGTGTTCTCCGAGGTGGTGTCCACCTTCTCCGGCAAGCGGCTGTTCGGCTACGCGTCGATGGTCTACGCGACGGTCGTGATCACCATCCTGTCCTACCTCGTGTGGCTGCACCACTTCTTCACGATGGGCTCGGGGGCGAGCGTCAACTCGTTCTTCGGCATCACGACCATGATCATCTCGATCCCGACCGGGGCGAAGATCTTCAACTGGCTTTTCACGATGTACAAGGGCCGCATCCGCTACGAGGTGCCCATGATGTGGGCCATCGGCTTCATGTTCACCTTCACGATCGGTGGCATGACCGGCGTGCTGCTGGCGGTCCCCCCGGCGGACTTCGTGCTGCACAACAGCCTGTTCCTGATCGCCCACTTCCACAACGTGATCATCGGCGGCGTGGTGTTCGGCATGTTCGCCGGCATCACCTACTGGTTCCCGAAGGCCTTCGGCTACAAGCTCGACGCGTTCTGGGGCAAGTGCGCGTTCTGGTTCTGGCTGGTGGGTTTCTGGCTCGCGTTCGCGCCGGTCTACGTGCTGGGCTTCATGGGCGTGACGCGCCGTCTGAACCACTTCGAGGACCCGTCGCTGCAGATCTGGTTCCAGATCGCCGCCTTCGGCGCCTTCCTGATCCTGTGCGGCATCGTCTGCATGGGCATCACGCTGGTGGTGAGCTTCCTGCGCCGCGAGTCGCTGCGCGACCACACCGGCGACCCGTGGGACGGCCGCACCCTGGAATGGTCGACGTCGTCGCCGCCGCCGCCCTACAACTTCGCGTTCACGCCGCAGATCCACGACAGCGACGCCTGGGCCGACATGAAGGCGCGCAACTACCAGCGTCCGAGCCAGGGCTTCATGCCCATCCACATGCCCAAGAACACCTGGGCGGGGTTCGTGATCTCGGCGCTGGCCGGAGGCTTCGGCTTCTGCATGATCTGGCAGATGTGGCTGCTGGCCGGCGTGTCCTTCGCGCTGCTGGTGCTGGTCTCCATCGTGCACACCTTCAACTACAAGCGCGACTACTACATCCCTTCGGACGACGTCGTCCGGATCGAGGGCGATCGCACCCGCCTCATGGCTGCCCATGTCTGATTCCGCCGTCATGACCACTTCCAACACCGCCAGCGTCGACGCGCCGGACAACCTGCGCTTCTACGTTCCGGGCGAGCATCACGTGGAGAACGGAACCCTCCTGGGGTTCTGGTTCTACCTGATGAGCGACTGCCTCATCTTCGCCTGCCTGTTCGCCATCTACGGCGTGCTGGGGCGCAGCTACGCGGCCGGTCCGTCGGGCGCCGACCTGTTCGACCTGAAGCTGGTGGCGATCAACACCTCGCTGCTGCTGTTCTCTTCCATCACCTACGGCTTCGCCATGCTGGAGATGCAGAAGCGGCAGAAGGGCAAGACGCTGGCCTGGCTGGCCATCACCGGACTGCTCGGCCTCGGGTTCCTGGGCCTGGAGCTCTACGAGTTCGCCCACCTGATCCACGAGGGCGCGGTACCGCAGCGCAGCGCGTTTCTCTCGGCCTTCTTCGTGCTGGTCGGCACCCACGGGCTGCACGTCTTCTTCGGCTGCATCTGGCTGGTGGTGCTGATGGTGCAGGTCGGGCGCACCGGCCTCATCCCCGAGAACCGCCGCCGCCTGATGTGCCTGTCGATGTTCTGGCACTTCCTGGACGTCGTCTGGATCGGCGTCTTCACCTTCGTCTACCTGATGGGAGTGCTGAAATGAGCGCCAGCCCGAGCGCCGCGGCGCCTTTCGAGAACAAGTCCCCGCGCGGCATCCACGCCGCGCCCGACAACGTCGACCACAGCCACGACAAGGACCACGGCCACGGCCACGGCCATGGCCACGACGACGATCACCACGACGGCGCCAGCCACAGCACGCTCAAGGGCTACGTGACCGGCTTCATCCTGGCGGTGATCCTCACGGCGATCCCGTTCTGGCTCGTCATGGGCAACGTGATCGAGAGCCCGCGCACGACGGCGATCGTGATCCTGGCCTTCGCGGCGGTGCAGATCGTGGTTCACATGATCTATTTCCTGCACATGAACACGCGTTCCGAAGGGGGCTGGAGCCTGCTGGCGCTGATCTTCACGCTGGTCCTGCTCGTCATCATGCTGGCGGGTTCGCTGTGGGTGATGTATCACCTCAACACGAACATGATGCCGGGGATGATGGACCACGGAATGCACACGCCGTCGTCTTGAACGCACCCGGGCGGTCCTCCCGCGCCTTCATGGCTGCCGCTGTCGCACGCCCGTCACGGCGCTTCGGCGCGATGCGCCTCCTGGCGGCGATCGTGGCGCTGGCCGTGTTCACGGGACTGATGGCGCTGGGAACCTGGCAGATCGAGCGCCGCATCTGGAAGCTGGCGCTTATCGAGCGCGTGACGCGTCAGCTGCAGGCCGAACCCGTCGACCCGCCGGTCGGCATCGACCCCCGGCGCGACGAGTACCGCCGGCTCCGCCTGACGGGCACGTTCCTCGACGATCGGGAGACCCTCGTCCAGGCCAGCACCGAACTCGGTGGCGGCTTCTGGGTGCTGACGCCCTTGCGCCTCGTGGACGGGCGCGTGGTCCTGGTCAATCGCGGTTTCGTCCCGCCGGAACGCCGCGAGCCCGCCGCGCGCGGTGAGCGCGCAGCCGCGCCCGGTGCAGGCACCACGGTCACCTTCGTCGGACTGCTGCGCCCGAGCGAGCCCGGCGGGGGCTTCCTGCGGCGCAACGATCCGTCCGCCGGACGCTGGCATTCGCGCGACGTCGTCGCGATCGCACGGGCGCGGGGGCTCGGCGACGTGCTGCCTTATTTCGTCGACGCCGAGGCCACCGCCGCCGAGCGCGCCCAGCCGCAGCTTATGGCCGACGCCGACCGCATCTGGCCGGCGGCGGGGTTGACGGTGATCCGCTTCAACAACCACCACCTCGTCTACGCGCTGACGTGGTACGGGCTCGCGCTGATGGTCGCGCTGGCCGCCGCCTACCTGGGGCGCGAGTGGTGGCGGGAGGGCCGGCCCGCGCAGCGGGCGGGTCGGGACGCTCCCGCGTCGCGTCCGGACCGGCCATGATCCGGCTGCCTTCGCTGCGTCGCCTGTCGCGGCGCGAGGCCAGGCTGCCACGCGGCGGCCATGCGATCGAGTCGGCCGCCGGCCTGCGCAACCTGGAGCAACTCGTCCAGCTGCGCTGGATCGCCGCCTTCGGCCAGATCGTGACGATCGGCGTGGTGCACTTCGGTTTCGACATCCGGCTGCCGCTGGACCAGATGACGATCGTGCTGGGTTGCCTGATCGTCTTCAACTTCCTGAGCCTGCAGCGCGCCCGCCTGGGGCGCAAGGTGACCAACGGCGAGCTGTTCCTCAACATGCTGGTGGACCTGGGTCTGCTCACGGCGCAGCTCTACCTGAGCGGCGGCACGACCAACCCGTTCGTCTTCCTCTACCTGCTGCAGGTCATCCTGGGCGCGGTGCTGCTGAAGGCCTGGTCGAGCGCCACGATGGCGGTCGTCACGATCCTGTGCCTGGCCGGGCTGGCGATCTTCTCGGTGCCGCTGCCGTTGGCGCTCGACCACGACCAGGGCCTGTCCAGTCCCTACATCCAGGGTCTGCTGGCGTGTTTCGCCCTCGACGCCGCGCTCCTGATCGTCTTCATCAGCCGCATCAACGCCAACCTGCGATCGCGCGACGAGCGGCTGGCCGAACTGCGCCAGCGCGCCGCCGAGGAGGAACTCGCCGTGCGCATGGGCCTGCTGGCCTCCGGCGCCGCCCACGAACTGGGCACGCCGCTGGCCACGCTGTCGGTCATCCTCGGCGACTGGCGGCGCATGCCGGAGTTCAAGGGCAATCCCGAGCTGCTGCAGGAGATCGGCGAGATGCAGGTGCAACTGCAGCGCTGCAAGTCGATCGTCAGCGGCATCCTGCTGTCGGCCGGCGAGGCGCGCGGCGAGTCGTCGGCGGCGACGACGGTGGCCGACTTCCTCGACGACGTGGCCCGGGAGTGGCGCGCCACGCGCCCGGTGGTGGTCTTCGACTACGCCAACCACTTCGGCGAGGACCTGTCGATGGTGTCCGACTCCGCCTTCAAGCAGACCATCTGCAACGTGCTGGACAACGCCCTGGAGGCGTCACCGGACTACGTCGCGCTGGAAGCCACGCGCGCGGGCGACACGCTGGTCATCACCGTCACCGACACCGGCCGCGGCTTCGCCCCGCGCATGCTGGCGCAGCTGGGCAAGCCCTACCAGTCGAGCAAGGGCCGTCCGGGCGGCGGCCTGGGCCTGTTCCTGGTCGTCAACGTGCTGCGCACGCTCGGGGGCAGCGTGACGGCGGCCAACCGCGCCGAAGGCGGCGCCATCGTCACGCTGCGCCTGCCGCTGGCCACGATCGCGCTGGACGACGAACTCGAGCGGCTGCTGGCCGCCGACAAGCACAAGGAAGCCACCGATGTCCGATGAAGACGCACGCCATCTCCTGATCGTCGAGGACGACGCGGCCTTCGCGCGCATCCTCGGGCGTTCCTTCGAACGGCGGGGCTACACGGTGAGCCTGGCCGACAGCTTCGACCAGGTCGCCGCTTTGCTGCAGCGCGAACCCGGACCGCGCTACGCCGTGGTCGACCTGAAGCTCAATGGCGAGAGTTCGGGGTTGGCCTGCGTGAGGCTGCTGAACGCGCACGACCCGGGCATGCTGATCGTGGTGCTGACCGGCTTCGCCAGCATCGCGACGGCCGTCGAGGCCATCAAGCTCGGTGCCTGCCACTATCTGGCCAAGCCGTCGAACACCGACGACATCGAGGCGGCGTTCGGACGCGCGGAAGGCACCACGGAGGTCGAACTGACCAACCGCGCCTCGTCGATCAAGACGCTCGAATGGGAGCGCATCCACGAGGTGCTGGCCGAGACCGGTTTCAACATCTCCGAGACGGCACGCCGTCTGGGCATGCATCGGCGCACCCTGGCCCGGAAGCTGGAGAAGCAGCAGGTCAAGTAGGGCTGGTAGGGCGAAAAGGACAAGAAGGGCGGGCAGCGCGCGACGAGGGCGTCGGGCGCGTCAACGGCCGAGCTGGCCGGCCTGCAACGCCGCCTTCAGGCGGCGCACCTCGTGCTGCAGGTCGAGGATCAGCGCGGCCGCGTCGAGTTCGACGCCGAAGTCGCGCTGCAGCCGGCGTGTCTCCAGCGCGCGCCGCAGGTCGACGCCGCGAAAACGCCATTGCTCGGGTCCGGCGACGGGCTCGGACGGCGATCTCTCGACGATGCCGATCTCCACCAGCTGCACCACCCACGCGACCTCGGCACCACAGGCATGGGCGAGGTCGCGCGCGGCGAGCGACGGCGTGGCGTCGAGCACCGAAGCGGTGACGGCGATGGCGCCGTCCGAGCGCGAGGCGGTCGCCGAGGAAACGGAAAAGCGGGCCATGGAATTCAGCCTTTCAGATGCTGGCGTGGATCGAAGCCGGCCGTCACGGCGGCGAGCTGGCGGTAGGCCGCGCGCGCGGCATCGTCGTCGGCGGGCGGCAGGGCGATGTCGAGCAGCAGGTAGAGGTCGCCCGGGGTCGCGCCCGGAAAGCCCCGACCCCGGAGCCGGAGCTTCATTCCGCTGCGCGATTTGGTCGGCACGGTGACCTCGACGGTGCCGCCGCCGGGTACCGGCACCGCCACCGCGGCGCCCAGCGCGGCTTCGCTCGGCGTCACCGGCAGCGTCATGGTCAGGTCGCGGCCGTCGATGCGGTAGAGCCGGTGCGGCGCGATGCGCACCTCCAGGAACAGATCGCCCGCGGGTTCGCCGCCGTGGCCGGGCATGCCCTGACCCGCCAGACGCACGTACTGTCCCTCGTGCACGCCGGGCGGAATCTTCACCGACAGCGTGCGGGTGGTGAAGGCGGGCTGGCCGTCGGCGCCGGTCTCCACGGCGCGCAGCGAGATCTCGCGCTCGCTGCCGCGCAGCGCGTCCTCCAGCGTGATCTCGATGGCGGCATGGTGGTCTTCTCCCTTGGCGCGGTAGGACTGTCGCGCGGCGCCGCGCCGTTCGGCGGCACCGAAGACCGAGGAGAAGAAATCGCTGAAGTCGGCCTGGTCGGCGGGCCCGTCCGGACCCGCGCCGGCGCCGCCCCGGTGGAATTCGTAGCCTGCGTCCCATCCCGGCGGGGGCTGGAAGTCGCCATCGGGCCGCCCGCCGCGCGCGACGCGGTCGGCCAGCGCGTCGTAGGCGGCCCGCTTTTCCTTGTCGCGCAGCACGTCGTTGGCTTCGTTGACGTCGCGCATCTTCTGCTCGGCGTCGGCTTCCTTGCTGACGTCCGGGTGGTACTTGCGCGCGAGCCGGCGATAGGCCTTGCGGACGTCGTCCTCCGACGCCGTGCGCTCCAGACCGAGCACCTGGTAATAGTTCTTGAAATCCATGGCGATGAACGTGGCGGTGGAGAGGGAAAAGAAAAGAGGCCGGTTCGCGGTGGTGCACGGCGGACGGCTTGGAACGCCGCTAACCGCCGCGAACGGCCGAGACCGCTCAGGCGATGGCGGCGCCGGCGTCCTGGCCGGTGCTTCCCGGTTGCCCGGGCATCGGCGGCAGCGTCAGCGCCTCGGCCCGCCAGACACCGTCGCGGCGCGCGAAACGCAGCGGCTGGGCGTTGCCGAGCACGCCGGCGTCCACCGGCACGCCCAGGAGCGCGGCCAGCGCGTAGAGCGTGCCGCCGTGCGCCACCACCAGCACGGGGCCGGGCAGCGCCAGGGCCGCGTCGAGCGCGGCACGCTTGCGCTCGACGAACTGCGCCAGCGTCTCGCCGCCCTCGGGTTCGCAGGCCCAGTCGATGTTCGCCGACGAGGTGCCGATCAGCGCGCCGAAGTGGCGCTCGCGCAGGCGCGCCTCCGGCGTCGGCACGAGCTTGAGCCGGGCCGCCACCGCGCTGGCCGTGTCGAAGGCGCGGCGGGCGTCGCTGCACACCACCGTGCGGATCGGCTCGCCGGCCAGCCGCCCGGCCGCGCGCGCCGCCTGCATCAGTCCGAGTTCGCTCAGGGGCTCGTCGACGTCCTGGAAGATGCGCAGCGCGTTGCGTCCGGTCTGGCCGTGGCGCAGGAAATAGAAGTGGTCGCAGGCCGGATCGAGCGGGTGCGCGGCGCCGAGCCGCACGATCTGGGCGAGGCCGGGAACGGCGTGGGGCATCGGATGGGTCATGGGGTGTTCGACGGGTCGGCGTTGAGGGATGAAGGGGGCTGGACGTGCGGGTGCCGGGGTGTCAGTAGTCCAGCCGCAGCGGCGGCCCTTCGCGTTGCGCGCGCACGTCCTCCGGATGGAAGGGCAGCGGCACCCAGCGTCTGGCGGCGAACAGGGGCAACTGGTCGTAGGCGCGCGGCGAGGCGGGATCGCTGCTCTGGCCATAGGTGAGCAGGCCGTGAGCGACCGGTCCGCGCTCGTCGAAGGTCACGGCCTGCAGGTAGCTGGTCCCGTAATTGACGCGATAGCCGCCCGGCGCGATGCGGGGCTGTCCCTGCGATTCGAGCTTGTTGAGCACGCCTTCGAATTCGTCGCCGCCGTGCAGCGCCACGCGCCGGCCGCGCACGTCGTGCCATTGCGCCTCGCCCAACGTCGCGTCGGGTGCGAAACCGGCGGCGCGCAGTGCGGCCACCGCGTCGCCCAGCGCCTTGAGGACGGCCTCGCGCGTGACGGGCGTGGCCATGTCGAGCCCGGTGGGCGTCGCCACGGGCCGGCGTGCGTCGAAAGGCACGCGCCAGACCCTCGGCACGTCCTTCGCCTGGCGCCAGAACTCGCGGAACAGCGGCGCGCCGCGGGCCTCGGCCGTGCTGGTGCGGTCCCAGCCGGCCAGCACGCGGCAGCCGGTGGCCTGATCGGTGCTCAGGGCCGCGTGGCCGGCGCGGTCCGGTGCGCCACAGGCGGCGAGGAGGTCGTCCACGACCAGCGCGCCGGCCAGGTTGCGGTCGCGCAGGATCACCTGGCGGACCTCGGCGGCGCCCATGCGGTCGCCCGCCAGGCCGTCGGTGCCGGCGAGCCGGGCGCGGATCTCCTGGATGGCGCTGCGCGTGCGCAGCCGCTGGGGCGTGCCCACCGCGCCGACCAGCGGCGAGACGTCGGGCGCCGGGGCGATGTCGGGCTGGCTCAGCCAGAAGCTGTCGTTGCTGTTCTGCACCCAGTCGGCGGTGACCACCACCGGCATGCGCGCCGGGGGAATGCGCCCGGGCGCGGCGGCCGAGGCGTCCTGCCGCCACGCGCAGGCGCTGCGCGCGCCATCGAGCACGGTCAGGCCGGCCGCGTTGAACAGGGCCGCGGCGGCGGGCGAGGGCGCGCAGGCGCGCAGCTGTTCGCCCGACACGTCCGGCACCACCGACAGGTCGGCATCCATCGCCTGGCCATCGCGGTCGGCCGCGAGGGTGTTGATCCACGGCATGCCCTGGTTGCCCATGGCCAGGCGCAGTTCCGCCACGTTGCGCGCCCGGGCCATGCGCATCCAGCCCTCCACTGAACGCACGTTGAGCGTGTTGGCGTCGCGCAGGGCGTAGGCGCGCTGCGCGGTCCAGCCGAGGCCGGCGCGCGGCAGGGCGATCACCGGTCCCCAGTCGGTGGCGTGAAAGGTCTGCCGCAGGGTCGTTCCGTCGGGCAGCGGCACCTCGACCGTGCGCGTGCGCATCCTGTGAGGCTGGCCGTCGACGAGGTAGACGGTCGGGTCGGCCGGGTCGAGCGTGAGTTCGTAGAGCGTGAAGCGCTTGCCGGTGGAAACGGTGTGCGTCCAGGCCACGTCCCGGTTGAAGCCGATGGCCACCACGGGGCTCAGCCCGCCGGTCGCGCCCATCACGTCGACCTGGCCCGGGATCGTGAGGTGGAGCTGCCAGAAGCGGTTGGTGCCATTCCAGGGGAAGTGCGGGTTGCCCAGCAGCACGCCACGGCCATCGGGCGTGGCCCGGCGGCCGAAGGCCCAGCCATTGGAGCCGAGTTCGCCGCCCTCGGGGTTGGCGTTGAAGCTGTGGCGCGCGATCTCGGCGACGGCCTCGCGCGGGTCGACCGGACCCTCGGCGGGGGCGGCGCCCAGGGCCGTCGCGGGCGGCGGCGGCCTGGCCGCCAGCACCGCGCCGGCCAGGGCGCCGAGGCCCCCCTGGATCATCGAGAGCTCGGTGGCGCGCGACAGGTCGGATGGCGTCATCGGCCTGACCCACGGGCGATCGCGGCAGGCTTCCGGCAGCCCGCCCGGGCCGACGTCGCGCAGGTGGCGGTTGTACCCCGCGACATAGCCTCGCAGCGCGGCCCGGGCGTCCGGACCGATCGACCCGGCCGCGCGCGCCAGTGTCGCGTCGTCCATGTGCTGGCGCACGAACAGGTCGATCTGCGCGTTCGACAGGCGCCCGAGTCCGAAGTCGCCCATCGCCTGTGGCCCCAGGAACAGCGACCGCTCGCCACGCACCGTGAGCAGGTGCTCGGCGGTCTGGCAGACGTTGTCCTGCGCGTGGGCGTAGGCGGTGCCGTAGGCCAGGCCCTCGTGGTCCGGCGCGGTGACGTGCGCGATGCCGTGCGCCGTGCGCTCGATGGTGACCGTGCGCGGACCCCCGGCGGGCGTCATGCCAGCGCAGCCGGCGAGCAGGGCCGCCACGGCGGTGACGGCGAGGCCGGCGCGGCCTGCGACACGCGGGTTCGGACGGGGTGGCCGAGCTGCGACCGGCGAGCGCGGGAAAAGCGGGGAGCGCGCGAAATGCGAGGCGAAGGCGGCGGGCGACGGGGTCATGGCACGTGGTCCTTGGCGAATTCGAGGCCGATGCGCGCCTCGTCGGCTTCATGGGCCGGTGGAACCGCTCACGCCATCGCGGCGCGCCCGGACCGCCGTCGAACGGCTCAGAACTTCGGGATGCGCAGCGTCTTGCTGATCATCAGCGTGCCCGACAGCGCGAACAGCAGCGCCAGCGGGTGGAGCACGGCCGGTCCCAGGGTCCACGCGCCGCCCCAGACCGCGTCGCCGACCCGGCCCTGCCACGCGGCCCAGGCCAGCACGCCCACCAGCACGACGCTGGTCGGAATCGGCGTGCCCTCGAAATACTTCACCTTGTCCGCGCCTTCGGACAGGGCTTCGGCCGTCACGTTGTAGCGCGCGAGGCGGCTGACGCCGCAGCACACGAAATAGATCAGTGCGATGCAGTCCCAGCCGCCGTCGAGTCCGGCCGCGAAGGCCAGCGCGGCCGGCGCGACGCCGAAGGAGATCACGTCGGCGAGCGAGTCGAGTTCGCGCCCCAGCGCCGAATGGGTCTGCCGCCAGCGCGCCACCCGGCCGTCGAAGACATCGAAGACGAAGGCCGCCGGCGCCAGCGCCGCGCCCCAGAGGAAGAGTTCCGTCGACCGGCTGGCGACGTAGGCCATCGCCAGGAACACCGCGCCCACACCGCAGGCGGCATTGCCCAGCGTGAAGGCGTCGGCCAGGTGAAAGCCGCGGATCATCGAGAAATGCCGGGGCGCCGGACGCGTGGCGGCGGGAGGAAGGGGGGCCATGGTGCGATGGGTGCGGGTGGACGACGAAGGTCGCACCTTAGCGCAAGCGGGCCGTCCGCCTTGTAGTCGTCGGTCGATCAGGGGGGCGCCGGGTCGTCGGCGTCGCGCAGCGCCGCTTCCAGGCGGACCGCCACGACGGCCACCAGGGCCTGGCGGCGCGCCGAGGCGGCCGTGCGCCAGCGGGCGCCGTCGGCCTTGACTTCCCAGTCGGCATGATTGCGCGCCGGTCGCGCCGCGCGCACCGCCAGCGCCACGTGGTGCGCTCCCGGACCGTCCACGGCGGCGGCGACCGGACCCGTGGCGCCGTGACCGCGATGCGCGAGCGCGTGCACGAGCGCGATCTGCCACTCCGCGATCAGGTGCAGCGCACCGTCCTCCACGCTCACCTCGCGCACCTCGCGCAGCGCGTTGACCACCTTGCGGCCGAGCGGCCCCCAGCCCTGCGCGATCGCGCCCCCGATGGCGCCGCCCAGCGCCGCGCCGGCGCCCAGCGACAGTCCGCCCACCGCCAGATCGGCCGCCACGCCGACGGCCACGCCCACCGCCGCACCCTTGCCCAGGCGCAGCCCGGCGTCCTTGATGGCCTCGGGACTGAAGAAGTCCATCGACCAGCGTCCTTCGAGCAGGGGCAGCGGCGCCTCGCTCGCATCGCCTTCGCGAAAGCCGTACAGCGCGAGCAGGTCGGAAGCACAGCGCTGGGCCTTGTCGAACACCGCCTGATGCAGGGCCGACAGCAACGGTGCGCGCCGTGCCGCATCGTCGAACTCGGCGAGCGTCGCCGTCCGGCGCATCGACGCGACGTCGACCAGCAGTTCGGCGATGCGGCCGGCGGCGGCGTTCCGGCGCGCGGTGGCCTCCCGCCCCAGGAAAGCGATCACGTCCTCCAGCGGTGCGCGGCGCTCGCGAAGCAGGGTCACCAGATCCTGGTAGAGGTCGCGTTCGGCCCCGACGAAAGGCGCGGCGGCGTCGAAGCGCACTACGGCGTGCATGCCGTAGGCCGCCAGCAGGGCGCGCCACTCGGGTTCGCGATGGTCGGCGGCGCGCACGAAGTTCAGCACCGGCAGCACGGGTCGGGCACAGGACCGGATCAGCTCGATCTCGTCGCGGAACTTGGGCAGCACCGGCTCGCGCGCGTCGATGACCAGGAAGGCGGCGTCGACGTCCAGCAGGGTGCGCAGCACCTTGGCTTCCTGTTCGAAGACGCCATGGGCCTCCGGGCCGGCCAGGAAGCGGCGGATGCGTTCGGGCGGCGTCGCGCCGGCCGCGCCGGGGCCGTCGGCCGGTGCGATGCGCTCGATGTGCTCGCCCAGCCCGACGGCGTCCTCCAACCCCGGCGTGTCCAGGAAACGCACGGCGGCGCGGCCGTCCACCATCAGATCGACGCGCTCGACATGCCGCGTGGTGCCGGGACGCGAGGACACCGTGCCGAAGTCGATGCGCCGCGTCAGGGTGCGCAGCAGGGAGGTCTTGCCGGCGTTGGTGTGGCCGACGACGGCGATGCGCAGGGCTTCGGCGGCCGTGACGGCGGCCTCCGCGTCGGGTCGGGCCGGCGGGGTCACGCGATCGCCTCCGGGCGCGCCGGGGCCAGGGCGTCGGCGAGGGTGTCGCTCGCCGTCACGGCTTCGAATCCCGCGTCGACGAGCCAGCGCCGCCAGCGTGCACGCCCCGTGGCGTCGTCCTCCGCGCCGGGCACGAGCCACAGGCGGCACGCGCCGCTGTGCGCAAGCAATTCGCGCAGCAGGCGTTCGGTGCCGCGGTCCGGACTCGACGCCGCGCGGACGGCCAGCACCAGGACGGCCGGCCGCAGCCGGGCGACGGTGTCGAGCAGTTCGCGCCGGCTGCGCGCGCCACCGTCGGAGGCCGGCAGTGCCGAGACCGCCTCGGGCAGTCCGGTCGGGGGCCAGAGATGGTCCGGGGCGAGTTCGAACGCGCCCACGGCGATCGCGGCACCGTGCCCGCCTGCCACGGCCGGGCGATGCGACGCGGTCCGGGACGGCGGCGCGCCCGGATCGGCATCGACGACCTCCGGCGGCGTCAGCGCATCGAAGCGCGCCGCGAGGCGCCGGTAGTAGGGATGCGAGGGGTCGGGCGCCAGGGCGTCGCGGCGCGCGCGCCACACCGCCAGGCTCAGCAGCAGCAGCGCCGCGCGCGGCAGCAGCCCGTAGACCACCACGCAGCCGACCAGCCACAGCGCCCAGGTGCGTTGCGCGGCGGGATCGACCAGGCCCGCCGTGCCCGCCGCTCTCCGCGGCGCCATCACGGCGGTGGCGTCGGGCACGGGAAAACCCAGCCATGCGGGCGCGTGGCCCAGGCCTTCGACGACGCGCAGGAAGAACCCGGGCTCGAGGATGGTGGTTTCCCAGTCGAGCGTGTAGCGATGGAAGGCCAGCGCGAACAGCAACGCGCCCAGCACGACGAGGAAGGACAGCGTCCAGAGTCCATGGCTGGCGATGCCCGCCGCCCAGGGCAGCAGCCGCGCCCGCGCCATCAGCCGCGTCGCCGCGCGCACCAGCACGGGTGACTGGCCGTGGCGGCCCCCGGCCACGCGGGCGGTCAGCGTCGCCCACAGCCACCCCAGCGAGCGCCGGGGTTCGCCGGCGGTGCGCGAGGGCAGCGCCAGCGTGACCAGCCAGACGGCCAGCGTCAGGACATGTATCCCCAACAGACTCGACAGCGCGGCGACCACGTTGATGCGGCGCTCGCTCCCCTCCGTGACGCCGCCGGCGAGCGCCAGACTGGCAATGACGATCGATGCCACCAGCCCCGCGCCGATCCAGGGCGCCCAGTGCCGGAGCCGGTCGAGCTCGGCGTCTAGGCCGACGCGGCCGCCCAGCAACCGGGCGCGCATCGCGATGCGCGCCGGCGCCGTCGCCTCCGTCGCGTGGGCCGTCCGCAGGACGTCGGCATCGTCGAGCGGTCCGGTCTCCTCGATCAGACGGACGGCCTCGGTCATCAGCGCATCGCGCCTCGACATCGCGGAGGGCGCAGGAACGGTGAGAGGCATGTGGCTTCAGGCGCGCCGCGCAAAAGGAAACGGGGCCGCGATGGCGGCCCCGTTCGATCCCGACATGCAGGCGGGTGGAAGGCGGTGGATCAGCGCAGGCCGAAGAACGACAGCACCGCCACCACGACGACGACCAGACCCACGATGTAGATGATTGAATTCATGAATGGACTCCTCGTGATTGACGAAACAAAGACCTTCGCATCGTGCGGGAAATCGCCTGTCGGCAACGGGCGGCGCGGTCTGTAGGACTCGCCATTGACCCGCCGCGCCGCCGTCCATGGTTCAGGGCGTCTCGCCGAGGAAGCCGCCGCTCTGGTGCGACCACAGGCGCGCGTAGAGGCCGTTGCGCGCCAGCAGGGAGGCGTGATCGCCTTCCTCCACCACGCGGCCCTCGTCGAGCACGATCAGCCGGTCCATCGCGGCGATGGTGGACAGGCGGTGCGCGATGGCGATCACGGTCTTGCCTTCCATGAGCCGGTAGAGGCTGGCCTGGATCGCGGCTTCGACTTCGGAATCGAGCGCGCTGGTCGCCTCGTCGAGCAGCAGGATCGGCGCGTCCTTGAGCATCACGCGCGCGATGGCGATGCGCTGGCGCTGTCCCCCGGAGAGCTTGACGCCACGCTCGCCGACGTGGGCGTCGTAGCCCACACGGCCTTTCGCATCGCCCAGCGAGCGGATGAAGACGTGCGCTTCCGCGCGTTCGGCCGCGGCCTCCACCTCGTCGTCGCTCGCGTCCGGCCGGCCGTAGGCGATGTTGTCCGCCACCGAGCGATGCATCAGCGAAGTGTCCTGCGTCACCATGCCGATGTGCGCGCGCAGCGAGTCCTGCGTGACCTTCGCGATGTCCTGCCCGTCGATCAGGATGCGGCCGGCTTCCAGGTCGTGGAAGCGCAGCAGCAGGTTCACCAGGGTCGACTTGCCCGCGCCGGAGCGTCCGACCAGGCCGATCTTCTCGCCCGGGCGCACCGTGAGGTTCAGGTCGTCGATGATGCGGCGGCCGCCCGCCTTGCCATAGCTGAAGCTCGCGTGGTCGAAGCGCACCTCGCCACGCGGGACCGTGAGCGCCGGCGCGGCGGGAACGTCGAGCACCGTGCGCGGCCGCGACAGGGTCTTCATGCCGTCCTGCACCGTGCCGATGTTCTCGAACAGGCTCGTCATCTCCCACATGATCCAGTGCGACATGCCCTGCAGGCGCAGCGCCATCGCCGTCGCCGCGGCCACCGCGCCGACGCCCACCGTGCCCTGCGACCACAGCCAGAGCGCCATCCCCGCCATGCCGGCGGTCAGGCCCATGCTCAGCGCGTGGTTGACGATCTCGAAGGCGCTCACCAGCCGCATCTGCGCGTTGCCGGTGACCTGGAACTCCTGCATCGCCTCGCGCGCGAAGCCGGCTTCGCGGTGCGTGTGCGAGAACAGCTTGACGGTCGCGACGTTGGTGTAGGCGTCGGTGATGCGACCGGTCATGAGCGAGCGCGCGTCGGCCTGCGCCCGACCCACCTTGCCCAGCCGCGGCACGAAGAACCACAGCGCGGCGACATAGAGCACCAGCCAGACCGCGAAGGGCACGATCAACTGCCGGTCCAGGACGGCGGCCAGCACGATGATGGTCGTGACGTAGACGCCCATGGCGATGAGCACGTCGGCCAGCACGAAGATCGTGTCGCGTGCCGCGATAGCCGTCTGCATCACCTTGGCGGTGATCCGGCCGGCGAATTCGTCCTGGTAGAAGGACATGCTCTGGCCGAGCAGCAAACGGTGGAAGTTCCAGCGCAGCCGCATCGGCAGGTTGATCGCGAGCGCCTGGTGCTTGACGATGGTCTGCAGCGCCACCACCGCGACGCTGGCCACCAGCGCGGCGACGATCCAGCCCAGCGTGGCGCCACGCTCTTCCCACAGGCGCTGCGGCGCCTGACCCCCGAGCCAGTCGACGATCCGGCCGAGCATCGCGAACAGCCACGCCTCGAACGCCGAGATGACGGCCGTGAGCAGCGCCATCGTGACCACCAGGCCGCGCGTGCCCTGCGTGCAGGCCCAGATGAAAGGGATGAACCGGTCCGGCGGAACGGTCGGCTCGGCGGTCGGATAGGGGGGGAGGAGCTTTTCGAAGAAACGGAACACGGTTTGGGAATTTTTCGTTGGCGTTTCCCGCACCGTCGCGGCGTCGCCGCCTGCCGCCGCCACGCAGGCGGCGGCGTCGCACGGGTTTCAGCGATGCCGCTGCAACGCCTCGGGATTCACGATGTTCGTCGGATGGTTCTGCACGAAGTTCACCACATTGTCGAAAGCCTGACCGAAGTAGGACTCGTAGCTGTCCAGCTCGACGTAGCCCAGGTGCGGCGTGCAGATGCAGTTTTCAAGGCGCAGCAGCGCATGACCCTGCAACGGGGGCTCGCTCTCGAAGACGTCCACCGCACCCATGCCCGGACGACCGCGGTTGAGTGCCGTGAGCAATGCGTCGGGCTCGACCAGTTCGGCGCGCGAGGTGTTGACGAACAGGGCCGTCGGTTTCATGCGCGACAGGTCGTCGAAACCCACGATGCCGCGCGTGGCGCCGTTCAGGCGCAGATGCAACGTCAGCACATCGGCGGTCTCGAAGAACGCTTCCTGGCTCGGCGCCACCTGGAAGCCGTCGGAGCGGGCCTGCTCGCGGCTGCCCTCGCGCCCCCAGATCACCACCTGCATGCCGAAGGCCTGTCCGTATCGCGCCACCAGCTGTCCGATGCGTCCATAGCCCCAGATGCCCAGCGTCTTCCCCTTCAGCACCGACCCGAGCCCGAAATTCGGTGGCATCGACGCCGACTTGAAACCCGACTGCTGCCACGCGCCGTGCTTGAGGTTGCTGATGTACTGCGGCAACCGGCGCATGGCGGACATGATGAGCGCCCAGGTCAACTCCGCCGGGGCCACGGGCGATCCGACACCCTCCGCCACGGCGACGCCGTGCTCGGTACAGGCGGCGACATCGATGTGAGGGCCGGCGCGACCGGTCTGCGAGATCAGGCGGAGCCGGGGCAGTTTCTCGATCAGCTGGCGCGAGATCTGGCTGCGTTCCCGGGTCAGGACGATCACGTCGGCGTCCTTCAGGCGGATCGAGAGCTGACCGATGCCCTTGACCGTGTTGGTGTAGACCTTGGCCGTGTAGGGATCGAGCTTGGCGGCGCAGCGCAGCTTGCGCACCGCGTCCTGGTAGTCGTCGAGGATCACAATGTTCATGGCGTGTCATTGTGCCTCGCACCCCGCGGGCCGGCGTCCGCGCGCACTGGGCAAGACCGGACGGCGATGCGCCTCGGACCGACTCCCTGCCTTCAGGTCGGTTTGTGGTTAGTGCAGCGTGCCGGTGCTGCGCGACAGTTCGGCCGCTTCCAGGGCAGCGAGCCGATCGAGTTCGTCGCACACGTCGGCCAGGCGTCCCGACAGCACCAGCCGCCCGGTCACGCCGGAGCGGCGTTGGGCGTCGGATGTGCGCACGATGCGCAGCGGACGGACCGGCGCGGTGGCGCAGGCGGGCGTCAGACCCGCGTCCGCCGCCGCGCCGGGATGCATGGCGCGGCCGGTGCGCATCGCCGCATGGCGTGATCCGACCGGGCGGTCGGATCCCGACCCGCGCGCCGGCATCCAACGATTGGCCAGGGATTGCAGAGGTGAGAGCAGGTCGACCAAGGCGAGCAAAGCGATTCCCATGTGGATCTCCAGTTGACTGAGTGATTGTCGAAAAGGCGATGGGGACCGGCGGTCCAGACCCATCGGGTCGCGACCCGGCCGCGGACGGACGCCAGGCGTCCGTCCGCGCGCCGCGCCACATCGGCGTCGGCCAACCTACATGAGCATCGTGTTGCGGATCAGGCCCACGGCCAGTCCCTCGATCTCGAAGGGCTCGCCGGGCTGCACGAAGATGGTCGGATAGTCGGGGTTCTCGGCATGCAGCTCGACGGCCTCGCCGGTGCGTTTGAGCCGTTTGACGGTCACTTCCTCGCCCAGGCGCGCCACCACGATCTGCCCGTTGTGGGCCTCGCGGGTGGATTGCACGGCGAGCAGATCACCATCCATGATGCCGGCGTCGCGCATCGACATGCCGCGCACTTTCAGGAGGTAGTCCGGCTGGTGCTGGAACATCGTCCGTTCGACGTAGTAGGTTTGCTCGACGTGCTCCTGTGCCAGGATGGGCGAGCCCGCCGCCACACGACCGACCAATGGCAACGGCAGCTGCGACGCGCCCGGCAACGCCAGCGAGAACTGGTTGTTGCGCGAGGCGTTCAGGGAGCGCAGTGCGTCGCCCTTGAGCCGGATGCCACGCGACGTGCCACTGACCAGTTCGATGGCACCCTTGCGCGCCAGGGCCTGCAGGTGCTCTTCGGCGGCATTAGCCGAGCGGAAGCCGAGTTCGGCTGCGATCTCGGCGCGCGTGGGCGGCGCCCCGGTGCGGGCGATGGCCGCACCGATCAGGTCGAGGATCTGTTGCTGCCGGGTTGTAAGCTTGATGGGGAATTGCATGGAAGTTCCTTGCGATACTGTCTGGACATCCAGTATCTGTATTTTTGAACAGTTTTGAAAACTTTGCAAGACATGCTCGACGACGCTTCAAACCAGGCCGCGCGCATCGTGGTACTGGGCACCGGTGGCACCATCGCCGGCAAGGCTTCGGTCCCGGACGACAACATCGGCTATGTCGCCGGACAGATCGGCGTGGCGGACATGCTGCAGGGCACGACCGCACCCTCCGGATTCACCCTGCTTGCCGAACAGGTCGCGCAACTCGACAGCAAGGACATGGACGCGAGGACCTTGCGGTCGCTCGCGCTGCGCTGCGCCGCCTGGTTGGCCGAGGCGGACGTGGTCGGCATCGTCGTGACCCATGGGACGGACACGCTGGAGGAGACGGCGTTCTTCCTGCAGCACGTGCTCGCGCCCGCGAAGCCGGTCGTTCTCGTGAGTGCCATGCGGCCCTCGACGGCCTTGGCGTCGGACGGACCGCAGAACCTCCGTGATGCGATCGCGGTGGCCGCGACACCGGGAGCGCACGGCGTGTGCGCCGTCGCCGCCGGCACGGTCCATGGCGCGATCGACGTGCGCAAGGTGCACACCTACCGGCTCGACGCCTTCGACTCCGGCGATGCCGGGGCATTGGGTCATGTGGAGGAGGGCGTGTTACGGCGCGTGCGCGCGTGGCCGTCGGCCGCCGACGGCGGGGTCGCGGCACGCGGGCGTCTCGAACAGGTGGCCCGCACGGAACCGGCAGCATGGCCGAGGGTGGAGATCGTGACCAGCCATGCCGGCGCGACCGGGTGGATGGTCGATCTGATGGTGCGCGCGTCGGGGGAAGCGACCGCCGAGAACGCGGTCGACCGGCTGCATGGCCTCGTGATCGCCTCGACAGGCAACGGCACGGTGCACCGGGAACTGACGGCCGCCGCCCTGCGCGCGCAGGCGGCCGGTGTCGCCGTGCGGCGCGCGACGCGTTGCGCCAGCGGGCGCATCGTCGAGGCCCGGGAAGACGTTCCGGCCGACGCGGACGGTACGGCGCGTCTGCGCAGCGCGGATGCCCTGTCGCCCGTCAAGGCGCGGATCGCGCTGATGCTCGAACTGATGGAGTCGCCAGCGACACCGCCCGGCACCTGACCCGATGCCGATGCCGTCGGGCCGTGGCCACCGACGGTCAGTCGCCCAGGGCTGCCAGTGCGCGCTGGGTGATCTCGTCGACGCTGCCGACACCGCTGATCGCGTGGTATCGCGGCGCGGCGTCGGGTTCTTCCTTGGCCCAGCGCGAGTAGTAGTCGACCAGCGGCCGGGTCTGCTGGCTGTAGACATCGAGCCGTTTGCGCACCGTGTCTTCGCGATCGTCGTCGCGCTGCACGAGGTCCTCGCCAGTCACGTCGTCCTTGCCTTCGACTTGCGGCGGATTGAACTTCACGTGATAGATGCGGCCCGAGGCAGGGTGCGAACGACGGCCGCTCATGCGCTCGATGATGTCGCCGAAAGGCACGTCGATCTCCAGCACATGGTCGAGCTTGACCCCGGCGTTGCGCATGGCGTCGGCCTGGGGCAGGGTGCGCGGGAAGCCGTCGAACAGGAACCCGTTGGCGCAGTCGGGCAGCGCCAGACGTTCCTTCACCAGATTGATGATCAGGTCGTCGCTCACGAGGGCACCCGACGCCATGACGGCTTCGGCTTGCCGTCCGAGGGGCGTGCCCGCCTTCACCGCCGCGCGCAGCATGTCTCCGGTGGAGATCTGCGGGATCGAAAACTGTCGGCAGATGAATGCGGCTTGCGTGCCTTTGCCCGCGCCGGGGGCGCCCAATAAAATCAGTCTCATGGTGTCCTCGGACGTTTTTTGGAATTCTTCTGCGCCCCGTGAATACCAACGGCTTCGCAAGGCAGGTTGCCTTGAGAATAACATGCGCCACCCCCGGGTGATTCCCGACGGCAACGCCCGTCAACGAACGTCAACGACGCTCATTCCTGCCGCAGGAGCGCGCGCACGCGGATCAGGTCTTCCGGTGTATCGACGCCCGGACCGGGTCGGAGCGTGCTCACGTGCACGGCGATGCGATGGCCATGCCAGAGCGCGCGCAATTGTTCCAGGGCTTCGATGGCTTCCACCGGCGCGGCCGGGAGCATCGGAAAGCGACGCACGAAGCCTGCGCGGTACCCGTAGATGCCAACATGGCGCAAGGGTGCGGGCGACCGTGGCAGGGCACGCTGACCGTCCGTGGAAACATCGCCGTCGCGCCACCAGGGAATCGGGGCGCGACTGAAATACATCGCGCGCCCTCGGCCGTCCAGGACCACCTTGACGACGTTCGGATTGACGAAATCCTCCTGCGAATCGATGGCGTGTGCGGCCGTGCTCATGTCGGCGCCGGGATCGCCACCCAGGGCATCCGCCACCGCGTCGACCAGGGCCGGGTCGATCAGGGGTTCATCGCCCTGCACGTTGACCACGATCTCGTCGTCGCCGAGCCCCAATCGCGTGCAGGCCTCCGCCAGCCGGTCGCTTCCGCTCGGGTGGTCGTCGCGCGTGAGCAGGGCCTCCACGCCATGGACCCGGCAGGCTTCCACGATGCGCGGACTGTCCGCGGCGACGATCACCCGGGTCGCGCGCGACAGGCGAGCGCGCTGCGCGACGCGCACGACCATCGGCAGGCCGGCGAGGTCGGCGAGCGGCTTGTCGGGCAACCGGCTCGATGCCAATCGGGCCGGGATCAGGACGACGAAGGGCGTCATCCGCTTCAGAGGCCGAGTTCGTCGTCCGACAGGATGCGGGCCTCGGTCTCGAGCAGCACGGGGATGCCGTCGCGCACCGGATAGGCCAGGCGCGCGCTGCGGGACCTCAGTTCCTGCGTGCCGGCGTCCCAGGTCAAGGGTCCCTTCGTGACAGGGCAGACGAGCAGTTCAAGCAGCTTGGAATCCATCGCACGATGATAGCTTCGCATCGAGGGCGTCGAAGAAGGCCCGCTCGGGTTCGAACACCAGCGCGATGGCCAGGGCGTCGGGCCGGATGCGCCACAGCTTGACGGCGTCCTTCTCCGTGCAGACGACGACGGCGGGCCGCGCGCCGGACGCGGTCCGGGGCGGCGTCCAGCCGGCGAAGTCGTCGTGGTCGGGCAGGGCGACGCAGGCCATCGGCGCCAGCCCGCGCGCGCGCAGCATCGAGAAGAAGCCTTCCGGCTTGGCGATGGCGGCGACGGCCACCAGCGGCAGGGCCCGCAGGTCGGCGAGCGGCACGGTGGAGCCGTCGCTGCGCCGTGCGTGATCGGCCAGGGCCCGGCGCGCGCCGAAGCCGGGAATGGCGCGCGCGCCGTCGGCCATGGCCGGCTGGTCCCCGGTATGGAGCACGAGGTCGCAGGCGCGCGGCCAGGGCTCCCGCAGGGGCCCGGCGGGCAGCAACCAGCCGTTGCCGATGCCACGGTCGTCGAAGACGCAGACCTCGACGTCGCGGCGCAGCGCCAGGTGCTGCAGGCCGTCGTCGCTGACGATCAGTCGCACACCGGGGTGCCGTGCCAGCAGGGCGCGTGCCGCCTCGACGCGCCGCCGCGCGACAAACACAGGGGCGCCGGTGACGCGCCGCAGCAGCGCCGGCTCGTCGCCGACATCGCCCGGATCGCTGTCGGGGTGGACCTCGCGACAGTCGTCGGTACGGCGGCCGAAGCCCCTCGAAACGATACCGACGACCATCCCGCGGGCCTGGAAATGCCGGACGACGGCCATCACCACCGGCGTCTTGCCGGCACCGCCCGCGACCACGTTGCCGACGACAACGACGGGCACCGGAACACCCTCGCGCTCGAGCCAACCCAGGGCGAAGAGTGCGCGTCGCGCGGCGGCGACCCGCCCGAACAGCCACGCCACCGGTCGAAGCGCCCAGGCCCGCGGGCCGCGTCGCAGCCAGTCGTCCTGCAGCGCCACGTCAGCGGCCCTGCGCGCTCGCCCGCGCACCGAAGGTCATGTGAAGCAGCCCCGCGCGGCGTGCGGCCTCCATCACCCGGACGACAGACTGATGGCTGGACCGCTCGTCGGCATCGATCACGACCACGCTGTCGGGACCCTCGGCCGCCGCGCCGATCGCGGTCGCCAGCTCGGCGACGCCCTGGCCGTCCAGCGTCGTCTTGCCGACCACGTAGCGGCCGTCGGCCGCGACCGCGACGACCACCTGGCGCGGCACCTCGCGCCGCGTCTCGGTGTCGGCGGCCGGCAGCCGCAGCTGGAGCTCCGTGAAGCGGCCGTAGGTGGTCGACAGCATCAGGAAGATCAGCACGACCAGCAGCACGTCGATGAACGGAATCAGGTTGATCTCGGGCTCGTCGCGCGCTGCGCGGCGGAACTGCAAGCGCGGGCGTGTCATGCGTTCACGTCCGAAGCGTGGCGAGGTGACGCACGAAGCGCTCGCCCGCGAGCTCGAGGTGGAGCAGGTAGCCGTCGACCCGGGTACGGAAATAACGCCAGAACATCAGCGCCGGAATCGCCACCATCAGGCCGAAGGCCGTGTTGTAGAGCGCGATCGAGATGCCCTGGGCGAGCTGGGCCGGATTGCCGGTTCCCATGCCGCCGCCCGTGCCCGTCTGGGAGCCGAAGATCTCGATCATCCCGATGACCGTGCCCAGCAGGCCGAGCAGCGGCGCGGCCGAGGCGATGGTGGCCAATGCGGGCAGCCAGCGCTCGAGCTGGTGGGCGACCCGCCGACCCGCCGCCTCCATGGCCGCGCGCAGGTCGTCCTCGGTGCATCGCGCATCGCTGCCGAGCGCCCGGAACCCCGCCGCCAGCACCTGTCCCAGGGCCGAACTGCGCTCGAGCTTGGCGACCACCTCGGGCGCGGGAACCCCGTTGCGCGACGCGATGATCGCGTCGTCGAGCAACCGGGACGGCACGACGCGCGCATGCTGCAGGCTCACGAAACGCTCGATGACCAGGGCGAGCCCCAGGACCGAACAGGCCAGCAAGGGCCAGATCGGCCAGCCGGCGGCGAGGATGATGGAAAACAAGGGCGGGTCCTTCCGAATGCGCGGCGATTATGACCGCCACGCTCCCGGTTCCACGGGTCGAAGAATGCCCGCATCCACGCACAGAATCTGTGGATAACTTTGTGAGCAAGTAAGCTGGAAAGTCGCTCCGAGCCCCGCTGGTCGGGGCTTGCATCAGATCGAGCGAATTTTGAGCACTACTTTCCTTAATGAAATCAATGGGTTGTACGGCAACATGGGCGATTCCCGGGGGCCTGGGTCAGCCGACGAACGGTCATCGTCGGATTGTGGAAGAGTGACCTCCCTGGCCGGGTCGGTGCCATGAGCGCGCGTCCTCCGGGCAGGATGTCGGGTCCCCACACGTGGGACGTCGGCGCGCTGTGCCACGCGGTGGCGGATGCGCTGGAGGCACGTTTCAATCCGGTCGCCGTGCGGGGCGAGATCTCCGGGTTCTCACGCGCCACGAGCGGACATTGCTACTTCTCGCTGAAGGACCCAGGGGGCCAGCTCCGCTGCGCGATGTTCCGGCGCGCGGCCGGCCTGCTCGATTTCGTTCCGCGCGAGGGCGATCAGGTCGAAGTGCGCGGGCGCCTCGCGGTCTACGAGCCACGGGGCGACCTCCAACTGATCGTCGAGAGTCTGGCGCGGGCCGGCCAGGGGGCGCTGTTCGAGCAGTTCCTGCAGCGCAAGGCGCGCCTGGAGGCGCAGGGGCTGTTCGATCCGGCCCGAAAGCGCGCCTTGCCACCCCTGCCGCGCGCCGTCGGGCTGGTGACCTCGCTCGGTGCCGCGGCACTGCACGACGTGGTCACGGCGCTGCGCCGCCGGGTCCCGCACATCCGGGTGGTGATCGCTCCCGCGGCCGTCCAGGGCGGTGGCGCACCCGCCGAACTGGTGGCCGCGCTGGAGGCGCTGTACACGCTCGGTCCACCCGTCGATGCGATCCTGCTGGTGCGCGGCGGCGGCTCCATCGAGGACCTCTGGGCCTTCAACGACGAGACGCTGGCGCACGCGATCGCGCGCAGTCCGGTGCCCGTGGTCAGCGGCGTCGGACACGAGACCGACTTCACGATCGCGGATTTCGTCGCCGACCTGCGCGCGCCGACGCCGACGGCCGCCGCCGAACTGGTCGCCGCGCCGCGCGACACCTGGCTCGGGGCCCTTGACCTGATCGGGCAGCGACTGAGCGATGGCCTGGACGCACGTCTCGACACCCTCGGGCAGCGGCTGGACATGGCCGCCGCGCGCCTGGGCCGTCCGTCCATGATGGCGGCGCGGCAGCGCGTGCACCTGGCGCACGAGGCCCAGCGCCTGCGCTACGCGGTCGCGGCGCAGCGGGCGCGACTGGCACAACGGGAGCAGGCCCTGGGCGCGGCGCTGCCGGCCGCGCTGGCCGCCGCCGCGGCGGGCCGGCGGGAACGGCTGGAACGCCTGGGCGCGAGGCTGCGGCTGCTGGACCCCGCCCACGTGCTCCAGCGTGGCTACGCCTGGCTGGCCGATGCCGACGGACATGCCCTCACGAGCGCACTGCAGGCGGTTCCGGGACAGGCCGTCTCGGCCCGGCTGGCCGACGGCGTGCTTGCATTGACGGTTGCCGGCGTGGCCGTTACGGAATCCGGTCCGGACGCCCCCGACTGACGTCCACGGGTGTGGCCAGCGGCACCGCCGTGGCGTGCCGGCGGACCGCGGCCTCAGCGTGGCGCGACTTCGAACGGCTTTCCGCCGAGGCGGGCGCCACTGCGGATGTTCTTGCGCTCGAACCAGCCCTGGTTCATCTCCAGCACGTAGCGCACGGGCTCCTTGGAGCAGTGCGAGTCGAGCGTCCGGGGCTGCATGTCGACCAGGTTCACGATGCGGCCGTCGTCCGCGACGAAGGCCGCCGTCAACGGCAGCAGCGTGTTCTTCATCCAGAAGCATTGCGTGGCGGGTTGCTCGAAGACGAACAGCATGCCCTCGGCCTGGGGCATCTCCCTGCGGTTCATGAGTCCGATCTCGCGCTGGCGCGGCGCGGCGGCCACCTGGGCGTCGATCTGGTACATGCCCGCCGTCAGGCGCGTGCGGGGCAGGTCCAGCTGGGCGTCCTGGGCGTTGGCGCCGGACAGAACGGCGCAGGCGAGGACGAGGAAGGCGGCGAGACGCTGAATCATGTCGGGATCACTTTCGGAAGCGGTGGAGCGGCGACGGGAGTGCGCTTTGTAGCAGTGTCGATCCTTTCGCGGCCCTAGAATTCCGCGGCCCGTGATCGGCTCCCGACGCGCTCGCGCACCGATCGCCTTTTTTCGCTCTCCGCGGCTTTCCCCGTCCCATCGCCATGTCCAGCTACCAGCACATCCAGGTTCCCGCCGAAGGCCGGAAGATCACGGTCAACGCCGACAACTCGCTCAACGTGCCCGACGAGCCGGTGATCCCCTACATCGAGGGCGATGGCACCGGCGCCGACATCACTCCGGTGATGATCAAGGTCGTGGACGCGGCCGTCGCCAAGGCCTATGACGGTCGCCGCAGGATCCACTGGATGGAGGTGTACGGCGGCGAGAAGGCGACCCGCGTGTACGGCCCGGACGTCTGGCTGCCCGAGGAGACCCTGCACGCCGTGCGCGACTACGTCATCTCGATCAAGGGCCCGATGACCACGCCGGTGGGAGGCGGCATCCGCTCGCTGAACGTCGCGCTGCGCCAGGAGCTCGATCTGTACGTCTGCCTGCGCCCGGTGCGCTACTTCGCCGGCGTGCCTTCGCCGGTGAAACAGCCCGAGAAGATCGACATGGTCATCTTCCGGGAAAACTCCGAGGACATCTACGCGGGCATCGAGTTCGAGGCGGGCGGCGAGAAGGCCAGGAAACTCATCGATTTCCTCCAGACCGAGTTCGGCGTGCGCAAGATCCGCTTTCCGGCCACCTCGGGCATCGGCATCAAACCCGTGTCGCAGGAAGGCACCGAACGCCTGATGCGCAAGGCGATCCAGTACGCCATCGACAACGACCGGCCCAGCGTGACGATCGTCCACAAGGGCAACATCATGAAATACACCGAGGGCGCCTTCCGCGAGTGGGGCTATGGCCTGGCCGCGAAGGAATTCGGCGGGGTGCTGGTCGACGGCGGTCCGTGGATGAAGGTGCCCAACCCCAGGACGGGGCGCGACATCACGATCAAGGACAGCATCGCCGATGCGTTCCTGCAGCAGATCCTGCTGCGCCCGGCGGAGTACTCGGTGGTCGCCACGCTCAACCTCAACGGCGACTACATCTCCGACGCGCTGGCCGCGCAGGTCGGCGGCATCGGCATCGCGCCCGGGGGCAACCTCAGCGACACGGTCGCCATGTTCGAGGCGACGCACGGCTCGGCGCCGAAGTACGCCGGCAAGGACTACGTCAATCCCGGCTCGGAAATCCTCTCGGCCGAGATGATGCTGCGTCACATGGGCTGGACCGAAGCCGCCGACCTGATCATCGCCTCGCTGGAGAAGGCGATCGCGAGCAAGCGGGTGACCTACGATTTCGCGCGGCTCATGGAAGGGGCGACGCAGGTCAGCTGCTCGGGGTTCGGCGACGTGATGATCTCGAAGATGTAGGAACTAAGTACACAGGTGTCCGAACGTCGGGAACGGCGTTCGAAATCCCTGGGCCCCGGCACGCGATGTGCTGGGGCTTTTTCATTGGCCCCGGTTGATTCCACATGCCGTGTCTCCACATCCTGTGCTTCCGACAGAGCGCGACGTCGCTCGATAGAATGAAATTCATGGCAACCAGAAACCCCACGAACCCTCCCACACCGCCAGCGCAGAAGCCGGGTCGGGGAGACGGCGATTCGGTCGTTTTGGAGCGGCGTCCGCTGAAGACCGCGCCACCTCAGATGTTTCAGGTCGTCATGTTGAATGACGACTTCACGCCGATGGAGTTCGTGATCGTCGTACTGCAGGAATTCTTCAGCAAGGACCGCGAGACGGCGACCCAGATCATGCTGAAGATCCATCTCGACGGCCGGGGTGTCTGCGGCGTGTATTCCCGCGACATGGCGGCCACCAAGGTCAATCAGGTGATGGAAGCCGCGAACCAGGCGGGTCATCCCCTTCAATGCGTCAGCGAGCCCGTCGGCTGAGCACGACTTGATTTCGATGCGGGCCGACCCATATCGAAAAAGTTCTCAGAAGTTATTTACAGCAAGGCAAAAGGAAATCTCATGATTGCCCAGGAACTGGAAGTCAGCTTGCACATGGCCTTCGTCGAGGCCCGGCAGCAGCGTCACGAGTTCATCACCGTCGAGCACCTGTTGCTCGCTTTGCTGGACAACCCGAGCGCGGCGGAAGTCCTCCGTGCGTGCTCCGCCAACGTCGACGACCTGCGTTCGTCGCTCACCAATTTCATCAAGGACAACACGCCCCAGGTGGCGGGGACCGACGATGTCGACACCCAGCCGACCCTCGGATTCCAGCGCGTGATCCAGCGCGCCATCATGCACGTGCAGTCCACGGGCAACGGCAAGAAGGAAGTCACCGGCGCCAACGTGCTGGTCGCGATCTTCGGCGAGAAGGATTCGCACGCCGTCTACTACCTCCACCAGCAGGGCGTCACGCGCCTGGACGTGGTGAACTTCATCGCCCACGGCATCAAGAAGAGCGATCCGCCGGAGGCTGCCAAGGGCGCCGCCGAATCGTCTTCCAACGAGGGCGAGGAAGGTGGGGGCGAGAAGAACGAGAAGTCCTCGCCGCTGGAGCAGTTCACGCAGAACCTGAACCAGATGGCCAAGGACGGCAAGATCGATCCGCTGATCGGCCGCGAGTACGAGGTCGAGCGCGTGATCCAGATCCTGTGCCGCCGGCGCAAGAACAACCCGCTGCTCGTGGGCGAGGCCGGCGTGGGCAAGACCGCGATCGCCGAAGGCCTGGCCTGGCGCATCACGCAGGGTGACGTGCCCGAGATCCTCGCCGAGGCGATCGTGTACTCGCTCGACATGGGCGCGCTGCTGGCCGGCACCAAGTACCGCGGTGATTTCGAGCAGCGCCTGAAGGGCGTGCTCAAGTCGCTCAAGGACAAGCCCAACGCGGTGCTGTTCATCGACGAGATCCACACGCTGATCGGCGCCGGCGCGGCGTCGGGCGGCACGCTGGACGCGTCCAACCTGCTCAAGCCGGCGCTCTCCAGTGGCCAGCTCAAGTGCATCGGCGCGACCACCTTCACGGAATACCGCGGCATCTTCGAGAAGGACGCGGCCCTGTCGCGGCGCTTCCAGAAGGTCGACGTGGTCGAACCGACGGTGCAGGAGACGGTCGACATCCTCAAGGGGCTGAAGAGCCGCTTCGAGGAGCACCATGGCGTGAAGTACGCGGTCGCCGCGCTGCAGGCCGCGGCCGAACTGAGCGCCAAGTACATCAACGACCGTCATCTGCCCGACAAGGCGATCGACGTGATCGACGAGGCCGGCGCGGCCCAGCGCATCCTGGCGCCGAGCAAGCGCAAGAAGACCATCAGCAAGACCGAGGTCGAGGAGATCGTCGCGAAGATCGCGCGCATTCCTCCGGCCAACGTCAGCAACGACGACCGCGGCAAGCTGCAGACGCTGGAACGCGACCTCAAGAGCGTGGTGTTCGGCCAGGACAAGGCGCTCGAGGTGCTGGCCTCGGCCGTCAAGATGGCGCGTTCGGGCCTGGGCAAGGGCGACAAGCCGATCGGCTCCTTCCTGTTCTCCGGACCGACCGGCGTGGGCAAGACCGAGGCGGCCAAGCAGCTCGCCTACATCATGGGCATCGAGCTGATGCGCTTCGACATGTCGGAGTACATGGAGCGTCACGCGGTCAGCCGCCTGATCGGTGCCCCTCCAGGCTACGTCGGGTTCGACCAGGGTGGCCTGCTGACCGAAGCCGTCACCAAGAAGCCGCACGCGGTGCTGCTGCTCGACGAGATCGAGAAGGCGCACCCGGACATCTTCAACGTGCTGCTGCAGGTCATGGACCACGGCACGCTGACGGACAACAACGGGCGCAAGGCCGACTTCCGCAACGTCATCATCATCATGACGACGAACGCTGGGGCCGAGACCATGAACAAGGCGACCATCGGCTTCACCAACCCGCGCGAGTCGGGTGACGAGATGGCCGACATCAAGCGCCTGTTCACGCCGGAGTTCCGCAATCGCCTGGACGCGACGGTGAGCTTCAAGGCCCTGGACGAGACCGTCATCCTGCGGGTGGTCGACAAGTTCCTGCTGCAGCTGGAGACGCAGCTGGCCGAGAAGAAGGTCGATGTCACCTTCACCGACACGCTGCGCAAGCACCTGGCGAAGAAGGGATTCGATCCGCTGATGGGCGCGCGTCCGATGCAGCGCCTGATCCAGGACACGATCCGCCGGGCGCTGGCCGACGAACTGTTGTTCGGCCGTCTGCAGGACGGTGGCCGCCTCACGGTGGACCTGGACGACAAGGGCGAGGTGCAGCTCGACATCCAGCCACTGCCCAAGAAGGAAGGCCGGGCCAAACCCGAGGCCGAGGAAGCCGCCACGGGCTGATCGCGCCCGCCGGCATCCCTCGGCGGGTGTCGGTCGAAGCGCCATGGAAGGCCGGTAGCATCGCGCTGCCGGCTTTTTTTTGCCCGGCGCTTCCTCAGTGTTCCATCTCTCCCTTTCCTCGCCGACCGCGCCGCGTCGAACCGTACCTTGATCCTTCCCGAAATCAACGCCGAATGGCGCACCGGCCTGTCGTTCGCGTGGAGCGGCTACATCGCCGTGCTGTCGATCTGGATCGTCATGCAGAAGCGCGCGCCGGTCTCGACGATGAGCTGGATCCTGTCGCTCGCGCTGTTGCCGTTCGCCGGCTTCGTCATCTACTATTTTCTCGGACCGCAGCGGCTGCGCAAGCAACGGCTGCGACGCATCCGAAGCCGGGCCAAGGCGCAGGCGCCGGCGGACGTGGCCAAGCTCAGACAGGCGGCCGAGGGGGCCCCGCCCGCGCTGCGGCAGCTCGCCGAGCTCGGCACGGCCGCGTGCGGCATCCCGCTGTCGAGCGCGACCCAGGTCGATCTGCTCTCGGGCGGATCGCGCACCTTCGATGCGATCTTCGAGGCCATCCGCGCCGCGCGCGACCATGTCCACCTCGAGTACTACATCTTCGAGCCCGACCGCATCGGCACGGCCCTGCGCGACCTGCTGATCGAACGCGCGCAGGCGGGCGTGGCGGTGCGCCTGCTGGTCGACGCGCTGGGCTCCAAGCGCCTGGGACGCGGTTTCATGGCGCCGATGCACGAGGCGGGCATCCACGTCGCGCTGTTCCACGACACCCGCATCGGCCGCCGGCTGCGGCCGGTGACCAACTACCGCACCCACCGCAAGATCGTGGTGTGCGATGGCCTGGTGGGCTTCACCGGCGGCGTCAACATCACCGACGACGAAGACCGCCGCACGCGTGCGGACGCTTATCACGACGTGCACCTGCGCATCGAAGGCAGCGCGGTGCGCTGGCTGCAGACCACCTTCCTGGAGGACTGGAGCTACGCCACCGGCGAGAACGTGCACCACATGGTGGACGAGTCGATCGCGCGCATGATGCCGCCGAGCCAGCCCGGCGACATCGCCACGCAGATCGTCACCAGCGGGCCGGACACCCCGCTGGAGGCGATCCACCGCATGCATGTCGCCGCGATCCAGTCGGCCAGCCACCGCGCCTGGCTCACCACGCCGTACTTCGTGCCGGGCGAGCCGGCGCTGATGGCGCTGACCAGCGCGGCCCTGCGTGGGGTCGACGTGCGCCTGCTGGTGCCGCGCCGCAGCGACTCGCTGATCGTGAGCGCGGCGGCGCGTTCCTATTACGACGAACTCATGGCCGCCGGCGTCAAGGTCTGGGAGTACAAGGCGCGCATGCTGCACTCCAAGACCCTGGTGGTCGATGACCAGTGCGCCATGGTCGGGACGGCCAATTTCGACAACCGCAGCTTCCGCCTCAATTTCGAGGTGATGGCGGTGGTCTACGGCCCGGCGCTGGCCGAGGCGCTGGTGCAGCAGTTCAGGACCGACCTGCGCAGCGCCTCGCCGGTCCAGGCCAATCGCCGACAGCCCTTCCCGCGACGCCTGGGCGACTCGCTCGCGCGCCTCACGTCGCCGCTCCTCTGATTCCTCCAGCCCGCTCCGAAATTCCATGCCCGCCCATACCTTCCTCTGGCACGACTACGAAACCTTCGGCGCGGTGCCGCGCCGCGACCGGCCCTCGCAGTTCGCCGCCGTGCGCACCGACGCCGAACTCAACGAGATCGGCGAGCCGCTGATGCTCTACTGCCAACCCGCGCCGGACTACCTGCCCAGCCCCGAGGCCTGCCTCATCACCGGCATCACGCCGCAGGCGGCCCTGGAGCGTGGCGTGCCCGAGCACGAGTTCGCCGCGCGCATCGAACGCGCGTTCGCCGAGCCCGGCACCATCGGCGTGGGCTACAACACGATCCGCTTCGACGACGAGGTCACGCGCTTCCTGTTCTGGCGCAACCTGATCGAGCCCTATGCCCGCGAGTGGCAGAACGACTGCGGTCGCTGGGACCTGCTCGATGTCGTGCGGCTGACCCACGCCCTGCGCCCGGAGGGCATCCAGTGGCCGAAGAAGGAGGACGGCCGTCCGAGCTTCAAGCTCGGCGACCTCACGCGCGCCAACGGGCTGGCCCACGAGGCCGCGCACGACGCGCTCTCCGACGTGCGCGCCACCGTCGCGCTGGCGCGACTGATCCGGCAGAAGCAGCCGCGCCTGTTCGATTTCGCCTTCGGGCTGCATCGCAAGGACCGGGTCGCCAGCGAGCTCGGGCTGCCGGCGGCGGTCGGCGAGACCCGGCCCTTCCTGCACGTCTCGGGCATGTTCCCGCCCGAGCGCGGCTGCCTGGCCGTGATGTGGCCGCTGGCCGCCCACCCGACCAATCGCAACGAGATCATCGCCTGGGACCTGTCGCAGGACCCCGCGGTGCTGGGCGAGCTCGACGCGGCGACGCTGCGCCAGCGCATCTTCACGCGCGGCGCCGATCTGCCCGAAGGCGTCGAGCGCCTGCCGGTCAAGAGCGTGCACCTCAACAAGTCGCCGATGGTGGTGGGCAACCTGAAGACGCTCACGCCCGCCATGGCGCAACGCTGGGGCATCGACATGGAGGCCGCGCTGCGCAACGCCGCACGCGCCGCCGCGCTGCCCGACATGAGCGCACTGTGGTCGCAGGCCTTCGAGCGGCCGGCGGCCGCCGGGGCGCCGGACGTCGACGAGGACCTCTATGGCGGCTTCATCGGCGATGCCGACCGGCGCCGTCTCGTGCGCCTGCGCGCGCTGACGCCGGCCGAGCTGGCGGTGGAGCGCGGTGGCTTCGACGATCCGCGCCTGGGTGAGCTGGTGTTCCGCTACCGGGCCCGCAATTTCCCCGAGACCCTCTCGGCCGAGGAGGCCGCGCGCTGGGAGGCGCACCGCGCCGCGAAGCTGCTCGAGGGCGAGGGCGGCGCGCGCAACGTCGACCAGTTCTTCGCCGAGATCGACACGCTGGCGGACAACGCCGACGAGCGCGTCGAGGAGCTGCTGGGCCTGCTCTACGAGTACGCCGAGGCGATCGCGCCGACCGTGTAGCCGGCACGCCGTCCAGCGGCTGCGTGCCGGCCGGCGGCTACATCGCCGACTCGAGCATCTGCCGGTAGTCGTCCCGCGTGGCCAGCCGGGGGTTGGTCTTGTGGCAGTGGTCGGCCATCGCGCCGTCGATGACCTGCTCGAAGACCGCCGGCGTGACGCCGACCTCGGCCAGACCCGCGGGCAGGCCGAGCCGCGCGCCCATGTCGCGGATGGCCTCGCCGATGTCGCCGGCCGAATCCAGGCTCATCGCGCCGGCCATGCGCTGCAGGCGACGGTCCTTCCGGACCGAGTCGGCGCCCGCGTTGAAGGCGATCACGGCCGGCAGGAACAGCGCGTTGAGGGTGCCGTGGTGCAGGCGCGGGTCGACGCCGCCCAGGCTGTGGCTGAGCGAGTGCACGCAGCCCAGGCCCTTCTGGAACGCCATCGCGCCCTGCATGGAAGCGCTCATGAGGTTGAGCCGGGCCTCGCGATCGGTGCCGTCCTTGGTGGCACGCTCGATGTGGCCCCACGCCCGCTCCAGACCGTCGAGCGCGATGCCGTCGGCTGGCGGATTGAAGGCCGCCGACATGAACGTCTCCATGCAGTGCGCGATGGCGTCCATGCCGGTCGCGGCGGTGAGCCGGGGCGGCAGGCCGAGCGTGAGTTCGGGGTCGCAGATCGCCACCTTGGGCATCAGCGACCAGCTGTGGAAACCCAGCTTGCGGTGGTCGTCCACGATGATGATGGCGCCGCGCGCGACCTCGCTGCCGGTGCCGCTGGTGGTCGGCACGGCGATCAGCGGCGCGACGTCGTCGGTGATCCTGGGGGAGCCGCCCTCGATGGTGGCGTAGGTCTTGAGCGGGCCCTCGTGCGTGGCGGCGATGGCGACGCCCTTCGCGCAGTCGATGGCCGAGCCACCTCCGACGGCCACCAGGCCGTTGCAGCGACCCGCGCGGTAGGCCGCGACGGCGGCGCGCACGGCGGCCTCGGTCGGGTTGGAGGGTGTCTGGTCGAACACCGTGGCCTCCAGGTCGCCCAGGGCGTCGAGCGCGTGCTGGAGCACGCCGGCCGCGCGCACGCCGGCGTCCGTGACGATCAGGGGTCGCGTGATGCCCAGGCGGACGCACTCCGCGCCGAGCAGGCGGATCGCGCCGAATTCGAACTGGATCTGGGTGAGGTACTGGATGAGGGCCATGTCGGGGTCGTGCAGATGGGGGGTAGGAAAGGAGCGCGGGTCGCCGGGAAGGCGGCGGGTACGATGCGCAGCCCCTCAATCTAGCCAATGGAGCCCGGCTTGCCCATGACCGAAACCCTAACCGCGCGTCCCGTGCGCGCGGCCTGCCGACGGAGCGGCCCGTGCTGACATCCAAGATGCAAGGCGTGATCGAGCGCATGGCGCGCGCGCGCCAGCCGGCCCTGCACAGCCTCACGCCCGCCGGTGCCCGGGCTGCCTACGAGAAGGGCGCGGGCGTGCTGGAAGTGCCCCGGCCCGATCTGGCCCGCGTCGAGGACCTGACCTTCGCGGCGCGCGACGGCGTCGCGCTGCCGGCGCGGCTGTACGCGCCATCCGGCGAGCGCCTGCCGGTGCTGGTCTATTTCCACGGCGGCGGTTTCACCGTCGGCAGCATCGCCACGCACGACACGCTGTGCCGCGTGCTGGCGCAGAAGGGGGGCTGCGCCGTGGTGTCGGTCGGCTACCGTCTCGCGCCCGAACACCGGTTTCCGACCGCGTCCGACGATGCGTGGGACGCGGTGCGCGCCGTCGCCCGCGAGGCGGCCGCGCTGGGGCTCGACGGCACGCGCCTGGCGGTGGGTGGCGACAGCGCCGGCGGCACGCTGGCGGCCGTCTGTGGCGTGATGGCGCGCGACGAGGGACTGCCGCTCGCCCTGCAACTGCTGTTCTATCCCGGGACGACGGCGCATCAGGACACGGCGTCCCACCGGCGCTTTGCCGCTGGCCCGTTGCTCGACGAGGCGCTCATCGCGTGGTTCTTCGGCCAGTACGTGCGCACGCCGGCGGACCGCGAGGACTGGCGCTTCGCGCCGCTGAACGCCGACGACGTCGAAGGCGTGGCGCCGGCCTGGATCGGTCTGGCCGAGGCCGATCCGCTGGTCGACGAGGGCATCGCGTTTGCCGACAAGCTGCGCGCGGCCGGCGTCGCGGTGGACCTGGAGATCTATCGCGGCGTGATCCATGAATTCGTCAAGATGGGGCGTGCCATCCCCGAAGCGCTGCAGGCGCACGACGACGCCGGCCGCGCGCTCCGGCAGGCCCTGTTCTCCTGACGATCCGTTGTCGCCCGTGACCCGCCCCGTTCAACCCGATGCCCTGGATGCCATGACCCCAACGACTCCATCGACCCCAACGACCCCATCGCTTTCATCCACCGTCACCGATGCCGCGCGCGCCGGACGCCCGCGCCGCGCCGACTACCGCTGCTTCCACCGCCTGCGCGTGCGCTGGTCGGAGATCGACATGCAGGGCATCGTCTTCAACGCCCACTACCTGATGTACTTCGACACCGCCGTGGGCGACTACTGGCGCGCCCTGGCGCTGCCGTATTCGGCGTCGATGGCGGCACTGGGCGGCGAACTCTACGCGCGCAAGGCGACGCTCGACTTCCACGCCTCGGCCCGGCTGGACGACGTGCTGGACGTGGCGCTGCGCTGCGATCGCGTGGGCACCTCGTCGATCACCTTCTCCGGCGCGCTGTTCCGTGCCGACGAGGTGCTGGCGCAGGTCGAGCTGGTGCACGTCTTCGCCGATCCCGCGACGCAGAAGTCCCGGCCGGTGCCCGATGTCCTGCGGGCGCTGTTCGGGCGTTACGAAGCGGGCGAGCCCGCGTGCGAGGTGGTGGTGGGCGACTGGCAGCGCGTGGGGCGCGAGGCCGGTGTGCTGCGCCGCGCGGTGTTCGTGAAGGAGCAGGGCGTGCCGGAGGCGCTGGAATGGGACGAGCACGATGCCACGGCCCTGCACGTCGTCGCGCTCAACGGCCTTGGCCGCGCCGTCGCCACGGCCCGTCTGGTGGCGCAGGCGCCGGGCGTGGGGCGGGTGGGGCGCATGGCGGTGGACCGTGCCCTGCGCGGCGGTGGCCACGGCGCGACGGTGCTGCGTGCGCTGGAGGAAGCCGCGCGCGCGCGGGGCGACCACGACATCGTGCTGCATGCCCAGCGCAGTGCGCAGTCCTTCTATGCCGCACTGGGCTATGTGCCGCACGGCGAGCCCTTCGAGGAGGCCGGCATCGCGCACATCGAGATGCGCCGGTCGCTGCGGCCGGCGTGAACGCGCCGCGCGCCATCGCTCCTGCACCGTGCGCCGCCCGATGAACCTGCGCACCAAGATCGTCGCCCTGGCGGTCGCGCCGCTGCTGGTCGCGCTGGGGCTGGTGGCCGCCGCCGTGTGGCACCAGGAGCGCGACCTCGCCGCGCGCGAGCGCTCGCTGGTGGAGCAGAGCCTGCTGGCGCAGCGGCGCTCCGAACTGCGAAGCTATGTCGAACTGGCCGTGAGCACGGTCCGCCCGCTCTACGACGCCGGGCGTGACGACCCGGCGACGCGTCAGGAAGCGCTGCGCCGGCTGGCCGCGCTGGACTACGGCGACGACGGCTATTTCTTCGTCTACGACCTGCAGGGCCGCTCGCTCATGCATTCGCGCCAGCACGAGCTGGAGGGCCAGGACCTGTGGGCGCTCACCGACTCGACGGGGCGGCGCACGATCCAGGACCTCATCGGCCGTGCGGTGGCCGGCGGGGGCTACGTGGAGTACGAGTGGCGCAAGCCCTCGAGCGCCCAGCGCGCGCCCAAGCTCGGCTACGTGACGGCGTTGCCGCGCTGGGGCTGGATGCTGGGCACCGGGCTCTACCTCGACGATGTCGAGGTCGCCATGCAGGCCCTGCAGCAGCAGGTGGCGGACAACGTGACGACCACGATGCTCTGGATCGCCGCCATCGCCGCGACGTGCCTGGGCGTGGTGAGCGCCGGGGGCCTGCTGCTCAACCTGAGCGAGCACCGCGTGGCCGAAGCGAGGCTGCGCCTCCTGGCACGCCGGGTGGTGCGCTCGCAGGAAGAGGAGCGCGCCCATCTCGCGCGCGAACTGCACGATGGCGTGAGCCAGACGCTGGTGTCGGCCAAGCTGCTGATCGAGTCGGGCGTGGACGCGCTGGAGCGGGCCGATCGGGTGGCCCCGCCCGCGTTGGCCAAGGCCCTGTCGCGCCTGAACGATTCGCTCTCCGAGGTGCGGCGCCTGTCGCACCGGCTGCGCCCGGCGCTGCTCGACACGCTGGGGCTGCCCGCCGCGCTCGAACACCTGGGCGCCGAGTTCGGCGAGGCGGGATCGCTGCGCGTCGAGGTCGCCGTGCGGGGCGAAGCGCGCGAGCTGCCGGCGGACGTCAAGACCGCGCTGTTCCGCGTCGCGCAGGAAGCCCTGACCAACGTCCACAAGCACGCGCGGGCGCGCCGTGTGGCCATCGTGCTCGACGCCGATGCCGCCGGACTGCGGCTGGAGGTGAGCGACGACGGCCACGGCTTCGACGCCGCGGCGCTGGCCGAGGACCCACGCCGCGGCATCGGCCTGCGCAACATGCGCGAGCGGCTCGACGCCATCGGCGGCGAGCTCACCGTGCGCACGCGGCAGGGCGGCGGGCCGGGCACCCAGGTCATCGCCGCGGTGCCTTTCGGTCACCTTCAACCGGCTGCTTCCGCATGACGATCCCTCCATCGCCCCTCGCCGGCGCGACCGCCACGACGCCCGCGCCGCCCGCTCCCCCGGGCATCCGCCTGTTCCTGGTCGACGACCACCCGCTGGTGCGCGACGGCCTGCGCGTCCGGCTGGGCAGCCTGCCGGGCCTGGAGATCGTCGGCGAGGCCGGATCGGCGCTGGACGCGCTGGCGCTCGTCGAGACGCTGCGGCCCGACCTGGTGCTGGCCGACGTCGGCATGAAGGACATGAACGGCATCGAACTGGCGGGCGTGCTGCTGGCGCGCTGGCCCACGCTGCGCGTGGTGATGCTCAGCATGTACGACAACCCCGAGTACGTGCAGCGCGCCCTGCAGGCGGGCGCGCGCGGCTACGTGCTGAAGGACGCACCGGCGGCCGAGATCGTCGCGGCGATCCATGCCGTCACGGCCGGGGGCACCTTCCTGAGCCCGGCGGTGTCGCAGCGGCTCTTCCGCAGCCAGGCGCCACGTCCGCTGCTCACGCCGCGCGAGGGCGAGATCCTGAGCGCGCTGGGCCGGGGCGCGTCCAGCAAGCAGATCGCGCGCGATCTCGACCTGAGCGTGCGCACGGTCGAGGCGCATCGCCAGAGCATCAAGCGGCGCCTGGGGCTTGAAGGCCAAGCCGAACTGATCAAGTACGCCGTGGAACACGCACGCCGGTTCGGCGGCGACTGAGCTTCGGGTTTTCACTTACGAGGTACCGCGCGGTTCGCCCGCGCGGTCCGACGGATGCCCGCGCGCGGCAAGCCGGCAACACTCCAGGAACTTTTTCCTTACGGAGACAACACCGATGCCAAGCATCCGCCGCCACCTCGTGTGGTTCCTCGTCGCGATCGCCGGCGCCTTCTCGCTGGGCACCGTGGCGCTCTCGCGCGGCGAGGCCATCAGCGCCCTCTGGATCGTGGTGGCCGCCGTGTGCGTCTACCTGATCGCCTACCGCTACTACAGCCTGTTCATCGCCGAGCGCGTGCTCGGGCTCGACGCGCGCCGCAAGACGCCGGCGCACCGCCACAACGACGGCCTGGACTACGTGCCGACCGACAAGAACGTGCTGTTCGGCCACCACTTCGCGGCCATCGCCGGGGCGGGTCCGCTGGTCGGGCCGGTGCTGGCGGCGCAGATGGGCTACCTGCCGGGACTGCTGTGGATCCTGGCGGGCGTGGTGTTCGCCGGCGCGGTGCAGGACTTCATCGTGCTGTTCATCTCGACGCGGCGCGACGGCCGCTCGCTGGGCGACCTCATCAAGCAGGAGATGGGCATCGTGCCGGGGATGATCGCGCTGTTCGGCACCTTCATGATCATGATCATCATCCTGGCGGTGCTGGCGCTGATCGTGGTGAAGGCGCTGGCCGAATCGCCCTGGGGCGCCTTCACGGTGGCCGCGACGATTCCGGTGGCGCTTTTCATGGGCGTCTACCTGCGCTACATCCGCCCGGGCCGCATCGGCGAGGTGTCGGTGATCGGCTTCGTGCTGCTCATGCTGGCGATCTTCGGTGGCCAGGCGGTCAGCCAGAACCCGGCGTGGGCCGCCATGTTCACCTTCGACGGCAAGGCCCTGACCTGGATGCTGATCGGCTACGGCTTCGTCGCCGCCACGCTGCCGGTGTGGCTGCTGCTCGCGCCGCGCGACTACCTCTCGACCTTCCTGAAGATCGGCACCATCCTGGCGCTGGCCATCGGCATCGTCTTCGTCGCGCCGACGCTGCAGATGCCGGCCGTCACGCAGTTCGCCCAGGGCAACGGCCCGGTGTGGTCGGGCAGCCTGTTCCCGTTCCTGTTCATCACCATCGCCTGCGGCGCGGTGTCGGGCTTCCACGCGCTGATCTCCTCGGGCACCACGCCCAAGATGCTCGACAACGAAAGCCATGCCCGCTTCATCGGCTATGGCGGCATGCTGGCCGAATCCTTCGTGGCGGTGATGGCGCTGGTGGCGGCCTCGTGCATCGAGCCGGGCATCTACTTCGCGATGAACAGCCCGGCCGCGCTGGTGGGCAGCGACGCGGCCACCGTGGCGCAGACGATCTCCAGCTGGGGCTTCGTCGTCACGCCGGAGATGCTGATCCAGACCGCCAAGGACGTGGGCGAGACCACCATCCTGGGGCGCACGGGCGGCGCCCCGACGCTGGCGGTGGGCATGGCGCACATCCTGCACCAGGCGCTCGGCGGCCCGGGGATGATGGCTTTCTGGTATCACTTCGCGATCCTGTTCGAGGCTCTTTTCATCCTGACGGCGGTGGATGCCGGCACGCGCGCCGGCCGCTTCATGCTGCAGGATTTGCTGGGCAGCTTCGTGCCCGCCCTGGGCAAGACCGACTCGCTGCCGGCCAACCTGATCGCCACGGCGCTGACCGTCGCGGCCTGGGGCTACTTCCTGTACCAGGGCGTGGTCGATCCGCTGGGCGGCATCAACACGCTGTGGCCGCTGTTCGGCATCTCCAACCAGATGCTGGCCGCCGTGGCCCTGCTGCTGGGCACGGTCGTGCTGTTCCGCATGAAGCGCGAGCGCTACGCCTGGGTGGCGGTGGTGCCCACCGTGTGGCTGCTGGCCTGCACGCTGACGGCGGGCTGGCAGAAGATCTTCTCGGCCGACCCCAAGGTGGGCTTCCTGGCGCATGCCTCGCGCTATGCCGACGGTCTGGCGCAGGGCGTGCTCATCGCACCGGCGAAAACGCCCGAGGCCATGGCCCGCATCGTCTTCAACGACCGGCTCGACGCGGGCCTGTGCGCGCTGTTCATGTTCGTCGTGCTGAGCGTGCTGGTCTACAGCGTCAAGGCCTGCCTGGCGGCCCGCGCGGCGAACCATCCGACCGTGCACGAGACACCGTTCGAGGCGTTGGCGACGACGCCGGCGAAGGCATGACGAAGGAGGGCGGCGCCAACAACGCCAGTAGCGTCGACGGCGGCCTGGGCGGGATGAGCCTGCCGGAGGCCGGACGCTACCTCGGCCGCACGCTGGCCCGGTCGCTGCGCCTGATGGTCGGCCAGCCAGACTACGGCACCTACGTCGCGCACATGCGGCTCACGCACCCCGATCGGACGCCGATGAGCCACGAGGCGTTCTTCCGCGAACGCCAGGACGCGCGCTACGGCGGCGGCAAGGGCCGATGCTGCTGAGGCGATCCGCCCGGGCGCCCGGGCTCGCGGGTCAGATGTCGGCGAGCAGGGGGTAGGGCAGGGGCTCGACCGTCAGGGCGGGGCCGGTGGGGCCGCCTGCGTGGAGGGCGCCCGCTTCCGTCGCCGAGGTCTGCATCGACACCAGGGCCGACCACCGGCCCTGGGCGTCGGACGCCGACTGGACCACCGTTCCCACCGGTTGCCCGGCGTCCTGGGCCGTGAAGACTTCCTGCCCGGCTTCGACGGCGCCCGCGGCCGTGACCAGGTAGGTGCGGCGCTTCAGGGTGCCGCGGAACTGGCTGCGGGCGACGACCTCCTGGCCGGGATAGCAGCCCTTCTTGAAGTTCACGCCGCCGACGGACTCGTAATTGAGCATCTGCGGGACGAACGCCTCGACCACCGGCGCGGTCAGGGTGGCGATGCCGCTGCGGACCTCGCTCCAGTCCCAGGCGGTCGGCGCCAGCGCGTCGCCCACGGGCGCGGGGGCGTCCAGCGGCGCGATCCACAGCGCGCGCGGAATTCCGTCGGCCGGATACAGCGAGACGACCGAAGCCGCACCCGCGTCCACGCGGCGACCGGGCGGCGTCATGGCGTCGAGCCCGTTGACCACCAGGGCCGTGCCAGCGATGCCCCACAGCGCGAATTCGTCGCTGGCGTCGGTGAGCTTGACCTTGGCGCGCAGCACGAACATCGACAGCCGTTTGAGCGTCTGCGCCAGGATGTCGCGGCTCGTCACCAGCAGGACGCGTTCGGGCGACGGCCGGATGCCGGTGAAGCTGGCGATCATCCGGCCCTTGGCCGTGCACAGCGCCGCCAACCGCGCCTCGGAGGGCGTCAGGAGCGCGAAATCCTGGGTCAGCTGGCCATGAAGGAAACCGGCGGCATCGGGGCCTTCGGCACGGATCACGCCGAGGTGCGCGAGGGTGGTTACACCATTCAAAACGACAGGGGTCATGGCTGAATTATCATGGCCGCCGCCGTGCCATCGAGGCCGCAGGGCCAACGGCGAAACGACGCGGCCGGTCCCGATCGATCCATCGTCACCCCGCCGTCTTCCCTCCGCTTCCGCCCCTTCCACCGTCCTTTCGTGCGCCGCTTCCTCCTCACGATTTTCCTTCTGGTCGCCCTGATCGCACTGGGTGGGGGCGCGCTGGGGCTGTGGTGGGTCAACCGGCCGATCCCGCTGCCCGCGCCGTCGATCGATCTGACCGTCGAACCCGGCACGACGCCGCGCGGCATCGCCGAAGCCGTGGCGGCCACCGGTGCACAGGTGCCGGCGCCCTTGCTCTACGGCTGGTTCCGCTTTTCCGGCCAGGACCGCCGCATCCGGGCCGGCAGCTACGAACTGGAGCCGGGCGTCACGCCACGCGGCCTGCTCGACATGCTGGTGCGCGGCGAGGAGGCCACGCGCAGCGTCGCGCTGGTCGAGGGCTGGAACTTCCGTCAGGTGCGCGCCGCGCTGGCCAAGGCCGAGCAGCTCAGGCCCGATACCCTGGGCGAGAGCGACGAGGCGCTCATGGCGCGACTCGGGCGTCCCGGCGTCCCGGCGGAGGGACGCTTCTTCCCGGACACCTACACCTACTCGAAAGGGTCGAGCGATTTCGCCGTGTTGCAGCGCGCGATGCGTGCCATGGACCGGAAGCTGGAAGCCGCCTGGGCCGCGCGCGGCAGCGACCTGCCTCTGAAGACGGCCGACGAGGCACTGATCCTGGCCAGCATTGTCGAAAAGGAGACAGGCCAGGCCCGCGACCGCGCCGAGATTTCCGCCGTGTTCAACAATCGACTGCGCGTGGGCATGCCGCTGCAGACCGATCCGACCGTCATCTACGGCATGGGTAGCGCCTTCAACGGCAACCTGCGCAAGAAGGATTTGCAGACCGACACGCCTTGGAACACCTATACCCGGGGCGGGCTGCCGCCGACGCCGATTTCCATGCCGGGCCGGGCGGCGCTGCTGGCGGCGGTTCAGCCGGCGCAGAGCAAATCGCTGTATTTCGTCTCGCGCGGCGATGGCAGCAGCCATTTCAGCGCCTCGCTCGACGAGCACAACCGGGCGGTGAACCGCTATCAGCGCGGCATCGAGCCCGCGCCACCTGCAGCCGGCGCGGCCACCGCCCCGCCGCCGTCCGGCGCCGCGTCCGCGCCCGTCGACCGCGCTTCCGACGCGCGTGCCGCCGGGCCAGCCGTTCCGGCAACTTCCGCGGTCGCCCCTGCGTCCGCTTCCGCATCGACACCCCGTACCGGCCCATGAGCAGTCCATCCTCCTTTTTCCTCACGCTCGAGGGCATCGATGGCGCCGGCAAGTCCAGTCACCTCGACGCCGTGGAGGCATTCTTCACCCGCCTCGGTCGACGGGTCACGCGCACGCGTGAGCCGGGTGGCACCCCGCTGGCCGAAACCCTGCGCGAGCTGATCCTGTCCCGACCGATGGACGCGCTGACCGAATCGCTCCTGGTCTTCGCGGCGCGTCGCGACCACATCGAGCGCGTGATCTCCCCGGCACTCGCGCGCGGCGACGTGGTCCTGTGCGACCGGTTCACCGATGCCACCTTCGCCTATCAAGGCGCCGGACATGGCTTCGATCCAGAAGTTCTGCTAACGCTCGAGCGTTGGGTGCAGGGGCTTGCGAAGGCCGAGGATGAGACTGCCGCTGGCCCCGGGGCGGCGAAGTTGCTGCAGCCGGATCTGACGCTCTGGTTCGATCTGGCGCCTGAAGCCGCGGCCGAGCGTCTGATCGGCGCCCGTCTGCCGGACAGGTTCGAATCCCAGCCGGTCGCCTTCTTTCGTCGCGTGGCAGCCGGGTACGCCGCGCGTGCGGCCGTTGCCGGTGAACGCTTCGTCCGCATCGATGCGGCCTTGCCGCGTGAACGCGTCTGGGAACGGGTCGAGGCGGTGCTGGCGCATCGTCTCGCATCGACGTGACGACACCCGCATCCCCGATCCGGACATCGCCCTGGCTGGCGCGTCCCCTGGCCGAACTGCTGCGCCAGCGCGGCCATGCGTGGCTGCTGCAGGGACCCTCCGGTCTCGGTCAGTACGAGCTGGCGCTGTCGCTCGCCACGGCGTGGCTGTGCGAGCACCCGAGCGGGCAGGGCGCCTGTGGCCATTGCACGAGCTGCCATGCGGTCGCCGTGCGCACCCACGCCGACCTGTGCGTGCTGATGCCCGAGGTCACGATGCTCGAATCGGGTTGGCCGCTGGACGAGAAATCGCAGGCCGACATCGACGACAAGAAACGCAAGCCCAGCCGGGAGATCCGCGTTGATGCGATGCGCGACGCGATCGGCTTCGCACAACGCACCAATGCGCGCGGCCGTGGCAAGGTGGTGCTGGTCTATCCGGCCGAGCGCATGAACGCCGTCACGGCCAACGCGCTGCTCAAGACGCTTGAGGAACCGGTGGGCGACGTGCGTTTCGTCCTCGCCAGCGAGGCGGCCTGGCAGCTGCTGCCGACCATCCGCAGCCGCTGCATCGGCTTCGGCGTTCCGTGGCCCGACGCGGAAGTGGCGACGGCGTGGCTGGCGTCGAATGGCGTGCCGGTCGCCGACGCGCCGGCACTGCTGAGTGCCGCCGGGGGTCGACCGCACGAGGCGCTGCGCCGATCGCGTGCCGGCCAGTCGCCCCAGGCGTGGGCTCAGCTGCCCAAGGCGCTGTTGCGCGGCGATCCGACGGCGCTCGCGGACCAGGCGCCGGCACAGGCGATCGACGCGCTCCAGAAGGTCTGTCACGACCTGATGGCCATCGGTGTCGGCGCCCAGCCACGGTTCTTCCGGCCGGCCGAACTGCCGCCCGCGCCTTCACTTGCCGCCCTGGCCCGCTGGTCGAAATCGCTCGCGAACGCGATACGGACCGCCGATCATCCGTTCAATGCCGGACTCATGCTCGAAGCGTTGGCGAGCGAGGCGCGCGCCACCCTAAACTCGGTGGTCCGCCCATGAGCATTCCCCCCACGATCCCCACCTTCGACCCCAGTCAGCGTGCGCCGCTGTCGCCGCGCCCGAGCGTCATCCAGCTGGCCATCAAGGAGAAGGGTGCATTGCACGCGGCGTACATCCCCTTGTTCTCCGAGGGCGGCATCTTCATTCCCACGGCGCGCGAATACCGTCTGGGCGACGATGTCTACGTGCTGCTCACGTTGCCGGACGACACCCAGCGCTACCCCATCGCCGGCAAGGTCGCCTGGATCACACCGGCGCGCGCGGCAGGCAATCGTGCACCCGGTGTCGGCATCCGGTTTCCCGCCGACGAAAAATCGCGCGAACTCAAGGCGCGGATCGAAAGCGCCCTGGGCGGGGCCATGGCCTCCGACCGGCCGACGCAGACGATCTGAATTTCCTGGACGATCGATCGCCTGCCGATGCGGGGGGCGATTGCCCAAGCCATCGCTCACTGCGTTTTTGAAGAAGTACCGCTCATGTTCACCGACTCCCATTGCCACCTGACCGATTCCGGATTGATCGATCGCATTCCGGAGGTCCGTGCCGCCATGTCGGAAGCACGGGTCGACCGGGCGCTGTGCATCTGCACGCGACTCGAGGAATTCGAGGCGGTACAGGCGCTGGCCGCGCGTTACGACAACATCTGGGCCAGCGTCGGCGTCCATCCTGACAACGAGGGCATCGCGGAGCCGACCGTGGAAGACCTCGTGACGCGCTCACGGCAGCCCAAGGTCATCGCCATCGGCGAAACGGGGCTGGACTACTACCAGATGGAGGCCCGCAAGGGGGGGCGCACCATCGCCGAAATGGACTGGCAGCGTGACCGGTTCCGCGTGCACATCCGTGCCGCGCGGCAGGTCGGCAAGCCGTTGGTCATCCACACGCGCGAGGCGTCGGAAGACACGCTGAGGCTGCTCAGGGAGGAGGGCGAGGACGGCTCCACCGGGTCGGCCGGTGGCGTCTTCCATTGCTTCACGGAAACCGCCGCCGTGGCCCGCGCGGCCCTGGACCTCGGTTTCTTCATTTCCTTCTCCGGCATCATCACGTTCAAGAAGTCCCAGGACCTGCGCGACGTCGCGGCCTTCGTCCCACTCGAGCGCATGCTCATTGAGACGGACAGCCCCTACTTGGCGCCGGTTCCCTATCGCGGAAAGCCCAACAGTCCGGCGCTCGTGCCGCTGGTGGCACGCCAGGTCGCGGAACTGCGCGGCCTGCCCGTCGAAGCCATCGCCGAGGCCACGAGCCGCAACTTCGATGTCCTGTTTTCCGGCGTCCAATGATTGGAGTTCCCTTGAAGAAACTACTGTGCCTTTTCGCGCTCGTCGCTTGTCTTTCGTCGCATGCCGGCTCTTTCGACGATTTCTTCAGGGCCGTTCGTTCCGACAACGCCAGCGGCGTCTCATCGCTGCTCAATCGGGGGTTCGACCCGAACACCCGCAACGAGACCGGGCAGACCGGGCTCCTGCTGGCCTTGCGTGAACCGTCGCCGAGGGTCATCGACGTGCTGCTGGGCTTCAAGAAGACCGACATCGATGCGCGAAACGCCAACGACGAGAGTCCGCTGATGCTCGCCTCGCTGCGCGGCGACGAAGCCTTGGTGCGCAAGCTCATCGCGCGCGATGCGGCGGTGAACAAGCCGGGCTGGACACCGCTTCACTATGCCGCGACGAATGGCCACATCGAGATCATGAAATTGCTCCTCGAGAATCATGCGTTCATCGACGCGCCATCTCCGAACGAAACCACGCCGCTCATGATGGCGGCGATGTACGGCTCGACACCGGGCGTCGAGTTGCTGCTGGCCGAAGGTGCCGATCCGTTGCAGAAGAACCAGCAGGGCATGACGGCCGAGGATTTCGCAAGGCGGGGTCAGCGCCCCGATGCGATCGATCTCTTGTCCAAAGCCGTCAAGGCCAAGAAGCCCTCCACGGGAGCGTGGTAGCGCTCGCCTTCATGCGTCCTCGGGCGTGTTTTCCATGAGTCGGCCGTATTGGGTCATGGATTCCGGTTCCACGCCGAGCCACGTTGCAACCTGCTCGAACGCCGTGCCTCGACGCAACTGCCTCAATGCGAACGTGTGACGCAATCGGAACGAGCCGCCTTCGATGCTGTCGATGCCAGCTTCTTCCAGTACCTTGTTCGCACACATGTAATGCGAGTCGCGGCTCCACTGTTTGCCCGTGCGCGTGGATGGGAAGAGGAAGTCACCGGCGATTGCCGCGTCCTGTCTGACCTTCATCCAGTGGTGAAGCAGTTCGCCGGCCCACGGTGCGATGGGCGTCTCCCTCGCCGGCCAGTTTCCGTGGCTGGGAACGGCGATCTTCCATGGGCGGTCCCTGACACGGCCTCCTTGAGAGACTGGTGACCGGAGCGTCAATGCCCGGACATCGGCTGGTGTCAGCCCACCGCCCAGTTGCAGTCCGACGGCGGTGCGATTGCGAATCTGCTGCCAAGGCATGTTGATTGGGTTGTCCCGGGCCGATCCCTGCAGGCCGGGCCGAGGTCGTGCTGCAGAGAGGAAAGTGATCAGATAGCGCGTTTCTCGGATGGAGAGGAAATCGGGCAGGGGATCTGATTGCGAGGATTCGGCATAGCGGATCTCGGGTTGCGCGGCGATCCATTCCGCAGCGGCTTCATTGGGAGCAAGACCCGTCTGGGCAGCTTGATGCTTCAGGACACGATCCACCAGACGCAGCAGCCGGAGCGCATGACGTGGCGACAGTGACAAGTCTGAACTCTTCATGCCGAACCGAGCGGTCTGAAACGCCTGCAGATCGCCGGTCGTGATGCTTGACAGCGTGACAGGAGGCGTCTGTGCCAGTGCCCAGCCCGTGAATCCACCCCACATGTCGCGATAGACCTGGATCGATGAAGGTTGTCTTAAGGTGCCCAAGGCGACCTGATCCGCCAACCAGTCTTCAAACGGTTGTTTCAGGCCTTCAAAAGGCGATTCGCTTTCAAACGGCAATGATGATTGCATAACTCTGCTAACGGTATACGTGAAGGAAAAGTCTTATTGGAAGATGTTCAAAAGAGAAGAAACGTTAGCAGATTAACCGAAATGCGGTTTTCTAGGATCGATGAGTGGGGTGGAGCAGGGCGATGTTTCGCCGAAGCGAGAAGACTTCATGTGTGCCGTATGGGATCACTGTTCAAGTCGAATCGTGGCTAGAAAGCCGCTCAATCTCTGTCGAAGATCCTTCAATCGGCTCCCGACGCGGCTGTTTGGACACCTTGGCGTATGCCCAAATGGGTCTTGTCGCTGACGCAGCCGCAATGGACCGTGCGTCGTAGAACCTGATGGTCCCGACGACGGTCGAATTCCATGGGCCCCGAGCACGGCTCGGGATGGAAAAACGTTCTGCTCAACGCAGGCAAGCCGATCAGATCGTCAGTGTCTTCACGGGCGATCGAGAGTGAATGCGGTTGCGGCGACCAAGCTCAAGGCTGTCGACGGCCGTCTGCCTGGGCGTACTGATCGCTTGAAACTCTGATTATCACTAAATACAATGTATATTATGTTAAATGACAGATGCAAGGATTATTTTTCAAGTGTCCAGCGGGCCCCTTTCTCTGGCCACCGTTGCCTGCAGCGGAAATGCTGTTTCAGTTGCTGACCATGGCACGGAAGCTGATCGTTGGCGCGCTCAGATCCATCAGGGGCGCGCCCAGGCTGATCTGCCCGCTGCCATGCAACACGCACTCGTCGCGACGCAATGCGATCTCGGTACTGGCACCGGCCCCGGCGTTATTGAACTGAACCCACGTGCCGTACGTGCTGACATCCACCAGCACGCAACTTCCCTTCCTCGACTCGATGCGTGCATGCAACCTCGATACGCGCGGATCGTTGACGACAAACTCCGCGTCGTCGACACGGCCCAGATAGATCGGCAAGTCCGTGACGCTGAAAACCTGTCTCACATCCATCCACACCAACTCGATCTTGCCGAAGGACAGGTCCGAGGTTCGACTCATCTGTGCCAGTGATGCCGGCATGGTCAGGGATTCCATCGACTCTTCCTGCCAGTCGATGCGATGAACGACCGGCATTTCGCTTCGGCCGCGGATGTTGATCGGACCCAGACTGCGATGACGAACCTCGTTGACGACGAGTTGATCGATCACGGACTGGGTCGCCCAGATCTGTCTCGGTCCGGCCAGGTCGCTGAGTCTGGAGGCCAAGTTGACGGCATCGCCGTAACAGTCGCCGTCGACTTCGATGACATCGCCACTGGCGAGTCCGATCTGCAGGTCCATGCGCAGCGTCTCTGGCCACGACTGCAATCGTTTCTGATGGTTGCGCTGCATTTCGAGTGCCGCACGCGTGGCCTGGCTGCCAGAACCGAAGATGGCCAGCACGCCATCGCCCAGCATTTTCACGACACGACCCTGGTTGGCTTCGCACACGGCGGCGATCCACTGCGTGAGACGGGTGACCGTCTCGGCGGCCCGCACGTTCCCCATGGATTCGAAAACGCCGGTGCTTCCCGTGAGATCCGCAAAAACTACCGTCGAATGAGTGCGCATGGCGTGGAATTCTTGATTGCAAGCGTCTGCTGATTATGGCAAAGCTCTTTTTAGTGAAGGCGATGCCTGCAACCTGCCTCTGCGATGAGACGCATAGAGCAGGAAATCGGCCAGCCCATCGATTTTCCCGCTGGACTGTGAGATATGCGATCGCGTCCGAGCCGTTGTTTGGCGAAGATCACTTGCCATCACCACCACGCGCCGGCCGCAACGCCTGCAATGCGCCTGCACAGCCCGATACCCATGTCCAGCTCCAGCTTGTTTCGGCTCATCGCACTACCGGCATTCCTAAAACGCCGCAGCCACGATCGCCACTTCCAGCGTGCCAGGTCGATGATGCTCATGCTGCTGGAATCCCGTGAGGGTGAACGGGTGAGCCGGACCCGGCAACGGGTATGGTTTGCGCAAGACATGGAATCGCTCTGGTACCTTCGGCAAGACGTGGTCCTGGCGCTTGGCGAATTCGAGGGCGACGAGATGGCACGCCAGATGACGACGACCATCGATCGTGCGTTTCGGGGCTGTTTGCCGTCCGCCATGGCCCCTCGGCCCCACCGGCGGTCTTGTCTCGAACATTCCTAGCGCCTCAATTCTCGTGTGAAGCGTGTTCATGTGAATCGCCATGGCTGTGACCACCAGTGGACAGATGTCCCCACATCATGATGATTTCCCTGCCCTCCCCGTCCATGTCGACGTTCGCACCGACGGGAAGCAGCACCTTGGTCGGCACGTGCCCGAATGGAAGCCCGGTGATCACCGGTACGCGAAGCTGGGACTGAAGGCGGTCCGAGACACCGCGCAGTCCGAAGCCGCGGTCGTTCGGCGTTTTTCTGAAGGCGGTGAAGTGCCCGAGCAGCACGGCCTGCTGTTTGGCCAAGATGCCGGCGTGCCGCAGCTGTTCCAGCATCCGCTCGATGCGATAGGGATGCTCTCCCACATCCTCCAGGAACAACACGCCTTGATCGACATCCGGGAAATAAGGGCTCCCGATCAAGCTGGTGAGCACGGTCAGGTTGCCTCCCCACAACTTGGCGTGCCGGATGTGTTCCAGCGCAGGGGCAATGCCGGCGCGTGCTGGCAATCGCCATCCGGTGCCCTCCCCTCGCCCCGTCATGAAATCATCGAAACAGGCTTCCATGATGTCGTCCGGCCCTTCGGCCGACCCGAAGTCTTCTCCGACGGACGGCCCCGCCCAGCTGACGGCGCCGGTTCGTGCCAGCAAGGCATTCTGGAACGCTGTGAAGTCGCTGAAGCCCACGAAAGCGGTCCCGCGGTCGATGGCGGCGGCGATGTCCCGGTAGGGAATGTCATCGAGGATGCGTGTCAGTCCGTAGCCCCCTCGCGTGGTCATTGCGACATCGGCGCCACTGGCAGCCGCACGCGCGATGGCGGCCAGACGCGTGGCGTCATCGCCCGCGAAACGCTGATGCACCGCGAGTGCCGCTTCGTCGACCTCGACCTCGTGACCCAACGCCTGCAGGCGCTTGACGCCACGCCGGAATGCAACCTTGTCCCGCACGGCGCTGGACGGGGAAAAGATGTAGATATGTTTGCTCACGGCCGGAAGTATCCCATCGGCGACTCCGTTCAACTTCGAAGGGCCTGACCAAACTCCGTCGCCTGCGCCAGGGTCGGACCCGAAGATTCGGTGTCCCCCCGCCCCAGCGCGATCAACGCCGCTTCATGACCGCGATCGGGAAACGGGGCGCGCCAAGCTGCCGAGACATCGCCTGCGTGGTCATCTGGAACCACCGCAGGTGATGCCGTCGCAAACCTGTGCGGCGCTCTATCGAGCAGCAGTTCGACAAGCGGCATTGCGCTCGCGGCATGCACGATTCGCACGGGTTGCGACTGACAGGCGTCCAGCCATTCCAGAACCGTTTCGCAGTGCCAGCCCCAACTGTGAACCGACGCTCGCTTCGGCTTGTCACTTTTTCCAAAACCGACCAGATCAGGCGCCAGCCAACGGATGTCAGGAACCGCCATCAGATGTCTGAACAGGTAGCTCCATTGCCCCGGTCCATGAAGGCAGATCACCGTGTTTTTGAAAACGCTACAGCCGTTAGCAGAACTATCAAGCCAGTGCATTCGCCAGCCGTTTTGCACATAACCGAACTTGGACCACGAGGCGGCACATGCCCAATCGGTCAGACCGGCGAAGCACTGCGACGGCGTGCGCAAGCCGTCATGACGCAACGGTCTCGCGCGACGACGCGATTCATCGCGTCTTGCCTGAAAGAAGGATTGGAGCAGTTCGGCACTGCGCTCCTCCAGGACGCCGCCCTGGACGCGGGTGTGGTGGTTCAGGCGAGGCAGCGCGAAAAGGTCCAGCACGGACCCTGCCGCGCCGGTTTTCGGGTCGCGTGCACCGTACACGACCCGGGCAATCCGCGCGTGGAGAATGGCGCCGGCGCACATGGCGCAGGGCTCGAGCGTGACGAAAAGCTCGCACCCGTCGAGCCGGTAGTTCCCGAGCAACGCGGCACCGGCACGCAGCGCATGGATCTCGGCATGCGCGCACGGGTCGGACGACGTCACCGGACAGTTGCGTCCGGTGGCGACGATCGCACCATCCTTGACCAGGATCGCCCCGACCGGCACCTCACCGGCCTCCCCTGCCAGCCGTGCCTCCTCGAGGGCAAAACTCATCCAGTGGGCATCGGTCGTCATTGCGCGTCGGGATCGGAACGTGGGGCTCGCATCGCAGCGTCCAATGCCTGCTGCAAGTCCTGTCGCGCCTGCCCGCCAAGGGCCGTCCCGCCGACAGCTTCGTCCGACGACGCACGAGGCCTTGCCGCTGAGCCTTCGAGCGCTGTCTGCCGCTGTGTCAATGTCACTACGAGAATCGCCAATGCCAAGACCATGCCGATGAGTCCGAATCCACGCATGCGAGGCACTCCTTATGTTGTTCGGGGCAGATTGTCTTTCACCCTCTGCGTCGCGCGTCCTGGCATCCAACAGCGAGAATCGTCGTCTCATCATGCAGGACTCACTTTTTCCCGACGAGACCGATCGTGTCGAAGCGATTCAAAGCCATGTGAAGCCCGGCAGGAGCACAGCGCCAAGCCGTGTCGGCGTCGAGCCACAGGTCGCGGATGCACAGGTGACCGACCTGGCGAAGGCATTGCCGGAGGCGGTCCGACTCGGCACGTCGTCCTGGGGCTTTCCAGGTTGGGCAGGCGTGGTATGGGCTGACGAGTACAAGGCCAGTCAACTCGCCCGCGAAGGTCTGCCCGCCTATGCGCGGCATCCCTTGCTGCGTACCGTCAGCCTCGACCGGTCGTTCTACAAGCCATTGAGCAGCAGCGAATATGCGACGTTGGCAGCGCAGGTTCCGGACGACTTCCGCTTCGTCGTGAAAGCGCCGAACCTCCTGTCCGATGCCATGCTGCGTGGCAACCAGGGTCGAGGCATGCAGCGCAATGAGGCGTTCCTGGATCCGGAAATCGCCGTTCGCGAATTCGTTCGTCCCGCCATGGAGGGCCTTGGCTCCAAGGTCGGTGCACTGGTATTTCAATTGAGCCCGTTGCCCGCCTCGATGCTCGCCAGACTTCCGCTGGTGCTCGCGGATCTGTCCCGAATGCTGGAGGCCCTCCCCTCCATCCGTTGCGTCGCACCGGACGGCGTGGTGGCTGTCGAAGTCCGTAATCCGGAACTCGTTTCACCGGCGCTGGCAGTGGTGCTGCGTGAGGCGGGTGCGACCTACTGCCTCGGCCTGCACGCGAAGATGCCCCCCATCGAAGCCCAACTTCCGATGCTGCGGGCGCTCTGGCCCGGCCCAATGGTCGCGCGCTGGAATCTGCATCGACGCCATGGCGCCTATGGCTACGAAGTCGCCAAGGATCTGTACGAGCCATTCGATCGCTTGGTGGATCCGGACCCGGAGACCCGCGATCACCTCTCGCGCGTCATCCGCGGAACGGCTGCGGCAGGTCATCCGGTGTATGTGACGATCAACAACAAAGCCGAAGGCTCCGCACCTTTGAGCGTCCTGGCACTGGCCGAAGCGGTGCGCAAGGGCCTCTGAACCAGGCGATGTTCACCGACTGGGAGCAGATCCTGCCCCATCGGATGCCGTGCGCTCATCCGCCAGACCGGTCCAGAACGCTGCCTTCAACGGTCGTTCGGCGCCTCCGCCGGGTCGGACGCGTGAACCCGGACGATCCGCAACACATCGGGACGCGCCATCACCACGCAGGCTTTTCCCGTGCGCCTGCAATGGTCCTGCACCCGCCAGTAGGCGTCATGACTGAGACATCCCGTCTGGCAGATCACCAGATCGGCGGTAACCAGACTGGCTTCGAACGCCTCGACATCGTCGACCGTGCATTCGGCGGTCCCGAGCGGCTCCGCCGAGACTGTGGTGCCAGCGACGATGACGCCGTCCTCGGTATTCGACGACGCGATAGGCAGATCCTGATCACGACGCCACTGCCAATGCAACCGCTCCCGCATCAGCTCCTGGATGCGCTCGACGAGCCAATCGATCCGGCGAAGCAGCACCACTCGGCTCCTTGGCGATGGGATCTCAGCTTCCAGCGTCGGTCGCGCTTCACGCGCCCATGAAAGCGCCGTCTCACGCACCACCAGCGCCCCGCGCAACCGAATCGCCTGCGCCTGTAGAACGCTGATTTCAGCGGCTTGTCGCTCGATCAACTCGCTGCATCGCAACTGTGTCCGACCGTAGTGGCGCACCAAGACGCGATGCTCGTCCATGACCGAGCTGGATGGGTTGGAGGCGATGTCCATGCTTTCCCGAGCCTGTCTGTACGACGTGGTTAACAGAATTGAGAACCATTCTCATCACGCAAACGGAAAAACGCAAGTACCGAGTGCTCGACCGAGAGACCGGCCATCCTCGCCAAGGATGCCAGGGCCCGTCTGTTCAGTGGTCAGTGGTCAGTGGTCAATGGCGAGTGGTCGGATCGACCGCTCGCTACCGCGAGGCCGTGGCGTCATTCCCACTCGATGGTCGCCGGCGGCTTGGAACTCACGTCGTAGGTGACGCGATTGATGCCACGCACTTCGTTGATGATCCGTCCCGATACCTTCTTCAGGAGTGCGTAGGGCAATTCGGCCCAGTCGGCGGTCATGAAATCACTGGTCTGCACCGCACGCAACGCGACGACATAGTCGTAGGTGCGGCCATCACCCATCACCCCGACGCTCTTGACGGGCAGAAAGACGGTGAATGCCTGACTGGTAAGGTCGTACCAGCTCTTGCCGGTCGCCGGATCCTGGAAATTGCGCAACTCCTCGATGAAGATGTGATCGGCCCGTCGCAGCAGATCGGCGTATTCCTTCTTCACTTCCCCCAGGATCCGAACGCCCAGCCCCGGACCGGGAAACGGATGGCGATACACCATCTCGGGCGGGAGACCGAGCGCGACGCCCAACTCCCGCACCTCGTCCTTGAACAGATCGCGCAACGGCTCCAGCAGCTTCAGGCCGAGCTGCGCGGGCAGACCGCCCACGTTGTGGTGGCTCTTGATCGTGACGGCCTTCTTGCTCTTCGCACCGCCGGACTCGATGACGTCCGGATAGATCGTGCCCTGCGCCAGCCATTTCGCGCCCTTGGCACCGGCGCTCAGGAGCTTGGCGGCCTCCTGCTTGAACACGGTGACGAACTCGCCACCGATGATCTTGCGCTTGGCTTCGGGATCGCTCACGCCGGCGAGCTTGCCGAGGAACAAGTCGCTCGCGTCGACGCGGATCACCTTGGCATGCAGTTTGCCGACGAACATGTCCATCACCACGTCACCTTCGTTGAGACGCAGCAACCCGTGATCGACGAACACGCAGGTGAGCTGATCGCCGATGGCGCGATGGATCAAGGCGGCCGCGACCGATGAATCGACACCACCCGAAAGCCCCAGGATCACCTCCTCGTCCCCGACCTGTTCGCGAATCAGCGCCACGGCCTCGGCGATGTGGTCGCGCATCACCCAGTCGGGACGGGCCTGGCAGATCCCGAGGACGAAGCGCTCCAGGATCGCCTGTCCCTGCTTGGTGTGCGTGACTTCGGGGTGGAACTGCACGGCGTAGAAGCGGCGCACGTCATCGGCCATGCCGGCGATCGGACAGCTCTCGGTCGAGGCCATCAGACGGAAGCCAGGCGGCAGTTCGGTGACCTTGTCGCCATGGCTCATCCAGACGTCCAGCATGCCCGAGCCTTCGTCGGTCGTGAAGTCGGCGATCCCGTCGAGCAGTGCCGTGTGACCACGCGCGCTCACCGAAGCGAAGCCGAACTCGCGCTGGTGACCGCTCTCGACCTTGCCGCCGAGCTGGTGCGCCATGGTCTGCATGCCATAGCAGATGCCGAGCACCGGCACGCCGAGCTCGAACACCGATTGGGGCGCCTTGTCCGTCGATTCCTCGTAGACGCTGGCATGGCTGCCCGACAGGATCACGCCCTTGACCGAGCCGTCCTTGGCGTATTCGCGGATCCACTCGTCGGTGACGTCGCACGGATGGACCTCGCTCAGCACATGGGCTTCGCGCACGCGTCGTGCGATCAACTGGGTGACTTGCGAGCCGAAGTCGAGGATGAGGATTTTTTGATGCATCGATGGTGATCGCCGAGGCACGCCGTGACTCGTCGCGGCGTGCGATGTGGGGATGGAGTGAACCTGTTCAGGAAGCCCGGTAGTTGGGGGCTTCCTTCGTGATCTGCACGTCGTGCACGTGACTCTCTCGGATGCCAGCCGACGTGATCTCGACGAACTCGGCGCGCTCCTTCATCTCGTCGATGGTGGCGCAGCCGCAGTAGCCCATGCTGGCGCGAACACCACCGGCCATCTGATAAATGATGGAGACGATCGAGCCCTTGTACGGAACACGTCCTTCGATGCCTTCAGGCACCAGCTTGTCCGTGTTGGGGTTGCCGGTGCTCGATTCCTGAAAATAGCGATCTGCGCTGCCCTGCTGCATGGCACCGATGGAGCCCATGCCACGGTAGCTCTTGTAGCTGCGGCCCTGATACAGAACGATCTCGCCGGGAGCCTCTTCGGTGCCGGCGAACATGCTGCCCATCATCACCGTGCTCGCACCGGCGGCCAAGGCCTTGGCGATGTCACCCGAGTAGCGCACCCCACCGTCGGAGATCAGGGGCACGCCTGTGCCTTGCAGCGCGGTCGCCACGCTGTCGACCGCCATGATCTGCGGCACGCCCACGCCGGCGACGATGCGGGTCGTGCAGATCGATCCCGGACCGATGCCCACCTTCACCGCATCTGCGCCCGCATCGGCCAGGGCTCGCGCAGCGTCGCCCGTGGCGATGTTGCCGCCGACCACGTCGATCTGCGGATAGTTCTGCTTGACCCAGCGCACGCGCTCGATCACGCCCTTGCTGTGCCCATGGGCGGTGTCGACCACGATGGCGTCGACCCCGGCGCGCACCAGCGCCTCGACGCGCTCTTCCGTGCCCTCGCCCACGCCGACCGCCGCACCCACGCGCAGGCGACCGTTGGCGTCCCGTGCGGCATTGGGGAACGTGGTCTGCTTGGTGATGTCCTTGACGGTGATGAGGCCCTTGAGCTCCCAATCGTCGTTGATCACCAGAAGGCGCTCGAGCTTGTACTTGTTCAGCAGCGCCTTCGCATCGGCGAGCGTGGTGCCGTCGGGCACCGTGATGAGCCGGTCGCGGGGCGTCATGATCTCGCTGACCGGCACGTCGTGGCGGTTCTCGAAGCGCAGATCGCGCCCGGTCACGATGCCCACCACCTTGCCAGCATCGACCACCGGAAAGCCGGAAATCCCCAGTTGCTCGGAAAGCGCCATGACCTGCCGCACCGAATGAGCCGGGGTGATGACCACCGGGTCGCGCAGGACGCCGGATTCATAGCGTTTGACGCGCGCTACCTCCGCCGCCTGTTGCTGTGCCGTGAGGTTCTTGTGCACGATCCCGATGCCGCCTTCCTGCGCGATCGCGATCGCGAGGCGGGCTTCGGTCACGGTGTCCATGGCCGCCGAGATCAGTGGCAGATTCAACGAGATGTTGCGGGAGAACCGGGTGGCGAGGGAGGTGTCCTTGGGCAGGACCTGAGAGAACGCTGGCACCAGCAACACATCGTCGAAGGTGAGCGCTTTGCCTAGAAGGCGCATGGGTGAGGCTCCAAAAGAAGGATTGTAACGAGCGCGGCGCACGCATTCGCACGCGCGCCGCGCCCGCAGGGCGACTGCGCCAGGCCTCGGCGACGACGCCCCGTTTCGTTTCCATGCGGGCGAGGCGGGGCTAAACTGCCACCGATGAAAAATTCGCGTCGTCTCGTGCTGGCCTGCCTGGGCATGCTGTCGATGGCCGCCACGGCGCAATGGCAGTGGATCGACAGCAATGGCAAGAAGGTGTTCAGCGACCAGGCGCCACCCATCAGCGTGCCGGAGAAGAACATCGTGCGTCGTCCTGGGAATTCCGCTTCGATCACGACACCGGCCTCACCTCCGGTGCCGGCCACGCCCGCATCGGCGGCGCAGTCGCGCGCGAGTGCCCCGGCCGGGTTGACCCGGCCTTCGGGTGTCGACCGGGAACTCGAGGAGAAGACGCGCCGCGCCGAAGATGCAGAGAAGGCCCGCCAGATGGCCGAGGCCGAACGCATCGCCAGGACCAGGGCCGACAACTGCGCACGGGCCCGTCAGGGCAGAGCCACCTTCGACAGCGGCATCCGCATCGCCCGCATCAACGCCAATGGCGAACGCGAAATCATGGACGACGGCGCCCGGGAAGCCGAAAACCGACGTCTCCAGTCGATCATCGACGGCGAATGCAGCTGAGCATCCGCGCCCAGGAACCGCGTCGCCCCCCACGCCGCGATCGCCGGACTCAGTAGCCGGCCTTCCCGCCTTCTCGACGGCGTGCGAACAATCCGGTGGTGCGGGCGCCCTGGCGCTGAAAGCGCTCGCGCCGGGCCACTTTGGGGTCGACCGTCAACGGCCGACACAACTCCAGGCGATCGCCGTCGGCCAGCACACGACGCCATTCGCACACCTTGCCCCAGACACCCGGTGTCATGGCACGCCAGTCGAGGTCCGGAAAACGATCGGTCAGCGCGCTGGCGGCCACCGCGTCCGCGATCGTCGTTCCCGGCGCGATGTCGAAGATCTGCTCGAACACCTCCCGAGGCGCGGGCGAACACACGAGCGTGATGACGATGGTCGTCAAGTCGTGGCGCCGTAGACCTGTTCAGCTCGCTTGACGAAGGCTTCGACCAGACTCGACGCCACCTTGTCGAAGACCGGCCCCACGACGGCCTGGAGCGCGAAGTTGCTGAAGCCATAGCTCAGGTCGAGTTCGACCCGGCAGGCCCGCTCGCCGGCCTCGCCCACGGGTTCGAACTTCCAGATGCCATCGAGGTTGGAGAATGGACCATCGACCAGCTTCAAGCGGACCTCGCGTCCAGGGACGTGCGTGTTGCGGGTCGTGAACTTCTGCCGCATGCCCCCGAAGGACAGGCCGATCTCGGCGGTCATGCCCGCATCGTCCGCGTCGAGCACACGGGTCCTGTCGCACCAGGGAAGGAACTGGGGATAGCTCGCCACGTCAGTGACCAGGGCGTACATCTCTTCGGCGGTGTACCAAATGAGGACTGACTTGTGAACGGTTTTCATAGAATCGGCACGGTGTGTGCGCTTCGATTGTATTGATGGCATGCGACCCAACATCAGACAGCCATGGCCACCAAGAAAACCCAAGATCCCTCCTCGCGAATCGCCGACAACAAGAAGGCGGCATACAACTACTTCTTCGAGGAGCGCTTCGAAGCGGGCCTGGTACTCGAAGGCTGGGAAGTGAAGTCGCTGCGCGAAGGCAAGGTGCAGCTGACCGACGGCTACGTGATGATCCGTGACGGCGAGATGTTCATCGTCGGCTGCCAGATCAATCCGTTGCGCAGTGCCTCCACGCACACCACGCCGGACTCGGTCCGCACCAAGAAGCTGTTGCTTCACAAGGAACAGATCCGCAAGCTCACCGGCAAGATCGAGCAGAAGGGCTACACGCTCGTTCCACTGAACCTGCACTGGAAAGCCGGCAAGGTGAAGTGCGAGATCGCCCTGGCCAAGGGCAAGGCCGAACACGACAAGCGCGACACCATCAAGGACCGCGAAGGCAAGCGGGAAGTCGAGCGTGCCATGAAGAGCCGCAGCCGCTGACCACGCCCTCGTCCCTCAGACGATTCCAATCCACTCGATCCACCCACCATGGCACTCCAACCACTCGACGCCGAGCGATCCAACCCTCTCGGCGGCGGTCCGAGCTTCCCGCTCTCCAACCGGCTGCTGCGCGCCCTCTGGATGCTGACCTGGGCCCTGCTCGCCTCGTGGACACCGCCGCCGCTGCGCGCCTGGCGCCGCTTCCTGCTGCGGACGTTCGGCGCGACGATGGCGCCGGGAAGCGACGTCCGCGGCACGGCCAAAGTCTGGTATCCGCCCCATCTCCACATGGACGAGCGTGCGCTCATCGGACCGCGCGTCAATTGCTACAACATGGCGCCGATCCGCATCGGACATGACGCGATCGTGTCGCAGGGCGCGCACCTGTGCGCGGGGTCGCACGACATCGCCTCGCCGGCGTTCCAGCTCACGACGCGACCGATCACCATCGGCGCGCGGGCCTGGATCGCCGCGGAAGCATTCGTGGGACCGGGCGTGGATGTCGGAGAAGGCGTGGTCCTGGGCGCGCGTGGCGTGGCTTTCCGTTCGCTCGAACCATGGGGCGTCTATGCCGGCAATCCAGCCAAGCTGATCAAGCACCGTGAATTGCGTCAGCCGGGCGGCTAGACTGCCGACGCTTCCGAAGGTTTTTCCAGTTTCGACCACCACACCAGGAGATTCCATGAAATTGATCACCGCATCGATCCTCGCCACCGCCCTCCTCGCGGGCTGCGGCAGCTACTCCCCGATGTCGAGGACGACGTCGGCACCCATGGCGGACACGCCCACGCGCACGGCCGACGGCGTGCTCGTCGGCCCGAACGGCATGACGCTCTACACCTTCGGCCGCGATGTGGTGGGCAGCGGCAAGTCCGTGTGCAATGGTCCGTGCATCACCAACTGGCCGGCGCTGACCGCGCCTCCCGCAGCCAGGACGATGGGCGACTACAGCGTCGTCGTGCGCGACGACGGCGCGCGGCAGTGGGCCTACAAGGGCGCACCGCTCTACTACTGGGCCAAGGACGCGAAGGCCGGCGACCGGACCGGCGACGGTGTCGGCGGCGTCTGGAAGGTCGCACGGCCCTGAGCGGATTCGCCGCGGTCGCGGACGGCCGCCCCTGGATGGGTGGTCGACGCACCCCCAGACATGAAAAAACCGGCGCATGCGCCGGTTTTTTCATGGGAACGCTGGTCGGGGGAGGTCCACCAGACGCTCCAAATGCCGCCCAGGGCGGCTCAATCGCTCAGTCGCGGCTGGCGCGCTTGCGCTCGTGTTCCTTGAGGTAGCGCTTGCGCAGACGCACGCTCTTGGGCGTGATCTCGACCAGTTCGTCGTCCTCGATGAACTCCACGCCGTATTCCAGGGTGAGTTCGATGGGCGGCGTGATCTTGATCGCATCTTCCTTGCCGGAGACGCGGAAGTTGGTCAGCTGCTTGGTGCGCGTGGCATTCACCACCAGGTCGTTGTCGCGGCTGTGGATGCCCACGATCATGCCTTCGTACACCGGATCGTTCGCCTTGACGAACATGCGGCCGCGATCGTCGAGCTTGCCCAGCGCGTACGTGAAGATCTCGCCGTCGTCCATGGAGATCAGCACACCGTTCTTGCGGCTGGCGATGTCGCCCTTGTGCGGCTCGTAGCTGTCGAAGATGTTCGAGATCAGGCCCGAACCGCGCGTCAGGTTCAGGAACTCGTTGGTGAAACCGATCAGTCCGCGTGCCGGGATGCGGTACTCGAGGCGCACGCGCCCACGGCCGTCGGACTCCATGTTCACCAGCTCGCCCTTGCGCTCGCCCAGCGCCTGCATCACGCCACCCTGATGGGTTTCCTCGATGTCGGCCGTGACCAGCTCGATCGGCTCGTGCTTCACGCCGTCGACGTCGCGGAACACCACGCGCGGCTTCGACACGGCCAGCTCGTAGCCTTCGCGGCGCATGTTCTCCAGCAGGATGGTCAGATGCAGTTCGCCGCGACCCATCACCTCGAAGATGCCTTCCTCGTCGGTCTCCTTCACGCGCAGTGCGACGTTGTGCTGCAGTTCCTTCTGCAGGCGGTCCCAGATCTGGCGGCTGGTGATGTACTTGCCTTCGCGGCCGGCCAGCGGGCTGGTATTGACGCAGAAGTTCATCGTCAGGGTCGGCTCGTCGACCTTGAGCATCGGCATCGGGGCCGGATTGGACGGGTCGGTGATCGTCACACCGATGCCGATTTCCGACAGCCCGTTGATCAGCACGATGTCGCCCGGGCCGGCCTCGGTCGCCTGCACACGGTCGAGGCCGTGGAACTTCAGCACCTGGTTGACGCGGCCCTTGACGACCTTGCCGTCCGGACCTTCCATGACGACGACGTCCATCATGGGCTTGACCGTGCCGGCGCTGATGCGACCGACACCGATGCGGCCGACGAAGGTCGAAAAGTCCAGCGCGGAGATCTGCAGCTGCAGCGGCGCGGCCGGGTCACCCTTCTGCGACGGCACGTGCTTCAGGATGGTGTTGAAGAGTGCGGACATGTCCGGACCCCACTGCTCGTTGGGCTCGCCTTCCTCCAGCGACGACCAGCCGTTGATGCCCGAGGCGTAGACGACCGGGAAGTCCAGCTGTTCGTCGGTGGCGCCGAGCTTGTCGAACAGGTCGAAGGCGGCGTTGACGACCTTGTCGGGATTCGCACCGGGCTTGTCGACCTTGTTGACCACCACGATGGGCTTCAGGCCCAGCGCGAGCGCCTTCTTCGTCACGAAGCGGGTCTGCGGCATCGGGCCTTCCTGGGCGTCGATGAGCAGCACGACGCCGTCCACCATGGACAGGGCGCGCTCGACCTCTCCGCCGAAGTCCGCGTGGCCGGGGGTGTCGACGATGTTGATGTGCGTGCCTTCCCAGCTCACCGCGCAGTTCTTGGCCAGGATGGTGATGCCGCGCTCGCGTTCGATGGCGTTGTTGTCCATCACGGTGTCGACGACCTTCTCGTGGTCGGCGAAGGTGCCCGACTGGCGCAGCAGCTGGTCGACCATCGTGGTCTTGCCATGGTCCACGTGGGCAATGATGGCGATGTTGCGGATTTGCTTGGTACTCATGGTGTCGTTTCGCAGAAAGTTGCGTTCACAGGTGCGTTCAAAAGGATTTGCTGGATTTCGATGGGGTTCAGCAAACGCCCCGGTATCAGTTCTCGTGCGCGCGCATGGGCCGTCCCGAGGAACGCCGCCGGCTGGCTGCCGAAGACGGCGATCTCCTCGGCATCGGCCCAATCGCCCCGCCGGCGCAGGCCGGAGAGGAAACGTGCCGCATCGTCGACGTCGAGCGTGACACGGTCATGGCCCGCGACCAGCGACTCGACGGGCAGCAGTCGGGCCTGCCGCAGGTGTTCGTCCATCGCCTCGAGCGCGTCGAGCGTCACGCAGCGCGCGACGGCGAAATCGCCCGTGGCCAGGCGACGCAGCGAGCGCAAGTGCGCGCCGCAACCGAGCGCCTCGCCGATGTCCTCGCCGAGGGTGCGGATGTAGGTGCCCTTGCTGACGGTCGCCACGATGCGGATGAGGTCGGGCTCGATCAGTTCCAGCGACAGTGCATGGACCACGATGTCGCGCGGCGCGCGCTCGACCTCGATGCCTTCACGGGCGTACTCATAGAGCGCCTTGCCATCCTTTTTCAAGGCACTGTGCATCGGCGGCATCTGGCGAAGCGAGCCTGTGAAACGTGCTTCCACGAGCGCCAGATCGGCCGCAGCGACGCGCACGGGACGCTCGGACACGACATCGCCCTCGGCATCGCCGGTGGTCGTCTTCACGCCCAGACGCGCAGTGGCCTCGTAGGTCTTGTCGGCTTCCAGATGCAGCTGGCTGAATTTGGTCGCCGCGCCGAAGCACAGCGGCAGCACGCCACTGGCCAGCGGATCGAGCGTGCCGGTGTGGCCCGCCTTCTCGGCGCGCAGCAGCCACTTGGCCTTCTGCAACGCTTGGTTGCTCGAAAGTCCGAGTGGCTTGTCGAGCAGCAACACCCCATGCACGGGGCGCCGCTGCACCCTCGTGCGTGGCGCGTTCATGGCTACTCGTCCTTGGAACGGGAGGCGACGGCCTGGGCGATGAGCGCGTTCATGTCGGCCGCGCGCTCGGTGGTGCGGTCGAACACGAAATGCAGCGTCGGCACGGTGTGGATGTGCAGACGCTTGAACAGGCCGCTGCGCAGAAAGCCGGCGGCCTGGCTCAGTGCCTCGGTCGTCTCCACCGGATCGCCGGTGAGGACGCTGAAGAACACCTTGGCGTGCGCGTAGTCCGGCGTGACCTCGATTGCCTGGATCGTGACCATGCCCACACGCGGGTCCTTGAGTTCGCGCGCGATCAGCTCGGTCAGATCGCGCTGGATCTGATCGGCGACCTTGAACGAACGGTTGGGCGCGGCGGGTTTTCTCTTGGGCATGCTCGGTTCTTCGCCTTACAAGGTCCGGGCGATTTCCCGGATCTCGAAGAACTCCAACTGATCGTTTTCCTTGATGTCGTTGTAGTTCTTGAGCTTGATGCCGCACTCGAAGCCCTCGCGGACCTCGCGCACGTCGTCCTTGAGCCGCTTGAGCGAATCGATCTCGCCGGTGTAGACCACGACGTTGTCGCGCAGCAGCCGGAAATGCGCGCCCCGGTTGACCGAGCCCGACGTGATGTACGAGCCCGCGACCGTGCCGATCTTCGAGGCGACGAACACCGTGCGGATCTCGGCCGTGCCGATGACTTCCTCGCGACGCTCCGGCGCAAGCATGCCCGACATGGCGACTTTGATCTCGTCGACCGCGTCGTAGATGATGCTGTAGTAGTTCAGCTGAACGCCGTTGTTCTCGGCCAGCTTGCGCGCACCGGCATCGGCACGCACGTTGAAGCCGATCACCACCGCCTTCGAAGCGATCGCGAGGTTGATGTCGTTCTCGCTGATGCCGCCGACACCGGCGTACACCACCTGCACCTTGACCTCCTCGGTCGCCAGCTTGAGCAGCGATTGCGCCAGGGCTTCCTGCGAACCCTGCACGTCGGCCTTGATGATCAGGCGCAGTGTCTGCACCTCGCCCGCCGACAGGTCGGTGAAGACGCTCTGCAGGTTGGAAGCCTGCAGCTTGGCCAGCTTGGTGTTGCGGAACTTGCCGGCGCGGTACGTGGCGATCTCGCGCGCCCGGCGCTCGTCGGCCATCACCATGAATTCGTCACCAGCCTGCGGCACCTCGGTCAGACCCTGGATCTCGACCGGGATCGACGGTCCGGCGGACTTGCTCGAACGCCCGTTCTCGTCGAGCATGGCCCGCACGCGTCCATAGGTCGAGCCGGCCAGCACCACGTCACCGGTCTTGAGCGTACCGGACTGGACCAGCACGGTCGCGACCGGGCCGCGGCCCTTGTCGAGTTGCGCCTCGATGACCAGGCCCTTGGCGGCGGCTTCGACCGGCGCCTTCAGTTCCAGCACCTCGGCCTGCAGCAGCACCTGCTCGAGCAGGTCGTCGATGCCCTGTCCCGTCTTGGCGGACACGGGCACGAACGGCACCTCGCCGCCGTACTCTTCGGGCACGACCTCCTCGGCCACCAGTTCCTGCTTGACGCGATCGAGGTTGGCATCGGGCTTGTCGACCTTGTTGATCGCCACCACGATCGGCACCCCGGCCGCCTTCGCGTGCTTGATGGCTTCCTTGGTCTGCGGCATCACGCCGTCGTCGGCCGCCACCACCAGGATGACGATGTCGGTGGCCTGGGCACCCCGGGCACGCATGGCGGTGAACGCTTCGTGGCCGGGCGTGTCGAGGAACGACACCATGCCGCGATCGGTCTCGACGTGATAGGCGCCGATGTGCTGGGTGATACCGCCAGCCTCGCCCGCGGCCACCTTGGCGCGCCGGATGTAGTCCAGCAGCGAGGTCTTGCCGTGGTCGACGTGGCCCATGACGGTGACGACGGGAGCGCGCGGCAGCGATTCGCCCGCCTGTGCGCCGACGTCCTCGTCGGTGAACGCTTCGGGATCGTCCAACGCGGCGACCACGGCCGTATGGCCCATGTCCTCCACGATGATCATCGCGGTGTCCTGGTCGAGCGACTGGTTGATGGTCGCCATCATGCCCAGCTTCATCAGCTGCTTGATGACTTCCTGGGCCTTGACGGCCATCTTGTGCGCCAGTTCCGAGACGGTGATGGTCTCGGGCACGTGCACTTCGAGCACGCGGACTTCCACCGGTGCGGACTGGACGTGCTGGTCGTCATGCCCCCCACGGTCGTTGCTGCCGCGGCGTCCACGCGGACCGCCACGCCAGTTCCCACGTCCGACGCCACCACTGGCATCGCCACGGGTCTTGATTTCCTTCTTCTTGGCCGGATCACCCGCCCAGCTCGAGGAGAGTTTGGCCGATTTCACTTCCTTGCCGGCGGCCGCTCCGGGCGCAGCGGCGGCACCCGGTGCAGCGGGCGCGCCCGGGCGGGCCACAGGGGCGACCGGCTTGTGCAGCGTGCCCTTGACGGCGGGCTTCGGAATCTCCTTCTCCGGCGCCTTGTGCGGCACCAGCACGCGGGCCGGTGCGTTCATCATGGCGCGGATGGCTTCGGCCTCGGCCAGCGCCTTGCGACGGCGTTCGTCCAAGTCCTTGGCACGTGCGGCTTCCTCGTCGGCACGGGCCTTGGATTCGGCGGCGACCTTGGCCTTCGCATCCTCGCGGGTCTGTGCAGCGGCAGCGGACGCAGCGGCTGCCTTCTCCGCGGCTGCCTTCTCCGCGACGGCCTTCTCGGCAGCGGCCTTCTCGGCAGCCGCGGCGGCCGCGCGATGGGACGGCGCGATGCTCTTGGAGAACGCGTTGGTGGCGGCGGTCGCCGCAGTGGCCGCGGCAACCGCCTTGCGGCGTGCCTCCGCGTCGGCTTCGACCTTGTCGCGCGCCTGGCGCTCGGCCAGTTCGGCCTGGTCGACACGCTCGGCCTGCTCGCGGGCCAGGGCCTCGGTCGCCTCGCGCTGCCGGCGCTTCTCGGCCAGCTCCTCTTCTTGGCGGCGGATCAGCTCGGCCTGACGGCGTGCCTCTTCCTCGCGACGCGCCAGTTCGGCCTCGTCGACCTTGGGCACCACGGGCTCCTGGACAGGCGGCTCCACCGGCATCGCCTGCACGGGCTCGGGCGGCGACGCCGGAGCGTCGTCGCGCTGGATGAACGTTCGTTTCTTGCGCACCTCGACCTGGATCGTGCGCGCACGGCCCATGGCATCGGCCTGCTTGATCTCGCTGGTGGATTTCTTCACGAGCGTGATCTTCTTGCGCTCCGGCTCGACCGTGCCGTGGCTGGCCTTGAGGAAACCGAGCAGCCGCTGCTTGTCGGCCTCGGTCAAGGCATCGGTGGGCGCCGCCTTGGGCACGCCGGCGCTCTTGAGCTGGTCAAGCAGGGTTTCGGGGGTCTTCTTGAGTTCGTTCGCGAACTCGGCGACTGTGGTGCTGGACATATGTGCTTCGTGCCTCCATGACCGTCACTCTTGGCCCGCGAACCAGTGTTCGCGGGCTTTCAAGATGAGGGCTTTGGCGTCATCGGCGCTGTGGCCGGTGATCTCGGTGAGTTCGTCGACCGCGAGGTCGGCCAGGTCGTCGCGGGTATGGACACCCGCCTCGGCCAATTTCGGAATGAGTTCGGCGTCGAGGCCTTCGAGGTCGCGCAGGTTCTGCGAGACGCCTTCGGCGCTTTCTTCCTTGGCGATTTCCATCGTGAGCAGCGCATCCTTGGCACGGGTGCGCAACTCGTTGATCGTGTCCTCGTCGAAGCCTTCGATCTCGAGCAGTTCGGAGATCGGCACGTAGGCCACCTCCTCCAGGCTCGTGAAACCTTCATTGATCAGGATGTCGGCGATCTCCTCGTCGACGTCGAGCTTCTCGATGAACAGCTTGCGGCTGGAATCGGTTTCGAGCGCGAGCTTCTGGGCCGACTCGTTGGCGTCCATGATGTTGATCTTCCAACCCGTGAGGTCGGAAGCCAGGCGCACGTTCTGGCCGCCCCGGCCAATGGCGATCGCGAGGTTCTCCTCGTCGACGACCACGTCCATGGCATGCTTTTCCTCGTCCACCACGATCGACGAGACGTTCGCAGGCGCCAGGGCACCGATCACGAACTGCGCCGGGTCCTCGCTCCACAGCACGATGTCGACGCGCTCGCCGGCGAGTTCGTTGGTCACGGCATTCACGCGGGTGCCACGCACGCCGACGCAGGTACCGATCGGGTCGACGCGCTTGTCGTGCGAGAGCACGGCGATCTTGGCGCGCGATCCCGGATCGCGCGCACAGCTCTTGATCTCGAGGAGACCCTGCTCGATCTCCGGCACTTCCTGGCGGAACAGCTCGATCATGAATTCCGGCGCGGAGCGCGACAGGATGATCGGCGCACCGCGCAGCGTCAGGTCGACCTCCATGATCATGGCCCGCACGCGGTCGCCGTTGCGCAGGTTTTCCTTGGCGATCATCTCGCTGCGGCGCAGGCGTCCCTCGACACGGCCGGCTTCGACGATGATGTCGCCCTTGTCCAGGCGCTTGACGGTACCGACGAAGATCTTGTCGCCGCGCGACATGAAGTCGTTCAGCAGCATCTCGCGCTCGGCGTCGCGGATCTTCTGCAGGATCACCTGCTTGGCGGCCATCGCGCCGATGCGCCCGATCGGCACCGAATCCACCGACTCCTCGATGTACTCGTCGACCTCGATGTCGGGCATCTCCTCCTTGGCCTCGAACAGCAGGATCTCCTGCTCGGGCAATTGGAGGCCGGCCTCGTCGGGAACGACGTGCCAGCGACGGAAGGTCTCGTAATTGCCGCTGTCGCGGTCCACCACCACGCGGATGTCCACTTCGCCTTGATAGAGCTTCTTGGTGGCCTGCGCCAGCGCGGATTCGACCGCGCCGAAGACGACGTCGCGCTCGACGTTCTTCTCGCGCGAGATCGCATCCACCAACATCAACATTTCGCGATTCATTGCCCCTAGCTCCTCTTGTCAGTCCGACATTTCCATGCCGCCATCCTCCGAAGCGACGTCATCCGGACCCCGCTGCGTCGAACCTTCGGCGGCCCTGGCCCTGCGGCCCTTGAAATCCACGATCGGCGCGAGCCGCGCTTCGCGCAACTCCTCCAGCACGAAGCCCAGCGCCTGCAACGGTGCGAGCGCGCGCTTCTTCCCGATCTTCTGTCCCGGCTTCACAGCCGGCGCGTCGCTCCAGACGATCTGCCAACCTCCACCGTCGGCACGCTCGAGCGTGCCGCGAAACTTCTTGCGATTGGCGGCGACCTGGCCGCCGGCCGCCGCACCCATGGGTGCCTTGAGCGTGACGTCGATCACCTCGCCGACGAACCGCTCGAAATCCTGCTGGTTGCGCAGCGGGCGATCAATGCCCGGCGAGGAGACTTCAAGGCGCTTGTAGTCGACGCCGTCGACTTCCAGGGCGAACTGCAACTGCCGCGTGACCTTCTCGCAATCCTCGACCGTCACGAAGGGTTCGGGGACGCCTGCCGCCACAGCTTCCGAGCTGGGGGCGATCCAGGGCAAATCAATCGTGACACGCAGCAATCCACCCGCCGATCGTTCGATTTCGACGAGGTCGTAGCCGAGACCGGCCACGGTTTGTTCCACTGTCTGCTGCAATGCCACGTGTCTGTTAGCGCCTTTGGGATTCCGGGGTGCGTCCGATGCCGCGTCGCCAGCCCGCGGACGCCGCATCGGAAATGTTTCGACCCATAAAAAAACGGGCGGTTGGTACCCGCCCGTTTGGTCGTGAGCTTCGGATTATATGCCAAATGGCTACGTCGCCCAGGCGCGCGCGCCGATGTTCAGGCCCCGACGAGCCTCGTTCCGGCGCGTGAACGCCACCAGACCCGTGCGAACAGCAGCGAGCCGATGCCCAACCCCAATGCGGCCACCAGGAGCGGCACGGCGAACGAGCCGGTGCGGTGCGCCAGCGGTGCGGCGAACAGGGGACCCAGGATCTGGCCGACGCCATAGGACGCCGTCGCATAGCCGATCAGCCCGGCGGCGGCGTTGCCGCGCAACCGCCGGGCGTCGCGCACGGCGAACAGCGTGATCGCCGTGAACGGCATGCCCAGCAGCAGGCTGCCCAGCGCGAAGCCGGCCACCGTCGGCCAGACCACGGTCAGCACCACACCCAGCGCCTGAAGCGCGTAGGCCACCGACAGCAGCAGCCGGTTGTCCCACGCGGCGGGCGCGCGCGAGCCGATCAGCGCGCCGGGCACGATCGCCAGGCCGAACAGCGGCCAGAACAGGTCGGGCCAGTTCGAGCCCGGGAGGGCCTGGCGCGCGATCAGGGGCAGGAACGTGGCCGTGATGATGTAGCCGAAGCCGGCCAGTCCATACAGCCCGACCAGCCACCCGGCATCGGCGCGGTCGCGCGGCGACGCCGGACGCGGGCCCACCGCAGGGCCCGACCCGCCCGCCGCCGCCACGGCACCGTCGTCGAACACGCGCCAGATCGCCGCGATCAGGACCAGCGCCAGCATCCCGAAGCCGATCCAGGCGGCATCGGCGCCCCAGCGGCCCGCCACGCCGCCGAGCAGCCCCGTCACCGCGATGCCGATGCCCGGGCCGCAATAGATCACGCCGGCGAGCTGCGACCCGCCGGTCTCCGCCAGCCGGCGCAGGCCCCAGCCCGAGGCGAAGACGAAGACCCAGGCGCTCATCACGCCGGCCAGGGTTCGCAACGTGCCCCAGGCGGTGAAACCGTGCAGCAGCCCCATGCCCAGGAGCAGCGCGGCCGTGGCCAGCAGCCCGCCGCGCACCATCGTCGCCGCGCGCACCTTCAGGGCGGCGCAGGTCACCGCACCGAGAAAGTAGCCCAGGTAGTTGAGCGACGCCAGCAGCCCGCCGGCCTGCAGGTCGAGCCGTCCCTCGTGCAGCATGATCGGCAGCATCGGGGTGAAGGCGAAGCGACCCAGGCCCATCGCCACCGACAGCGTCACCATGCAGGCCAGCGCCGCCCGCCAGGCGGCGCGTCGATCGTCTTGGGAAGGCGGCATTCGCGGTTTCCGTTCGTGTCGGTGCTAGGACAGCCGCGCGGCGGAGACCAGCTGGCGGGTGTAGGGATGGTCGGGCGCGTCGAGCACGCGGTCCACGGGGCCGGCCTCCAGGATGGCACCGTCCTTCATCACGATCACGCGATGGGCCATGGCGCGGATGACCTCGACGTCGTGCGTGATGAGCAGATAGCCCAGCCCACGCTCGCGCTGCAGCCGCTGCAACAGGGCGAGCACCTGCTTCTGGATCGTCACGTCCAGCGCGCTGGTGGGCTCGTCGAGCACCAGCAGCCGGGGCCCGACGATGAGCGCCCGCGCGATCGCCAAGCGCTGGCGCTGACCCCCGGAGAATTCGTGCGGGTAGCGGTCGAGCAGCGCCGGAAACAGCGCTTCGGTCAGACCGACGTCCGCCAGCGCCGCGAGCGAACGCACGCGACGCGCGGCCAGGTCGAGCCCTGGCTCGTGCACCGTGAGGCCTTCGCCGACGATCTGCTCGACCGTCATGCGGGGCGACAGGGACGAGAACGGGTCCTGGAACACGACCTGCATCGCGCGCCGCAACGCCCGGTCCTGTCGGCGCCCTTCCCCCCACGGGCGGCCTTCCACCGCCAAGTCGCCGGTGTGGCGCAGCAGTCCCAGCGCCGCCAGCGCGAGCGTCGACTTGCCGGATCCGGATTCGCCGACCACGCCCAGGGTCTCGCCCGGGGCGATGTGGAAGTCGGCGCCCTGCACGGCGACGAAGGCGCCCTTGCCGAACCAGCCTCGCAGGCCCGGCAGCGGCGTCGCGTAGCTCACACGCAGCCCGCGCGCCTGCAGCAGGGGCGCGACCGCCTCGTCCGGCGGCGGTGGCAGGACGTCGCGCGTCGGGCGGCTGTCGATCAGGCGCCGGGTGTAGGGATGGCTCGGCGAGCCGAACACGTCGCCGACCGCGCCCGTCTCGACGATGCGGCCCTGCTCCATCACCGCCACCCGGTCGGCGAAACGGCGCACCAGGTTCAGATCGTGCGTGATGAGCAGCACCGCCATGCCGTGGCGCCGCTGCAGGTCGGCCAGCAGGTCCAGGATCTGGGCGCGCACGGTGACGTCGAGCGCGGTCGTGGGCTCGTCGGCGAGCAGCAGGCGCGGCTTGCAGGCCAGGGCCATGGCGATCATGGCCCGCTGGCGCTGGCCACCGGAGAGCTGGTGCGGAAAGGCCCGTGCGCGCCGTTCGGGCTCGGGAATGCCGGTGTCGGCGAGCAGGCGGACGGCGGCCGCGTGCGCGTCGCGCCTGGACAGGCTCTCGTGCAGTTCGAGCACCTCGGCGATCTGCTCGCCGACGGTATAGAGCGCATTGAGCGCGGTCATCGGCTCCTGGAAGATCATGGCGATCTCCTTGCCCCGGACGCCGCGCAGGGCATGCTCGGGCAGTGACAGCAGGTCCCGGGGGGCGTCGCCGCCGGCCGTCGTGGCGGCCGCGAAGCGCGCGACCCCGACGACCTCGGCGTCGGGCACCAGCCTCAAAAGACTCAGGGCGGTCACGGTCTTGCCGGAACCGGACTCGCCCACCAGCGCGAGTTTTTCGCCCGGCGCGATCCGGAAGTCGATGCCGTGCACCACGTCGCGTCCGCCGAAGCCCACGCGCAACCCCCGCACGTCGAGCAGCGGGGGTGCGGTATCGGGTGCGGTCATCGGTCGGCCTTTCGCGGATCGAGCGCGTCGCGCAGGGCGTCGCCCATGAAGGTCAGCAGCATCAGCGTGATCACCAGCACCGCGAAAGTCGACAGCGAGATCCACCAGGCGTCGATGTTGGCCTTTCCCTGGCTGAGCAGTTCGCCCAGCGACGGCGTGCCCGGCGGCACGCCCAGGCCCAGAAAATCGAGCGACGTCAGCGCCAGGATCGCCGCGCTCATGCGGAACGGCAGGAACGTGACGATCGGCGTCATGCTGTTGGGCAGGATGTGGCGCCGCATGATCTGCAGGTTCGACACGCCCAGCGCGCGCGCGGCGCGAACGTAGTCCATCTGGCGGTTGCGCAGGAATTCGGCGCGCACGTAGTCCGACAGCCCCATCCAGCCGAACAGGCTCAGCAGCACCAGCAGCAGCGCCACGCTGGGCGCGAAGATGGCGCTGAAGATGATGAGCAGGTAGAGCTCGGGCATCGAGCCCCAGATCTCGATGAAGCGCTGGAACGCGAGGTCGGTCCGGCCGCCGAAGAAGCCCTGGACGGCGCCCGTGAGGACGCCCAGCACCACGCCGATGGCGGTCAGGGCAAGCGCGAACAGCACGCTGACCCGGAAGCCGTAGACCAGTTGCGCCAGCAGGTCGCGCCCACGGTCGTCGCTGCCCAGGAAGTTCTCGCGCGAGGGTGCCGCCGGATTGGGCGCGGTGGCGAAGTAGTTCAGCGTCTTCGGGCCGTAGGGATTGGGCGCGTAGACGGCCCAGTTGGCGCCACCGGTGATGCGCTCGCGGATGAAGGGATCGAGGTAGTCGGCGGGCGTCTCGAAGTCGCCACCGAAGGTCTTCTCCGAGTGGTCGCGCAACACGGGGAAATAGGTCTGGCCCTCATAACGCACGATCAGCGGCTTGTCGGTCGACAGCACCTCGGCGAACAGGCTCAGCACCACCAGGACCCCGAACACCCACAGGCTCCAGAAGCCCAGGCGGTTGCGTTTGAAGCGCTGCCAGGCGCGGCGACCCGGGCTCGCCGACACCGTGACCGGCGCCGTGGACACCGGCGCGGGCGCGCCCGGCTCAATCGAACTTGACACGGGGATCGACCCAGACATAGCAGAGATCGGAGACGAGCTTGGTCACCAGTCCGATCAGCGTGAAGAAATAGAGCGTGCCCAGCACCACCGGATAGTCGCGGCGGATCACGCTCTCGTAACTCAGCAGCCCCAGGCCGTCGAGCGAGAACAGCGTCTCGATGAGCAGCGAGCCGGTGAAGAAGGCCCCGACGAAGGCGGCCGGGAACCCCGTGACGATCGGGATCAGCGCATTGCGCAGCACGTGCGTCCAGAGCACCTGCCGCTCGCTCAGGCCCTTGGCGCGCGCGGTCAGCACATATTGCTTGCGGATTTCCTCCAGGAAGGAGTTCTTGGTCAGCATCGCCGTCACGGCGAAGCTGCCCAGCACCATCGCCGTCACCGGCAGCGCGATGTGCCACAGGTAGTCGACGATGCGCGCGCCCCACCCCAGGCTCTCCCAGTTGGGCGAGGTGAGCCCGCGCAACGGAAACCATTGCAGCTGGCCGCCGAACACCACCAGCAGCGCCACGCCCAGCACGAAGCCCGGGATCGCATAGCCGATCAGCACGAACAGCGTGGTCACGAAGTCGAAGCGCGAGCCGGCGCGCACCGCCTTGGCCACGCCCAGCGGCACCGCGATCAGGTAGCTGATGAAGAAGGTCCACAGACCCAGGCTGATGGAGACGGGCAGCTTCTCCTTGATCAGCTGCCAGACGTCCTTGCGCTGGTAGAAACTGGTGCCGAGGTCGAAACGCGCGAACGACTTGAGCATGTCCCAGAAGCGCTCCACCGGTGGCTTGTCGAAACCGTAGAGCCGCCGGATGTCCTCGATGCGTCGCTCGTCGAGCCCCTGCCGACCACGGTAGCCGGCGCCCGAACTGGCGGCCCGCTCGCCGCCGGAGTCGCGCCCCTGCAGCTGCGCCACCATCTGCTCGACCGGACCGCCCGGCACGAACTGGATCACGACGAAGGTCAGCAGCAGCACGCCCAGGAGCGTGGGCACCATGAGCAGCAGGCGCTTGAGGATGTAGCTGGTCATCGGCGGGCGGGCGGGCGGGAAGGATGGGAGCGGGTGGGACGGGTGGTGCGTCAGCGGTTGGCGGGCGAAGCCCACCACGTGCTCAGCGCCCACGTGTCGGGCTGGTAGTACGGCGGAACCATGGCGGGCAGCACGAACGGCCCCGGACGGTAACCGATGAGGAAGGCATCGCCGTAGTACTGCGGCACCGAGTAGTGGCCATGCGCGAGCACGCGGTCGAGCGCGCGCACCGCGGCCGACAGCGCGGGCCGGGTGGTGGCCGCGACGACCTTGCCCAGCAGGACGTCGACCGCCGGATCGGCGATCCCCCAGACGTTGGACGAGCCCGGGGTGGCCGCCGCCTTCGAGCCGAAACGCTCGATCAGTTCGCCTCCGGGCGCCGTGCTGCCCGGCAGCCGGGTCGTCGTCATCTCGAACTGGAAGTCGTCCATGCGCTGCTGTGCCAGGGAGAAGTCCACCGTCCGGAAACTCATCTGGATGCCCAGCTTCTGCAGCGCGGTCTGGAACGGCGTCGCCACGCGGACGAGCGAGGGCTGGTCGTTGAGGAACTCGATGGTGAAGGGCTCGCCCGCGGCGTTGCGCAGGGCGCCGTCGCGGTACGTCCAGCCGGCCTCGGCGAACAGCCCGCGCGCGCGCCGCAGGTTCTCGCGCAGGCTGGCCGGCGGCGCCGTGCTCGCCGGCACGGCCGCCGGCCCGAAGACCTCCGGCCGAAGCCGGGCGCGCAGCGGCTCGAGCAACGCGAGTTCGTCGGGCTTGGGCAGGCCTTCGGCCTGGAATTCGCTGTTCGGGAAGTACCCCGTCACGCGCTTGTACAGGCCGTAGAACAGCTGCCGGTTGAGCCACTCGAAGTCCATCGCCAGACCGATGGCCTGGCGCACCCGCACGTCCTGGAACTTCGGATTGCGCAGGTTGAAGATGTAGCCCTGGAAGTCGCCGGGGTTGCGGTTCTCGAAAGCGCGCTTGACGACCTCCCCCGAATCGAACTGGCGGCCCTTGTACTGACGCGCCCAGTTGCGCGAGGTGAATTCGCGCATGAAGTCGTATTCGCCCGCCTTCAGTCCCTCGAAGCGCGAGGTGTCGTCGAGGTAGATCTTGAAGCTGACGCGGTCGAAGTTGAACAGCCCTTTCCGCACCGGCAGGTCGGTGCCCCAATAGCCCCGATCGCGCGTGTAGGTGATGTCCCGGCCCATGCGTGGATCGGCGATGCGGTACGGCCCGGAGCCGATCGGCACCTCTGTCACGACCTGATCGAAGGGCTTGCCCCGTCCCCAGGCGCGGCTGAACACCGCCATGCCGCCGACGACCAGCGGCAGCTCCGGGTTGGCGCTGGCGAAATCGAAACGCACCGTGCGCTCGTCGAGCGCGCGGACCCCCGCGACCTCGGCGTAGATGGTGCGGAACTGCGGCGCCGCCGCCGGGCTCACGAGCGTCTCGTACGAATGCACCACGTCGGCCGCCAGCACCGGCAAGCCGTCGTGGAAGCGCGCCTTCGGATTCAGCCGGAAGGTGGCCGAGCGCTTGTCGGGCGCCACCGCCACGTCCTCCGCGAGCAGGCCGTAGGCGGTGGTGGGCTCCTGCGAATTGCCCGTCAGCAGGCTCTCGATCATCAGCGTGCCGATGCCGTAGGGCGCCGCGCCCTTGAGCGTGAACGGATTGAACTTGTCGAAGTTCGTCGGCCGCGTCGGCGGCACCAGCCGGATCTCGCCGCCCTTGGGTGCCTGGGGGTTCGCCTCGTCGAAGTGCGTGAAACCGGGCGCATAGCGGATGTCGCCGAACTGGGCATAGGCGTGCGCCGCCCAGGCGGGATTCACCGGGAGTGCCGCCAGAGCCAGCACCGAGAGCAGCCAGATTCGCATGCGAGAATTCTGCCCCACGATTTTCAGGAGACGGATCCATGGGTTTTCTCACCGGCAAGAAGCTGTTGATCACCGGCGTTCTGAGCAACCGCTCGATCGCCTACGGCATCGCCCGCGCGTGCCACCAGCAGGGTGCCGAACTGGCGTTCAGCTATGTCGGGGAGCGCTTCAAGGACCGCACCACCGAGTTCGCGTCCCACTTCGATTCCAAGCTGATCTTCGACTGCGACGTCGCAGACGACGCCCAGATCGACAAGCTCTTCACGGACCTGGCACGGACGTGGCCGCGATTCGACGGCTTCGTCCACAGCATCGGCTTCGCCCCGCGCGAGGCGATCGCCGGCGACTTCCTCGACGGCCTGTCGCGCGAGGGCTACCGCATCGCGCACGACATCAGCGCCTACAGCTTCCCGGCCATGGCCAAGGCGGCCCGGCCCTACCTGAACGACAAGTCGGCCCTGCTCACCCTCACCTACCTCGGGTCGGAACGCGCCCTGCCGAACTACAACACCATGGGGCTGGCCAAGGCGAGCCTGGAGGCGTCGGTGCGCTATCTGGCCGAGTCGATGGGGCCGAAGGGCACGCGCGTGAACGGCATCAGCGCCGGCCCGATCAAGACGCTGGCCGCCAGTGGCATCCAGGGCTTCGGCAAGATCCTGTCGGTGGTCGCGGACGTCTCGCCGATCCGGCGCAACGTGACGATCGACGAGGTGGGCAACGTCGCGGCCTTCCTGCTGAGCGACCTCGCCAGCGGCGTGACGGCCGAGATCACCTACGTGGACGGCGGCTTCAGCCAGGTGGTCGGCGGCATCGCCGAGGCCTGAGCCCGACCGCCGTGGCGCGACCCGACCCACTGCGACGCGACGGGCGGGTCCAGACGCCTCCGGCGCTTTCCCGATGACGCTCGAACGGCGCACCTTCCTGCGCACGGCACTCGCCCTGCTGGTCGCGGCCGGTGCCGGCGACTCGCTGGCGGCATCGCCGCCCCCGCTCATGCTGGCGGATGTCTATCGCCAGGGCCTGCCCCTGGCCGACTACTGGATCAGCGAGAAATACGACGGCGTACGCGGCTACTGGGACGGCACGGCCCTCTGGACCCGTGGCGGAGAGCGCGTCGTGGCCCCGGCCTGGTTCGTGGCGCCCCTGCCGCGCGTGCCGCTGGACGGGGAACTGTGGGCCGGCCGCGGCCGCTTCGCGCTCGCCGTCTCGACGGTGCGCAGCCAGACGCCCAACGACCTCGCCTGGCGCGAGATGCGCTTCATGGTGTTCGACCTGCCGCGGCAGCCGGGCGATTTCACGACCCGTCTGGACGCCTTGCGCAAGTTGCTGCCCATCGTCGCCGCGCCATGGGTCGTGCCGGTGGCGCAGGAACGCGCCACCACGCACGAAGCCCTGCGCGCGCTGATGGACAAGACCGTGCGGATGGGCGGCGAGGGGCTGATGCTGCATCGCGGCGCGTCGCCCTACCGGGGCGAACGCAACGCCGATCTGCTCAAGGTCAAGCCCCACGACGACGCGGAGGCACGCGTGATCGCGCACCTGGACGGCAAGGGCCGCCATGCCGGCCGGCTGGGCGCGCTGCTGGTGGAAATGCCCGACGGCCAGCGTTTCCGGCTGGGCGGCGGTTTCACCGACGCCCAGCGCGACGATCCGCCGCCCGTGGGCGCCTGGGTGACCTACCGGTACAACGGCGTCCACGCGGGGGGACTGCCGCGCTTCGCGCGCTTCCTGCGCGTGCGGGAGGATCTGCCAGCGACGGCAGCGGCCCGCTGAAGCCGCGGCCGACGACGCTCAGACTTCCGTGCGGCGCACGCAGTCGGCGTAGTAGCGCTTCTTTCCGGCCTCGTCGATGCGTGCCACCAGGCCGTGGATGTCGGTCTCGAAGCCCGGGCACTCGCGGTTGAACTCGCGCGCGAACCGCAGGTAGTCGACGATCTTCTTGTTGAAGACCTCGCCCGGGATCAGCAGCGGGATGCCCGGGGGGTACGGCGTGATGAGGCTGGTCGTGATGCGGCCTTCGAGTTCGTCGATCTCCACGCGCTCGGTCTTGCGGTGCGCGATGTGGGCGAAGGCGTCGCTCGGCTTCATGGCCGGCGTCAGGTCGCTCAGGTACATCTCGGTGGTCAGGCGCGCGACGTCGTAGCGCGCGTAGAGCTTGTGGATGTGCTGGCACAGGTCGCGCAGGCCGAGCTTCTCGTAGACCGGGTGCTGCTGGCAGAACTCCGGCAGGATCCGCCACATCGGCTGGTTGCGCGCGTAGTCGTCCTTGAACTGCTGCAGCGCCGTCAGCAGCGTGTTCCAGCGGCCCTTGGTGATGCCGATGGTGAACATGATGAAGAAGCTGTAGAGGCCCGTCTTCTCCACGATCACGCCATGCTCCGCCAGGAACTTCGTCACCACGCTGGCGGGGATGCCGGTGTCGGCGAACTTGCCCTGCAGGTCGAGCCCGGGCGTGACGATGGTCGACTTGATCGGGTCGAGCATGTTGAAGCCGTCGGCCAGCTTGCCGAACCCATGCCAGTTGCGCTTGGCGCTCTTCGCTTTGCTGTCGGTGCTGCCTTCGCCCTTCATGATCCAGTCCTCGGCGCGGCCGATGCCCTCGTCGACGAGCTTCTCCGGACCCCAGACCTTGAACCACCACTCGTCCTTGCCGAACTCTTCCTCGACCTTGCGCATGGCGCGGCGGAAGTCGAGCGCCTCCAGGATGCTCTCCTCCACCAGGGCGGTGCCGCCGGGCGGCTCCATCATGGCGGCGGCGACGTCGCAGCTGGCGATGATCGCGTACTGCGGGCTGGTCGACGAGTGCATCAGGTAGGCCTCGTTGAACAGGTCGCGGTCGAGCGCGCGGTTCTGCGAGTCCTGCACCAGCACGTGGCTGGCCTGGCTGATGCCGGCGAGCAGCTTGTGCGTGGACTGCGTGGCGAACACCAGCGACTCCTTGGGCCGCACGCGGCGCTTGCCCATCGCGTGGTAGGCGCCGTAGAACGGGTGGAAGGCGGCGTGCGGCAACCACGCCTCGTCGAAGTGCAGCGTGTCGACATAGCCGTCGAGCATCGTCTTGATGGTCTCGGTGTTGTAGATCACGCCGTCGTAGGTCGACTGGGTCAGCGTCATCACGCGCGGCTTGACCTTGTCGTGGTCGACGCCGGCGAGCAGCGGATTGGCCTTGATCTTGGCCTTGATCGCCGCCGGCTCGAACTCGCTCTTCGGGATCGGTCCGATGATGCCGAAGTGGTTGCGCGTGGGCTTCATGAACACCGGAATGGCGCCGGTCATGATGATCGCGTGCAGGATCGACTTGTGGCAGTTGCGGTCCACCACCACCACGTCGTCGGGCGCCACCGTGTGGTGCCAGACCATCTTGTTGCTGGTGCTGGTGCCGTTGGTCACGAAGAAGCAGTGATCGGCATTGAAGATGCGCGCCGCGTTGCGCTCGCTGGCGGCCACGGGGCCGGTGTGGTCGAGCAGCTGGCCGAGTTCTTCCACCGCGTTGCAGACGTCCGCGCGCAGCATGTTCTCGCCGAAGAACTGGTGGAACATCTGGCCGACCGGGCTCTTGAGGAAGGCGACGCCGCCCGAGTGGCCCGGGCAGTGCCACGAGTAGGAGCCGTCCTCCGCGTAGTCGATCAGCGCCTTGAAGAACGGCGGCTGCACGCCCTCCAGGTAGCTCCGGGCCTCCCGGATGATGTGGCGCGCCACGAACTCCGGCGTGTCCTCGAACATGTGGATGAAGCCGTGGAGCTCACGCAGGATGTCGTTGGGGATGTGGCGCGAGGTGCGCGTCTCGCCGTAGATGTAGATCGGCACTTCGGCGTTCTTACGCCGCACCTGCTCGATGAAGCTGCGCAGGTTGAGCACGGCCGGGTCGAGGTCGGGGCCGGGCGTGAACTCCTCGTCGTCGATCGACAGGATGAACGCGCTGGCGCGGCTCTGCTGCTGCGCGAACTGGCTCAGGTCGCCATAGCTCGTGACGCCCAGCACCTCGAAGCCCTCGCTCTCGATGGCCTGCGCGAGCGCACGGATGCCCAGGCCCGAGGTGTTCTCGGCGCGGAAGTCCTCGTCGATGATGACGATGGGAAAGCGAAATTTCATGCGGCAAGGCTCCAGGAAGCAGGCGATAAAACGGTGGTGGGGAATCGGGAAAGGCGCGAAGTGTACGGAATCCGCATGACACGCCGACGTACCTCGATGCACCGAGAATGACAGTCATTGCTCAATGAGGAAGCGCACATGGCCAATTCCACTTTCTGGTGGCTGATATCGGGAGGCACGATCGTGCTGGAGCTGCTCTCCGGCACGATCTACCTGCTGCTGCTGGGCATCGGTTTCGCGGCCGCGGCGATCGCGGCGCACGCGGGTTTCGGGCTCGGCGCGCAGATCTCGGCGGCGGCGGTGATGGGTGTCGGCGCGGTGGCCGTCTGGTACGCCATCCGCCGGCGCCGGCCCGCCCCGCTGCCCAGCCGCTCGAACCGCGACGTCAACCTGGACATCGGCTCGCACGTCCACATCGAACGCTGGAACGCCGATGGCACCGCCAGCGTGCGTCACCGTGGTGCCCAGTGGACCGCCATTCCACGCGACGGCCAGGCGACCGCGCCGGGCGAGCACCGCGTCGGCGAGATCGTCGGCAGCCGGCTGGTCGTCGAACGGATCTGACCGCGTCCCGCACGGTTCGCCCCGATCCTGCCATCGACCGACGTCCTCGTTCCCTCTCGCCTCCCTTCCTTCATCCGTTGTCCGTCATCGAAAGCGTCGCATGGAATATTCCGTTCCCATCGTCTTCCTCGTCATCGCCGTCATCTTCATCAGCCAGTCGGTGAAGTTCGTGCCGCAGCAGAACGCCTGGGTGCGCGAGCGCCTGGGCAAGTACCACAGCACCATGACACCGGGCGCCAACTTCCTGATCCCCTTCATCGACAAGGTCGCCTACAAGCACAGCCTGAAGGAAATCCCGCTCGACGTGCCCAGCCAGATCTGCATCACGCGCGACAACACACAGTTGCAGGTCGACGGCATCCTGTACTTTCAGGTGACCGACCCGATGCGCGCGAGCTACGGCTCTTCCAACTACATCGTCGCCGTCACGCAGCTCGCCCAGACCTCGCTGCGCAGCGTGGTGGGCAAGCTCGAGCTCGACAAGACCTTCGAGGAGCGCGACGTGATCAATGCGCAGGTGGTCGCCGCCATCGACGAGGCGGCACTCAACTGGGGCGTGAAGGTGCTGCGCTACGAGATCAAGGACCTGACGCCGCCCAAAGAAATCCTGCTGGCGATGCAGGCGCAGATCACGGCCGAACGCGGCAAGCGCGCGCTCATCGCCGCTTCGGAGGGTCGGCGCCAGGAGCAGATCAACATCGCGACGGGCGAGCGCGAGGCGTTCATCGCGCGCTCCGAGGGCGAGAAGCAGGCACAGATCAACAACGCCCAGGGCGAGGCGGCGGCAATCACCGCGCTGGCCGAGGCCACCGCCGACGCGATCGAGCGCGTGGCCGCTGCCATCCGACAGCCCGGCGGCCAACAGGCCGTTCAACTGAAGGTGGCAGAACGTGCGGTCGACGCCTTCAGCAAGGTGGCCGCGGACTCCAATACCACCCTGATCGTGCCCGGCAACATGACCGAGACCGCGGCGCTGATCGCGTCGGCGATGCGCATGGTGCAGGCTGGCAAGCCGGCGCCTCCGGTTTGAAACGCTGCTATAGTCGAGGGCTTCGCGGAGCGGTGGATGAGCGGTTTAAGTCGCACGCCTGGAAAGCGTGTGAGGGTTAATAGCCCTCCGCGGGTTCGAATCCCGCCTGCTCCGCCAGTTTAGTGTTCGTGATCATTCGCGAACCACCAAAAAGCCCGGTCCCTCATAGGGAGCCGGGCTTTTTCTTTGTTCGCCAAGGACCGCAGGAACCCGGGGGCATCCGGACTATATTGGGGGCAAGTCAGGGGGCAGGAAGTTGCCCCCAGAGCCTGTTGCCCCCACTGCCCTCCTCCATGCCCCTCACCGACACTGCCATCCGACAGGCCAAGCCGACCGAGAAGACCCGAAAGCTTTCTGACGCCCAAGGGCTGTACCTTGAAGTGTCGCCGGCTGGCGGCAAGTGGTGGCGGCTGAAGTACCGCTTCGAGGGCAGAGAGAAGCGTCTGAGCTTGGGCACCTACCCTGAGACCACCCTCGCGGTAGCCCGAGGCAAGCGAGACGCGGCACGCGCCCTGCTCCGCACGGGTGTCGACCCGAGCGCCGAGCGCAAGGAAGAGAAGCGACGCACCGCCATCGCGGCCGACAACTCGTTCGAGGCCATCGCGCGGGAATGGCACAAGGCCTGGTCCGTGACACGCACGCCCAAGCACGCCGGCCAGGTCATGCAGCGCCTGGAGGGCGACATCTTCCCGGCGATCGGCGCACTGCCCGTGGCGAAGATCACCGCGCCGATGCTGCTGGCGCTGGCGAAGAAAGTCGAGGCACGCGGCGCGAACGATCTGGCTCGGCGTGCCTTCCAGGTGGCGGGACAGGTGTTGCGGTATGCGGTGGCGCATGGGCTGGCCACTCGGAACGTCGCGGCCCAGGTGAAGCCTGGCGATGCCCTCAAGCCGAAACAGGAACGTCACTTCGCGCGGCTCGACGCCCGGGAGATGCCCGAGCTGCTGAACAAGATCGAGGTGTACGCCGGCTATCCGCGCACCCGGCTGGCGATGAAGCTGATGACGCTCACGTTCCTGCGCACCACCGAGCTGATCCAGGCGCAGTGGAGCGAGATCGACATGGCAGCAAAGCTCTGGCGTGTGCCCGCCGGCCGGATGAAGATGCGCACCGACCATCTCGTGCCATTGTCGCGCCAGACGCTGCAGGTCCTCGAGCAGATCCGCGAGTCAGGAACCGGCCCAGACTACCTGTTTCCAGGCGAGCGAGACCACGAGGCCTGCATGAGCAACAACACGATCCTGTTCGCGCTCTACCGGATGGGCTACCGGGGACGGATGACGGGGCACGGGTTCCGCGGGGTGGCCTCGACCATCCTGCATGAACTTGGCCATCGGCACGACCTGATCGAACTGCAGCTGGCGCACCAGGAGCGCGACAAGATCAGCGCGGCTTACAACTTCGCGACCTACCTGCCGCAGCGCGCGGAGATGATGCAGGCTTGGGCGGACCACGTGGACACGATGCGGGCGCAGCACAAATCAAAATAGCTCGACTGCTGTACATTCATCCAGCATGAAAGTACGGGTCGAACTCCGCCGCAAAGAAGGCCGCTTCATCGCGCGCTATCGCCCGCAGACTGGGTTCACGGGTCACCTGATCACAGCCCGTCAGACAGTCCAGGACCGCGAGGTCATGTACTTGTCCGTGCGCGTGGACTTCCCGCCCGGTGAGACCGACATCCGCCCACCCGGTCCGGAACTCTTCGAGGCCCGCATTACTGCCGTCCAGGACAACGAGATCCGCTTCATGGGGTGGGACGTCGACAACCTGAGCTGGCATGTCCAAGAGTGGGACTGCTTCGTGCTGCGCTAATGGTTGAAAGCCTCTCAGATTATTCGTTGTTAAAAATTGAATCTCACCCAGTTAAAACCGATATCTGCAGTTCTTTCAATTTACTATTTTGATAGTTGCCAATTCTAAAACAGCAAAAGCTGCCGCATCAGGAAGTTTTTTAGGATTATCTTTGTTGTCCCTGACGGTCATCAAAGCATGGGAAAGATTTTTTTCTTTCTCCAAAGATCCAGCCTCAGGCTTCTCTACAAAATTGACTTTACGCTTGGTTTTCTCTATTTCACAAGCAGTTAAGACCTGATCCACCCTTAGAGAAGCAGTTCCACGGACCTGACGAGCAGGCTTTGAGTCAGAAGCTGGTCTATCAAGATCATGCTTGAAAATTCTTACTATGTCTTCATAAGGAACAATTTTTTCTCTGCTTACAGAAATATCTGTTTGTTGAAATGCGCTTTTTGTGCCTCTTTGGAGTTCTTCACTCCAAAAAGGAGCATGCAAAGCGCGAACCACAATCTCGTCGTTTCCTACGCTCATGAATTGATAATTCTTAGTATTTTTTCAACTGAACCAGAATTTTTTAACAACAGTTCATAAGATCTGCTATCTTTTTCTTTAAATATAGAAACTTGATTTGAAGAAAACTCCAGTTCTATTATTTTGTTATTCGCGTCAAGCCAGTTTATTATTAAGTTGCCGTCCTGAGACATAAAAGTTCCCAGCCGCGGCGGCTGGATTCTAGATTCTTCTAGAAAAAAACTGAGCTTTTCAAGAGAGCGAATATTTAATGGCTCTCCATAACCTGAGTCCCATCCCGCTTCCAGCGCAAGAAACTGCTCAAGTCTTATTAAACCACTAGCGCCCAACGCATTTTTTGTCGACGGCAACAGCAATTCACCAATAGAAAAAGCAGTTGGAGTGAGTAAGTTTTTATTTGCTACAAATGACAGCTGAGTAGTTGCATTGCTTGCTTCTTTTCTGATTACTTCAGCAGCGAAGTTTTGATTGTTGTCTTGATGGTTCTCAGTTTCTATAGAAAACTGGAATGCGTGATCTTCGACCTTGTCATTTTTCACTTCCGCTTGAACATTTGCAGCAAGCGCGAGAGCTGCACCAGCCGCAACAAACCTTAAAAAATTTACAGTTGATTTGGGTTTATCAACTTTCTTTTCTGATTTGTTTTTTATAGAGCTAGAAATCTTAGACTTTTTTTGCGTTTCAGAAAAAGCATTTTTAATCCAGCTGCTTATGCTCAAATCTTGGAAATCCCCAAAGGTTGCAAAACTCATGTTGGCACCGCAATATTTTTAGGGACAATTTTCTCAAGCTCTTTCGAGAATTGCAGCATCATGGGGTTAGGCATAGTTAATCTTACAACTGGATCGGTGAATAATTTCTGTGTTGTAAAAAAATTTGCCAATGCCAACCCAGAAGAGTTGAAAAAATCCATAGTTGTAGCACCAGGACCAGCATTCGTTCGAGTGAAATTCGCAGCCAACGCAATAGATTGCTCAGGCTCTTCCAGAAATTCCATCAAATAATTGATGCTTTGTAATTTTTCATCAAGGGGAATGCTGACTATTCCCGCATAAACAGTCGCTGCCATTCCAGGCATTGGTTCTATAGGAAATCTAACATCCAACATAGCCCTCAGAGATTTACCGTCAACTTTGCGTTGACCAAACAATAATCTATATTCCCCAAATTCTTTTCTGATTTCAAAACAGTCAGCTACAAACTTTCGAGTCGGCGCAGCTGCACCAGAAAGATCGACAACTGCGGTCGCCCTTGTCAAACTTCCTTGATTTGACATTCCATGAAGCTTAAAAGGAACAACAACCCCCTCGCCGACTAAATCCACATTGTTTGATGAATTGCCGGCTGATTGTTTTTTATTTTGCATAAATTGTTCCTTTTTTACCTACAAAATGACAGTTTTTATGAACGAAATCTGCATCAGATCTGCAGCTTACATAAATTCTTGAATTGATAATAAAATTTTTAAATAGATCAATAGTCTATTCTGAATTTAACTAACGTCTTTTCGCCACTAGCCAAAACGTTTGATCATCTCGCTGTCCCTCACTAACGAGCATGCGCAAACAGAACTACAGGGATGAGCCTAACACCAGCGCTTGACCATCAACTGCCCTCATCTGCATCGTCGCCACGCTGTCGGCGAATACAGTGTTGGTGGTGTGGACGCTCTTGCGACCGTCGATCAGCGCAGATTGGCCTCAACCCAGCGAACTATGTCGGCTGGCCCCATAGCGCCAGCCTGTCGCGCAATCTCCCGACCACCTTTGAACAACGCGAGCGTCGGGATGCTACGGATGTTGAAGCGCCTGCCGAGGGCCGGCACGGCCTCGGTGTCAACCTTGGCGAGACGCACGTGCGGTTCAAGTTTGGTGGCAGCCGTTTCGAAGCCGGGCGCCATCTGACGACAGGGGCCGCACCAAGGCGCCCAAAAATCTACCAGCACTGGAATCTCGTTGCGTGCCACATGGCGGTCGAACGACGCCTCGTCCAGAGCGATCGAATGCCCAGTGAAAAGTACTTGATGACACTTGCCGCAGTCGGGCGCGCTGCCTAGCTGGTCAGCGCGTACGCGGTTGGTGGTGTGGCAATGTGGGCAGACGATGTGCAGCTTGTCAGGTTCGGTGTCATCTTTCATGCGTGCCATTGTGAAGGCACTACCCCTTTCGCACGTATAGGTAGAACGTCACATCCGTTAGCCCGTCGCCAACGTCATAACCCAAGCGGAACCGCATGCTCTGCCAATACCCGCACTGCAGTCACAGCCTGAAATCTTCGGGGACAGCATGTAGCTGCCGTAAGATTTCGACCTGATGGTGTCAGGACCGGGTTAGCGCCGGACTTTGGGTGAAAGTCTCAAGGTAGACCTTGCTTAAGAACGCTGCTTGATGCGAGTGACGCCATCTTCTTCATGCATGGGGCTGTCGAGAGCCCGTCTTGCCCGTTGACTTCCACCAGGTCAACGGGCTTTTTTCAAGCTCTTACCTCTCTCGCACAAGCAGCCAGAAGGTCCGGTCATCGCGTTGGCCGTCGCTGAGCGTCATGCGCAGGCGGAACGACAGGTAGGTCTCGGGGACGAGGGTCTGGCCCGCGGCCGCCTGCATGCGCACGGTGATGATCTGCCCGTCGATCTCGCGACTGGCCTGGAGCTTCTGGTCAGTCAGGACCTCGCAGTCCGCCAAAGCCAGCCCCACTCCAGCCGAGGTGACCCACGGGCTCACATCGAACGAGAAGTTCAGCCGAGCATCGGGGTCGAACGGGCCCCAGGGCGTCTTCACGCCCGTCGTGCGCCAGAAGGGTTCGGGGGAGCGAATTTGGCTCATAGCTTCTCGATGTTGGAGTGACGGCTCTCCGCCGGGATCACGTAGACGATCCAACGCGACGGGCGAATCAGAACGGGCGGGACGGTGGATGGGGTTCGAAGCAGCAGCAACATCGTTGGCCCTTCAGCTGATCGCCCACTTGGACTTCAAGTAGGTACGGATTCGGTCGGCCAGCTGAGCCGATGGCTTGGACGGCAGGATCAGGACTTCGCGGCCCGTGATCTGGGCACCCTGCCCGCCCAAGCTGGCCCCGATCTGTGTGACCGTGCCAGCGCTGAAGCCCGTCGTGTGCGAGGCGGTCGACTGGAGCGCCCCGTTCAAGCCGAAGACCACCGGCGCCCCGAGCTCCACTTGGCACTCCAGGATGCAGTTGATGTTGGTCTGGACGGGAAGGCTTGAACTGGTCGCCACCGCCGCGACCGACGCTCGCACCAGCTGCATGTTGCTCGACGTGGTGCGGAACTGCCGGCCGCCGTTCGCACTCGCGCCCAGAATCGTCCGGTTGCCGCCCAGGTCGAAGTTGCTGCAGACCACGAACGCGGTCTCGCTGTTGTTCGAAGCGGACAGCGCGGAGTTGAAGTACCTGCCATCCTGGATCTTGAAGCCATCGTCCATTTCGATCGGCTTGAGCGAGTCGGCCGCTTGGACCGCATGGTTGCCCGACCCGGACTTGTCCCCCAGCATGGCGATGAAGCCGCCCGACGAGGTGTAGGAGCCCCGGTCCTGGGCATCAAGCCACAGCGAGAAGGTGCCGGCCGGCTCAGACGCAGGCGTCCAGACCGCGGGCGACGGCGCGGCGATGAGCAGGTTGCGGATCGCGCTCATCGAGGTCGCACGCTGGCGCATCAGGTGAGCTCCGTCAGCTCGAGCACGCCCGCCGTGGGCGTCGCTGAGACCACGGCGATCTGCGCGCCTGCCGGCACGCTCAAGTCGAGCCGCTCGCCCTGGCCGATGTAGTGCGAGGTGGGTGCAGCCGTCTGGGTGCCTGCGCCGATCGAGTAGCGGATGGCGGAACCGAGCGCGACCATCGAAATGCGGCGGGCTGTCAGGGGTGTGCTGATGCCGGACCCTGTGGTCGTTGCGGTCAGCTGGCGGGCAGCCCCAGGCTGGGCCAGCGTGTTGACGGCCGGCGTGCTGGTGAGCGCTGTCAGGAGCGCCGCCAAGGTGGCCTCGGTGCTCGCCCCCGCAGGCAGCGCCGACTGCTGCACCGTGATCGACTCCAGCGCGGCCAGCGCCGATGCGTCGAGGGCGACTGGCCCTGCCAAGGTGACGAGCTGGTTAGCCGGGAAGTTCGAGACGCCGATCGATTCGAGGGCAGCGAGCGAGGCCGCATCTAGCGCGATCACCCCGATGACATTCACCGGCAACGGGTTGGCTTGGCCGAGCGGCTTCGACTCACCGTCCCCGCCGACGTCGAGCTTCATCTTCTGGAAGTGGATGCCGCCGACGTCGTCGGTCGCGACGGCAGCGCCGGTGCCGGGTGTGATGGAAACGTTGTCGCTCATGGTGGGATTCCGGAATTGGGTTTGAGGGAGGTGTGGATGCGGTGGCTCAGGGCTCTCTCATGACCCAGGCCCGGCGCTCGGCGGGAATGACAGTGCGGATCCAATCGGTGGGATCGATCGTGGTGATGAAGCTGCCCACCAGGCCGATGGCTTGCACGCCGGCAGGTCCGGCCGTACCGGCTGCCCTGGCGACGGCCTGTGCGATGAAGGCCTGCGCCTGCACGCCGGCAGCCAGCACCACCGCCTCCGCGCGCGCGACGACCTGGCCAACGCTCGCCGCTGCAGCGATCCCAGCCGGCTGCGCCATGGCTGGCGTGCTGGTGCCGCCCGATGCAGCAGCGGCGCCGACGCTCGACTGAGCACCGGTCCCCGCAGGCATGGCGCGTGCGATGCCGGCAGCGGCCGGCGCGCCGACTGCACTGGCGACTGCCACACCCGGCACTAGAGCCTGTGCTGCGCCGGCCGTGCTGGGCGTGGCCACCGAGCCGGCGGCAGCCACCCCGGCGGGCTGAGCAGTGGCCGGAATGTTCGAACCACCGTTCGCGGCAACAGTGCCCACCGCGCCGGTGCCTGCTGCGCCAAGCGGCTGCGCGCGCGCCGTGGCGCTGGGTGATGGTGTGCCCACGGCACACACGCCGGCCACGCCGCCTGGCTGTGCCATGCCGGGAACGTTGGTGCCACCGTTTGCTGCTGGTGAACCGGTCGCGCCAGCCGCCGAGACACCTGCGGGCGCGGCCTGGGCGCGGCCCGTGATTGCGGCTGCGCCGATGCCGGAGGCAGCTGCGACACCCGACGGCTGTGCGGCGCCGGGATTGCTGATCCCGCCCGTTGCAGTTGGTGCGCCTACCGCAGCGACGGCGTTGGCGCCAGTCGGCTGCGCTTGAGCAGCGCCACCGGCAGCCGGCTGGCCCGTGCTGCTGCCCGCGCTGATGCCTGGCGGCGTTGCAGTCGCCGGGATGACCATGCCGCCGGCTGCCGCTGGCGTCCCAATGGCTGCACTGGCGGCGGCACCGGCTGGTGTTGCGCGCGCAGCGGCGCTGCTGACGGGTTGACCGATCGCCCCGGTAGCCGCTACGCCCGCCGGCACGGCCGCCGCAGAGACGACCACCGTGCCGCTCGCCGCAGGCTGGCCGACCGCAGCAGCACCCACCACACCAGCAGCGGCCGCCCTCGCACCGGCGGTAGCCACCGGCGCCCGAACAGCTGCAGCGGCGCCCAGCCCCGCCGGTGTCGCCCGGGCCACGCCCCTTGCAGTCGCCGAGCCGATTGCCGCCGCGGCACTCACCCCTGCGGGCGTCGCCGTGCTCCCGCTCGCAAACGCGTATTCCGTGGTCGGCTTCGTGAACGGGTACGTCGGGTAGATCGCCCCGCCGTCCTGGAACACCACTTCATCGACGCGCGACGTGCCGGTGTCCGCCTCCAGGCCGCCGCTGGAGGTGATGTGGGTATTGAATCGAAGGATGCCCTGCGGCGTCTGGCCGCCCGGGTAGGGTCCGTTCAGGATCCGCGTGACCTGCGTGTCATCCGAGCCAGCGAAGCCAACCGACATGACGCCGGACATGTACTGAATGACCAGGAAGCAGTTTCCAGCCTTCAGCTTGTTGTTGATCGCGACGGCTTGACCAGATGCCAGTGCACCGTCGATGTCCGGACCGCCCGGCTTGTAGAAGTAGATGTCGGTATCGCCGCCGCCGCCCGTCTGCAGCACCCAGGATCCGGGGTCGCCGTCCTTGCCCTGCGTGGCAATGATCGCCCGGCCGTTGTCCGAGTTCATTGCAATGCCGAGCCGGAACGCCAGCGTCCAGTCGCCCGTCGGCACGATCGCGGCCGTGGTCGCGAGCGACTGTTCGCGGTTCAACAGCGCCATGCCCGAGCCGAGGTACGGCCCGGCGGTTGAGACCGACCCCCCGTTCACAAACGCCCACGGGACGGCCGAGCCGCCCGTCACCTCGTTGGTGACCGTCGTGGAGCCATTGGCTCCATTCAGGTGGAGCAGCGAACGGGGCGTCGGCATGTCAGGCGATGCGGATCACGCCAGCGGCGGCAGTGGGCGCAGGCAGCGTGACCGTGAACGCGCCGTTCGTGCTGGTGATGTCGGCGCCGAAGTCGAGCACCGCCACGGCGGCGCCGGCACGCGTCGAGTTGTAGATCAGCGCGCCGCGCGCCGTGATCGTGGCGTTCGCCCAGCTCGGGTCGGTGGTCCAGTCGAGGATGGCGGTGTCCGTGTCCAACGTCGCAGCGAAGCCAGCGAGCGTCTGACCGCCAGCGGTGTAGCCGGCGCCCGTGACTTCACCCGTTGCGCTGTAGGCAGCGGTGGCCTTACTCAGGGTGGCCGAACTGGGATAGAGCGCGATCTTGTAGACGTCCGCCGCGGTGTGCGGAGACATCGCGAGCAGTTCGCGCTTGAACGAGTTGACGAGGGCGGCGGTGATGGCCATGGTGGGTCCTTTGGGGTGTGGTGAAGGAAGGGGGTCAGGGCGTGGCGCGGCCAGCCAGCGCAGCGGCTCGGCACTCGCGGTAGGTGTTGCCCTGCTCGACGACCTTCGCGAGCAGGCTGCCCATCGAGTTGTCGAGCAGCGGCGTGGGCGCGGGACAGCTACTGATCACGAGCGGGCTCGGCTGGCTGTCCGGTGATGGCCTCGTTGGCAAGGCGCACCCCGTCGATAGGAACCCGGCAATCGCGATACACCACGTTCTCGGTGATCTCGCGCTGAGTCTTCTGGACGATGGTCTTGTTGACCGGCTTGAGTGCGGCGATGGCATTGGCGGCTCCCTGCTGCGCGGCGTCGCGCGTGGTCTCGATGGACTTATCGATGCGGGCCTGCGTGGCGATCTCGTGCTCGGCGCCCACGTGCTTCCCATACAGGAAGGCACCGCCAGCAGACGCGGCCCACGCCAGTACGGCGGCGAGGATGGCGTAGGGCCGCAGCATCAGTTGTCCTTGGCGGCATAGTCGAGCTGGCCGGCGGTGCGATTGGTCCAGCCCTTGCCGTAGGTCGACCAGGTGCTCAGCGACGTGTAGTGCCGCAGACGGAAGGCGTTGAAGCGCAGCAGGATGTCATTCAGGGCTGCGGCCTTGACCGCTGCGATCGTCAGTGGCCCGATCTGGCCGTCCACGGCCACGCCGGCGGCGTACTGCAGCGCGCGCTTGGCGGTGCCCATGCCAGCGTTGACTGCGAAGTCCCACATCTGGAAGACGACGGCCGGGTGCAGCTCGTCGGCGCCAGCCTTCAACCACCAGTCGCGGTAGTAGATGGCCTTGGCCTGCTCGAGCGTCAGGTTGCGGATGTCGAGGTCGCCGTAGGTGTTGGCGGCGATCCCGAACTTCGTCCCCTTCAGCTGACCGACGTTGACGCGGCCGCTGGTCCAGTTGCCCGCGTCGCGCGGATCCTGGCTGAAGGCGCCCTCATGACCGATGAGGCGATCGAAAGCTTCGTCAAAAGTCATCGTGTGGTCTCCAGTGGCGCCAGGTCGGTCCGGGCGCTTTCCGGGGGGGTGTCGATGACGCCCGCCGTGGTCCTAACCGGCCGCCATGCGTGCGAGCTCGACAGGAAAATGATGAGGATGGCGGTCTCGAGCATCAGGCTGGCCCAGCCTACGTTCTCGCCCCACCAAGGCCGGGCCATGCTGACGAAGCCAGCCGTCATGCAGAAGACGTACTCGAAGCGCACGCGCAGGAGCACGTAGCGATCCATCGCGTTGAGGCGGCAGACGCAGATGCCCATGATCGTCAGACACAGCAGCGCGTTGAGGCAGAGCACCAATGGCTGGTTGGTCTCGAGGTGCATGAGGAAGTCCATCACTGGACACCCCCCTTGCCGCGCACGATGTCGATGAAGCCGTAGAGCATCGAGACGATCTTGCTGAGCAGCGCTGGCCAACCGTCACCAACGAAGCCGATGAGCAGTGCCACCGGCGCGAGCAGTGCACGCTCGGAAAAGTCAGGGTGCTTCGTCGACAGCCAGGCCGACAGCCCCACCGTGAGCAGGATGGCCAGGCCGACCACGCGCAGGAAGTAGAAGACCGCCGCCCACCGGCTGGATGTGGACCGTCGGGCCAGCGCGAAGGACGCGCCGATCACGGCGGCCGTGGCGATGAGCACATAGGGCCCGACCACCTCAGCCATCTTCGGCGAGAACACCGACGCGGCCACGATGATCGACAGCCCCACGGCGTCGATGACAGAGGACTGGCTCATCGGCTACCCGTTTTCTTCCGGCCGGACCATTTGGGGGAACGTGCCGGGCACGGCCACGATGACGGCGTCCAGGCCCACGCGCGTAGTGACGTTGCCGGTCTGCGCCGCCTGCTTGAGCGCGGCGACCTGCATCGAGCGCTGCTGCCAGGCGCGCGCTGGCGGGATCAGCGCGGCGATGACCAGCTGCAGCACCAGCGTGTTGCGCGGCGAAAGTTCCAGCATCTGCGCCAGCTCGGGCCAGTGGTCGAGCGCCATCTGTGCGCCGTCGAGCAGGATCGGCAGCATGGTGCCGAGCAGGCCCAGCCACATTGCCCAGCTGGCGTACCAGCCGGCGACGATGCGCGCGTTGTAGAAGTCGGTCAGGCGCTGCTTGAGGTCGGGGGACATGGCCAGCACCTCAGGAGATGTTCGCCACGCAGATGTTGAACACCTTGCCCGGCATCTTCATCCCACCGCCGTACATGAACTGGGCCCCGGCCGGCTTCATTTCGAACCGAGGCTTGCCCGGGTACGTGTGCATGATCATCGGACCCCAGAGGACGTTGTGCACCATCTCGCCCTCGAAGTCGGCGACGGCGAGCAGGTACTGCTCGGTGCCGTGGTTGTCGTAGTCTTCGGCGACCACCATGTCCTGGATGCGGCTGTCCTGCATCGTCCGGCGCACGGTCATCTTTCCGCCGTTGATGTCCGCCCATGTCGCCGCGTTCTCTTCGCGCGAGACGAAGATGTACTGCTGCATCACATCGGCCACGAGGTCGGTCTGCAGCCCGATGGCCTTCTCACGCACGTGAGTGATCCAGGTCAGGTTTTCGCCCAGGAACTTCTTGTCCGTCTCGACCCACTTGCTCGGGTCGACCGCCCTGGGGAAGCCGCCGAGCGTGACGACGTGCGCGTCGCCCTTCGCCGTGCCGTAGATTGCGTAGTACTCGACCTTGTTGGAGATCGGCGTCAGAAACACGGACGTGACCGGGCTGTCGGTCTTGATCACCTTGGCGATCTTCGGGATCTGCTCCGGCGCCTTCGCAAAGCTGTACGGCCATTGGTCGGCGCCTGGGCCGACGTCCGTCGTCTTCAGGAACGTGGTGCGGTCGCTGAAGTACATCTTGTTGATGAACTGGAACAGCGGCGACGCGTCGATGAGGACCGCCGTCGCCTCATCTTTCGAGCCGACCATGATCAGACCTTGGCGCGGGTAGCGATTGCTGAACTTGCCCGTGGCCCAGTCCTGGCGCTGCTGCTCGTTGGCCTTCCAGCGGGCGGTGTTGCCCGTCGTGCCGTTCTGACCTTCAGCGACGCCGCTGCCGTTCAGGTAGCCGTGGCGCGGGTGGCCCGTCGTGAAGCTGATCGAGGTGGCGGACTTCAAACCCGTCGGGAAACTTCCCAGGTACTTGGCGAACGCGATGTTGCCCAGGTTGTGCATGCCGGGATGCGGTTCGTTCCGTTCGCCCCACCAGCCTTCACCGCCATTGGCGCCGCCGGCGTTGGGCTTCTCGACCGTGCTGCCTTCGCCCAGGCCAGTCAGCGAGATGACGGCGACCTCGCTCGCCTTGGTCTGGATGTTCCACACCACCGCCGCGGCGTATTCGTAGGACGAACTGATCGCGCAGGCAACCGGCTTCAGATGCGCAGGCAGCTTGCCGTGCGTCTTGTTCGTCATCGTGTTGGCGCCCAGCGTGCCGAAGGTGCCGTCGGCGAAGAAGTTGAGCGACATCGTGCCCCACGTCGGACGACCATGTCCGGTCGCCGTGCAGACCGGGTTCTCGAACTTCACACCCTGGGCGTCGCGCATGCGGCGCAGCTCCATCCCGTTGTAGCGCTCGTCGCCATCGTTGCGGATGTAGCGGGTCCAGGAGAATTCTGGCTTCGTGCCGATCGTGTAGTGCACGCTGACCGAGCCCTGCAGGTCGGACACGCCGAAGTGCTTTTTCGGGTCGGTGGGCAGAAACATCGCATGCAGGACGTTGGACGCGTAGTCGCCTGCGTCCTTGTTGAACGTCCCGAACTCGTAGCCACGGATGTCGCCCAGCGGCATCAGCTTGTGCTCAGGCTCTTGCAGCGTCGGCCGGTTCTGCACCTTGACGCTCTTCTTGCCGAAGCGGTACTCGAGGCCCTTGAGGGTGTGCATGCTCTCTGCCATCGCGAGCCACGCCCCATCGGTCGTTGCCGGGGGAGTGGGCGCGACGACGACGGGCGGCGTCGGCGTCGGCGTTTGCTCCGGCGAGGGCTTCGGCTGCAGCACGGGCTCGACCACAGACACCGGCAGTGTCGTGGGAGCGTGACAAGCCTTGAGCATGCCGACGAACGGATCGACGCCACCCCAGGTCGGCGCCGCGCAGGCGTGCTTGCCGACGGGCAACTCGGCGACGCGCCACTTGCCCGCCAGGCCCCAGGCCACGCGCGTCGGCGCAGCCAACTCGAAGCTGCCGCCCTCGTCGGAGAGCTTGGCGCCGAGGATCGGATCGGTGGCAGGCACTGAAACGGGAACACCACCGCGCTTGAGGGTGAACTTGCACTGCTTGCGAGGCACCGTCATCCCACCAGAAAGCCCGAACGTCGCCGGGTGGCACACGTAGGCGCCAGCGTCCAACGTCTTCTCGGTCCAGGCCGTGCCAGCGCCGTAGCTGACAACGGCAGGTGCCGTCAGCTTGAAGTTGGTACTGGCAGCGTTGGCCTCGTCGGCCAGCTTGGTGCCGGCTGGTGGCGCGGCGAAAGCGGCACCCGCCAGCGCGAGGGCGGCGAGCACGGCGAGGGTGCGTTTCATAGGTCAGGTCCTTCAGGGAGGGGGTTCTAATCGATGCTAGGAAGAGCCCTCTCGCGCGGGGACACACGTGGCGCAGCCAAAGAAAAACCCGCCGAAGCGGGTTTCATGGGATGGGCGTCAATCTCAATCGGGCTTCACAGGTTGCCCAGGCTAACCCAGTCGGTTCCGAGCGCGTTGCCACTGCCCGTTGTGATGCGGATCCAGCCCTTGGGCTGCCCGACCGTGGCGTCGATCCGAATGGCTTGGTCGCCCCGCGCCCAGGCGCCGGTCGTCGGCATCGCGCCGACATAGACGATCGTGGGAGGACGCGAGAAGCCCAGCGCACGGCAGCGCCCGACGCAGCGCACCACCTCCCAGGCATTGCCGCCGATCGACTTGATGGCCAGTTGGTCACCCTTGTCGGTCAGCACCACGTCGTTGCCTGGCGTGCGACCAAGATCCAAGACCGTGTCGGACGCATCGGGTCGGATCTGCATCGTGACGCCGTAGCGGTTCTGGAAGATGTAGGTCAGGCCGATCGATGTGTTCGCAGGCGGCAGTGTGAAGACCCCGCTGGCTGACAGCGCGATCGAATAGCCCGCGAACGCAGCATTTGTCGACCCTGTGCTGCCAGCAAAGTCCCTGTTGGGCGGCGTGTCGAAAGTCACCGACACACCTGACGCGTTTACCGCGCGCACAAGGCCGTTGGCGGTCGAGGACCAGCCCGAGCCCGATGGGTTGCGGATCTCAATGCCCGAGAAGGTCTGCCCTGCGCTGGCGCCCATCTGGATGGCCAGGACGATCTTGGGCGGCGAGCGCGTGTCGACGATGCGCGGATTGATGATCGTCACCTTGCCGTGGCCGGTCTGCTTTGCAGCATCCGCAGCGGCCATGAACATGACGAGGCCCGACTGGTCTTCCAGCGTTGCCGCCCCTCCTGACGTGTTCGGATCGATCACCTCGATCCCGTCGATGATCACGTCAGGCGAGGCTGGGATCCAGCGTGCGAAGTCCACGCCGCGCCCGACGCTCTCGACGATCTTCACGCCCGACAGCCGGATCGACCCGTTGATCTTGTTGGCGACGACCATGCCGCTCTGGTTCAGGTCCGGATTCGCGAAGCGCAGCGCCCCATAGCTGCCGTCCTTGCGCGACTCGTAGCCGATCACCGTGACGTTGTAGTTCCGGCTCGCATAGTTCGATGAGGTCATGAAGCCCGGCACCAGCTGCAGGCCGCCGTACTTGTTGCCGAAGGTGCGCACGCCGATGAGCACCACATCGATCACGTCCTGGCCCGAGGGGTCCGGCTCGATGTCGATGCCATAGGCCGGTTGCACGAACTTCGTCTTGCCGGTGTTGTTGTACTCGCCCCCGTCGACCAGTCCCTTGGACCATGACACGATCGACAGGCCTTGGCGGCGGTTGTCATCGCCCAGGCAGTTCGAGAGGATGCCGCCGGTCGTCGGGTTGGTGCTGGTCTCGATGGAGTTGCCCACGTAGAAGCCATCGCCCCAGCACTTGCGCCCCACGCAGTTGAACAGCCGCGGATTGATCGCGCCGGCGACGTAGAAGCCCATGCCCCACTCGCCCGGCGAGCCGGTGTGGGTGTCGACGGAGCCCACCACCTCCAGGTTGTAGATCGTGACGTTGGTCGTGTCGCGCAGATTGGCGATCACGTAGGCCGGCGCGGTGTTGGCGTTGCTCTTGGCCAGGAATCGGGCACCGGCGGCGGCGGTGACGAAGCTGCCGTTCTTGAACTTCACGCCGCCGCCATACGAGGCGTTGGGGTAGTTCGGATCGACCGCGTTGACGATGAAGTCGCGCTTGGGGATGAAGATGTGCGGCTCGGCGTTGAATGCCGCCTGGATGGCCGCCGTGTCGTCGGTCGAGCCCGAGGCGCCCGCACCGAACCACAGGATGTTGGCGTCGCCAGCGAAGCTGCGTTTCCAGCGCCGGCTGCCCGCGTCCACGATGATGGTGCCGCCGTTGTCCACCGACGTGGTGTCGCCGAAGTCGCGCTCGAAGATGCCGGCGATGCCCGCGGCGGTCAGCCGCACGCTCCTGGCGCGCCCGGTGTAGGCGCGCAGGGCCACGTAGCCCTGCATCGTCTTGGCACCATCCGCGATGTCTTGCAGGCTGCCGCCGTCATAACCCACTAGGTCGACGCCAGCCGCCGCAGCCAGCTGCGTCAGGGTGACACGCTTCTCCATGTCGATGGTCTTGGCCAGCTGTCCAGCAGCGAAGGCGTCTTTCACGACACCCGAAGCGGACAGCAGCGCAACGACCTTCTTGACCAGCGACACTGCCACGCCTTGGGTCGGGATGATCGAGTAGGCCACGTTGCTGATGGTAGGCCCGGCGTAGGGCGTCACCAGCTGGAGCACGGTGTTGCTGGTGACGCTCTCGATCTCTTCGGGACCGATCGGCGTCTTCAGGCCGTTCGATTCGGCCACGTTCTCCAGCCAGCTCGTGCCGGTGCCAGTGACAGTCGTGCTGCCGTTGACCAGGCTGATGGTGCCTTCGCGATACCAATTGCTCATGCGGCTGGCTCCTCAACACCAGGCCCTACCGCCTGCTCGGCCATGCCGTCGACCGGCGCATGGACCGGCGTGGCGCCGACGTAGTCATGCCCCGAGGCGGCGAGCAGCTGCTGGATGAACCATGTGGGCAGATCCTCGATCCTCCCGGACACTGGCATGGCGGGGATCTGCGTGGTCGCCAACAGCACCGGGTCCTTGCCCGCATCGAACATCTCGCGCGAGACATAGCCGGCCAGCGTGACGGCCGACGACTTGCTGATGTGGCTGACGGTGTACTGCTTGACGACGTGGAAGTGCGCCACGGCACCGCTCTGGTTGGAGACGATCGCCTTTTCCAGGCCGATGATCTGACGTGTGTTTTCGAGCATGGCGTGATTCCTACGGCTTGATGCCAAGTGAGCCGAGGGTCTTGCCCACGGCGATCGTGACCGGGTAGATCCAGGTCTTGGTGAGCCAGTCAAAGACCTGCGCTGGATCGGTTTGGAGCGGCATCTGCACCCAGGCATTCCCGAGACGAAAGCTGTTCTCTGGCGCCCTTTCCGCCAGGGTGGTGCGCCCAGCAATCTGCGGCAGGTCCAGGGTCTGTCCTCGCATGACCACCTTGCCATTGGCGTCGATGACGCAGAAATCGCGTGGCGTCGCAAGGGGTTGCGTATCGGCCATCAAGCACCTCGCTTTTCGATGCGCACCGTCAGGCGCACGGTGGGGGGCGAGCCGTCACCCGTCCCGATGTCGGCTGACCAGGCAGCAGTGATCGTGCGGGCGCCCGCCGGGTAGTCGGTTGTCGTCTCATTGATGACGGCACCTGACCGATAAATTCCCCCTCCGTTCTCACCGCCGCCACCGATGAGCGAGGCTGTGACGTCAGAGGTTGGCGCGTCCGTGAGGGACAAATAGGCCGTGTAGGGACTGGCCGAGTTGCGCGTGACAGAGGGCCCATTGAGCGCGAATGCGTGTGGCGACACGCGCCAGATCTGACCAGGCGGCACCGTGAACGACACCGAAGCCATACCCGCGCCCGAGGCCGATAACGTGACAGACAGCGCATATCCGGCCACCTTGAGCGTGTCGATGTCGGCGTTCTTGATGCGCGCCGTCTCGATGTAGACAATGCCGCCCTCGACCTTCAGCAGCGGTGTGAGCACCGTTGCCGTGGGGTCGTTGGCGACCAGCACGCGATCGGCGAACAGGATGATCTCGGACTGCACCAGCGTGCCACCGCTGGAGCTCGTCGCGCCCGTGGAGATGCCTGCGAGGCCGCGCTTGCCCGTGCTGCCGATCACCTCGGTGCGCAGCATGAGTTGCGCGCCCAGGTTGCCATCCAGGTTAGCCACCGTGTTCGCCTGGATCTGGACGGTGGCGGTGAGCGCGCCGACGGTGCCGCCGAGCGCGCTCACGCTCGACTGCACCGTCGTCACCTGGGAGGCCACGGCGTTCACTGCGCTCACCCGGGTGGTGGACTCCTCAACGATGCCGGCCAGCGCGGTCTCGGTCTTCACGGCCAGGATGTCCACGCGCGAGGCCGAGGCGGAAGACTGGTCGGCCAGCACCGTGATCTTGCTGGTGGCAAAGGCCTGGAAGTCGTCGAACGAGGCGGTGATGCCCTCGAACTGGGTCGCCATCGCCTTCTGATCCGTGACGATGGCTTCGACCCGCTCATAGATGCCGGCCTGTGCGGTGCCGAGCTTCTCGTCGGCGATCACCACGCCCTCGAGCTGCGCCAGTGCAAGCTCGTCGATGGCGCCTTGCAGCGTGCCCTTGATGCTGCCGATCTGGCTCGATGGCGAGGACAGCACGACCACGGCGGCATAGCCCGGCGCGCTGCGGTTGCCCGCCACGTCGACGGCCACCACCCAGAACACCTTGCGGCCGAACTCCGACTGGGTGGTCTCGAAGCGTTTGCCCTGGAACTGGGCCAGGACGACCGACCCCCCGTACTCCTCGCCCAGGCTGACTTCGAGGAAGGCGATCGGCTGCGTGCCCTTCACGTCGTTCGGGATCAGGACGATGATCCGGTTGCCGTCGACGGCCGAGGCCGTCGGCAGCGGCTGCTTCGGTCTCAGGATTTCGATCGTGTCGTAGACCGGTGCCGACCACTTGCCCGTCGTGTTGTGGTGCGCCGCCCAGACGATCTGGCTGCCAGCCGGGAACCAGCCGAGGTTCGCGCTGCTGGCGCGGCCGTCGAACAGGACCGTGTCTTCGGCCAACTCCCAGGTCAGGCCGCGGCGGATCTGCGTCGCGGACCAACCGAGCAGGTCGATGCCCGCCGGCTCGTCCCAGTACGCAAAGATGCCGGTGAGCTCGGGCCGCACGTCCAGTCCGAGCACGCTGTCGGGCGGACCCTCGAGGCCGTGCAGCTCGTGCGACACCACCGACCAAGCGCTGGACGCGTAGGGGGTGACGAAAGCCACTCGGATCACGTAGACCCGGTTGACCTGCAGGCCCAGCAGGTAGTGCTCAGTCGAATCACCGGGCAGCGTCACTTTTTGCCAGGCGTCGTCGGTGCCAGCAGCACGCCACTCGATCCACACGCCGTTCGCGTACTGGCGCACATACTGATCCGGCGACTGTGCCCATTGCACCTTGGCGCGGACGATCATCACGCCGTCTTGCTGGACCATCTGGCTCTCGCCGCTGAGCACGACAAGGTCGAGCGGCGGCGCAGGCTTCAGGAAGGGCGACGGCAGGCTCGTGTTCGGCGCGGCGTCCGCGCGCGTCTCGTCGATCTGGTCGTAGAAGTCCTCGACGTCTTCGACGCATTGCAGCGCCACAGGCGTGCCAGCCTGGTAGGTCCAGTCCTGGACGCGGAACGTCTTGTTCGTGAACGCGTACAGCCCCGAGCTCAGCACAATGCGGTCGCCGGGCTGCAGGTTCCAGGCGAACATCTTCGGGAAGACCTGCACCACGAAGCCGCCCCGGCTCTGCTCGACCAGCACGCGGCTGATCTGCTGGGTGCGGATGTGGTTGCCGGTGAACGACAGCGTCGTGTCGAGGAACTTGTCCTTGACGTCCTGGGCCCGGAAGTTCGCGTTGACGTAGGGCGTGAAGTCCTCGGTGACGCCCAGGCGCGTGGCGTTGACGTAGCTTCCCTTGGCGCCGTTGTAGCGCGCGGTGCCGACATTGCAGGTCTGCACGATCGCCATCGGCATGACCATGTCGTCGTCGGTCAGCGAGAGCACAGGCGTCGACCAGGCGCCGGCCTGGATGCGCCAGACGCCACCGGATTCCAGGCTGAAGCCCACCATCGCGTCTTCGATCTGCTGGCGGGTGGCGTCACGGTCCTGGTCGGAGCGGAACATGCCGTCGCAGGTGTAGCGAGCAGTGCTGAAGCCGAACGTCGCCGGATCCACGTTGACGACGGCCGGGTCGTAGACGGCGACGTCGCAGGCATTGGCCGCGCCGATGACGGCGTCCACTTCGATCTGATCGGCTCCGGCCTTGTAGCCTGCCTCAGAGCGGATGAAGTCGGCCAGGCACAGCGCCGGGTTGCGGCTGTAGACGGTCTGACCGGTACGGTAGTCGTAGACCTTCTTGCCGCGCACGCGCGCCGTGATCTCCGGGACGCCTCCCTGGAAGCGCTCCAGGCGCAGGTCCACCGTCACGACCAGGTAGGTGAACCCCGAGAGCTTGTGGTCGACGGTCCAGAGGTCCGGCCGCGCCGCACGCAGGAACGCGTCGGCGGTGTCGACGCCGCCGGGCGAGAGGTGGACCTGCACGTTGAGCGCCGAGCCCGCACCGTCGACCGTGTACTGGATCGTGCCCTTGGCGCCGATCGGGCCTCTGAGCGCGCGGGCGCCAAAACCAGCCGGCGACGATGTCGTCTGCTGCACCGTCGAGCCGTAGCTGTTGCCCGCCTGATCGCGGATGTAGTTGACCGAGAAGCGATCGGCATCCAGGCCCACGGGCAGGATCCAGTAGCCCTCGCCCGACATGCTGGTCTCGTCGCCGGGCTCTGACATCGCCACGAGCTCGAACGCGTGCGTCTCGGTGCGTGGCACGCCGTCGTCGAGCCGGAAACCCGGGCCGTCGGCATAGCCGGCGATGTCTCGGTTGCCGATCGATTCGCCGCCGATGAAGATTTCATCGACGCCGGCACATTCGTGCGAAGCCAGCACATAGACGATGTGCTTGTACTGGTCGACGTCGCCGCTCACCAGAACCGCCACGATCGATCCGCCGACCGGCGAGGGCTGGCCGTAGATGACAGGCCACGGCGAATCGGCCGAGAGGATGGATGTCGTGCGGTCCTTGAGATTGGCCGCCTCCACCTCGGCCGCGCGCTGCGCCGCGGCTCGGGCCTTCTTCTTAGCCTGGATCGAACCGTAGACGCTCGACGCAACCGATAGCACGAACAAAGCCGTGCCGACGGTGACTGCGGTCGTGCCAATCGTGAACAGCACGATGCCAGTGATGGGCTCGGCCATGACCGCCGTGCTGCCCAGCAGCAGCGTCGCGGCGGCAAGCCAGCGCAGGATCAGACGCGCCATGCGTTCACCCCCGCGCTGATGGGCCAGAAGACCAGGCCGTCGCTGTCCGGCACAACGATGTTCGTGCCGGTGCAGATGCCGAAGGTGTAGCCACTCACGCGCCCGATTGGCCGGCCGCTCGCCACCAGGACCACGTCGCCGCGCTGCGCCATCAGCGAGGGGATGGACGGGCCCAGCCGCTCGGTCGCCATCGCAGCCAGACCGCCATCGGCGCGTACGCGGCGCATCAGCGCGAGCAGGTTTCGAGGCTCATCGGCTGGCACGCGCAGGTCCGCCAGCGGATCGGCGCCCGTCTTCTCCAGCACCCAGTCGGCGGCGATGTGCGCGCAGTCCTGCTCGAAGTAGACGAAAGGCAGCGCGCGGCGCGCGGCAATGAAGGCGTCGAGGTTCGCAGGCATGCTTTACCCCCTCGCCCGTGCACGCGCGTTCGCGTCGGCCTGGAAGCGCTTCGTCAGCCACACTGCCTCGTTGCCGATCAGGCTGGAGAGAAACTCGAAGCCACGCTCCCCTGGGTGCCTCTGCTGGTGCTGCACGTTGTTCATGCGCAGCGCAGCCGGGTTGCTGCGCACGTCGTAGGAAGCGGTCCGGCAGTCCAGCGCGATCGATCCGGTGTTTCCTTCGCGCGGGAGCTTGAGCTGGTCCATGACGCCGCTGAAGCGCAACACGGGCGCGCCGACCAGCTGGAACGTGTCGGTGCTGACCAGTCCGACCCATACCCTCACGGGGCGATCCTGATAGTCGCCGGGGTCACCCAGCGCCAAGGCACGCGTGCCGAAGTCGACCGGGGACAGCGAGAGCGTCAGCTTCTCCTCTGCGCCGTCTTCGCTTTCGTGCAGCTGGCTGATGCTGCCCAGGTTGCCCGTGCCCTGCCACTCGACACCGAGCGCGGTCAGCGTCACCGGCCAGGTGGTATAGCGCGCGGTGCCGGAGCGCAACTGCAGCTCGACCAGGGCCAGCTCACCGTACTGCGGAAGAGCGCCCGTTGCTTGGAAAGCGGAGTTGGTCGGGATCAATACCACTGCTCCAGGAGGTCCAGCGAGAAGCCGCCCTGCTTGCCCTTCGACACGCTCCAGGAGTCAGAGTCCGACTGGGACTTCATGAGGCACGTGGGGTAGCTCCAGGCGATCGCGCTGTTGGCGACGACCGGCGAGCGCAGCACGGTCTCGAACGAGACGGCCATCAGGCCCGAGCCATCGACGACCGTGTCTGCCTGGACGTGGAGCATCTGGCGGTTGGTGCCGCCCTGATTCACCCCGAACCAGTCCCCGGCCAGCAGCGTCTTGCCTGCTTGATCGGCTCCAGCCCGAATGACCATGGTCTTGGCGCCAGCGGCAGCAGCGGCTGATGCAGTCCAGGTGCCGCGTGCCGTGCCGCGGGGCACCGAGTTCAACCGGTCATGCACCGCCAAGTGGTTGACACGGCCGCCCAGTGCGTGCAGTAGGGTTCGCCAGCGCGCGGCGTCCTCGTCCGAGATCAGTTCTGGCGATGCCAGCGAGCACGTGCGTCGCGGGAAGCCCAGGACCGTCGTCTGGGTGGTACCAGTGTCTCCGCCCCCGTACGTCAGGTCGTACCGGTGCAAGCCGAAGCTGTGCTGGGACACAAGCAGATTGATGGGCAGCGCAATGATGCTCATCGGGGGGCCGGATGCGATTTCGGAGGCATCCGGCCCATGCTAGGAAGACGTCTCAGCCCTGCGGCAGCACCTTCATCCGCTTGAGCTGCTCGATCATCTGCTTGTTGCTCTCGCCAGCCACGCGCTGCATCTGAGCCAGCGCCGCTGCCTTGTCGGCCGTCCCATCGATGTGATACGTGGGTGCAAACACCAGCCCACCGCCGCCGATGCTGTCCGCCGGCGTGACGTTGCCGCTCGACCCGCCCAGCATGAACTGGTTGCCGTTCGAAGCGGTGAACATCTCGGGCGCGCCGGTCTCGTTCACCCGATACAGGCTGCCCGCCTGCGTTGGGCCGCCGTATTGACGCGCACCGCCATAGCTGGTGCCCGAGATCGTGCTGATGATCGACGCGGTCGCCGCGGCCACAGACGCCATCGCGGCAATGTTCTCCGGAAAGGGCTGCGACGCCGCCTTTGCAATGCCAGTCTGGATGGCAACGATCGAGCTGGCAATGGCGAACGCTTTCTGCGCCGCGAACATTGCCTGGTAGATACCGGACTGCTCACCGTCGGCGCGCTTGAGCACGTTGGCGATCGAGCCGAAGGCGTCCGAGGTGCTGGTGAGGGCCAACTGGTTGGCGGCATCGCGCGTCTCGGCGATGCGCCGGTGCATGTCGATCTCGATCGCGGCCTTCTTGTCGGCGTAGATCTGGCTCGCCTCCAGGTCCTTGGCCCAGGCCTGCTGGTTGGCGGCGAGCTCGGCGGCGGCCTGCGCCATGATCAGCGCGACCTTGTCCTGGACGCCGCCGGCCTCAGAGCGGACCTGCAGCGTCGAGATGACCGTGCTGGCGCGGCTGGACTCGAGCTGCTTCTGCTGCGCGATCGCTTCGCGCGCGGCCGCCAGCTTCTTCGTCTCCGCTTCTTCGAACGTGGTGGCGCCGCGCTGATAGGCAGCCTCGGCCTGGCGGATTGCCTCGTCGCGGATCAGCAGGATGCGGCCCTCCTCCGACTGCGTGAGCAGGATTGCCGCTTCGGCACGTGCTTGGTCGTTGCGGTCGGCAAGTTCCCCCAGGGCCTTGTCGGCTTGGAAGGTCGCCAGCTTGCGCGCACGCGCCGCCTCCTCCGGTGTGGCCGAGCCGGTCTTCTCCGCGACGTTGGCGCGCCGGATGGCTTCGTCGCGGATGCGCTCGACCTTCTGCGTCTCGTCGATCGTGGTCGCGATGTTCAGATCGGCGATGCCCTGGACGTTCTTCTCCTCGACCAGCGCACGCTCCCGCGCGAACTTCTTTTGGATCTCGATCTTGGCCTTTGCGTAGATCTCGGCGTTTTCCTTGTCGGTCGCCGCGCGCTTGGCGTTCTCGGCCAGGGCCTTGCGCTCCTGCGCGTCGATCTTGTCGATAGCGAACGAGTTCTCGGCGACGAGCCCCTCGTAGTACGCCTTGGCGGCCTCGGCGCGCGCGGCGAACTTGCCGGCCTCCTTGTCGTCCCCGCCGCCAGCCGCTCGCAGATTGGAAGGCTTACCGGTCTCGACTGCCTTCGGCTTCCCGGCTCCCGCCTCCCAGGCGTCGCGCATCTTCTGGCCAGCCAGCTTCGCCCCAGACAGGGTCTTGGCATCGGCGGCATCCAGGGTGGCGCGCCGCCCCGCCGAATCAGCCACCATGGCCTGGCCAATCGCCTTGGCGCCGGCGAAGTCTCCCGACATCACCGCCTTGACCTGCGCCCCGATGCCGCCGATCTCTGCGCCGATGGACTGGAAGACGAACGCCACGTTGCGGCCGAGCACGCTCAGGGTCTGCCAGACCAAGTCTGCAGCATCGACCACGTACGAAAGAAACGTCTTGGCGGTGGTCGCCCAGTTTTGGATCGAATCGTTGCGACCCAGCTTGTCGGACTCGGTGGTGGCGTTTTCGAACTGCGTTGCCAGCTCATCGAACATCTCCCCCGTGCCCTTGGCGATGCCGGTCAGTGCGGCACTGGAGCCCGTGAGGGTGTCGAGCTTCTCGTTTGCACGCCCCGCCGCATCGCTTGTGACCTGCAGGGCGCCAGCGACGGTCTGGGGAAATTTCTCGAAGTCAGCCTCGATCTTCGAGGCGGCTTTGCTCAGGGCGTTCACGACGACATCAGCCGTCAGCTTGCCCTCCTCGCCCATCTTCTTGAGAGCGCCGACAGGCACGCCGATGCCGTCCGCCAGCTTCTTCATCAGGTAGGGCGCCGTCTCCATCAACGACTTCAGCTCATCGCCCTGGAGCTTGCCGGACCCGAGCGCCTGGCCGAACTGCAGCATGGCGGCCTTGGCCTCGACGGCTGAGGCGCCCGACACTTTGATGGCCTTGCCCAGCAGTTCGGTGATACGCAGCGTGTCGTTCTGCGTGCCCCCCATTTGCAGCAGCGACTGGTTCAGGCGGGTGAAGACCTCGACGTTGGCCGAGACGGCTGTCTGGGTGTCGCGGCTGATGGCGACCAGCCGCGCCATGGCGGCCCCGCCCGCCTCGGCACTGTCTGCCGCGACGTCGACACGGGCTGACATCAAGCGAATGTCGTCGGCCAGCTGAGCGGCTTTCATGACCGCGTAGGCAGCGGCCAGGACCCGGACGGCCACGGCCAGCGCGTTCAGTCGCGTGTTCAGGCCTTCCGCCTCGGTCGCGGCACCACGGAACGAGGATCCGGCCGCCTGTGCAGCCGATCCTGTCTTGCCGAACTCGGCGCCGGTGGTGCGCAGCCCGACGCCGGTCGCGGTGAACTTCTGCCCTGCCTTCTCGGCCGCAGTGCCGGCCGTGTTCAGGCTGTCGGTGACCTTCTTCGTCTGCTGGTCGACCCGGCGCTGCCCCTCGACCAGTCCAGCCGTCTCCAGGGTGACGTCGTAAAAGATCGACCCGACGTTCTCAGCCATCCGTGTTCCCCTTGAAGCGAGCCATGCCCGCCTCGTACTCGGCCCGGGTGGGCACGTCGCGCTTCTGGTTGTTCTTGTCCGGGAACTTCATCTCGAACATGGTCTGGAACTCGGTCATGCTGAGCGCTTCGGCGTCCTCGCTGGACAGGCCGAGATGCACGCGCGCGGCGGACACGAACTCCGACGCATCGAAGCGGTCGGAGAACTTGCCTTGAGCTGCGGTGGCTGTCTCCGGCCGCGCCTTGCCGACGATCCCGTGCTGCATGAGGTGGCGCGCGAGGATGACCTGCTCGAGGGCCGGCATCGCGCCTGCATGCCAGTCCAGCACATCGCCCTCAGCCACACGCGGGCCCAGCCACTCGCCTCGCAGGACACCGTCGTCCGTTGCGGCGGTCAACTCGGCCCAGCCGATCAGGGGCGAGACGTCAACCTGGTCGCACAGGCAGGCAAGCACGTAGCGGGCCTCCTGCGCCGCACGCGCGCCGAAGAGACCCGCGTAGAGCCTCACGATCGCCTGCGGGTCGCCAAGGGTCGAGATGCGGCCGAACGACGGGCGGAAGGTGAATTCCTGGCCGTCGGCGGTGGTGGCCCGCGTGAAGCCGCACTCGACGAGCATCTCAGGCGGCGGGCGTGAACACCACGTTGCCGTTGCTCATGGCGGTGATGCTCCAGGTGGCCGCGTCGGCATACGGGCGGTCGTCCGAGTACTCGCTGATGATGAACGGGCCTTCGTACTTGTCGCCGTTGGGGTCGGTCAGCCGCAGCCAGGCCTTCGGCTGGTTGTTCGTGGCCACGCCCGGGCTGATCGCCTGCGCCTTGAAGATCTTCTGGTTGTAGACGGTGTCGTCGTAGCTCACGCCGTCGCCGGAGAACTCAACGCTCTTGAAGGTCACGAGGTTCGTCTTGGTGAAGCCCGGGCTCTTGTCGGCCGTCGTGTCGACGGTCTCCCAGCTGGTCTTCATCGACTTGCCGCGCATCATGCCCAGCACCTTCCAGTCTGCGGCGATCGGCGTCGTGCCCTCCACGCCGATGGCGAATTCGATCTTCGTGTCGCGTCCTACTGCTGCACCCATGGTGAGCTCCTTTACGTTTGGTTGGTGATGGTCGAAATCGAAAGCTCGACGACGGGCCGGCCGTCGTTCGTGGGCGTGTAGACGGGCTCGCCCGGCTCCAGGTAGACGAGGCCGCCCGAGTTGGTCTGCATGGCTGTGATGACGCCCTGAGCCGCCGCCTCCGGGATGGACGCGGCGTCGTCGCCGGTGCCGATCAGCAGAAGCGTGAAGCGCGGTTGGCGCACCAGCGCGCCGGGCAGGCCGCCTATCGGGCGCAGCACGGCATACCGGTCGGTCTTGCGGTCATCAGTCCAGCGGCCGTACTGCAGGCGCCAGCCGGGCAGCAGCGGCGCGAGGAACGCGCGGAGTGCTTCGGTGGCGGTCATGGGGTCTTGATGCTCCCGATGACGACGGCGCGGATGTTCGGCTCGGCGATCTCGAAGCCCTTCTTCAGGAACTCCTTGGTCGCCGTCGGGCGCTGGAACGTCTGCTTGTTGTCCGGGTCGTGCACCGCAGCCGCGTACTCGGCCGTGTAGCCGACGCTGCCGACGATCTGGGTGCCCTGCTTCTCGATCGACCGGTACTGCGAGTTCAGGAGGTTCGACGTGTCGATAGGCGTCAGCACGCTGGCCTCGCTCGCGCCCAGGATCAAGCCCTGGACCATGCCGCGCGCAGCCTTCTTCTCGACCGCGTTGACGAACTGCGGCAGCTTGTTGACGACTCGCGCGCGGCTCACGTCACGACCTTCCAGTCGTCGGCCACCTGGTCGAAGGTGTCGGCGAAGCGGTTCACGGCCCGCACCTCGAAGGCGCCGGCAGCGACAGGGTCGAACCAGCCGCGGCCTTCCTCGCCGATCAGGATCATGTCGCCCGCCTTGATGCCGGCGCGCTCGGTGTGAATGATCTGCCGCGTGGTGAACTCGACGCCACGGGCATCGGTCATGCGGACGGACTCGGCGCTGTAGTCGCAGGCGAACACTTCGGGCTCGGCGTAGCCGGCCTTGCCGGTCCAGTCGTCACGATCGAGCCGCGCCCACAGCGTGGCTGCGGAGGTGTACGACCAGTTGGCCGCGGCGGACATCAGCCCACCACCATCATCAGGGTGTTGGCTGCCGGGTCGACGCCGACCAGCAGCGCGACCGTGCCCTTGATGTCCAGCGCGGCCAGCGAGCGACGCAGCGCGGTCAGGCTGGCGTCGAAATTCTTGAAGCTGCGCGAGGCGCCGGAGGCGGCACCTTGCGAAGCAATGCGGCGCGGCGCGCCAGCGGAGGCAATGAGCGCGACGGCATAGGCCTGGATCAGCACCCGGTCGCTCTCGCTGTAGCCGGCCGCGATCATGGCCGGCTCTGCCGTGGCCACCTTGACCACCGCGTTCTCCACGATGAACAACGGCACGCTCACGCCCAGAGCCTGATCCAGGTACTGCTGCGCTTGCGTGCTGTCGATCACTTCTTCGCTGCCTTGGCGTTGGTCAGCGCCGTCTCGGCGGCGGCGAGCTTCTCGCGGAGCTGCTTGGCCTCGGCGTCGGCCGATTCCTTGTCGGTCTTCAGCGTGCTGTTGACTGCCTCGGCGGCGGCGAGCTTCTCGCGGAGCTCCACCACCTCGAGGTGCAGCGCGTCGCTCGATGCGGCGGCGCCGGCTGCATCCTTCACGACCACGTCCTGCGGGTCATAGGTGAAGTCGGCCTTGGCGCCGTCAAGCGCGACGCTGCACTTGCCTTCCGCCCAGGCGGGCAGGTAGGGCATGTCGATGACGTCGCCGACCTTGGCGCCCTTGGGCCAGGGCGCCTTGAGGGCCTTGATTTCGTACAGCATGGGGATCTCCTTCAGGCCTGGGTGCCGTGGACGAAGGCCGACTGGCCTGCGTAGTCGCTGCGGAACTGCGGGGCAGCCGCGGCGATGACGCCGAAGACGTAGTCGTCCTCCGGCTCGATGCGGGTTTTGGGCCGCGTGGTCAGCGGCATGGCCGACAGGATGCCGCCCCACTCGCCGCCGTCGAGGTCGACAATGCCCAGCACCTCGTTCGGCGGCACGGATGCCGACGGCAGGATTTCCTTGATCTGGTTGACCGCGTTGAGGCGCTGCAGGATCGTGCCGCTGTAGTTCAGGGCGTAGTCGGTCGTGTCGGCTGCCGTGAAGTCAGCCTGATTCACGAAGAGCGTGATCTGGCCGTATTGGTTGTCGCCCATCGCCGCAGCGATCGCCTTCTTGAACACGTCGAGCCACTGCGCACCAGTGGCGGTCGCCAGGGTGTAGCCGTGGATGAACGTGTTGCGGCTGGGCAGGTTGCGCAGGCCGTAGATCGTGTTGCCGTCGACGTTGATGCCCGACAGGCCGTTCAGGGCCATGTCTTCGAGCTTTTCGGCGACCTTGCGCTGGTTGTTGGCGATGCTGACGGTGTCGAGCATGCTGCCGCCCTTGCGCAGGACCTCCATCTGGCGCCAGCCCATGCGGGCGTTCGACGTCAGGATGGGCACCGGGGTGCCAACGAACTTCATCACCGGCGAGTCGGCCTTGGCCGTGTTGCGGCCGTCCATCGACACCAACACGTCGCCTGAGTCGCTGACCTGCGGGTAGTAGTTCACCAGGTCGGCGATGCTCACCGGCGTGGTGCTGGCCTGGGCCAAACGGTTGAAGATCGTCAGGCGGCTGCGGGCCAGGGCCTGCGCGCGCGTGTCGATCCGACGCCAGGCGTCCAGCGGAATGGCGAGGGAGTTACCCTCCAGGCCATCGATCGCCGAGTTGGCGGCCAGGGCCACCATGCGCTGGTTGAAGCCGGCGCGGCTCGCCAGGATGGCGCGTTGTTGTTCAGGCGTGAACTTGAGCATGTGGCCCCCTTAAGCCTTGGTGTATGCGTTGGCGATGACCACATCGGCCAACTCGCCGGCGGCGACGGTCTTGCCGGCTTGGTCGAAATGCGCGACCACGATGCCGCCCTGGGCAGCAGCGGTCAGACGGCCGGCGGCGCCGACGGTCAGTTCCTGGCCGGTGACGTAGGTGCCTGCGGCCATGGCCATGGCGAACTCGTCGTCGGGCTTCGGCAGGTAGGCCACGCCCGACTCGCCGACTTGGTACGGCGTCATCAGCGGATCGGTGGCGAGGTTGATGCCGCCGGCGCTGTAGTAATCGCGGTCGCCCAGGATGGCGAGGCGGCCACCGCTGGCCGAGGTGGCCTGGGTCAGCTGCGCGGCGCCGATGAAGACGGCCGTGCCGGGCAGGTAGGCGCCAGCGACGGTCTTGTCGGTGATGGTGCGGGGGCGCGGAACACCGCTGCCGCTGCGGAAGATGCGGTTCATGGATGCTCCTTAGATGGCGTTGAGGTCGTAGCCAGCGAACTCGTCGCCGGGCTTGGTGGCGGCGTTCGAAGCCACCGTGACGGGCGCGGCGGTGGCGCCGGCCTTGGCCTTGAGCTCCTTCAGGCGCTCCACCGGAAACAGCTTCAGGTCATCGACCGTGAGCGAGCTGTTGACAGCCAACTCGGTGGCCAGCGTGTCGCGCTCGGCGTTCAGCGCGGCGGTGCGCTCGGCCTCGAAGCCGGCGACCTTGGAGTTGGCCGCGATCAGCTTCTCCTCGACGGGCTTGATGACCAGGGCGTTGTAAGCCGACAGCAGCTTGGAATCGTCCAGGCCCGCCGTGGTGATGCCTGCTGCATTCAGCGCGGCGAGGATGTGTTCTTTCACTGGATCGTCCTTTTGGTTGGTGATCGGCTCGTAATCGACCTTTCGGGTCACTTCGACTGCTTGCCCAACAAATGCTATGGAGCCGTCCGACGAAATGGAGTAATCCTGTTTGAAGAGCTTTGAGTCGCGGTCGCACCAGATGAAGTAGTTGGAAAACACCTCGCGCGGCCATGCGCTTTCCGGCAGCAGCGCCTGGATGCCGGAATAGATCTGGTCGAAGCTCAGCTCGTTGGAATTGCCCAAGAGCTTGCGCAGCAGCGTCTTGAGCAGGCCTTCATCACGACGGTCGTCAGGCGCAGCGTTGACGACGACGGTCTCGATTTCCTCCTGCTCGCCTTGTGCGTTGACGAACATGCCCACGCCCTCCTCCGGCGTGCCGGCGCCAGTCTCGTTGAGCAGGATGGCGAGGTGGTCGTACTGGATGTTGGTCGCGATGCAGCGGTACTTCTTGCCGCGGCTCTCGCCGTTGGCGACGACCTCGGCCAGATTGAGGCCGGTGCTCACGTGGATCGGCTCGGCGTTCGTGCCGGCGATGGCGGCGTCGAGGCGCTCGACCAAGGTGAGGCCCAGCGGCGTCGCGCGCGCCATGTCGCCGTTCACCACCACGTCGGTCAGCGTGCGGCCGCCCTCGTGCCGTACGTTGGTGCAGTACGCGCCGATCCAGGCGGTGGCCAGGGCTTCCCCGTTGGCGGCGCTGATGTGTTGACCGAAGCTGTTCTTCGGGTGACCGGCGGGCGCGGGCTTGCCGTTGAGGGTGGGCGCGCCGATGGCGAGTTGGTCGGCCGGGTAGAGCCGCTGGTTCATCACGATGTCGTCGGTCGCGCCGCAGACATCGCGGATCGTGTACTTGCTGCCGTCCTTCGTGACGTTGGCCGCGTTGACGGCGCTGACGATGTGGACTCGCTTCTGCTTCTTCATGGGCATGCCTCAGAAAGGGATGCCTCTGCATGCTAGGAAGCGCAAGAACTGGTGGCTCTGCATCTGGCTGCAAGCCGAGCAGATCACTATCCGCCACCGTCCCCTTGCCGACTTGCCCGCAGGTTCACAGGGCTTAGCTTCCCCAACCATTTACCCCTGGTCGGACCGGCTCGGCTGCCAGTAATACGGGGGACCGACCTGATGAATGCTACGAACAGATAATTCGACTTCTCATGGAGATGACCGATGGACGAATACGCGAAGCTGGTTCCTTGCCCAGAGGGCTGCACCGTGACCTACACCGGAACTAACACTGGCATCCAGCTGCGTCACGGCGAGGACTACGACTCATACTTTTTTGACGTTTTGGACAGCTCTGGCAAAGTCATCAGCCAGCATGAAGTGCGCGACTCGACGTCCGTCAACCCGCCATCGACAAGACGCATCTTTCTTCACAGATAGGTCGCCTTATTTGCCGTGCTTGCTCTGCCACGTCTTGCGCTCGTTCGCCATGGCCGACTGCAGGCTCTTGGTCAAGATGGGTTTGCCGTCCGCGTCGAGCAGCGCCTCGGTCTGGGCGCAGTAGCAGCGGAAGCGGTTGCCGTTCGTGGCGTAGAAGGCCTTCACCTCGTCGCGCGAGTACGTGCGGCCCGACCGTGAGGCGTGCCACGTGCGGGTCGTGGGCTTGAACGCCGACGTCCACAGCAACGCCGTCTTGATGCCCAACTGCTCCTCGGCGTCCTCGCTCTCTGCCAGCCGCGCCTCGCGCAGCGTGCCGGGGATCTCCGTCTGGGCATACAGCGCCGCCCGGGACTTGCTCACGTCCAGGCGCTCCATGATCTCGGCGCGCACCGTTTTGGGGTTCTTGCCGTCCACCACTGCGCGGCCGATCACGCCGGCCAGGTCCGCACGGGCCTGCGACGTCAGGCCAGTCCAGTATTCGTTCGAGCGCACCCGAGCGATCTGCGCCCGCGTGCGGTAGGGCTCGCTGAAGACGATCGTCTCCAGGCTGCGCGCCGCGGCATAGGCTGGCGACAGGTTGGCGAGGTTCGCGACCGCCTGTGCCGTGCCGAGCTGGGCCGCCTCCTCCTGGTAGACCGTCCACCAGGCGACGTGAGTGGTCTCGCGCCCATCGGCCACCCACCGGTCGAGCGCGGCCTGCAGGTCCAGCATGGTCTGGTCGAGTATCTGGGGCGTGGCGCCGTAGTGCACGCGCTCGGGAGCGCCGCTGCCCTTGTCATCGTTCTCGGCGTAGACCGGGATGCGGGCAAAGATAGCGAGCACGTCACAGCTCAGGCCTCGATACCGGCGGGCGATCTCGGCCACAGCGCGCCGCATGATGCCGGCGCTGCCGGTGCGTTCGCGCGGGTTGCCTGGAACGATCGGATTCGGCGTGCGCTTGCCCGCCGCCTGGGTCATGCCGCCTTGACCTTGCGCACGTGCCGGATGACCTGCACGTTACCCCTGCCAAAACCCTCGCCGGCCTTCTGGCCCTCGGCCGTGCCTTCACGCAGGCGGCGGGCCTGCTGGACCGCCATCCACTGCGTCTCAAACAAACCGCTCTTGTTCTTCCACGCGGCGTCGCGGCTCTCACGCACCTGGATGCGCCACTTGATTAGTTCGGATTTCATGCCGGTGCTCCTGGTGTGGCCATCGGCGCGTACAGCCGACCCGATGTAATCTGGCAGTGCGAATTGTTGACCCGGTGCATACGCGACTGCATCGGCTTGCGAAGCGCGTCCTCGAACTCGTTGAGCGTCTGCCAGTTCTTGTCGTGCTGGCAAGTTCGGCACTTTTCCATGCCGGTGCCCAAGCAGAAAGTCGTGAAGTTGGCAGCGGATGCGCTGACTGGATTAGGTGCAGTTTTCAAGGTCAGCCCCTCGTGTCAGCAGAGCAAAGGCGGCCGGCTTGCTGAAGGCTTTTCGGGTTGCATCCCTATCCGCCTCCCTCATGCTAGGAAGGAACTTTTCATTTCGGAAAAGCTGCCCTACCGGGTGCTGCGTCGTCCCCTAGGCTCTCCGCTGGCACTTTTGCCAACAGCGCATGACTAGGAGATTTCCCCATGCTGTATCACCGCACATTTCCCAACGAACTCGCGGCTCGGGAGGCCGCTCAACTCGAAGCCTTCGAAAACTACGAAATTGTCAGTCGTCCCGAGCCGATTCACGACTTTGGCCCGATGGGTTCATCAACGTTGATTCCCAACATTCGATACTTCATCGTCTATACCCCTTAGGGCAGAACCGAGCTATTTCTTTACCGCTTTGAGCGGCACCGGTGCTGCCGGGTCAGCCTGTAGATCGGTGTTCGGGTCCTCATCGAGGTCGCCCTCCTCCGGCATGCCGTCATCCTTGCGCGGCTCGAAGCCCACCATGGCGCGCAGCTCGTTCGCGTCGAACAGCGGCTCGGTCAGGCCTGCCTGGAATGCCTGCTGCATCGCCGCCGTGGCCTTGCCCAGGTTCGTGAGCTTGTCCAGGTCGCTCGGCGCGTTCACTGGGGGCCACTCGACCTCGAAGTCGCCTGCGTCAATCACGCCAGCGGCCTGCATGCGGCGCACGAACTCCTCGAGCATGGGAGTGAGGTCGTTGGCTTGGCGCGAGGCGCAGCGAGCGCCGAAGTCCGCCTTGTCCTCGTCGCTGGCCAGCCGCCCGGTCTGTTGGCCGAACAGGATGGTGAACGGGATGCGCACCGAGGCGGCGAAGAGGTTGGCCGCGATGCCGAACTGCGGCGACAGGTCGCCGATGGTCGTCTGCAGTGTGGTGGCCTCGCCGCCCTGCAGCACGATGCTGCTGTCCTGGTTGCGGTTCAGGGCCCGCGTCTGCTCCTCGTGCACATCGCGCACCGACTTCGTCGAGATGCTGCCATCCAGATTGGTCGTGGTGATGGCCTGGACGCTGGCCTGGGGGTCGTACTTGAAGACGATCGTGCGCGCACTGTTCTTCAGCGCCGACTCGGCACCGCCGCCGCTCAGCTTCTCGATGTCGACGAGGTTGTTGAAGCCGGCCTTCAGCAGCGGCACGCCCTCGAACATGTCACCGACGCTGCCCTCGGCCAGGATCTGCACCCGGCTGTGGTGCACGTCGAGCCATTCGTCGGGCTGGCCCTGGGTGTCGACGGCGTTGATGCGCCGCGCGCGGTACTGGAAGGTCTCGGGCTGCCCGTAGCGCAGCGATGCCTTGTCCTGGTCCCACTTCGTGACCTTGATCTGGTCCTCGAAGACGGGGATCAGGTCGACCAAGCGGACGGCTTTCACCAGGGGGGCCGACAGCGGCTGGCTGTCGGCCAGGCGGTAGATCAGCGCCGAATATCGGCCCACCAGGTTGCGCCGGTCTAGGTCCCGCAGCTTCTGCCAGCCATTGATCGCCTTGAGCACGGCATTCGCCTTGACCTCCCAGGGCGTTTCCTTGTCGGCCTTGGGCTGCTTGATGCGGGGGAGCTTCTGCCAGCAGCCATCGAGCAGGCGATGCACCGCGCCGTGGGCCGCGCCGCCGCGGTCGTACGCCCGCTGAAAGTCGTCGAAGGCGAGCGCATCTTTGTAGCCGTAGGACGCCCAGGCGCCGGGCCGCTTGCCATCCAGGCCCATGAAGAAGGAAAGCAGCGCCTCACGCGAGCGGATGGTATCGGAGTCGGTCATGCCGGCTCATGCTAGGAAGGCTAGGAAGCTACCATCAACCACCCAGACTTTAGGTGTAACTGCTGGAGGCAGAAATTGAGTAGCAAAAAGATCGAGATTGGCAGAGAGATCACTGAGGGAGTCAGCGAAGTTCTACAGGCAGCCGGCGAAGCTGGCATTCCCGGGATTGGACTTGTAGCAAGAGTAGCCAGGACTTATTACGATCGCCATCTCCAAAAGAAATTCCATACTTTTCTCTCTGACGCCGAGATTGATCAAGATATGATCAATAAGATAGTCGCAGACGAAAACTATTCAAATCACTTGTACGCGGCATTGGAAGCAATTCGGCAGACACATTCAAAAATTGGTGTTGCCGCGATCGCTCTTATTTATAAGGACCACTGGAAAGATAATGACTATCTTCTTGCCGCAACACGCGCTTTCTCGCAAGTGAGCGACAAGACCCTAAACGCCTTCTTGACACTTTATGAATCAATTCGGGGGGACATGACTCATCTCGAACTGAGCACCTGGATAGACGGAGAGGGTCACTTCCATGATTTGTACAATGAAGCAGTAGAACTCATTGGCAGGAATTTTTTTATGATGAGTACTGGAGCGTCTATGCATTCCAATGGTCCGGTGCAAGCAATGAAATGGACCCATACGAGTTCATACTACGAATATTGCATTGCCGCCAAAGCCAAAATTCAACGGGAACCGTCCTAACTCGTAGGCTAGGTCAAGCAACTTCACGTTAACCGCCTCCGTCAAAAAATACAACAGCGCGTTAAATGGCTCCACTTTCCCTTCTCCCGGACCTCCTGTTTTTATTTAAGAATAGCCGGTATTTGTCTTTGAGCAGCCTGTGGCGGGCCATTGCTGCAAGACACTCCGCGCTGCGGCGTACTTAATTAATACCATGCAAAAATCTGATTGGATTGCTCTAGGCGCTTTTTTCATCTCCTGTGCAAGCTTCTTTGTGTCTTTCTGGAATTATCGGCGCGACTCCGCAAATTTGAAGGTTTCTGCCGATTTGATATCAGGAGGCAGTTATGAACCTTATATACAGATAAAATTTATAAATACTGGAAGAAGACCTGCTTATATTTTGGCGATTGGCGGCAGAAATAAAAAATTTGGTTTTCGTGGCCAGTCTTTCAGCAGCGAAAATGGCGGGCTGGAAATCAAAGAAAGCGCCCGAAAAGATTTTAACTATGGCACACACGAACTACAAACTTTTGACGAAGGCGAAATGATTGAGTTTGAATGTCTTCAATATGTTGATAGCAACCAGAGAAGAATAACTATCAAAGGATCGACCCTGGCAATTAAAAATTTGCGCCAAATCACATAAAAATTCCTGCCTGCGGGTGCATCAACCCGTTGAACGCTCGCGCCGCGCCGTCAATCTGGTCGTCATAGGTGCCGTTCGGAAACAAGCGGCATTCGTCGACGAATTCCTTGTTCCATGCCCCACGCAGCAGCATGACGTTGCCCACGTTGATCTGGCTGGCCATCGGCGTCGCTCGGGTCACCTTGTCTCCGGTTTCCGGGCTGAAGTGCAAGTTGTGTCCAGCCAGCATTAGCGCGAACGACTGAACCTGGCTCTTGCCGGCCTGGCCCGGGTCTTGGGGAATGCTTTGCTTCACTCGCCCTCGCCCGTCGCGGTCGGCCGTGTTCTTCAGGAGCGCATCGCGCTGGTGCGACTCAAGGCGGTCGCGCACCACGTCGGCAATGATGTAGCGGCCGTCAGCCAGCCGGCCCATCTTCGGCCCTGCCGTGTAGTCGCCCTTCAGTGAGGCGCCGAGGTCCCAGCCGCGGCACCACTCGACGACGTTGGCCGGGATCGCATCGACGATCGACATCATGTCGGGCTTGATGACGCCGCCGGCAGCCGGCGCGGGCCGCTGCTGAAACTGGCCGGCGACGGCGTAGTCGCCCATCACCTTCTTGTCGCGGTCGACCACGTGGCGCGGGAAGCGCTCGGGAAAGAGCAGCTCGCCGGGCTCGGTGCGCGGATCCACGAAGCCCAGACTGGTCGGCGGCCGCGGCGCCTCAAACTCCATCGGCAGGCACAGGTGGTCGTAGCCCAGGCCGCTGCTCGTGATCTCGCCCGAGATGTCCTTCTGGTTCAGGCGCTGCATCACGATGATGATGGCCGATTTGTCCGGGTTGTTCAGGCGGGTCGGCAGCGTCTCGCGGAAGATCCGGTTCGCCGTCTCCAGCTGCGCGACCGAGTGCGCGTCCTCGACGCTGTGGGGGTCGTCCCAGACGACGCGATCGCCACGCTTGCCGGTCATTGATCCCACCGGACAGGACTGCCGCCAACCCGTGTTCGCGTTCTGGAAGTAGGTCTTCTGGTTCTGGTCGCCCATGAAGGGCGTGGGCCACAGGCGCTGGTACCACTCCGACTGCACCAGGTGGCGCATCTTCATGCTGTCGCGCGTAGCAAGGCTCTCCTCGTGGCTGGCGCCGATGAATCGCAGATGCGACAGGCCGCGCGGGCCCCATTCCCAGGCCGGCCAAAACACCGAGACGCACATCGACTTCATGGTGCCCGGCGGCACGTTGATCAGCAGGCGGTTGATGTCGCCCGCCGTGACGGCCTCCAGGTGCTCCGCCATCGCATCCATGTGCCAGCCATGCAGGTACGGCTGGCCGGGCTCGAGGACATGCCACGCGCGCCGTATGAACGTGACCAGGCTGCGTTTGCAGGCCTCGCGCTCGATCGCATCCCACTCGACGTCGCTGAAGTTAACCACGGGCGTTGAGCAGCTCTTGCAGCGTGGCGTCGGAAAGCCTCGATGGGTCGAGCGTCGATTCTGGCGGCGGATCCTCGTTCAGCTTCTTGACCGTGTCCTTGTTCGCGGCCATCAGGTTCAAGGCGATGTTGGCCGAGTCGTTGGCCAGGCGCGTAAGCACCATGACGCCCTTGAGGCTCTCGGCCGAAGCGAGCGGGCTGGCGTCATCGATCTTGCCGACCTCGGAGTTCGCAAGCGCATTCAGGCGGTGAGCGGTCTTGGCGCCGTACTGGGCCGCGCTGGCAAGGTCGTCCGAGATCGAGCGCAGTTTGGCTGCGAGGTTTTGCGCAGTTATGCGCGCAGAAATCGGCAATGCCATCACCGCGCGCTCGGTCGCAACCATTTGATTTGCAACGCTTTTTATCTCTTCGACCTGCGCAGATTTGCGCGCACGAATCGCAGCTTCTGAGACGCCGAACTCCCTGGCGAGCGCCCGGGTCGGCTCACCTTCGAGCATCCGGCGCTCGACGTCCGCCCACTGGGCTTCGGTCAGCTTGGACTTTCGGCCCATGTGCGGCTCCCTTTCACCTTGAACTTCTGCTTAGGCGGCCGCGGCGGCTTCTGGCGGGCGCGGCGCTGGCGCTCCTTCTCAGCCCATTCGTCCGTGTCCTGCTCACGCACGGAGATGTGGCGGGTGACGCTGCCGTCCCTGACGATGACGCTGGTGCGGGCCGGTAGGGAGCCCCCGCCCCCCGGGGCCGGGCCCCGTCGTTGGATCGATGCGCCCATCTCGAAGACCGAACGCAGGCCCAGGACGCTGGGCAAGCCTGCGCCGCGCGCGGGCACGATGCGCTGCACGGGTTCCAGGTCGTTCACGGCTTTGCGGCCCATCGTTCCTTTCGTCTCTGAACATGGCGCTCTATGCTGCGGAGAGGCGATGTCTTGCGGGAACAGCTGGAGCTGCTGGGAGGCAGTCCAGGGCACATGCGGGCGGCCGGTCCGGCGCGGGCGGTGGTTCATGCCTTTTCTCCTTGGGTGCGCTGAAGCTCTTTCAGCTTGAGGACGTAGGTTTCCTTGAGCGCGATCAGCTCCTCGCGCGTCCACTTGCGCGGGCTGTTGCTGGCTTCGAGCTCTTCCACCCGCTCCCAGCCGATGCGCTTGATGAGACCGATGCGGTAGTCGACGGCGCGGCCGGCGCCGTACCGGTTGCACTGCTTGCGCTAGGCGTGGCAGTTCGCCTCGTCGAAGCGCAGGTGCGAGGCGCTGCCCGTGGAGCGGTAGTGGCCGGCGTCGTAGCGGCCGCCGATGTCGCCCATCCCGAGCGGCTGGCCGCAGCAGATGCAGGGCTGGCCGGCGTCACGCGCGCGGATGAAGGCATTGAAGGCGGCCTGCGCCTTCTTGGTGAGCTTCGGAATCGTCTCGAGGGCGCGCTTGCGCTGCCGATCGAGCGCCCGTTCCACCTTCGCGGCGGCCAGCGCCTTCTTCTTGCGCGCGGCTTCCTTCTTCAAGGCCTGGGCAGCGAGCCACGCGTCGATGCAGTCCTCGTGCAGGACGTGGCGCGCCAGCTCGACGGGCATGCGCTCGCGGCAGTGCTTGCACCGGTTGGGCTTCGTCGTGCCTCGCGCGATCACCGGTCGCTCCCCGCCAGGAAGTGCCGATGCCACGGATCGCGGATCTGGCGCTTGAAGGCGATGCGTGCCTCCGGATTGGTGTCGAACTCCTTGCGCGACTCCACCCCGCAGACGAACTTCATGACCTCAGCGGCCTGGGCCGCGGTCTTGACCTTCTCCTGGCCAGGGAAGCGCTGGTTCAGGAAGTCCCAGAACACCGGCTCGGCGCAGCGCAGGACGGACCAGTAGCAGTTCTCTCCGATGGGATGGCGCTCGCGCGTTCGTGCTGCCGTTACGGGAATCTCCGTTTCGGGCTGCTCGTCATCGCCGATCTCGACGAAGACGGCCATGAAGCGACGGCCCTCCTTGCCGATGAAGGAGCCCAGTTCGTCGCGGCCGGGCAGCTGCAGGACGATCTGCTGGCCGCCTTTCGGACTGTCGGCGTGATAGCGGTACTGGACCTCTCCAGTGAACGTCGGCGTCATCGCGGCACCTGCCCGTGGAAGTACGCCATCGGCAACGGCGTGAGCCAAGCAGCGCGCACCTCGTAGGCACGGCCAAGCCAGCCGTCTTCGATCTGGGCCACCCGCACCGCGGCGCCCGAGTCCAGCGCCATCACGCGGCGCCCCCCGTGGTCGTACGTGTGGCCTTGGCGGGCTTCGCGAACCACTTCACGCGGGCGGCCGTCGTCGCCGCCGGCGCCGCTTGGTGGTGCTGGCAGCTGTGCTCCGCCGTCGTGTTCGATCCCGATTTGGCCTGGCACTGGCCGTAGCCGTGCGCAATCAGCGGGGCACCCTTCATCTGCCAGTTGGCACAGTCGATGCACTTCATGCGGCATGCCCCTGCCCCCATGCGAACACGCTGTTGGGGATGGCGCCGGTGCGCGCGGCGCGGACGGCGGCCTTCGCCTTGGCGCTCGCCTGTGCAGCGGCTGCCTGGTCTTCAGCCTGCTCGGCCAGTGCCGCGGCCTCGGCCTGCAGCTGCTCGGCGTGCTGCTGGCCCAGCGGCGTGATGGCGTAGGCAAACTCTTGGCGCTGCCCTGCGCACTCGCCGATGAGGCGGATCTCGGACAGGGCGTTGATGACGCCAGCCTTGTTGATCTTGGTCGACTGGGCGATCTGCGTCGGCGTACGGGCAACGCCATCGGCCAGCAGCAGGATGATCCGATCGATGTTGGTCATGCCGATGCCCCCGGGAAGATCGACCGCTCGGCCACCGCGTCCTGGGCCATCTTCAGCACCGTGCGGCTGGGCTTCTGACCGCCGGCCGCCACGCGCGCCAGGAGGTCCCGAGCCCACTGCTTGCCATCGCGGCCGGTGTACGGGCGGCCGGCGATCGGCGCCAGCTTGCGCAGTTCGGCGGCGACGCGCGAGGGATCGGCCGGCGCGACTTCGATGCGCGGCACGTCCGGCATCGGCGCGCGGCGGGCGATGGCGCGGAACTGAAGCACCGTCGGCGCCTGATCGGTAGGCAGGTTCTGCAGCGCCCAGGCGATGGCCTCGGGGTGGTGCGCGAACCCGGCCAGCTCGTGCGACCAGTCGGTCTTCACGGCGTTCAGGTCCACGTCCTGCCAGCGGCGCAGGAAGGCTTGGCCGTAGGTCAGCGTGAGCTTGTCGAACAGGGCATCAACCCAGGCGGCGGGGAGTGACATCGGTGGCTTTCACGTCGAGGAAAAATTGATCGGCGGGCTTGTAGGCGGCAACACCCGGGGCGGCTTGCTGGGTGCGCTGGCGCTGCTCGGACCGCCACTGCGGCTCGGCCGCACCTCGGGCGGCGGGCAGCGGCGCTACGGCGGCATCGCGGCGGCGGCCTTCGGCGGCGGCCAGGGCATAGGCGAAGGGCTTTTTCTTCTCGACCGCGTCTTTGGCGGCGGAGGTGAGTTCGTCGAGGGTGATGCCAGCATCGAGGAGCGCGATCAGGGTCGGGCTCGATGGATTCGTGTCGGCCATGCCTTGGCTTCGCATCGCCTTGCATGCCTCGCCGGGCGTCGTGCGCGCTCCATCCACGCTAGTGGATGGAATCTCCTCTTCTCTCCTCTCCTCTCCTCTAGGCGTTTTTTGGCGTGACGTGGCGCGACATGGCGTGACGGCATCGGTCACGCCATCTGTCGCCAGAGGAGGAACGGTGTTCTGCGACTCACGTGCGCGCTGGTTGCGCTTGCGCTCGGCCGCGCTGTCGTCCTCGCGTTCGCGCTTGGGCTGACGCTTCTCCCAGGAGGTGACCTGGCAGTCCTCGCCGTCGACCAGCGAACGTGCGCGCATGGCATCGAGGATGCGAGCCGACTGACCGTCTTCCAGGCCCAGGGCGCAGTCCATCGCTTCGTCGTCGATCGCGCCGGCAGCACCGCGCTTCTCGGCCATGCTGGCTGCTTCGAGCAAGGACGCCCAGACAGCGATCACCTCGGCGACCGAAGATTTCGAGCGCTTGGCCACCAGCTTGAACTTCGGGTCGTTGACGGACCCGTGGTGCCAGCGAAACCAGTCGATGCCGCCGGCCATCAGATACCGCCCCGCTTCAGCGCGTCGCGCCGATCTGCGTTGTGGTTGGCGCTGGCGCGCGGGATGATCGTGATCGCGTTGGGCTGGCGCTCGACGTCGAACAGACCCTTGATGCGATACAGCCGGCCGCGGCTGGGCGGCACGTGCGTCGGTGGCCGGCTCTTCCAATCAAAGACGGATTTCATGACTTATTTCCAGGCGCGTAACGCAAAAGTTCGGCTGCTCATCGGCGCCGAAACGGGAGCACGACGCCGGTCACCTTCGGCGCGCGGATGAAGTCCTTGCGAATGCCTCGTGCGAACAGTTCGGCCGAGGCTTCTTCGAAAGTGAGCCCCTGCTCGAGTGCTTGTTTCTTCAGCAGATCGGCCACGAAGGCAGGGACCTCGAAGGAGATGTCTTGGGGCTCTTGAATGGGCATGTCGTCGTTCTTCGTTACGCGCCAGTCACGTACCCGTGGCTCGCAAATCCAGAGGCGAAAAGCCAGAATTCCCACCGAACTCCTGCTGCACCTTCTCGAGGAAGTAGTCGCGGACCCAGGCGGTCTTCTGCATGCCGTTGAGCTCGGCAATGGCCGCGATGAAGCGTTCGGTTTCGGGGGTGATCGAAAGATTGATACGGACAGTCCGTGCGTCTTTCCGGTTGGCGTACATGGCAAGTGCCTATCGAAGGGAAGTTGATGAAAGCGGGAAAATGGGTGGAGGCGTCAGTCGTTCTCATCCGTGCGAAACGGATCGAACAGGCACAGCACGAAGAGGACGAGCAGCAGCAAGAGGCAGCTCAGGACGTACTCGAATGGGGACTCGTCCATGGGTCAGCCCTCGAAGAAGTGGAGGACCAGGGCGCTCACGGCGAGCGAGGCGATGGTGATGACGGTGCCGATGTCAGGCATGGCTCAAGCCCCCGCCTTGGCAGTACGACGGGCAGGCTTGGTGAGCTGCACGCGAAGCAGCTTCCAATTCGCCTTTTCGTTCAGCTGTTCGCAGGGAATGCCCGTAGCGGCCGATACCTCGCCGCACCGTTCGACCGAGACGCGGCCTACCTTGAGCCAGTGCTCCACGTGCTGCCGCAGCACGCCGCAGCCCACGGCCGTGGCTAGCTTGCTGGTGCTGTTATCGAACATCTCGACAGCTCGCTGGATGCCAGTCTTCTCAGTCATAAATCGCGCCTCGTGCAAAGTAGTTTGCATTGTGTCATGCAAACAAGCTTGCACGCAAGGGGCGCAAAATCTTTTGCTATGAAATCAATCGGTGAACAGGCCAAAGAGTTCCGCCTAGCCAAGGGCTGGAACTACATCGAGATGGCCAAAGAGGTGTCGCGCTACCACCGTACAACGGTGAGTCGGCAGCTGATCACCCAACTGGAAGAGAAAGGCGACCGACGTCCTCAGTATCTGTCTGCGCTAGCGAGGACCATGGGCACAACGGTCGAAGTACTTGACCAGGGGTTGTTCTCAGTCGCGGACAAGGGAATAGTCTCCGACCACATCGTCCTGAACGAAGCCTTAACTACTGGACAGACATACAGCGAAAGTACTCAAGACCGTGAAGTAGTTCACATCCCACAGTACGAAGCGGGAGGAGCGATGGGGCAAAACCTCATCCTGCAAGGGGATCAGCCCGGCATCATTCGTCACATGGCAGTGACTCAAGAATGGGCTCAGAAAAACCTCAAGGCGCACACGGGCCTGCAGAACCTTTGCATCGTCACGGGCTTCGGCGATTCCATGAAGCCAATGTACAACCCAGGTGACCCACTGATCTTGGATAAGGGAATCACCACCTGCGAGGTCGACGCGGTTTATTTTTTCCGTGTCGATGGGCACGGTTTTATAAAGCGATTGCAGATCATCCCGGGGGAGGGAATCAGAGTCATTTCTGTCAATAAAGACTACGAGCCCTGGACCATCAAACGCGATAGCGATTTCGAGGTTTTCGGCCGCGTTATGAAAGCGTGGCGTGGCGAAGATCTTTAACCTAATGAAAGCGTTAACGCTCTATTGTTTAGGTTTAGGCCTTTGCGGCGCCTTCTTGCTTGGGTGCGGCGCAGCTCCAACTCGCGCTCAAGATCCAAGTCGCTATGCTCTTGTTTCAAGTGGAGTTGTCCCAACCCGATCTGCGCCAGCGCTAATCGAATGTTTGACTGAATCTTTCAAAGTCTTGAATTCAGGAAACACAGCTTTTTCGGTGCAGCAAACAAGAGTTGCCACCATTACAAGGATTGAGGTATATGTGAGCCGTGTCAACCTAGCAGTGAGCGCTGATGTTTTCGACAATGGACTGACCGAGTTGAGGCTTGCACCAGATCCATTCGGAATGTTCACGAAAGAGCCAACCGCTTACCGGCAATGTGTTGACAGCGTCAATGGCAAATCTTAATTTGAAGTGCTTGAGGCTGAATAAAAGAGCAATCAATTGACCAATCCTTCACCCGAAAAAGTCGCGATTGAAATCCCCGAAGCCGTTTCAGAATTGCTTTTTCACATCGGACACTACATTCCTTCAGATGATCCGCGCATCATTGGTTGGATTGATGATTTGACCAAAGCTATGCCGGCTGGACGGGCCGAAGCCTTCCTTGCGATGGCTGTTGTGTCACACATCACTGGCGACATCGATCGCGCCGTGAGATTCTTTGAGCGCGCCGAGACTGCAGGGGCACCGAGGCAGTGGCTTGCGCGTTTACGGTGCGCGGTCTATCAAAACCTCGGATTCTTTACTGAAGCTGTGATACACGGCCGACAGGCGTTCTCGATTGAGGTGCACAATGTAGGCATGGGTTTGCCAATCGTTGCTGCTGCAGGTGGTTTTGGGTTCGTTGCCGAATTGCTTGAGCAGGCTCGTTTAGGACAGGTAGACCTTGGGTATGTGGAACAGATTGAGGAGATTCGTCAAATTGCTCAGTTTGCGCAAAGCAACGATATACCCGACGAGCGTTTTTCGGCAGTCCTAGACATTGCAGGCAGCCTCATGCGCGAGCGCCAGCTGATCTGGCTAGACGATGCGCCGCAGCTATCTTTTGACGAGGAGATGGATTGTCCTGGCGTGCGTTGGCGAGTAGACATGAGTCCTGAAGATGCGACAGACATGAGCTTCAAGTTTATCGAGCGACTTGTTGCAGCGGACTTGGATTCGGTTCCACTGACCGTCGGCTTCATCGGATCCCGAGCCGATGAAATGGAAGAGGCCAACTGAGATGGCTGTCACTCCTAACGATCTTCTAGAATGTGCAGCCGCTCTTACCAAAAACACTGGCGGCGTCGAAGCGCATGTGCGGGCTGCCATCAGTCGGGCTTACTACGCGGCCTATCACGATTGTGTTGCTTTTCATGACGCACTTCCGGCCAAAGGGACACTTCCTCAGAACTTTTCACGGCAGGGGATGCATGTAGAGTTTGCGGCCATGCTGGGAAATCCATCGGCTGATCTGCCTAAGGACAAACAAGTCGCGTCACGTGAGCGAGCAGTTGCATTGCGTCGCTTACACGGTGATCGAGTCGTTGCAGACTACAGACCCAAAAAAACGCTTTCGGCTTCCGAGGCCCGTACTGCAATGGCGGCCGCTAGGCGAATTGTTGCCATGACTTAGGAAAAGACGATCACATCGTTCAACTGAGCCCGCCGCGCGCGGGCCTTTTGTTGGGTGCACTCAACGTCAAGCAAGTCTCAAGCCGCCTACTCACGCCACTGCATGCAAACTTTCTTGCTTTTTTTCTTGCTTTGTTAGCAAACTTGTTTGCATAATTGCTCCAACGCCAGACACCCCGTCAGGCGAACAGGAGCAAGCGATGGAGAGCAAACAGAAGGCAGGCCACCTGGGCGAAGCGCACGAGCCGGCCGAGCACGACATGAGGCGCCAGCCGCGCATCGACCCGAGCAAGCGCGTGGAAGAAAAAATCCCCACGAGCCACTACCTCACGGCCGCGGGCGTGATCCTCTTCTTCGTTTGCTTCGCCATCGGCGGGCTCAAGCTGGGGGGTATCTGGTGAACGCCGGCTACCACCCTCTCCACGTCCTCGACATCTCGGAAGAGGAAGTCAGCGAGGAAGAGAAGGACGTGATCGCCGGCAACAACCACGTATGCGGCGCACTTGTCATCGCGTTCATCGGCATGGTGGTCGCTGCTGCGCTCGGGGTGCTGCTGTGATCACCGCCAAGCACACGCCCTTTCCGGTGCTCACCAAGGCGCTGGCCGCCCTGCGCATGGTCAAGGATCTGGAGCCCTCGCAGTCGCTCACCAGCGCCCAGTGGCTGCGTGTCGTGCACGCCCACAACGAACTCGAAGGCCACATCGACGGCTTTCAGCTCGACGCCAAGGCGGACGCTGCCATCACCCGCGGCCCGCAGATCGCCCAGGCAATGGGTGTGCAGCTGCCAGCGAGGAGCATGTGATGGCCCGCGCCCTCGTCTCCACGCAGCTTGCCCGCACGGCGGAGCGATTCAGCCGAGTTCTCGGCCAGAACAACCCGGCCGTTCGCTCCAGCACTGCTCGCATCGTGCCCATGGCCACGAAGCAGCGCGTGCACCCCGCTGACCGGATCGTTGGCTGGGGATGCGCCTTCGGAGCCTTCGCTCTCGTCGGCTTCGCCTGCCTGGGGTGGCTGTGATGGATTTCGACTTCCAGCCCACCGTCAGCCTGGTCGAGCACCGCACCAGCGCTGCGCCGGCGCCCTCCTCTGAGTCCGGCCCCTCCTTCTTCACGGTCCTCGTCGTCTTCATCGTCGGCCTGCTGATCGTCATCCCCAGCCTCGCCTGGCTGGTCCGCCACCTCGTCCGCTCCTGATCGCCAACCACCATGACCGACCTCGTAACTCAGCAGCGCCAGCCGGCGTTCGACCTCAGCCCGCAGACCTTCGAGCAGGCGCTGACCTTCAGCAACTACCTCGCCGACAGCGACCTGGTGCCCAAAGACTTCAAGGGCAAGCCGGGCAACTGCCTCGTCGCCATCCAGTGGGGGTTCGAGCTCAACCTCAAGCCGCTCCAGGCGATCCAGAACATCGCGATCATCAATGGCCGCCCGTCCCTGTGGGGTGATGCAGTCATCGCCCTGGTGCGCGGCAGCACCGTGTGCGAGTCGGTGATCGAGACCGACGACGGCCACACCGCCACGTGCCGCGTGAAGCGCCGCGGTGAGACCGAGCAGGTCCGCACCTTCAGCATGGACGACGCGAAGACCGCCGGCTTGGCGGGCAAGCAAGGCCCCTGGACCCAGTACCCGAAGCGGATGCGCCAAATGCGCGCCCGTGCCTTCGCCCTGCGTGACGTCTTCCCCGACGTGCTGCGCGGCATGCCGATCGCCGAGGAGGTGATGGACACGCCGGCCGAGCGCTTCATGGGTGCGGCCGAGGTCGTGAGCGATCCGAAGCCCGTGGGCTGGCCGTCCGATACCTGGGAAGCACGCCTCGCCGAGTGGCGCAAGGCCATCGCTGCCGGCCGCGCCACGGCGGATGCCGTGATCACCAAGGCCCAGACCAAGCACGCGCTGACCGATGCGCAGAAGGCCGCCATCCGTGCGCCGATCGAGAACGCCGCGCCGGCTGTCACCGCCGGCGACGTGTCGCGCCGCCTCGCCGAAGCCCAGAACGTCGACGCTCTGAACGAAGCCGCTGCGCTCATCGAGGCCGTGGCCGACGCCGACATCCGCAAGGCCCTGGGCACCGAATACGACGCCCGCCTCGCCGACCTCAACGCCTGAAGGAACCGCCATGGACATCATCGAACACGCTCAAGGCTCGGCCGCCTGGCTGGCCCACCGCGCCACGCACTTCAACGCCAGCGATGCGCCAGCCATGATGGGCTGCTCGCCCTACAAGACGCGCACGCAGCTCATCCACGAGATGCACACCGGCCTGACGCCGGAGGTCGACGCCGCCACGCAGCGCCGCTTCGACGACGGCCACCGCTTCGAGGCGCTGGCCCGACCGGTGGCCGAAGAGATCGTCGGTGAGGACCTCTACCCGGTCGTCGGCGCAAAGGGCAAGCTGTCCGCGTCCTTCGACGGGCTGACCTTCGACGAGGCCACCGGCTTCGAGCACAAGACGCTGAACGACCAGCTGCGCGCCGCGCTGATGTCGGACGCAGGCGCCGACGCCCTGCCGCTCGCCTACCGCGTGCAGATGGAACAGCAGTGCATGGTGTCGGGCGCGACCCGCATCCTCTTCATGGCCTCGAAGTGGGCCGGCGTGGAGCTGGTCGAGGAAATGCACGCCTGGTACGAGCCGGACGCCGAGCTGCGCGCCGCGATCCTGGCCGGCTGGGAGCAGCTCGAGAAGGACGTGGCGGCCTACGTGCCCGCCGAAGTCAAGGTCGAGGCCGTCGGACGCACGCCGGAGACCCTGCCGGCCCTGCGCATCGAGGTCACCGGCGCGGTGATGGCCAGCAACCTGCTCGCGTTCAAGAAGCACGCCCTAGCGGTCTTCGGCGGCATCAACCGCGATCTGACCACCGACCAAGACTTCGCTGATGCAGAGAAGACGGTGAAGTGGTGCGGCGACGTCGAAGACCGCCTTGCCGCGGCCAAGCAGCACGCGCTGAGCCAGACCGAGAGCATCGACGCGCTGTTCCGTGCCATCGACGAGATCAGCGCCGAGGCGCGCAGCACCCGCCTCGAACTCGACCGACTGGTGAAGTCGCGCAAAGACCAGCTCCGGCTAGAGATCGTTCGCGAGGGAACGGCCGCCCTGGCCAAGCACGTTGAGAGCCTGAACGCCCGCCTGGGCAAGGTCTACATGCCCGAGCAGTTCGGCGACTTCGCCGGCGCCATCAAGGGCAAGCGCACCGTCCAGAGCATGCGCGACGCCGTCGCCAGCACGCTGGCCAAGGCCAAGATCGCGGCCAGCGCCATCGCCGACCGCATCCAGGCCAACCTGGCGCTGATCGGCGAGCAGGCGGCCGAGCACGCCTTCCTGTTCCCCGACGAGCAGGTGATCGTGCAGAAGCTGCCGGAAGACCTGGAGCGGCTGGTGAAGTCACGCATCGCCGAGCACGCAGCGGCCAAGCAGCGCAAGCGCGACGCTGAAGCGCTGGCCGCTGCCGCGCTGCAGACCGCCGCCGCACCGCCTCCCTCGCCCGCACCCATTACAGCCTCCGGCGCTGTCATGCCGCTGCGCGCGACGCCCATTACAGGCGCCGCCGCTGCTGCGCCAGCCCCCGGCGCCGTGCCGACGCTGCGCCTGGGCCAGCTCAACGCGCGCATCGCGCCGCTGCAGATCAGCGCCGAAGGTCTGGCGTCGCTGGGCTTCCCGGCCGCCGGCCGCGATCGCGCTGCTGTTCTGTACCACGAGGTCCAATTTCCCGCGATCCGCGCTGCGCTCGTGCAGCACCTGCAGGGCGTCGAAGCCCAGCAAGCCGCTTGACTCGACATCCCACCAGAGACCCCATGAACGTCATCCCCAAGATCAAGATCATCGACGCCCTGGTATGGGCGCGAGAGCTGGCGCCAGATCACGACGGCGCCTGCACGGCTGTGGCGCAAGCTCTGGCCATCCCTGTCGAGTCGGTGCGCAAAGTGGCGGCCGAAGAGATCGCGGGCTGCGGTGAGGAGCTGGCATGAAGCGCGACAACTCGATGTGCACGAGCTCCAGCGCACGAGGTGCGGATATATCGGAGAGCCGCAGTGTGAAGCTAACTCTTGATCAGCAGCGGAATGGCCACTGTCGCAGCAGCAGCCAACGCGCTGACTGCCGAAGCGATAGCCGCCAGCAAAGCCCAACGCGCAGAGCGCTCCGTAGCTGCAATTGTTCTGCGCGTGTCCTCAAGAGCGCGCGACTCAGCCGCTGCAGCCTCCTGCCGATCAAAACGAATAAGCCAGGCTCTCGCGGATGTCTCAGCAGCCTGCATGAAAGCACGCTGCTCAAAAGCAGCACGAATTTCAGGCTCCTCATGCTCAGCCGCAAAGCCCTCGAAGTCTTGTGCCGTTGTCATGTACTGAAAACGTGGCATCAATCCCTCCATCCATCTTGCTCGTTCCACCGGATCCATTTGCACTCCTCTGATTCGGGAGTCGCAGTATGAAGCACCAGTCCACATTCTTCGACGGCGGCCAGCGCTTGCAGATGACCGAGTCCATCGAGATGACGATCCAGTCGCTGCAGGCTTACGGCCCGGACCACCCGCACTGGGGCATCGCCTGGTCGGGCGGCAAAGACAGCAGCGCCACGCTGACCATGATCATGTGGCTGATCGACACCGGAAAGATCCAGCGCCCGAAGACGCTGACGGTGTTCTATGCCGACACCCGCCAGGAACTGCCGCCGCTAGCGATCGCTGCCGAGCAGATCATGGACGAGCTGCGCGAGCGCGGTATCGAGATCCAGGTCGTGACGGCACCGATGGACAAGCGCTTCATGGTCTACATCCTGGGCCGCGGTGTCCCGCCGCCGAACAACAACACGCTGCGCTGGTGCACACGCCAGATCAAGATCGATCCGATGGAGCAGGCGCTGCGTGAGCGCGTTGAGCAGCTCGATGGTCAGATCCTGATGATCACCGGCGTGCGCCAAGGCGAGAGCGCTATCCGCGATCGCCGCATCGAGATGTCGTGCAGCAAGGATGGCGCCGAGTGCGGCCAGGGCTGGTATCAGCAGGTGCTGCCCAACGCCAAGGGCTTGCGCGGCCGGCTGGCCACACTGGCGCCGCTCCTGCACTGGCGCGTGTGTCATGTCTGGGAGTGGCTGAAGCACTGGGCGCCGCAGGAGGAGTTCGGCGACTGGAGCACGGCCATCATCGCGGACGCCTACGGCGGCGACGAGGCGGAGGAGATCAACGCGCGCACCGGCTGCACGGGCTGCCCGCTCGCCGCCGAAGACACCGCGCTGCAGACGATCCTGCGCAACCCGGCCTGGGCGTACCTGCAGCCGCTCACCGGCATCAAGCCGCTTTGGCGCGAGCTGCGCGAGCCGAAGCACCGAATCAAGAAAGCCGGCCTAGAGCGCCTGAAGGACGGCGGCATCGCCAAGAACCCGCAGCGCATGGGCCCGCTCACGCTCGAAGCGCGGCAGATGGGCCTGAACCGAATCCTCGGCATCCAGGCGGCCTGCAACGTCACGGCGGACCTGCAGCGCCGCCCGCGCATCAGCCTGATCAACGCCGAGGAGGAAGCACGCATCCGCGCGCTGATCGCTGTCGGCACGTGGCCGGATGGCTGGGAAGGTGACGAGCCAAGTGCTGAGGCCGTCATGCCGATCGTTTATCAGAACGGTGCAGTGCAGCCGCTGCTGTTCTCTGCCGAGGAAGCCTGACATGACCACCCTCACACCTGCACCTGAAGTCATTTGGGAATGCAAGATCGGCGGCCCAGTGCCAGGCACGATGCCGGACGGATGGGACTTTCTGATGCGCCATGCCGTGAAAGATGCATTCCATTTGGTGGCCGGCGTCGACGCCGAGTTCACCTTCTCGGGACGCGGCCAGTTGACCGAGATGGAGCGCGCGGTCGTTGAGAAACGTGCCCCCGTCCCCGCAGCCAGTAAAGCGGCCACCCTGCCGCCATTTGATCCCACGGACGCAATGGTCAACGCAATGGTGCGGGAATTGCTCGCCGGGCCTCGCTACGAGTTCTGGGAGGACCGAGCAACTGCCGCTTGGAAAGCTGGCTATCGTGCCGCTCTCGCCTCGCAGGAGGCAGCACAGCCGACGAGCCCCGGCCCGCTGACAGCCGAGCAATTCACGGAGATCATGCGCCTGCACGACGAAGCCGCAATCGCACGCCGCGATTTGAAAGTCGGCGGCAACGTGCCTAAGGATGAGGCCGACAAGAGCAGAGCGACACGCCGCCGCCTGTACGAATGTCTCGCTGCTCTTGCCTCCCCGCAGGTAGCTCCGACCCAAGCGGCAGAGGACGCACGAGACGCGGCGCGGTATCGGAAACTTCGGTCGATCACCTGCACGCCGCTCGCTGTCATTGAGATCAGCGGCACCACGGAGAACGACTGGGACGTTCTGACAGAGGAAACCCTTGATATCGCCGTCGATGCCCTGCCAGAGCCCACCCAAGGAGAGCAGGCATGAGCACCACAGTCCTATTGCGCAAGCCATCCGTGCTGTCAATGACTGGCTTCGGCACCACAACGCTCTACGACCGCATCAAGTCGGGGCTGTTCACGCGGCCGATCCGCATCGGAGCCCGGCTTTCAGCTTGGCGCGCATCCGAAGTGGACGAAATCAACCGTGCCATCGTCGCCGGCAAGTCCGATGAAGAGATACGCGCACTGGTGAAATCGCTGGAAAATGCCCGCATGGAAGCCTCCAAGGGGTTACTTTCCAGCTGAAAAAAACGGGGGCAGGTTTGGGGGCAACCGGTTCACGAGCCACCCTCAGAATGCAGCAATGGCGCGGCTTCCCAGCCATCTTGTGACCGACGCCTGCTCCGCCAGTTAGTCAATGAAAAACGGGACCTCGCGTCCCGTTTTCCATTTCCGACTGAGCTGTGCGCTACTCCCAGGCAGAACGCCTAGTGATCGCTGTCTTGCCATCCGGCAAAACGCCATTCAGCGGGGAGACCCACTGCCGCACCACGCACATCGGCGTCGCATACACCGCGACAAGTGCCGCATCGACCCAGACTGCGCCCATCCGACGCCATGCGGACCGCACGCACGTCGCCGTTGACATCGCCTCGAAGAAGAGCACGCATTCCATGCACGCGATGACGACGCAGCGGGAAAACCGAAGAGCCCGATTCCTCTTCAGACAGCGTTTCTTTCTCCGCAGCGACGGTGCACCCAAGCAAACCACATGGGCCACTGGAACCCCCGGACTTTCACTCCTTGAACTTCTCGAATTCGAGCCGAAACACCGTTGAAGCGATCGACGGGCAAGCGCAGGCATGGGTCGACCGCATGAGTTCAGGCCTGTTTCCATTGCTGTTCCCGCAGCCATGGCGGGCGATCAAAGCCGGGCGTTCGCCACGAGCTTGGCCAGGCCTCGGACCTTCGGCGGCTTCTTGATGACATGGTCGAATATTCTGGCCTGTCCGATGTGTCCCTTTCTCGCGGCCTGAACGCTGAGCGCGATCATGAGCGGCTTCTGGACCGGACAGGCAATGAAGATGGTGCCGGCGATCGCTTCGCCACGCATGCCTTCATTGCCGAAATCGATGATGACGGCGTCGAGTTTGGCCTCGGCGATCCACATCAACGCGGATTGCACGGTGTGGGCGCACATCACGTTCATTGCCCATTGACGCCTTCGCAGCTTTTCCGCCAGGGAACAAGCCGCCACGACGTCACTGCTGACAATCAGCACCGAGGCCGCGGGCGGGGCAACACAGGCCAACGCCGACGACATGTCGATCGCAATGGCAGCACCTGCGTTGTTTGCAGCTTCTTCTTCCGCTCGTTTCGTCGACACGAGTGACCTTCCTCGTCCTTGCGGATCCAGACCGGATCGGCATGCATCACGCCCAGGCCGGTTCGGGATCAGCGATGTTCCATGGTGGATGCAGCACGCCGACCGCGCATCGAACCGGTGCCGGGACTGGCGACGGTTCCATCCCCAGAAACGCTGGCAAACCAGATGCCCATGCGTCGCCCAGGCCAGCGACCTGTACGCGATCGTCTTCGCGGGAGTGGCGAGCGCCTTGATGCGGTTCGGCGTGCGGGGCGCCTGGCCGCTGCAATGGATCGGCGCGGGCATGACGCTCTACGGCGCGCTCTACTTCGTCGCACACGACGGCACGGTGCATCGACGCTGGCCGTTGCGCTGGACGCTGGACACCACGCAGCGGCTACCTCAAGCAGCTCTACCAGGCGCAGCGCCTGCACCCTGCCGTGCAGGGACGCGACGGTTGCATGTCGTTCGGCTTCCCTGTGGGCACCGTCTCCCCAACGTCTCAAACGCCAACTGCAGGCCGCGCAGACGCGCCGCCCCGATCAACGTCGCATCGCGGGCGACGGGGTCTGATCCGGACCGGTCAGACCGGTCGGCGCCAGAGTTGGGGTGCTCGCGACCGCGGAGGCAACGCGCGCGAAAGCAGCGCGACCACGCCTCCCCGGGCCACGAATCGAAGCTTGTCCCACCGCGACGTGGCCGCACGCTGATCCCAGGCCCGGGCGCCGCGCGCGCGCACGAGATGGCCGATGTGTCGATAGACGCCGCGTGCGGTGGCGATCGACCAGGCCGAACGGATGGGCAATGTCGCGATGCCGGTCATCGAGGAGCGGTAATAGGGCTCGGCAGCCTCCACCAGCCGGGCGGCCACGACGGCGAGCGCCGCGCGATGCTCGGAACGCGCCAGCGCGGCCGGGTCGCCCACGGGCAGACCCGCCTCGCGCAGCCATTGCGCCGGCAGGTAGACGCGGCCGATGCAGGCGTCCTCCACGATGTCGCGGGCGATGTTGGTGAACTGGAACGCCACGCCCAGGTCGCAGGCGCGGTCGAGCACGTTCGCAGGCACAGTGTCGCCGCCGCGCGTGCCCATCAGCAGGGCCATCATCACGCCGACCACACCGGCGACGCGCCAGGCGTAGCGCAGCGTGTCGTCGATGGATTCGTAGCGCACGTCCGGATCGACGTCCATCGCGAAACCGGCCAGGTGCTCCATCAGGTAATGCTCGGGGATGCCGTGCAGGCGCACGATCTGCTGCAGACCGACGAACGCCGGGTGCGTCATGGGGTCGCCGCGACAAGCTCCCAGGGTCAGGAAGCGGAGTTCGGCGATGCGTTCGGCGCCGTCGCGGCGGTCGCCGCCGATCTGTCCATGGCCGAGCGACTGGCCGTCGATCACGTCGTCGCAGTGACGGCACCACGCGTAGAGTTTTACGGCACTGTCGCGCGTGGCCGGATCGAACAGCTTCGCGGCGGCGGCGAAACTCTTGGACCCCTGGCGGATCGCCTGTTCGGCATGGCGCGACGTGCGATCGACGCTGGCGCGCCCTCCCTGGGACCAGCGATGGTTCATGCGCCCTCCTCCAGCATCAGCCCCGCCGTCGCCTTGGCCGAACCCACGACACCCGGCACGCCCGCACCCGGATGCGTGCCGGCGCCGGCGATGTAGAGGTTGCGGATCAGGCGATCCCGGTTGTGCGGGCGAAACCAGGCGCTCTGCGTCAACAGGGGTTCCAGCGAGAACGCCGAGCCCAGGTGGGCGCCCAGTTCGTCGCGGAAATCGGCGGGAGTGAAGATTCGACTGGTCACGAGATCGGCCTGCAAGTCGGGGATGTAGTACTTTTCTAGGTACTGAAGGATACGGTCCCGGAAGCGGGGCCCCTCGACGGCCCAGTCAATGTCGGCGTTGCCAAGATGGGGAACCGGCGCGAGCACGTAATGCGCGCCGCAGCCCTCGGGTGCGAGCGACGGATCGGTCACGCACGGCGCGTGCAGGTAGAGCGAGAAATCGTCGGCCAATTCCTTGCCGTGGAAGATCTCCTGGATCAGTTCGCGATAGCGTGGGCCGAAGCACACCGTGTGGTGCCGCAGGTGCTCGTGCCGGCGCTTCAGGCCGAAATGGATGACGAACAGCGACATCGAGAAGTTCTTGCGCTTCAGACGCTTGCCCTCGAGCCGACCGCGGGGCTCGTGGCCGAGCAGCGCTTCGTAGGTGTGGACCACGTCGGCGTTGCTCGCCACCATGTCGGCGGCGATGCGCTCGCCGGCCGAGGCCCCGCCGAGCACGACGCCCGTCGCGCGGCGCTTGTCGAGTTCGATGCGTTCGACGGGCGCATTCAGGCGCAGCGTCCCGCCCAGGTCCTCGAACAGGCGCACCATGCCCTGCACCAGGGCGCCGGTCCCCCCGCGCGGAAACCACACGCCCCACTCGCGCTCCAGCGCGTGGATGAGCGCGTAGATCGACGAGGTCGCGAAAGGATTGCCGCCCACCAGCAGCGAATGGAAGCTGAAGGCCTGGCGCAGGTGCTCGTCCTTGATGAATTTCGAGACCATGCTGTAGACGCTGCGCCAGGCCTGCAGCTTGGCGAGCGCCGGGCCGGCCTGCACCATGCTGCGGAACGACAGGAACGGCACCGTGCCCAGCTTGAGATAACCCTCGTCGAAGACGGCGCGGGAATAGGCGAGGAATCGCCGGTAGCCCTCGACGTCCTCGGGCGAGCGCGCGGCGATCTGGGCGTCGAGATCGGCCTGGTCGTTGGCGTAGTCGAACGGGGGCGCGTCCTCCCAGCACAGCCGGTAGAACGGCGCCACGGGGAGCAGTTCGACGTAGTCGGCCATGCGTCGTCCGGACAGGGAGAACAACTCCTCCAGGGCGGTCGGATCGGTGATGACGGTCGGTCCGGCGTCGAAGGTGAAGCCCTGGTCGCGGTAGACGTAGGCGCGTCCGCCGGGCTGGTCGCGTCCTTCCAGCAGCGTGGTCTGGACACCGGCGGACTGCAGGCGGATGGCCAATGCGAGTCCGCCGAAGCCGGCTCCCACGACGACGGCATTGCGGGCGGGTTTCATGAGGTCTTTTCCTGAAGTTCGGGCGTTCCGCGCAGGTCGGTCGCCAGGGCGGCCCGCAGCGCGGCGCCCAGCGGCACCGGCGGCTTGCCCATGAGAATTCGAAGTTGATCGGCCAGGGTCGGCCGGCCCGCGTAGAAGCGGGCGATGAGCGGCGCCGGCAGACCGTAGAAGCGCTGCATCACCCGCCAGCGCCGGGACGGTTCCGCAGCGCGGAACAGCATACGGTTGAGCAATCGGAAGAAGCTCCGGTCGCGCCAGGTCGCCAGGGCGTGGTCGCGCACGGCGGCACGGACCGCCGGGGCGTCGACGTCGGGCAGCGCCGCGAGGCGGTCGGCCAGGCGCACGGCATCGGGCAGCGAATAACCGGTGGTGGGATGGAACAGGGCCGCAGCCAGCCCGACCGGCACCGCGCCGTCTGCGGCATCGCGCCAGAACGCCTGCGCGTCGCCGGCCAGCACGATCGGCAGCACCCCGCGCTCCTCGCGAAGCACCTCGGCGATCCGCCAGCCCTGCGCGTGGACGTACGCGGCGATGCGCTCGCGCAGCACGGCGTCGTCGAGCGCCGCGCCGTCGGCGTAATAGGTGTCCTCGACGAGCAGGGTGTCGCTCGTGAACGGCAGCAGGTAGACGAAGCGGTAGGCATCGTGCTGATCGACCGTCGCGTCCATCAGCACGGGTTCCGAGAGGCCGTGCGGCGCGGTCGTGCGGATTTCCTGGCCGAGGAACTTCTGGAAACCCAGCGCGAGGTGCGGACTCGGCCGGGCGCCCCGGCCGTCGATCACGCAACGCGCCGTCAGCACGCGGCCATCGGCCAGGGTGACGGCGTGCGCGTCCAGCCGTTGCACCGCCGCCCCGAAGACCAGGCGGTCGCCCAGGCACTGGCGCAGCACGGCGTCGAAGCGCGACGACGTGACCGACGCGTAGCCGCCCTCGACCCGGCGCCGACATTGAGGAAAGCGCACGCCGTGCGCCGGCCAGCGGTGCGCCACCAGCGGCGCCACCCAGGCGTTCTGTGCCGCATCCAGGTCGGCGTCGTGGAACGACCACGTGTGGTTGCCGCCCGCCGCGTCGTCGCGCTCCAGGACGATCACGCGGAGGTCCGGACGCTGCTGCGCGAGACGCAACGCGATCAGGCCGTTGCTCAGACCGCCACCCACGAGCAGCAGGTCGCAAGCCGTCGCGTCCGACCCGTGTGGCGACCGCACGGATGCGACGGACGGGACATCGACCGCCCGCGACGACAGCATCCGCTCGATCAGCCCGACGGCCAGGGCCGTGCCGCCGGCCGCCCGCACCGCCGGCGCGAGCGATCGTGCGGCTTCGGCGAAACGGGGTTCGTCCAGCAGGCGCCGCAGCGCCTTGCGGATCGCGCCGGAGGTGGCGAGTCCCGGCAGGATGCGCAATCCCGCCCCGGCATGCACCACCCTCGCGGCGCAGCCGGGCTGGTCGAAAGCGATGGGCAGGGCCAGCATCGGCTTGCCGGCGGCCAGCGCATCCATGACGGTGTTGAGGCCGGCGTGCGTGATGACGACATCGGCGCGCGCCACGGCGTCGCGCTGCGGTGCGAAGCCGGTCACCCAGGTCGCTCCCGCGCGGCGCAGGGCATCGGCCTGCCGGGCATCGAGCCGGTCGCAATGCGCCAACAGCACCTGCGCGCCCACGTCGCGGCAGGCGCGCGCGATCCTCAGGAACAGCCGGAAACGCCCGCCCTGCAGCGTGCCGAGCGAGGCGAACACGAAGGGCCGGTCGTGGACGATGCCGGGCGCGTGGCGTTCGAGCGCCTCCTCGGCGTCCATCGGGCCGCGCAGCGGACCCACCGCCTGCAGCACGGCGGGTGCGGCTTCGCGCGCGAAGTCGAAGCCCGCCACCGTCTGCGCGAGCTGCAGCGAAGGCGACAGGCACTGGTCGATGCGTGTGCGAGGCGGCAGACCGAAGGCGGCCGCATGACGCGCGATGACTTCGGCGTGCGGTCGCATGAGCCAGTCGTAGACGCGCTCGCTGCCCTGGTTCATCTGCAGGCCCGCCGGATCGGTGGCGAGCGCCCAGTGCATCACCGGCAAGGGCACCCGAGGCTCGCGGTTGACCGGCAACGCGCAGGCGACGGAGACGAACGGCAACCCCAGATGCGCCGCGACCAAGCCACCCGCCGCCTCCATCTGATCGGCGATGACGACATCGACGCCCAGCGCACGCAGCCGCCCGGGGGCCTCGCGGCAAAGCATGTCGGTGGCCTCGGCCACGTCGCGGATCACGCGGCGCAGACCCGACGGCCCCCCGGGACGGGCGGCGCGCGCGACGACGCCGTCGAGCGAACCGGACGGATGGGTCGCCGCGCCCAGCGCATGGAATTCGACGTGGGGGCTGCGGATCAGTGCACCGACATCGGCCTGGTGCAACCAGCTGATGCGATGTCCCCGTGAATGCAATGCGTCCGCCAGGGCTTCGAGTGCCCGGATGTGGCTGGTGAAAGGTGGCGCGAGGATCGCAAAGTGGGGCATGAGCGGCCGTGGAGGATCGGTCCATTCTGGGGAGTCGCCAGAGTGCGCGCTGTCGGCCGACACCGCTTTGACATTTGTCACGCTATAAAAAAGCATTCATGCTTTCCACCTCCGTTCTCCGACCCCCACCGGCATCCGATGCGATCGCATCGATGGATCCCGTGGCCCACGTGGACGCGCTGCGATCGCGTGTCGATGAACGCCTGCTGGCATGGATTCCGGCGCCCGCGTCCGACACCGACACGGTTTCCCGCGCGATGCATGCCTGCGTCATGGCACCGGGCAAGCGCCTGCGGCCCTTGCTGCTGCTGCTGGCGGCGCAGGACATGGGCGTGGAAGCCAGCGACGTCATCGACGCCGCCTGCGCACTGGAGATGGTGCACGCCGCATCCCTCGCGCTGGACGATCTCCCGTGCATGGACGACGCGCAGATGCGTCGCGGCCAGCCGGCCCTGCACGTGCTCCACGGCGACGACGTCGCCATCCTGGCGGCGGTCGCCCTGCTGGGACAGGCTTTCGTCGCCGCGGGCAGCAGCACGCTGGCGCCCGCCGTGCGGGTGCGGTGCATGACCATCCTGGCCGAAGCCATCGGACCCCGGGGCCTGGTGGGCGGTCAATGCCGCGACCTGCGCGACGGACGCGTCCAGCGCAGCGCCGAGTCGATCGTGCAGACCAACCAGCTCAAGACCGGCTCGCTGTTCACCGCCGCGGTCGAGATCGCGGCGCTGGCCGCGCACGCCGACGCCACGACGCGGACGGCGCTCGTGACCTTCGCCTGCGAACTGGGTCAGGCCTTCCAGCTCGCCGACGACATCGCCGACGCGTGCGGGACGGCCTCGACCCTGGGCAAGGACGTCGGCCGCGACGCAGGCAAGTCGACCCTCGTCGCGCTCCTGGGACTGACGGCCGCGCGCGACTGCCTGGCCCAGCACATGACGCAAGCCCAGGCGTCGCTGCGGCTGGCGTTGGGCCCCGACGCCTCGCTGGCGCGCTACGCGCGCCAGCTGATCCGCAGCGACTGAGCCACCCCGATCTTCGGCCCCCAACGAAAAAAAGGGGCACGAGGCCCCTTGGTCATCGCCGGCATGCCGGTGCGAAGCCCAGGAGGGCTTCGCGTGAATCAGCGCACGACCGAGATCTGCGTGCGGGCACCGCCCTTGTAGGTGAACAGCGTCAAAGCGCCATTCTTGATGTCGCCCTTCTCGTCGAACACGATCGGACCGGTCAGCCCCTTGTGGTCGATCTTGCCGACTTCGGGCAGGTACTTTTCCGGGTCGATGGACCCGGCCTTTTCCATGGCCGCGGCCAGGACCTGGACGGCGTCGTACACGTACGGTGCGTAGATCTGCACCTCGACGCCGTTCTTCTCCTTGAATTTCGCCTTCCAGCTGTCCAGCGGTCCCTTGAAGTCGCCATCGACCCCGCCGGCCTCGGCGCACACCACCATGTCCTCGCCGATCGCATCGCCGGCGAGCTTGGCCAGCTCGCCCGTGCAGAGGCCGTCGCCACCCATGAACTTGACGTTCATGCCGAGCTGCTTGACCTGCTTGAGCATCGGGCCACCGACCGCGTCCATGCCGCCGAAGAACAGCACGTCGGGCTTGGTGCCCTTGAGCTTGGTCAGGATGGCATTGAAGTCGGTCGACTTGTCGGTCGTGAACTCGTGGCCCACGATGGTCGCCCCGGCCGCCTTGGCGGCCTTCTCGAACTCCTCGGCGACGCCCTGGCCGTAGGCCGTGCGGTCGTCGATGACGGCGATGTTCTTGGCCTTGAGCGTGTCGACCGCGTAGCGCCCGAGCGTGCCGCCGAGCTGCGTGTCGTCGGCGACGACGCGGAACGTCGTCTTGAAACCCTGACGGGTGTACTTGGGATTGGTCGCCGATGGCGAGATCTGCGGGATGCCGGCGTCGCTGTAGAGCTTGGAAGCGGGAATCGTGGTGCCGGAATTCAGGTGGCCCACCACGCCGTTGACCTTGCTGTCGACCAGCTTCTGGGCGACGGCGGTGCCCTGCTTGGGATCGCCGGCGTCGTCCTCGGCCAGGAGTTCAAATTTGGCGGTCTTGCCACCGATCTTCACGCCCTTGGCGTTGAGGTCCTCGATGGCCATCTTGGCACCCAGCTCGTTGTCCTTGCCCAGGTGGGCGATCGCGCCGCTGACCGGACCGACGTGACCGATCTTCACGACGATCGTCTCGCCCGCGGGAGCGGCGGCCGGCGCGGCGGCCGTGGGCGTCGCGGCGGTCGGCGCGGCGGCCTCGTCCTTCTTGCCACAGGCCACCAGCGTCAGGGCGGCCAGTGCGACCGCGGTCCATTTCAATTGCATGAGAAAACTCCAGGGAACGAGTTGAGAGTGATGGGGAAACCGGTCGTCGAAACCGACCGCGACGTCGCAGCAAGTTCCGCGCCGTGCCGGCTCCGCCCGCATCGGTGCATGTCTGAACCGCGCGCAGTGTAGCCCGCGCGCGAAGGCTTCAAACGCCGGGCGACCGGGGGTTTTCCGCAAGTTCGCGGGCCACGGCCTCGCTCACCAGCGCCCGCAACGCGGCCTGCATGTCGCGTCGCAGAAGCGGCACCATGACATCGAGCTGTGCCTCGACGGCGGCGGCCACGGCGTCGCCCAGGCGGGTTTCGAGTTCGCCGTCGATCCGGGTCATGAGGCGTTGCAGGACGCGCTCCTCGACCGAGGCGGTGTCGACCTCGTCGGCCACCGGGCCGGGCGCGATCACCGCCGTCAGCGTGGGAACGAACCGCGGCGGCGTGCGTGGCTGGACCGGTTCGGTCATGGGCGCCCCGCCGCCTGGAAATCGTGCCGCGTGATGGCGTAGCCGCGGTCGGCGTAGTGGCGCCAGCGCACCCGGGCGCGCTGCCGGTCGGACTCGTCGTCGCTGACGATGTCTATCAGGCGTTCGAAGCGCCCGAATCCCGCCGGGACCTCGCCCCCCAGGTTCAGCATCACCTGGTGGTGCGGCGCCGCCGTCGCCCCACCCACCGCGAGCACCACGGGCGAGCGGGCCAGCATGCCGGGCGCGGCATCGGCGCGGCAATGCGCGATGAAGTCGACCGGCGACAGCTGCCACAGCGCGGTGTCCACCGCGTCGAGGGTCTCGGCATCGCCGACCACCACCACGCGGGCGTCGCGGGTCGCGACGGCCTTGCGCAGCAGCCGGCAGGCATGGTGGACCCGGTCGGGCGTGTTGAAGTGGAAATCGATGCCGGTCACGATGCGTTGCGCGCGGGCTTCGCGATGGACCCGGACGACGGCGTGTCGGACTTGCGGCGCGACGAGCGCTTGCGCGGTGCCGCCGGCGCCTCGGCATCGGCGATGCCCGCTTCCGCCTGTGCCAGCAGGTAGGCCAGCAGCAGGCCGACCGGCCTTCCGGTCGATCCCTTGGCGGCACCGCTCTTCCATGCCGTGCCGGCGATGTCGAGGTGCGCCCACGGAAAATCGGCGGCGAAGCGCTGCAGGAACTTCGCCGCGGTGATGGCGCCGCCGGCCCGGCCGCCGATGTTGGCGACATCGGCGTAACTGGTCTTCAGGCCGTCGGCATAGTCTTCGTCCAGCGGCATGCGCCAGCAACGGTCCAGCGCGCGCTCGCCGGCTTCCGACAGCGCGGTCGCGAGCGCGTCGTCCGAAGCGAACAGGCCGCTGCGCACGCCGCCGAGCGCCACCACGCAGGCGCCCGTCAGCGTGGCGATGTCGATCACGGCGCGAGGCGTGAAACGCTGGGCGTACGTCAAGGCGTCGCACAGCACCAGGCGGCCCTCGGCGTCGGTGTTGAGGACCTCGATGGTCTGGCCGCTCATGCTCGTCACGACGTCACCGGGCTTGAGCGCGCGGCCGCTCACCATGTTCTCGCACGACGGGATCAATCCGACGACGTTGATCGCCGGCCGGATCTCGCCAAGGGCGCGGAACACGCCCAGCACGCTGGCCGCACCGCACATGTCGTACTTCATCTCGTCCATGTCGGCGGCGGGCTTGATCGAGACGCCGCCGGTGTCGAAGGTGATGCCCTTGCCCACCAGCACGACCGGCGCCTCGGCCTTGCCCGCGCCCTGGTAGCGCAGCACGATGAAGCGCAGCGGCTCGTCGGAGCCCTGCGCCACGCCCATGAAGGAGCCCATGCCGAGCTTGGCGACCTCCTTGGGGCCGAGCACCTCGCACTGGATGCGCGACAGGGCGGCGAGTTCGCGCGCGGCCTCGCCCAGCATCGTGGGCGTGGCGTGGTTGGACGGACGGTTGCCCCACTCCTTGGCCAGCTCGATGCCCGCCACCGTCGCCGACGCCTGCGCGAACGCGTCGGCCGCGGCGCCCGAGTCGGTCAGGCCGAGCACCAGCTGACGGACGCTGCGCGCCTCTGCCTTCGGCTTGGTCGTGACGTAGACATAGGTGGCGTCCGCGACGGCCAGCACCGCGGCATGCACCGCGGGCGGCTGCGTGGGGGCTGCGAAGACGATCGTCAGGCGCTTCGGATTGGCGGCCTTGACCGCGCCGACGCCCGCCAGCACGGCGCTTCGCACCGAGGCCGGAAGGCCGTCGCCGATCGAGACCAGCACCACGCGCGGTGCCGCGATGCCGGCGGGCCGGTAGAGCGCCAGCGACTTGCCCGCCTTGGCCGGCAGGTCGCCCGCCTGCCGGACCTGCGCGAGCAACGCGGCCAGCGCGTCGTCTGCGGCCGCCGACGGAGGCGTCGACGCCACCTCGACCCCGGTGGATTCGGCGACGAGCACGATCAGCGCGTCGGTCTTTTCATTCGCCGCCTGGGCGGTCGTGAGGGTCTTGAGCTGGAAGTCCATAATCCTTTTTTTCCTCCGACGATGTTATTTCATTCCTCCCTTCGCAAGGAGCTGTCGCGCAGCTTCAGCGCCACCCTGGTGGTCCTGGCCACCATCGTGATGACCATGATGCTGATCCGAACGCTGGGCCTGGCCTCCAAGGGCAGCGTCGATCCGTCGGACGTGCTGCTGGTCATGGCCTACACGGTGCTCGGCTACATGCCCACCATCCTCAGCCTGAGCCTGTTCGTGGCGATCGTGGGCACGCTCTCGCGCATGTACGCCGACAGCGAGATGGTGATCTGGTTCTCCAGCGGCCGCGGGCTGGTCGATTTCGTGAAGCCGCTCTTCCGCTTCGCGTGGCCGGTGCTGGTGCTGGTCGGGCTGCTGGCGGTGTTCGGGTGGCCCTGGGCCAATTCGCAGACGCAGGGCATGCGCGACCAGTACGAGCGCCGCGGCGATCTCGAACGCATCACGCCCGGCGAATTCCGTGAATCGGCCGGGCGCAACCGCGTCTTCTTCATCGACAAGGACACGCCCGACGGCGCGACGGCGACCAACGTCTTCATCTCCTCGATCGAGCGCGGCAAGCAGCTCGTGACCTCCGCGCGCAGCGGCCGCATCGACACCATCGACGAGGCGCGCTATCTGCTGCTGAGCAACGGCCAGCGCCTGGAGCGACCGCTCGGGGCCGGGCCGCTGAAGATCAGCGAGTTCGGCACCTACGGCGCCCGTGTGGGCGGTGACGCGGGCGGGTCGCTCCAGGCCAAGCCGTCCCGCTCGCTGCCCACGGCGGCGCTCCTGGCGGACCCGACGCCGATCAACCGCGGGGAGCTGGGCTGGCGCATGGGCATGCTGCTGGCCGGCGCGAACTTCGTGCTGCTGGCCCTCACGCTGACCAGCGTGAACCCGCGCGTGGGCCGCAGCGGCAACTTGATGCTGGCCTTCTTCGCCTTCGTGGTCTACCTCAACCTCATCAATCTGGGACAGAGCTGGGTCGGCTCGGGACGCATCGGAATGGCGGTCTACCTGGTCGCGTTGCACGGCGGCGTGCTGGCCTTGACCGCCCTGTGGCTGGCCAAGCGCAACAACAACTGGGGCCGGCGCGGGCGCGGCGCCGTCGGGCCCTCGACCCCGGGAGCGCGACCGTGAGAACCATCCGCCGGCTGATCTACGCGGAGGTGCTGAAGTCGGTCGCCTTCGTCACCCTGGGCTTCCTGGCCCTGTTCTTCTTCTTCGACTTCATCGACGAACTCTCCAGCATCGGCCGCGCCGACAGCATGGACTACGGCGTGCCCCAGGCGCTGCTCTACGTCGTGCTGCTGGTGCCCAGCCACCTCTACGAACTGCTGCCCATCGCTGTGCTCATCGGCACGATCTTCGTGATGGCGCGCCTGGCGCAGAGTTCGGAATACACCATCCTTCGCACCAGCGGCCTGGGGCCATGGCGCGCGCTGCGCACCCTGCTGCTGCTGGGACTGGGCTTCGTGGTCCTGACCTTCGCCGTCGGCGACTACGTGGCGCCCTACGCGGACCGCGGCGCGCAGTTGCTCAAGTCGCGCTATCGCGGCGAGATGTACGCGGCCGCCGCCGGCACCACCGGTGCCTGGCTCAAGGAGAAACAGGGCGACATGTCGTACGCGGTCAACGTCTCGGCGTTGAACCGGGAAGGCGTGCTGGTGGCACCGCGCATCTTCGAATTCGACGCGAAGGGCTACGTCTCGTCGCAGACCTCGGCCGCCACGGCCCGCATCGTCGACGGGGCCTGGGTGCTGTCGCAGGTCGAGCGCCAGCGCTACGACACGCGCAACGCCAAGGACACGGCCCGCATCGAGACGACCGCGATGCCCGAATGGAAATGGCCGACGTCGCTGACCACCGAGATGATCTCGGTCGCGTTGCTCAAGCCCGAGCGCATGCCCACCATCGACCTGTTCGAGTACATCCGCCACCTGGAAGCCAATGCGCAGACGGCGCAGCGCTACGAGATCCAGTTCTGGCGCAAGGTCTTCTATCCCCTGTCCTGCCTGGTGATGGTGGTGCTCGCCCTGCCTTTCGCCTACCTGCACTTCCGCCAGAAGGGCATCACCAGCTACGTGTTCGGCGGCGTGATGATCGGCATCAGCTTCTTCCTGCTCAACAACGTGTTCGGCTACATCGGCAACCTGAGCAACTGGTTGCCATGGCTCACGGCGGCGGCGCCGGGGTTGATCTACACCGTGCTCTCGCTGGCGACCTTCGGCTGGCTGGTGCTGCGGCGCTAGCGCGCGGCACCCGCGTCACCGCACTGCTGTTTCCTCTCTCACTGCTGCCTCGATGACCGACTCCCAGACTCCTCCCACCGCGCCGCGCCGCGGCGTCCTGCTCTTCGCTCACGGCTCGCGCGACGCACGCTGGCGTGAACCGGTCGAGGCCGTGGCCGCCCGTGTCCGGTCGCAGGATCCCGACGTCCGGGTCGCCTGCTCCTACCTGGAGATGGTGGCGCCCGACCTGCCCACGGCGGCGGCGCAGTTGGCGGCCGAAGGCGTGAACGCGCTGCGCATCGTTCCGCTCTTCCTGGGCATCGGCAAGCACGCGCGCGAGGACCTGCCCCTGCTCGTCGATGCCCTGCGCGAGGCCCATCCCTCGGTCGAGGTGACCGTGGCATCGGCGGTCGGCGAGGATCCGCGCGTCATCGATCTGCTGGCCCACATCGCCCTGGACGGCTGAATACCATCGTTCCTATAGATTCTCAAGGCATAATGAATTACATATAAAAACAAATTCGTTATGAACCTGCATCAATTCCGATTCGTCCAGGAAGCCGTCCGGCGCAACCTCAACCTGACCGAAGCCGCCAAGGCGCTCCACACGTCGCAGCCTGGCGTGTCCAAGGCGATCATCGAACTCGAGGAAGAGCTCGGCGTCGAGATCTTCGCGCGGCACGGCAAGCGCCTCAAGCGCGTGACCGAACCCGGTCAGCACGTCATCGAGAGCATCGGGCTCATCATGCGCGAGGTCGGCAACCTCAAGCGCATCGGCGAGCAGTTCAGCGCCCAGGACAGTGGCACGCTGTCCATCGCCACCACGCACACGCAGGCGCGCTATGTGCTGCCCATCCCGGTGGTGAACCTGCGCGAGGCCTACCCCAAGGTCAACGTCAGCCTGCACCAGGGCTCGCCCGATCAGGTGGCGCGGATGGTGATCGACGAAATCGCGGAGATCGGCATCGCCACCGAATCGCTCGACGGCTATGCCGAGCTGGTCACGCTCCCGTGCTACGAATGGCAGCACGTGCTGGTGCTTCCCAAGGACCATCCGCTGGTCGCCAAGGAACGCCTGACGCTCGACGACCTCGCCGCCGAGCCGATCATCACCTACCACCCTTCCTTCACCGGGCGCACGCGCATCGACCACGCCTTCGCGCAGAAGAAGCTCACGCCCCGCATCGCGCTGGAGGCGATCGATTCGGACGTCATCAAGACGTACGTGCGGCTCGGGCTGGGCATCGGCATCGTGGCCGAGATGGCGGTGCGCGACGACTCCAACGCCGACCTCGTGGTGCGGCCGATGGGTCACATCTTCGGCAGCAACGTCGCCCGCGTCGCCTTCAAGCGCAGCGCCTACCTGCGCAACTTCGTCTTCAAGTTCGCCGAACTGCTCAGCGACCGACTCGACCGCAACCTGATCGCAAAGGCCCTGAGCGGCCACGCCGAGGACTACGAACTGTGACCACGTCCACCCCTCCGTCCCCCGCCGTCGGCGCCGCACCGCGCACCCCGGCGGTGGTCACCAAGCTGCCCGCCGTGGGCACCACCATCTTCACCGTGATGTCGGCGCTCGCCACCGAGCACCACGCGGTCAACCTGGGCCAGGGATTCCCGGACTTCGCCTGCGACCCGGCCCTGCCCGGGGCGGTCGGCGCGGCCATGGCGGCCGGTCACAACCAGTACCCGCCGATGCCCGGCGTGCCGGCCCTGCGCGAGGCGGTCGCCGCCAAGATCGAGGCGCTCTACGGTCATCGCTACGACCCGGCCAGCGAGATCACCATCACGGCCGGGGCGACGCAGGCCATCCTCACCGCCGTGCTCGCCGTGGTGCGGCCGCGCGACGAGGTGATCGTGCTCGAGCCCTGCTACGACAGCTACGTGCCCAACATCGAGCTGGCCGGCGGCATCGTCGTGCGCGTGCCGCTCACCCCGGGCACGTTCCGGCCCGACTTCGACCGCATCGCCGCGGCGCTCACGCCCCGGACGCGCGCGATCATCGTCAACACGCCCCACAACCCGAGCGCCACGGTCTGGACCGCCGCCGAGATGCGCGCGCTGGAGGCGCTGCTGGCGCCGACCGAGGTGCTGCTGATCGCCGACGAGGTCTACGAGCACATGGTCTTCGACGGTGCCGCGCACCAGAGCGCAGGGCGCTTTCCCGGGCTGGCCGCGCGCAGTTTCATCGTCGGGAGCTTCGGCAAGACCTATCACGTGACCGGCTGGAAGGTCGGCCACGTCGCCGCCCCGGCGGCGCTGACGGCGGAATTCCGCAAGGTGCACCAGTTCAACGTGTTCACGGTCAACACGCCGATGCAGCACGCGCTCGCGCACTACATGGCCGACCCCCGGCCCTACCTCGACCTGCCGGCCTTCTACCAGCACAAGCGCGACCTGTTCGCCGCGGGGCTGGCCCGGACGCGACTGCGGCTGCTGCCGAGCGCGGGCACCTACTTCCAGTGCGTGGACATCGCCCCGGTCACCGACCTCGACGAGGCGGCGTTCTGCCAGTGGCTCGTCAAGGAGATCGGCGTGGCGGCGATCCCGCTGTCGGCCTTCTACGGCGATGGCTTCGACCAGCGCGTGGTGCGCTTCTGTTTCGCCAAGAAGGACGAGACGCTCGAACTGGCGCTGGAGCGCCTGGCGCGGCTCTGAAGCGGCTCCCCGCAGCGGGCGGGACCGCGCCGCGCCTGCGCTGCTCCCGGCGACACCCGGCAGCGGCGATCAGCTCGAGATCTGTGCCCAGGCCTTGTCCAGCCGCTTGATGCTGACCGGCTGGGGGGTGCGCAGTTCCTGCGCGAAGAAGCTCACGCGCAGTTCCTCGAGCAGCCACCGGAATTCCAGCATCCGCTCGTCCGCGACGCCCTTGCGCTCGGCCACCAGCCGCCAGTAGCGCTGTTCCTGGGGCTGCAGTTCGGCCAGGCGCGCCGCATCGCGGGCCGGGTCGCCGCGCAGCTTGTCCAGGCGCAGGGTGACGGCTTTCAGGTAGCGTGCGAAATGCTGCAGCTGCACCCAGGGCGTGTCGGCGATGAAACGCTTGCCCATGAGCTTCTGGAGTTGCTGGGACGCGTCGGCCGTGGCCGCGGGATGGCCTTTCGTGTCCTTCACCTTGCGCACCGCCGCCGCGTAATCGACCAGGATCGCGCCGGCCAGCCGCGCGACCTCGCTGGCGATGAGCGTGAGGCGGCCACGCCCCTCGTCGAGGCGGCGCTTGAAGGCGGACGCATCGCTCGGCAGCGGGTCCTGCAGGAAGGCGCGGTCGAGGGCCACGTCGACGATCTGCTGGCGCAGCTCTTCCGCCGTGCCCAGCGGCATGTACGCCGCGGCCATCTTCTGCAGGTCGGGGATGTTCTTCTCCAGGTACTTCAGCGCGTCCTTGAGCTGCAGGGCGAACAGCCGGCGCAGGCCGACGCGGTGCTTCGCCATGGCGACGGCCGGCTCGTCGAAGACCTCGATGGTCACGCCGTCGCCGCCATCGACCAGTGCCGGGAAGCCGATCAGCGACTGCGCACCGCGCCGGACCTCCATCAACTCGGGCAGCTCGCCGAAAGTCCAGGCCGTGTAGCGGGCGCCCGCCGGCAGCGACGGGGGCGGCGCCGCGGCGGGGGCCGGGACGGCCTGGCGTCGGGTGCCGGATGCGCCGGGCGCGTCGACGCCGGTCGACGACGGTCCGGCGGCTTCCACGGGCGTCGCGCGCACGTTGAGCCCGGCCAGCGCCTGGAAGGCGCCCCGTGCCTGTGCGCCGAGTTCGGCCTTGAGCGCGCCCAGGTTGCGCCCCATGCCGAGCTGGCGGCCGTGCTCGTCGACCACGCGCAGGTTCATGAACAGGTGCGCGGGCAGCATGTCGAGCTTGAAATCGGCGCGCAGCACGTCGACGCCGGTGATCTCGCGCACGCGCTTCAACAGGGCGTCGGTCAGCGAGCCGGCACCGAAGACCTCCGGCGCCGACAACGCCTCGGTCAGCCGCGCCGCCGATTCGGGCAGCGGCACCAACCGCGAGCGGGGACGCTGCGGCAGGCTCTTGAGCAGCGCCTGGACCTTGTCGCGCAGCATGCCGGTCACCAGCCACTCGCAGCGCTCCTCGCTGACCTGGTTGAGCACGAACAGCGGCACGGTCGCCGTGAGGCCGTCGCGGGCATCGCCGGGCTCGTGCAGGTAGGTGGCCGCGCAGTCGACGCCGCCCAGGCGGACCGTCGGCGGGAACGACTGCACCGTGATGCCCGCCGCCTGGTGGCGCATCAGTTCGTCGCGCGACAGATAGAGCAGGCGCGGCTGGGCACGGGAGGTCTCGCGGTACCAGTGCTCGAAGGAGGCGCCGCTGGCCACGTCGGGCGGCAGCTGGGCGTCGTAGAAGGCGTAGATCAGTTCGTCGTCGACCAGCACGTCCTGGCGGCGCGACTTGTGCTCCAGGCCCTCGACCTCCTTGACCAGCTTGCGGTTGGCCGCCAAGAACGGCAGCCGGCTCTCCCATTGCCCGCCGACCAGCGCCTCACGGATGAAGACCTCGCGCGCGCCGACCGGATCGATGCTCGCGAAATCCATGCGCCGCCCGCTGTAGACCACCAGTCCGTAGAGCGTGGCGCGCTCCAGCGCCGTGACCTGCGCGCCCTTCTTCTCCCAGTGCGGGTCGAGCAACTGCTTCTTGAGCAGGTGGCCGGCGACCTGCTCGAGCCACTGCGGCTCGATGTTGGCGATGCCGCGCCCGAACAGGCGCGTGGTCTCGACCAGTTCGGCCGCGACGATCCACCGCCCCGGCTTCTTGCGCAGGTGCGCGCCCGGGTGCGGAAAGAACTTGATGCCGCGCGCGCCCAGGTACTCGCCGTTGCCGCCCGATCCCGACGGCCGGCCCTGCCCGGCCGCCGGCGCCTGGCCCCCACCCGTGGCCGCCGGATCCTCCATCTTCCAGCCGATGTTGCCCAGCAGGCCGGCGAGCATCGACAGGTGCAGCGCCTCGTAGCTCGCGGCCGGCCCGCCCAGCGGCCACTTGTGCTCGGCCACCACCGTCAGGAGCTGCGAGTGGATGTCGCGCCACTCGCGCACGCGGCGGATGTTGACGAAGTTCTGCCGCAGCAGCTGCTCGTACTGGCGGTTGGTGAGCTTGTGCGTGGGTTGCGCGGCGGCCTCGGCCGGCAATGCCTCCACGGTCGGGCGCGACAGGCGCTGGGCCACCGGCAGCACCGCCGCGCTGGCGCGGCGGGGGCCGTTCTGCTGCTGGGCCATCTCGCGCCGCGACGTCGCCACCGGCGCCCCGCCGCGCGCGTCGTGCAGCCATTTCCACAGCGTCAGGTAGCCGCTGAACTCGCTCTTCTCGTCGTCGAACTTCGCGTGGGCCTGGTCGGCCTGCTGCTGGGCGTCCATCGGCCGGTCGCGCACGTCCTGCACGCTCAGCGCCGCGGCGATCACCAGCACCTCCTCCAGCGCGCCGCGCTCGCGCGCCTCCAGGATCATCCGGCCGACGCGCGGGTCCAGCGGCAGGCGCGAGAGTTCGCGCCCGACCGCCGTCAGCTCGTTGGCGTCGTCGACCGCCCCCAGCTCGGCGAGCAGCTGGTAGCCGTCGGCGATGGCGCGGCGCTGCGGCGGCTCCAGGAACGGGAAGCGCTCGACGTCGCCCAGGTGCAGCGACTTCATGCGCAGGATCACGCCGGCCAGCGAGGAGCGCAGGATCTCCGGGTCGGTGAAGCGCGGGCGGCCCTCGAAGTCCTTCTCGTCGTAGAGCCGGATGCAGATGCCGTTGGCCACGCGGCCGCAGCGCCCGGCGCGCTGGTTGGCCGCCGCCTGGCTGATCGGCTCGACCAGCAGCTGCTCGACCTTGCTGCGGAACGAATAGCGCTTGACGCGCGCCGTCCCGGTGTCGATCACGTAGCGCGTGCCGGGCACCGTCAGCGAAGTCTCCGCCACGTTGGTCGCCAGCACCACGCGCCGGCCGGTGTGGCCCTCGAAGATGCGGTCCTGCTCGGCCGGCGACAGGCGGGCGAACAGCGGCAGCACCTCCGCGCTGCGCATCACCGGCTGGTTGGCGAGATGGCGGCGCAGGTGGTCGGCGGCCTCGCGGATCTCGCGCTCGCCCGGCAGGAAGACCAGGATGTCGCCGGCGTTGTGCGGATCGCGCCAGAGTTCGTCGACGCCGTCGGCGATGGCGTCGTTCAGGTCGTGCTCGCGCGATTCCTCGAACGGCCGGTAGCGCTGTTCGACCGGGAAGGTGCGACCCGACACGTAGATGACGGGCGCCGGTCCCTTCGCCGACCTGAAGTGCTGCGCGAAGCGCTCGGCGTCGATGGTGGCGGAGGTCACGATCACCTTCAGGTCGGGGCGGCGCGGCAGGATCTCGCGCAGGTAGCCCAGCAGGAAGTCGATGTTGAGGGAGCGTTCGTGGGCCTCGTCGATGATGATCGTGTCGTAGGCCTTGAGCAGGGGGTCGGTCTGCGTCTCGGCCAGCAGGATGCCGTCGGTCATCAGCTTGACCGAGGCGTCGCGCGACAGCCGGTCCTGGAAACGCACCTTGAAGCCGACGACGTCGCCCAGCGGCGTCTTGAGTTCCTCGGCGATGCGCTTGGCCACCGAACTCGCGGCGATGCGCCGGGGCTGCGTGTGACCGATCAGCCGGCCCTGCCCCGGCGGTTTGCCGAGCTTGCCGCGCCCGAGCTGCAAGGCGATCTTGGGCAGCTGCGTGGTCTTGCCCGAGCCGGTCTCGCCGCACACGATGACGACCTGGTTGTCGGCGATGGCCTGCGCGATCTCTTCGCGGCGGGCCGAAACCGGCAAGGATTCCGGAAATTCGATGGAGAGGGATTGCATTGCCATCCATTATCGATGCCACACGAGTTCACGTGTTCTCGTGTAGAGTGAACCCTCTCTTCCGGAGGCCCGAATGTCCAACCTCACGATCTCCATCGACGACCACCTGATCAAGAAGGCGCGTGTCCGCGCCATACAGCAAGGCACGTCGCTGAGCGCCAAGATCCGCGAGTACATCGCCGCGTACGCCAACGGGACCGCCGATCGCCTCTCGGGCGACGCCACGACCGACCTGCTGCGCATGATCGACGACGTTCGGATGGAAGTGCGGCAGAACTCCGGCACAGGCATCGCCGTTTGCGACCCCTCAAGCCAGGCACCCCGATCGCTCCGGGAAGAACTCCACGAAGGCGACTTCAGGGCGCGCGACCGGATCGGTGGCGCATGGGCGGATCGAACATGACGTCGGGCGAGCGCTGCTTCTTCGACACCAATGTCCTGCTCTATGCGTTCGACGACACCCAGCCGACCAAACAGGCGATCGCCAGAAAACTGATCGAACGACTCGGCCGCGAGCGCAAGGCAGTGCTGAGCACGCAAGTGCTGATCGAGCTCTTCCACAACCTGGTGCGCAGGTTCAAGGTGGCGGCCCCGACGGCGTCCCTGATGACGGCGGCATTCTGCGAGTGGCCGGTGATCGACAGCGACAACGCGCTGGTGCTCAAGGCCATGGCCCGCGCGTCCGAGAACGGCCTCCCGATCTGGGACGCGATGGTGGTCGAGGCCGCCATCCGATCGGGCGTCGACACGCTCTACAGCGAGGACATGCAGCACGGTCAGCGCTTCGGCAACCTCGTCCTTCAGAACCCGTTCACCACCCTCGCCTGAAGCGCGACACCCACAACTCCTTTCACCTCTCCCATGTCCGCCGTCTTCAATTTCACCTTCGTGCCCTGGTTCCGCTCGGTGGCGCCCTACATCCACACCCACCGCGGCAAGACCTTCGTGGTCGCCCTGGCCGGCGAGGCCATCGCGGCGGGCAAGCTGCAGAACATCGCCCAGGACCTGGCGCTGATCCAGTCGATGGGCGTGAAGATCGTGCTGGTGCACGGCTTCCGCCCGCAGGTCAACGAGCAGCTGCGCGCCAAGGGGCACGAGGCGCGCTACTCGCACGGCCTGCGCATCACCGACGAGGTCGCGCTCGACTCGGCCCAGGAAGCCGCCGGCCAGTTGCGCTACGAGATCGAGGCCGCCTTCAGCCAGGGCCTGCCCAACACGCCGATGGCCGGCTCGACGGTGCGCATGATCTCGGGCAACTTCATCACCGCGCGCCCCGTGGGCGTGATCGACGGCATCGATTTCAAGCACTCCGGTCTGGTGCGCAAGGTCGACGCCGTGGGCATCCGCCGAACGCTCGACTTCGGCGCCATGGTGCTGATGTCGCCGTTCGGTTTCTCGCCCACCGGCGAAGCCTTCAACCTGACCATGGAGGAAGTCGCGACCAGCGTGGCGACGTCGATCCAGGCCGACAAGCTGATCTTCCTGACCGAGATCCCAGGCATCCGCGTCGACAGCGAACTGCCCGAGAGCGAGGACAACCCGATCGACACCGAACTCCCGCTGGACGCGGCGCGCAAGCTGCTCGCCACCCTGCCGCCGGCGCAGCGCCCGACCGACACCGCGTTCTACCTGCAGCACTGCGTGAAGGCCTGCGAGGCCGGCGTGGAGCGCAGCCACATCCTGCCCTTCGCGGTGGACGGCGCGTTGCTGCTGGAGATCTACGTGCACGACGGCATCGGCACCATGGTGATCGACGAGAAACTGGAATCGCTGCGCGAGGCGACGGTCGACGACATCGGCGGCATCCTCCAGCTGATCGAGCCTTTCGAGCGCGACGGCACGCTGGTCAAGCGCAGCCGCACCGAGATCGAGCGCGACATCCACCAGTACACCGTGATCGAGCACGACGGCGTGATCTTCGGCTGCGCCGCGATCTATCCCTATCCGGAGGCGCGCACGGCCGAGATGGCGGCGCTCACGGTGTCGCCCCAGGCGCAGTCGACCGGCGACGGCGAACGCATCCTCAAGCGCATCGAGCAGCGCGCCAAGGCGCAGGGCTTCGACAGCATCTTCGTGCTCACCACGCGCACCATGCACTGGTTCATCAAGCGCGGCTTCGTCCAGGTCGACCCCGACTGGCTGCCCGAGGCCCGCAAGCGCAAGTACAACTGGGACCGGCGCAGCCACGTCCTGGTCAAGAAGCTGGGCTGACGCCCGGCGCGCCTACTGGCCGGTCAGTTCGCGGTAGGCCTTGCGCGTGGCGGGCGAGACCGAGTCGAGCAGCAGCGCGTAGGAGGTCTGGTGGCGCGCCATCATCCGCGCCGACGCCACCGCCTTGGAGCGGCAGTACCAGTGGCAGGTGTGCTGCATCAGGAAGAGCTCGGCCGACATCGTGAAAGCGCGCGCCTTGGCGCTCTGCCCCGGTCGCACGACCACGGCCTCGGCGATGCCGCGCGCATGGATCTCGAAGGCGCGGCGCACGTCGAAGGTGCTGGCCGGGAAGGCGTTGCCGATGTAGGGAAGCGCCAACGGCAGCCTGCTGACGCGGGCGCGCTGCGCGTCGACCTCCGAGAAGCCCCGGGCGAAGCGCCCGAACTGCGAGGCCAGCGATTTCTCGCTCGGCTCCAGCAGCGCCCAGATCTGCTCGCGCCGCACCGGATCGGCCTCGCCCAGGCACCGCAGGTAGCCTTGCGTCACGGTCTCCATGAGCTTCTCGATCTGGAACTGCCCGAGGTGGCTGCCCAGCAGGGCGATGCGGCCACGCTGGTCCCTGGACTTGAGCGCGAAGGCGCCGGCGGCGAGCAGGGCCGCCAGAATGAAGAGGTCCATGACGAGGAAAAGCCCGGTGCGGGAGAAAAAACGACGACGCCGATTGTCACTGAAGCGATACGCCACGATGACTCGACATCGACATCGACATCGACATCGACATCGACATCGATATCGGTGTCGGCATCAGCGCCGGCGCATCGGCATCCGGTCGATCTCCGCGAACACGGCGTCGAGTTCGACCTCCGGCCCGGTCTTCATCTTGGTGCCGCCGTCCTTGCCCACCAGCACGAAGGTGGGCGCGCCGCCCGCCTCAAGACCCAGGGCGTCCAGCAGGGCCCCCGTCCGCCGCGCCGACAGGGGCCGGCCGTTGCGCCGACCCTCGCCCGCCACGACGGTGTAGAGCACCATCTCGCGGTCCAGGAAGGCCTCGCGCGTGGGCGTCGCGTCCAGTGCCGCCTGCATGCGCCGCAGCAGGGGATCATCCCGGGTCGGCACCACCAGGACCACCGGCCGCGTCTTCCAGCGTTCGGCGAGCAGCGGGTTGTCGCCCGCCGACGCTGCCGCGAACGCCGGCGACAGCCAGAGCGGCGCCAGGGCGAACGTGATCGCCAGGCCCCACAGCAGGAAACGCAGGCCGGAGAATTTCGATGGGTTCATTGGACGGGCTTTCCTGGAAGCGGCGATCGCACCGGCGACCGCCTGCGCGCAAATGCAGGAAGGGTGCGGTCCGGACCGTCGCCGGTCGTTCGCGCACCCTCCCCTGGATCATCCCCGCTCGGCGGGAACGCGCCGATCACTTGGGCAGCAGGACCTTGTCGACGACGTGGATGACGCCGTTGGACTGGATCACGTCGGCGATGGTGACGGTGGCCGTGCCACCCTTCTCGTCGGTGATCATGACCTTGCCGCCGCTGCTCTTGGCCGTCAGCGTGCCGCCGGCGGCGGTCTTCAGCGTGGCGGTGCCCTTGCCTTCGGTGATCTGCTTGGTCAGCGCGGCGGCATCGATCTTGCCCGGCACCACGTGGTAGGTCAGCACGCCGGTCAGGGCGGCCTTGTTCTCGGGCTTGAGCAGGGTGTCGACCGTGCCGGCCGGCAGTGCCGCGAAGGCGGCGTTGGTCGGCGCGAAGACCGTGAACGGGCCCGGGCCCTTGAGCGTATCGACCAGACCGGCGGCCTTCACGGCGGCGACCAGCGTGGTGTGGTCCTTGGAGTTGACGGCGTTGTCGATGATGTCCTTGGTCGGCGACATCGGGGCACCGCCCACCATCACGTCGGCGGCCATGGCGGAGACGGCGCCCACCGACAGCGCGGCGGCAAGGGCGATGGAAGCGAGGCGGGAAAACTTGCGTTGCATGGATGACTCCTGAGGGTGGTTGGTTTGGCCGCCATGCAGCGCATGGCAGTTGTGATCAGTACGGTCCCGCCCGCCCCCTGGATTCGCATCACGTGAAAGAATTTGCAACAGTCTTGGTCCGTCCCCTGCACACCGGACGCCCGCGGCCTGCTCCTCTCACTTGCGCAGCCCCTGGAGCTTGGCGAAGGCGCTGGCCATCTGGCCGGCCGGTGCCGCGCCGGCGTCGCGGCGCGCCGCGCTCGCCTGGCGTCCGCCGCCGGCGCCTTCGAAGCGGTTGCCGCGTGGCGCGTCGCGCCGCGCGGGGGCCGCGTCGAGCTTCATCGACAGCGCGATGCGCTTGCGCGCCGCGTCCACCTCCATCACCTTGACGCGCACGATGTCGCCGGTCTTCACGACCTCGCGCGCGTCGGCGACGAACTTGTGCGCCAGCTGGCTGACATGCACCAGCCCGTCCTGGTGCACGCCGACGTCGACGAAGGCGCCGAACTGCGCGACGTTGCTCACCGTCCCTTCGAGCACCATGCCCTCGACCAGGTCGGCGATGTCCTCGACGCCGTCGTTGAAGCGCGCCACCCTGAAGTCCGGGCGCGGGTCGCGGCCGGGCTTCTCCAGTTCGCCCAGGATGTCCTCGACGGTGACGATGCCGAACGTCGCGTCGGCGAAACGTTCCGGCCGCAGGGTGCGCAGCACCTCGGCGCGGCCCATCAGTTCGGCGACGGGCCGTCCGGTGCCTTCGATGATCCGCTGGACCAGCGGGTAGGTCTCCGGGTGCACGCCGGTCATGTCCAGCGGATCGGCGCCGCCGCGGATGCGCAGGAAACCCGCGCTCTGCTCGAACGCCTTGGGGCCGAAACCGCCGACGTCCAGCAGCTGGCGGCGGGTGGAGAACGCGCCGTGCGCCTCACGCCAGCGCACCACCGCGCGCGCCACGCTCGGCGACAGGCCCGAGACGCGCGAGAGCAGCGGCACGCTGGCCGTGTTGAGGTCCACGCCGACGGCGTTCACGCAATCCTCGACCACCGTCTGCAGGGTGCGGGCGAGCGCGCCTTGATCGACGTCGTGCTGGTACTGGCCCACGCCGATCGACTTCGGATCGATCTTCACCAGTTCGGCCAGCGGATCCTGCAGGCGACGCGCGATGCTCGCCGCGCCGCGCAGGCTGACGTCGACATCGGGCATCTCCAGCGAGGCGAACTCGCTGGCGGAGTAGACCGACGCGCCGGCCTCGCTGACCACCACCTTCTCCAGCGCCTTCGTCCCCGGCGCGACGACCGCGCCATCGGCGGGCGGCCGGGCCAGCCGCTTGATGAGCTCGCCGGCGAGCCGGTCGGTCTCGCGGCTGGCCGTGCCATTGCCGATGGCGATCAGGTTCACGCCATGCTTCGCGCACAGCGTCTCCAGGGCGTGCAGCGAACCGTCCCAGTCGCGCCGCGGCTCGTGCGGGAAGACGGTCGCCGTCTCGACCAGCTTGCCGGTGGCATCCACCACGGCCACCTTCACGCCGGTGCGGATGCCCGGGTCCAGCCCCATGACGACGCGCGGGCCCGCCGGGGCCGCCAGCAGCAGGTCGCGCAGGTTGTCGGCGAAGACCTTGATGGCGACCCGCTCGGCCTCCTCGCGCAGCCGGGCGAACAGGTCGCGCTCGGTCGACAGCGACAGCTTCACGCGCCAGGTCCAGGCGATGCACCGGCGGATCAGGTCGTCGGCCGGACGCTTCGCGTGGCGCCAGTCCAGGTGCAGCGCGATGCGGCCCTCGGCGATCGAGGGCTGGCCGGGCTCGGGCTCCACCGGCAGCACCAGCCGGGCGTCGAGGATGTCCAGCGATCGTCCCCGGAAGACCGCCAGCGCGCGGTGCGACGGCACGCGGCCGATCGGCTCGTCGTAGGCGAAGTAGTCGCGGAAGCGCGCGACGTCGACATTCGCCTCGTCCTTGCCGCTCATCAGGCTGGCGCGGAACAGGCCGTCCGCCCACAGCCATTCGCGCAGGCCCTGCACCAGCACCGCGTCCTCGGCCCAGCGCTCGGCCAGGAGGTCCCGCACGCCGTCGAGCACGGCGGACACGGTGGAGAAGTCCGGTCCGGGCTTGCCGTCGTCCAGCGTCGTCGCGGGACGCAGGAAGGCCAGGGCCTCGACCGCCGGGTCGCGCGCCGGGTCGGCCAGGAGCCGGTCGGCCAGGGGCTCGATGCCGGCCTCGCGCGCGATCTGCCCCTTGGTGCGGCGCTTCTGGCGGAACGGCAGGTACAGGTCCTCCAGTTCCTGCTTGGTCGGTGCGGCCGCGATGGCGGCGCGCAGCGCGTCGGTCAACTTGCCCTGCTCGTCGATGCCGCGCAGGACGACGACGCGCCGGTCCGCCAATTCGCGCAGGTAGGACAGGCGTGCCTCCAGCTCGCGCAACTGGACGTCGTCGAGGCCGTCCGTGGCTTCCTTGCGATAGCGGGCGATGAAAGGGACGGTGGCGCCGCCGTCGAGCAGGTCGACGGCGGCCTTCACCTGGTGCTCGCCGATCCTGATCTCGGCGGCGAGCTGGCGGATGATCTGTTGCATGGGCTGGAAGGTTGGGGAGGAACGCGGCCGGCGGCGGGCCGGCGCGGCGGGACGGATCGACGCGGGCGCGAGGGCCCGGCGATGGAAGCGGGAAAGTTTGCCATAGCGCCCACTGACCGAACGCCCGCCGCTTCGGGGCCTCGCGCTGAAAGAATCGCGTAAGCTTTCGGCTACATTCCCTGCTGATGTCCGACGCCAACCCGCCCCCCAGCTCCGAGGATCGACGCCTTGAGGCCCTGCGGCGACTGGACCTGATGGACAGCCTCCCGGAGGAGGATTTCAACGACATCGTCACCCTGGCCTCGGAGATCTGCGGCACGCCCATCGGGCTGGTGTCGCTGGTGGACGGCGAGCGCCAGTGGTTCAAGGCCCGCATCGGCCTGGCGGCCCAGCAGACCCCGCGCGACCAGGCCTTCTGCGCCCACGCGCTGCTCGAGCCGGACCTGCTGATGATCGTGGAGGACGCGACACGGGACGAACGCTTCGTGACCAATCCGCTGGTCACCGCCGGCCCCGACATCCGCTTCTACGCCGGCGCGCCGATCTTCTCGCCCGACGGCTTCGCCCTGGGCACGGTGTGCGTGATCGACACGGTGCCGCGCACCCTGAGCGATTCGCAGGCCGCCGCCCTGAAGGCGCTGGCGCGCCAGACCTCGGCGCTGATCCGCCTGCGCGCCATGAACATCGCCCAGCGCCAGCATTCGGAGGCCCTGCAGCGCCAGGTCACGGCCGCGCTGACGGACGATTCGGGCGCCCACGCGTCGCTGCAGCAGCGCCACCGCGTCGCCTCCATCGGACAGCTCACCAGCGGCCTGGCGCACGACTTCAACAACCTGCTGCAGACCATCAACGGCAGCCTCCAGCTCATCCTGCGCAAGGCCGAGCGGCCCGACCTCAAACGCTGGGCCGGCGGCGCCATGGACGCCGTCGCGCGCGGCGCCAAGCTGACTTCGCACCTGCTGGCGTTCTCGCGCTCCAACGTGGCGCAGCGTTCGGTGGTCGAGGTCGACACCTTCGTCGCCGGCATGCGCGACCTGCTCGATCGCGCCCTGGGCCCGGAAGTCCAACTCACGCTGCGCCCCGGCGCGCACGGCGTGACGGTGAACCTGGACGTGACGCAGCTGGAGGCGGCCGTGCTCAACCTGTGCGTCAACGCCCGCGACGCCATGTGCGGCGCCGGCACGCTGCGGATCGCCACCTCGGTGGTCGATTTCGATGGCGACGCCACCCTGCCGCGCGACCGCTTCCTGGTGCTGGAGGTCGGCGACAGCGGCCCGGGCATGCCGGCGGAAGTGGTCGAACGCGCGTTCGAACCCTTCTTCACCACCAAGGCCGACGGCGCCGGCACCGGGCTGGGACTGGCGCAGGTCTACGGCTTCGCGCTGCAGTCCGGCGGCATCGCGCGCATCCACGTCGCGCCGGGTCGCGGCACGACCGTCGCGCTGTGGCTCAAGGCCTCGCCGGGCACCGGCGCGGCACTCGGCGCGGCCGAGACGCCCCGGGCCGCGACGCCGGCCTCCGGCGCCCGCGTGCTGCTGGTGGACGACGACGCGGTGCAGTGCGCCACCTGGTGCGAACTGCTCGTGGACGCCGGCTACCAAGCGCGCGGCGTGTTCACGGGCCGCGCCGCGCTCGACGCCATCGCCGGCGAGCCGTTCGACGTCGTGATCGTCGACTGCGGCATGCCGGTCATGAACGGCTCGATGCTGGCGCAGGAGATCGGCGCGCGCTGGCCGGCGCTGCCGCTGGTGTTCGTCACCGGCCAGGCGGAGGTCGACGGCGTTCGCCCGCCGATGACCGGCGACGCGCAGGTCCTGACGAAACCGCTGTTGCTCGAGCAGGTCACGCACGCGATCGAGACCGCGCTGGGCCGTTGAACGCGGCGCGACCGCCCCCCGCCCGCCCACCGGGTCGGCCGCACGCGGGACAGCACCGGGCGGCCGGCCCACAATGCCGGCCATGCCCGCTCTCCGCAAACTGCTCCACGCCCTGATCGGGATGCTGCTCGTTCCGGTGCTGCTGTTCGAGGAATGGGGCTGGCACCCGCTCGCCGCCTGGGTCGCGACACTGGCGCGGCTGCCCCTGTGGGCGCGCCTGGAGCAGCGCGTGCGCGCCATGCCGCCCTGGGCCGCCGTGCTCGTCTTCCTGGTGCCGGTGGTGGTGCTGTTGCCGCTCAAGGTGCTGGCGGTGCTGCTGTTCGGCGGCGGGCACTACGTGAGCGGCGTCGCGCTGCTGGCGGGCGCCAAGCTGATCGGCACCGCGATGGTGGCGCGCATCTTCCAGCTGGTGCACCCGGCGCTGATGCACCTGCCGTGGTTCGCGCTCTGGTACCCGCGCTGGACGGCGTGGAAGGACCACTGGCTGGGCATCGTGCGCCACAGCGCGCCCTGGCGCGTGCTGCGGCGCTGGCATGCCGGCACGCGGCGGCGCTGGCGGATGTTCTGCCGTGGGTTCTGGCGGGTGTCCTGACGCGCGATCTCCAGCCCCGGTTGTCAATACCACGCTCATTGATCACTGGTGTGTGCTTGAACGAGGCATTTTCCCGATCGACTCAAGGCCAAAGCCTTGGCAATCGAGCACGCAACCCGTCGAGACGCGACGGTGGCATGCGCACCCTCCTTTCCGGACCTTGATCTTTCATGCGGTAGAAAAGGGAACCATCGTCATATTCCAACGGAGTGACGGGTTCCCCCATGGCCAGCAATGGACTGAAGAATCGTTCAGCAAGCAATTCGTTGTCCATGGACAGCACTCTGAGACGTACTTCGTCGTCAGGAAAATTCTCCGGCTGAATGAACCCGTTCAGGCCGCAGAGTTCGATTTTATACGACACCCCTCGAAACACATGGACTCCACCTTTCATTTGTTTTGTATAAAAAGTGCAATGCAAGTAATCCGCAGGACGCCATACATTGAGAATGTAGAGCATTGAAAAATACAAAAACCCAAAAGACAAGACGACCAACCATGAAAATTTTTTCATTGGACATACTCTTCACAAATTTCACCAAGATCGATGACTATGGGTCTTGGCAGTTTTACTTTCTCCAGATTTGAGAAAATTTTGAAATCACCACCGCGTTTTTTTACTTTTCGCCAATTTTCAAAGTTTCGATTTCGCACTGGATAGAAGACTTCTTTTTCTTTCAGATTGCTGCCTACGTCCACCGGCTTGTCCAAATACTCCGGGAGGGTGGGCAAATGTGTTTTTGATTCGTTGCCAGCCTCAAAAATCAGCTTTTTCGAAATTTGAGATAAAAACTTGGAGGTTGCTTCTGCAGCAACTGCCGCGTGAATGACGATAACGCCTCTGCGGTTCCAATGGCCAAGATACTGGGATGATTCGGCATCGTCATTGAACGAATAAACATCCTTCGCATACATGTATATATGAGTGATCTTAATCGTGGTACGACTACGGGTTTGCCATGGATGCGATCCATAGTACATTGTCTTATTTGTTGATATGTCGGCCTCAGCAACTGCCGCAAAGAAATAGAAGTTTGCCAAAGACGCGGCCAGATCATTCATAACAGGAGCATCCTTTAGTTCGTTGCCAACAACACGCCATGCCCCGCCCAATGCGTCGAACATGGATACGAACGACAATTGGAACTGAAATTGTTCATGTAGTTTCTGTATGTCACTGCCGCACCTTTCCCAGCAATCAAGTCGACCAGAATAGTAATTCTGGTGCTGGCCCATGAATCTCCTGAATTTTTTTGCCAGAATACTCGCAGCAATTTTGTTGTAAACGTTTTCCGATTCGGTTGGCTCCAAGTCAGCAGACTTGAGATGGTTATATTTTTCGCGTACGTTACCGAACTTCAGAATCCAATCCAACTTCAAAGAACCGGTATCCACATAATCAGAGTCTTCGGCAGTTTCGGACTTTTCTTTTATTACATGAGCCTTTCCTTTGAACCATCGATCAGCACAATAGGAAGAATATTTGAATCCCATGGCATTCATGGCTTGCGGCAGATCCATCATGTCGAACGGCGGGAGCCTCGAGCATTTTTCCTCTTTTTTTGAATTTTCAATCTTCTGAGTTGAATTTTTTGAATCAACCGCCATTGACGATTTTGACTTGATCTGGCTTTTGTCGAAAGAATTGATGTCTGGAAACACGGCGTCCGTAGCTATCGACAAAATATTCTTCCCCGGAAGCGGCGCAGGGGTTTTTTCCATCAGGATGGCTTCTTGCGTCTGCACAGGCCGACAGCCATTGGCACCCTTCATGATCTTCCACGTCGCGCCAGACATCGTCATTTGAGTCACCAAATAAGGATGTCTGTCACGATGCAATTCTTTCACGTGGCTTTCAAAATCCATTTTTATTTTATGGAAAATCGATATCATGGCTTCCTTGCTGTCTTTAATTCAATTCAATAAGCGATCGATTCTATGATTTTTGATGAGATCAATCGACAGACACCAATTCATTAAATTCCCATTCTCTAATGCAGCCAGCTATACTTTCGTACCTAGTTCATGCAAGCCAGAAGATGAATTTGAGGGACAGCTGGATTGGCTAGATCCTGATCTCTGAAAAACGAAGCATGGGTTCATCGGAAGCATTCCGAAGTCCTTTTCCTTAGAACGCCCGCCGCATGACCCCCACCCTCCCCCCCACCCTCGCCGCCGGCGACGAACGCCCACTCTGGAAGACCTTCGCGTTCTTCCTCGCCCCGATGCTGCTGAGCAACGTCCTGCAATCGCTCTCGGGCACGCTCAACAACGTCTACGTGGGCCAGATGATCGGGGTCGGCGCGCTGGCGGCGGTGTCGAGCTTCTTTCCGGTGATGTTCTTCTTCATCGCCTTCACCATCGGCCTGGGCGCGGGCGCGTCGGTGCTGATCGGGCAGGCCTGGGGCGCGCGCGACACCGGGCGGGTCAAGGCCATCGCGGGCACCACGCTGACGGTGGGCATCGCCTTCGGCCTGGCGGTGGCGGTGTTCGGCGGCTTCTTCACCACGCCGCTGCTGCGCGCGCTGGGCACGCCGCCCGACATCCTGGCCGACGCCACGCGCTACGCCCGCATCATGCTGATCGCGATGCCGGGACTGTTCGTGTTCCTGCTGTCGACCGCCATGCTGCGCGGCATCGGCGACACCGTGACGCCGCTGTTCACGCTGGGCCTGTCGACCGCGCTCGGCCTGCTGCTGACCCCAGCGCTGATCCGGGGCTGGGGCGGCCTGCCGATGCTGGGCGTGGCCAGTGGCGCGACAGCCACCGTGGTGTCGTTCGTCGTCGCCACGCTGTGGCTGGGGTGGCGCCTGCGCGCGCGCCAGAGCCCGCTCGCGCCCGATGCCGAGTTCGCCCGCCACCTGCGCGTGGACCTGCCGCTGCTGCGCGCCGTGCTCCGGATCGGCGTGCCCACGGGTGTGCAGATGATCGTCATCGCCCTCGCCGAGATCGCCCTGCTGGCGCTGGTCAACGGCTTCGGCTCGCAGGCCACGGCGGCCTACGGCGCGGTCAACCAGGTGGTGGCGTACGTGCAGTTCCCGGCGATCTCGATCGCCATCACGGCCTCGATCCTGGGGGCGCAGGCCATCGGCGCGGGCCGGGCCGACCGCCTGGGCGCCATCGCGCGCACGGGCCTGGTCATGAACCTGGTGCTGACCGGGGCGCTGGTGCTCGCGGGCTACCTGTTCTCGCGCCGGCTGATGGGCTTCTTCATCACCAGCGAGCCGGTGATCGAGGTGGCGCAGACGCTGCTGCACATCATGCTGTGGGGCACGGTGGTCTTCGGCATGGCCTCGGTGCTCTCCGGCGTGATGCGCGCGAGCGGCTCGGTGCTGGTGCCCACGGCGATCTCGATCCTGTGCATCGCCCTGATCGAGGTGCCGGTGGCCTGGTTCGCCAGCCGGCAGATCGGCCTGAACGGGGTCTGGATCGCCTACCCGGTGACGTTCGTGGCGATGTTCGCGCTGCAGTCGGCCTACTACCGGCTGGTGTGGCGCGGGCGGCCGGTGCGGCGCCTGGTCTGACGCCGCGCCCGGCGGCGCCCCCGCTCAGGCGTCCGGACAGGCGGCGGCCGGGTCGGCCTGGAGCGCCTGGACGTGGCGGGCGATCCCCGCCGAGACCCGGCCGGTGAGGCGCTGCGCGCCGAGCGCCAGGGCGTCGATGCCACCGGCCGCCGGCTCGCTGCCGCTCCATCGGCAGACCGTGCCGCGCTCGGCGTCGGCGCGCCGCACCGTCCATGAGAACGATGCGTCGGCGCGCCCGCCCTCGATCAGGTCGAGCCGCTGCAGCTGCACCGCGATGCGCCAGGCCGGGCCGCCCGCCAGGCGCGCGCCCTTGGTCACGTCCACGGCGCCCAGGCGCGTCGCGACGCCGGCGGCCAGCGCGTCGCGCAGTTCGTTCTCGAACGACGAGGTCCACCGGCTCTGCTCCAGCAGCGCGACCTCCGCGGTCGGCGCGCCGCCACGCGTGACCACCAACTGCGGCCTCGCCAGACGCTCGGGCATGGCGATGGGGGCCATGTCGATGAACAGACCCGGGACCGCCGGCACGGTGGCCGGCGGGGTCGCGCCCGCGCCCGGGGCGGCGGTGCCGCCCGCGCCGGCGACCGGTTCGGCCAGGGTGTAGTAGCGGTCGGGCGAATTCGCGCAGCCGACCGCGAACAGCACGGCGGCGGCCGTCGCCAGCGCGAGGCCGAGTGGTCCGCGCGGCCGCCGGCTTGCGGCGGGATCGATCGACGTCGTGGCGTTCATGGGCACCGTGTTCATTTCTTGTCCTCGGGTTTGCCGCGCAGCAGCGACTCGGGATGGCGCTCGAGGTAGTCGGTGAGCACGCGCACGGAAGCGGCGGCGCGCGTGAGTTCCTGCACCGTCTGGCGGATGTCCTGCTGCAGCGGCGCGTCCTGCTGAAGCAGCGAGCGGTCGGCGCTGTTTATGGCGCGGTCGGCGCTGTCGATGGTCTTGCGCGCGTCCTTCATGGCGGCCTTGATCTCGGGCGAGATGTCGTCGTTCAGGGTGCGCGTGAGCTTCTCGGCGCCCTTGAGCGTCTTGTCGAGCGTGGCGAGCGTGGTGCGCAGGTCGTTGCCGATCTGCTCGAAGGGCACCTTGTTGAGCTTGCCGGCGATCTCCTGGACCTGCGACTGGATCTCGTCGAGGCTGTTGGGGATGGTCGGCAGCTCGACCGGCTCGCGCGCGAGGTCGATGCCCGCCTTGGGCGCCCTCGGGAAGAAGTCGATCGCCACGTACACCTGCCCGGTCAGCAGGTTGCCGGTGCGCAGTTGCGCGCGCAGGCCCTTGCCGACCATGTAGCGCAGGCGCTGCTCCTCGGTGTAGCGCGATTCCGGCGCCTCGTTGCCGGTGCCGCGACGCAGGCGCTCCGGGTAGATCTGCACCAGCACCGGCATGCGGAACTCGCGCTCGCTGCGGTCGAAGTCGATGCCGATGGATTTCACCTCGCCGATCACCACGCCCCGGAAATCGACCGGCGCCCCGGGCGAGAGTCCGCGCAGCGACTGGTTGAAATACAGCAGCACCGTGCGCGCCGGGCCGTCCGGGCGCTTCATGGCGGCGCTCTCGTCGCCGGCCAGGATGAAGGCGGTGTTCTCCGAGGCGACGGGGCCGATGCCCTCCTCCGGCGCCCCGATCGCGATGCCGCCGAGCAGGATCGTCGCGAGCGACTGCGTGCGCAGCGTCAGGCCGCTGGCGCTGACCTGCATGTCCACGCCGCTGGCATGCCAGAAGCGCGTGTTGGCGCCGACGAACTTCTCGTAGGGCGAGTTGACGAAGACGCGCAGCGTCACGCCCTTGCCGTCCGGGTCGAGTTCGTAGGCCGCCACCTGCCCGACCCGGATGCGCCGGTAGTAGATGGGCGAGCCGACGTCGAGCGAACCGATGTCGTTGGCGCGCAGCAGGAACTGCCGCCCCGAGGCGTCGCGCGTGACGGTGGGCGGCGATTCGAGTCCGGTGAACTCCGAGGCCGTCTCCTCGGACACGCCGGCGTCCGCGCCGATGTAGGCCCCCGACAGCAGCGTGCCCAGGCCGGAGATGCCCGAGGTGTCCAGTCGCGGCCGCACGACCCAGAACGCGGTGTCCTGGGCGGTGAAGGCGTCGGCGTCCTTGTTGAGCTGCACGCGCACGCGCACGTGGGAGCGGTCGCGCGCGAGCCGCACGCTCTCGACCAGCCCGATCTGCACGTCCTTGTACTTGACGATGGTCTTGCCGGCCTCCAGCCCCTCGGCGGTGCGGAAGTTCAGCATGATCTCCGGGCCGCGACCGAACAGCGTCTTGGCCACCAGCGTGATGCCCACCAGCGCCGCCACCACCGGGATCAGCCAGATCAGCGAGGGCAGCCAGGCGCGGCGGCGCGCGACCCGGGAGTGTGGCAGGGTCGGCGGGACGGCGGGCGCGCCGTCGCGGCCGGCTCGGCCATCGTCGGGGGCGGCGGGGGGCGCGGGATTCGCGGGGGTGTCGCGGTCGGTCATCGGTAGAGGGTCCTTGCCGGCACGGCGGCCGGCGTCTGCGCGGGAGGTTCGGGGCGGAGGTCCGCTTCGTCGTCGTCCGGATCATCGGCGACGCCGTCCCAGGTCAGCTTGGGATCGAAGCTGAGCGACGCCAGCATCGTCAGGACCACCACCATGCCGAAGGCGGCGATGCCGGCGCCGGCGGTGATCTCGGCGAAACCCTGGATGCGCACCAGCCCGGCGAGCAGCGCGACCACGAAGACGTCGAGCATCGACCAGCGGCCGATGAGTTCGATCACGTGATAGAGCTTCGAGCGCTCGCCGCGCCGCCAGTTGGTGCCGCGCTGGGCGTTGCACGCGAGCACTAACAGCGCCGCCAGCTTGAACAGCGGCACCAGGAAGCTGGCGATGAAGACGATGGCCGCGAGTTCGTAGTCGCCCGTGATCCAGAAATAGATGATGCCGCTGAGGATGGTGTCGTTCTGCGTGCCGAAGAGCGAGCGCGTGACCATCACCGGCAGCAGGTTGGCCGGCAGGTACATCGCGCAGGCGGCGATCAGGAACGCCCAGGTCCGGTTGAGGCTGTCGCGCTTGCGGGCGCGCAGCGGCGTGCCGCAGCGCCCGCAGGGCGTCTCCTCGGCCGCGTCCTCCCACACCGTGCCGCACTGGCGGCAGCCCAGGAGACCGACGTCGACGGCGCGCGGCGCGGCGGCGGCCTCGGCGCGTTCGGCGGCCGACACGGGCGTGCGCAGCCCGCGCAGCGGGAACGACAGCAGCCGCAGCGTGCGCGCCTTCATGCGGCGCGCTCCGGGTCGGCCGGCGGCGCCACCGGGGCGGTGGCGTCGGCGACGGCGCTGTCGAGCTTGTTCTCGGCCATCTCCCAGAAGCCGCGCGGATCGAAGGCCAGCACCGCCGTCAGCAGCAGCGTGAGCGCCACGAAGGCCCACAGCGCCGGGCCGGGCAGCACGCTGGCCATGCTCGAGAGCTTGACCAGCGCCACCAGCACGCCCAGCAGGAACACCTCGATCATTCCCCAGGGCCGCAGCGCCTGCATCAGCCGCACCAGCAGCGCGAAGCCCAGGGCGCGGCGGTGCCGGCGCATCGGCACCAGCAGCCACACCAGGATCAGCAGCTGCATCAGCGGAAAGAGGATGGTGGTCGCGAGCACCAGGAACGCCACCAGCGACATGTCCTCCCCCGTCAGCGCGACGACGGCGCCGGCCAGCGTGGTCTGGCTGCGCAGGCCGCGCAGCTCGATCTCGACGATCGGGAACAGGTTGGCGATCGCGAACAGGATCAGGCAGGCGAGCGTGAGCGGCAGCATGCGCTCGCGCTGCGCCCCCGGGTGGCGGTCGAGTTCGGTGCCGCAGCGCGGGCAGCGCGCGATCTCGCGCGGGTGCAGCGGCGTGCGGTGCCAGACCGCGTCGCAGCCGTCGCACACGATCGCCTCGGGGACTTCCTTCATGGGTGGACAGGGAGGTGGACGGGAACGGGCATCGATGGAAGCGTACGCGGCAATCTAGCGGTGGACGACGGGCGCCGTCCTCAGACGCAGGCTACTGCAGATGCCGGCCACCGCCGCGCAGCCCGCGGCCAGCACCAGCGCGATGAACGGACCCCGGCCCTGGTGCGGGTTCCAGACGCTGAAGACCGCCGCCACCGCCACGGCGCCGATCGTCTGGCCGGTGAGCCGGGCCGTGCCCAGCATGCCGCTGGCCGCGCCGCTGCGGTGGCGTGGCGGGGAGGTCACGATGGTGTGGTTGTTGGGCGACTGGAACAGCCCGAAGCCGGCCCCGCACAGCGCGAGCCGCCAGGCGATGTCGAGATCGGAGGGCACCGCCGGCAAGGCCGCGAGCAGCGCCAGGCCGGTGGCCAGCAGGCCCAGGCCGATGCCGCCGAGCAGGCCGTCGGGATAGCGGCCGATCAGCCGCCCGGCGATCGGCGCCACCACCACGATGGCCAGCGGCCACACCGTGATCAGCAGCCCGGCCTGCAGGTGCGTGCGGCCGTAGACGTCCAGCAGCAGGAACGGCAGCGCGATGTACGACAGCATCTGCGCGCAGAACGCCGCCACCGAGGTGCCCATGGACAGCGCGAAGACGGGAATGCGCAGCAGGTCGACCGGGAACAGCGGCAGTGCCAGCGTGCGCTGACGGCGCAGGTAGAAGAAGCCCACGCCCAGGCCGCCGGCCAGCAGCGCCCAGGCGACCGGCTGCGCGCCCGAGGCGACGTCGCCGCGCACGCCCAGGCGGTCGACGCCCACGAAGATCAGGCCGAACATCAGCACGTTGAGCGCGACGTCGCCCCACGAGAAGCGCGCGCCGGCGACCGGCCGGGCGACGTTGTGCGGCAGCGTCCGGCGTCCGATCAGCACCACCGCCAGCCCCAGCGGCACGTTGAAGGCGAACAGCCACGGCCACGAGGCGATCGACAGGATGCCCGCGGCCACCGACGGCCCCGCCACCGAGGCGATGGCCACCACCATCGAATTGATGGCCACGCCGCGCCCGAGCCGGTCGGCCGGGAAGATCAGCCGCACCAGCGCGGCGTTGACGCTCATGATCCCGGCCGCGCCCAGCCCCTGGAGCGTGCGGGCGGCGATCAGCGTGGGCAGCGAGTCGGCCAGCGTCGCGCCCAGGGACGACACCGTGAACAGGGCCATGCCGCAGAGGTACACGCGCCGGTAGCCGACCAGGTCGCCCAGGGAGGCGAGCGGCAGCAGCAGCACCAGCGTGGCGATCTGGTAGGCGTTGATGACCCAGATCGAATGCGCGGCGCTGGCGTTGAGTTCGCGCGCGATGCCCGGCAGCGCCAGGTTGACGATCGTGCCGTCGAGCACGGCCACCGAGATGCCCAGCACCATCACCACCATCGCCCGCAGGCGCTGGGGCGCCGGCAGGCCGTCGCGCACGGGCGTGTCGGCGCGCCCGGGGCCGGGAACGGGAACGGTGGAGGCCGCGGTGGCTTCGGGTGTCTTCATGGGGAGGTCGGCGCCTTCAGTTGGCCGTGCAGGGAACGGAGCGCCGCTCGCCGAGCGTCGTCCAGGTCAGGAGTCCGGCCACCAGCGCGCCGCCGGCCATGCCGGCGACCATCGGCAGCGGCGTGCCGTCGGTGAAGAGTCCCACCACGCCCATGACGACGGCGCCGGTGAGCATCTGCAGCGTCCCCAGCAGCGCCGACGCGGTGCCGGCGATGGCGCCGTGGGCTTCCAGCGCCAGCACGGCCGTGGTCGGGATCACCAGCCCCATGAAGCCGCTGGCGACGAAGTACAGGACGATCAGCACCCACAGCGCGTCGCCGCCCGCCGCGTAGTAGCCGAACATCGCCAGCATCACGGCGCAGCACCCCGCGACACCGCCCCGGACCACGCGCGCCAGCCCGAAGCGCTCGCCCAGCGCACCGGTGAACTGCGAGACCGCGATGAACGCCGCCGCGTTGACGCCGAAGGCGATGCTGTACATCGTCGGCGTGAGACCGTAGTGGCCGATCATCACGAACGACGAGTTCGCCAGGTAGGTGAAGAAGCCCGCCATCGCGAAGCTGCCGATGAAGACCAGGCCCAGGTAGTGCCGGTCGCGCAGCAGCAGCGCGTAGGCCGCCAGGGCGCTGGCGACGCCGCTCTCCACCCGGTCGGCCGCCGGCCGCGTCTCGCGCAGCGACGTGGCGATGAGCACCATGCCCGCCACGGCCGCCCCGCACACCACCCAGAACACCGCGCGCCAGCCGGCCAGCGCGATCACCGCGCTGCCCGCGAGCGGCGCCAGGATCGGCGAGACGCTGAAGACCAGCATCAGCAGCGCCATGAGCCGCGCCGCGTCGTTGCCGGTGTGCAGGTCGCGCACCACCGCGCGCGGGATGGCCATGCCCGCCGCGGCGCCCAGGCCCTGCAGGAAACGCATCGCGATCAGGGTGCGGATGTCGCCGGCCAGCGCGCAGCCCACGCTCGCCGCGGCGAACAGCACCAGCCCGAAGACCAGCGGCGCGCGGCGCCCGACCATGTCCGAGACCGGACCGTAGAACGGCTGCCCGACCGCCAGCGCCAGGAAGAACGCCGTCAGGCTCCACTGCACGGCGCCGATCTCCGCGCCCAGGCTCGCGCCGATGTCCGGCAGCGCCGGGAGGTACATGTCGATGGCGAAGGGGCCGATGGCGGAGAGCAGGCCCAGCACGAGGGCCATCTTGAGGAAACGGGAGGAAGGCATCGGGGCGATTGTCCTCGCCGGGCGATGGGCCGCCCCGGGCGCGGACCCTGGCGCTGTGCTAGGCCGCGCCCGCCGCCGCGTCGCTCGCGCGCGACGACGCCGCGCGCGGGTGCAGCGCGACCTGCGCCACCAGGAAATCCAGCACCGCCCGCACGCGCGCGGGCAGGTGCCCGGGCTTGCCGACGTAGACCGCGTGGATCGGTTCGACGTCGCGCGGGTTGAAGGCGTCCAGCACCTCGACCAGCCGCCCGGCGTCGAGGTCGGCGCCCACGTGGTAGAGCGACAGCCGGGCCAGCCCGACGCCCGCCACGGCCAGGGCGCGGATCGCCTCGCCGTCGGCGGCGCGCACGCGCCCGGCCACCGGCAGCATCAGCGTGCGGCCGTCCACGCGCAGGGGCCAGTCGGCCACGTTGCGCCGGTACGACCAGCCGATGCGGTCGTGCGTCTCGAGGTCGCGCGGCACCGCCGGCGTGCCGCGTCGCGCGAGGTACGCCGGCGCGGCGACGATCGCCTGCTCGGTCGCGCCCAACCGGCGCGCGACCAGGTCGGACGCCGGCAGGCTTCCCCAGCGGATCGCGATGTCGGCGCGCTCGTCCATCAGATCGACCACGCGGTCGGTCAGGCCGATGTCGAGCGTGATCTCCGGGTGCAGCGCGAGGAAGCGCGGCACCAGCGGAATCAGCACCTGATGGCCGAAGGAGACGCTGGTGTTGATGCCCACGCGCCCGCGCGGGGTGGCGCCGACGGCCGCCGAGCTGGCCGAGCGCTCGGCCTCGTCGAGGTCGGCCAGCACGCGCAGGCTGCGCTCGTGGAACTGCCGGCCCTCGGGCGTGAGCTGGAGCTTGCGGGTCGAGCGATGCATCAGCCGCACCGACAGCCGCGCCTCCAGCCGCCCGATCAGCTTGCTGACGGCCGAGGGCGTCATTCCGAGGTGGCGCGACGCCGCCGAGAAACCGCCCCGCTCGACCACCTGGATGAAGGCTTCCATCTCGCCGGAGCGGTTGACGTCGGGGCGCGGCATCGGTGAATTCAGCTCACAGGTGATGGTCGGAGCGGCATTCTAGTCATCGACCACGGAGACGCGCACAGTCGCTCCACCATGCCCATCGCACTCCTCGCACTCACCGCCGGCGCCTTCGGGATCGGCACCACCGAATTCGTCATCATGGGCCTGCTGCTGCAGGTCTCGGCGGACCTCCACGTCTCCGTCGCCACGGCCGGCCTGCTGATCTCGGGCTACGCGCTCGGGGTCGCGGTGGGCGCGCCGCTGCTGACCATCGGCACGCGCGCCCTGCCGCGCAAGACCGTGCTGCTGGCGCTGATGGCCATCTTCACGCTCGGCAACGTCGCCTGCGCGCTGGCGCCGGACTACGCCACGCTGATGGCCGCGCGCATCGTCACCTCGCTCGCGCACGGCACCTTCTTCGGCGTCGGCTCGGTGGTGGCGACCGGGCTGGTCGCGCCGGAGCGCCGCGCCTCGGCCATCGCCGTCATGTTCACCGGGCTGACCGCCGCGACGGTGCTGGGCGTGCCGGCCGGAGCGTGGCTGGGCCTGCACTTCGGCTGGCGCGCGGCGTTCTGGGCGGTGGCGGTGGTCGGCGCGACGGCGCTGGCGGTGCTCGCGGCCTTCGTGCCGCGCGAGCGGGCCGGCACGGCGCCGGGCCCGCTGGCCGCCGAACTCGCCGTGCTGGCGCGCCCGCAGGTCTGGCTCGGCCTGGGCATGACGGTCTTCGGCTTCGCCGGCGTGCTGGCCGTCTTCACCTTCGTGCAGCCCCTGCTGACGCGCGTGACGGGGATGTCGGCGGCGGCCGTGTCGCCGGCGATGCTGCTGTTCGGCGTCGGCCTCGCGGCGGGCAACCTGCTCGGCGGCCGGCTGGCCGACCGGGCGCCGATGCCGGCCGTGCTGGGCACCCTGCTGGCGCTGGCCCTGGTGCTGGGCTCGATGGACCTGTGGATCCACCTGAGCGTGCCGGCGATGGTCTTCCTGGTGGTGCTGGGCGTCGCCGCCTTCGCCACCGTGGCGCCGCTGCAGGTGCGCGTGCTCGACCAGGCCGCGGGCGCCGGGCAGAACCTGGCGTCGAGCCTGAACATCGCCGCCTTCAACCTCGGCAACGCGCTGGGCGCCTGGGTCGGCGGGCTGGTCATCGAGCGCGGCCCCGGCCTGCGCGCGCTCGGCCTGGCCGGCGCCGTGCTCACGCTCGCCGGCCTGGGCCTCGCGCTGTGGAGCCGGGCGCTGACGCGCCGCGGCGCGGCGCGCTCCGGCCTGCCGGCGCCCGCGCGCACCTGAATCCGCGTTGCCAGCGCCCCTTCCCTTTGCTCCCTCCATCCAACCATCCCACCATCAAGGAGAACCCCATGGAACATCGCTACCTCGGCCGTTCGGGCTTCCAGGTGCCCGTGCTGGGCTTCGGCGCCGGCACCTTCGGCGGCCAGGGCCCGCTGTTCAGCGCCTGGGGCGCGACCGACGTCGCCGGCGCGCGCCGCATCGTCGACCTGTGCCTGGACGCCGGCGTCAACCTCTTCGACACGGCCGACGTGTATTCGGGCGGCGCCTCGGAGTCGATCCTCGGGGCGGCGCTGCAGGGCCGGCGCCACCGGGCCATCGTCTCGACCAAGCTGTCGCTGCGCATGGGCGACGGGCCCAACGACGCCGGCGCGTCGCGCCACCGCCTGATCGAGGGCGTCGACGCGGCGCTCGCGCGGCTGGGGACCGACCACATCGACATCCTGCAACTCCATGCCTTCGACGCCATGACGCCGGTCGAGCAGGTCGTGCGCACGCTCGACGACCTGGTGCGCGCGGGCAAGGTGCGCCATGTCGGCGTCTCCAACTTCTCCGGCTGGCAGCTGATGAAGTCGCTCGCGGCCGCCGACCGGCTGGGACTGGCGCGCCATGTCGCCAACCAGACCTACTACTCGCTCGTCGGCCGCGACTACGAGTGGGAGCTGATGCCGCTGGGCCTCGACCAGGGCGTGGGCGCGATCGTCTGGAGCCCGCTCGGCTGGGGCCGGCTCACCGGCCGCATCCGCCGTGGCCGGCCGCTGCCCGCCGGCAGCCGCCTGCACGCGACCGCCGGCTTCGGGCCGCCGGTGCCGGACGAACTGCTCTACCGGGTGATCGACGCCATGGACGGCATCGCCGAGGAGACCGGCCGGACGCTGCCGCAGATCGCCATCAACTGGCTGCTGGGGCGCCCGACGGTGGCGAGCGTGCTGATCGGGGCGCGCGACGAGGCGCAGCTCCGGGAGAACCTGGGCGCGGTCGGCTGGTCGCTGACCGGGGCGCAGACCGCGCGCCTCGACGCGGCCAGCGCGGTCACGCCGCCCTACCCCTACTACCCGTACTGGAACGGCCAGTTCGCCGAGCGCAGCCCGGTGGCGGTCCCGGTGGCGGCGGGAGCGTCGCCGGGCACGGACTGACGGGCCGGGGATGGCGACGGCGCCGTCGCGTCCGTCAGCCGCGCAGCTGCGCGCGCAGCCGCTCACCGATGTCCGGCCGCTCCAGGAACGGGTCGGCCGGGTTGGTGCCCGCGACGATGTGCTCCATCCGGCTCCTGACGTTGCCGAGCGCCTTGGGATGGCTGAAGACGTAGAAGCGGTTCGCGGCCATGGCGTCGAACACCATGGCCGCGACGTCCGCGGCGCTGACCTTGCCGCCGCCCACCGCCTTGGCGGTCATGGCGCGGCCGATCATCTGGCTCGGGGTCTCGGCGCCGGCGGCCAGCGTGCCGGGCCGGTTGCGGTCGCTGGTGGTGATGCCGGTGGGCACGAAGTACGGGCACAGCAGGCTGGCGCCGACCTGGGTCGTGACCAGCGAGAGGTCCTGGTAGAGCGTCTCGGTCAGGCTCACGACGGCCGCCTTGGCGGCGTTGTAGATGCCCATGTTGGGGGGCGTGAGCAGGCCGGCCATGCTGGCGGTGTTGACCACATGGCCGCGCCAGGCGGGGTCGCGCGCGGCGGCCTCCAGCATCATCGGCACGAACAGGCGCACGCCGTGGACCACGCCCATCAGGTCGACGCCCAGCACCCAGTCCCAGTCGGCGACGGTGTTCTCCCAGACCAGCCCGCCCGCGCCGACACCGGCGTTGTTGAAGACGAAGTGCGGCGCGCCGAAGCGCTCCAGCACCGCCTGCGCGAGCGCCTCCATCTGCGCCGCGTCGGCGACGTCCACGCGGTGCGCCATCACCGCCACGCCGGTGGCCTCGAGTTCCGCGCGCGCGGCGTCGAGGGCGTCGGCCTGCACGTCGACCAGCACCAGGTTCATGCCGCGGGCCGCGCCGATGCGCGCCGCCTCGAGCCCGAAGCCCGAACCCGCGCCGGTGATGACCGCCGTGCGGCCGTGGAAGTCGTCGATCATGGCGTGCCCACCTCGGCCAGCTTCAGCACGTAGCCGATGCGCGGGAAATGCACGTCGAGCGTGCCCGCGCGCGCGTCGGTGCGCCGCAGCGTGTAGTGCATGCGCGTGGCGGCGACCAGCGCGCCGGCCGTCTCTTCGAGGCCGAAGGTCTCGGCGCGCACCGTCACCTGACTGCCCAGGGGGATGCCGTGGTCGTCCTGGAAGGTGCTGTCGGAGAGCAGCGTGCGCGGCTGGGCGGCCCGGGCCGCCTCGATGGCCTCGGTCGAGGTCATCGGCGTCGACGCGCCGTGGCCGATGGCGGCCATGCGGTCCATCCAGTCGAGCACGGCGGGAGTGAGATCGAGGATCTCCTTGAGCGATTCGATGCGCCGCGTGTACCACAGCGGGTGATAGGCCGAGAAGTCGGCGATGCAGGGCGCCTCGCCCAGCAGGAAGGGCTTGTCGTCGAGCATGTCCGAAAGCCGGCGCAGGTAGGACTTGTAGGCGCCCGCGGCATCGGCCGGACGCAGGCGCGTCATGCCGCCGGCGCTCATCTTCGCGCGGTCGTCGGCGAACGCCTTGGCCGCCTCGGGCGGCGCGCCGGCGAACAGCTCGGCCGCCCCCCGGGGCTGCAGGTTGAACGCCATCGCGGCCCAGAACAAGGTGCTGTCGGCCCACTGCGCGAGGATGCGCGACATGCCCTTTTCGGGCTCCGGGTAGGCCGTCGGCGTCGGCGCCAGGTGCTCCAGCACGTCGGCGATGAGGGCCGTGTCGCAGTAGATGTCGCAGCCCACCTGCAGCAGCGGCGTGCGGCGGTAGCCGCCGGTCAGCGCCACGACGTCGGGCTTGGGGTTGATCGCCGGGATCAGCACCGACTTCCAGGCCAGCTGCTTGTGGCCCAGCAGGAGCCGCACCTTCTCGGAGAAGGGCGAACGCGGGTAGTGGTGGAGGATCAGGTCGTGCATGCGTGTTCCTTGGCGGGACGGGGCCGCGGGCTCAGACCAGCTTGACCAGCTGCTTGCCGAAGTTGCGGCCCTTGAGCAGGCCCAGGAACGCCTCCGGCGCGGCCTCGATGCCCTCGGCCACCGACTCGCGCGGGCGCAGCTTGCCCGACGCCACCAGGCCGCCGAGTTCCTTCAGGGCCTCGGGCCAGACGTCCATGTGCTCGCTGACGATGAAGCCCTCCACCTTCAGGCGGTTGACCAGGATCAGCGCCGGGTTGGCCAGCGGCAGCGGCGCGCCGTCGTAGCCGGCGATCATCCCGCACAGGGCGACGCGGGCGAAGGCGTTGGTGCGCGAGAGCACGGCGTCGAAGATCATGCCGCCGACGTTCTCGAAGTAGCCGTCGATGCCGTCGGGACAGGCCTCCTTGAGCGCCTTGCCCAGGGACTTGGCGTCCTCGTGCCGCTTGTAGTCGATGCAGGCGTCGAAGCCGAGCGTGTCGGTGGCGTAGGCGCATTTCTCGGGCCCGCCGGCGATGCCCACCACGCGCAAGCCGCGCGCCTTGGCCAGTGCCGCGAAGGCGCTGCCGACCGCGCCGGTGGCCGCCGAGACCACCACCGTGTCGCCTTCCTTGGGCGCGATGATCTTCACCAGCCCGTACCAGGCCGTCACGCCCGGCATGCCGACAGCGCCCAGGTAATGCGACAGCGGGACATGCGTGGTGTCGACCTTGCGCAGCGTGCCCGGCTGGTTCGCGTCGGCCACGCTGTACTCCTGCCAGCCGCCGAAGCCGACCACGAAGTCGCCCACGGCGTACTTCGGATGGCGGCTCTCCACCACCTCGCCGGCCGTGCCGCCCTGCATCACCTCGCCCAGCGGCTGGGGCTGGGCGTAGCTCTTGGCGTCGTTCATGCGCCCGCGCATGTACGGGTCCAGGCTCAGGTAGTGGTGGCGCACCAGCACCTGGCCGTCGGCGAGCGCGGGCGTCTCGGCGGTCGCGAGGCGGAAGTTGCCGGCGACGGCCTCGCCCTCGGGGCGGTTGTCGAGGAGCTGCTGTCGGTTGGTGGGCATGGGGTGGGTCTCCGGGATGGGATGGGGGTCAGTCGGTGGACGGCAGGCGCTGCGCGTTGGCGCTGGCCGGGCCGGTGGGCAGGCGGCGCTTGACGTACTTGAAGGTGCCGGTGGCGTGGGCGCAGAGCTGGTCCTTCTCGTCGAGGATCGACGCCTCCACGAAGGCCAGCGTGGCGGTGCGGTGCATCAGGCGGCCGACGCCGCGCAACGCGCCGAGCGACGGACGCATGAAGCTGGTCTTCATCTCGATGGTGACGACGCCGAACTCGGGCGTGTCGCTGCGCGCGGCGGCGGCCATCGAGATGTCCAGCAGCGTCATGCAGGCGCCGCCGTGCGCGACGTCGAAGGTGTTGAAGTGCTCGGGCGCGGGCGTGTAGTGGATCTCCGAGGCGCCGCCGCCGAACTTCGCCAGCTCGAAGCCCAGCAGTCGGGCGAACGGGATCTGGTGCATGTAGGTGCCCAGGTCGGGCACCGGGTTCGCGTGGGCCGCGGTGGCGATGGGGGTCGTGTCCGCCATCGCCTCAGGCCCCCGTCACCACGCTCACGCCGCCGTCCACCGCCAGCCACTGGCCGGTGATGTGCTTGCCGGCGGCGCTCGCGTAGAGCAGCGTGATGCCCTTCAGGTCCTCGTCGTCGCCCAGGCGGCGCAGCGGCGCGTGGGCGGCCATCCGGTCCTCGCCCAGGCTCTCGATGAGCACGCTCGCCATCTTCGTCTTGAAGAAGCCCGGACAGATCGCGTTGACGTTGATGCCGTGGCGGCCCCATTCGGCCGCGAGCGTCCGGGTGAAGCCGATGACGGCGGTCTTGGAGGTGTTGTAGGCCAGGGTCTGCATTTCCGCCGGGTTGCCGTTGAGGCCCGCGATCGAGGAGATGTTGATGATCCGGCCCCCCCGGTTCGGGATCATCCAGGCGTTGGCCACCTGCTGGGCGAGGATGAAATAGCCGCGCACGTTCAGGTTCATCACCTTGTCCCAGGCCGCCACCGGGTGCGATTCGGCCGGGGCGCCCCAGCTGGCGCCGGCGTTGTTGACCAGGATGTCGATGGCGCCCATGCGCTCGAGCGTCTGGTCCGCCAGGCGGCGTGCGTCCTCTTCCTTCGCGCAGTCCGCGGCGATCCAGCGCGCGTCGATGCCGGCGGCCTGGAGGTCGGCCGTGGCGTGTTCCAGGTCGTCGGCCTTGCGCGAGCTGAGCATCACGCGCGCGCCCGCCTCGCCCAGCGCGTGCGCCATCTGCAGGCCCAGGCCGCGCGAGCCGCCGGTGATGAGGGCGGTCTTGCCGGTCAGGTCGAACAGCTCGGAGACGGTGCGGGCGGCCATGGGGGTCGTGGCGCTCATGGTGCTCAGGCCTCGAAGTCGAAGACCGCGCGCGATGCGCGCAGCGTGCCCAGGGTCGCCGCCACCGACTGGTGCTTCGGATGCACCACGTAGGACTGCAGGGCCGCCGCGTCGTCGAAGACCGAACAGAGCACCACGTCGTGGCTGGCCTCCAGCCCCTCGGCGCGCACGGCGACGTAGAACTCGCGCATGCCCGGCACCAGGCCCTTGCAGGTCTCCAGCAGGCTTTTGAAACGCGGCGCATCGGCCGGGTCGTTGAGCGTCCACATGACGATGTGCTTGATCATGGTTCGTTGTCCTTGGTTGTCTTTCGGTGTCTTGCGGTGTCGGCGACGAGGTGGCGGGGGCGGCGCCCGGGGGATCTCAGTCCAGCCTGGAGCGCACGTAGATCAGCGCGATGCCGGTCGCCACGGCCAGCGCGCCGGGCACGCCGATCAGCCAGCCCAGGGCGGTGTCGGTGCGGCCGGTGTACCAGCCCAGCGCGGCGACGGAGATGCCGACGTAGATCAGGATCCACAGCCATTTCTCCAGGCGCGCGTGCGGTCCGGGCGTCGACGGCGCGATGGGATCGTCGGTGGGCGTGGTGGAGGAAGGGGCAGCGGGCTTGGCGGAATCGGTGGCCATCAGAAGGCGTCCTCGGGGAGGGCCGTACAGGTCGGGTCGCGCCGCTCGACGACCTCGAGCCAGGCGCCGATCTTCGGCAGTTCGTAATGAAAGAAGTAACGGGCCGCGCCCACCCGGCCGGCCGTGGCGGGCCGGGCGGCGTCCGCGTCGCCTTCCAGCGATCGCAGCGCGACGTCCAGCCAGATCCAGGCGAGCACGGTGTGGCCGAAGGCCTGCATGTAGGGTACCGCGTTCGCCAGGGCCTCCCGTGGATCGCCGGTCGACCAAGCCTCGCGGGTCGCCGAGACCACGCGCGCGAGCGCCGCTTCCAGCGCCTGCGGGAACCCCGCCAGCGCCGCCACGCCCCGGGCGCGCGCGGCCGTCGCGCGCATCCGCCCGGCGAGCAGTTCCAGCCCCCGTCCCTCCTCCATCAGGACCTTGCGGCCCAGCAGGTCGGCCGCCTGGATGCCGTGCGTGCCCTCGTGGATCATGTTGAGCCGGTTGTCGCGCCAGTACTGTTCCACCGGAAAGTCGCGCGTGTAGCCGTAGCCGCCGTGGACCTGGATGGCCAGCGAATTGGCCTCCAGGCACCACTCGCTCGGCCAGCTCTTGACGATCGGCGTGAGCACCTCCAGCAGCAGCCGCGCGTCGTCGGCGGCCCGCGGATCGGCGGGGCCGGCGGTCTTCTGCTCGTCGACCAGGCGCGCGCAGTACAGCGCCAGCGCCAGCGCGCCCTCGCAGTACGACTTCTGCGCCAGCAGCATGCGGCGCACGTCGGCGTGCTCGACGATGCGCACCTGCGGCCGGGCCGGGTCCTTGCCCTCCGGGCCGGTCGGACGGCCCTGGGGACGCTGCTTCGCGTAGTCGAGCGACGCCTGGTAGCCGGCCATCCCCAGCATGGTGGCGGCCATGCCGATGCCGATGCGCGCCTCGTTCATCATGTGGAACATGCAGTGCAGGCCCCTGCCCGGCTGCCCCACCCGATAGCCCACGGCGCCCGCCCGGCCGGCCACCGGAAACCTGCCCTCGCCGAAATTCAGCAGCGTGTTGGTGGTGCCGCGCCAGCCCAGCTTGTGGTTCAGGCCGGCGAGCGCGACGTCGTTGCGCTCGCCGGTCAGCGCGCCACCGGTGTCGACCAGCCTCTTCGGCACGATGAACAGCGAGATGCCGCGCGTGCCCGCCACCAGGCGGCCCTCGGCGTCGGGGATCTTGGCCAGCACGATGTGGACGATGTTCTCGGTCAGCTCGTGGTCGCCCGAGGAGATCCACATCTTGTTGCCGGTGAGCCGGTAGCGCGGGCCGAGCGGATCGTCGGCGAAGTCGTCGCCGTCGGGCACCGCGCGCGTGGCCACGTCGCTCAGCGACGAGCCGGCCTGCGGCTCCGACAGGCACATCGTTCCCGACCAGCGGCCGGAGAACTCGTTCTTCGCGAACACCTCGCGCTGCATCGGCGTGCCGTGGACCATCAGCAGGTTGGCGTTGCCGCTGGTCAGCATGCCCGAGCCGATGCTGACCGAGGCCATGGCGAAGAAGGCGTTGGCCGCCGCCTGCACCGTGTAGGGCAGCTGCATGCCGCCGATGTCGTAGTCCTGCGCGGCGCTCAACATGCCCGAGGCCGCGAAGGCCGCGTGCGCGTCGTGCGTCGCCTGCGGCAGGATGACGCGCTCGCCGTCGAAACGCGGCTCCTGCGTGTCGACCGTGCGGTTGTGCGGCGCGTACTTCTCGCGCGCGATGCGCTCGCAGGTGTCCAGCACCGCGTCGAAGGTCTCGCGCGAGTGGTCGGAAAAACGCTCCCGCCGCGCCAGGCCCTCGGCGTCGAGCCAGTCGTAGAGCAGGAAGTCGAGGGTCGGGCGGAAGCTCATCGGGCGGTCTCGCGTCGACGCGCTCAGAGAACTTCGAACACGCCGGCCGCGCCCATGCCGCCACCGATGCACATGGTCACCAGCACCTTCTTGGCGCCGCGACGCCGGCCCTCGATCAGCGCGTGGCCGGTCAGGCGCTGGCCGCTCACGCCGTAGGGATGACCCACCGCGATGGCGCCGCCGTCGACGTTCAGGCGATCCGCCGGGATGCCCAGCTTGTCGCGGCAGTAGATGACCTGCACGGCGAAGGCCTCGTTCAGCTCCCACAGGTCGATGTCGGCCACCGTCAGGCCCAGGCGCTTGAGCACCTTCGGGATCGCGAAGACCGGGCCGATGCCCATCTCGTCGGGCTCGCAGCCCGCCACCGCGAAGCCCAGGAAGCGCCCGAGCGGCTTCAGGCCGTGGCGCTCCGCGTAGCGCTCGTCGACCAGCACGCAGGCGCCGCCGCCGTCGGAGAACTGGCTGGCGTTGCCCGCCGAGATCACGCCGCCGGGGATCGCCGGACGGATGCCGCTGATGCCTTCCTTGGTGGTGCCGGCGCGGATGCCCTCGTCGTTCTCGACCGTGACCTCCTTGGTGCGCAGGCCCATGACCGGATCGGCCACGCCGGCCGTCACGGTGATCGGGGCGATCTCGTCCCTGAAGCGGCCGGCTTCCAGCGCGGCCGTGGCCTTCTGCTGGCTGGCGGCGCCGTACTCGTCCATGGCGTCGCGGTCGATGCCGTAGCGCTTGGCGACCTGCTCGGCGGTCTGCAGCATGTTCCAGTAGATCTCGGGCTTGTGCTTGACCAGCCAGGGGTCCTGGATCATGTGGCGGTTGGCCTCGTTCTGCACGCACGAGATGCTCTCCACCCCGCCGGCCACGTAGACCTCGCCCTCGCCCGCGATGATGCGCTGGGCCGCCGTGGCGATGGTCTGCAGGCCCGACGAGCAGAAGCGGTTGATGGTCATGCCCGAGGTGGTGACGGGCAGGCCGGCGCGCAGGGCGATCTGGCGCGCGATGTTCGCGCCGGTGGCGCCCTCGGGCGTCGCGCAGCCCATGACGACGTCGTCGACCTCGGCGCCGTCGATGCCGGCGCGGGCCACGGCGTGCTGCACGGCATGGCCGCCGAGCGTGGCGCCGTGGGTCATGTTGAAGGCGCCCTTCCAGCTCTTGGCGAGCGGCGTGCGGGCGGTGGAGACGATGACGGCGCTGGTCATGGGATGGGTCCTTTGGGATGAGGGAAAAGAAACGAGAAAAGCGGAAGACCGGTGGCCGGTCCCGTCATCGCCCGGCGACGTCGGTCGCCACGTCGCTGCCGCGCAGCAGGCGCTGGTAGAACCGGATCATCCGGGCGTGGTTGTCGAGCGACAGGCGCTCGTCGGTGCCGTGCAGGCGCGGCAGGTCGGCGAGCGCCAGCCGCATCGGCGAGAAGCGGTAGACCGCGTCGCTCACGTCCGCGAGGTGGCGCGCGTCGGTCGCGGCGGTCATGAGGCCCGGGGCCACCACGGCCTCGGGGTAGGTGGCGCGGATCGCCTGGGCGATGGCGGCGTAGCCGGGACCGTCGCTCGAAGACACCGGCGAGGGCTCGGCGTTGCCCGGCGACGGGACGATGCGGATCGCGTCGTTGGCCACGCGGCGGCGCAGGTGCGCCTCGACCGAGGCGAGCGTGTCGCCCGGCAGGATGCGGAAATTCACCACCGCCTCGGCGTGGCCGGGCAGCACGTTGTCCTTGTCGCCGGCGCGCACCACGGTCAGCGCCGTGGTGGTGCGCAGCATCGCGTTGCTGGCCGGGCTCCTGGCGAGCTGCACGGCGACGACCGGCGCCGTCAGCCACAGGTTGGTCAGCAGGTAGCGGTGGATGCCCTCCATCTCCGGCGCCAGGGTCGCGAACATGTCGCGCGCGACGCCGCGCACGGCGCCGGCCATCGGCTGGGTCTCCAGCCGCATGAGCGCGGCGCTGAGCTGGCCGATGGCGCTCTGGGCCGGGGGCATCGACGAATGCCCGGGCGCCACGTCGAGCGTCAGGAGGAAGGTGCCGTAGCCCTTCTCGGCCACGCCGATCAGCGCGGCGGGCCTGGCGAGGCCCGGCAGCGCGCCGTCGAGCACCAGCAGGCCCTCGTCGAGCACCCATTCGAGCCGCGCGCCGCGCGCCGCGAGCCGCTGCGCCAGCGCCTTGGCGCCGAGCAGCCCGCCGACCTCCTCGTCGTCGCCGTAGACGAGATACACCGTCTGGCGCGGCCGGAAGCCGGTGCCGAGGAGGGATTCGACCGCCTCCAGCTGCGCGAGCAGGTTGCCCTTGTCGTCGAGCGTGCCGCGTCCCCACACGAAGCCGTCGCGGACCTCGCCACCGAAGGGCGGCACGGTCCACGCCGACGCGGTGCCCGGCGCGACCGGCACCACGTCCTGGTGCGCCATCAGCGCCACCGGCCGCGCCGACGCGTCGCTGCCGGTCCAGGTGTAGAGCAGCGCCTTGCGCCCCACGACCTCGCGGGTCAGGGTGGCGTGCACGCGCGGAAACGACGTGGCCAGCAGCTCGTGCAGCCGGTCGAACGCGGCCTCGTCGCGCGCCCCGCCGTCGGCGGCCGACACGGTGGGCAGGCGCACCGCCGCGCCCAGGCGACGCGCGGCCGCCGGCAGGTCGATCGCGTCGGCCTCCCCGGTCACCGCCGCCGGAACCACCTGCCGCGACGGCGAGTGCCAGGTGTTCACGGCCATCGCGCCCGCGAGCGCGAGGAGGACGCCCAGCGCGCCCAGCGGCAGCGCCAGTCCGATCCGCATGCCGCGCCCGCCCGTCTTGACCATGTGCCCTCGCCGCCCGCGTCGCCGTCGCAACCGCGCGTTCAGGACGAGAAGGTCCTGCCTTCGGCCACCAGCTTCTGGATCAGCGGCGCCGGCTCCCAGAACTTGCCGTCGTCGCGCGGGTTGCGCGCGAAGCGCTTCATCGACTCGGCCACGTTGTAGAGCCCGACCTGCCCCGCGTAGTGCATCGGGCCGCCGCGCCACATCGGGAAGCCGTAACCCGTGAGGTAGACCATGTCGATGTCGCTCGCCTTGCTGGCGATGCCGTCCTCCAGGATGCGCGCGCCCTCGTTGACCAGCGAATAGACCAGGCGCTGGACGATCTCCTCGTCGCTGATCCTGCGCGGGGTAATGCCCTCGTCCTTGCGGTGCTGCTCGATCAGGTCGTTCACGACCTGGCTGGGGATGGCGTCGCGCTTGCCGGGCTTGTAGTCGTACCAGCCGGCGCCGGTCTTCTGGCCGAATCGGCCGAGCTCGCACAGCTTGTCGGCCGTGCGGCTGTATTTCATGTCGGCGCGCTCGGTCGCGCGGCGCTTGCGGATCGCCCAGCCGATGTCGTTGCCCGCGAGGTCGCCCATGCGGAACGGCCCCATCGCGAAGCCGAACTTCTCGGCCGCCCGGTCCACCTGCTGCGGCGTCGCGCCCTCGTCGAGCAGGAAGCCGGCCTGGCGGCTGTACTGCTCGATCATGCGGTTGCCGATGAAGCCGTCGCACACGCCCGAGACCACGGCCGTCTTCTTGATCTTCTTGGCCAGCGCCATCACGGTGGCCAGCACGTCCTTGCCCGTCTTCGCGCCGCGCACCACCTCGAGCAGGCGCATCACGTTGGCGGGGCTGAAGAAGTGCATGCCGACCACGTCCTGCGGCCGCCGGGTGAAGGCGGCGATCTTGTCGACGTCCAGCGTGGAGGTGTTGGAGGCCAGGATGGCGCCGGGCTTGGCGACGGCGTCGAGCTGGTTGAACACCTTCTCCTTGACGCCGAGCTCCTCGAACACCGCCTCGATGATCAGGTCGGCGTCCTTCAGCTCGGCGTAGTCGAGCGTGGTGGTCAGCAGCGCCATGCGCTCCTCGTACTTCTCGGGCTTGAGCTTGCCCTTCTTGACCTGCGCCTCGTAGTTCTTGCGGATGGTGGCGATGCCGCGGTCCAGCGCCTCCTGCTTCATCTCCAGGATCTTCACCGGGATGCCGGCGTTGAGGAAGTTCATCGAGATGCCGCCGCCCATGGTGCCGGCGCCGATCACGCCCACGGCCTTGATCTCGCGCTTGGGCGTGTCCTCGGGCACGTCGGGGATCTTGCTCGCGGCGCGCTCGGCCATGAACAGGTGGCGCAGGGCCAGCGACTCGGGCGTGAACATGAGTTCGGTGAACAGGCGCCGCTCCTCGGCCAGGCCTTCGTCGAACTTCTTGCCGCTGGCCGCGGCCTTGACCGCCTCGACGCACTTGAGCGGCGCCGGGTAGTTCTTCGACATGCCGCCGACCATGTTGCGGGCGAACTGGAAATAGGCGTCGCCCTGGGGGTGGCGGCACGGCAGGTTGCGCACCAGCGGCAGGTCGGCCGGATCGCGCCCGCCGACCGACTTGGCATAGATCACCGCCTCGTCGAGCAGCGATTCGCGCGACTGCGCCATGGCGTCGAACAGCTTCTGGCCCGGCAGGCCGGCGAGCACCTCGCTCTTGACGGCCTCGCCGCTGACGATCATGTTGAGCGCCGTCTCCACGCCCAGCAGGCGCGGCAGGCGCTGCGTGCCGCCGGCCCCCGGCAGCAGGCCGAGCTTGACCTCCGGCAGCGCGACGCTGGTGCCCGGCGCGGCCACGCGGTAGTGGCAGCCCAGCGCGAGCTCGAGCCCGCCGCCCATGCACACCGAGTGGATCGCCGCCACGACCGGCTTGGGCGAGGCTTCCAGCGCCAGGATCACGCTGAGCAGGTTCGGGTCCTGCAGCGCGCGCGGCGTGCCGAATTCCTTGATGTCGGCGCCGCCGGAGAAGGCCTTGCCCGCGCCGGTGATCACCACCGCCTTGATCGCGTCGTCGGCGTTGGCTTTCGCCAGCCCCTCGGTGACGCCCTGTCGCGTGGCATGCCCGAGTCCGTTGACCGGCGGGTTGGCCAGCGTGATCACGGCGACCTCGCCGAGCACTTTGTATTCAGCCGTCATGCTGCGTTCCTTCGATGGGTGAGAGAAGTTGCGGTAAAGGATGGCGGGCGGTGGCGGCTTCGGGTCCGGCACGGGATGCCGGCCACGGCGTCACCGCCGGGGTTCTGGAGTGGAAAAAAAGAACGAGTGTTCTTTTGCGTGAAATTCTAGGCATTCGCCGCGGTGCGGACCATCGGGTCAGTCCCTGCCGTGACAACGTCCGTGCGGCTCACACCTCCAGCCATTCCTTGCGCGTGGCCGCGTCGGCGCGCAGGCCGTCGGGCGTGCCGTCGAAGACGATGCTGCCGTGGCCCATGACCAGCGCGCGGTCGGAGATCTGCATGGCGATGGTCAGCTTCTGCTCGATCAGCAGCACCGACACGCCCCGGTCCTTCAACCGCCGCAGGTACTCTCCCACCAGCTCGACGATCTTGGGCGCGAGGCCCTCGGTGGGCTCGTCGATGATGATCAGGTCGGGATCGCCCATCAGCGTGCGGCACAGCGTGAGCATCTGCTGCTCGCCGCCGGAGAGCACGCCGGCCTCGGTGTGCTGGCGCTCCTTCAGGCGCGGGAACATGGCGTACATGTCGTCGAACGACCACCGCCCGCCCCGGGCCGCCTTGGCGCCCTTCTGGCCGAGCATCAGGTTCTGGTGCACCGTCAGCTTGGGGAAGATGTCGCGGTTCTCGGGCACGTAGCCGATGCCGAGGTGGGCGATCTCGTAGGCCTTGCGGCGCAGGATGTCCCGGTCCTTCCAGCGCAGCGTGCCCTCGGCATGCACCAGCCCCATGATCGCCTTGGCGGTGGTCGAGCGGCCCGATCCGTTGCGCCCGAGCAGCGCCACGATCTCGCCCGCGCCGACGGAAAACGACACCCCGTGGAGCACGTGGCTCTTGCCGTAGTAGGCGTGCAGGTCCTGCAGCTCGAGCATGCTCAGTGCCCTCCCTGCGCGTCGGCCACGGAGGAGCCCAGGTAGGCCTCCTGCACGCGCGCGTTGGCGCGCACCGCCGCCGGGGTGTCGAAGGCGATGACCTCGCCGTAGACCACCACCGCGATCTTGTCGGCGAGTCCGAAGACCACGCCCATGTCGTGCTCCACGGTCAGCAGCGTGCGGCCCACGGTCACCTCCTTGATGAGCGCGATGAAATGCGCGGTCTCGGTCTTGCTCATGCCGGCGGTCGGCTCGTCCAGCAGGATGACGCCGGCGCCGCCGGCGATGGTCACGCCGATCTCCAGCGCCCGCTGCTCGGCATAGGTGAGGTTCATGGCGAGCACGTCGTGCTTGGGCTCCAGGCCGACCTGGCGCATCAGCTGCTCGGCGCGCGCGTTGGCATCGTCCAGCCGCGAGAGGAAGCGCAGGAAGGTGTAGCGGTAGCCCAGGCTCCACAGCACCCCACAGCGCAGGTTCTCGAACACGCTGAGCTTGGGGAAGATGTTGGTGATCTGGAAGCTGCGCGACAGGCCCAGCCGGTTGATCTCGAACGGGCGCATGCCGTCGATGCGGCGGCCGTCGAGGCGCACTTCGCCGCTCGTGGGCGCGAGGCGGCCGCTGATGAGGTTGAACAGCGTCGACTTGCCCGCGCCGTTGGGCCCGATGACGGCGATGCGTTCGCCCGCGCGCACCGCCAGGTCGACGCCGCGGATGATCTCGGTCTTGCCGAAGTTCTTGCGCAGACCCTTGAGTTCCAGCGCCCAGGCGCCGGTGGCGGCCGTGTCGGCGGCTGCGTCCCGGCTCATTGCACGGCTCCCTGCGCGGGCGTGGCGCGACGTCCCAGGCGCTGCTGGACCTCGGCCTCGATCTGCTCCTGCGCCCGGCCCCAGGCCACCACGAAGCGCCGCCGCACCATCTCAAGCAACGCGCCGCCGACCACCAGCAGCGCCGCCGCCGCCGCCCAGCTCGACGCGCTGGCGGTGTCCAGCGTCAGACCGAGGAACCGCAGGTTGGGGCCCAGCGCCGCGTTGAGCTGCATGTGGTAGATCATCTCGACCAGTGCCGCCGCGCCCGCCACCGCCAGCGCGCCGGTCGCCAGCAGTCCCGCGTACAGCACCCAGAACGGGCCGAACTTGCCGAAGCGCGCCACCCGCAGGTTGGTCATGACGAGGCTGGCGACGCCGCCGGGCGCGAACATCACCATGAACAGGAAGATCAGCCCCAGGTAGAGCAGCCACGCCTTGCTCAGCTCCGACAGCAGGATCGAGGCGAACACCAGCAGCACCGCGCCGATGATCGGCCCGAAGAAGTAGGTCGCGCCGCCCAGGAAGGTGAACAGCAGGTAGCCGCCCGAGCGCACGCCGTTGAGGCTGTCGGCCGCGTTGACGATCTCGAAGTTGATGGTCGCGAGCCCGCCCCCGATGCCGGCGAAGAAGCCCGCGATGATGAAGGCCGTGTAGCGCACGCGCTGGGTGTTGTAGCCGATGAACTCGACCCGCTCGGGGTTGTCGCGCACGGCGTTGAGCATGCGCCCGAGCGGCGTGGCGGTGAAGGCGTACATCAGCGCCGTGCACACGAAGCAGTACGCGGCGATCAGGTAGTACACCTGGATCTGCGGCCCGAAGGTCAGCCCGAGGAAGGGCGCGCCGTAGACGCGGTTGGTGGTGATGCCGCCCTCGCCGCCGAAGAAGGTCGGGAACATCAGCGCCATCGACGCCACCAGCTCGCCCAGGCCGAGCGTGATCATGGCGAAGGTGGTGCCCGACTTCTTGGTGCTGACGTAGCCGAACAGGATGGCGAAGAACATGCCGCCGAGTCCGCCCACGAGCGGGATGAGCACCAGCGGCACCGGCAGGCTGCCCTGGGCCGCGAGGTTCATGGCGTGGATGGCGATGAACGAGCCCAGGCCGGTGTAGACCGCGTGGCCGAAGCTCAGCATGCCGCCCTGCCCCAGCAGCATGTTGTAGCTCAGGCAGATGACGATGAGGTAGCCGATCTGCGAGAGCATGGTGAGCGCCAGGCTGCTGCGGAAGACCAGCGGCGCGACGGCCAGCACCAGGGCGAAGAGCCCCCAGGTCAGCACGCGCTTGGCGTTGAAGGGCTTGACGCCGTAGCGGTAGCCGGCGGGCCGGACGGCCCCGGATGCGAGGGTGTTCATGGGATGGCGGGGTCCGGTCAGTCTTCCCGCGTGCCCAGCAGGCCCTTGGGCCTGAAGATCAGGATCAGCACGAGCATCAGGTACGGCAGGATCGGCGCGACCTGCGAGATGGTGAGCCGCAGCAGTTCGTAGCCCGGCGTCTGGTCGCTGACGGCCACGCCCAGGGCCTGCAGGCCGGTGGCGAGCGACTGGTCCATGGCCACGGCGAAGGTCTGCACGATGCCGATGAGCAGCGACGCGAGGAAGGCGCCGGCCAGGGACCCCATGCCGCCGACGACCACCACCACGAAGATGATGGAGCCGACCGAGGCGGCCATCGCGGGCTCGGTGACGTAGGTGTTGCCGCCGATCACGCCGGCGAGCGCCGCCAGCGCCGCGCCGCCGCCGAACACCAGCATGAACACGCGCGGCACGTTGTGCCCGAGCGCCTCCACCATCTCGGGGTGCTTGAGCGCCGCCTGGATCACCAGGCCGACCCGCGTGCGCGTGAGCAGCAGCCAGACCGCGCCGAGCATCAGCAGCGCGAGCAGCATGATGAACGAGCGCGACTTCGGGAACTGGGTGCCGTAGAGCGTGAACAGCGGCCCCTGCAGCTGCGTCGGCAGGCCGTAGGGGACGGTCGAGCGGCCCCACAGCAGCTGCACGATCTCCAGGATGAGGTAGGACAGCCCGAAGGTGATGAGCAGTTCGGGCACGTGGCCGAACTTGTGCACGCGCCGCAGGCTGTAGCGCTCGAAGGCCGCGCCCAGCGCGAAGACGATCAGGGGCGCCAGCACCAGCGCCGGCCAGAACCCCACCAGGCCGGAGATCGTGTAGGCCAGGTAGGCGCCCAGCATGTAGAAGCTGGTGTGGGCGAAGTTGAGCACGCCCATCATGCTGAAGATCAGCGTCAGGCCGGAACTCAGCATGAACAGCAGCAGGCCGTAGCTCACGCCGTTGAGCAGCGAGATGGCGAAGAATTCGACGTTCATCGGGCGGAGAGGAAAAGTGCTGGCCGGTGCGTGACGACGCACCGGAGCCGCGTGGCGCGGATCGGCACGCTCAGGACGGCCGCTTCATCTGGCAGGAGGTCGGCGTGCTGGCCACGTAGGCCTCGTAGTACTTCATCGGATAGAGCGTGTAGCCGGTGTTCTCGGGGCTGTACGGGTTCTTGGCGTCGGTCTTCTGCCAGCGCGTGATCCACAGGCCCTGCTGGAGCTGGTGGTCGGCCTTGCGCATCTCGACGTCGCCGTTGAAGCTCTTGAACTTCATGCCCTCGAGCACTGCCGCCACCTTCACCGGCTCGGTCGACTTGGCGCGCGCGAAGCCCTCGCCGAGCATCGCGAAGACGGTGTAGATGTCGGTGGTGTAGAGGTCGTCGTTGAAGCGCTTCTTGTAGTCGGCCATCAGCGCGGGCATCACGCCCGGCGCGTTGTAGTGGCTGTAGCCCACCGCGTAGACCTTGCCGTCGGACGCCGCGCCCATGGCCGTGGGCGTGCCCGTGGTGACCGCGTAGTAGGTGTAGAACTTGACGTCGAGCCCGGCGTCGTTGGAGGCCTTGATGAGCAGCGCCAGGTCGGAGCCCCAGTTGCCGGTGATGACCGTGTCGGCGCCCGACTGCTTGATCTTGGCGATGTAGGGCGCGAAGTCGCGCACCTGCGCCAGCGGGTGCAGGTCGTCGCCGACGATCTGCACGTCGGGGCGCTTGGCCTTCAGGTTCTCCTTGGCGAACTTGGAGACCTGCTGGCCGTGCGAGTAGTTCTGGTTGATCAGGTAGACCTTCTTGACGTCGGCCTGGTCCTTGATGAAGGTGGTGAGCGCTTCCATCTTCATCGACGTGTCGGCGTCGAGGCGGAAGTGCCAGTAGCTGCACTTGCTGTTGGTCAGGTCGGGATCGACGGCGGCGTAGTTGACGAACAGCACCTCCTTGCCCGGGTTGCGCGCGTTGTGCTTCTCCAGCGCGTCGATGATGGCCAGCGCCGGGCCGGAACCGTTGCCCTGCACCACGTAGCGCGCGCCCTGGTCCATGGCCGAGCGCAGCGCGCTGGTGGTCTCCTGGGGGCTGAGCTTGTTGTCGATGCCGATGATCTCGAACTTCACGCCGGCGACGTTCTTCTTGTTGAACTCCTCGGCCAGGAACTGGAAGCTCTTGAGCTGGTTGGTGCCCACCGCGGCCATCAGGCCCGACAGCGGGTCGAGCCAGGCGATCTTGACGGTCTCGCCCTGCTGGGCCAGCGCGCCGGTGGTGCCGAGGGCGGCGAGGGCCGCCGCGGCGAGGGCCGATCTCGTTGCGTTCACTGCGAAGGTCATGCGTGTCTCCGGGATGGTTCTGTTCTGCGGCGCAGGTTACAAGCCTTGGTCGAACCCCCCCTCAGGGAATGCCCGTAACGCGCCGGCGACGGGGGTGTCCGGCTATCGCCAAGGCGACATGCGCCCCCCGAAACCGGACCTTTCACACACCCGGCAGGACGTAGCCGCGCAGTTGCTCGCGCAGCTTCGTCTTCAGGATCTTGCCGGTCGCGCCGATCGGGATGGCGTCCAGGAAGATCACGTCGTCGGGGATCTGCCACTTGGCCGTCCGGCCCTCGTAGAAGGCCAGCAGTTCCTCGCGCGTGACCTCGCTGCCCGGGCGGCGCACCACCGCCACCACCGGACGCTCGTCCCACTTGGGATGCGCCACGCCGATGCAGGCGGCCATGGCCACGCCCGGGTGCGCCACGGCGATGTTCTCGATGTCGATCGAGCTGATCCATTCACCGCCGGACTTGATCACGTCCTTGCTGCGGTCGGTGATCTGCAGGTAGCCGTCGGCGTCGATGGTGGCGACGTCGCCGGTGGGAAACCAGCCCCGGCCCTGCGCGTCGGGCACGAGCGGGTCGCCGCCCTCGCCCTTGAAGTACGCCTTGACGATCCACGGCCCCTTCACCAGCAGATCGCCGTAGGCCCGGCCGTCCCAGGGCAGCTCGGCGCCCTGGCCGTCGACGATCTTCATGTCGACGCCGTAGATCGCGCGGCCCTGCTTCAGGCGGATCGCATCCTGCTGCTCGGCCGGCAGGGCCAGGTGCTTGTTCTTCAGCGTGCACAGCGTGCCCAGCGGGCTCATCTCGGTCATGCCCCAGGCGTGCAGGACGTCCACGCCGTAATCCTGCTGGAAGGCGTGGATCATGGCCGGCGGACAGGCGGAGCCGCCGATGACCGTGCGCTTCAGGGTCGAGAAGCGCAGGCCGCCGGGCTTCATGTGCCCGAGCAGCATCTGCCACACGGTGGGCACGCCGGCGGCGAAGGTGACGCGCTCGGCCTCGATGAGTTCGTAGACCGACTTGCCGTCGAGCGCCGGACCGGGGAACACCAGCTTGCAGCCGGTGAGCGCGGCGGAATACGGCAGGCCCCAGGCGTTGACGTGGAACATCGGCACCACCGGCAGCACCGCGTCGCGCGCCGACAGGCACATGACGTCGGGCAGCGCGGCCGCGTAGGCGTGCAGCACGCTGGAGCGGTGGGTGTAGAGCGCGGCCTTGGGGTTGCCGGTGGTGCCGCTCGTGTAGCACATGCTCGAGGCGGTGTCCTCGTCGAAGGTCGGCCAGGCGTAGTCGTCGCGCTGCGTGCCCATCCACGCCTCGTAGCTCGTCAGGTCGGGCACGCCGCTGTCAGCGGGCAGCCGGTCGGCGTCGCACAGCGCGATCCACCGGCGCACCGTCGGGCAGCGCGCGTGCACGGCCTGCACCAGCGGCAGGAAGGTCAGGTCGAAGCACAGGACCTGGTCCTCGGCGTGGTTGACGATCCAGGCGATCTGGTCGGGGTGCAGGCGCGGGTTGACGGTGTGAAGCACGCGGCCCGAGCCGGAGACGCCGTAGTACAGCTCCAGGTGCCGATGGCCGTTCCAGGCCAGCGTGGCGACACGGTCGCCGAAGGCGAACCCGTCGCCGTCGAGCGCGTGGGCGACCTGGCGCGCGCGTCGGGCGATCTCCGACCAGGTGCTGCGGTGGATGTCGCCCTCCACGCGCCGCGAGACGATCTCTCCGTCGCCATGATGGCGGTCGGCGAACTCGATCAGCGACGAGATCGACAACGGTTGGTCTTGCATCAAACCCAGCATCGGGGCGTCTCCTGTGATTGGAAAAAGAAAGTGCGACGACGCGCGCGGTGCGCCGTGGTCCGGGCCCGCCGACGGGTCGTCCGGCGCGCCATTGTTGCGCCCCGCAATGTCGCGGCGTAGGGGGATTGCCCGCAAGCCTGCGGGCGACAGGTCGCTCGCGGAGAAAATCGGTCCCGCGACGACCCCGCCGGCCGCGCGCGCGTCCGCCGGCCTTCCGCCCGACCGGGCTTCCACGATCCGAATCCGCTGCTCGCCATGACCTCATCGAACTCCCACGTCCCGAAAATCCAGAAGACCGACGCCGAATGGAAGGCCATCCTGGCCGAGAAGGGGGCCGAGCGCGCCGCCTTCGAGGTCACCCGCCATGCGGCCACCGAACGCCCCTTCACCGGCAAGTACGAGGCCGAGTGGGCCGACGGCACCTACCACTGCGTGTGCTGCGGCGCCAAGCTGTTCGATGCCGCGACCAAGTTCGACGCGGGCTGCGGCTGGCCGAGCTTCTCCAAGGAGGCCGTGCCCGGCGCCATCACGGACATCGTCGATCGTTCGCACGGGATGGTGCGCACCGAGAACGTCTGCACCAACTGCGGCGCCCACCTGGGCCACGTGTTCCCCGACGGCCCGACCGAGACCGGCCTGCGCTACTGCATGAATTCGGCCTCGCTGGACTTCGAGCCCAAGGCCTGAGAAGCCGTCGTCCGGTCGCCGCGGCGGGTTGTCCCCGCCGTCCGGTCGGCTTCATCCGCAACGGGGGACGCGGACAGGTTCCAATACCGCTCATGAAATTCCTGCTCGACTTCCTTCCCATCGTGCTGTTCTTCGGCGCCTTCAAGCTCGCCGACATCTATGTCGCGACCGGCGTGCTGATGGCCGCGACCGTGGTGCAGATGGCCATCACCTACGCCATCGAGCGCCGCCTGCAGACCATGCAGAAGGCCACCCTGGTGCTGATCCTGCTGTTCGGCAGCCTGACCCTGCTGCTGCACGACGAGCGCTTCATCAAGTGGAAGCCGACCGTGCTCTACGGGGCCATGGCCGTCGCGCTGGCCGTGGCGATGTGGGGCTTCCGCAAGAACTTCCTCCAGACCATGCTCGGCGCGCAGCTGCAGCTGCCCACGCGCATCTGGACGCACCTGAACATCGCCTGGATCGGCTACTGCCTGTTCATGTCGGCCCTCAACGCCTACGTGGCGCTGTATTTCAGCACCGAGGCCTGGATCAACTTCAAGCTCTGGGGCTATGTCTTTCCCCTGGCATTCCTGGTGGCCCAGGGCCTCTACATCTCCCCCCACCTCAAATCCGGCGACCAGCCTTCCGCATGAACGACGCCTCTCTTCCGCCCGCTTCGCCCTCCGCCCTCGCGCCACCGAGCGCGGCCGACCTCGACGCCGCGCTGCGCGAGGCCCTGGCGCCCACGCGGCTCGAGGTCATCGACGAGAGCGCGGCCCACGCGGGCCATTCCGGCGCCAACGGACTGGGCCGCGGCACCCACTTCCGGGTCCGCATCGCCTCCCCGCGCTTCGAAGGACGCACCCGCGTGGCCAAGCATCGCCTTGTGTATGATGCCCTGCGTTTTTTCATCGACCAGGGTGTCCACGCCATCGCCGTCGAAACGCTCTGACGCACGCCGTCACGGACCCTACAGCGTCCGACGCGCCTTTTCCCCCTCCCTTTCTCCCCTTCCTCCACCCCTTCCCCCGCTTCCTCTCCCGACTGCAGAAGACCATCCCATGAAGAACCAATTCCTGAAGACCGTCGCGGTCACCCTCGTCCTGGGCGCGGCCTCCGCGGGCGCGCTCGCCCAGAACATCGCCATCGTCAACGGCAAGCCGGTGCCCAAGGCGCGGGTGGACGCGCTGGCCCAGCAGCTCGCCGCCAATGGCCGCCCGGTCACGCCGGACCTGGAGCCGCAGCTGAAGGAGGAGATCATCGCGCGCGAGATCTTCATGCAGGAAGCGCAGAAGCAGGGCCTGGAGGCGACGCCCGAGTACCGCGCCCAGATCGAGCTCGCACGCCAGGCGATCCTGATCGGCGCCCTGCGCAACAACTTCCTCAAGCAGAACCCGGTGACCGACGCCGACGTGCAGGCCGAGTACGACAAGTTCGCGGCGGCCAATGGCGGCAAGGAGTACAAGGCGCGCCACATCCTGGTGGAGAGCGAGGCGGAAGCGCAGAAGATCATCGCGGACCTGAAGAAGGGCGCGAAGTTCGAGGACATCGCCAAGAAGCAGAGCAAGGACCCCGGATCGGGCGCCAACGGCGGCGACCTCGACTGGGCCAACCCGGCGAGCTTCGTGCCGGAGTTCTCCGAGGCCATGATCAAGCTCAAGCCGGGCGAGACCACGCCCGCCCCGGTGAAGTCGCAGTTCGGCTACCACGTGATCCGCGTCGACGAGGTCCGCTCGTCCCAGCTGCCGCCGGTCGCCGAGGTGAAGCCCCAGGTCACGCAGCAGCTGCAGCAGCAGCGCCTGCAGAAGTACCAGGAAGACCTGCGCGCCAAGGCGAAGGTCGAGTAAGGCGCCCAGCGCGCCGTCCCGTTCGGGCGGCGGACGGCCGCAACGCGGCGCGGGACGCCGATGCGTCGCCCCACGGGACCGCCGCGGGCCCACGGCGCTCTCCCGATGGAAGCGCCGCACGGTGCCGGCGAGCTGGCCGGCACGATCGCGCAGGCTCTGCGCGCCGACGGCGGGAACCTCTGCGACACCCGCTGCGCGATCGACCGTGTCCCGGATCGTGTCGTCCGCCTCGGCGATCCACGTGGCGCCGGCGTCGAGCCGCTCGACCGGGGCGCCGACCAGTTCCTCGATCTCGCGCGCGACCTTCGCCACGCGCCGCGCGAGGACGCGCACCGCGCGGACCGTGTGGATGGCGCGTCACCCGTCCGACACCAGGCGCTCCCCGGCCAAGGGGCGTGCATGGCGGTGGTATCGGTGTCGAGGCGCCGCCAGGCGATGGCGGTGACCCCGTCGTCAGCAGCCGGCTCGCGAAACCGGCCCGCATGTGCTTTCCTTGTCGGCAGGACGCGCGGCTTCCCGAGGCACGATCGTCATGGTTCGGTCATCCGGACGATCCAGTATCCACGCGCGTCCCGGGCTCCCTCGCCCGGTCGCACTTGCGCTCGCCCGGCCGCACGCCGCCTCTCATCCCATCCCTCGCCGAATCCGACCATGCGCCACACGACCCGTTCCACCGCCTCGCCCGGCGCATCGCCCGCCACCGCACCCGCCGCCGTTCCCGCCGCGCCGCGGCGCCTCCTGGGGGCGTGCCTCGTCCTGGCCGGCTCGATGCTGGCGGGCGCCTGCGGCGGCGGCGGGAGCGACGCCACCGGGAACGCCACGCCCGCGGCCGGCGCCGCGCCGCTGAAGACGCTGGACGGCAACGTGCCGCTGGTCGTCGGCCATCGCGGGCTCCCCGGTCTGTACCCGGAACAGACGCGCCTCGCCTACGAGGCCGCCGCCGACGCGGGCGCGGATTCGCTGGAACTCGATCTGCACCTGACCAAGGACTGCGTTCCGGTGGCGCGCCACAACGCCTGGCTGAGCGACAACACCAACGTCGCCCAGGTCGCGGCCGGCAACGCCGCCGTGGCCGCCCGCCGGCGGACCCGGCCGGGCGTCCTGGTCGACGTGACGTACCCCGCCGTGCCGGCCAACGGCCCCGCGCGCTACCTCAGCGACCGGACCGACGCGAACGACCCGGCGTCGGTGCTGCGATCGCTGGTGGTCGACGGCGAGGACCACACCGGCGACTGGTCCATCTCCGATTTCACGCTGGCCGAACTCCGGCAGTGGCTCGGCGGCACCACCTACGACGCCCGCGCCCAGCGCCCGAGCGAGCTCAACGGGAGGCTGCCGATCCTGAGCTTCCAGGAGATCATCGACATCGCCCGGGCGAAAGTCGCGGCGCTGGGCCGCACGATCACGGTCTACCCGGAGAGCAAGAATCCGCACTGGAACAATGCCCAGGCGATCGCCAACGGCTGCGGCGTCCCGGGCGGTCACCCGTTCGAGGACGCGATCCTGAAGGTGATGGAAGCCAACGGCCTCAATCGCAGGGACGCCCCCATCCTCGTGCAGAGCTTCGACCCGGCGAGCCTCCGGTACCTGCGCTCGGCCGGCATGCAGGCCCGCGCCGTCCAGCTGGTGGACGGCAACGCCATCGATTTCCGCACCGGCGGGATGATCTACGTCACCGACGACGCCTACACCTTCGTGAGCGGGCGTCCCTACAGCTGGACGCTGGCGGGCGACCCGCGCTTCTTCGACGCGATGCTGACGCCGGCGGGCCTGGCGGAGATCGCCACCTATGCCGACGGCATCGGCCCGTGGAAACCGCAGGTCATGGCCCACACGATCGTGCCGTTCAGGACGTCGTCCCCCACGTCGCCCGACGGCACGCTGGCCGAGGTCACGAACGTCGCGCCCACGCGCCTCGTCGCCGACGCCCATCGGGCCGGGCTGTTCGTGCACACCTTCACCTTCAGGAACGAGCCGCAGTACCTCGCCGGCGTCTACCGGGGCGATCCGGCGGCCGAGTACGCGGCCTACTTCGCGGCCGGCGTCGACGGCGTCTTCACCGACTTCGTCAACACCGCCTTCGCTGCCCGCCGGACCTACCTGGCGACCACCGGGCGCTGAGCCGCCCCGCTCCCCGACGCCTCGGCCCCGACGCCCCGCGCGCCTTCAGCCGACCCAGCGGCGGGCGTTGCGCCAGATCTGCATCCACGGGCTGTGCGCGTCGCGCTCGCCGTCCGTCCAGCTCATCTGCACGTTGCGGAAGACGCGCTCGGGGTGCGGCATGACGGCGGTGAAGCGGCCGTCGGCCGTGGTCACGGCGGTCAGTCCGCCGGCGCTGCCGTTCGGGTTGAACGGGTAGCGCTCGGTCGGCTGGCCGTGGTTGTCGACGAAGCGCATGGCGGCGATGGCGCGGCCGGCGTCGCCGCGACGCTCGAAGTTCGCATGGCCCTCGCCGTGAGCCACCGCGATGGGCAGGCGCGCGCCGGCCATCCCGGCGAAGAACAGGCTGGGCGAATCCAGCACCTCGACCATCGACAGCCGCGCCTCGAAGCGCTCGCTGCGGTTGGTGGTGAAGCGCGGCCAGTCCTGCGCGCCGGGAATGATGTCGGCCAGCTCGGCGAACATCTGGCAGCCGTTGCACACGCCCAACCCGAAGGTGTCGGTGCGACCGAAGAAGGACTGGAACTGGGCCGACAGGCGCGGATTGAAGGTGATGCTGCGTGCCCAGCCGATGCCCGCGCCCAGCGTGTCGCCGTAGCTGAAGCCGCCGCAAGCGACCACGCCCTTGAAATCCGCCAGATCGGCGCGGCCGGCCTGCAGGTCGGTCATGTGGACGTCGAAGGCCTCGAAACCGGCCTCGCCGAAGGCATAGGCCATCTCGACGTGCGAGTTGACGCCCTGCTCGCGCAGGATCGCGACCTTCGGCCGCGACGCGAGGATGGCGGCAGCCTGGGGAACGCCGTCCTGGCGCCGGCCGTCTTCCGGCGGGGTGGGAAGGAAGACGTGCAGGCCCGGATCGGTCGGCTCGCCGGCGGCGACGTGCTCGGCATCGGCGCACTCGGGGTTGTCGCGCTCGCGGGCGATCTTCCAGCTGACCGAGTCCCAGACCTGGTGCAGGTCGTGCAGGCTGGCGCTGAAGACCGACTTGGCGTCGCGCCAGACCTCGACCTTGCCCTTGCCGACGGCCAGGGTGGAGGCATCGGGCCGGGTCTTGCCGACGAAGTGGCTGTGAGTGCTCAGGCCGTGCGCGCGCAGCACCTGCATGACCTCGTTGCGCTCGGCGGTGCGCACCTGCAGCAGCACGCCCAGCTCCTCGGAGAACAAGGCCTTGAGCGTGAGTTCCTCGCGCCGCGCGCTCACCTGGCCGGCCCAGTTCTTGGCGTCGCCGTACTCGGCGCGGCTGTCGGAGATGCCGTCGCCCTCGGTGATGAGCATGTCGACGTTGAGCGCCACGCCGACGTGGCCGGCGAAGGCCATCTCGCAGGCGGTGGCGAACAGCCCCCCGTCGCCACGGTCGTGCAGTGCCAGGATGCGGCCCTGGGCGCGCAGGGTGTTGACCGCGCGCACCAGGTTCACCAGGTCCTCGGGATGGTCGAGGTCGGGCACGCCGTCGGCGACCGGGCAGCCGCTCTGGCCGAGCGTCTGCGCCAGCACGCCGCCGGCCATGCGATGGCGGCCGCGGCCGAGGTCGACCAGCACCAGCGTGGTGTCGGCCTCGTCGCGGTCGAGCTGCGGCGTGAGGGTGCCGCGCACGTCGGCCAGCGTGGCGAAGGCGGTGACGATCAGGCTGACCGGTGACGTCACCTTCTTCGCCTCGCCGGCGTCGTTCCACTGCGTGCGCATCGACAGCGAATCCTTGCCCACGGGAATCGAGATGCCCAGCGCCGGGCACAGTTCCAGGCCGACGGCCTTGACGGTCTCGTACAGGGCGGCGTCCTCGCCGGGCTCGCCGCAGGCGGCCATCCAGTTGGCCGACAGCTTGACGCGGGAGAGTTCGATCGGCGCGGCCAGCAGGTTGGTGATGGCTTCGCCGACCGCCATGCGCCCGGAGGCCGGCGCGTCGAGGGCGGCCAGCGGCGTGCGCTCGCCCAGGCTCATGGCCTCGCCCGCGAAGCCGGCGTGGTCGGCCAGCGTGACGGCGCAGTCGGCCACGGGCACCTGCCACGGGCCGACCATCTGGTCGCGGTGCGTGAGGCCGCCCACGGTGCGGTCGCCGATGGTGATCAGGAATCGCTTGGACGCCACGGTCGGATGCGAGAGCACGTCGATGGCGGCCTTCTGCAGCTCGATGCCCGTCAGGTCGAGCGCCCGGAAGCGCCGCTCGACGGTCTTCACGTCGCGCAGCATCCGGGGCGGCTTGCCCAGCAGCACGTCCATCGGCATGTCGACCGGGTCGCCCTCGGTGCCGCCGTCGCCGCCGGCCACGACCAGCCGACGCTCCTCGGTCGCCACGCCGACCACCGCGAACGGGCAGCGCTCGCGCTCGCAGAAGGCCTGGAAGCGCGCCAGCGATTCCGGCGCGATGGCCAGCACGTAGCGTTCCTGGCTCTCGTTGCACCAGATCTCCTTGGGCGCCATGCCGGATTCCTCCAGCGGCACCGCGCCCAGGTCGAAGCGCGCGCCCCGGCCGGCGTCGTTGGTCAGCTCCGGGAAAGCGTTGGACAGCCCGCCGGCGCCGACGTCGTGGATCGCCAGGATCGGGTTGGCGTCGCCCTGCTGCCAGCAGTGGTTGATGACCTCCTGGGCGCGGCGCTCGATCTCGGGGTTGCCGCGCTGCACGGAGTCGAAATCGAGTTCGGCGGCGTTGGCGCCGGTGGCCATCGAGCTGGCGGCGCTGCCACCCATGCCGATGCGCATGCCGGGGCCGCCCAGCTGGATCAGCAGCGAACCGGCCGGAAACAGGACCTTCCTGGTCTGCGTGGCGTCGATCTGCCCCAGGCCGCCGGCGATCATGATGGGCTTGTGGTAGCCGCGGTGTTGCGTCTCGGTGCGGCCATCGGCGTCCTGGCTCTCGATGGCCAGTTCGTATTCGCGGAAGTAGCCCAGCAGGTTCGGACGACCGAACTCGTTGTTGAAGGCGGCGCCGCCCAGCGGGCCCTCGGTCATGATCTGCAGCGGGCTGGCGATGTGCGCGGGCCGGCCGTAGTGGCCGTCCTGCGGCCAGAGCCTGGAGACCGTGAAGCCGGTCAGGCCGGCCTTGGGACGCGAGCCGCGCCCGGTGGCGCCCTCGTCGCGGATCTCGCCGCCGGCGCCGGTGGAGGCGCCCGGGAACGGCGAGATGGCGGTCGGATGGTTGTGCGTCTCGACCTTCATCAGCACGTGCGCCAGCATCGCCTCCTTGCGGTAGCTGCCGCCGGAGGCGCCCGGCACGCCGCCCCCGTCGGACGCCTCGGCCGCGCGCGGCACGAAACGCTCGATGCGGGTGCCCTCCATGACCGAGGCGTTGTCGGCGTAGGCGACCACGGTGTGCTGCGGATTCTGGCGTTCGGTGTGGCGGATCATGGCGAACAGGCTGTGCGGCTGCGCCACGCCGTCGATCACGAAATCGGCGTTGAAGATCTTGTGGCGGCAGTGCTCGCTGTTGGCCTGGGCGAACATCATCAGTTCGACGTCGCTCGGGTTGCGGCCCAGCCGGGTGAAGGCTTCGACCAGGTAGTCGATCTCGTCGGCCGCCAGCGCCAGGCCGAAGGCGGTGTTGGCCTCCACCAGCGCGCCCCGGCCCCCGCCGAGCACGTCGACGTGGGCCATGGGCTGGGCCGGGAGTTCGGCGAACAGCGCCACGGCGTCGTCGATGCCGCCCACCACGGACTCGGTCATGCGGTCGTGCAGCAGCGCCGCCACGGCGGCCGAGGCGTCGGCGCCGAGCGTCGGCTGGGTGCCGCGCGCCTTGTCCAGCAGGCCGTCGAGCAGCGGCGCCTTCAGGGCCAGCCGGTAATGCACCACGCGCTCCACCCGACGCAGCGCGAGACCGCAGTTGTGGGCGATGTCGGTCGCCTTGGAAGCCCACGGCGAGACCGTGCCCAGGCGCGGCGTCACGACCAGCGACACGCCGTGCCTGGACTCGGGCGTCTCGAAGGTCGCGCCGTAGTCGAACAGCGCGGCGAAGCGCTCCCGCGCGGCGGCGTCGGGCGCGGTGTCGGTGACCACCAGGTGGACGAAGCGCGCGGCGATGGCGGCGATGCGCGGCTCGATCTCGCGCAGCCGGGGCAGCAGCTGGCGGGCACGGAAGCCGCCGAGCGCGCTGCCGCCCTCGAACACGGTCACGATGGGTGGGGCGGTGTGGATGGGCTGCGTCACGGTCGGTGGGTCCGGCGCGAAGGCCGGCGGGAGAGGATTGAGGGTCGGGGACAAAGGCCGGCGCGCCGGAGTGCCGCTGACTGGGACGATCCGGGGCGCGAGACCGCGATTTTAGGCCACGCCGGCGGGTCGGCCTCCAGCGCCGGGACCAGCCCCCACGCACCCCCGATGGGATAATTGCGCCCCATGAGCATTACCTACAACGACGCTGCGGGCGTGGCCGCGATGCGCATCGCCTGCCGCCTCGCCTCCGAGGTCCTGGACTACCTCACCCCCTTCGTCAAGCCCGGCGTGACGACCAACGAGATCGACCGCCTCGCCGCCGAGTACATGGCCGCCCAGGGCACCACCTCGGCCACCCTCGGCTACCAGGGCGCGAGCAGCGTGCCCTATCCGAAGTCGCTGTGCACATCGCTCAACCACGTCGTGTGCCACGGCATCCCCAACGACAAGCCCCTGAAGAAGGGCGACATCATGAACATCGACGTCACCGTCATCAAGGACGGCTGGTTCGGCGACAACAGCCGCATGTTCATGGTGGGCGACGTCTCGATCGCGGCGAAGCGCCTGTGCACCGTCACCTACGAGGCGATGTGGCACGGGATCCTGCAGGTGCGCCCGGGCAACCGGCTGGGCGACGTCGGCCACGCGATCCAGAAGTACGCCGAGGGCAACGGCTTCACGGTGGTGCGCGAGTTCTGCGGCCACGGCGTCGGACGCCAGTTCCACGAGGAGCCCCAGGTGCTGCACTACGGCCGCCCGGGCACGCTGGAGGAACTGCGCCCAGGCATGATCTTCACCATCGAACCGATGATCAACGCCGGCCGGCGCGACATCAAGGAGGACGCGAAGGGCGGCCAGTACGACGGCTGGACCATCGTCACGCGCGACCACTCGCTGTCGGCCCAGTGGGAGCATTCGGTGCTGGTGACCGAGACCGGCTACGAGGTGCTGACGCTGTCGGCCGGCAGCCCGCCGCCGCCGGCCTTCGTGCTGGAGGCCCGGGCCCGCGAGTCGGCCACGGCCGGCGTCGCGGCCTGAGGCCGGCGGACGGCACCGCCGTGATCGAGGTCGCCACGGTCGAGGCCGCCACGCTGCGCGAGACCTACCGCGCCCGCAAGCTCGCGCTGTTCGACACGCTGCGCCTGTCGCGCGCGCCCACGCGGGCCGTGCACGCCGTGCTGCGCCAGCTCGCCGCGCTGGCCGACGAGACCCTGGTCATGCTCTGGGAGCGCGCCGGCTTCGGCGGCGTCCCCGCGCTGGTCGCGGTCGGCGGCTTCGGGCGCGGCGAGCTGTTTCCCTTCTCCGACGTCGACGTGCTGGTGCTGCTGCCCGAGTCGCACGCCGAGTGCGTCGACCCGGCGTGCGTGGAGGCGTTCATCGGCCAGTGCTGGGACGCGGGACTGGAGATCGGCTCGAGCGTGCGCACCCTCGGCGAATGCCTGGCCGAGGCCGCCAAGGACGTGACGGTGCAGACCGCGCTGATCGAATCGCGCCTGATCACGGGCGACAAGAAGCTCTACGCGGCGTTCCGCAAGCAGTTCTTCGCCGACCTCGACCCGCGCGCGTTCTTCGCGGCCAAGTCGCAGGAGATGCGCCACCGCCACCACAAGCACGACGACACGCCCTACGCGCTGGAGCCCAACTGCAAGGAATCCCCCGGCGGCCTGCGCGACCTGCAGACCATCCTGTGGGTGACCAAGGCGGCGGGCTACGGCAACCGCTGGGAGGACCTGGCCAAGAACGGCCTGGCCACGCCCTTCGAGGTGCGCCAGATCAAGCGCAACGAGGCGCTGCTCAGCCTGATCCGCGCCAGGCTCCACGTGACGGCCAACCGCCGCGAGGACCGCCTGGTCTTCGACCTGCAGACCGCCGTCGCCGCCACCTTCGGCTACGTCGGCGAATCGCAGCGCAAGGCGAGCGAGGCGCTGATGCGGCGCTACTACTGGGCCGCCAAGGCCGTGACGCAGCTCAACCAGATCCTGCTGCTGAACATCGGCGAGCGACTGCACCCGCTGCAGGAGGAGCCCCGGCGCATCAACGAACGCTTCTTCGAGAAGGCCGGGATGATCGAGGTCGCGAGCGACGACCTCTATCTGAAGGAACCCCAGGCGATCCTGGAGACCTTCCTGCTGTTCCAGAAGACCGCCGGCGTCAAGGGCCTGTCGGCGCGCACGCTGCGCGCGCTCTACAACGCGCGGCCCGTGATGGACAGCCGGTTCCGCAACGACCACGTCAACCACGTCACCTTCATGCGCATGCTGGTGGAGCCGCGCGGCATCACGCACGCCTTCCGGCTGCTCAACCAGACCTCGGTGCTGGGGCGCTACCTGCGCGTCTTCCGCAGCATCGTCGGGCAGATGCAGCACGACCTGTTCCACGTCTACACGGTCGACCAGCACATCCTGATGGTGCTGCGCAACATCCGGCGCTTCTTCATCGCCGAGCACGCGCACGAGTACCCGTTCTGCTCGCAGCTGGCCGCCGGCTGGGACAAGCCCTGGGTGCTCTACGTGGCCGCGCTGTTCCACGACATCGCCAAGGGGCGCGGCGGCGACCATTCGACACTGGGCGCGCGCGACGTCGCGCGCTTCTGCCGCCAGCACGGCATCGAGCGCGAGGACTCGCGCCTCATCGAGTTCCTGGTCTCCGAGCACCTGACGATGAGCACCGTGGCGCAGAAGCGCGACCTGAGCGATCCCGAGGTCATCGCCGCCTTCGCCAGGCACGTGGGCAGCGAGCGCTACCTCACGGCGCTCTACCTGCTCACGATCGCCGACATCCGCGGGACCTCGCCGCGCGTGTGGAACGCCTGGAAGGGCAAGCTGCTCGAGGACCTCTACCGCGCCACCTCGCGCGTGCTCGGCGGCCACATGCCCGACCCGGACGCCGAGGTCGAGGCGCGCAAGCGCGAGGCCCTGGTGGAGCTGGCGCTGCGCGCGGTGCCTTCGGGGTCGCACAAGGCGCTGTGGGAAACGCTGGACGTGGGCTATTTCATGCGCCACGACGCCTCCGAGATCGCCTGGCACACCAAGCAGCTCGCGCGCCACGTGCGGCTGCGGGCCGCGCCGCTCGATCCCACGGCGCCGCCGATCGTGCGGGCGCGGCTCTCGCCCATCGGCGAAGGCCTGCAGGTGGTGGTCTACACGCCCGACCAGCAGGACCTGTTCGCGCGCATCTGCGGCTACTTCGAGCAGTCGTCGTTCAGCATCCTCGACGCCAAGGTCCACACCACCAGCACCGGCTGCGCGCTCGACACCTTCCAGGTCGTGACCACCTTCGTGCCCGACCACTACCGCGATCTCATCAGCATGGTGGAGAACGGCCTGGCCAAGACGCTGGCCGAGGCCGGTCCGCTGCCCGCTCCCGGCAAGGGCCGCGTGTCGCGCCGCGTGCGCAGCTTCCCGATCCAGCCGCGCATCAGCCTCACGCCCGACGACAAGGCCCAACGCTGGCTGCTCAACATCTCGGCGAGCGACCGCGCCGGCCTGCTCTACTCGGTGGCGCGCGTGCTGGCGCAGCACCAGCTGCACCTGCAGTTCGCCAAGGTGACGACCCTGGGGGAGCGGGTGGAGGACACCTTCCTCGTCAGCGGACCGCAGCTGCAGGGCCAGCGGGCACAACTGGCGATCGAGCGCGAGCTGATGGACGTGCTGGCGGCCTGAACGCCGACGCGGCCGGTGACCGGGCGCCGGCCGGCCTCAACCCGCCGCGAGCCGCCGCTCCAGCCAGGCGCTGTAGCGCGACAGTCCGAAGCACATCGCCCAGTACACCGCCGCGATGAACAGGTAGCCCTCCAGGTAGAACGGCCGCCAGGTCGGGTCGCCGCCCAGCGCCAGGCCCAGCGCGCCGGTCAGCTCGAACAGGCCCACCACCGTCACCAGCGAGGTGTCCTTGAGCGTGCCGACCACGGTGTTGGTCAGCGCCGGCACCACCAGGCGCAGCGCCTGCGGCAGCACGATGTCGCGTTGCACCGGCCAGCGGCCGAAACCCAGCGCCATCGCGGCGTCGACCTGCCCGCGCGGCACCGCCTGCAGGCCGCCGCGCACGATCTCGGCCATGTAGGCGGCCACGAACAGCGCCAGGCCGGCCAGCACGCGCACCAGCACGTCGGGTTGCCAGCCCGCCGGCCACAGCAGCGGCAGCAGGAACGACGCCATGAACAGCACCGAGATCAATGGCACGCCGCGCACCAGCTCGATGTAGGTGGCGCAGAGCGCGCGCGCCGCCGGCCAGCGCGAGCGGCGTCCGAGCGCCAGCAGCAGCGCCAGCGGAAACGCCGCCGCCAGGGACACCACCGCCAGCCCGATGGTCAGCGGCAGGCCGCCCCAGCGGTTGGTCGCGACCGGTTCGAGGCCCGCCACGCCGCCGAACATCAGGCCCACGAACAGCGCCAGCGCGCCCGCCCACAGCGGCGCCAGCCACCAGCGCCACACGCGCGGCCAGGCGCTGAGCATCGTCACGGCCGACAGCACCACCACCGCCACCGCCGGGCGCCACTGCGCCTCGTACGGATAGCGCCCGAACAGCAGCGGCCGCCACTTCTCGGCCACCACGCCCCAGCACGCCCCCTGCCCCGGCGCCCGGCAGGCGTCGGCGTCGGGGCGGAAGACGGCGCGCAGCACCGCCCAGTCGAGCGCATGCACGGCCGCCCAGGCGATCAGCGCCAGCAGCGCGACGCTGGAGAGCGCGCGCCAGGGCGAGCCGAACAGTTCCCGGCCCCAGCGCCGGCGCCGGGATTCGGCCGGCGGCGGCGTGGCGCCGGGCGGACCGGTCGGCGTGCCGTCGCCATCGGCGGTGACCAGTTCGGCCGGCGACGCCGTGGCGCTCATCGCCACCCCCGCAGCGCGACGCGCGCGTTGTAGACGTTCATGGTGGCCGAGATCGCCAGCGACAGCAGCAGGTACACCGCCATCACGATCGCGATGCACTCGAAGGCGCGGCCGGTGGAATTGAGCGAGGTGTTGGCCACCGAGACCAGTTCCGGATAGCCGACCGCCACCGCCAGCGACGAGTTCTTGGTCAGGCTGAGCAACTGGTTGGTCAGCGACGGCACGATCAGGCGCAGCGCCTGCGGCAGCACGACGATGCGCAGCTCCGCGCCGGGCTCGAGCCCCAGCGCGCGCGCGGCCAGCTTCTGCCCCGGCGCGACCGAGGCGATGCCCGCGCGCACGATCTCGGCCACGAAGGCGGCCGTGTAGAGCGCCAGCCCCCCCGCCACGGCCAGGTACTCGGGACTGAGCGCCGCGCCGCCGACGATGTTGAAGCCGCCCTGCTCCGGCCATTCGAGTCCGCTCGGCCAGAAGGCACCGGCCTCGCGCAACGGCCAGGGCAGCGACAGCCCGCCCTTGCTCAGGAAAACGCCCGGCGCCAGCCGCACCGCCTCGGCCGACTCCGGCAGCAGTTGCGTCAGCGCGAAATACAGCATCAGCATCTGCATCAGCAGCGGAACGTTGCGCACCGTCTGGACGTAGACCGCGCACAAGCCGCGCACCAGCGCGTGCGGCGCCAGGCGGCCGATGCCCAGCAGGGTGCCGAGGACCACCGCCAGCACGGCCGCCGGGACCGCCGCGCGCACCGTGTTGACGAGCCCGGCGAGAAAGGCGCGCCAGAACGGCTGGCCGCCGTCGTGGTCGAGCCAGCCCTCGGAGATCTCGAAGCCGGCCGACTGGGCGAGGAAGTCGAAGCCCGAGCGCACGCCGCGTCCGCGCAGCACCTCCAGCGCGTGCTGGACGATCCAGTACAGGCCGGCGAACACGGCCCCCACGAGCACCACCTGCAACGCGAGACCGAGCACCGCGGCGCGCCGTCCCGGGGCCGCGCCCACGACGTTCATTGGACCGGGAGCGCGTAGAGCAGGCCGCCCTTGTTCCAGAGGTTGTTGGCGCCGCGCGGCAGCTTGAGCACCGAATTTGCGCCGACGTTGCGCTCGAACATCTCCCCGTGGTTGCCCACCGCCTTGATGGCGCGATAGGACCAGTCCTTGTCCAGGCCGAGCAGCTTGCCGAGGTCGTCGCCGGCGCCGGTCAGGCGCTGCTGGACCGGGTCCTTGCTGCCGGCCTTCAGGGCGTCGACGTTGGCCTGGGTGACGCCGGCCTCCTCGGCCTCGATCAGCGCGTTGGGCACCCACTTGGCGATGGCGAACCATTCGTCGTCGCCCCTGCGCACCACCGGCGCGAGCGGCGCCTTGGAGATCAGCTCGGGCAGGATCAGGTAGTCGTCGGGGTTGGGCGCCTCCTTGTTGCGCAGGCCGGCGAGCCCGGACACGTCGGTCGTGAAGGCCTGGCAGCGGCCGGCGAAGAAGGCCTTGAAGGACGCCTCGTAGCTCTCGAAGACGACCGTCTTGACCGGGATGTTCTGGGCCCGGAAGTAGTCGGCGACGTTCTTCTCGTTGGTGGTGCCCGCCTGCGTGCAGATGGTGGCGTTCTTCAACTGCTTGGCGCTGGTCACCTTGATCTTCTTCGGCACCAGGAAGCCCTGGCCGTCGTAGTAGTTGATGGTGGTGAAATGGAAGCCGAGCGAGGCGTCGCGGGTCAGATTCCAGGTCGTGTTGCGCGCCAGGATGTCGATCTCGCCGGCCTGCAGGGCCGAGAAGCGCTGCTGGGAGTTGAGCGGCACGAACTCCACCTTCTTCGCGTCGCCCAGGACCGCCGCCGCGATCGCGCGGCAGACGTCCACGTCGAGGCCCGACCACTGACCCTGCGTGTCCGGCGCCGAAAAGCCGGCCACGCCGTTGGTGACGCCGCACTTGACGGTGCCGCGCTGCTTGACGGCGTCCAGGGTCTTGCCGGCGATGGCCGGCGCGGCGCACAACGTGGCGGCGGCGGCGCAGACCGCCGCGAGGGCCAGGCGGCGGAGGGCCGAGCGGTCCTCGGACGCCTCGGATGGAACGGCGTGATGGTTCATGGGTGACTTTCCTCGCAAAAAACGTGCTGCGCAGTTTACGGGCCCGCCTCCGGCCGTGCCGGCACCGGCGCCGGGATCGCCCACAATCCGGCTCCCTTCCAACCCTTCAGACAAGGAACCTCGCATGAACTCATCCAACGACACCGGCAAGCTCGTGCTGCGCCTGGCCATCGGCATCCTCATCCTGCTGCACGGCATTTCGAAGCTCAGCAATGGCATCGGCTCGATCACCGGCATGGTCACGGCGAACGGGCTGCCCGCCGTGCTCGCCTACGGCGTGTACGTCGGCGAGGTGGTCGCACCGGTGCTGCTGATCGTGGGCGTGCTGACGCGGCCGGCCGCGCTGATCGTCGCGTTCAACATGCTGGTGGCGATCTGGCTGGCGCATGCGGGCCAGATCGCGACGATCGGCAAGACCGGTGGCTGGGCGCTCGAACTGCAGGGCATGTTCCTGTTCGGTGCCATCGCCGTCGCGTTCCTGGGCGCCGGCCGCTTCAGCCTCGGCGGCACCATGGGCCGCTACAACTGAGCCCGCGGCGTCCGCCCCGGCCGGTCAGTCGTCGACGGTGGCGTCGAGGCCGGGGAACAGCACCTCGGTGAAACCGAAGCGCGAGAAATCGCGGATCCGCATGGGATAAAGCTTGCCCAGGAGGTGGTCGACCTCGTGCTGGACGACCCGGGCATGGAAGCCGCCGACGGTGCGATCGACGGGGTCGCCATACGGGTCGAAACCGGTGTAGCGGACGGTCGCGAAACGCGGCACCACGCCGCGCAGGCCGGGCACCGACAGGCACCCCTCCCAACCGTCCTCCTCCGCGTCGCCCAGCGGTTCGATCACCGGATTGACCAGCACGGTGCGCGGCACCACCGGCGCGTCCGGCTGGCGCGGGTTCGGCGCGTCGGTGCCGAAGATCACCACCTGCAGGTCGACAGCGATCTGCGGCGCGGCGAGCCCGGCGCCGTTGACCGAGCGCATGGTGTCGAACATGTCGGCCACCAGCAGGTGCAGCGCATCGGTGTCGAACGCCTCGACCGGCCGCGCGACACGCAGCAGCCGCGCATCGCCCATCTTCAGGATCTCGCGAACGGTCATCGCCGGCCCGCTTCGCTCACGGTCCGCCCGAGGCGCCGATCGCGCCCCGCGCCGGTGGCGTCTGGGCGGGATACAGGCCGGGCGCGAGTTGCTGGGGCGTCGGGTTGCCGCGTCCTGGCCGCATGCCGGCCCCGGGCTGCGGACCCGCCCCGCCACCCGGGCGGAACCCTTGTTCGGGACGACCCTGGCCACCGCCACGGTAGCCACCATAGCCCGGACGCGCTCCGTAGGCGGGTCGTCCGTAATAGCTCGGCCGGCCGTAGTAGCCGGGACGGTCGTAGTAGCCGCCCTGGATGTAGACGGGCGCCGGCACCACCACCGGGGCGGCCCCGTAATAGGGCTGCGAATAGCCGCCGTAGGACGACCCTCCGTAGCCGTAGTCGCCATACGGGCCGGGGGCCGCGCAGCCGCCGAGCAGCAGCGCTCCGCAGAGTCCGAGGGAGCCGGCGATCCAGCGTGTGTTCTTCATGATGGCGTTTCCTTTCGATGCCGTCGGGCGGCGCGGCACGCGTCCCGTGTCACTGCGCCGCGGTGGCCTCCGGTCCCGGACCGTGAGCGAGGATGTCGAGCATCCCCTGTTCATCGATCACCGGAACACCCAATAAGTTCGCCTTGTCGAGCTTGCTGCCGGCTTCCGCGCCGGCGACGACGTAGTCCGTCTTCTTGCTGACCGAGCCCGCGACCTTCGCACCGGCAGCTTCCAGCTTGTCCTTGGCGTCGTCGCGCGACAGCGTAGGAAGCGTGCCGGTGATGACGAAGGTCTTGCCCGCCAGCGGCCGCGGCGCGCGCACGGCGGGCGCGCCCTCCTCCCAGCGCAGGCCGGCGGCGCGCAGCTGATCGACCACCTCGCGGTTGTGCGGCTGGTCGAAGAAGGCACGCAGGCTCGTCGCCACGACCGGCCCGACGTCGCGCACCTCCAGCAGTTCGGACTCGCTCGCCGCCATGATCGCGTCGAGCCCGCCGAAGTGCAGCGCCAGGTCGCGTGCCGTGCTCTCGCCGACGTGGCGGATGCCCAGTCCGAACAGGAAACGCGGCAGCGTCGTGGCCTTGGAAGCCTCCAGCGCGGCGACCAGGTTGGCCGCCGACCGTTCGGCCATGCGGTCCAGCCCGGCGAGCGTGGCCAGATCGAGCCGATAGAGATCGGGCAGCGTGCGGATGAGCTGCGCATCCACCAGCTGCTCGACCAGCCGGTCGCCCAGGCCCTCGATGTCGACGGCGCGGCGGGCGGCGAAGTGCAGCACGGCCTCCTTGCGCTGGGCGGCGCAGAACAGCCCGCCGGTGCACCGGTGGTCCACCTCGCCCTCGGCGCGCAGGGCGTCGGAGCCGCAGACCGGGCAATGGGCGGGCATGGTGAAGATCGCGCCGCGCTCGCCTTCGGGCCGCGCGAGGCTGGTGGGCGCGACGCCGACGACCTCGGGGATCACGTCGCCGGCGCGCCGCACGACCACCGTGTCGCCCACGCGCACGTCCTTGCGGCGCGCCTCCATCTCGTTGTGCAGGGTGGCGTTGGTCACCGTCACGCCGCCGACGAACACCGGCGCGAGCTTGGCCACCGGCGTGAGTTTGCCGGTGCGCCCGACCTGGACCTCGATGGCCATCACCTCGGTGAGCTGCTCCTGCGCCGGGTACTTGTGCGCGACGGCCCAGCGCGGTTCGCGCGAGACGAAGCCCAGCCGGCGCTGCAGCGCGACCGCGTCGACCTTGTAGACCACGCCGTCGATGTCGTAGGGCAGCGCGTCGCGCTGGCGGCCCATGGCCTCGTGGAAGGCGACGAGTTCGGCCGCGCCGCTCGCGCGCCGCGTCTGCGGCGCGACCGGAAAGCCCCAGGCCTTCAGTTGCGCCAGCCAGTCGATCTGCGTCGGGCAGTCGGGAGCGCCCTCCTCCGGCGCCGACACCTCCCCCAGGCCGTAGGCGAAGAAGCTCAGCCGGCGCGACGCCGCGATCGCCGGGTCGAGCTGCCGCACGGCGCCGGCCGCCGCGTTGCGCGGGTTGACGAAGATCTTCTCGTTCTTCTGGCCGGCCGCGATCCGCTCGCGCTGGCGGTCGTTGAGCGCCTCGAAGTCGTCGCGGCGCATGTAGACCTCCCCGCGCACCTCGACCACCGGCGGCGGCGCGGTGTCCCCGTGCAGGCGCAGCGGGATCTGGCGCAGCGTGCGCAGGTTTTGCGTCACGTCCTCGCCGATCGCGCCGTCGCCGCGCGTGGCGGCCTGCACCAGCACGCCGTCCTCGTAGCGCAGGCTCAGCGCCAGGCCGTCGAACTTGAGCTCGCAGGCGTAGTCCACCGGGGGGGCGTCCTCGGCCAGCCCCAGTTCGCGCCGCACCCGGGCATCGAAGGCGACGGCGCCGGCGGCGGTGATGTCGGTCTCGGTGCGGATCGAGAGCATCGGCACCCGGTGACGCACCTTGACGAAGCCCGAGAGCACCTGGCCGCCCACGCGCAGCGTCGGCGAATCGGGCGTGCGCAACCCGGGATGGGTGGCCTCGATGGCCTGCAGGCGCTGGAACAGCCGGTCGTACTCGGCATCGGGCAGCGCCGGCGCGTCGAGCACGTAGTACAGGTGCGCGTTGTGGCGCAGTTGCGCGCGCAGCTCGGCGGCCTCGCGCGCGAGCGCGGCGTCGGCGGGCGAAGAATCGTTCATGGTCGTGGCCTCAACTGAAGAGCCGGCGTGCGAGCGGCGACCCGGCGGCGAGGTCGCGCGACTCCAGCGTGTCGTAGAGCTGTTCGAGGTCGGCGCCGATGGCGTCCATGGTCTCCTCGCGCAGCAGTTGCGCGTCGCCGTCGGTGACGACGCCGTCCATCTCCAGCGCCAGGGCGTCGGCGGCCTCGCGCATGCGCTGGAACGCGCGCTCGGCGCGGTCGACCTGCGGCACGTCCAGGCTCAGCGTGAGCTCGCGGATGGCCGACTGGGCCGGATCATCGGCCAGCGCGGCCTGGGTGTCGAAGGCCAGCCCGACCACCGGCGGCAGTCCGGCCTCGCTCGCGGGCAGCACCATGCGCCCGGGAATGATGCCCGGCAGGAAGCCCAGCCGGGCCGCGTTCTGCTGCACGTAGCCGGGACTCCACGCGGCGTGGCGGGCGCGCAGCACGAAGCCCAGCTGCGCGTCGTGCGCGCTGGCGAACTGGTCGAGCTCGCGGGCGCGCGCCACCTCGTCGAGCATCTCGGGGAATTCCGGCGCGCCGTTGATGCCGTCGGCGAAGGCCTGGGCCTTGACGACGAATTCGGAATATTCGATCTCGTTGAGCGCACCGGTGCGGTTGGCCAGCTGCACGCCGATCTGGAAGGCGCCGTAGCGCTGGCCGGCCACGGGGAGCTCCCACTCGCCGTTGTGCTCGTTCAAGCCCTCGACGGCCACCGGCTTGCTGCCGGCGCGTCGCGTGGCGGGCATCGCGGCGATGGCCGCGTCGCCCGAGACCAGGCCGTCGAGCGAGATCGGCGCGATGACGTCGATCAGCGGATCGAGCCCGCCCCGGCGCTCCCCGCCCAGCGTGCCCGGCAGCGCGCTGGGCGCGGGCAGGTCGGGATCGAAGAGCGGCTCGTGGCGCGCGTTGCCGGGCACCGGATGGGGCTCGACGTGCAGCACGGGGCCGTCCTCGCCGACGCGGCCCGCGGCGGTGCGCGCGGCGTCCTCGGCCAGGGCCTCGTCCAGGGCGTCGGGCTGGCGCGGGGTGTTGCGGCGCGACATCCACGTGTTGTAGGCCACGAGGCCCGCGAGCACGAGCCCGCCGAGGATGGCGAGGGCGAGGGTGAGACTGCTCATGGATCTTGGGCTTTCAGGCTGCTGCGACCATCGACACGGCCGCTTCCATGTCCACCGCCACGATGCGCGAGACGCCCTGCTCCTGCATCGTCACGCCGATGAGCTGCTGGGCCATCTCCATCGCGATCTTGTTGTGGCTGATGAAAAGGAACTGGGTGCTCTGGCTCATGGCGGAAACCAGTTTGGCATAGCGGTCGGTGTTGGCGTCGTCCAGCGGCGCGTCGACTTCGTCGAGCAGACAGAACGGCGCCGGATTGAGCTGGAAGATGGCGAAGACGAGCGCGATGGCCGTCAGCGCCTTCTCCCCGCCCGAGAGCAGGTGGATGGTCTGGTTCTTCTTGCCCGGCGGCTGCGCGAGGACCTGCACGCCGGCGTCCAGGATCTCGTCGCCAGTCATCACCAGGCGCGCGTTGCCGCCGCCGAAGAGCTCGGGGAACATGCGGCTGAAGTGTTCGTTGACGACCTTGAAGGTGCCTCCGAGCAGCTCGCGCGTCTCGACGTCGATGCGGCGGATGGCGTCCTCCAGCGTGTCGATGGCCTCGTTGAGGTCGGCCGACTGGGCGTCGAGGAAGTCCTTGCGCTCGCGCGCGCTGGCGAGTTCGTCCAGCGCGGCGAGGTTGACCGCGCCGAGCGCGGCGACCTCGCGGTTGAGCCGGTCGATCTCGCCCTGCAGTCCCGTGAGCCGCACCCGGTCGTCCTCGATCGAGCGCGCGACGGCGTCGAGGTCGGCCTGCGCGTCGGCCAGCAGCGCCGCGTACTGCTCCACGCCCAGGCGGGCGGCCTGCTCCTTCAGCTGCAGCTCGGTGATGCGGTGGCGCAGCGGATCGAGCTCGCGCTCCAGCCGCAGCCGCGCCTCGTCGCTCGTGCGCAGCCTGGCGGTCAGGTCGTCGTAGCGGCCGCGCACGGCGCCCAACGCCTGCTCGCGCTCCAGCCGCAGCGCCAGCGCGTCCTGCAGGCCGGCCTGCGCGGTGGCGTCGCTCAGGCGACCGAGCTCGTCCTCGGCGCGGGCCTGTTCGGCACCGAGCGCGACGACCTGCTGCGCGGCGGTGTCGATGGCGCGGGCGAGTTCGCCGCGCCGGGCCTCGACGCTGCGGCGCGCGAAGGCGGCCTCCTGGGCCTGGCGTTCGAGCCGGCGATGCTGCTCGCGGCTCGCGTCGAGCACGCGGCCCGCCTCGGTCACGCGCTCGTCGAGCCGCGCGTGGCGTTCCTGGCCGTCGGCGAGCTGCAGGTCGAACTCCTCGAAGCGGCCCTCGGCGACCGCCCGGCGTTCCTCCACGTCCTCGAGCTGGGCATCGACCTCGCCGATGTCGGCCGCGAGCTGCTCGCCGCGCGCGCGGTGCTGCTCGGCGAGTTGCGTCAGGCGCAGGGTCTCGACCTGCAGGTCGTGCGCGCGCGACCGCGCCTCGGCCGCCTCGCGCCGGGCGCCGACCAGGCGCTGCGCCACCTCGGCGTAGGCGGCCTCCGCGCGCGACAGCGCGGTGCGCGCCTCGTCGCTGATGAGCACCTGGGCCCGCACCTGGCGCTCGAGGTTCTCGATCTCCTGCTGGCGCGCGAGCAGCCCGGCCTGGGCCGAATCGGGCGCGTAGAACACCACGCCGTGCGCCGTGACGGCGTGGCCGCCGGGCACGAGGATCGTCTCGCCGGGACCGAGCGTCGCGCGCTGCGCCAGGGCCTCGTCCAGGGTCGGTGCGACCAGGCAGCCGTGCAGCCAGCCGGCCAGGAGGGCCTGCAGGCCGGCGTCGTTCAGGCGCAGCAGGTCCGACAGGCGGCGCAGGGCGCCGGCCGGCGCAGCGGGCATGCCTGCCGCGGGCGGCGCGAAGAACGCCAGCCGGGCCGGCGGGGCGTCGGCCGCGAAGGCGCGCACGAGGTCGAGCCGCGACACCTCCAGCGCGCCCAGCCGTTCGCGCAGCGCCGATTCGAGCGCGTTCTCCCAGCCCGGTTCGATGTGCAGGCGGCTCCACAGGCCCTGCAGGCCGTCGAGCCCGTGCCGCGCGAGCCAGGGCGCGAGCTTGCCGTCGGTGCGCACGCGGTCCTGCAGGGCCTTGAGCGCCTCGAGGCGGGCGGAGAACTCGGCATGGCGCGCGCCCTCGGCGTTGGCAGACTGCTGGCGCGCGCGCCGCTCGTCGTCGCGCTGCGGGGCGGTCTCCTGCAGGTCCTGCAGACGCGCCTCGGCCTCGTCGGCGGCCTCCCGCGCGGCGTCGAGCCGGGCCTGCAGATCGGCCAGGCGCGTTTCGTCGGGTGTGGCGAGTGCCTGGCGGTCGCCGCGCAGGCGCTCACCGCGCAGCGTCAGCTGCCGGCGCTGCTCCTCGAGGTGGCGCTGCTCGGCCGCCAGCACCTGGATCTGCTGCTGCACCTGCGTCACCACCGCGCGCTGGGCCTCGGCCGCGTCCCGCGCCAGGCGCTGGGCGTCCTCCAGACCGGGCAGCCGCGCGTCGTGCTCCTCCAGCTGGGCGGCGAGCAGTTCGGCCTGCTCCTCGGCATCGACGCCCTGGCCGGCGAGCGCCTCCAGCTCGACCTCGGCCGCCTCGCGTCGCCCGGTCCACTGGACGAACTGGTCGCGCAGCTGCACCAGCCGCTGCTCGACGCGCTGGCGCCCTTCGACCACGAAGCGGATCTCGCCCTCGAGCCGGCCGACCTCGGCACCGGCCTCGTACAGCCGGCCCTGCGCCTGGGAGACGGCGTCGCCGGCGGCGTAGTGGGCCTGGCGCACGGTCTCCAGGTCGGCCTCGACGTGGCGCAACTCGGCGGTGCGCGACTCCAGGTCGTTGAGCGCGCGATCGGCATCGGCCTTGACGCGGACCTGGTCGGCCTCGGCCTCGGCGCGCTTCATGAACCACAGCTGATGCTGCTTGCGTCCGGCGTCGGCCGTGAGGGCGTTGTAGCGCCGGGCGACCTCGGCCTGCTTCTCCAGCCGGTCGAGGTTGGCGTCGAGTTCGCGCAGGATGTCCTCGACGCGCGTGAGGTTCTCGCGCGTGTCGGCCAGGCGGTTGCCGGTCTCGCGGCGGCGCTCCTTGTACTTCGACACGCCGGCGGCCTCTTCCAGGAACAGGCGCAGTTCCTCGGGCTTGGATTCGATGATCCGGCTGATCGTGCCCTGGCCGATGATGGCGTAGGCCCGCGGACCCAGGCCGGTGCCCAGGAACACGTCCTGCACGTCGCGCCGGCGCACCGGCTGGTTGTTGATGTAGTAGCTGCTCGCGCCGTCGCGCGTGAGCACGCGGCGCACGGCGATCTCGGCGAACTGCGACCACTGGCCGCCGGCACGGTGGTCCGCGTTGTCGAACACCAGTTCGACGCTCGCGCGGCTGGCCTGCTTGCGCGTGGTGGTGCCGTTGAAGATGACGTCCTGCATCGATTCGCCGCGCAGTTCCGAGGCACGCGATTCGCCGAGCACCCAGCGCACTGCGTCCATGATGTTCGACTTGCCGCAGCCGTTGGGGCCGACCACCCCGACGAGCTGGCCCGGCAGCAGGAAATTGGTGGGCTCGGCGAACGATTTGAAGCCCGAAAGCTTGATGGAGTTGAGACGCACGAGAAGTCGTTGGGACCTGGGTCGACGCCAAGCCGTTGATTTGAAAGGAGAATCCGGACGCCGACCAGCGGTGGGCCGAGCCCGTGATGATAACGTGCGCGTCATGCACCGAATCTGCTTTCCGTCCTTCGCGTTCCTTGCGTCCCCGGCATTGCCCGCCCTCCTGTGCTGTGTCGTCGGGCTGACCGGCCTCACGGGCTGCGCCGCCTTCCGGGAGACCGATCGCCGCGATCCCTACAGCACCCAGGAATGGGCGCAGTCCAGCGCCAACCGCCTCGCCAACCTGGCCCTGCGCGACAACCTGGAATCGATCCGGCGCGTGCAGCTGTCGCTCTACCGGCGCAACCCGCGCGAATGGCGCAAGTGGGCGCCGAGCGCCGACGAGGCGATCGCGCGCACCTGGGACGCGGTGATGGCGGACGCGCCCCCGCTCACCCTGCGCGGTGCCAAGGGCATCGACGCGGTGCGGCTCGCCTTCGACACCGCCCCGCCCGCGCCCTATGACGGCGATCGCGTCGCCGCCCTGGTGTTCGGCTGGGCGTCGATGCTCAAGGAGGCCAACGGGGGCACCTGGTCGCAGACGATGGTCGACGGTGTCGACGCCGAGAACAGCTACCGCGCGGCCCGCAACGTCGAGATCTCGCTGTGGCTCATCGGCTCGAAGACCGGCGCCGACGGCCAGCCCCTGCTGCTGGCCACCGAGGTCAGCGAGCGGGGTCGCAACCTGGTGATCGACCGCGAGCTGTCCAAGGTGGTCGCGCGGCTCGATCTGCTGGCCGCGCAGGCCGACGAGAAGTACCGGCGCGCGGCGCTGGACTTCACGCAGGGCTGGATGCTGGGCAACCTGGGGCCGTTCCTGTCGCTGGCCAGGCGCTGACGGGCGGTCCGGCGCGCGCGGGCCGCCCGGCCGGCGTGAAATCCGTCACGACGGCACTTTTAGAATGTCGGGCGGTCCCTCGCGGCCGCGCGTGTCGCCCACCGATCCGTTCCCCCTTCTCCCCATCCTTTCCACTCCTTCTCACAGCACACATCCCATGAGCTCCATCAATTTCATCGGCGGCGAAAAAGGCGGCGTCGGCAAATCCGTCGTCTCGCGGGTCCTGGCGCAGTACTTCATCGACCACAGCCGGCCGTTCGCGGGCTTCGACACCGACCGCTCGCACACGTCCTTCGCGCGCTTCTACCAGGGCTTCGCCTCGCCCGTGGTGGTCGACAGCTTCGAGGGTCTCGACGCGGTCGTGGCCGGTTTCGAGACCAACCCGCAGCAGAGCGCGATCGTCGACCTCGCCGCCCAGACACTGGCGCCGCTGGCCCGCTGGATCAAGGAGTCGGACCTGCTGGGCGTCTTCGAGGAAATGGGCATCGCCGTGAATTTCTGGCACGTCCTCGACGACGGCAAGGATTCGAGCGAACTGCTCGGCACGCTGGTCGACACCTTCGGCGGCAAGCCCAATTACATCGTGGTGCAGAACTACGGTCGTGGCGGCGATTTCGCGCAGCTGCTCGCCTCCCCTTCGCTCGCCAAGGCGACGGCCAACGGCGCCCATGTGATCGCGCTGCCGCGCCTGCACGAAGCCAGCATGCGCAAGATCGACATGAACAGCACCAGCTTCTGGAAGGCAATCAACGATCGCGAGAGCCCGCAGGCGCTCGGCCTGCTCGAACGCCAGCGCGTGAAGACCTGGCTCGCCACGACCTACGCGGCCTTCGACACGCTGCCGCTCTGACCGCCGCGCCGATCGGCGTTCCGCCGGTCGCCCGATCCCGCGCCCCGGTCGAGCCGGATTGGCCTTGAAGAACGGGTGCTCCGGTCGTGGCGCAGCCGCGACCGGAGGCAACTTCATTCACGCAGAAGCCGTTAGCAGACTTGACATGAGAAGACGTGATTTCGCCCTGGGCCTGACGCCGCTGATCGCGCTGGCGGCGCGACCGTCGTCGGCCCGCACGCCGCCCGGTGCGCACGCAGCCGGATCGGCCGCACCCTCCCCGCAGGAGCGCCACACCGTTCGCGCCCTGCGCCGCATCGAGGCCGCCGCCGGCGCCCGGCTGGGTGTCGCCGTCCTGGACACGGCGAGCGGGCGACGCGTCGCCTACCGCGCCGACGAACGGTTCCCGATGTGCAGCACCTTCAAGTTCCTGGCCGCGGCGCTGGTGCTGCAGCGGGTCGACCGGGGCCTCGAGTCGCTCGACCGCCCGGTCGCGATCGACGCCGCGCGGCTCGTGACCTACTCGCCCGCCACCGGCCGCCACGCCGGCGGCCACATGACGATGGACAGGCTGTGCGAGGCCGCGGTCACCCTGAGCGACAACGGCGCCGCGAACCTGATGATGGAGAGCTTCGGCGGACCGCCCGGCCTGACGCGTTTCGCGCACGGCCTGGGTGACGACGTCACGCGGCTCGACCGCATCGAGACCGGCCTCAACGAAGCCGTGCCGGGCGACCCGCGCGACACCACGTCGCCGGCGGCCATGGTGGGTCTGATGCGCGAACTGCTGCTCGGGCGCGCGCTCTCATCGGCCTCGCGCGACCGGCTGCGGGGCTGGATGCTGGCCAACACGACCGGCGCCACCAGCCTCAAGGCCGGCCTGCCGGGCGACTGGCGCATCGGCGACAAGACCGGCGCCGGCGGCCACGGAACGCGCAACGACATCGCCATCGTCCAGCCGCGCGGCGACGGCGCGCCGCTGCTCGTCGCGGCCTACCTGACGGGTGCGACCTCGCTCGACGATGCGGCGCAGCGCCGCGTGCTGGCCGAGGTCGGCGCCCTGCTCCCGGATTTCGTGGCCGGCGGCTGAGCGCGCGCGGTTCCGCCCGCGCCTACCAGCGCGTCCGGTGGGGCCGGGACACGGCCAGCACCAGCAGCAGCACCGCGAAGATCACGAAGCAGACGAACGACCAGTTGGCGATCGACAGGCCCAGGAAGCTCCAGTCGACCTTGCTGCAGTCGCCGCCGCCGCGAAAGATCATCGGCAGGGCGCGCTGGAGCGGAAAGGTCTCGATCATTCCGTAGATGTCGCGACCGCACGTGACGACTTCCGGCGGATACCACTGCAGCCAGCTCTGCTGCGCCGCGGTGTAGGCCCCGCCCGCCGAGAAGAGCAGCGCCAGGCCGGCGCCGGTGCGCTGCAGCGCCGGACCGCGCGACAGGGCCGCCAGCCCGCTGAACAGCGCCACGGCGATCAGCGCGTAGCGCTGGACCACGCACATCGGGCAGGGCTCCAGGCCGACGACGTGCTGCAGGTACATGCCGAAGGCGAGCATGGCGACGCAGGCGGCGCAGATGAGCGCGAGCGCGCGCCGGGGCGCGCCGAAGAACCAGGAGATCAAAGTGGAAGCCCTCGAAGACGGAAAGATCCGGAAGCGGGCGGCGCGCCGGCGATGGTGACGCCGCGCCCGCCCGGGTGCCGGATTATCGGAGCGCGATCCGGCCGGTCGGTTCCGCGGCCGTCGCGCCGGGTCTGAAAAACGCCCGCGTCACGCCGGCTGGACGAACAGCCGCACGTTGCGCGGCGTCGCCAGCACCCGGTCCCCCTCGCGCAGGCCGGTGGCCTGGAACTGCGGCGCGGGCATGTGCACCTCGATGACGGCCGGCGAGGCGGCGGCATGGGCGGCGTGGGAGGCCAACGGCTCGAGTTCGAGCCGCGCCGTCGGCCCGACCACGATGGCGCGCGTGATCGTCGCGGCGATGCCGTTGCCGCCCTCCACCCAGGGTGCGAGGTCGAATTCGTGCGGACGCACATAGGCCATCGCCTTGCCGTCGGCCACGTCCCGGTGCTCGGGCGCGTCGATGCGCAGGCCGCCCACGCTGACCTCGCCGCCCTGCGCGCGCCCGTGGAACAGGTTCACGTCGCCGAGGAAGCTGTAGACGAACGGGCTGGCCGGATGGTCCCAGACGTCCTGCGGCGAGCCACTCTGCTCGATGCGGCCCTGGTTGATGACGACCACGCGGTCGGCCACCTCCAGCGCCTCCTCCTGGTCGTGGGTGACGAAGATCGAGGTCACGTGCAGCTCGTCGTGCAGCCGGCGCAGCCAGCGGCGCAGTTCCTTGCGGACCTTGGCGTCGAGCGCGCCGAAGGGCTCGTCGAGCAGCAGCACCTTGGGCTCGACCGCCAGCGCGCGCGCCAGGGCGATGCGCTGGCGCTGGCCGCCCGAGAGCTGCGGCGGATAGCGCTCGGCGATCCAGTCGAGCTGCACCAGCTTGAGCAGCTCGTGCACCTTGGCCTTGATCTGCGCGTCCGAGGGCCGCTGGTCGCGCGGCTTCACCCGCAGGCCGAAGGCCACGTTCTCGAACACCGTCAGGTGCCGGAACAGCGCGTAGTGCTGGAACACGAAGCCGACCTTGCGCTCGCGCACGTGGACGTCGGTGGTGTCCTCGCCGTAGAAATGGATGCTGCCGGCGTCGGCCGTCTCCAGCCCCGCGATGATGCGCAGCAACGTGGTCTTGCCGCAGCCCGAGGGGCCCAGCAGGGCGATCAGCTCGCCCGAATCGATGTCCAGGCTGACGTCGCGCAACGCCTGGAAATCGCCGAACTGCTTGCTGACGTTTCTGATTTCGATGCTCATGGTGTGTGCGTCTCTTCGCAGTCTGTTCAGTGGGCGGCGGTGGCCGCGTCGGCCGATGGCGGACGCTCCGGCGGCAGGTCGGCGGCGGCCTCGAGGTCGCGCTCGTGGCGCCATTCGATGACCGACTTGATCACCAGCGTCACGATCGCCAGCAGCGCCAGCAGCGACGCCACGGCGAAGGCGGCGACCGACTGGTACTCGCTGTAGAGCACCTCGACGTGCAGCGGGATGGTGTTGGTCTGGCCGCGGATGTGGCCCGAGACCACCGACACCGCGCCGAATTCACCCATCGCGCGCGCGTTGCAGAGGATCACGCCGTAGAGCAGGCCCCACTTGATGTTCGGCAGCGTCACGCGCCAGAAGGTCTGCCAGCCGGTCGCGCCCAGCACCATCGCGGCCTGCTCCTCGTCGGTGCCCTGCGCCTGCATCAGCGGGATCAGCTCGCGGGCGATGAACGGGAACGTCACGAACACCGTCGCCAGCACGATGCCCGGCACGGCGAAGATGACCTTCACGTCGTGCGCGGCGAGCCAGGGCCCGAACCAGCCGTTCGCGCCGAACACCAGCACGTAGATCAGGCCCGCCACCACGGGCGACACCGCGAACGGCAGGTCCACCAGCGTGGTCAGGAAGGCCTTGCCCCGGAACTCGAACTTGGCGATCGCCCAGGCCGCGCAGACGCCGAAGACCAGGTTCAGCGGCACGGTGATGGCCGCGACCAGCAGCGTCAGCCGGATGGCGCTCCAGGCGTCGGGCTCCTTGAGCGCGGCGAGGAAGGCGTCGACGCCCTTGCTCAGCGCCTCGGTGAACACGGCGGCCAGCGGCAGCACCAGGAACAGCGCGATGAACAGCAGCGCCAGCCCGATCAGCAGGCGCCGCACCCAGGCCGATTCGGTGGTGCCGGACATCGCGCGACGCACGGGTGCCGCGCTCATGCCGATGCCCCCGCCGAACGCCGCCGCTGCCAGGCCTGCAGCCCGTTGATGACCAGCAGCATCGCGAACGACACCACCAGCATGACCAGCGCCACGGCGGTGGCGCCGCCGTAGTCGTACTGCTCGAGCTTGCCGATGATGATGAGCGGCGTGATCTCCGAGACCATGGGCATGTTGCCGGCGATGAAGATGACCGAGCCGTACTCGCCGATGGCCCGCGCGAAGGCCATCGCGAAACCGGTCAGCAGCGCCGGCAGGATGGTGGGCAGGACGACGCGCGTGAAGGTCTGCCAGCGCGTCGCGCCCAGGCAGGTGGCGGCTTCCTCCAATTCCTTCTCCGAGTCCTCCAGCACCGGCTGCACGGTCCGAACCACGAAGGGCAGCCCGATGAAGATCAATGCGATGACCACGCCGGCCGGCGTGAACGCGAGCTTGATGCCCAGCGGCTCCAGGTACTGCCCGATCCAGCCGTTGCCCGCGAGCAGGGCCGTCAGCGCGATGCCGGCCACCGCCGTGGGCAGCGCGAACGGCAGGTCCACCAGGGCGTCGACGATCTTCTTGCCGGGAAAGTCGTAGCGCACCAGGACCCAGGCCACCAGCAGGCCGGCGAAGAGGTTGACCACCGCCGCGAGGAAGGACGCGCCGAAGGTCAGGCGGTAGGACGCCATCACGCGCGGGGCGCTGATGGCGGTCCAGAACTGGTCCCAGGTAAGGGTGAACGTCTTGAAGACGAGCGTCGACAGCGGGATCAGGACGATCAGGCTCAGGTACAGCAGGGTGTAGCCCAGCGTGATGTTGAAGCCCGGCAGGACGCGCCGGGAAACCCCGCGGCCGCCGGCGCGCGGGCCCGGTCCCGCCGCCGCGGACGGCAGGGCCGTGGTGGAGGCGCTCATGGCTTACTTCGCGCTGGTGTAGAGCTTGTCGAACTGGCCACCGTCGTTGAAGTGGACCTTCTGCGCCTCGCCGAGGCTGCCGAAGATCTCCTGCACCGTGAACAGCTGCAGCGGCTTGAAGGTCGCGGCGTACTTCTTCAGCACCGCGGCCGAGCGCGGACGCAGCGCGTGCTTCGCGGCGATCTCCTGGCCCTCCTCGGAATAGAGGAAATCGAGGTAGGCCTTGGCGACCGCGCCGGTGCCCTTCTTGGCGACGGTGCGCTCGACGATGGCCACCGGGTTCTCGGCCAGCACGCTGATCGACGGGTACACCGCGTCGACCTTGCCGGCGCCGAACTCGCGGTCGATCGACAGCGACTCGGACTCGAAGGTGATCAGCACGTCGCCGATGTTGCGCTGCAGGAAGATGGTGGTCGCGTCGCGGCCGCCCTTGCCCAACACCGGCACGTTCTTGAACAGCTTGCCGACGAACTCGGCCGCCTGCGCGTCGGTGCCGCCCTTCTTCTTCACGTAGCCCCACGCGGCCAGGTAGGCGTAGCGGCCGTTGCCGCCGGTCTTGGGGTTGACGACGATGACCTGCACGCCGGGCTTGATCAGGTCGTCCCAGTCCTTGATGCCCTTGGGATTGCCGTTGCGCACCAGGAAGATCGAGGTCGACAGCGTGGGGGACGCGTTGTCCGGGAAGCGTTTCGCCCAGTCCTTGGCAACCACGCCGTTGGCGGCGAGGAAGTCGACGTCGGTGGTGGTGTTGAAGGTGACGACGTCGGCCTCGAGGCCGTCGTTGACCGCGCGCGCCTGCGCGCTGGAGCCGCCGTGGGCCTGGTCGATCTTCACGTCCTGGCCGGTGGCCTTCTTGTGGCTGGCGATGAAGGCCGGGTTGATGTCCTTGTAGAACTCGCGCGCCACGTCGTAGGAGGCGTTGAGCAGCGTCGTGGTCTGCGCGAGGACGGGGCCGCCGAAACCGGCGGTGGCGAGCGCCACAGTGGCGGCGAGGGTCTTGAAGCGGAGGTTCATCGGAATCGGAGGAAATTCGAGGGGAGGAAGAAGTGGAAAAACGCGGCCGGTGCCGCGTTTCATGTGGTGTCGTGGGGACGCCGGCCTACCGGTTGGGCTGCGGCGTCACGCGCAGGTAGGGCTTGACGGCCTTGAAACCCTTGGGAAAGCGTGCCGCCAGTTCCGCCGGGTCCTGGACGCTCGGGACGATGACGACGTCGTCGCCATCCTTCCAGTTGGCCGGCGTCGCGACCTTGTGGCTGTCGGTGAGCTGCAGGGAGTCGACCACGCGCAGCAGTTCGTCGAAGTTGCGTCCCGTGCTCGCCGGATAGGTCAGCGTCGCGCGGATCTTGTGCTGCGGGTCGATCCAGTAGACGGTGCGCACCGTCGCCGTGGTGGACGCGTTCGGGTGGATCAGGTCGTAGAGCTCGGCGATCTTGCGGTCCGGGTCGGCCAGGATCGGGAAATCGACCGTGGTGGCCTGCGTCTCGTCGATGTCGGCAATCCACTCCCGATGGCGGTCCACCGGATCGACGCTGATGGCGATCGGCTTGACGCCGCGCTTGGCGAACTCGCCCGACAGCGCCGCCGTCCGACCCAGCTCGGTCGTGCACACCGGGGTGAAGTCGGCGGGGTGCGAGAACAGCACCACCCACGAATCGCCGGCCCAATCGTAGAAGTCGATGGTGCCGGCACTGGATTCCTGCGTGAAATTCGGTGCGGTGTCGCCGATGCGAAGCGTGGCCATGAAATCCTCTCCTCTCAAGTTTGGAATGCGATTGTCGGAACGATCGCTCAGAAGCGGAACGAATATCTAATTGTTTGGATATTCACTTTCGTGCATGAAGTACCCGACCTCGCGCCAGCCTGCGCCTTCATCGCCAGGGCGCCGACCGTCAGGGACGGTCCGCCTCGGCCAGGACGTGGGGATCGTCGCCGTCGAGCGATTCGGCGAGGAAATCGATCAGGGCGCGCACCGCCGGCACCAGCGCGCGTCGCGGCGGGTACATGGCGTGCACGATGCCCGGCGGCGGGCCCCAGCCCGGCAGCACCTCCACGAGGGTGCCGGCCTTGAGTTCGGCACGGCACATGTAGTCGGGCAGCAGGCCCGCGCCGATGCCCTGCACGATGGCGCACTTGAGCGTGAGCAGGTCGTCGGCGACGAAACGCGGCGCGTGCGAGGTCGCGTGCGTGCGCCCCTCCGGCCCGACGAGCGTGGTGCTCGCACGCCCCTCGCCCGCGCTCATGGCGACGGTGTCGATCCGCGCCAGGTCGTCCGGCCCGCCCGGTGGCGCGTGCGCGCGCAGCCGCTCGGCGCTCATCACCAGGAGGCTTCGACTCAGCCCGAAGCGGCGCGCGGCCAGCGTGGCGCTGTCCTCGATCGCGGTGCGCACGCGCAGCGCGATGTCGACGCCCTCCTCCACCGGATCGACCGGCCGGTTCATCACCCGCATCTCGACGCGCACGTGGGGATGGCGGCGCATGAAGGCCGGCAGCAGCGGACCGACGGTGGCCTGCGCCAGGGTCACCGGACAGCTCAGGCGCACGGTGCCGCGCGGCTCGGTCTGCACCTGCGCCACGGCCTCGCCCGCCGCGGCCGCGAGTTCCCTCAGTGCCAGGCAGTGCCGCAGGAAGATCTCGCCGGCCGGCGTCAGCGACAGCCGCCGCGTGCTGCGCTGGAGCAGTTGCACGCCAAGCGTGGCTTCCAGTTCGGCCACGTGGCGCGACAGGCGCGACTTCGGCACGCCGAGGGCCCGGCTCGCCGCCGTGAAGCCGCCGCGCTCGGCGACCTCGGCGAAAAACACCATGTCGTTGAGGTCCTGCATGGCAAGCATTGTTCCACTGAAGGAACTTACTTGTCCATTTACCTCTACTTATCGAGCAATCGATTCAAAAATAGAATGATCGAATCGTTTTTTCCGTTGAACAGGGAGCCTGCCATGAAACTGCTGCACATCGATTCCAGCGTTCTCGACGCCCAGTCGGTCTCGCGCCAGCTGAGCGCCGAGGTCGTCGCCGAATGGCGTCGTGTCCACCCGGACGTCACGGTCGAGTACCTCGACCTCGCCGTCGACGCACCCAGCCACTTCGACGTCCATTCGCTGGGCGCCAAGACCGGCGCACAGTCCGACCCGACCGAGCGCCAGGCGCGCGAGAACGCCGTCTCCGAGCGCCTGGTGAGCCAGTTCCTCGCCGCCGACGTGGTCGTGGTCGGCGCCCCGCTCTACAACTTCTCCATCCCGTCGCAGCTCAAGGCCTGGCTCGACCGCGTGGCGCAGAAGGGCCGCACCTTCAGCTATGGCGCCACCGGCCCGGTCGGCCTGGCCGGCGACAAGACCGTGATCGTGGTGTCCACGCGTGGTGGCATGTACGCGACCACCGAAGGCGGCCGCGCGGCGGAACACCAGGAAAGCTACCTGAAGGTGATGTTCGGCTTCTTCGGCATCACCGACGTGCGCATCGTGCGCGCCGAGGGCCTGAACATGGGCGACGCGGCCAAGGCGGCGGCGATCGCGTCGGCCCGCGAGGCGATCGTGACGACGGCGCGCGAGCCGGCCGAAGCCGCCGCCTGACACCGGCGCCGGACACCGGCCTCGACCCACGAAGAAACGCCCGCGATCGCGGGCGTTTCCACGGACGGTGCGCATGACGCGCTGTCGGCGATCAGCCGTTGTGGATCTTCACCCAGGCCACGTACTTGTCGACCCACGTCTGCAGGAACTTGCGGCTGTCCTCGCCGACGTGGCCCCGGTCGTCGAACAGGCCTTCCTTGTTCTGGATGAACGCCTCGGGCTGGCCGAGCGTGGGCACGTCCAGGTAGGCCAGAACGTTGCGCAGGTGCTGCTGCGCCAGCGCGGTGCCGATGGCGCCGACCGACACCCCGATCACGCCCGCGGGCTTGCCGCCCCACACGCTCTGGCCGTAGGGCCGCGAGGCATGGTCGATGGCGTTCTTCAGCACCCCGGGGATCGAGCGGTTGTACTCCGGCGTGATGAACAGCAGGCCCTGCGCCGAGGCGACCTCGGTCTTCAGACGCTGGACCGCGGGCGCCGGGTGGGCGTCGTCGTCCTGGTTGTAGAGCGGCAGGTCGCCGATCTCCACGTGCTCGAAGGTGAAGTCGTCCGGCGCGAGGTGCGCCAGGGCGAGCGCGAGCTTGCGGTTGAAGGAATCCTTGCGCAGGCTGCCGATGACGACGGCGATCTTGTAGTGGCTCATGAGCGGGTTCTCCGGTGGGTGTCAGGAAGCGATGGGAAACGACCGATCGGGAATGGCGACAGGGCGCCGTGGCTCAGACGCGGTCCGCCGGCACGCAGCCCAGGCGCGGCTGGATGCCGTTCTGCAGGCTGGCCTGCGTCAGGCTGGCTCCGGCGGGCACGTCGTGCGTGAGCCAGACGTTGCCCCCGATGACCGCGCCGCGCCCGAGGGTCACGCGCCCCAGGATGGTGGCGCCGGCATAGATGACGACGTCGTCCTCGACCACCGGATGGCGCGCCAGCCCCTTTCGCAGCACGCCGTCGGCGTCGACCGGAAAGCCCTTCGCGCCCAGCGTCACGGCCTGGTAGACCCGCACGCGCTCGCCGATGATGGCCGTCTCGCCGATCACCACGCCCGTGCCGTGATCGATGAAGAAGCCCGCGCCGATCGCCGCGCCCGGATGGATGTCGATGCCGGTCTGGGCGTGCGCCAGTTCGGCGACGATCCGCGCGAGCAGCGGCAGGCCCAGCCGGTAGAGCGCGTGCGCGAGCCGGTGGTGGATCATCGCCAGCACGCCCGGATAGCACAGCAGCACCTCGTCGACGCTGCGCGCGGCGGGGTCGCCCTGGAAGGCCGCCAGCACGTCGCTGTCGAGCAGGCGGCGGATCGGCGGCAATTCGGCGCCGAAGGCACGCACCGCGTGCGTCGCCTCGGCGTCGACCTGGGGGTCGTCGGCGCCGTGCTGGCGCGCGACGTAGCGCAACTCGAGCCGCGCCTGCGCCTCCAGTCGGGCCAGCGCGGCGTCGATGGTGTGACCGACGTAGAAGTCCTCGCTCTCGTGGCGCAGCTCGGGCGGACCCAGGCGCATCGGGAAGAGCGCGCCCTTGAGCGCCTCCACGATGTCCTCCATCGCCTCGCGCGACGGGAACTCGCGCCCCATGGGCTCGCGGGAGCGCTTGCGCGCATCCCGCCATTCGTGGCGCGCCTCGCGCAATGCGCGCACGATGTCGTCGATCTCGTACTGGGCCATCTGCCTTCCTCGTGCTGCCCGTTCGCCGGCCCGGTGCGGCGGCGATCGTGGGGGAAGGAAGTATCCGCGAAGGCCGCGACGCCCGTCGGGCGGCGGCCGCCCACGCCCTACTTGACGGTGTAGATCTGGTCGAAGGACGCGTTGTCGGCGAAATGGTCCTTGTCGGCCTTGGCCCAGCCGCCGAAGGCCTGGTCGACCGTGAACAGCGTCAGCTTGGCGAACTGCTTGTCGTACTTGGCCTTGGCCTTGTCCGAGGTCGGGCGGTAGTAGTTCCTGCCGGCGATGTCCTGGCCCTCGTCGGAATACAGGTACTTCAGGTATTCCTCGGCCACGGCGCGGGTGCCCTTCTTGTCGACCACCTTGTCGACCACGGCCACGGTCGGCTCGGCCAGGATGCTCACCGACGGCGTCACGATCTCGTACTTGCCGGCGCCGAACTCCTTCTGCGCCAGGTAGGCCTCGTTCTCCCAGGCCAGCAGCACGTCGCCCACGCCGCGCTGGACGAAGGTGATGGTCGAGCCGCGCGCGCCGGTGTCGAGCACCGGCACGTTCTTGTAGAGGTTGGCGACGAACTCCTTGGCCTTGGCGTCGCCGCCGTACTTGCGCTTGGCGAACTCCCAGGCGGCAAGATAGTTCCAGCGTGCCCCGCCGGAGGTCTTGGGGTTGGGCGTGATGACCTGCACGCCCGGCTTGACCAGGTCGTCCCAGTCCTTCAGACCCTTCGGATTGCCCTTCTTGACCAGGAACACGATGGTCGACGTATAGGGCGCCGAGTTGTGCGGCAGGCGCTTCTGCCAGTCGGCCGGCAGCAGGTTGCCGTTGCGGGACAGCGCGTCGACGTCGCCGGCCAGCGCCAGGGTGGCCACGTCGGCTTCCAGCCCGTCGATGATCGAGCGCGCCTGCTTGCCCGAGCCGCCGTGCGACTGGCGCACCTTCACGTCCTGGCCGGCCTTGGCTTTCCAGTGCCTGGCGAAGGCCTGGTTGTACTCGACGTAGAGTTCGCGCGTCGGATCGTAGGACACGTTCAGGAGGTTGACGGCCTGGGCGAACGACGGCAATGCCGCGAGGGCCATGCCGCCCGCGACGGCGGCACCGATGGAAAGCTTGATAAAGTCGCGGCGAAGGCTCATGGGTCGGCTCGTTCTATGAATGGCAGGTCGAAGAAGCCGCCGATTCTGGGTCGGACCTCGCGAACCGGGAACGATTGAATTCTTGGTTCCAAATAACCAGATCAGATAAGGACCGTGCGCCACGGTCCGTCCATCCCCCACTCGAAAAGCAGGAAACATAAAAATGGCACGCATGGTCCAGTGCATCAAGCTCGGCAAGGAAGCGGAGGGGCTAGACTTCCCGCCCTATCCGGGAGAACTCGGCAAGCGCCTCTGGGAGAGCGTCAGCAAGGAAGCCTGGGCCGCCTGGCTCAAGCAGCAGACGATGCTGGTCAACGAGAACCGCCTGAACCTGGCCGACCAGCGCGCTCGCGAATACCTCAAGCGCCAGATGGACAAGCATTTCTTCGGCGACGGCGCGGACGCGGTGCAAGGCTACGTCCCGCCGAGCGCCTGAGCGCGGCCACGCCGTCCTCCGCGCCGCCCGCCGGTCCGCCGAAGCCCGGCGCGCACGACGGCGCCCTGCCGACCCGGCCGTGGCGGGACCTCGCGCAGTGGCGTCTCCTGGACACCGGTTTCGGCACCGGCGCGCGTTTCCTGGCCCTCTGGCGGGCGTGGCGTGCCGACCCCCGACGCCCCCGCATGCTCCACTGCGTCGCGGTGACCCCGCGCCCGGCGCGCGCCGATGAACTCGGGCCGCCGGAAGCCGGCGATCCGGACGGCCTGCTGCACCTGCTGAGCGCGCAGTGGCACGGCCTGTTGCCGGGCGTGCATCGCCTCGGCTTCGACGATGGCCACGTGCTGCTGACACTGTGCATCGGCGACTTGCGGCCGATGCTGCGCGCGCAGCATTTCGATGCCGAGGAGATCGTGGTCGATGCGGCGACGTCGCCAGGGAACGACCCGGTATCGGGTGCGGCGACGGTCGCGCCGCTCGACCCCGTCGACCTCTCGAAGGCGCTCGCCCGTTTCGCCCGGCCGGGCACGCGCATCACCGTCCCCGCACCGGCGGCGGCGCTTCACGCGGCCCTGGAATCACAGGGTTTCCGGCTGCGGCGGCCGGACGGCGCGCCCACGTACAGCGGCGATTTCGCTCCCGCGTGGACCGTCCGGCGGCACCCCGCCATGGTGGCGACACCGGGCCACTGCGTGGTCGTCGGTGCCGGCCTCGCCGGTGCCGCGGTGGCGGCCAGCCTGGCACGGCGCGGCTGGCGCGTGACGGTGCTCGACGCCGGCGCGCAGGCCGCGTCCGGCGCCTCGGGCGTGCCGGCGGGCGTCTTCGCGCCGCACGTCTCGTCCGACGATGCCCTGCTCTCGCGCCTGACCCGCGCGGGACTGCGCCTGACGTGGCAGCAACTGACCACGCACCTGCGCGAAGGCACCGACTGGCGAGGCGGCGGCGTCCTCGAACGCCGTGCGCCGGGCGACGACCGCCTGCCCGCCGGCTGGCACGCCGACGGCCCGAACGCGTCGTGGCGCGCCACGGCGGACCGGCTCATCGACCAGGGCCTGGCCGTGGACACCACCGCGCTCTGGCACGAACACGCCGGCTGGGCGCGGCCGGCCCGGCTGGTCGCCGCGTGGCTGGCCCGCCCGGGCATCTCGCTGCGGACGCGGGCCAGGGTCGCGCGGATCGAGCGCGCCGGCGAGCCGCCGTGCTGGACCGTGCTCGACGCCGACGGTCGCTGCCTGGCGGCGGCCGATCGCGTCGTCGTGGCGGCCGGATTCGAGAGCGCCGCCCTGGCCGGCGAACAACCGCTGCACCGCGTGCGCGGCCAACTCGCATGGGGCCGCATGGACCTCGCCGCCGGCCTCGCGGACGTGCTGCCCACGGCGCCGCTGAACGGGGACGGTCACCTGATCGCGCACGTCCCGGACGCGGACGGCGCGTTCTGGCTCACGGGCGCGACCTTCGACCGGGGGCGGGACGACACCGCCACGTCGACCGTGGACACCGAGGCCAACCTGGCACGCCTCGCCCGGCTGCATCCGGGCGCCCACGCGCTGCTGCGGCCGGACCCGACGACCGGCCGGACACGGCCGGAGGACCCGGCCCGCTCCGGGGGCAGAGCCGGTGGCGGCGGACCCGATGCCGGGCGGACCCTCCGGGCCTGGGCCGGCGTGCGGTGCGCGTCGGCCGATCGTCGGCCGCTCGTGGGACCGCTGCACGCCGATGCGCCCGACGGTCCGTGGCTGTGCACGGCGATGGGGTCGCGCGGCCTCAGCTTCGCCGTGCTGTGCGCGGAACTGCTGGCGGCGCGCTGGCACGGCGAGCCGCTGCCGCTGCCCGCCGGCCTGGCGCAGGCGCTGGACACCGCGCGCACGACGCGGCCGCCCCGCGCCAACGGCCGGCCCGGCGCGACCCTTACACGGTAGGACCGCTCCCGCACGTCGAAGCGGCATGCGCCGCGCACGGCCCGGGGCCGGCCGACGCGATGGTCGAGCACGAGCACCGGCCAAGACGCGTCCCCGACGCTCGCACCGGACCCGATCCAACTCCTTTCCACCCTCGACAAGGACCTCTCATGACCAAGCCCGTCTCCACGACCGACACCCCGCACCCGAAGGACAGCGAGACCTCCGGCCCGATCGATGCCATCGGTCCGCACGGCGCGGACACCCCCACGGGCGATGCCGTGCTCGGCGGCGGCGGCCCGGACACGGCGCCCCTCAACTTCGACGACGACGAGATCTATTCCGGCCGTGGCAACCAGGCGCGCACAGGCGGCACCACGCACGCGCAGGGCGGCGACAGCGGGCGGCTCGGCCCCCCGGCCGAACAGCTCTCGGGCTCCAACACGCCCAGCGACCCGGACGCCAAGAAGGCGGACCCGGACAACGGCGACGGCCCGGCCTGAATCTTGCACCGGCGAAGGTCCGGCCGACGGTCGACCGGCCCGCGAACCCGCGGGCCACCGCTGCCGCCCGCAGCACCGCACAATCGCCCATGCCCACTCGCTACGACATCGTCCACACGACGCTCTACCGGTACCAGCAGCCGGTCACCTTCGGGGAGCATCGCGTCATGTTCCGGCCGCGCGACAGCCACGACCTGCGCGTGCTGGCCACCGACCTGAAGGTCAGTCCCCAGGCCATCGTGCGGATGATCCAGGACCCCCATTCCAACTCGGTGGCGCTGGTGCAGCCGATCGAGCCCGCCCTCGAACTGAAACTGGTGTGCTCCTTCACCATCGAGCGCGCCGACGTCATGCAGGACTTGTCGCTGCTGTCGCCGGCGGCCGAGTTCCTGCCCTTCGCCTATTCGCTGCAGGACCGGCTGGACCTGGAGCACTACCTGCGGCCACACCACGACGATCCCGACGGCAAGCTGATCACCTGGGCGCACCAGTTCTTCCTCAACGGCGGGCCCACGCACACGCGCGACCTGCTCGCGCGCATGAACCAGTTCATCTTCCAGCAGTTCCGCTACGAGACACGCGACGAGCAGGGCACGCAGACGCCGCTGCAGACGCTCGCGCGGGGCAGCGGCAGCTGCCGCGACTACGCGCTCCTGATGATGGAAGCCGCGCGGCGGCTGGGGGTGGCGACGCGTTTCGTCTCGGGTTACCTCTACGACGCCGCGCTCGACGCCAACGCGATGCCCGGGGGCATGGCCACGACCGGCGCCGGCGCCACCCACGCCTGGCTGCAGGCCTACCTGCCGGGCGCCGGCTGGGTGGCCTTCGATCCGACCAACAACCTGCTGGGCGGCAACCAGCTCATCCGCGTGGCCGTGGCGCGCGATCCGGCGTTCGCGGCGCCGGTCTCGGGCAGCTGGTTCGGCGATCCGGGCGCCTATGTCGGACTGGAAGCGACCGTGCAGGTGAGCCGGCGCGCCAAATAGACCACGCGCGGACGGCGTCGTCGTCTCCCGGGCAGTCCGGCCTTCTCCTTCAGCGACGCTTCGCGTCGACCCCTAGAAACAGCGAATGATTGTCCGCTGGATCGTCCTGTCGCTCGTCGCCACGCTCGCTGCCGGGGTCTATGCCGTCTACGTGGGCGCCTTGGCCGTGCCGGCCCGCTACAACCCGTGGGCACCGCTGGACGTCGAGGCCGCGCCCGACTGGCTCACCGACATCCGCCTCGCGCGCACCCGGCGCGATCCCGCGCTGTGCGCCGCCGCCCTGGCACGCACCGGCATGCGCTACGACGCGGTGCCCGACCGGGAGACCGCGCCGGGCTGCGGCTTCAGCCACGCCGTGCGGCTGCACGGGGCGCCGGTGCGCCTGGGCAGCGCCTCGCTGACCCTGAGCTGTCCGATGGCGCTGTCGTTCTACATGTGGGAGCGCCATGCACTGCAGCCCGCCGCCGAAGCCCGCTACGGCCAGCGCGTGGCCGGCATCGAGCAACTGGGCAGCTATGCCTGCCGCAACGTCAACACGGGCGACGTGGCGCCGGGCTCGTCGCGCAGTCGACACGCGACGGCCGATGCACTGGACGTCTCGGCCTTCGTGCTGGCCGACGGACGGCGCATCTCGCTGGCGCGCGACTGGCGCTCGCCCGAGACGGACGCCGATCCCGCCGTGGTGTCGGTGCCCACGGCCGCGTTGCTGCTGCGCGACGCCCGCCGGGGCGCGTGCCGGTTCTTCGACGGCGTGCTCGGCCCCGACTACAACGCGGCGCATCGCGACCACTTCCACCTCGAGACGGGCGGCTTCGGGATGTGCCGTTGAGCCCGCGGTCTCCGCGGGGGAGATGGCGTGAGGGAAAATCAGCACTTGCGACGTGCTTTTCCACGTCGTTCCCTCTGGCGGGGCCGCTTATCCGGAAATCCGTCGTTTTCATCCGGCAGGCCGCATGGCGACTCGCGAATATGCTTATCCGCATAAAGCGAGAATTAGAAAATAGTTTGTTTCCATAAGCGGCTCTTCTACAGTGCCGCCTCTCTTGCCGGGCGTTCGCGCCCCACCCCAAGACACCCACCACGATGTATCAATACACAGACTTCGATCGCCAGTTCGTGCGCCAGCGCGCCGACCAGTTCCGCGACCAGCTCGGCCGCTGGCAGACCGGCAAGCTCAGCGAAGAGGAATTCCGCCCGCTGCGCCTGCAGAACGGCTGGTACGTCCAGCGCTACGCGCCGATGCTGCGCGTGGCCGTGCCCTACGGCGAGCTCTCCAGCCGCCAGATCCGCGCCCTGGCCGTGATCGCCCGCGAGTACGACGAACCCGAGGCCGAGGTCTACCGCACCGCGCTGGCGACGCAGGGCGCGCTGGGCACCGCCACCCTTCCGACGCACTACGCGCACTTCACCACGCGCACCAACGTCCAGTACAACTGGATCCCGCTGTCCAAGAGCGCCGACGTGATGGACCTGCTCGCCAGCGTCGACATGCACGGCATCCAGACCAGCGGCAACTGCATCCGCAACATCACCACCGACGAACGCGCCGGCATCGCGTGCGACGAGGTGGCCGATCCGCGCCCCTTCGCGGAGATCATGCGCCAGTGGTCGACGCTGCATCCCGAGTTCGCCTTCCTGCCGCGCAAGTTCAAGATCGCCATCACCGGCGCCACCGAGGACCGCGCGGCCACCGACTGGCACGACGTCGGCCTGAAGCTGGTGCGCGACGACGCCGGCGCGCTGGGCTTCAAGGTGGCGGTGGGCGGCGGCATGGGCCGCACGCCGATGATCGGGCCGGTCGTGCGCGAGTTCCTGCCCTGGAACCAGATCATGAATTACCTGGAAGCCGTGGTGCGGGTCTACAACCGCTACGGCCGCCGCGACAACAAGTACAAGGCGCGCATCAAGATCCTGGTGAAGGCCGAGGGCCAGCGCTACATCGACGACGTCGAGCGCGAGTACCGCGAGATCGTCGAGATCGACGGTGGCCCGCACACCATCACGCAGGCCGAGTTCGACCGCGTCGCCGCGAGCTTCGTGCCGCCGGCGCTGGCCGCTCGCAAGGACGCGATGCCGCAGGGCGAGCGCGACGCACTGCTGCAGCGCCAGACCGCCGCCAGCGTGCCCTTCACGCGCTGGATCGCACGCAACGTCGCTCCGCACGCCGACCCCGCCCTGCGCGCGGTCACGCTGTCGTTCAAGCGCCGCCTGCAGGCGCCGGGCGACGCCTCGGCCGACCAGCTCGACGTGCTGGCCGGCCTGGTCGACCGCTTCTCCGCCGGCGAGGCCCGCGTGACGCACGACCAGAACATTTTGCTGCCCTGGGTGCATGCCGAGGACCTGTTCGAACTCTGGCAGGCCGCCAGCGACGCCGGCCTCGCGAGCGCCAACGTGCACCTGCTCACCGACATGATCGCCTGCCCCGGCGGCGACTTCTGCGCCCTGGCGAACGCCCGCTCGATCCCGATCGCCGAGGCCATCACCGAGCGCTACCAGGACCTGGACGAACTCGACGACATCGGCGAGATCGACCTGCACATCAGCGGCTGCATCAATTCCTGCGGCCACCACCACAGCGGCCACATCGGCATCCTGGGCGTCGACAAGGACGGCAAGGAGTGGTACCAGGTGACGCTCGGCGGCTCCGACGGCAGCGCGCTGAGCGGCCGGTCGGCCGCCGGCAAGGTCATCGGCCCGTCGTTCTCGGCGCCGGAGGTGCCCGACGTGATCGAGGCCGTGCTCACCACCTACCGCGACACCCGCCTGACGGGCGAGACCTTCATCAACACCGTGCGGCGCGTCGGGCTTGACCCGTTCAAGGCCGCCGCCAACGCCGCGCGCTTCGCCGTGACCGCACAGGAGAGCGCATCGTGACGCTGCAACCCATCCGCCTCGTCTCGGCCGAGGACCATGCCGACGGCGCCGTCGACGACCCGAAGGTCGTGCGCCTGCCCAACGACGCCGACCCCGCCACCCTCAAGGACCGGCTCGACGGCATCGAGCGCATCGACCTCGACTTCCCGCAGTTCCACGACGGCCGCGCCTTCAGCCAGGCCTTCCTGCTGCGCCGCCGGCTGGGCTTCAAGGGCGACATCCGCGCCACCGGCGACGTGCTGATCGACCAGCTCGTGCAGATGGAACGCACCGGCTTCTCCAGCGCGGCGCTCAAGCCGGGCGTGGACGCCGCCGACGCCCAGCGCCAGTTCGAACGCTTCCCGGCGTTCTACCAGGGCGACGCGGTCGAGACCGCGCCGCGCTTCGCCCGCACCGAGGCCTGATCCCCGCCAAGCATCCGGCCGTGCCCGCCTCCCGGGCGCGGCGCGTCCCGGAAAGAAAGCACAGCCCCATGAACGCCATCGCCCGCCCCGCCCTCGACACCGACTTCGACCTCGCAGACATCAACGCCCGGCTCGGCCGCGATGCCCAGGGCCTGGTGGACTGGGCCGTCGGCCTCGACCGGCCGACCATCGTCACCACCAACTTCCGTCCGTTCGAGGCCGTGATCCTGCACATGGTGACCCGCGCCCGGGCGGACGTGCCGGTGGTGTGGATGGACAACGGCTACAACACCGAGGCCACCTACCGCTTCGCCGACGACCTCGCGAAGCGGCTCGACCTCGACCTGCGCATCTACCTGCCGCGCCGCTCGCGCGCGCATCGCGAGGCGGTGGACGGCGCCACCCCGGCGCTGGACGACCCGCGCCACGCCGCCTTCACCGAGGAGGTGAAGCTCGAGCCCTTCGCCCGCGCCCTGCGCGAGACGGCACCGCAGGTCTGGTTCACGGCCCTGCGCGCCACCGACACCGCCGTGCGCGCACAGATGGACCCCGTCGGCGTCAACCCCGACGGCCTGATCAAGGTGGCGCCCCTGCTGCACTGGAGCGCCAAGGACCTGCACGAGTACTGCCAGGCGCACGGACTGCCCAACAACTTCGACTACGTGGATCCGACCAAGGGCGAGGACAACCGCGAGTGCGGCCTGCATCTGGCGCACTGAACCGGCCCCACGACCGCCCTTCTCCCTTTTCCTTCCAGGCCCCCGATCCATGAACGCCCGCTTCGAAGCCGACCTGCAGACCCAGGCGCGCACCCTCCCGTCCAGGACCCACCTGTCCAACGCCCACCTCGACGCCCTCGAAGAGGAGGCCATCTTCATCCTGCGCGAGGTCGCCGCCGCCTTCGAACGCCCGGCGCTGCTGTTCTCGGGCGGCAAGGATTCGCTGGTGCTGCTCAAGTGCGCCGAGAAGGCCTTCGGCACCGGCCGCATCCCCTACCCGCTGCTGATGATCGACACCGGCCACAACTTCCCCGAGGTCACGGACTTCCGCGACTTCCGGGCCCGTGAACTGGGCGCCGAACTGATCGTGCGCAGCGTCGAGGATTCGATGCTGCGCGGCACGGTGCGCCTGGCGCACGCGGGCGAGTCGCGCAACGCGCACCAGTCGGTGACGCTGCTCGAGGCGATCGAGGAATTCCGCTTCGACGCGCTCATCGGCGGCGCCCGCCGCGACGAGGAGAAGGCGCGCGCCAAGGAACGCATCTTCTCGCACCGCGACGCCTTCGGCCAGTGGCAGCCCAAGGACCAGCGCCCCGAACTCTGGACGCTGTTCAACACGCGCCTGTCGCCGGGCGAGCATTTCCGCGTGTTCCCGATCTCCAACTGGACCGAGCTCGACGTCTGGCAGTACATCGAACGCGAGGCCATCGCGCTGCCGTCGATCTACTATACGCACCAGCGTCAGGTGGTCGACCGCCGCGGCCTGCTGGTGCCCGTGACGCCGTTGACCCCGCCGCGCGACGGCGAGGAGGTGCAGGTGCGCGACGTGCGCTTCCGCACCGTGGGCGACATCACCACCACCTGTCCGGTGGCGAGCCTCGCGGCCGACGCCGGCGACGTGGTGCTGGAGACCCTGACGGTGGACGTGAGCGAGCGCGGCGCGACGCGCATGGACGACATGACGTCCGAAGCGTCGATGGAAAAGCGCAAGAAGGACGGCTACTTCTGAGCCGCCACCGGAGAGAACCAATGAACACTTCAACTGAATTCGATTCCGCCGACGTCGCGGTCGACACCGGCGCGGCCCTGCGCTTCATCACCTGCGGTTCGGTGGACGACGGCAAGAGCACGCTCATCGGGCGGCTGCTGGTGGACAGCAAGACGGTGCTGCAGGACCAGCTCGCGGGCGTGCAGCGCGGCGGCGAGACCGACCTGGCGCTGCTGACCGACGGGCTGTCGGCCGAGCGCGAGCAGGGCATCACCATCGACGTCGCCTACCGCTACTTCGCCACCGCGCGGCGCAAGTTCATCATCGGCGACGCGCCGGGCCACGAGCAGTACACCCGCAACATGGTCACGGCGGCGTCGAGCGCCGACGCCGCCGTGGTGCTGGTCGACGCCACCAAGCTCAAGTGGGCCGCCGAGGTCGGCGACGGCACGGTGATGGCGCGCGAACTGCTCGCGCAGACGCGCCGCCACACGCTGCTGTGCGGCCTGCTGCGCGTCCAGTCGATCGTCTTCGCGGTCAACAAGCTCGACGCCATCGACGACGCGGCGCTGGCCTTCGAGCGCATCGCCACGGCCCTCGCGGCCTTCGCCGGGAACGCCGGCGTGCGGGTCGGGGCGATCGTGCCGGTGTCGGCGCTCAAGGGCTGGAACGTGGTCACGCGCCATCCCGACTGGGCCGGCTACGACGGCCCGAGCCTGCTGGAACTGCTCGAAGGCCTGCCGGTGACCGTGCCCGACGAGAACGTGCCCTTCGCCTTCCCGGTCCAGTGGGTGGAGAAGTTCTCCGCCTCCGCCGACACCTCCCAGGGGCGGCGCGTGTTCTGGGGCCGCGTGGCCAGCGGCCATGTCGAGCCCGGCCAGCGCGTGAGCGTGCTGCCCAGCGGGCAGACGGCCACCGTGGCGCAGGTGCTCAGCCACACACGCCAACCCAAGACCGTGCATGCCGGCCACAGCGCGGGCATCGTGCTCGACCGCGAGGTCGACGTCTCGCGCGGCGACTGGCTGCTCGCGCCCGATGCCTTCGCGCCGGTGCGCGAGATCACCGCCACGGTCGCCTGGCTCGACGACGAGCCGCTGGTGCCGGGCCGCGTCTACTGGGCGCTGCAGGGCCACCGTTGGGTCAAGGCCAAGGTGGCGCGCATCGTCGACCGCCTGAACATCAACACGCTCGACGCCGAGCCGGCCGCGCAGCTGGAGGCCAACGCCATCGGCGACATCGTGCTGGCGCTGCAGCAGCCGCTGGCCGTGCTGCCCTTCGCGCGATCGCGCACGCTGGGTTCGCTGGTGCTGGTGGACACCGCCTCGCACAAGACCGCCGCGGCGGTGCTGGTACAGCCCCCCGCCCGCTGAAGAAGACCGGACCGGGCCTCTAAAATGCCCGGTTACCCCCCATTCAATTCGCCGCGACCCGCCGGCAACCGACCCCTCAGACTCCCATGACCCACGTCGTCTCCGAAAACTGCATCCGCTGCAAATACACCGATTGCGTCGATGTGTGCCCGGTGGACTGCTTCCGCGAAGGTCCGAACATGCTCGTGATCGATCCGGACGAGTGCATCGACTGCGCGGTCTGCATCCCCGAGTGCCCGGCCAACGCCATCTTCGCGGAAGAGGACCTGCCGGCCGACCAGCTCGCCTTCATCAAGCTCAACGCCGAACTGGCCCTGGCCGACGGCTGGAAGAGCATCACCAAGCGCAAGCCCGCCCTGCCCGACGCCGACGACTGGAAGGACAAGCCCAACAAGATCGCGGAACTGGTGCGCTGACCATGTCCGCGAGCCCGGTCGAAACCGACGCGCTGGTCATCGGCGCCGGGCCGGTCGGGCTGTTCCAGGCGTTCCAGCTCGGCCTGCTCGAGATCGCCTGCCACGTCGTCGACGCCCTGCCCCACGCGGGCGGCCAGTGCGTCGAGCTCTATGGCGACAAACCCATCTACGACATCCCCGGCACGCCCGCCACCACGGGGCGCGGCCTGGTGGAGTCGCTGCTGCGCCAGATCGCGCCGTTCGATGTGCCGATGCACCTCGGCCAGCAGGTCGCCACCCTGGCGCGCGAGCCGGACGGCCGGCTGCGCCTCGCGACCGATCGCGGCACGGTGTTCGTCGCGAAGACCGTCTTCGTCGCCGCCGGCGTCGGCGCCTTCGTGCCGCGCCGCCTGACGATCGAGGGCATCGGGCGCTTGGAGGGCACGCGCCTGTTCTATCACCCCGACGCGCTGGACCGCTTCATCGGCCGGGACGTCGTGGTCCATGGCGGCGGCGACGACGCCCTGCGCACCGCGCTGGCGCTCGTCGCGCAGGCCCGCGACACCGGCCGGCCCGCGCGCATCACCCTGCTGCACCGGCGCGACGGCTTCCAGGCCGACGCGGTGCTCGTGGCCGCGGTGCGCGCCGCCATCGCCGAGCGCACGCTGGGCTTCGTCGTCGGCCAGCCCACGGGCTTCGACGACGCGCACGTCGAGGTCACGCGACCGGACGGCGACGTGGTGGCCGCGCCGGTCGATGCGCTCGTCGCCTGCCTGGGCGTCTCGCCGCGCCTGGGGCCGATCGCCGACTGGGGCCTGGACCTGGAGCGCAAGCAGGTGCCGGTGGACACCGCGCGCTACGAGACCCGCGCGCCGGGCGTGTTCGCCGTCGGCGACGTCAACACCTATCCCGGCAAGCGCAAGCTGATCGTCTGCGGCTTCCACGAAGCCACCCTGGCGGCCTGGGGCGCGACCGCGATCGTCTTCCCGGACAAGGCGGTGCCGCTGCAGTACACGACGACCAGCACGCGTCTGCACGAACTGCTCGGCGTGACGCGCGGCGAATGAGGCGCCCGGTCGACGGACCGCTCAGCCGCGCCGCTCCCGCATCAGCGTCATCGCGTCGGCCACCGCCTCCGTGAAGGCGGCGTCCGCGTCGCCATGCACGCCAGCGCACACCAGGGTCGTGCGGCCGTACGGGGTCACGATCTCGACGGCACCCTCCCACAGCCCACCGATCGGCGTGAGCCGCGCGTGCGGGAAATACGTCTCGTCGCCGGCAAAGATCACCTCGTCCATCGAAACAGTCTGGGGCCGCGCGCCAGGAGCGGCAAGGTTGCAAGCCCTGAGGCGTTCTGCGCTTTCCTGCCTACAATCCGCACCGAGCTAGGGGTGCTGCATCGAGTCGATCGATGCGGCTGAGAAAGTCCCTTCGAACCTGATTGAGTTAATCCTCGCGCAGGGAAGCCGGCCCGGTGGCCGTCATGCCGATTCGCATCGGGCGTGCCGTCCCCTTCGTCATCACGAAGGACGCCCCGGGTCACGCCCCCTGCCGGAAGGTCCTTTGCGCGGAGCAAAAGAACAATGGCGACACCCGACGATCCGAACGATCCCGCAGCGACGGCCAGCGATGGCGTCTGCGGCCATGGCGCGCGCCTCAGGCCGCGACCGGCAGCCGATGCGTCGGCACGGGCGCGAAACCGTGGTTGAGCGGCCCGTTGCCGGTGCCGGTGGACAGGCCCGCGCCCGAGGCGATGGCGCCGCGCACGTAGTCGCGCGCGCGCTCGACCGCCAGGGGCAGCGCATGGCCGAGCGCGAGGTGCGCGGCGATGGCCGACGACAGCGTGCAGCCGGTACCGTGCAGGTTGCCGCTCGCGATGCGCGGCGCGGCGTACCGGCGGTGCAAGCCGTCGCCCGCCACGGCCAGCACGTCGACCAGTTCGTGCCCCGGCAGGTGCCCGCCCTTGAGCAGCACGGCGCGCGCCCCCAGCGCCAACAGCGCGTCGGCCGCGCCGTCGAGCGCGTCGATGCCGCCGACGGCACGGCCGAGAAAGCGCGCCGCCTCGTCGAGGTTGGGCGTGACGAGCGCCACGCGCGGGAACAGGTCGCACACCAGCGCCGCTACCAGACGGGGAGCGGCCAGCGCGTCGCCGCTGGTCGCGGCCAGCACCGGGTCGAGCACGACGTGCGGCAGCGCGTAATGGTCGATCGCCCACGCCACCACCTCGACGATCTCGCGCGTGTGCAGCACGCCGATCTTGACCGCGTCCACGCCGATGTCCTCGACCACGGCGCGGATCTGCGCCCGCACGAACTCGGCCGGCACCGGATGGATCGCGGCGACGCCGTGCGTGTCCTGCGCCGTGAGCGCGGTGACGGCCGTCATGCCGTAGCAGCCGAGCGCCGCGAAGGTCTTCAGGTCGGCCTGGATGCCGGCGCCGCCGCCGCTGTCGGAGCCGGCGATGGTCAGGACGCGCGCCGGGCGCGAGGGTGTCGTCGGGGTCATGTCGCAAATTATGGGTGGCGCGCTTGACGGACCCGACGCACCCGACGCCGCGCGCCGACCGGCCGGACGCGCTGCCGTTCTCGTCGGCGCACGTGCTCGGCGCCGGCCTGATGGGACGCCTGGTCGCGCTGGCCCTCGCACGGCGCGGCTGCCGCGTCGACCTGCACGACGCGCAGGGGCCGCAGGCCGGGGGGGCCGCCGCGCGCGTGGCAGCGGCGATGCTGGCGCCACTGGCCGAATCGGCCGTGGCACCGGCGCCGGTGGTGCGCATGGGTCGCCACGCGCTGGACCGCTGGCCGCAGCTGCTGACCGAGCTGGCCGGCCACGCCGCGCCGGTGTTCTTCCAGCGCGAAGGCACGCTGGTGCTCTGGCACCGGCAGGACGCGGGCGAAGCCGAGCGCTTCGCGCGGGTGCTCGAGCGCACGCGTGGCTGGATCGGCGACGACCTGCCGCCGGTCCGGACGCTGGAGGCGAGCGGCATCGTCGCGCTGGAGCCGGCGTTGCGGGGCTCGCGCTTCGCGCAGGGCCTGTTCCTGGCGGGCGAGGGCCAGCTCGACAACCGCGCGCTGCTCGACGCCCTGCACGCCACGCTGGCGGCGACCCCGGGCGTGACGCTGCACTGGCACCGTGCCGTGTCGCCCGAGGATTTCGACTGCGGCCCGGCCGGGCGCGTGATCGACTGCCGCGGCCTGGGCGCGCGGCCCCAGTGGGGCGCGCTGCGCGGCGTGCGCGGCGAGGTGATCCGCGTCCACGCCCCCGACGTCGCGCTGAGCCGGCCGACGCGGCTGCTGCACCCGCGCTACCCGCTCTACATCGCGCCCAAGCCCGATGGCGTCTTCGTCATCGGCGCAACCGAGATCGAGTCGGCCGACATGTCGCCCGCCAGCGTGCGCTCGACGCTCGAACTGCTCAGCGCGGCCTATGCCGTGCACAGCGGCTTCGGCGAGGCGCGCATCCTCGAACTCGCCACCCACTGCCGTCCGACCCTGCCCGACAACCTGCCGGCGCTGCGCTGGTCGGCGCCGCGCGTGCTGCAGGTCAACGGGCTGTACCGGCACGGCTTCCTGATCGCGCCGGCGCTGCTGGACATCGCGCTGGAACTGCTCGCGACCGGTCGCTCGCCGCTGGCCGCGCGCTTCGGGCTCGACGTCGCGCGCCCGGGCGCCGCGGCGGAGGGCAGCACCGCATGACCGCCACCGCCACCACCCCGCGCCTGCACCTGCGCATCAACGACGTCGCCCACGTCCTGGACGCACCGGCCACGGTCGCCGACGCCGTGGCGCGCATCGGCGCGGTGGCGCCCTATGCCGTCGCGGTGAACCGCGCCTTCGTGCCGCGCTCGCTGCACGCCACGCGGCCGTTGGCCGACGGCGACCACGTCGAGGTGATCCGTCCGGTCACCGGTGGCTGAAGCACACGACCCTGGATGCACCGATGATTTCCTCGACCCCCTGCGCCACCGACGACGCCATGGTCCTCTATGGCCGGCGCTTCGCCAGCCGCCTGCTGCTGGGCACGGCCCGCTACCCGTCGCCGGACGTGCTGGAGGCCGCCGTGCGGCGCGCGCGGCCGGCCATGCTGACGGCGTCGCTGCGCCGCCAGACCGCCGCGCCGACCACGGCCGCCCTGGCCGATGGCGACGACCACTTCTGGCCGCTGCTGCGTCGACTGGGCGTGCCGGTGCTGCCCAACACGGCCGGCTGCCACGGCATCGAGGAAGCCGTCGCCACCGCGCACATGGCGCGCGAGCTGTTCGACACGCCCTGGATCAAGCTCGAACTGATCGGCGACGACTACACGCTGCAGCCCGACACGCTCAACCTGGTGGAGGCCGCCTCGCGCCTGATCCGCGACGGCTTCCTGGTGCTGCCCTACTGCACCGAGGACCTGGTGCTGTGCCAGCGCCTGGTCGACGTCGGCTGCCAGGCCGTGATGCCCTGGGCGGCGCCCATCGGCACCGGCCGCGGCCCCGTCAATCCCTACGCCCTGCGGACGCTGCGCGAGCGGCTCGACGTGCCCCTGCTGGTGGACGCCGGCCTGGGCCTGCCCTCCCACGCCTGCCAAGTGATGGAGTGGGGCTACGACGGCGTGCTGCTCAACACCGCCGTCGCACTGGCGCAGGACCCGGTCGCGATGGCCGGCGCCTTCGCCGATGCCGTGGTCGCCGGTCGCGCGGCGCACCGCGCCGGCGCGATGACGGCACAGGACGCCGCGCAGCCGAGCACGCCGGTGCTGGGCACGCCCTTCTGGCACCACGCCGAACACCATGGATAGAGCGTCGGCGCCTCGCGATCCCCCACGCCCGGTCACCGCCATGCCATCCATGCCGCTCTCATCGACCGCCGTCGCCTCGGCCGTCATCGCCGCCCACGCGGAGCGCTTCGGTGCGACGTCGTCGACGCCGGAGACCGGCGTCCGGCCGCCGGACGCCGATCCGGACCCGGTGGGCGCCGGCGTCGAGGCGGCCTGCCTCGCCCTCGGCTTCATCGACGCCGATGCCCGATGCCTGGCCAGCGCTTGGCGCGCGCAGACGCTGCGCACCGGCGCCTTCGACGCGGCGGCGTGGCCCGCGACGCCGGCCGATTTCGGCCTGCGCGCGCCATCGCCCGCCACGCGTGCCGACGCCTTCGCCCCCTGCCCGGCCGAACTGGGCCTCTACGCCGTGCTGCCCGATGCCCGATGGGTCGGCCGCATGGCGCACGCGGGCGTGCCGACGGTGCAGCTGCGCTTCAAGTCGAGCGACGCGCACGCCATCGACCGCGAGGTCCGCGCCGCCGTCGAGGCCGTGCGCGGCACCGGCGCACTGCTGTTCGTCAACGATCACTGGGCCGCCGCGATCGAGGCCGGTGCCTATGGTGTCCACCTGGGACAGGAAGACCTCGACGCGATGGCACCGGCCGGCCTGCGGCGCCTGCGCGACGCCGGCCTGCGCCTGGGCGTGAGCACGCACGGCTATGCCGAGATGGTGCGCGCCGACGCCGTCGGTCCCAGCTACGTCGCGCTAGGCGCCGTCTTCCCCACCACGCTCAAGGCGATGGCCACCGCGCCGCAGGGCCTGGCGCGCCTGGGCGATTACGCCCGGCTGATGCGCGATCGGTCGTGCGTGGCCATCGGCGGCATCGACGCCGCGCGCCGGCCGGCCGTGCTGGCCACCGGCGTCGGCTCGGTGGCGGTCGTGCGCGCGCTGGTCGCGGCCGACGACCCCGAGGCGACCGCCCGCGCCTGGACCGCCGCCGTCGCGGACGGACTGCGCCACTGGCGCGAAGGCACGGCGGGCTGACCGCGCCGCCCTCCTCGTCGCCGGCCCCGTCCCTTCCGAACCCGTTCCGCTCCCATTCCTCCACCTGCTCCCTCTCCTCACCGATCCGATCCCATGACCCCCCAACGCCCGCCCCGCTCCGAATCCCCCGCCGTGCGCCGCCGCCGCGACGCCTTCGCCGCGACGCCCGTCGCCCGCGCCGCCGCCACGCTGCTGTGGCTCGCCTCGACGGCCGCCTCGGCCCAGTCGCAACCGGCCGCGCCGGCGGACGCCGCCGCCGAGGCCGCGCTGTCCACCGTCACCGTCGATGCGCGCGCCACCGGGCCGCAGGCCGACGTCGCCGGCTTCGGCGACCTGCCGCTGCGCGAGGTGCCGATCTCCGCCACCGTCGTCGACAGCATCACGCTGCGCGACAGCGGCGCGCGTCGGCTGGCCGACCTGACGCAATTCGACTCGTCGGTGACCGACGCGTACAACTCGGCCGGCTACTGGGACTACCTGACCGTGCGCGGTTTCGTGCTCGACAACCGCTTCAACTACCGCCGCGAGGGCCTGCCGATCAGCGCCGAGACCTCCATCGCGCTGGACAACAAGGAGCGTGTGGAGATCCTGCGGGGCACCAGCGGCATCCAGGCGGGTACCAGCGCGCCGGGCGGGCTGGTCAACTACGTCGTCAAGCGGCCGACCGAGCGCGACCTGCGCGAGGTGCGCGTCGACGTCAGCGGGCGCGGCGGCGTGCTCGGCGCGGTCGACCTGGGCGGGCGCTTCGGCGCCGAACGCCAGTTCGGCTATCGCCTCAACGCCGTGGCGGAGAACCTGAAGCCGCGCACCTTCGACCTCGACGGCCGGCGCAACCTGTTCTCGCTGGCGGCCGACTGGCGCGTGACGCGCGATTCGCTGTTCGAGGTCGAGATCGAACGCTCGAAGAAGACCCAGCCGAGCCAGAACGGCTTCAGCCTCCTGGGCAACAGGCTGCCCGCGCCGGTCGACCCGCGCCTGAACCTCAACAACCAGCCCTGGTCGCAGCCTTCGGTGTTCGAGGGACTGACCGGCACGTTGCGCTTCACGCAGGCGATCGACGCCAACTGGCGCTGGAGCGCACAATTCGGCCAGCAGCGCCTGAAGAGCCAGGACCGCCTGGCCTACGCCTTCGGCTGTGGCGCCGAGGGCAATTTCGACCGCTACTGCTCCAACGGCACTTTCGACTTCTACGATTTCCGCAGCGAGAACGAACGCCGCACGCAGACCGCCGGCAGCCTGAGCCTGAAGGGCCAGGCGCGCACCGGCGACGTGCGCCACGACCTGTCCTTCGGCCTGTTGGCGAGCCGCGTGCGCAACCGCTTCCAGGACCAGGCGTTCAACCTGGTGGGCACCGGCAACGTCCAGGGCACCGCGGTGGTGCCGGCCGACCCGGCCTTGACCGACCCCAGCACCAACCGCGACGAGCGCTCGACCGAACTGTCGTTCCAGGACGCCATCCGCTGGAACGACCGCTTCACCACCTGGGTCGGCCTGCGCCACACGCGCCTGGACCGCGACAGCATCCGCACCGACGGCTCGCGCCCGACCGGCTATGCCGACGGCATCACCTCGCCCTGGCTGGCACTGAGCTACACGCTGCGTCCCGGCCTGCTGGCCTACGCGAGCTGGGGCCGGGGCGTGGAGTCGCAGGTGGTGCCCAACCGGGCTTCGCAGTACGTCAATGCCGGGGAGGCCCTGCCGGCGGTGCAGTCGCGGCAGTGGGAGGCGGGCTTCAAGGGCGGCGCCGACGCCTTCGGCTGGCAGGTCGCGTACTTCGACATCGCGCGGCCGGTGACCAACGTGGACGCCTGCAACCGGCTCGACATCCGCCCCTGCCTGGGCGGCGCCGACGGCCGGGCGGTGCATCGCGGCATCGAGGCCAGCGCGCAATGGACGCAGGGTCCGTGGCGGCTGGCCGGCGGCGTCACCGCCATCGACGCCAAGCGCGAAGGCAGCCTGGTCGAACCCGCCATCAACGGCGAGCGGCCGACCAACGTGCCGCGCCAGGTGCTGCGCGCGCAGGTCGCCTACCGCGTCGCCGCCGTGCCGGGTCTGGAACTGCAGGGCCGCATGTCGCACGAGGGCCGGCGCACCGTGCTGCCCGACGGCTCGATCGAGCTGCCGTCGTGGACCCGCTTCGACGCCGCGCTGCGCTACGACACGCGCCTGAACGGCGTCGCCACCCGTTGGACGCTGGGCGTGGAGAACCTCGCCGACCGCCGCTACTGGAAGGAATCGCCCTACCAGTTCGGCCACGTCTACCTGTTTCCCGGCGCACCGCGCACGCTTCGCCTGATGATGACCGCGGCACTCTGAGCGCGCGTCGCGGCGCGGGCCGGCGCACACGGCCGGGCCGTGTGGCGATTTCGGCGGGCACACGATGCTTCGCCTCCCGGCGGCCCGATCCGACTCGGCCCGGCCTCGCTCCGCCTCCCGGCGGCTGGCGGCCGGCGGTAAGGTGCCGCCGCCATGTATCGCGAGGCCCACGCTCGTGCGATCCGCGCGGCCCTCGAACCACTTGCAGTCCATCGACCGTCGGACGGAGGTCGCATGAAGCGGGACCTCGCTACCGCGTCGTCGTTCGTTCGCAGGGCAGCCCTAGACCCGACGGCCGCCGGCCGCCCGTCATGGTCGCCCGAGGACCGCTCACGGAATCCAGAGCTTCTCCGCCGCCCTCGCCGCGAGCTCCCTGTCGGGAAAGACGTCCACGTGCTCCTCGACGTCGGGGCGCCCTTCCTCGGCGATCCGGTGCACCAGCCAGCCATCCTCGTAGCGCCGCAGCGTCGCCACCGCGTGCCTGCCGCTCTTCATCAGATCGATGTGCACTTCTTCAAGAAACGAGGGACTGTCCATGGTCGTCTTTCGATGTTGAAGACGTCAGTATGGAGCGCGAACTTTCACCCTACCCCTGGCCCTGGCCCTGCCGCACGCGCCGATCATCGGGAACTTCGCCAGCGGCCGAATCACGTGGTGAGGCCGCGAGGTCGACCGCCAACCCTGCGTGCTGGCTGGGATCCTTGTTGCTTCGGCGGGCCGGACCTTGAGCGCCAGGACGGTGAGCACGGGTCGAGGCATGCGCGAATTTCCACCACCCCGTCTCCGCACGAAGTACCAGCGATCGTGCGGTTACCACTCTTAATACCACGAACCGCGCTTGGATCAGGGCGGAAACGACTGGCAAGCCATGGAAGCCCGCGAAGCTGCGGACAGCAAAAAAGCCCGACAGATCGACGATCTATCGGGCTTTTCTGGAAGGTCCTGGGCGATGCCAGAGCCTGTATTGGCGGAACCGGAGGGATTCGAACCCTCGATGAGGCTCTACACCCCATACTCCCTTAGCAGGGGAGCACCTTCGGCCACTCGGTCACAGTTCCTGAGCCGTCGATTATGCCATCTGGGAAGCCGGTTTTCCGGCTTCACGCATTCTTTATGCGATCGGCTGGTCGAGATCGAACGCCTTGTGCAGCGCGCGCACGGCGAGTTCCATGTACTTCTCGTCGACCACGACGGACGTCTTGATCTCGGAGGTCGAGATCATCTGGATGTTGATGCCCTCCTCGCTGAGCACGCGGAACATCTTGCTCGCCACGCCGACGTGGCTGCGCATGCCGATGCCCACGATGCTGACCTTGCAAATCTTGGTGTCGCCCACCACCTCCGCCGCGCCCAGCGTGGGCAGGACCTTGGCCTTGAGCAGGTCCACGGTTCGCGCGTAATCGTTGCGGTTCACCGTGAAGCTGAAGTCGGTCTTGCCGTCCTTGCTCAGGTTCTGGATGATGACGTCGACCTCGATGTTGGCGTCGGCGACGGCGCCCAGGATGTGGTAGGCGATGCCCGGCTTGTCGGGCACGCCCAGCACCGAGATCTTGGCCTCGTCGCGGTTGAATGCGATGCCGGATACGACGGCTTGTTCCATGTTTTCGTCTTCCTCGAAAGTGATCAGCGTGCCGGACTTGGCTTCTTCATCGATGTCGATGTCCCAGGGCGTGAAGCTCGAGAGCACGCGCAGCGGGACCTTGTACTTGCCGGCGAATTCCACCGAGCGGATCTGCAGCACCTTGGAGCCCAGGCTCGCCATCTCCAGCATCTCCTCGAAGCTGACGGTGGTCAGGCGGCGCGCGTCGGGTTCGACGCGCGGGTCGGTGGTATAGACACCATCGACGTCGGTGTAGATCAGGCACTCGCTCGCCTTCATCGCCGCGGCGATCGCCACGGCCGACGTGTCGCTGCCGCCGCGCCCGAGCGTGGTGATGTTGCCAGCCTCGTCGACGCCCTGGAAACCCGTGATGACGACCACGCGGCCGGCCTCCAGGTCGGCGCGCACGCGCTCGTCGTCGATGCGCTCGATGCGCGCCTTGGTGAACGCGCTGTCGGTGCGCACGGACACCTGCCAGCCGGCGTAGCTCACCGCCGGCACGCCTTCGGCCTGCAGCGCGATGGCCAGCAGCGCCGAGGACGCCTGCTCGCCGGTGGACGCCAGCATGTCGAGTTCACGGAAATGCTCGGTGCCGGCGCTGTGGGTGGCGAGTTCCTTGGCGAGACCGAGGAGACGGTTCGTCTCGCCGCTCATGGCGCTGGGGACCACGACCATCTGGTGGCCGGCGCGCGACCACTTTGCCACGCGCTTGGCGACATTCCTGATGCGCTCGGTCGAGCCCATCGACGTGCCGCCGTATTTGTGAACGATCAATGCCATGTGGTTGAAATGAGGACTGGAAGAGACTGGATGAAACGGCCGCAGCGGCAGCAGGGCCGTGGGTCAGGGAGGAGGCGCGGCATTGTACCAACGCAGTCTCGCGCCCTCGCGCGCCACGAAACCGCTGGCCACCTTCAGGCGGATGCCGTGGCCTCGCGTGGTGCAGGCCTGCACCTGCACGAGGAGCTGGAGCAACTGGGCTTCGCTGGGGACGACACCGTGCGTGCTGCGCAGCCAGTGGCGCAGCGCGTTGGCACGGCGTTCCTGGGGCAGGCCCCGCAATGCGTCGATCGACGGCGGCATGCCGATCACGGCCAGGTCGTCGAGGGCCAACGACACGAGCAGTTCCGAGGCCCGCGCGGCATTGCGCGCGGTGCGCGCGAAGGTCTCGCGAAACCGGGGCATCACTTCGTCCAGGACGGGCATCAGTCGAGCCCGGATGCGGTTGCGCGTATATCGCTCGTCGGTGTTGCTCGGGTCCTCGATGAATGGCACCGAGGCGTCACGCAGCCAGCCGCGCAGGTCCCTGGCGTGCAGGTCGAGCAACGGCCGGTGGAAAGCGACGTCGTGACGCCGCATCTCGCGCGGCATGCCCGCGAGACCGTCGAGACCGGCCCCGCGCCCGAGCGCGATCAGCAGGGTCTCGGCCTGGTCGTCGGCGTGCTGGGCCAGCAGGACATGCGCGATCCCGCAGGCGTGCGCCAACCCCGCGAGCGCGAGGTAGCGGGCCCGGCGCGCGGCGTCCTCCGGGCTCTGACCCGGACGATGCCTCGCATCGACACGGCCGGCGTGCAGCGGCGCGCCCAGACCGGCACACACGGCCGCGCAGTGGTTCTGGAACCGGTCCGCCGCATCCTGAAGCCCGTGATGCACGTGCAACGCCTCCACCCGACCCGGCCAGCGTCGGACCGCCGCATGCAGCAAGGCGGTGGAATCGGCGCCTCCGCTGTAGGCGATGCCAAGACGAAGTTGCGGATCCAGGCGGGCAGGCGACGCAGCCCATTTCGCCAGTGCGGCATCCGCGGGATTGCGCGACGGCCCGTGACCCATCGAAGCGACGCGCGGAAACGGTGTGGCCGTCTCCGGATGCGCCTCAGCGCGCGTTCTCGGCCTTCGTGTCCGAGAAACGACCGTAGCTCTGCAGCCGCTCGTAGCGGCGCGCGAGCAATTCCTTGACCGGCAGGTCGCTCACCTGACGAAACGCATCGTTCAACGCCCGCTTCAGGAAAGCGGCCATCTGGCGGTGGTCGCGGTGCGCGCCACCCACGGGCTCGTTGACGATCTTGTCGACCAGGCCCAGCGCCTTCAGACGGTGCGCGGTGATGCCCAGCGCATCGGCGGCCTCCTGCGCCTTGTCGCTGGTCTTCCACAGGATCGAGGCACAGCCCTCGGGGCTGATGACCGAATAGATCGAGTACTGGAGCATCACCAGCTGATCGCCCACCGAGATGGCCAGGGCGCCACCGGAGCCTCCCTCGCCGATGATCGTGACGATGACGGGCACCTCCAGCTGCGCCATCTCGAAGATGTTGCGCCCGATGGCTTCGGACTGGCCGCGCTCCTCCGCATCGATGCCCGGATAGGCCCCCGGCGTGTCGACGAAGGTGAACACCGGCAGCCGGAACTTCTCCGCCGTCTTCATCAGCCGCAGCGCCTTGCGGTAGCCCTCCGGCTTGCTCATGCCGAAATTGCGCAGCGTGCGCTCCCGGGTGTCGCGGCCCTTCTGATGTCCCAGCACCATGCAGGGCGTGCCGTTGAAGCGGGCCAGCCCGCCCACGATCGAGAGGTCGTCGGCGAAATGCCGATCGCCGTGGAGTTCGACGAAGTCCGTGAAGATCTCGTTGATGTAGTCGAGCGTGTAGGGGCGTTCCGGATGCCTGGCGATCTTGGTGATCTTCCAGGGGCTCAGGTCGCTGTAGATGTCCTTGGTGAGCTGCTGGCTCTTTTTGCCGAGCTGGTCGATCTCGTCGGAGATGTCGACGGCGGATTCGGTCTGCACGTAGCGCAGTTCCTCGATCTTGCTTTCGAGTTCGGCGATCGGCTGCTCGAAATCCAGGAAGGTTCGTTTGGGCAACGTCTTCTCCTCTTGTGGTCAGTACGCGACCGGCACCGGGTCGAGCGAACGCCAAATATACCAAGTCGCCACGCTGCAATAGGGGGCCCACGCCACCCCCACCTCGCGCAGGTCGGACCGGCTCACCGGCTCGCCCGAGAAGTAGTTGCGGCTCACCCCGTTGATCAGGCCGACGTCGTCCAGCGGCAGGACATTGGGCCGCATCAGGTGGAAGATCAGGAACATCTCGGCGGTCCAGCGACCGATGCCGCGGATCGCCACCAGTTCCTCCACGATCATCTCGTCGGTCATGTCCTGCCAGGCATCGATGTGCACGGCACCGGAATTGAAGTGGATCGACAGGTCGACCAGGTACTCGACCTTGCGGGCCGACAGTCCGGCGGCGCGCATGTCGTCGACCCGCAGCTTCAGCACGCCGTCGGGCGTCATCTCGCCGGGCAACTGGGCGAAGCGGTCCCACACCGCCTGCGCCGCCTTCACCGAGATCTGCTGGCCGACGATGCTGCGGGCCAGCGTGACGAAGGCGTCGCCACGCGATTCGAGGCAGGCGTCGCCGAACTGCGGGATCAGCCGTTTCATCACGCGGTCCTTCTTCGAGAGATGGCGACAGGCCTCCTCCCAGTAGTCGGGCGTGATGACGCGCACCGGAATGTCGGCCGCCGCCATGACGACCTGGGAGATGGGCGTCTTCACTGCGCCGCGGCCCAGGTGGTGCCGGCGACGGAATCCTTGAGCACGATGCCTTGGGCGAGCAGGTCGTCGCGGATGCGATCGGCGGCGGCGAAATCGCGACGTGCCTTGGCCTGGGCCCGCTGCCCGATCAGCGCCTGGATGGCGACATCGTCGAGCACGCTGCCCGCCTGCAAGAAGCGCTGCGGGTCGTCCTGCAGGATGCCGATGCAGCCTCCCAGAGCGCGCAGCAGCCCGGCCAGGGTCGCCGAACGCGTGCGGTTGACCTCACCGGCCAGATCGAACAGCACCGCCACGGCCTCCGGCGTACTGAAGTCCTCGTCCATCGCGGCCCTGAAACGCGCCGCGTGACCCGTCGCCCAGTCGATCGACGTCGCCGCCAGGGACTCGGGTGCGACCCCGTGGAGCGCGGTGTAGAGCCGCTTGAGCGAAGCGCGCGCGTCGTTCAAATGCGCGTCGCTGTAGTTCAACGGACTGCGATAGTGCGCGCGCAGCACGAAGAAGCGCACCGTCTCCGCATCGAAGGACTTCAGCACGTCGCGGATGAGGAAGAAGTTGCCCAGGCTCTTGGACATCTTCTCGTCGTCGATGTTGATGAAGCCGTTGTGCATCCAGTAGCGTGCGAGGGGCTGTCCAGTGGCGCCTTCGCTCTGCGCGATCTCGTTCTCGTGATGCGGAAACTGGAGGTCGGCCCCGCCGCCATGGATGTCGATGGTCTCGCCCAGGAGGGCGCAGGCCATGGCCGAGCATTCGATGTGCCAGCCGGGCCGTCCGGGACCGAAGTCGCTGGCCCAACGGACCTCCTCGGGCTCGTCGGCCTTGGCACCCTTCCACAACGCGAAGTCCAGCGGATCGTCCTTGCCGTCGAGCACCGCAACGCGCTCGCCGGCGTGCAGTTCGTCGAGCGACTTGCCGCTCAGGCGGCCGTACCCGGGAAACTTGCGCACCGCGTAGTTGACGTCGCCTGCCGGCGTGCGATAGGCGAGGCCCTTGGCCTCGAGCGTGCCGATGATGGAGAGCATGCGCGCAACATGATCGGTGGCGCGCGGCTCGTGCGTAGGCCGTTCGATACCCAGTGCGTCGGCGTCCTCGTGGAGCGCCTCGATCATGCGGTCGGTCAGTGCACGCACCGACTCGCCGTTGTCCACCGCGCGGCGAATGATCTTGTCGTCGATGTCGGTGATGTTGCGCACGTAGGTCACCTCCAGCCCGCTCGTGCGCAGCCAGCGCTGAACGACGTCGAACGCGACCATGGAGCGCGCATGCCCGATGTGGCAGAAGTCGTACACCGTCATGCCGCAGACATACATGCGCACACGGCCGGGCTGCAGCGGAGAGAACTCCTGCATTTCACGCGACAGCGTGTTGTAGATGCGCAAACTCATGGGATTCGGGGAACGTCGGTTCGCGCCCGGCCGGAGGCAGGCGTTCGAGCGGTTTTCAGAGGGGGGTGGAGGCCTTGGCACGAAGGGTTGGGCATGGCCCCTCGGCTACAATCCAGGCAGTATAAACGGCCCTCGACGGGCATTCATCCGGGTTTCGTCCGGGCATCGTTCCCGCCTCCCGCGTCGCCTCCCGCGTCGCCTCCCTGCCCTCGCCCCGCCCACGCACGCCGCCTTCCCCGAGACCCCATGAAGCACCCCGCTCTCTCCTCTTTCGCCTCCGCGCGCGCCTTGCGGCGTTCGGCCGCCGCGTGGGTGTTTCCGGTGCTGTCGCTGCTGGCCGTGGCCGCGCACGCCGACGACTATGGCGACGTCAACCGGCTGCTGCGCCAGGGCTCGCCCGCCGAAGCCTTGGCCAAGGCCGACGCCTACATCGCCGGTAAGCCGCGCGATCCGCAGATGCGTTTCCTGCGCGGCGTGATCCTGACCGAACAGGGCCGCACGGCGGATGCGACGCTCGCCTTCACGCAGCTCACCCAGGACTTCCCCGAGTTGCCCGAGCCCTACAACAACCTCGCCGCGCTCTATGCGCAGCAAAGCCAGTTCGAGCGTGCCCGCGACGCCCTGGAAACCGCCATCCGGCTGAGCCCGGCGTATGCCACCGCCCATGAGAACCTGGGCGATGTCTATGCCCGGCTGGCGGCCCAGACCTACGATCGCGCGCAGCAGATCGCGCCGGCCAATCCCACGATCGCCCCCAAGCTGGCGGCGCTTCGCCAGGTGTTCGCGACGCCCGCCTCCGGCGCGCTGCCCGCGGCCACGCCGGTTCCGCGTCGCATCCCGAACAACAACCGCTGAGCCGACACCCCCGGCGTCGGACCGCTCCAGGTTTCACCAGGTCTTCCACCCATGCCCCTGTCCACTTCGTCGTACGTTCGCAGTTCGCGTCGCATCGTGCTGCGCTCCACCGCCCTGCTGGCCTTCTCTCTCGCGCTGGCCACGCCGGCCCTGGCCCAGGGCACCATGCCGCGCGTCAAGCTGGCCACGTCGGCCGGGGACATCGTCGTGGAACTCGCGCCCGACAAGGCGCCCAAGAGCGTGGCCAACTTCCTGCAGTACGTGCGCGACAAGCACTACGACGGCACCGTCTTCCATCGCGTCATCGACGGCTTCATGATCCAGGGCGGCGGCTACACGGCCGACTTCAAGGAAAAGCCCACCCGCGCGCCGGTGCCGCTCGAAGCAGGCAACGGCCTGAAGAACGAGCGCTACACCGTCGCCATGGCGCGCACCTCCAATCCCGACTCCGCCACGTCGCAGTTCTTCATCAACGTGAAGGACAACGCCAACCTCGACGCGCCCAACCCCGATGGCCATGGCTACACGGTCTTCGGCAGGGTCGTCTCGGGCGCCGACGTGGTCGACAAGATCCGCGCGGTACGCACCGCCGGCCAGGGCCGCATGCAGAACGTGCCGGTCGACCCCATCACCATCCAGTCCGCCACCATCGTGGCGAAATAACGAAGGAGCTTCTTCTCATGAGCAACCCCCAAGTCGAACTCAGCATCAAGGACCACGGCACCATCACGCTCGAACTCGATCGCGCCAAGGCCCCCAAGTCGGTCGAGAACTTCCTCGCCTATGTCAAGAAGGGCCACTACGACAACACCGTGTTCCACCGCGTCATCCCGGGCTTCATGGTCCAGGGCGGCGGCTTCGAACCCGGCATGGCGCAGAAACCCACGGCCGGAGAGATCGAGAACGAGGCCAACAACGGCCTGAAGAACGACACCTACACCGTCGCCATGGCCCGCACCAGCGCGCCGCACTCGGCCACCGCCCAGTTCTTCATCAACATCGCCAACAACGGCTTCCTCAACCACACCGCGCCGTCGGCGCAGGGCTGGGGCTACGCCGTGTTCGGCAAGGTCGTCGGCGGCACGGACGTGGTCGACAAGATCAAGGCCGTCAAGACCGGCCGCAAGGGCTTCCACGACGACGTCCCGCTCGAGGACGTGATCATCGAGAAAGCCACCATCCTGTCGGAATAACGCGACCGGACCCGATCACGCACCACGCATCACGCACGGATCCGCGAGACGGCATGACCGGCCCCGACTTCGCCGAGATCGTCGCGCCCGCCGCCTGGCGCACCGTCGACCTGCTCGCCGATCTCCATCTGCAGGCCGACGAGCCCGCCACCTTCGAGGCGTGGCGGGGCTATCTGGAGACCACGCCGGCCGATGCGGTGTTCTTCCTCGGCGACCTGTTCGAACTCTGGGTCGGGGACGACGCGGCGGACTCGGACGGCTTCGAGGCGGAGTGCGCGGCCCTGCTGCGCCGTGCCGCCGAGCGCCGGCCCCTGTTCTTCATGCATGGCAATCGCGACTTCCTGGTCGGCGCGGCCTTCGCGGCGCGTTGCGGCATGACCCTGGTCGACGATCCCTGCGTGCTGGTGTTCCAGGGTGAACGCTGGTTGCTCTCGCATGGCGACCAGCTTTGCCTGGACGACACCGACTACCTGGACTTCCGCGAACGCGTCCGCTCGCAGCGGTGGCGGGGCGACTTCCTCGCACGGCCACTGATGGAGCGCCGCGCGCTCGGCCGCTCGATGCGGACCCAAAGCGAGCATCGCAAGCACGACCCCGACGCCCGCTGGGCCGATGTCGACCCCGCGGCCGCGATCGTCTGGTTGACGCATGCCCGCGCGCGCGCGCTCGTCCACGGTCACACGCACCGCCCGGCCGAGCATCTCCTCGACGCGCCAGGCAATTTGCGCCGCATCGTCCTGAGCGACTGGGACGCCGCCGCCGTGCCGCCGCGCGCGCAACGGCTGTGCCTCTCGGCGGCGGGAGCGCAGCGCGTGGACGTGCGCTGAGCTGTTCGACCCGTTCCGTGCTCCGCTGGCTCCGCGGCCTTCGTGCCGCCCCCCTCCTCCCCGACGCCCTCTGGGACGCCACCCTGGCACGCCACCCGTTCCTGGCGGATCGTTCACCGCGCGACCTGGGCCGCCTGCGCGCCATGAGTGCCGAATTCCTGCGCGACAAGGAATTCCACGGCGCGAGGGGCTTCGAGATCACCGACGAGGTCGCCCTGGCGATCGCGGCGCAGGCCGTGCTGCCGGTGTTGCATCTCGAGAGCGGCCTGGCCTGGTACGACGACTTCGTCGGTGTCGTCGTCCATGCGGCGGAGGTGGTGGCGAGGCGCCGGATCACCGATGACGCCGGCGTGGTGCACGAGTACGACGAGATCGTCGCCGGCGAGGCGATGGACCGCGGCCCGGTGATGCTCAGCTGGCAGGACGTGCTCGCCGGCGGCGTCGTGGCGGGCTACAACGTCGTCGTGCACGAGTTCGCCCACAAGATCGACATGCGCGACGGAGAAGCCGACGGCTGTCCGCCCTTGCCGCCGGGTTTCCTCGACACGGCAAGCGCGCGCGACGCCCGGACGGCCTGGATGGACGTGCTCGGACCCGCCTTCGACGACTTTCGCGAGAAGACGATCGTCGCCGAGCGCTTTGGCGGCGCGACGCCGTGGCTGGATGCCTACGGGGCCGAATCGATCAGCGAATTCTTCGCCGTCGCCTGCGAAGCCTATTTCGTGGATCGAACCACCTTCCAACGCGAATTCCCGACGGTGCTGGACCTGTTCGACGCCTTCTTCGAACCGTCCCGGGCCTGAACGAAAAAAAACGGCGTCGCGACCTGCGAAGGCCGTCGAGCCGTTCTGCTCGTGCATCGGGGCGCGCTCCGGGCCGCGCCGTGCGAGCGCCCGGAACGCACTCGTCGGCTACTTGCGCAGCAGTGCCTTCAGCGCGGTCTGCAGACGCCGCGCCGTCGTCGCCTCGTGTGGCGCCGCGAGCACCTTGCCCGCGTCCTCGCCCCAGGTCTGGACCGGAGCCGGGTCGCCACGGCGCGTCAGCAGCTTGAGCTGCAGGGCGCGCCGGGCATCGATCTGATCGGCGGGCGTCGGCACTTCCGCCGCCATTTCCAGACGCAGCAGCGCTTCGGAGGCCGCATCGGCGGAGGCGGCCGGCGCCGATCCGAGGGATTGCGACCAGACGCCACGCACCGTCGGCGACACCGCGCGGCCGAGCTCCTGCACGCTCGGCAACTGGGTCGCGTCGCGCTTCTCCCAGGCGCCGAGCAACTGCGTGAGCGCTTCGCCGTGCGCCTGCGCGGCCAGCTTGCGCAACGACATCTCCGCGTGCTCCAGGGCCTCGCGCTGGGCGCGGAAGGCGGCATCGCCCAGACGCGGTCCACGGTCCTCGAAACGCGGCGGGCGGTCGCCGAAGCGACCGGCGCCCGGACCGCCACGGGCATCGGCACGGCCCCCGTCGGGGCGCGGCCCACGGTCGTTGGGACGCCCGCCAGGACCGCCAGGGCCGCTGCGACCGTCACGGCGATCGCCACCGAAGCGGCCGTCGCGACCCGCGGGCGCGGCATCCGCACGGCGCGTGGCGGGACGGTCGTCGCCACGCCGCGCCACCACGGCCTTGACGGGCGGCTTGGGCGGTGCGGCCGGCGAGGTCGCTGCTTCGGGCACGGCACCCGCTTCGTTGTCGCCGGCATCGGCGCGCGCGCCGGCGTCGGAACTGTCGGCGGGGGCGATCAGGTCCACCGGACCGGCGGCGACGGCTGGCGTCTCCTCGCCTTCGGCGGGTGCCAGGGGCGCCGGCGCGACGGCTTCCTGAGCGCTCGGCTGCACATGGGCGCCTTCGCCGAATTCGGCGGCGGCCTGACCCGGCGCGACCACCTCGGTCGCACCCACGGGGGGTCCGTCGCTGCCCGACACGGGCGTGGGTGCCGGCGCGGGTGCCGGCGGCGGGGCCTCGCCGCGCATGGCGCCTTCGAGGCGGGCGATGGCCGCGCGGATCTTCTGCACGTCGCCGGTGGCGTTGGCCGCCTCCAGCGCCTTCGAAGCGTCGAGCACGTGGCGGTCGTGCTCGCTCATGGCGGACGACGCCTTCTCGCGCTCGGCCGTCTTGCGATTGAAGGCTTCGTCGATGGGAGCGCGGAAGGCATCCCACATCTTCTGTTCGTGACGGCGGTCGACCGGCACGCTCTGCGCCTCGGCCTGCCAGCGCTGCTGCAGCGCCTTGACGGCATCGATGCGCAGCACCGGCGCGGCGCCCAGTTCGACCGCCTCGGCGATCATCGACTGGCGACGCTCGACGCTGGCCTTCTGGGCGGCCTCGAACGGCGCGCGGGCGGCACCGAAGGCTTCGTTCCACTGCGGCTGCAGTTCGGCGAAGAGCTTCTCGCCGACGTGTCCGGCATCGCGCCAGCGATCGGCGAACTGGTGCAGCGCGCGGTTGTGCGCCTTCAGATCGGCGGCGTCGGCGTGCTCGGCCGCCCAGGCCTTGACTTCCTCGATCAGCGCGAGGCGATGGGCACGGTGTTCCGCGGCATCGGCGCGCACCTTCTCGAGCCAGGCCTCGACGACCTTGTGCGCCTCGTTGCAGGCTTCGTCGAAACGCTTCCACAGCGCATGGTTGGGCATGCCGCCCTGGTCGGCCTGCTTCCACTGGTCGCGCAGGGTGCGCAGGCTCTCCTGGATCTTGCGTCCGCCCAGTGCCTGGCCTTCGGGACGCTTCAGCAATCCTTCGGCCTTGGCGACCAGTTCCTCGCGCACCTTGTCGGCGCTCCAGCGCTGCCAGCCTTCGAGCTCGCCGGCGGCGACCAGGGCCGCGTGCACGCGCGCTTCCAGCGGGGCCTCGACCAGCTTGCCGTGGTCCTTGAGCACCGCCCGCAGGGCGGCGGCGGCACCGGCACTGGCCTTGCCATGACCCTCGGCCGTTTCCTTCTCGAGCGTGGCGAGCGCGCCTTCCACGGCGGTCTGCGCGGCGGCGAACCGCTCCGGGTCGGCCTTGGCCGATCCGGCCTTGACGGTCTTCACGGGCGCCGAAGCGGCGGCCGTGGCGGCGGCGTGCGTGGCGGCCTCGGTCGGCAGGCCGCGCGCGGCGCGCAGCTCATCGGCCCAGACAGGGACCGGCGGCAGCGGCGCGGCGGCATCGGCGGCGGCGGCGATGGCCTGGGCCAGGGCGACATGAAATGCATCCGACACCACCAGCAACTGCGCCTTCGACGCATCGAGCTGCGGCCCGAAGCGGGCATCGAGGCTGCTCCAGTTCGGATCACCGGCCAGTTCACTCGCCTGCTGCTGCCAGTGGGCGACGTCGCCGCGCAGGCCTTCCTCGGCGGCCTGCGCGTTGCGCCAGCCCTTGGTCGACAGCACTTCGAAGCGCTGTGCGAGCAGCACGGCGGCCTCGCGCTGGACCTGGGCGCGATGCTGCAGGTCCTCGATGCCCTTGACGCGTTCGGCCAGCCGGTTCTTCAGGCCGGCGAGCGGCTCGCGCGACAGCGGAGCGCCGGCACGGGCGGCGTCGCGCTGCCAGGCCATCGCATCGGCGATGTTGAGCTTGGACTGGCCCAGCAGTGCCTCGGCCTTGGCGGCCCACTCGGCGCCGATGGTCTCCTGGCCCTTGGCGCGCTTGATCTCGTCGAGCTTCTCGCGCAGCAGGCGGGCGGCGCCCTTGTCGCGGCCGCTCAGCTCCTTGAACACGCCCTGCATCTGTTCGGCCGTGGGATGGGTCGCGAGCCAGTCGCGGATGCGCTGGGCCCGTTCGCCCGACGTCGGCGCGGTGAAGGCGCCGCCGGTGAGCGTGTCGAGGGACTGGAGGTCGTGGTGCTTGGAGGAATTGGAGGTCACTGCGCGCTGCTGAAACGTTGTCTGAATGGAAAGGGAAACCGGGCCGTCGCTGGCATCGGAAGGCCGGTGGATGGCGACATTTTCACCGACCGGGACCCGACCGTCTCTAACGGGTCGCCAGATTGAGTTGGGCAGAGGGTTTCCACCCCTCCTCCGGGGCCGTGCGGACCCGTGCCGCGCCGATGAACAGCCGCTCGCTGGGCAGCTTCTGAGCCAGCAGGTGATCCCGCACGACCGCTCCCCGTGCCACGGCGAGCTGGCGCATCGACTCCTCGTCGACCGGGATGTCTGCCAGCAGCAGCGCTTCCATCTCGGCGAGGGGCAGGTCCTTGGCCAGGCCGATCAGGTTGCGTGGCTTGGCGATCTCCGAGCGCTTGTAGACGGCCGCGAGCAGCGCCGGGTATTGCGCATCGGTCAGGGGGGCGACGTCGGCCGCGTCCTCGCCCGAGCGGGCGGCGGCGCGACGCTTCTCGGCCTGGGCGAGCTGCCGCAGGCGCTGGCGCTTGTAGCCGTCGCGTTCCAGCGCCAGGTTCGCCGTGCCCACCACGGTCATCTGCAGCGTCGGGCGTTCCAGCAATCCCTTGGCGATGCCGTCCAGACTGTCCCGGCTCGCGGCCGTGAGCGCCGCGCTGCCGTTGTCGAAGGTGACCACGCTCGCCTCGCCGCCACTGCCCCCGCCACCGCCGAAGCCCCGGGCGATGAGGCTGAACGGTGCCGTGACGGCCTTGGCGATCAGGTTGCCCAGCGCACGCATGATCAGGGAGCCGACGCTGAACTGGGGATCGTTGAGCGAGCCGCTGATCGGCACGTCGATGTCGATCACGCCGTTGCGGTCGGCCAGCAGCGCCACGGCCAAGCGCACGGGGAGGCTGTTCGGGGCGCCCTCCACCGCCTCGCCGAAGCGCAGCTGGTTGAGCACCAGCTTGTTGGTCGCGGCGAGCCGGCCGTCGGGCGCGATGCGGTAGTTGATGTCCATGCTGAGCTTGCCGCGCTCGATGCCGTGGCCGGCGAAGCGGACCGAGTACGGCGTCAGCGGCGCCAGATCGAGATCGCGCATGCGCGCGGTGATGTCGAGCTCCAGCGGACGGGCCACGGGGTTGATCTTGCCGACGATCTCCAGCGAGGCCGTCTGCTGCGCCTTCCCGCGCAGTTCGAGATCGGCCAGCTCGGCCTTCTCGCCGGGACGCGAGGTGAAGGCGCTCAGCTTGCCGGTCAGCTCGCTCAGGTCGGCCGAGTAGTTGGGCTTGACGAACAGGTCGGTGAAGTCGATCTTGCCGTTGACCAGGCTCATCGGACCGAAGCGCAGGATCGCCGCCGGGCCCGACGCCGCGGCGGCGGTGGTCCCGGCGGGCGCCGCGCCCGCCGTCGGGGCGGCGGTGCTCGCGGCCGGCACCGCCGGCGCGGCGATGGTCACCGTCTCGCCGTCGGGCAGGCGCTGCTGCGTGACGGCCACCGCCGCGGCGGGCGCGCCGGCGGCCGGCGTCGCACCCGGCTCGGACTTGCTGCCACGCCCCAGGTTCAGCAGGTTGACACGCCCGGTCGGGTCGACGATGACGCGCGCGAAGAAATCGGTGAGCGTGGTCTCGCGCACGTCGAGCGACAGCGGCGCGCTCGGCGCCAGTGCGAGCTGAAGCCCGCGCAGGTTCAGGGACTTCCAGCTCAGCAGCCGGTCGTTGCCGCGCTCGAGCCCCGGCGCGCCGGGCTGCGTGAGCGACGCGCTGTTGGCGCGGAAGTCCTCCACGGCCGTGTCGCCCGCCAGGCGCAACGTGATGCCCGAGGGCGCGCTCGCGAAGCGCACCGTGCCCTGGTAGCTGGCGAAGGCACGGCGGATGTCGACGTTGAGCGGATCGCCGTAGTAGGCCTTCAAGGCGTGCGCCGGAAACGCCGACACGTCGAGGCGGCCCTCGGCCGAGAGCGGCTGCAGTACCACGTTGCCCTGGTAGTCGAGCCGCCCGGCATCCGCCCGGCCCGCGCCGATGCGCGCGGACAGGCGCACCGGCGAGGCGGTCGCGGTGCCGGGCGCGAGCTTCTGAGCCGTCAGCGTCAGCGCGGTGACCTCGATGGCCACCGGCGCGCTGCCGGCCGCGTCGGCATACGACACGGTGCCGCCCTGGACCGCCAGCGTGCCGAGCGACAGGCGCCAGGGCCGGGTGTCGCCCGCCACGGGCGGCGTCGCGGCCGCGACGGGCCTGGCGGCGGTCGCGCTCGCGCGCTGCGCATCGGCGCGTTCGGCGGTGCGCAGCCAGCGCTCGAACATCCAACGCCGTTCGCCGTCGCGCTCGATGCGGACCTTGGGCGCCGTCGCGCTCAGGCTGGCGATGGCGACCGTGCGCCCGGTCAGGTCGACGTCGGCGTCGACCAGCTCGAACCGGCCGACGCTCGCCAGGGCCGTCTTTCCCTGGGTCAGCGCCAGGCCATCGGCGCTCAGGCGGCGCGCCTTGAGCGTCAGCTGCGCGGGCGTCGAGGCCGCGTTCCATGCCACGTCGACCTGCCCGCCGAGCTTGCCGTCGAGCGCGGGCACCAGGCTCTGCGCCAGGTACGGCGCGGCCAGCGACAGTGGCAGGTCGGCGACTTCCGCGCGCACCTGGGCGGTCTTGTCGGTGGCCTCGCCACTGAACTTGAGCGGCGCCCCGCCGACGACGGCCGCTCCCTCGAAACGCGCCGGCGTCGTCACCGGCCATGCGACCGCGGTGGCCGCGAGGGAAAGCTGGTCGACATCGACGGCCGCGGCCGGACGCGTGGCCTCGTCGCGCCAGGCGACATGTCCGGCGGTCAGCGTGAAACGGTCGATCCGCAGGCGCAGTGGCGGCCTGGAGGCCGGCGTCGCGCCCGGACGGGCCGCGTCGGCGGCCGGCGGGCGTGCGTCGCCGGGGTCCGCCCCGGTCGCCAGCAGGTCGAACCTGCCGTCCGCGCGGCGCGCCAGCGTCAGGCGCGGCGCCACGAGCGCGACCTCGCCGAGGTGGATCGCACCTTCGAGCGGCCGCACATCGGCCAGCGCGACCTTCAGCGAGTCGAAGGCCAGCGGCTCGCCCGAGCGTGCATCGGCGAACCTGGCGCCATGGGCCTCCACGGTGCCGCTGATGCGCAGGCTGGTGGCGGCGGCACGCTCGAAATCGACGCGCAGGTCGGCATCGAGCGTGCCGGCGCGCAGGCGCACGGGCAATCCCGCGGGCAGGTAGCTCAGGTAGGGCGCCAGGTCGAGGGCCTTGAACGACAGGCGTCCATCCGTCTTGCGGTTGTCCGCGAACGGCGTGCTCGATGCGTTGGAATCGAAGGCACTGCCGTTGAGCACGAACGCCAGCCGGGGCTCGGTCGTGACCTCGCGCTGCGAATCGAAATTGCTCAGGAACGGCACGTCCAGCCGGAGGTCGCGCAGTTCGTGCTTGCGTCCGACCATGCGGTCATCAAAATCGACCGTTCCCTCCGAAATCGCGATGTTGTGAACGGCGAAGCGCATCGGTTCAGCGTCGGGCTTCGCGGGGGCCTCGGCGAACTTGCGCAGGATGTCGTCGATGTCGTAGCCACCGTCGGCCAGGCGTGTGAGCCGCACGGCCGGCGCTTCGATCGCGACGGCGTCGATCACCGGGCCGAGGCGCACCAGCGACTGCAGTTCGGCGTTCACGTGGATGCGCCGGATCGCCAGTTGCGGCGCGCCGCCCCCGGCCCCGGCGATGCGCACGTCGCGCAACGCGAGTTCGAGCGTCCACGGCTTGAAATCGACCTGCCCGATCGTCACCGCGCGGCCGAGCTTCTCGCTGCCGATCCGCTCGAGCTGGCCCTTCAGCAGCGGCGGCACCGCGAGCCACGACAGCAGGCCCAGCGCAAGCACCGCGAGGAGCGCGAGGACAACGCGCCGCACCCATTTGTTCCGTTTGAGAGAAGACACGTCCATCGTGTCGAGTTTGCCGCAAAGCCACCGGTGCCCGGCTGACGCCCCATGTCACTTCGATGTCGGATCGACCTCGCTTGCGCCCACAGGAACATCATCTTTATGCATAACGATCTGTTTTCTTATTCTTGACTCGTTATTTAGAGCTTTTTAGAATGCCTGTCGCCCGATCACTCGGTACAACATAAGTACTAGAGCATCAGGCTCCGCTGCCGACCACAACGTACGTCGGCTCCGTCGGGTTCATCGCGCTCACACCTCACTTCATGTCCTGGCGCGGACCCGGCTCTTGCCAATCCAAGTGCCCTGCCCCGAGTTCGTCGCCCTTCCCCGAAGTGCGCCAGGTCGTGGGCTCAGCACCGAAAGGAAAGCGATGAACGAGGCGTTGAAGACCACGGCCCGGGGGCTCAAGACCTTCGGGTCCGACGTGGTCGACGGTTTTTTCGAGATCACCCACAACGGTTCCGCCCTGGTCGGGCTCGCCACGGTATTCACCGTGCTCGCCCTCACCGCACGGCCCGACCTGCGCGCCACCGGCGAACAACACCTGATGGGCTGGCTCGAATCGCGCAAGCCCGTCGTCGTGGTCGACGCGACGGCGCCGGAACCCACCGCCATCGATCGCACGACCGCCGCCAGCCCGCACGAACTGCCCCGGCAGCAGGCCGCCGTCGCCTACTGGCTGAGCAAGAAATACCGCGTCGCCGCCGAGCCGCTGAGCGTTCTGGTGTCCGAAGCCTATTCGCTGGGCAAGCGCACCAAGCTCGACCCGACGCTGATCCTGGCCATCATGGCCGTGGAGTCGAGCTTCAATCCCTTCGCCCAGAGCCACGTCGGTGCCCAGGGCCTGATGCAGGTGATGACGCGCATCCACGTCGACAAGTACGAGAGCGCCGGTGGCTCGCTGACCGCCTTCGATCCCGTGACCAACATGCGCGTCGGCGTGAAGGTGCTGCAGGAATGCATCGCCCGCGCCGGTTCGCTCGAAGCCGGCCTGCGCTACTACGTGGGCGCGGCCAACCTCGAGAACGACGGCGGTTACGCGAGCAAGGTGCTGGCCGAACACCAGCGGCTGCGCCAGGTCGCCGGCGGCGCCACCGTGCCGACCACGACCCCGCCGACGCTGCGCGCGCAGGCGATGCCCGCCACGACCCCGGCGACGGCCAAGGCCGAGGCCGCGCCGACCCCGGCGCCGGCGGCCGCGTCCAACCCCCAGAAGGTGGCCTTGCTGGCCGACTTCTGAGAGCCCGCGCGGTCCAGGGGTTTCAGGGCGCTGGGCTACACTCGACCGGTACGCGACTGGCGATAGGCGCCACCCCTTCTGCGGTGGATGGCGCTGACGTGGACTACCACTGGGAAGCGTGCCGCCCCCCGCCTTTCATGGGTGGACGGGTGTTCAGCCGTTCGCCTGGGCAGCCCTTGTTTGCTGGAAGCACAAGGACCACCGTCTTCAAAGGACTGCCATGTACCACCGCGACATCCTGGTCGAACAGACCGACCCCGAGCTCTGGGCCGCCATCCAGGCGGAGAACGCCCGCCAGGAGCACCACATCGAGCTGATCGCCAGCGAGAACTACGCCTCGCCCGCCGTCATGCAGGCACAGGGTTCCCAGCTCACCAACAAGTACGCCGAGGGCTATCCCGGCAAACGCTACTACGGCGGCTGCGAGCACGTCGACGTGGCCGAGCAACTGGCCATCGACCGCGTCAAGCAGCTCTTCGGCGCCGACGCGGCCAACGTGCAGCCGCACTGCGGTGCCTCGGCCAACGAAGCCGTCATGCTGGCCTTCCTCAAGCCTGGCGACACCATCATGGGCATGAGCCTGGCCGAAGGCGGCCACCTCACGCACGGCATGCCGCTCAACATGAGCGGCAAGTGGTTCAACGTCGTGAGCTACGGCCTGGACGCCAACGAAGCCATCGATTACGACGCGATGGAGCGCAAGGCGCACGAGCACCGGCCCAAGCTGATCATCGCGGGGGCTTCGGCCTATTCGCTGCGCATCGACTTCGAGCGTTTCGCCAAGGTCGCCAGGGATGTCGGCGCGATCTTCATGGTCGACATCGCGCACTACGCCGGACTCGTCGCCGCGGGCGTCTATCCCAACCCGGTGCCGCACGCCGACGTCGTCACTTCCACCACGCACAAGAGCCTGCGCGGGCCGCGCGGCGGCATCATCCTGATGAGGTCGCAGCACGAGAAGGCGATCAACAGCGCCATCTTCCCCGGCCTGCAGGGCGGCCCCCTGATGCACGTGATCGCGGCCAAGGCCGTGGCCTTCAAGGAGGCCATGGCGCCCGAGTTCAAGGCCTACCAGCAGCAGGTCGTGAGGAACGCGCAGATCGTGGCGGACACCCTGACCGAGCGCGGCCTGCGCATCGTCAGCGGCCGCACCGAGAGCCACGTCATGCTGGTCGACCTGCGTGCCAAGGGCATCACCGGCAAGGAAGCCGAGGCCGTGCTGGGCAGCGCCCACATGACCATCAACAAGAACGCGATCCCCAACGACCCGGAAAAGCCGATGGTCACCAGCGGCGTGCGCATCGGCACGCCGGCCATGACCACGCGCGGCTTCAAGGACGAGGAGGCGCGCCTGACGGCCAACCTCGTGGCCGATGTCCTCGAGAACCCGCGCGACGCGGCCAACATCGAGGCCGTCCGCGCCAAAGTGCACGCGCTGACCAGCCGGTTCCCGGTCTACCGCTGAGCGACGCCACCGGCACGACCGCATGAAGTGCCCGTTCTGCCGTCATGCCGAGACGCAGGTCGTCGAGACCCGCGTCTCGGAGGATGGCGACTTCGTGCGCCGTCGTCGGCAGTGCGGCGCCTGCGACAAGCGTTTCACCACCTACGAACGCCCCGACGTGGGCTTTCCCGTCGTCGTCAAGAAGGACGGCAGCCGCGCCGACTTCGACTCCAAGAAGGTGCGCGCCTCGATGATGCTGGCACTTCGCAAGCGCCCGGTGGGCATCGAGCAGATCGACGGCGCGCTGCTGCGCATCGAGCAGCAGTTGCTCTCGAGCGGCCTGCGCGAGATCGCCACGACCGATGTCGGCGGGCTCGTCATGCGCGAACTCGAAGGCATGGACAAGGTCGCCTACGTGCGTTTCGCCTCGGTCTATCGCAGCTTCGAGGACGTCGACGAGTTCCGGCAGCTGCTCAAGGACATCTGACGCCGATTCCCGCCATGGCGACGTCCGGCCCGCCGATGGACGATCGCGCCGCCGAATGGCGCCCAGCCCTCGCCGGGCGGCACGCCCCGGCCGCCCAGGCCCCCCAGAATCCCCCGCACAAGTCGCCATCCAGGGAGGCGGCATCAAGAAGCTGGGGGAACGCGTGCGACAAAGTAATCCGTGCCGGCGCCGGGAGGCGGCCGGCTCGACGCTGATCGAGGTCCTCGTCTCGATCGTCATCCTGTCGGTCGGCCTGCTGGGCATGGCCGGTCTCCAGGCCGCCGCGCTGCGCAACGCCCGCGAGGCGCGGCTCCAGGCGAGCGCCGTGCGACTGGCGACGGACCTGGCCGAACGCCTGCGCGGCAACCCCGACATCGCCCTGCGCCGCAGCCCCGGCGCCAACCCCTACCTGCAGTCGCGCACGCGCACCGCGCCCGCCGGCGTCGCACCCGACTGCATGACCGCGGACTGCGCCACGCCGCAGCAGGTGGCGGCCTGGGACATGGGCGAGTGGCTGCAGCGCGTGTTCGCCTCCGCGAGCGGCCTGCCCGGTGCGCACGTCACGGTCTGCTTCGACGAACGACCCTTCGACGCCGACGGCCTGCCCGTCTGGGCCTGCAGCGGCACGGGCGACCTCCTTCGGATCAAACTCGGATGGCGCCGCGCGAGCACCGACCGTTCCCGCACCGGCGGCGCGGCGTTCGATCACGTCGACGCCGCCGACAGCCGACCGTCGGTCTCCGTCCCGGTGCTCCTGGGAACGGCGTCGTGAGACGGCGCGAACGCGGCCTCACGCTGATCGAACTGATGGTGACGCTGGTGCTGTCGCTGATCGTCGTCCTCGCCGCCGTGACCGTGCTGCTGGCCACGCGGCGCGGCTTTCACGGCGTCGACGCCGTCGGCCAGTTGCAGGACAACACCCGCTTCGCCGTCGATCTCGTGCAGCGGATCGCCGCCCAGAGCGGCTATCTGGCGGACGCGCATGCCGTGCAGGCGCGGGGCGTTCGCTTCCCCGTGCCGGCCGCGGACGTGCCGCTGCCGCCGAGCGACGTCCAGGGTTACGACGGCGCCCTCGGCCCGGCGGGGCCCAACGGCAGTCGCGGTACCGGCTGCACCGCGTCGGCCGGTGCGTCCTGCCGCCAGGGCGGCGATGTCCTCGTGCTGCGGACCCAGGCCGCGGCGCGCGCCCCGGGAGCCGACGAGACCGACCATGCCACCCTCGACTGCATGGGCGACATCGCGAAGACGCCACCGTCCGAACGCGACGACCGGAGCGTCAGCGTGTTCTACGTCGCCGTGGGCAGCGACGCCGAGCCCTCCCTGATGTGCGCGGCCGGCACCTCCGGCAGCGCCGGGACGGTGCTCGGTGCGCCGCACCCGGCCGTCCAGGGCGTCGAGAGCTTCCAGGTGCTCTACGGCGTCGACGGCGTTCGGCCGAAGTTGAAGACGCCGGCCGACGCACCGGCCGACGGCGTGGCGGAGCGCTACCTGCGCGCCGACCAGCTGGTCGTGGCCGGCGACGACGCGGCGACCCGCGAGAACTGGCTGCACGTGCGTTCGCTGCGCATCGGCATGGTGCTGCGCGGCCCGCCCGGCACCGCCCTGGACCGCCAGTCGAGGACCACGCTGCATCCGCTCGGCGAGGCCCTGTCCTCCGGGGACGACGCCGGCACCCGCTTCGTGCCGGAGGCGGACGGGCGGCTGCGTCGCACGGCGGCGCTCACGGTCCAGCTGCGCAACCACGCGGGTCCGCCATGAGGCGGCCGCGCGATCCGGCGACCCGGGTGCAGCAGCAGGGCCTGGCGCTCGTCGTCGTGCTGCAGGTGCTGCTGCTAATCTCGATCCTGGGCCTCGGCGCGGCGCAGATCGCGATGATGAACGAGCGTGGCGCGCGCAACGACCGCGACGCGCAGTCCGCGCTCCAGTCGGCCGAAGCCGGATTGGCCGACGCGATCCGCGACATCGACGGGCCTCCCGCCGCCGTCGCCCGCGCGGATGCGTTCGCCGACGGCGCCGGCATCGACTTCGCCGAGGGCTGCGGCACCGGCCCGAGAAGCCGTGGGCTGTGCATCCAGAAACTCTCGGGCAAGCCGGTCTGGCAGGAGGTCGATTTCACCGACGCCACGCGCACCGCGGGTTTCGGCGAATTCACCGGCCGCACCTTCGCCAGCGGCGCGGGCGTCGAGAACGGCGTGCGACCGGCACTGGCGCCGCGCTACATCGTCGAGGCCGTGGACGACCGGGAACCGATGGCCGACCTGTCGGCGCCGGCGCCTCGGGTCTTCCGCGTCACCGCGATGGGCTTCGGCCCGCGTCGCGACATCCAGGCCGTCGTACAGGCGCTCTACCGCAGGAAGAAGGACTGAACCCGCATGGCAAGACGCCTCCGATCGACCACCGCGACGCGGTGGCTGCCGCCCGCACTCCTACTGGCGCTCGCCGGTTCCTGGCTGGCGTTCGGCCAGACCCCGGCCGTCCGGCAGGTGCAACTGTCCGCCGAGCCGCTTCACGCCGGGACCGGCGGTCACCGGCCGACGCTCACCCTGGCGCTGTCGGTCGAGTATCCGACCGTCGGCGCCCAGTACCTCGACCCCGTCTACGACGCCACCGACGCGTACATCGGTCATTTCGACACCGAGAGCTGCTATGCCTACGTGGATGACGCCGATGCATCGCTGCGCCGCTTCGACCGCTTCGGTGCGGCGACCGCCCACGGCTGCGGCGGCGCCGGCTTCAGCGGCAATTTCATGAACTGGGCCACGAGTTCGGCCATCGACGTGCTGCGCCTGGGCCTGACCGGAGGCGACCGCATCGTCGACACGCCCACGCTGACCGTGCTGCAGCGCGCCGTGCTCTATGCGCCTTTCGACGGCAACTTCCTGCGCAAGCGACTCGCGCGCGGCGCCGCCGGCGACGCCCTGCCCCGGACGCTGCTGGGCGACTGGCGCGGCGACGTCTTCATCGGCAATTGCCTGGACCGGGTCGAGTTCGGCACCGAGGCCGGCGGCCGCTGCACGACCCCGGGGGCCAACGCCGACCTGGGCGTCGCGCTGCCGGTGGACGGCGGCGCTCCGAGGACCGCGCACGGCTCGACGCGGCTGTCGAGCGACCGGTTCTTCTACGCCCGCGTGCGCGTGTGCGAGACGGACGGCACGGGTGCGCTGGCCGATCCACGCAGCGGCCTGTGCGCGCTCCAGCCGGCGGGCAACTTCAAGCCGGTGGGCAACCTGCAGAAATATGGCGATCGCGTGCGCGTGGCGGCCTTCGGCTACCTGCTCGATGCGAGCAACGCGCGCTACGGGGGCGTGCTGCGCGCGCCGATGAAGTTCGTCGGCGCGACGCGCATCGACGCGGCGGGCGCGCGACAGCAGGTCAACCCGAAAATGGAATGGGACCCGTCGACCGGCGTGTTCATCCCCAACCCCGATGGCGCGGCCGAAGGCGTGAGCGGCGTCGTCAACTACCTCAACCGGTTCGGCCGAACCGGGACCGAACCCGGCCTGTACAAGCGCCACGATCCGGTGGGCGAGCTGTACTACGAGGCCCTGCGCTACGTGCAGGGCCTGCCGCCGACCCCGCAGGCCACCGCCGGCATGACCGACGCGATGAAGGACGGCTTCCCCGTCCACGACCGCTGGGACGACCCGCACGCGGGCGGCAGCGCCACGAAGGACCAGTCCTGCCTGCGCAACAACATCCTGGTCATCGGCGACATCCACACGCACAAGGACGCGTCGATCCCCGGCCGCGCGAGCGTCGACCCGGAGGAATTCCCACGCTCGGCCGACCCCGCGCGCAACGAGCCCGATTTCGCCGCATGGACGCGCGTCGTCGGCGGCTTCGAGTCGGGCACGCGCGTGCCCTATCCGGACGATCCGTCCCGTGCCAGCGCCAATCCCAACCCGCCCGGCTCGCCGCGCTCGCCGATCCCCGCGCTGGCCACCATCGGCCCCGGTCACGACATCGCCGGCATGGCGTACTGGGCCCGCACGCACGACATCCGCGGCACCGCGTGGACCGCCGAGCCGGCTCGCCAGCGCCCGGGCATGCGCGTGACGACCTACGTGCTGGACGTGAACGAATACGGCGACAGCACCCGGCTCGAGGACCGCCGCCGCAACCAGTTCTTCCTGGCCGCCAAGTACGGCGGCTTCCAGGACCGCTCGGGCATCGGCAACCCCTTCGTCGATGACAAGGGCGCGCTCGACAACGGGGCCTGGGAGCATGCCGCCGGCCAGGGCGATCCGCGCACCTACCACCTCGCGAGCAGCGCGGGCGCCGTCCTGCGCGGGCTCGACGAGATCTTCGCGGGCATCGCCTCGCGCAGCCACACCATCGCCTCGGGCGACGTGCCGACGGCCGGCCTCGCGGTCGGCGAGACCGCCGCCATCTACCGCACCAGCTTCGACACCGACGGCTGGCGCGGCGACCTGCTGGCGCTGCCGCTCACGCTCGACGGGAGCGGCCGCGTGCGGGCCGGCAGCGACCGCGCCGAGGCCCGCTGGTCCGCGGCCGAACGCCTCGACGCGCCCGCGCTCGACCCCGATCGGCGGCGGATCTTCATCGGGCGGGTCGACGCGTCGTCGCGCACGGCCGACGAGTTCCGCTGGGGGCGGCTGGAGGACGGCGGCGCCGACCGGCCGAAGGCATGGCTCGACCGGGTCGACGCGGCGACGCCGCCGGACGGGCTGGGACCCCAGCGCGTCGATTTCCTGCGCGGCGACCGGCGCCTGGAGGGCGTCAGGTTCCGCCGGCGGACCAGTCGCCTGGGCGATTTCGTGAACTCGGGCGTCGCGTTCTCCGGCGCGCCCACGGCCCGCCACGGCTCGACGTCGTACGTCGCGTTCCACGACCGGCACGCGGCCCGCCACAAGGCGGTGTTCGCGGGCGCCAACGACGGCATGCTCCACGCCTTCGATGCCGACACCGGCGACGAGCTCTTCGGCTACATCCCGAGCTGGATGGGGCCGCACCTCGCCGCCCTGACCTCGCCCGCCTACGACGCGGGCCTGCATCGCGCCTACGTCGACGCCACCCCGCGCGTGGCCGAGGCCGAGACGGCCGACGGCGGCTGGAAGACGGTGCTCGCGGGCGGCACGGGCGGCGGCGGCCAGGGCGTCTACGCGCTGGACGTGAGCGATCCGGGCGCCTTCGACGCCTCGAAGGTCCTGTGGGAGTTCACCGACCGCGACGATCCCGCCCTGGGCAACGTGATCGGGCGGCCGCAGATCCTGAAATTCCGCACCAGCGCCCCGAGCGCCGCGGGAGCGCCGACCTACCGCACCTACGTGGTCGTCGCCGGCGGCGTCAATCACACCCGGCCCGACGGCCACGCGAGCGCGGACGGCGCGCCGGCGATCTTCCTGCTCGACCTGTCCAAGCCCGTCGGCACGCCCTGGCGGCTCGGCACCAGTTATTTCCGCCTGTCGATGCCGGTCGACGCCGCGCTGGCGGGCACGCTGTCGCCCGGGATCGTGGATTTCAACCCCGTGATCGGACGCGCCGGCGAGGTCGAGTCGCTGTACTTCGGGGACCTCCACGGCCGCCTGTGGAAGCTCGACTTCTCGAAGAAGGGCAGCGCCGGCTGGACCCTGCCCGGGTTGTCGGCCTTCGTCCGCGACGGTGCGGCACTGCCGCTGTTCGTCGCCCGCGACGCCGGCACCGGGTCCGCCGCCGGTCGTCCCCAACCGATCAGCGTGGCGCCCCGGCTGCTCGCCGGACCCGGCCGGAGCGTCCTGGTCGCGTTCGGCACCGGCAAGCACCTCGAGGCCGACGACCTCCAGGACCCCGCCTCGGCGCAGCGTCAGTCGCTCTACGTGCTGCTGGACGACGCCTCCGCCACGGTGGACGGGGGCGCGGCGATCGCCGGGCGGGACCGCCTCGCCACCGGTGTCGCGCGCGCCGGGACGCTCACCGTTCCGGCCTTCGCCTGGGGCCGCCCGCGGGGGAGCGACGACACGACCCGGCGCGCCGGGTGGCTGGTCGACCTGCCCGACGCCGGCGAGCGCCAGGTCAGCGACCTGACGACCTTCGGCGACACGCTGGTCTTCGCCTCGCTGGTGCCGCCGGGCGCCACGCAGGACGTGTGCGGCGGCGGCTCCGGCAACGTCTACCAGGTGAGCCTGGTGACCGGCGAAGGCCGCTTCCGGGCATCGACCGTCGGGGTGCCCGGGACGCCACTGGTGGTGCGCAGCGGCCCCTCGGTCCACGGTGCGGTCGACGGCACCGGTCGCGGCACCACGCTGACCCGGGGCCGGGTCGTCGCGCGGGGCTCCGGCGGCAACGACGCCCTGGGCTCGACGGCGGCCGGCGACTTCGGCTCGCTGAGCCGGACGAGCGATTTCGGCGTCCTCAACTGGCGTCGCATCCCGAACTACCAGGACCTCCACCATGCCGGCGACTAGCGCCACGGGCGCGGCCGCGCGCGGCCTCACGCTCGTCGAGCTGGCCGTCGCCGTGGCGGTCGTGGCGCTGCTCGCGACGGTCGCGCTGCCGGCCTACCAGGCGTCGGTCCGGAAGGCGCGGCGCGCCGAGGGGCGGACGGCGATCGTCGAACTGCTGCAGCAGCAGGAACGCGCGATGACCCAGGCGTCCACCTACCTGGCCGTGTCGACGCCCGGCGCGGCGGGCACGCTGTTCAAGACCCACTCGGGCGACCTTCCGGCCACGGCCGCCTACCTGCTGGCCGCCACGGCCTGCGACGCGGGCGGCGGCGCGCCGCTGTCGCTCGGCGAATGCGTGCGCGTCACGGCGACGCCGACCCGCGCGGACCCGGCCGTCGGCGTCCTCTGGATGGAGAGCACGGGGAGCCGGGGCTGCGACGGCACCGCCCGCGCCGAGCCGCACGCCTGCTGGCCCTGATGCGCCGCGCCCGCCCCGCCCCGTCCACCCTTTCCGCCCGCGCGGGCCAGGGCCCGTCGCGGTGCCAGCGCGCGCGGCCCGGCGGGTGCGGCTTCACGCTGGTGGAACTGATGGTGGTGCTCGCCGTCCTGAGCATCCTGCTGGTGCTGGCGGCGCCGGGGTTCACGTCCCTCGTGCGCAATGCGCAGATGGCCTCGGCGTCCCATTCGTTCGTCGCCAGCCTCAACGCGGCGCGCTCCGAAGCCATGAAGCGCAACCTGCCGGCCCTGGTGATGCCCCTGGAGCCCGGGCGCCGGGACTGGTCGCGGGGCTTCGTGGCTTTCGTCGACATGGACCGCGACGGCCGCTACGACGCGGCCACCGACCTCACCGTGCTCGCGCAGGCACTGGATGCGCCCTACCTGACGATCGCCGGCACCGGCAGCGTGAAGGCCAACCCCGCCTACGTGCGCTACGATGGTTCGGGCTTCGCCAAGAAGGCCGACGACAGCTTCAACAACCTCAGCATCAGCATCTCCCGCAACGATGTCACCGGCACCGAGGCCTTCGCGCAGAGCCGGCGCATCTTCATCACACGCAACGGCCGCCTGCGGATCTGCACGCCGGCCTCGGCGAGCGACAAGCGCTGCGAACCGCTCGCCGGCGATTCCTGAACCGCTCGCGCCGCCATGGTGGCGCGGGCGTCCCTTCCTGCCGACCCTCCAATGAAACGCTCGCCCGAAGACTGTATGGCCGAGGCGCTCGCCCTGGCCCGCGACGCCCTCCTGCTGACCGATCCCAATCCCCGCGTGGGCTGCGTCATCGCCGCGCCCGACGGCACCGTCCTCGGACGCGGCCACACCCAGCGGGTCGGCGGCCCGCACGCCGAGGTGATGGCGCTGCGCGACGCGGCCGCGCGCGGCCACGGGGTCGCCGGCGCCACCGCCTTCGTCACGCTGGAGCCGTGCTCGCACCACGGCCGCACGCCGCCGTGCTGCGACGCGCTCGTGGCCGCCGGTATCGCCCGCGTGGTCGCCTCGCTGGCCGACCCGAACCCGCTGGTCGCCGGACGCGGCTTCGAGCGCCTGCGCGCGGCCGGCATCGCCGTCGAGGTCGGGCCCGGAGCCGCCGCGTCGCGCGACCTCAACCCCGGCTTCCTCAGCCGCATGACGCATGGCCGGCCCTGGGTCCGCATGAAGGTCGCCGCCTCGCTCGATGGCCGCACCGCGCTGCCCGACGGCAGCAGCCAGTGGATCACCGCCGCGCCGGCGCGCGCCGACGGCCATGCCTGGCGGGCGCGGGCCAGCGCGGTGCTCACCGGCGTCGGCACCGTGCGCGACGACGATCCGCGCCTGGACGTCCGCCTGGTCGAGACCCCGCGCCAGCCGCACCTCGTCGTCGTCGACAGCACCCTTGCCACCCCGCCCACGGCCCGGCTCTTCGACGTGCCGGGGCGCCGCGTCTGGCTCTACGCCGCCCGACGCGACGAGGCCCGGGCCGCGGCCCTGGAGGCGCGGGGCGCGACCGTCACCTGCCTGCCCGACGCGCACGGCAAGGTCGACCTGCCGGCGCTCCTGCGCGACCTGGCCGCGCGCGAGGTCAACGAGTTGCACGTCGAGGCCGGCCACAAGCTCAACGGCTCGCTGCTGCGCGAAGGACTGGTCGACGAGCTGCTGCTTTACCTCGCGCCCAAGCTGCTGGGCGACGGCCCGGGCCTGGCGCACGAACCCTTCGCGGGCGGCCCGCTCGCACGCCTGGCCGACGCCACGACGCTGGCGTTCACGGCGTTCGACCAGGTCGGCGACGACCTGCGCATCCGCGCGCGCGTGGCCGCCCGCGATCCGGACGCCACCCCGGCGCCGATGCCGTGAGGTCCCGGGGACGGGGCGGCGTCGGCCACGTCCGCGCGCTCCCTCCCGGTGCGCCCGGACCTCAGTCCGGGGACGGGTCGGCCCGCGGCGGCCCCGCCAGTGCCCACGCGGCGTGCTGCGAGTCCTCGATGAACCACAGGCCACGGCCCGCGTTCCAGATCAGCGATTCCTTGCGCAGCCGCTCGAGCGCCACCTGCACGGCCGACGGTCCGGGAACGGAGCCCGCGGTCTCCGGCGCCGGGACCGGGGCCCACACCGCCATCAGCGCCGCGTAGTCCTGCAGCGCCGCACCGTCGAAAGGGGTGAAATCGCGTCCGAGCCGGGCCATGCGACGGAAGACCGCCGCGTCCAGGGCGTCCATGGCGCGCAGCGAGACCATGAACGCCTGGCGCGCCGCCTCCATGGCCCGGACGGCCCCGGCGACGAAGACCCGGTCGATCGTGGTCCGGTCCAGTGCCGGGTCCCGCTCGAACGACGTCAGCAGGGCCTGCAGCGGTTCGGGTCGCCGGCTGAAGATCTCGAAGGCGTCGTGGAGCACGTCCAGGCCGAGATGGCCCTTGAACGGCGAATGGTCCAGGACCCAGGCGAGGTAGGTGTCGTCGAGTTCCGGCAGGTGCTCCTGCCGGGCATGGAAGAAGGCCTGGTCCTTGGAGGCCACCAGCGTCATCAGCCGGTCGCTGTTGGAGCCGGTGGCGATCAGGCGGAAACCGGCGCCCTCGCCCAGGATCATGGCGTCGCGCGCCGCCTTGAGGGCGAACATGGTCTGGCGTCCCTCGTCGGTGGTCTGCGCGTGCTGCGCCTCGTCGATGACCATCACGATCGGCTTGTCGGTCGCCGCGCTGAGCTTTTCCAGCGTCCGGGCGATGCTGTCGCCGTCCTGCGTGCCGATGGCCCCGAGGTCCATCTCCAGGCCGCCGATCCTGACCTTCTTCAGGCCCACCAGCTTGGCGGCACGGGTGACCGCGCCGCTCTCGTGGAGGATGGCCTCGGCGATGGCGGCGACGATCACCCGGGCCGGATCGATCTGCTTCTGCTCCCACAGGTCGGCGTAGATCACGATGGCGCCGGCCTCGCGCAGGAGCGGCAGCAGGTCGGCCTTGATGAAGGTCGTCTTGCCGGTGCGGCGGGGCGCGGAGAGGAACAGGCCGGACTTGTAGCCGGGGTCGCCGAGCTTGTCGAGGATCGACTCGGCGAGCCCGGTCCGGTGGAAGATGTGTTCGCGGTCGCGCTTGAGCGACAGGGGCTTCACGGCCATGAGCGGATCGAATTATGGAAAATTATGTGGTTTTCCATCGATTATGGAGAATTAGAGAAAGCGCCGCGACCGCTTTCCTCATGCGCCCCGTGCTCGTGCGCCGTGCGCCGGCGCGGCCCTCACTCGGCGCTGATCTTGCGCTCGCGCACCAGCTTGCCCCATTTGTCCGACTCCGAGCGCATGAAGGCCGCGAGTTCGGCGCGGCCCGTGGGCTGCGGCGTCAGGCCGTGCTTGTCCAGGGCCTCTTTCACTCCGGGGTCGCCCAGCACCTTCACGATCTCGACGTTCCAGCGGTCGAGCAGCGCGACGGGCGTCTTGGCCGGCGCGACGAAGGCGTACCAGTTGAGCGCCTCGAAGCCGGGGTAGCCGGCCTCGGCCACGGTCGGGATGTTGGGCAGGTACGCCGGCCGCTTCGAGCCCGTGGTGGCGAGCGGGACGAGCTTGCCGGCCTCGACCTGCGGCATCGCCGTGGGCGGCGCCGAGAAGTAGGAGGCCACGCGTTCGCCCAGCAGGTCCTGCAGCGCGGGCGCCCCGCCCTTGTACGGCACGTGGGTCATGTCGATGCCCGCGCGCTGGTTGAACAGCTCGCCCGCCAGGTGCGAGGCCGAGCCGGCGCCGGTGGAGGCGAAGTCGATGCTGCCGGGCTTCTTCTTCGACAGCTCGACGAACTGCGCCAGGGTGGTCGCGCCCACGGCCTTGTTCACCACCAGGACGTTGGGGAAATTGACGCCGCCCGACACCGGCGCGAGGTCCTTGAACGGGTCGTAGGGCAGCTTCATCAGGTGCGGGGCGATGGTCAGCGGGCCGATCGAGCCGAACAGCAGCACCGAGCCGTCGGCCGCCGCGTGGGCGACGTACTGGTGCGCGATGTTGCCGCCGGCGCCGCCCCGGTTGTCGACCACGACGGTCTGGCCGATGTTCTCGGCGAGCTTCCTGGCGATGAGGCGCGCGGCGGCATCGGCCGCGCCGCCGGGCGCGAAGCCGACCACCAGGGTGACGGGCTTCCTGGGCGGGAAATCCGGGGTCTGGGCGGCGGCGCCGCTCGCGCCGAGGGCGCTCAGGGTCACCAGGGCGGCGGTGGTCAGCAGTCGTCGTCGAACTTGCATGCGGTGGGTCTCCATCGGGGGTCGTCGTTGTGGGATCGGATCGCGGATCGGGTTCAGTCGCTGCCCAGCTGCAGCCGGTTGGGCAGTCGCTTCTCGATCGAGAACTTCAGGAGCGCGGCGCTGCGGAACACGCCGTGGGCGAACTTGCCGTACGGCAGCGTCAGGAACAGCGCCATCACCACGCCCAGGTGCACCGCCAGCAGCAGGCCCATGGCGGCGGTGTCGCGCCACGCCAGCAATGCCAGCCCGGTGGCGCTGGTCAGCAGCAGCAAGGCGATGAACCCCCGGTCCATGGGCTTCTGCGCCGCGTCGCCATGCTGCGGGTCGCGCCGCAGGTTGAGCCATAGCAGGCCGGACGGCCCGATCAGCAGGCCGATGCCGCCGAGCGTGCCCAGGATCACCGGGGCGCTGGTCAGCGGGTACGGCGCCTGCCAGCCCAGCAGGTAGTGGTAGAGCGTGGCCACCGAGGTCGCCGCGAAGCACAGCATGAAGCCGTAGAAGGTGAAGTGGTGGAAACGCCGGCGCCAGAGCGTGAACTTGTCGTCCGCGTCGTTGCACCCCTGCCCGTGGCCGCCGCCGAGGTACTTCAGCCGCAGCGCGTCGTGCGCGGCCTCGGCGGCGGCGGCGCCGGGCACGCCGGCCGCGGGCGTCACCTCGCGCCAGAAGCGCCGCACGCCCAGGCCCAGCGCCAGCACCACGAACATCGACACCGCGCCGAAGACCAGCGCCAGGAAGTTGTGCGGGAAGATGGCGTAGAAATTCCCCGCCAGCGGCTGGTGCAGCAGGGGTCCGGCCATGGCCAGACCCAGCACCAGGAACAGCGCGAGCCCCGCCGCCAGCGCCAGCGCCACCGTCAGGCCCGCGCGCTCGTAGAGGCGGCCCATGACCGGGGGCCACGCATAGTCGTGGTAGGTCTGCACCCGCACCTGCGCCATGGCCTGCGGCACGTTCACCGCGAACTCGTGCGGCGGCGCGTACTGGCAGGCGTGCAGGCAGGCGCCGCAGTTGTGACAGAGGTTGGCCAGGTAGTGCGTGTCGGCCTTGCCGAACTCGAGGCGGCGCGTCATGGCCGGGAACACCGCGCAGAAGCCCTCGCAGTAGCGGCAGGCGTTGCAGATCTGCAGGATGCGGGCGACCTCCTGCTCCCCGGCCGACAGCGCCCCGGCCGGACGGATGGGAATCACGCGCGGATTGGCGCTGGGGCGGCCGTCCTGGCCCAGGGGGTCGGATTCGGCCCGGACGCGTTCGATGATCTCAGTGAGTGGCGGCATGGTCGTGCTCCCGGGTGGTGGCGTGGGTCGCGGCCTGGGCCGTCGTCGTGGTCGCGGAGGACGGCGGCGCTTCCGGCCGGATCGCCCTCATCTCCTGGTCGAACCCCGCGTGCCGGTGGCCGCAGGATCGCGCCGCCTCCACCCCCGCGATGCGCCCGAACGCGGTGCCGATGCTCATTCCCACGCCCGCCGTGTAGCCCTTGCCCAGGACGTTGCCGGCCATCATCTCGCCGGCCACGAACAGGTTGGCGCTCGGTCGGCCCTGAAAGCGCACGGCCGTGGTCTCGTCGACCTTCAGGCCCAGGTAGGTGAAGGTGATGCCGGGGCGCAGCGGATAGCCGTAGAAGGGGGCCGTGTCCAGCGGGCGGGCCCAGTGGGTCTTGGGCGGCGCGAGGCCCTCGGTGTGGCAGTCGTCCAGCGCGGTGTGGTCGAAGGTGCCGACGCGGCAGGCGGCGTTGTAGTCGTTCACGGTTTTCATGAAGGTGGGGACGTCCAGTCCCAGCTGGCGCGCGAGGTCCTCCAGGGTGTCGGCGCGCGTGCCTTCGAAGACCGGTGGCATGAAGCGGCCGATGGCTTTCCGGTCGATCACGGAGTAGGCGATCTGCCCCGGCTGCTGGGCCACCAGCCGGCCCCAGATGGCATAGCGCTTGGGCCAGAAATCCTCGCCTTCGTCGTAGAAGCGCGCCGCCTCGCGGTTGACCACCAGCCCCAGCGACACGCAGTCGATGCGGGTGCAGATGCCGCCGTCGTAGAGCGGCGCGCGGGCGTCGATGGCCACGCAGTGCGCCTGCGTCGGGTCACCGATGGAATCCACCCCGGCCTCCTCCAGCATGAACTTCAGCAGCACGCCCTGGTTGAAGCGCGTGCCGCGCACGCGGAAGTTCTCCGCCGGCCATTCGCCGCGCTCGTTCTGTCCCCAGGCCTCGCGCTGCCAGGCCAGGTTGGACTCGAAGCCGCCGCACGCCATCACGCAGCTGCGCGCGGCGATGCGCTCGCCACCGGCGGTGATGGCGGCGACGAAGCGGTCGCCGTCGAGTTCCAGCCGTTCGACGGGCGTGTCGTAGCGCACCCGCACGCCCAGCGCCTCGGCGCTGCGGTAGTAGGCGTTGACCAGCGCCTTGCCGCCGCCCATGAAGAAGGCGTTGGTGCGCGCCACGTGCAGCGCGCCCGACAGCGGCGGCTGGAAATGCACGCCGTGGCGGCGCATCCAGGGCCGGCAGCCGGCCGAATGGCGGATCACCAGCCGCGCCAGCGCCTCGTCGGTGAGACCGCCGGTCACCTTCAGCAGGTCCTGCCAGTACTCCTCCTCCCCGTAGGCCTCGATCAGCACGTCCTGCGGCGCGTCGTGCATGCAGCGCAGGTTGCGCACGTGCATGGAGTTGCCGCCGCGCCAGGCGCGCGGGGCCGATTCGACCAGCAGCACGGACGCGCCGGCCTCGCGCGCCATGAGGGCGGCGCAGAGCGCGGCGTTGCCGCCGCCGATCACCAGCACGTCCGCCGGGGGATGGTTGCCTGTTGTGGCCATGGTCGTCTCGTGGGGAACTCGAAGGATCGCGGTGGGGTCCGCGCAAGAGCCCGCACTCTAGGTCGCCGGCCGCCGCCGCGGAAGGCCGGTTCCGGCATGGACCCTTCACGATCCGTGATGGCCGGCCGCCGGCGCCGGCGAGCGCGACGGCGGGCGTCGCGCGGCCGCCCTCAGTCCGGCCGCACCAGCGTCGCGCCCGGCCACTGGCCGGCCGCCACCAGACCACGCGCGACATCGGCCAGCACCACCCGCACCGCCAGCGCCGCGGGCGGGAGTTCGTCGTCCGACAGGCTGCAGATCGCGTTGCGGCGATGCGCCTGCGGATCGGCCAGCGGCGCCAGGTGGAAGCGCTCGGCCGCGTCCGGGTAGCGACCGACCGCCGCGCCGGGCTGCACGGTGGCGCCGAAGCCCGCGTCCACCGCGGCCATCAGCATGGCCAGCGAATCGATCTCCGCCACCGGCTGCAGGGTGACCCGGGCGCGCAGCGCCGCGGCGTCGACGGTCGCGCGCAGGCCATGGCCGCCGGTGGGCAGGATCAGCGGCTGCGCGGCCAGCGCGCGCATCGAGACCGGGCGGGCACCGGCGCCGGCGCCCTCGGGCATGTGGCGCCGCGCCCGGATCAGCAGCAACTTCTCGTCGAGCAGCGGCATGACGCTCCAGCGCCGGCCGGCCTGGGTGGAGAACAGCACGGCCAGGTCGAGCCGGCGGGCATCGAGCATGGCCGAGAGGTGGCCCGACAGGCTCTCGACCATGTGCAGGCGCACGTCCGGATAGCGCTCGCGCAGCGCGCGCATCAGCGGCAGCGCCAGCACGGCGCCGGTGGTGGGCGCCAGCCCGACGCTGACCGTGCCCGTCAGCCGCGCCGAGCGCGCCACGCGCTGGGCCTGCTCGGCGTGGCGCAGGGTGAGCTGCGCCTCGCGGAAGAACGCGGCGCCGGCGTCGGTGGGCAGCACGCCGCGCGCGCTGCGCTGCAGGAGCCGGGTGGCGAGTTCGCCTTCGAGCCGGCTGAGCTGCTGGCTCAGCGCCGAGGGGACCACCCCCAGGTCGACGGCGGCGCGGCCCAGGCTGCCGAGTTCGACGGCGCGGACGAAATAGCGGAGTTGACGCAGTTCCATGAAGGGACGGATCGGTGGGTGCCCGGGCCGGCCCGCCGGCCCGTGCGAAAATGCAACGATGTTCACCGGAATCATCACCGGCGTGGGGCGTATCGCCGCCGTCCACGACCTCGGAAGCTCCTTATCCCACGGCAAGCGGCTGCGCATCGCCACGCCCGCCGGCTACCTCGACGACGTCGGCCTGGGCGACAGCATCGCCCTCAACGGGGCCTGCATGACGGTCACCTCGCTCGATCCGGCCGGGCCCTCCTTCACCATCGACATCTCGGCCGAATCGCTCGACAAGACCGCCGGTCTCGCCGAGACCGACGGCCGCGTCAACCTGGAGAAGGCGCTGCGCGCCAGCGACCGGCTCGGCGGCCACATCGTCTCGGGCCATGTCGACGGCATCGGCACCGTCGCGCGGTTCGAGGCGGTCGGCGAGAGTTGGGAACTGCGCGTGCTGGCCCCACCCTCGCTGGCCCGCTTCCTTGCCTACAAGGGCTCGATCACCGTCAACGGCGTGAGCCTGACGGTCAACAGCGTGCGCGACACCGACGCAGGCAGCGAGATCAGCATCAACCTGATTCCGCACACGGTCGAGAACACCGCGCTCGGCACCCTGGCCGCCGGCGCCAGCGTCAACCTCGAGATCGACACGGTCGCGCGCTACGTGGAGCGCATGCTCCAGGCCGGCGCGATCGGCATTCCTCCCCTGGCGAGCCCGGCCGCGCCGAAAGACCTGTACGCATGAACGCTTCCGTGACACCGATCGGCGCCGCCGTCCCGCGCGCCACGCCGACGACGGCTCCGGCCCCGGTCGCGCCCATCTCCCCGGTGGAGGAGATCGTCGCCGAGATCGCCGCCGGCCGCATGGTGATCCTGGTCGACGAGGAGGACCGCGAGAACGAGGGCGACATCGTCCTGGCCGCCGACCACGTCACGCCCGAGGCCATCAACTTCATGGCGCGCCACGCGCGCGGCCTGATCTGCCTGACGCTGTCGCGCGAGATGTGCGAGCGGCTGAACCTGCCCCCGATGGTCGCGCGCAACGGCGCCAAGCACGCCACCGCCTTCACCGTCTCGATCGAGGCCGCCGAGGGCGTGACCACCGGCATCTCCGCGGCCGACCGCGCCCGCACCGTGGCGGCGGCCGTCGCGCGCGACGCCGTGGCCGCCGACCTGGTGCAGCCCGGCCACATCTTCCCGCTGCAGGCGGTCGACGGCGGCGTGCTGATGCGCGCCGGCCACACCGAGGCCGGCTGCGACTTCGCCGCGATGGCCGGCTGCTCGCCCGCTTCGGTGATCTGCGAGATCATGAACGAGGACGGCACGATGGCGCGCCTGCCCGACCTGCAGGTCTTCGCCGCCCTCCACGGCCTGAAGATCGGCACCATCGCCGCGCTCATCGAGCACCGCAGCCGCACCGAATCCCTGGTCGAGCAGATCGGCTCGCGCCCCCTCCAGACCGCCTGGGGCGCCTTCACGGCCCACGCGTTCCGCGACAAGCCCAGCGGCGGCATCCACCTGGCACTGGTGCGCGGCACCTGGAACGCGGACGACTCCATCGCCGTGCGCGTGCACGAGCCGCTGTCGGTGCTCGACGCGCTGGAGGTCGGACGGCCGATGCATTCGTGGGGGCTCGACGCCAGCCTCGCCCACATCGCCGCGCAGGACCGGGGCGTGGCGGTGCTGCTGAACTGCGGCGAGTCCGGCACCGAGCTGCTCGCGCAGTTCGAGGGCACCGCTCGCCCGGCACAGGCGCCCGAGCGCGGCCGCATGGACCTGCGCAGCTACGGCGTGGGCGCCCAGATCCTGCGCGAATGCGGCGTCCATCGGATGCACCTGCTGGGCACGCCGCGCCGCATGCCGAGCATGGCGGCAGGCTACGGCCTCGAGATCACCGGCTACCTCCAGAAGAAAGACTGAATCCCCATGCTTCACGCGAACAAGGGCGCCGAGACGGCGCTCGACGGTACCGGCCTGCGCATCGGCATCGTCCAGGCGCGCTTCAACGCCGACATCACCGACGCCCTGGCCGAGGCCTGCATGGCCGAACTCTCGGCGCTCGGGGTGGCCGACCACCACATCGACCACGTCGCCGTGCCCGGCGCCCTCGAGGTGCCCGTGGCGCTGCAGGCGATGGCCCGGCGCGGCGGCTACGACGCGCTGGTCGCGCTGGGCTGCATCGTGCGCGGCGAGACCTACCACTTCGAGCTGGTGGCCAACGAATCGGGCGCCGGCGTGAGCCGCGTCGCGCTCGACCACGCCCTGCCCGTGGCCAACGCCATCCTCACGACCGAGAACATCGAACAGGCCGTGGCCCGCCAGAGCGACAAGGGACGCGACGCCGCGCGCGTCGCCGTCGAGATGGTCCGGCTGCTGGCGCAACTCAAATGACCGACGACGCCCGCCCGACCCCCTCCGCCGCCGCCGACGGCCGTCCGCAGCGCCAGTCGCGCAGCGGCCTGACCAGCACCGGCGCCCGCAAGGCCTCGGCCAAGTCCAACCGCAGCCGCTCGCGCGAGTTCGCCCTGCAGGCGCTCTACCAGCACCTGGTCGGCCGCAACGACCCGACCGACATCGACCACTTCACGCGCGACCTCGCGGGCTTCCACAAGGCCGACGCGGCGCACTACGACGCGCTGCTGCACGGCGCGATCCGCGAGGAGGCCGAACTCGACGCGCTGATCGTGCCGCTGCTCGACCGCAAGATGGCCGAGATCTCGCCCATCGAGCACGCCGTCATGTGGATCGGCGTCTACGAGTTCCGCCATTGCCTGGACGTGCCGTGGCGCGTGGTGCTCAACGAGTGCATCGAGCTGGCCAAGGAGTTCGGCGGCACGGACGGCCACAAGTACGTCAACGCCGTGTTGAACGGCCTGGCCCCGCAGCTGCGCGGCGGCGAGGTCGAAGCCGACCGGGCCTCGGGCAAGGCCCGCGCATGAGGATCTCGCGGCGCGCCGAGCGCATCGAGCCGTTCTACGTGATGGAGGTGGCCAAGGCGGCCGGCGTGCTGGCGCGCGAGGTGGCCCACACCGAGCGTCCGATGATCTTCCTGAACATCGGCGAGCCCGACTTCACGGCGCCGCCGCTGGTGCAGGAGGCGGCCCTGCGGGCGGTGCGCGCCGGCGCCACGCAATACACCCCGGCCACCGGACTGCACGCGCTGCGCGAGCGCATCTCGGACTGGTACCGGCAGCGTTTCGGCATCGACGTGCCGGCACGGCGCATCGTGGTCACCGCCGGCGCCTCCGCCGCGCTGCAACTGGCCTGCCTGGCGCTGATCGACGCCGGCGACGAGATCCTGCTGCCCGATCCGAGCTATCCGTGCAACCGGCATTTCGTGACCGCCGCCGAAGGCACGCCGGTCCTGATCCCCACCACCGCCGCCGAGCGCTTCCAGCTCAGCGCCGGGAAGGTCGAGGCCGCCTGGGGCGCGCGCACGCGCGGCGTGCTGCTGGCCTCGCCATCGAACCCGACCGGCACCTCGATCGCGCCGGACGCGCTGCGCCGCATCCACGAGGTCGTGACGCGGCGCGGCGGCGTCACGCTGGTCGACGAGATCTACCTGGGCCTGTCGCACGACGAACGCTACGGCCAGAGCGCGCTGGCCATCGACGACCAGGTCATCAGCATCAACAGCTTCAGCAAGTACTTCAGCATGACCGGCTGGCGCCTGGGCTGGCTGGTGGTGCCCGACGTGCTGGTGGCGGCCGTCGAGCGGCTGGCGCAGAACCTCTTCATCTGCGCGAGCACCGTGTCGCAGCACGCGGCGCTGGCGTGCTTCGAGGCCGAAAGCATCGCCGAGTACGAACGACGCCGCGCCGAGTTCAAGGCCCGGCGCGACTGGTTCATCCCGCGGCTCGAGGCCCTCGGGCTGCCGGTGCCGGTGATGCCCGACGGCGCCTTCTACGCCTGGGCGGACTGCACCGCGCTGGCGCGCAGGCTGGGCGTCGAAGGCAGCTGGGACACCACGTTCGAGCTGATGCGGCGCGCCCACGTGGCCGTGACGCCGGGACGCGATTTCGGCCACGCCGGAACGGCGGACTTCGTGCGCTTCTCCACCGCCAGCTCGATGTCGCACCTCCAGGAGGCCATCGGGCGGATCGAGGCGCTGGCGGCCGCATGAGCTTCGCCTTCGACATCCGGGTGTACTGGGAGGACACCGATGCCGGCGGCATCGTGTTCTACGCCAACTACCTGAAGTTCATGGAGCGCGCCCGCACCGAATGGTTGCGCGCCATGGGCATCGAGCAGCACGCCCTTCGCGAGGCCACCGGCGGCATGTTCGTCGTCAGCGACACGCAGCTCAAATACCACCGCCCGGCGCGCCTGGACGACCTGCTGGTCGTCACGGCCGAGCTCACGCAGCGCGGCGCCGCCTCCCTCACCATCGCCCAGCGCGTGCTGTCCAGGGCCGAGCCCGACGCGCTGCTGTGCGAGGGCGCCATCCGCATCGGCTGGGTCGACGCGGCGTCGCTGCGGCCCGCGCGCATGCCCCGGCACGTCGCGGGAACCCTGGCGCGCCACGGCGCTCCATGAATCACTCCACCCAAGCCATGAACCAAGACCTCTCCATCGTCACCCTTCTGCTGCACGCGAGCTTCGTCGTGCAGCTGGTCGTGCTCCTGCTCGTGGGCATCTCCATCGCGAGCTGGGCCGCGATCTTCCGCAAGTTCTTCGCGCTCAAGCGCATGCGCGCGCTCAACGACGACTTCGAGCGCGAGTTCTGGTCGGGCACCAGCCTGAACGAGCTGTTCTCCGCGGCCGCGCAGAACGCCAAGCTGTCCGGCCCGATGGAGCGCATCTTCGCCTCGGGCATGCGCGAGTACCAGAAGCTGCGCGAGCGCCACGTCGCCGACGCCGGCACGCTGCTCGACGGCGCCCGCCGCGCCATGCGCGCGAGCTTCCAGCGCGAACTCGACGTGGCCGAGTCGAACCTCTCGTTCCTCGCCACGGTCGGTTCGGTGTCGCCCTACGTCGGCCTGTTCGGCACGGTCTGGGGGATCATGCACGCCTTCACCGGCCTGGCCGCGCTGGCCCAGGTGACGCTGGCCACCGTGGCCCCCGGCATCGCCGAGGCGCTGGTGGCCACTGCCATCGGCCTGTTCGCCGCGATTCCGGCGGTGGTCAGCTACAACCGCTTCGCGCGCGAGATCGACAAGATCGCCATCGCGCTGGAGACCTTCATCGAGGAGTTCTCCAACATCCTGCAGCGCAACCTGTCGACGCACCTGCCGGCCAGCCCGAGCGCGGCCACCGGCGGCGTCTCGGCCACGGGCCGCTGAGCGGCGCCGCGCGCCCTCCCCAAGCGAAGCACCGGAGAACCCCATGCCCGCCGTTTCATCCCGTGGCCGCGGACGCCGCACGATCAACGAGATCAACATGGTCCCGTTCATCGACGTGATGCTGGTGCTGCTGATCATCTTCATGGTCACCGCGCCCCTCATCACGCCCAGCGTCATCAACCTGCCCAGCGTCGACCGCGCCAACAAGCAGCCCGACAAGCCCATCGAGATCGTCATCAAGACCGAGGACGAGATCCAGGTCAAGAAGGACCCCTCCACCGGCTCGGGCGGGCGCAACGTGCCTTTCGGGCAGATCGGCCAGGCCGTGCAGGCGGCGCAGGCCGGCGACGCCCAGCGCCCGGTGGTCATCAGCGCCGACAAGTCGGTGAAGTACGAGACGGTCGTCAAGGCGATGAACGAACTCAAGCGCGCCGGCGTCGAGCGCGTGGGCCTTTCCGTCACGACCACGGGCGCAAAGTAAGGGATGTCGCTCGCTTCGGACCGCCCCGAATTCGCGCCCCCGCCCCAGCGCGGCACGCCGCGCGCGGTGGTGTTCGCGCTGCTGGCGCACGTGGTGCTCATCGCCGCGCTGACCTGGGGCGTCAGCTGGAAACGCGACACCGAGGAAAGCGACGCCGTCGAGGCCGAGATCTGGTCGTCGACCGTGCAGCGCGCGGCGCCGCGCCTGTCGCAGCCGCCCGCGCCGACGCCGGAGCCCGCGACGCCGCCGCCGCCGCCTCCTCCGCCTCCTCCGCCGCCCCCGCCCGCCCCCGCGCCGGCGCCCCGGCCGGCACCGCCCCCGCCCCCGGCGCCCGCCGTGCGCCCGCCCGATCCCACGCCCGCCCCGCGCGCGCCCGACATCGCGCTCGAACGGGAGAAGAAGCTCAAGGAGCAGAAGGAACGCGAGCGCGACCTGGAGGAAGCGCGGCAGGAGAAGAAGCGCGAAGCCGCGAAGGAAGCCGCCCGGGAGGCGGCGAAGAAGGCCGCACAGGACAAGAAGGAACTCGAAGCCAGGCGCCGCGCGGAGGAGGAAGCCGAGGACCGCCGCGAAGCCCAGCAGAAGGCCCAGGCCGACGCCCGCCGCAAGAAGGAGGCCGAGGCCCGACAGCAGGCCGAGGCGAAGCAGGCCGCCGAGACGAAACAGGCCGAGGCGCGCAAGGCCGAAGCCAAGGCCAGGGCGGATGCCGCGGCCGCCGCGTCCGCCGCCGCCGCCAAGCAGGCCGCGGCCGACCGTGCCGCCACGCTCAAGCGCATGCAGGGCCTCGCCGGCGCCAGCGGCGACGACGGCGCCACGGGCAACGCGCAGAAGTCGTCCGGTCCCTCGGGCAGTTATGGCGGCCGCGTCGCGGCGGCGGTGCGGCCCAATGTCGTCTTCCCGGACGCGGACCTGGTGAGCGGCAATCCCGGCGCCGAATTCGACGTGCGCCTGGCGCCCGACGGCACCATCGTCGGCACGCCGCGGCTGGTCAAGTCGAGCGGCCTGCCCGCCTGGGACCAGGCGGCCCTGCGCGCGCTGCAGAAGACCGAGCGGCTGCCGCGCGACATCGACGGCCGGGTGCCGACGGCGCTGATCGTGCAGCTCAAGCCCAAGCGCTGAGCCGGGCGGCGGACCCGGGGCGTCGGGGCGCTAGCGCCGGATCGCCTGACGGGCCGATTGCGCCGCGCTCCAGAGCCGCGACTTGACACCGTCGCGCCATGGCTGGCGCCCCACCGGCGCGGGCGCCAGACCGACGCGCCCCAGCACCGGCCGGGCCGAGTGGTTGAACGCCAGCGCCCGGCGCCAGGCCATCGACTGCGGCGTGTTGAAGATGATCGACATCGAGATCGACACGTCGTCGTCGCCATTGCGCACGTGGTGCCCGGCGACGAACGGGATGTGCAACGCCTCGCCGGGACGGAACTCGAAGCACGTTCCCAGGGCGTCCGCGTCCTGCGACCACGGCAGGCGGGTGTTGGCGTACGCCACGTAGGCCTCGCGGTGCACCTGGCTCACCACGCGCTCGTCCCATTGGCCGAAGACGCTGACCTGCTTGCTGCCGCGGAACTGCATCAGGAAGGTCGAGTAGCGGTCGATGTGGAACGGCGTGACGCTGCCGGGCGAGGCGATGAAGAGGTAGAGCTGCGGCTCGACGATGCGCGAACCGGCGCCCTGGCGCCGCATCAGCGCCTCGACGTCGGCGACCAGTTCGCGGTGCAGCGGCGCGAACGACGCGTCGACCTCCGGGTTGCTGACCATCACGTAGGAATCGGAGGTGCGGATGTTCTCGATCGTCTCCTCGATGCCCGGTCCCCGCGAGCGGCCCCGGAAGGTGCCTTCGAAGTCGTCGCCGTTCTTCAGCCGGCCCATCGAATGCATCACCTGCTTCCTCGGCAGCGCGGGCAGCACGCGCGCCAGGTTTTCCAGGCTCAGGGCCGGATGCCCCATGAGGCGGTGACGAAACTTGAAGGCGGTGCGATCGAACTTGTCGAAGTCCGTCGCGTTCTCGAAACATTGCATGGGGGCACCCTGGTCGCTCCCCGCAATGTAATTCTTTTCTATTGCGCGTATCAGCGCAGCGTCTGGCGGACGCCCCGCATCGCGCGCCACATGTAGGACTTGCCGACGTCGCGCCACGGCTGGTGGCCGACCGGTGCCGGCGTCATGCCCACGCGCTGGAGCATGCCGCGCGATGCGTGGTTGAAGCGCAGCGCGTTCTGCCAGGCCAGGCTCTCCCGCGTGCTGAAGAAGATCGACAGGGAGATCGAGATGTCGTCGGCGCCGTTGCGCACGTGGTGGCCGGCGGTGAACGGGATGTGGACCGCGTCGCCCGGACGGAAGTCGAACTTCGTGCCCAGCGCGTCGAATTCCGGCTTCCAGGGCAACTTGGTGTTGGCGAGCGCCACGTACGCTTCCTTGTTCTCGCTCGACACCAGGCGCTCGTCCCATTGGGGGAAGACCGAGACCTCCTTGCTGCCGCGGAACTGCATCAGGAAGTTCGAATACCGGTCGATGTGGAACGGCGTGACGCTGTCGGGCGAGGCGATGAACAGGAACAGGCGCGGATCGGTGACCCGCTCGCCGACGCCGCAGCGCCGCATGATCGTCTCCACGTCACCGATCAGCTCGCGGTAGAGCGGCGCGAACGAGGCGTGTTCCTGCGGGCCGTCGACCATGATGTACGAATCGGAGACGCGGATCTGCTCGATGGTCTCCTCGATGCTCATGGCGCGTGGCTCGCCCTTGCACAGGGCCGACTCGAAGTCGTCGCCGTTCTTCAGGAACCCCTTGGAATAGTGCACGCGCGCCTTCGGCAGCGCCGGCAGCACCTTGGCCAGGTTGTCCAGGCCGAGCGCCGGGTGGCCCAGCAGCGTGTGTCCGAACTTGAACGGCGCGCGGTCGAGCCGGCTCAGCGAAGGGGAATCCTGGAAACAGCGCATGCGGACACTCTTGGAAGTGAAGGGAGGAAGGCCTTGCACGCGGTAGCTATTTATTGTTACAAGGCAATTCAAATTGTATTGAAAAAAGCTTACAAACCCCCTCTTCCATGTTTCAAATCTTCACAAGTGCGCATTAATCGATCCACCGGTTATTCGTAGACGATGGCCGCCTGCCCCGCCTCGGCCTGCGCCATCCAGCTCGCGAGCGCGGCATCGGTGGGAAAAAACCTGGCGCGCTCGCCCAGCTGCAGGTCGACCCGGGCGCCGCCGCGCGCGAGCGACAGCCGCACCGGCAGGCCCTGGCGCAGTTCGCCGACCTCGGTCGTCTCCAGGCGCGGCGGGAAGTCCTTCACCAGCCGCGCGATGTCGGGCGCCTTGCCGTTGACCGCCACGCGCAGGAACTTGCCGAAGCGGCAGCGCGCCGTCGCCAGGTCCCAGACCTGCTGCACCTGGAAGCGCGCCTCGAAGCCGCCGCGCCCGGGCTGCAGCCGGCCGCTGACGATGACCAGCTCGTCGTCTTTCAACGTGTTGCGGTTGGCGTTCATGACCGCCTCGTCGGCCGTCGCCTCGATCGAGAGCGACTTGTCGTCGAGCTTGAAGATCGCCAGGCGGCCGCGCTGCCCGTTGATGACGCGCAGGTCGCTCACGATGCCGGCGATGACCTGCGGCTCGCGGCTGTCGAGCAGCTCGTCGATCTCGCGGCGGCAGAAGCGGCGCACCTCCTGCGCGACCTCGTCGAACAGGTGGCCCGACAGGTAGAAGCCGACGGCCGTCTTCTCGAAGGTCAGCCGTTCCTTCACGCCCCAGGGCGTGGCGGGTACCAGCGCCGGTTCCTGCGCGGCCGAGCCGTGCTCGCAGTCGCCGAAGATGTCGACCTGTGCGGCGTTGGCCTCGGTGGCGGCGCTGAATTCGAAGGCACGGTCGATCGAGGCGACGAGCGAGGCGCGGTTGTCGTGGATCGAGTCGAAGGCGCCGGCCTTGATCAGCGCGTCCACGGTGCGCTTGTTGATGCGCTGGCGGTCCACGCGCACGCAGAAGTCGAACAGGCTGGCGAACGGCCCGCCGGCCTCGCGGGCGCGCACGATGGCCTCCACCGCCAGCTGACCGGTGCCCTTGACCGCGCCCAGGCCGTAGCGGATCGACTTGTCCGTGACCGGCTCGAAGCGGTAGTGCCCGCGGTTGACGTCCGGCGGCTCGAAGGCGATGCCGAAATGCTTCACGGCGTCCTGGAACAGCACCTTGAGCTTGTCGGTGTCGTCCATTTCCACGGTCATGTTGGCGCAGAAGAACTCGGCCGTGTAGTGCACCTTCAGCCAGCCGGTGTGGTAGGCCAGCAGCGAATAGGCCGCGGCGTGCGACTTGTTGAAACCGTAGCCCGCGAACTTCTCCATCAGGTCGAAGATCTCGTCGGCCTTCTCCTGCGGGATGTCGTTCTTCGCCGCGCCGGCGCGGAAGATCAACCGGTGCTCGGCCATCTCCTCGGCCTTCTTCTTGCCCATCGCGCGGCGCAGCAGGTCGGCGCCGCCGAGCGAGTAGCCCCCCAGGATCTGCGCGGTCTGCATGACCTGCTCCTGGTAGACCATGATCCCGTAGGTCTCGGACAGCATCTCGGCCACCAGCGGGTGCGGATACTCCACCGGCTCGCGGCCGTGCTTGCGCGCCACGAAGCTGGGGATCAGGTCCATCGGACCCGGCCGGTAGAGCGCGTTGAGCGCGATCAGGTCCTCCAGCCGGGTGGGCCGCGCGTCCTTGAGCATGCCCTGCATGCCGCGCGATTCGAACTGGAACACCGCTTCGGTCTTGCCGTCGGAGAACAGGCGGTAGGTGCCCGGATCGTCGAGCCGGATGTCCTCGTAGTTGAAGTGCGCCTGGTCCACGTGGCGCTTGACGATGAACTCGCGCGCGATCTCCAGGATGGTCAGCGTGGCCAGGCCCAGGAAGTCGAACTTGACCAGGCCCACGGCCTCGACGTCGTCCTTGTCGTACTGGCTCACGGCCGAATCGCTGCCGGGCTGCTGGTAGAGCGGGCAGAAGTCGGTGAGCTTGCCCGGCGCGATCAGCACGCCGCCGGCGTGCATGCCGATGTTGCGCGTCATGCCCTCGAGCTTCTGCGCCAGCTCGACGAGCATGCGTACCTCCTCCTCCTTCTCGATGCGCGCGGCGAGCTGCGGCTCCATCTCGATGGCGTAGTTGTTCTTGTCGCCCTCCACCCTCGGATTGGGCGGGTACTGGATGGTCACCGGCTGGCCGGGCTTGTTCGGGATCAGCTTGCTCACGCCGTCGCAGAACATGTAGCTCATGTCCAGCACGCGGCCGACGTCGCGGATCGCCGCGCGCGCGGCCATGGTGCCGAAGGTGGCGATCTGGCTGACCGCGTCGCGGCCGTACTTGTCCTTGACGTAGTCGATGACGCGGTCGCGGTTGCCCTGGCAGAAGTCGATGTCGAAGTCGGGCATCGAGACGCGTTCGGGGTTCAGGAAGCGCTCGAACAGCAGGTTGTACTGCAGCGGGTCGAGGTCGGTGATCTTCAGCGAATAGGCCACCAGCGAGCCCGCGCCCGAGCCCCGGCCCGGTCCGACCGGGCAGCCGTTGTTCTTGGCCCAGTTGATGAAGTCGCCCACGATCAGGAAGTAGCCGGGGAAGCCCATGTTCAGGATCGTGTTGATCTCGAACTCCAGCCGCTCGACGTAGCGCGGCCGCTCGGCCTCGCGCTGCTTCGCGTCGGGGAAGAGGTGCGCCAGGCGCTCCTCCAGGCCCGCGAACGAGGCCACGCGGAAATACTCGCCGATCGGCAGGCCGTCGGGCGTCGGGAAATCCGGCAGTTGCGGCTTGCCCAGCACCAGCGTCAGGCTGCAGCGGCGCGCGATCTCCAGGGTGTTGGCGAGCGCGCTGGGCACGTCGGCGAACAGCGACTCCATCTCGGCGGCGGACTTGAAGTACTGCGCGCGGGTGAACTTGCGCACGCGGCGCGGGTTGCCCAGGATCTCGCCCTCGGAGATGCACACGCGCGCCTCGTGGGCCTCGTAGTCGTCGGCGGTGGCGAACTGCACCGGGTGCGTGGCCACCACCGGCAGGCCCAGCCGCGCGGCGAGCTGGACGGCGGCGACGACGTGCGGCTCGTCGTCGGGTCGGCCGGCGCGCTGCAGCTCGACGTAGAAGCGATCGGGGAACAGCGCCGACAGCTGGCGCGCGAGGTCGTCGGCGCGCGTCGCGTGGCCCTGCAGCAGCGCCGCGCCCAGCGGCCCGGCCTGGGCACCGGACAGCGCGATCAGACCGCCGCCGAGCTCCTCCAGCCAGGCCCGCTTGACCACCGCCTGGGACTGCGCGCGGCCGACGTTCTGCGTCCAGGCGCGCGCCAGCAGTTCGGACAGGTGCAGGTAGCCGGTGGTGTTCTGCACCAGCAGCACGATGCGGGTCATGGCACCAACGTCGGCGCCCAGGCCTTCGAGGAACACCTCCACGCCCAGCACCGGCTTGACGCCCGCGCCGCGCGCTTCCTTGTAGAACTTGACCGCGCCGAACAGGTTGTTCAGGTCGGTAATGGCCAGAGCCGGCTGACCGTCGGCGCGGGCGGCCTGGACGACTTCGTCGATGCGGTTGGTGCCGTCGACGACGGAGAATTCGGTGTGCAGGCGCAGGTGGACAAACATGGCGGCATTGTAGGAAGCCACGCCGCGCCCCCGCCCCTGCGCCGGGCCGCCGACCGTGCTAGGCGGAGGCATGGCGCCTCCTAGAATTCGCCCGTGCCTTCCATCCTCAACATCGCCGCCTACCTCTTCAGCGACATCGAAGACCCCCTCGTCCTGCGCGAACACCTGCGCGCGCGGGCCGCCGCCCTGGACCTCAGGGGCACGATCCTGCTGGCGACCGAGGGCATCAACCTGTTCCTGGCCGGCGAGGCCGGCGCGGTGCGCGGCTTCGTCGCCGAGCTGCGCGCCGATCCGCGCTTCGACGCGCTGGAGACCAAGGAGAGCTGGTCGGCCGCGCAGCCCTTCCGGCGCCTGCTGGTGAAGGTCAAGCGCGAGATCATCCGCATGGATCACCCGGCCATCCGGCCCGCCGCGGGGCGCGCGCCGGGCGTGGCGCCACGCACGCTCAAGCGCTGGCTCGACCAGGGCCACGACGACGATGGCCGGCCGATCGCGATGCTCGACACGCGCAACGCCTTCGAGGTCGACCACGGCACCTTCGACGGCGCGATCGACTGGCGCATCGAGCGCTTCACCGGGTTCCCGCCCGCCCTCCTCGCGCACCGCGACGCGCTCGCCGGCAAGACCGTCGTGAGCTTCTGCACCGGTGGCATCCGCTGCGAGAAGGCGGCCATCCTGATGCGCGAGGTGGGCGTCGAGCACGTGCTGCAGCTCGAGGGCGGCATCCTGAAGTACTTCGAGGACGTCGGCGGGGCGCACTATCACGGCGAATGCTTCGTCTTCGACGGCCGGGGCACCTTGGCCCCGGACCTGAGCGCCACCGGCGGCGACACCAGCGCGCGGGCGTCGGAAGACCCGGACCTCGCCCTCAAGCGCTAGCCGCCGCGCCCACGCGCGGGACGGCGCAGCGGCGGGCGACACGCCGCATCGCCTTTGGCTGACGCCGGCCGGACGAGCCGTTGCGCAGGCTCGCCGGCCTGTCGTCCACCCGAGGAATCCGATCATGAGCAGCAACAGCAACAGCAACAGCAACAACAGCAACAGGCACGGCCTCCACCGTTTCGCCGACCGCGTGGTCATCGTCACCGGCGCGGGTTCGGGCATCGGCGAGGCCACCGCCCGTCGCTTCTCCCAGGAAGGCGCCCAAGTCGTGCTCGCCGGCGGCACGCGCGCCAAGCTCGACAAGGTCGCCGCCGACCTGCCCGCGGACCGCACGCTGGTCCACGAGACCGACGTGTCCGACTACGCCCAGGTCGCGGCCCTGGTGGAGGCCACGGTCGAGCGCTTCGGCGCACTGCACGTGCTGGTGAGCAACGCCGGCATCGCGGTCGAGGGCAAGGCTGTCGACGGTTCGCTGGAGGACTGGGCCCGCGTGATGGCGGTCAACGCCGGCGGCGTCTTCCACGGCGCCAAGGCGGCCATGCCGCACCTGATCGCGAGCCAGGGCTGCATCGTCCACACGGCGTCGGTCTCCGGCCTGGGCGGCGACTGGGCCATGGGCTTCTACAACGCCTCCAAGGGCGCGGTCGTGAACCTGACGCGCTCTCTGGCGCTTGACCACGGCGCCGACGGCGTGCGCGTCAACGCCGTCTGCCCGAGCTTCACCCGCACGCCGATGACCGAGGACATGGAGGCCAACGAGGCCTTGCTGGCCAGGTTCAACGAGCGCATCCCGATGCGCCGCCCCGCCGAGGCCCACGAGGTCGCCGCCGTCATCGCCTTCCTGGCGAGCGACGACGCGAGCTTCGTGAACGGCGTGATGCTGCCGGTCGACGGCGGCCTGGGCGCGTCGAACGGCCAGCCGAACATGGGCTGACGCCGCCGCACCGGCCGGCCGGCCGGCCGCGCCGGACCGGCGGCTCAGAACTCCGTGTGCAGGCGCGCCGCCACCGTGCGTACCGGTCCGCGATCGGCGTTGTAGCCGGGATTGCGGATGAACTGGAAGCCCAGCGTCAGCGCGCTCTGCAGGCGCAGCGGCCCACGGAAGCCGGCGCGGTAGTACAGCTCGGTGATCGCCTCGGGCTTGTACGTCAGGCGGCCGTCGCCGACGAAGAAGCCGTAGCCACCGGCGGCGAGGAAATCGCGGTGCGAGGGCGACAACTGGTTACGCGCCAGAGCGAGGCCGACGGCGTCGTCGGCGCGTCCCCAGCGCCCGCCGGTGACCACGGTGCCGACCGAGAACGAGCGGTCGATCTCGGCGAAGGCATAGGTCTCGGACCGGCCGTTGTTGGTCGCCACGCGCGCGAAGGCACCGACGCCGTCGGCGATCTCCTGCTCGACGTTGATGCCGGCGCCGGCCTTGGTGCGGCGCTTGCGCACCGGCGCCACGTCGGGGGCGGTGCCGTTCTGCGCCGCGACGTCCAGCGCGTCCTGGAAGCCGCCCATGCGCGCGACGTTGCGAAAGCCCAGCAGGCGCACCGCGCCGTCGCGGCCCTCGATGGTGTGGCGGTGCTCGAACTCGATCTGGTCGCCATGGCGCGCCATCAGGCGGCGGTCGAGCTTCAGGCCGTTGGACTCGATCGGCATCGCGAAGCGCCCGGCGCGCAGGCTCCAGTCGTCGCCGTTGCGGTATTCGAGCGCCCCGCCCCAGGAATAGCCGCGCGAGTCGGCGGCGAAGTCGTAGGCGCCGTGCGTGAGCAGCGACCAGTTCATGAACTGGGTGCGGCCATCGTGGGCGTAGCGGCTGCCGTCGAAGAGGTCCGACACCGCGAGGTTGCCCACGGTGAGCGTGACGCGGCGCTTGTCGTAGCGGCCCGCGAGCTGATTGGCGCCGGACTCGGCCGCGTCGTCGCCGCCGCCCAGGCCCCAGGTCTGGCGCACGAAGAGACGGGCGCGGTAGCCGATCAGGTTGGGGCCGCCGGTCTTCTGCAGCTCGCTGTTGGTCAGGCCACCCAGGCCAGTCAGGCGCGACAGCGGCACGCCCTGGACGAATTCGGGGTTGAAGTACAGCTCGGTCTGCCGTCCGAGGCGCAGGCCGGCGTAGACCGTCGCCGTGAACGAGTAGCTGCCCTCGCGGCCGGGCGACAGGCTGTTGGCGCCGGCGTAGGGCGCGTTGAGCGACGACTTGAACTGGCGGATGTAGGTCGACTGGCCGTGGAGGTTCCAGTCCTCGGGCGCGCCGTCGGCCTCGCGTTCGGCCGGGGTTTCGACGGCGGCGGCGCATGCCGTGGTGGCGGCGCAGCACAGCGCGCACAGGACGAGCGACGCGAGGAGCGGAGAGCGGGAAAGCGGCATGGGGCAGGACGAGGAGACGGGACGTGGGACGGGGGACGTGTCCGTGGAAGCGGGTGACGCCCCGCAGGACGCCCACCCTATCAGGCTCCGGTCACGCGATGACGACACGCCGCGCCGTCCGCGGAAAAAAACCGGGGCACCGGCGCGCCGCGCGTCGATGCCGTCGCGCGGCCTCAGGCCGGCGTCGTGCCGGTGTCGGGCGCCGGACTCGCGACCTGGAACGGCGGTCCGGGCAGCGGGATGAACTCGGTCTCTCCAGGCACCTGGCCCATGCGCTGGGCCTGCCAGTCGGCGCCCGCCTGCAGGATGCGCTCGCGCCGGCTGGAGACGAAGTTCCAGGTGATGAAGCGCGGACCGTCGAGCGGCTCGCCGCCCACCACCATCAGGCGCGCAGGCGTGGCCGTCTCGATGGTCGCGCCCCGCGCGTCGGGCAGCAGCGCCATGGTGTGGGCCTCCACCGCGACGCCGTCGATCGCGACGTCGGCGTCGACCGTGTAGACGGCCAGCTCGGGCGCCAGGGCGGGCAGCTCGAAGCGCGCCCCGGCCGGCAGCGCGATGTCCAGGTAGAGGGTGGGCATCAGCGTGGGCACCGGGGAGCGGACGCCGAAGGCCTCGCCGATCAGCACCCGCACGCGGGCGCCCTGCGCGTCGAGTTCGGGGATGTCGCCATTGCCGGTGTGGGAGAAGCCCGGCTCGACCTCCTCCAGCGCGCGCGGCAGCGCGGCCCACAGCTGCAGGCCGTGGTTGACGTACTCGTCGCCCTTCAGGCGCTCGGGCTTGCGCTCGGAATGCACGATGCCGCGGCCGGCGGTCATCCAGTTGATGGCGCCGGGCAGGATCTCCTGCACGCTGCCCAGGCTGTCGCGGTGCATCATCGCGCCCTCGAACAGGTAGGTGACCGTGGCCAGGCCGATGTGCGGGTGCGGACGCACGTCGTGCGCCTCGCCGGGCCGCTCCCGGGCCGGGCCGAAGTGGTCGAAGAACACGAACGGCCCGACCGAGCGGCGCTTGGCCGCCGGCAGCAGGCGACGGACCTTGAAACCCCCGCCGAGGTCCTTGTCGGCGGGATGCAGCAGCTGGGGCGAGGTCATGCGGGTGTTCCTGGGGGACGTTTCGGGAAACTCAGGCGCTGGCGCGGGCACGCGCGGTCTGGGCGATGCGCTCGCCGAAGGTGCGCGCCGTGTCGAGGTCGCCGCGCGCCATCTCCGCCGGGCTGGCGTCCGAGGGCGATTGCGTCATCAGGCCGCCGAACGCGCCGACGAAGTTGGGCGCGTCGCGCGACACGCCCTTGGTGTTGCTGGGCATCATGCCCAGGCCCACCCACAGACCGCCGTGCTGCATGGCCAGCGTCCAGAACGCCGCCAGGGTGGCGTACTTGTCGCCGCTCATGGAGGCACTGTTGGTGAAGCCGGCGAACAGCTTGTCCTTCCAGCCCTGCGCGAACCACACCTTCGAGGACGCGTCGGCGAACTTCTTGAACTGCCAGCTCGGCCCGCCCATGTAGGTGGGCGAACCGAAGACGATGGCGTCGGCGGCCGCCAGGGTGTCCCAGGCGCCCTCGGGCAGGTTGCCGTCGGCGTCGATGGCGATGAGCTCGGCGCCGGCGCCGTCGGCCACGGCCTGGGCCACGCGCTGGGTATGGCCGTAGCCGGAATGGAAGAGGACGGCGATGTTGGACATGGAAGGGTTCTTTCTGCGGATCGGAAACGATGGGGATTGCGGGGAATGGAATCGGGAAGGCACGACGGCGCGCGGCGCTTCGCCGCCGGACTCAGCGCTCGTCGACGCTCAGGCGCCCCGGTCCGAAGGACCAGAACGCGAGCAGGCCGCCGACGATCGCGAGGTTCTTGAAGAACATCAGCTGGTTGACCATCACCTTGTCGGCCGGCATGGACCAGTAGTGGTGGAAGCCGAACGACGCCGCCAGGGTGAACACGGCCAGCGCCAGCGCGACCCAGCGCGTCTTGAAGCCGGCCAGCAACAGCAGTCCGAGGCCCAGCTCGACCGCGATCGCGACGGCGGCGGCGACCTGCGGCAGCGGCAGGCCGGCGGACGCGATGTAGCCGACCGTGCCGGCGAAGTTCGTCAGCTTGGCGATGCCCGCCGGAATGAACAGCGCGGCGATCAGCACGCGCGCGACGAGCGCGACGACGTCCCGGCTGGAAGTGGTGGTCACGCCGGAAGAGCGCGAGGTGGAAGCGGTGGTGGCCATGGGCAGACTCCTTGGATGGGAGGAAAGTGGAACACAGGAAAAGTGGCGCGACGGGCCGGGAGCCGGTGTTCCTCGACGGACACCCGCCCCCGGCCCGACACGGCCGCTCAGGCGTCCAGGTCGAACACCAGCACCTCGGCATCGCTGCCCCGGGCGAGTTCGAGCGCGGACTCGCCCTCGATCAGCACGGCGTCGCCGGCGGCGAGCGGACGGCCGTTGACCTCCAGGGCGCCGCGCACCAGGTGCACGTAGCCCTTGCGCGCCGGATCGAGCGCCAGCGTGGCGGTCTCCGCGCCATCGAACAGCCCGGCGAACAGGCGGGCGTCCGCATGCACGGTGACCGAGCCGTCGGCGCCGTCGGGCGAGGCCACCAGGCGCAGGCGGCCGCGCTTGTCGGCGGCGTCGAAGTGCTTCTGCTCGTAACCCGGCGCGATGCCGCGCTCGTTGGGCAGCAGCCAGATCTGCAGGAAGTGCGTGGTCTCCTCGGCCTTGTGGTTGAACTCGCTGTGCATCACGCCACGGCCCGCGCTCATGCGCTGGACGTCGCCCGGCGGGATCGTCTCGACGTTGCCCATGCTGTCGCGGTGCGCCAGCTCGCCCGAGAGCACGTAGCTGATGATCTCCATGTCCTTGTGGCCGTGCGTGCCGAAGCCGGCGCCCCCGGCGACGCGGTCCTCGTTGATCACGCGCAGGTTGCCGAAACCCATGTGCGCCGGGTCGTGGTAGCCGGCGAACGAGAAGCTGTGGAAGGAATCGAGCCAGCCGTGGTTGGCATGGCCACGGTCCTGGGATTTGCGAATCGTCAACATCGTTGAACTCCTTGGCCCCGAGGGCCTTTCCTGGATGCCGCACCCTGTGCGCGGCGGATGTCTGTGACTTTAGGGCGCCACTGCAAGCTGGCGGGCGACACGCTTTGAAGGCATCATTCGAATTTTTTGATTGAACAAACCGATGCCTGCCGCACGCGACGCCCTGACGCCCGACGCCCTTTCGATGCTGCAGGCGGTGGTGCGCACCGGCAGCTTCGCCGGCGCGTCGCGCGAGCTGGGCCTGGTGCCCAGCGCCCTGAGCTACCGGGTGCGCCAGATCGAGGACGCGCTCGACGTGCTGCTGTTCGACCGCAGCGCGCGGCAGGCGCGCCTGACCGAGGCGGGCGCGGAGCTGCTGCGCGAGGCGCCGCGCATGCTGGCCGACCTGGAATCGGTCGCCAACCGGGTGCGGCGCGTGGCCACGGGCTGGGAGCCGCTGTTCACCATCGCCCTCGACGGCGTCATCGCGCGCGCGCCGCTGCTCGACCTGGTGGGCGACTTCTACGCCGAGCGCCCTCCCACGCGCCTGAAGCTGCGCGACGAGACGCTGCTGGGCACCATCGGCGCGCTGGCCAGCGGCCAGGCCGACCTGGCCATCGGCTCGGTGCTCGACGCGTCGAGCCTTGCCTTCACGGCGCAAGGCGTGCGCACCCGGCCGTTGGGCGAATTGCGATTCGTCTACGCCGTGGCGCCGCACCACCCGCTCGCCGCCGAGTCCGAGCCGCTGGGCGACGCGGTGCTGCGCGCGCACCGGGCCGTCGCCGTGGCCGATTCGGCGCGCGAGGGCGAGGGCATGACCGTCAACCTCGTCGGCGGCCAGGACGTGCTGACCGTGCCGACCATGCAGGCCAAGCTGGCCGCCCAGCTGCGCGGGCTGGGTGGCGGCTTCCTGCCGGAGCCGATGGCGCGGCCCTGGATCGAGGCCGGGCATCTGGTGGAACGCCGGACCGAGCGCGCCAACCCGATCGGCCAGATGCACATCGCCTGGCGTCCGCCGGCGACCGGAAGGCCGGGCCGCGCGCTCGAATGGTGGCTCGCGCGGCTCGAACCCGAGGCCACGCGCCGCGCGCTGCTGGAGCGCCACCGCGAGCGCTGAAAGCCGACGATGTAGAGTCAACCGCAGCCCTCCCCGCGGGCCCGCCGGCCACGCCGCGCCGCCGCCGGGCTTTCCATCACGACCCGAACGAAAGAAGAGACCCGCCATGTCCACCCGCCGCCGCCCCGACCGCCACCGAAATCCCACCGTCGCGCCGCCACGCGCCCGGCCGGCGCCCGACGCCGGGGAGGCCGCACCCGGCGGACCGACGCCGCGGCGCTTCGCGGTGATCGGCGCGGGCATCGCCGGGGTGGCCTGCGCGCGCACGCTGATGCAGGCCGGCCACGAGGTCGTGGTGTTCGAGCGCGAGGCCGCTCCCGGCGGCCGCATGGCGAGCGAATCGACGCCCTTCGGCTCGTTCGACAGCGGCGCCCAGTACTTCACCGTGCGCGACCCGCGCTTCGAGTTGGCGCTGAAGACGGCACCGGGCGTGTGCAAGCCCTGGAGCGCCAACCTCGTGCGCGTGCTCGACCCCCACGGCCGCGTGGCCGAGGCCGCCCGGCCCTCGCCGGAGCGCCACTGGGTCGCGCAGCCGGACATGGGGTCCCTGGTCGGGCACTGGGCCGCCCCGCTGGGTGAGCGCCTGGTGGCCGACGCGCGCGTGACGCGCATCGAGCCCGATGCGCTGGACCGCCGCCGCTGGCAACTGCGCACCGAGGGCGCGGACGGCGCCACCGGCGTCCATTCGGGCTTCGACGCCGTCCTGCTGACCGTGCCGCCGGCCTGCGCGCGGCGCCTGCTGGGCCAGGGTGCCCTCGACTCCGGCACGGTGGCGAGCGCGAGGTCGGCGCTGCCCGCGGCGCTCGGCCGCGCCATCGCCAAGGTCCAGGCCTCGCCCTGCTGGACGCTGATGATCGCCTTCCCGCAGGCCAACCAGGCGACGCTGTCCCACCTGGGCCCGCAATGGAACGTGGCGCGCAGCACGCACCACCGGGTGGCCTGGCTGGCGCGCGAATCCTCCAAGCCCGGGCGCGACGCCGTCGAGCGCTGGACCCTGCAGGCCAGTCCCGCGTGGTCGCAGGAACATCTGCGCGACGATGCCGCGCGCGTCGAGGCCAAGCTGCTGCGCGCCTTCTCCGAGATCACGGGCATCCACGCCACGCCCAGCCACGCGCGGGCACGCTGCTGGCCCGAGGCCCAGACCCAGACGCCGCTGGGCCAGCCGCACCTGTGGGACGCCAAGGCGCGCATCGGCCTGGCGGGCGACTGGTGCATGGGTCACCGGGTCGAGGACGCGTTCCTCTCGGGGCTCTCGCTCGCGCTCGCGGCGCTGTGACGACCCGGCGGTGAACGCGACGTCGGATGCGGACGCGGTCGGCCGCTTCGCGCCCTCGCCCACCGGCGCGCTGCACGCCGGCTCGCTGGTCGCGGCGCTGGCGAGCTGGCTCGACGTGCGCGCGCGCGGCCCCCGCGCCCGCTGGCTGGTGCGCATCGAGGACGCCGACACCGGACGCTGCCTGCCGGGGCTGGGCGAACACATCCTGGGCCAGCTCGCCGCCTGCGGCTTGATCCCGGACGCGCCGCCGGTGCGCCAGAGCGACCGCACCGACCGCTACGCGCACGCCCTGGCGCGGCTGGCGGCCTCCGGCCGCGCCTACCCGTGCGCCTGCTCGCGCAGGGACATCGACCAGGCGCTGGCCCGGCACGGCGTGGCGCACCGTCGGCATGGCGAGCGCGTGTACCCGGGGACCTGCCGCTGCGGCCTGGGCGGACGCCCGCCCCGGGCCTGGCGCTTCGCCGTGCGACCGCTGGACGACGGCGCCGCGACGGCCGATGCCGACGTCGCCTGGACCGACCGCCGGCTCGGACCGCAGCATCAGGACGTGGCCGCCGAGGTCGGCGACTTCGTGCTGCGGCGCGCCGACGGGCCCTGGGCCTACCAGCTCGCCGTGGTGGTCGACGACGCCGACCAGGGCGTGACCGACGTCGTGCGCGGCGCGGACCTGGCGGCCAACACCGCGCGCCAGATCCTGCTGCAACGCGCCCTGGGCCTGCCCACCCCGAGCTACCTGCACACGCCGCTGGTGCTGGCGGACGACGGGCAGAAACTCTCCAAACAGAACGGCGCCCGCGCGATCGACACCGCCACGCCGGCGATGGCCGCCGCCGCGCTCGACGCGGCGGCGCGCGCGCTCGGGCTGCCCGGCGTGTCGGTGCTGCCGGCGGGCTCGGGCGACGATCCGGCCACGGCCCTGGCCGGCTGGATCGCGCCGTGGCGCGATCTCTACAATCCGCGCCCGTGACGAACCCTACCCTCCCCGATTCCAGCCCGTCCCCCGACGCCGACGGCCCGAGCGACCCCGCGAGCCCCCATCCCCTTCACCGCCGCCTCAAGAGTTTCGTCAAGCGCGCCGGCCGCACCACCGACGGCCAGAAGCGCGCCTACGAGCAGATCGGCCCGCGCTTCCTGCTGCCCTACCGTGCCGAGCCGCTCGACCTCGAGGCCGCGTTCTCGCGCCAGGCGCCGACCGTGCTGGAGATCGGCTTCGGCATGGGCGAGGCCACCGCGCACATCGCCGCGCTGATGCCCGAGACCAATTTCCTGTGCTGCGAGGTCCACGAGCCCGGTGTCGGCGCGCTGCTCAAGCGCATCGGCGAACAGGGCCTCGCGAACATCCGCATCTGCGCGCACGATGCCGTCGACGTGCTCGACCACATGATCGAGCCGGCCACGCTCGCGGGCGTGCACGTCTTCTTTCCCGATCCGTGGCACAAGGCGCGCCACAACAAGCGCCGTCTGATCCAGCCGCCGCTGGTGCGCAAGCTCGCCGAGCGCATCGCCCCGGGCGGCTACCTGCACTGCGCCACCGACTGGCAGCCCTATGCCGAGCAGATGCTCGAGGTGCTTTCGGGAGAGCCGCTGCTGCGCAACGCGGCGACCCCGGCGCATCCTGTCGCAGCGGAAGAACCGGCAGCCACCGGCTTCGCTCCGAAACCCGCCTACCGGCCGCTCACCAAGTTCGAGAACCGTGGCCTGCGCCTGGGCCACGGCGTCTGGGACCTGGTGTTCCTGCGCTGAGGGCCCGTCCCGGCCGGGGGGCCCGCGGGCTCACTGGACGAAGAAATCGACCTTGCCGTCGTCGAGGTCGTAGCGCGCGCCGACGACCATCAGCTTGCCCGCCTTGATCGGATCGGCCAGCGTCGGCTCGCCGGTGCGCAGCCGCTCGACGGTGCGACGCACGTTCTCGCGCACCGCGCCGTCCAGGAGTCCGTCGCCAGCGGCGCCCATCGCCTTGGCCTTGAGCACCGCCGGGATGATCGGCTCGACCATCTGCCCGATGCTGCCCGGGAAGACCGTGTTCTTCTCCACCACCGACACCGCCGCGTCCACCGCGCCGCAGCGCTCGTGGCCCAGCACCAGGACCAGCGGCACGTTGAGCACCTGCACGGCGTACTGGATGCTGCCCATGGCCACCGTGTCGATCGTGTTGCCCGCGTTGCGCACGATGAAGAGCTCGCCCAGGCCGGTGTCGAACAGGAGTTCGGGCGGAACGCGGCTGTCCGAACACCCCACCAGCACGGCGAAGGGAACCTGCGCGCGCGCGATCGCCAGGCGCCGGTCGCTGTCGCGCGCGGTCTTGAGCAACGGCTTGTCGTTCAGGAAGTCCTCGTGACCCTGCTTGAGCTTGGCCAGCGCCTGCGCCGGGGTCATGGTGGTCTTCGGACCCTCGGCGGCATGGGACGACAGGGCGCCGACGCTGGCGGCCAGGCCGAGTGCGCCGTAGCCCAGACGGAAGAACGAGCGGCGCGATGAATCGAGGGGGTACATGGGGAGTCCTGTTGTTGTGTGAACTAAATCACAACATCGGACTCTCCGGGCGTCAAGCCTGCCCCTCGGCCGGCACGGGTCATCGGCTTGCGCGGGACGCCGCCTCAGGACGCCGCGGCGTTGCGCTTGCGGGTCTCGGCGCCCTTCTTCGCCGAGGCGGAGCGCTGTTCCGGCGTGCGGGCGGCCGAGGCGGCGCCGCCGGTCCTGCCGCCCTTGCGGGACGGCGCATGGTCCTCGGGCTGGCCGCGCCCCGAACCGCTCTTCTTGCCGCCGCCGCTCTCCTTGTTGACGGTGGCCCAGGCGCGCGCCTCGGCCTCGTCCTTGGGCACGCCGCGCTGCTCGTACCCCTCCTCGATGTGCTCGGCCTGCCGCTTCTGCTTGTCGGTGTAGGCGGACTTGTCACCTCTGGGCATGGAACGCTCCTTCCTGTCGATGGTTCGATGAAGGCGATGTCATCGGCCGACCCACCCGCCCGCCATGTAGGAGGAACGAAAGCCATCGCGTCGGCAGCCGCCGGACGGGGCTGCCGCTGCCGCCACTCCTGCCGGCGCGACGCCTCCCGGGCGTTCAGAGCCGTCCGGCCACCCAGTCGCGCACCGACGCGAGCGCGCCCGGCAGCGCGCCGGCGTCCGTGCCGCCGGCCATCGCCATGTCGGGCTTGCCGCCGCCCTTGCCGCCGACCTGCTGGGCGACGAAGTTGACCAGTTCGCCCGCCTTGACCCGGCCCAGCGCGCCGCCGGTCACGCCCGCGGCCAGCTGCACCTTGGCCCCCTCGACCACGGCCAGCACCACCACGGCCGACGTCAGCTTGTCCTTGAGCTTGTCCATGGTGTCGCGCAGGGTCCTGGCGTCGCCGCCGTCGAGCCAGGCCACCAGCAACTGGACGCCGCCGCCCACGTCCACGGCCTGTCCGACCAGCTCGTCGCCCTTGGAGGACGCCAGCTTGCCCTTGAGCGCGCCGATCTCGCGTTCCAGCGACTTCATCTGGTCGAGCACCTGGCCCAGGCGCGACTGCAGCTCCGCCGCCGGCGTGCGCAGGGTCGACGCGACGCTGTGCACGGTCGATTCCAGGTCCTGCAGGTAGTGCAGCGCGTTGGCGCCGGTGACGGCCTCGATGCGGCGCACGCCGGCGGCGACGCCGCCCTCGCCCGTCACCTTGAACAGGCCGATGTCGCCGGTGCGCCGCACGTGGGTGCCGCCGCAGAGTTCGCGGCTGTCGCCGATGTCGATCACGCGCACCGTCTCGCCGTACTTCTCGCCGAACAGCATCATCGCGCCGGTCTTCTGCGCTTCCTCGATGGGCAGCACGCGCACGACGTTCGCCTCGTTCGACAGGATCTGGGCGTTGACGCGCCGCTCGATCTCCAGCACCTGCGCCGGCGTCACGGGCGCGCCGTGGGCGAAGTCGAAGCGCGTCTTGTCGGCATCGACCAGCGAGCCCTTCTGCTGCACGTGCGTGCCCAGCACGTCGCGCAACGCCTTGTGCATCAGGTGGGTGACGCTGTGGTTGCGCTGCGTGGCCGCGCGCCGGTCGCCGTCGACCGTGGCCCGGACCGCGTCGCCCACCCTGAGCGTGCCCTGGGTCTGCGTGCCGTGGTGGCCGAAGACGTCGGCCTTGATCTTCTGCGTGTCCTCGACGCCGAACTGCACGCCCTCCGCGCCGATGAAGCCCTGGTCGCCGACCTGGCCGCCGCTCTCCGAATAGAACGGGGTGGTGTCCAGCACGACGATGCCCGCCTGGCCCTCGGCGAGTTCGCCGACCGCCACGCCGTCGGCGTAGAGCGCGACGACGCGGGCGGATTCCTCCAGGCTTTCGTAACCCGTGAAGACGTTGCCGTGGCCGGCGTAGTCGACATTGCGGTCCATCCTGAACTTGCCCGCGGCGCGGCCGGCGGCCTTCTGCTTCTCCATCGCGGCGGCGAAGCCCTCGGCGTCCACGCTCACGCCGCGCTCGCGGCAGACGTCCTGCGTCAGGTCCAGCGGGAAGCCGAAGGTGTCGTGCAGCTTGAAGGCGACGTCCCCCGGCAGCGTCCTCGCGTCGCCGGCCAGGGTCGCGTCGAGGATCTCCATGCCGTTGGCCAGCGTCTCGAAGAAGCGCTCCTCCTCGGTCCTGAGCACCTCGACGATGCGGGCCTCGTCGGCCACCAGCTTCGGGTAGGCCTCGCCCATCAGCGCCACCAGGTCGGGCACCAGCTTGTGGAAGAACGGCTTCTTCTGCCCGAGCTTGTAGCCGTGGCGGATGGCGCGGCGCACGATGCGGCGCTGCACGTAGCCACGGCCCTCGTTGGAGGGCACCACGCCGTCGGTCACCAGGAACGCCGTGGCGCGGATGTGGTCGGCGATGACGCGCAGGCTGTTGTTGCCGAGGTCGGTGGTGCCGGTCTCGCGCGCGGCGGCCTTGACCAGAGCGTCGAACAGGTCGATCTCGTAGTTGCTGTGGACGTGCTGCAGGATCGCCGCCAGGCGCTCCAGGCCCATGCCGGTGTCCACGCAGGGCGCGGGCAGGCGCGCGACGCTGCCGTCGGCGGCCATGTCGAACTGCATGAACACGTTGTTCCAGATCTCGATGAAGCGGTCGCCGTCCTCGTCCGGGCTGCCGGGCGGGCCGCCGGGGATGTGGGGGCCGTGGTCGTAGAAGATCTCGCTGCACGGACCGCACGGGCCGGTGTCGGCCATCATCCAGAAGTTGTCGGACTTGTAGCGCCCGCCCTTGTTGTCGCCGATGCGGATCACGCGCTCGGGCGGCAGGCCGATCTCCTTCGTCCAGATGTCGTAGGCCTCGTCGTCCTCCTCGTAGACCGTGGCCAGCAGGCGCTCGGCCGGCAGCTTGTAGACCTCGGTGAGCAGTTCCCAGGCCCACTGCAGCGACTCGCGCTTGAAATAGTCGCCGAAGCTCCAGTTGCCCAGCATCTCGAAGAAGGTGTGGTGGCGCGCGGTGTAGCCCACGTTCTCCAGATCGTTGTGCTTGCCGCCGGCGCGCAGGCAGGCCTGGACCGAGGTCGCGCGCACGTAGGGGCGCTTGTCCTCGCCCAGGAACACGTCCTTGAACTGGACCATGCCCGAGTTCGTGAACATCAGCGTCGGGTCGTTGCCCGGCACCAGCGGGCTCGACGCGACGATCGTGTGGCCCTTCGAGGCGAAGAAATCGAGGAAGGTCTTGCGGATGTCCGCGACCGTGAAGGTGGGCTGGCTCATGGGATGTGGAGGTGCTCGCGCCGCCGGTCCTGGAAGGCCCGCCGGCCGCTGGATTCGAGGGGCTGGATGCCCGTCGATTATAGGATTCGCCCCCTCGCCGGGCGTCTCCCCGGACCGGCGGCCCTGGGCGGCGGGAACCCCCAGCCGCGCGCGCAGCGCCTCGGCCAGCGCCAGCGTCCGGCGCGCCATCGCCGCGACGGGACGGGCGCCGGGCGGCCGCCCACCGACGCCGAGGACGGCGGTGTCGAAATGCCCGGCGAGCGCCGTGGCGGCGTCGTGCAGGCACTCCGCGAGCGATGCCGGCCCTTCGCGCACGTGGCGCGCGTCGCCGTCGCCGATGCGCACGCCGTGGCGGTGGTCGCCTTCGGGGGTCTTCGTGATGTCGACGTGCGGATGCATGCGCGTGGCCTGGTGCGGCGCAGGGATGGTCCGGTCCGGCGCCCGCTCCGCCCATGCGCCGAACGGCTTACCCGGGCGCGTTCGCCGCCGACGGCGCGTGCGCTTCCCGGCCCAGCACGCCGTGCGCCGCCGCCAGGCCGCTGGCCATGCTCGCGTTCAACAGGTAGCCGCCGGTCGGCGCTTCCCAGTCGAGCATCTCGCCGGCGCAGAAGACGCCGGGCAGCGCGGCGGACTGCAGGCGTGCGTCGAGCGCCTCGAAGCGCACGCCGCCCGCGCTGCTGATGGCCTCGGCCACCGGACGCGCCGCGGCCAGGCGCAGGGGCAGCGCCTTGATCGCCGCCGCGAGCCGCGCCGGATCGTGCATCGCCTCGCGCGACAGCACCTCGTTGAGCAGCCCGGCCTTCACGCCGTCGAGGCCCAGCCGGCCCTTCAGGTGGCTCGCGAGCGAGCGTGAGCCCCGGGGATGGGCGACGGCGGCCAGCACCTGCGCCGCGCTGCGGTCGGGCAGCAGGTCCAGGTGCAGCGTCGCATGGCCCTGCGCGGCGATCGCGTCGCGCAGCAGCGCCGAGGCGGCATAGACCAGGCTGCCCTCGATGCCGGTGGCGGTCGCCACGAACTCGCCCCGGCGGGCGAAGTGCCGGCCGTGCGCGTCCGTGAACGCGAGGGCCACCGACTTGAGCGGCCAGCCGGCGAAGCGCCCGGTGAAGTGCTCGCTCCAGCCGACGTCGAAGCCGCAGTTCGCCGGCACCAGCGCCTCGACGGCGACGCCGCGGGCGCGCAGCCACGGCACCCAGGCGCCATCGGAGCCCAGCCGGGGCCAGCTCGCCCCGCCGAGCGCCAGCACGACGGCGCGCGCGCGCGCCTCGACGGGCCCGGCCGGCGTGTCGAACTCCAGCCGGAGCGCCGCGCCGGCGTGGGCGTCGAGCCCGCCGGTCCAGCGATGGCGCATGTGGAACTGCACGCCGGCCGCGCGCAGGCGATGCAGCCACGCGCGCAGCAGCGGCGCCGCCTTCATGCCCATGGGAAACACGCGGCCGGAGGTGCCCACGAAGGTCTCGACGCCCAGGCCGGCGGTCCACGCGCGCAGCGCGTCGGGGCCGAAGGCGCTGAGCATCGGCTCGATGGCCGCGCGACGCTCGCCGAAGCGGCCGGCGAACTGCGCGAACGGTTCCGAATGCGTGAGGTTGAGGCCGCCGCGCCCGGCCAGCAGGAACTTCCGGCCCACCGAGGGCATGGCGTCGTACAGGTGCACCGGCACGCCGGCCGCGCTCAGGGCCTCGGCGGCCATCAGGCCCGCGGGGCCGCCGCCGACGACGACGACGGGCTCGGCCACGGGCGGGGCATCGGAGGGCGCCTCGGCGGCGGCGGAGACGGGGGCGGACAGGGCGTGGAGGTCGTTCATTCGGAGGTGGTGGGTTCGCGTGGCGCGGGCGGGACGAGGGTCGGGTGCGCCGGCAGCCCCCGGCGCGGCGGGCGCTTCAGCAGGAAGGTCGCGTCGCCATCGGCGTGCCCGGTGGGGCGCACCGGCGCGGGCGCGGCCAGGGGCTCGCACTGTCCCTGCAGCCGCAGCCACCAGCTGCCCTCGGCCGGGCGCGCGGGCTGCACCGACGACAGCACCAGGCGGTCGCGCGCGCGGGTGGTGGCGACGTAGAGGCCGTTGAGTTCCTCGCGCAGGCGCGCCGCCTGCTCGTCGCGCAGCAGGGTCGCGGCGCAGGCCGGGGGCGTCTTCTCGCTGGCCACGAAGACGAAGCGGCCGGGCCGTGCCTGGTCGCCCTTCCATTCGATCAGCACGCCCATGGTCTGGCCGCGCGGCGCGGCCGCGTCGCAGTCCAGCATCAGCACGTGGTCCGCCTCCAGGCCCTTGGCGCCGTGCACGGTCAGCAGGCGCACGGCGTCCGGTCCCGCCACCGAGGGCGCCCGCACGCCGCCCGCGCGCAGTGCGCGCACCAGGGCGTAGGGCGTGGCGAAGCGCCCGCCCTCGATGTCCAGCGCCGCGCCCAGCAGGCCGCGCAGGTTGGCCAGCACGCCCTCGCGCAGGGTCGGCGGCGCGGCGGCGCCGAACCGCGCGAGCACGTCCGCGTCCTCGTAGATGGCGCTGAGCGCGTCGTGCGGTGGCAGCGCGCGCAGCCAGTCGCGCCAGCGCCGCAGCACCGGCACGGCGGCCGCGAGCGCGGGGGGCAGCGGCGCGAGCGGCGCCGCCGACGCATCGGTGGGCGCCGGTGCCGCTGCCGGAGCCGATGCCGGACCGTGCGCGCCGGCGCCGTCGGAGAAATCGACGGCGGCCTCGTCGCGTCCGGTGCCTGCGAAGGGTTCCTCGAAGTCGGGCACGTCGCTGAAATCGGGCATCTCGTCGAGGCCGGCCGGGGCCCGGGCGTCGAAGCCGTCGCGGTCGCCTTCCCGATCCCGCCCGCCGTCCGCGCCGCCGTCCGGCGCCGTGGCGTCGAGCCCCAGCAGCGCCGACCAGTTCGTCCCCGGCCGCGCCCGCTGGCGCAGCGCCAGCGCCACCAGCGCCGCGTCGTCCAGGCCGAACAGCGGCGACTTCAGCGCGCGCGCCAGCGACAGGTCGTGCGCCGGCGAGACCAGCGCGTCGACCAGCGCGATCACGTCCTGCACCTCCGAGGCATCGTGCAGGTCGTTCTTCTCGGGCTGCTCGGTGGCGATGCGACGGGCGCGCAGCGCGTCCTGCATCGCCGTCAGGCGGCTGCGGCGACGGGCCAGCACCATGATCTCCTTGGGCGCGACGCCCTCGGCGATGCGCGCGGCGACCCAGCGCGCGGCCTGCTCGCATTCGAGCTGCAGCAGGCGCGTCTCGGGCAGCACGCGGGGGGTCGAGAGGCTGTCGCGCCAGCGCAGCGCGTCCGCGCCGTCGTCCCGATCGGGGTCCGCCCCGGCCAGTGCCGTCACGGCGTCGCGGGCGATGGCGGGCAGCTTCTGGACGGCGCCGCCGTCCGCGCGCTGGGTGCTGTGGTCGCGAAAGCCCTCGAACTGGTCCTGCGCCTGGGCCGCGCGCATCGCGTGGTTGACCAGGCCGACGACGCGCCGCGCGTTGCGGTGGGTGTGGTCGCAGCTCAGCAGCTCGCCGCCCAGGCCGGCGCGCACGAAGTCCTTGGCCGCGATGAACACCTGGGGCTCGGCGCGCCGGAAACGGTAGATGCTCTGCTTGGGGTCGCCGACGACGAACACGCCCGGCGGCCGCGCGCCGGCGCCGCTGTAGCCGCTCAGCCAGGCATGCAGGGCCTGCCACTGCAGCGGATTGGTGTCCTGGAACTCGTCGATCAGCAGGTGCGCGACGCGCGCGTCGAGCCGCTCCTGCACCCAGCCCGACAGCGCCGACTGGCCCAGCAGCAGCTGCGCGGCCTGCTCGATGTCGTTCATGTCGATCCAGCCGTTGCGGCGCTTGACCTCGGAGAAGGCGTCGATCAGCAGCCGCGCGAGCCGCGTCATGCGCTGCTGGTGGCACCACGCCGCGTGCTGGGCCTGGGCCGCGCACAGCACCTGGAGCTCGGCCTCGGCCGACTGGGCGGCGCCGTACTTGCGCAGGTGGTTGGTCAGGCGGTCCTCGGCGGCGACGAAGAAGGCCTTGCGCAGCCGCGCCAGCGCCGCGGCGCCGTCCTCGACGGCCGGCACGCCGCCGCCGAAGACCTCGACGATCGCCTCGGCCGCCTTCTGCGGGGTCTTGTTGGTCTCGCCGCCGAGCGCGGCGGCGCGCGCGAGCCATTCGCGCCGCGCCGCTTCGGTGGCCAGCGCGTCGGCGGGCTCGCGCAGGCCGTCGAGCGACGGATGCAGCGCGCCGAACGGCTGGACCGCCGTGGCCGGCTCCGACAGCGTGAACTCCACGCGCCGCGTCAGGGCCTCGCCCAGCGCCTTGGCGATCTGCGAGCGCCCGTGCGTCGCGACCAGCGCCCGGTAGTCGGCGAGCGCGTCGGCATCGGCCGCCACCGCCTCGAAGAACGGTCGCCACGCCTGGCCGCGCGCCTCGGCGTCGTCCTCCAGCAGCTCGTAGTGCGCCGGCAGGCCCAGCGCCGTCAGCGCGGCCATCGGCGCATTGCGCACCAGGCCGGCGAACCAGGCGTGGAAGGTGCGGAACTGCACCGGCCGGCCGCCGTCGAGCAGCCGCCGGTACAGCCCCTTCAGGCGCGGCGCGGCGGCGGCGGCGGCGCCCGGCGCCATGCCGCGCAGCACCAGCTCGGTCGCGAGGACCTCGGGCGTCTGACCCGCGAACTGCGCGAGCCACTGGTCGAGCCGCGCGCCCATCTCGCCGGCGGCCTTGCGGGTGAAGGTGATCGCCAGGATCTCGTGCGGCTCGCAGGCGCCCTCGCCCTCCTCCAGGAGCGCGCGGACGATGCGCGAGACGAGCATCCAGGTCTTGCCGGCGCCGGCGCAGGCCTCCACCGCGACGTTGCGGCGCGGGTCGCAGGCGATGCGGTAGAAGTCTTCGCGCGCGACCGGCCGTCCGTTGTGCTCGTACGCGGGCGCGGTGGCCACCGGCAGGTCCTCGGCTTCCGGCGGTGGCGGCTCGACCCCCACGTCGGCGGCCCCGACGCGGTCGTCGCCCGCCAGGCCCCCGGCGCCCTGCGGCGCCGTCGCGACGGCGTCGTCGCTCCACGAATCGCGGCGGCACAGGCCGCGCGCGTCGCAATGGTCGCAGACCGCGCCCTCGCCCAGCGGCGGCAGCGGCGCGCCGTCGGCGATGCGCGCGAAGTCGGTCATCAGGCCGTCGACCAGCGCGTCGCGCGCCGCGACGACGTCCGGCTGCTCCACCGTCTTCGTGCCGGGCGCGCGCTCGCCGACGTTGACATACGCCGCGCGCAGGGTGTCGTCGGCCATGAGCGCGGCGTAGAACGCCAGCTGGGTGTCCTCGGCCGGGTCCTTGACGCGGTCCTCGGTGGTCTTGAGGGCCTCGGTCTTGTAGTCGATGACGAAGGCGCGGCCATCGGCGGTGCGATCGATCCGGTCGAGCCGTCCGACCAGTTCCAGCCGGCCCAGGGGCTGGCGCATCCAGGGCTCGGACTCGACGAACACGGCGCCGCCGGCCTCGTGCGTGCGCAGCCAGTCGAGGTAGCCGTCGCGCACCGCCGGCCAGGCGGCGGCGAAGGGCAGGAACTCCGCCGCGCCCAAGGCCGCCTCGCGCGTGGCGCGCTCGGCGGCCTGCTCGATGAGCGCCAGACGCGCCGTCCGGTCGGCATCGGCGGCGTGGCGCAGCGTCTCGTGGAAGTGCCCGAGCACGGCGTGCAGCCAGTTGCCGAAGTCGCGCTTGTCGACCTGCGAGTCGATCTCCTCGGCATTGCGCAGGCCGAGCTGGCGCAGCGCGAAGAAGCGGTACGGACAGCGGCGCAGGTCCTCGTAGACGCTGGTGGAGACGGTGGCCAGCGGCAGTTCGTCGCCACGGGGCGCGGGGCGCGCCGTGGGACGCAGCGCGACCGGATCGGCGACGCGCGGATCGGCGGCGTCGACGGCGCCGCCATCCAGGCGCAGCGCCTGCAGCAGCGCGCTCGGCCGCATCGGCTCGCCGGTCGAATCGGCCGCCCGCCAGAGCAGGTCGCAGCGCGGCTGGCACAGGGCCATCGCCCAGGCCGCGCGCTGGGCGGCCTCGAGCGCCTCGCGCGAAGGCAACCCCAGCGCCAGGCGCTGCGCCGCCGTCCAGGCGCCGGGCGGCTCGGGCGAGGCCGGCACGCGGCGCTCGTCGCAGCCGGGCATCACCACCGCGTCGAAGGCACGGCCGAGCAGCTGCTGCATCGGCAGCACGATGACGTGCGAGGCGGCGCCGCCGGCCGGCGGCACGAAGCTGCCGGCCTCGAGCACGTCGCGCACCCAGCCGGTGAATTCGCCGAGCGTGAAACGGCCACCGGAGAGGCGGCGCGCGGGCGCGGCGGCGCCGGCGCCGCCGGCCGCCGGGCCGCCCTCGCCCCGGTCGCCGCCTTCCGCCGCGTCGGTGCCGGCATCGAGCCACAGCGCCGCCACGACGCCGGCGCCCGCCGCATCGGCGGCCAGCGCGTCCCAGGCGAGCGTGGCCTCCAGCAGGCGGCGCAGGTCGCGCAGCCAGTCGTCGAGCGCGCGCGCCTTCGACAGCCCGGCGCGGCGCGCCTCCACGAGGGCGGTCAGGCGCCGCAGCGCGGCGTCCTCCTCGCGCGCACCGGCGGCGATGGCGCGCGACCAGCGGCGCCACTCGCGCAGGCCCTCGCGGCGCAGGCGCGTCTCCAGGGCGTCGATCTCCCCGGCCGGCAGATCGCCCGTGCCCTTGAGCCAGTCCAGCACCTCGTCGCTCGTGGCCTCGCGCGCGCAGGCCCGCAGCGCCCCCATGAGGGTCGCGGCGGAGCGCGTGGTGGAGAGCTTCCAGCCGGTCTCGTCGTGCGTGGGCACGCCCAGCGACTGGAGCTGCGCGGCGATGCGGCGCGTGAGCACGCGATCGGTGGCGACCAGCGCGACCGCGGCGTGGCCCTCGGCCAGCCGTTCCATCACGCAGGCGGCGGCGCGCTCGGCCTCGTCCTGCGGGTCGGCCGCGGCATGCACCCGGGCGGGCCCGGGCGGCGCCGGGCAGGCCGGGAACGGCAGGCGCACGGCGGCCTCGCCCCAGCGCTCGCACAGGGCGAGCGCCAGCGGATCGGCCTGCAGGCCCTCCAGCACGATCAGCAGGTCCACGTGGGTGGCTTCCGGACCCCGCAGCAGCACGTCGGTGGCGTAGGACGTGGTGGCGACCCATGCCAGCGCGATGGCGTTGAGCGCGCCCTCGGTCTTGAACCACTCGGCGTCGCCCTCGATGCGCAGGGCCGACTGCAGCGCCAGCATCCAGGCGGCGCGGTCGTCGGGGTGGCGCGCGGCGGCCAGCGGCGCGAGCTGGCAGGCCAGCTCGACCAGGCCGCCGGCGAGCGCCTGCTTCTCGGCCCCGAAGCTGGTCTGCGCGAGCAGTGCCTGGGCGGCCACCAGGTCGCGCGCCATGTCGAAGACCAGGTCGTGCGGCGCGGACGTGAAATCCCCCATGCCGCGCGCCCAGTTGCGCGTGGTCTCGAAGCGCGGCGCGCCATGGGCCGTCGCGCAGCGTGCCCACATCGCCTCGGCCACGCCGATGAGCTGGGCATAGGGCACGAGCACGACGCAGCGCGCGGGCCGCACGCCACGCCGCGCCAGGACGCCGTCGATGCGCGCCACCAGACCCTCGACCGGGTCGCACCAGAGCGCCTGCACGGGATGGGCGGGAGGCGGCGGATTCATGGACATGGCGGGCATTCGATCGGCTGGGAGGGGGTCGGGGCGGCGGCGGCCGCCGCGCGGCGGCGAACCCGGAGGCGGCGCCTGGAGGGGTCGGCGCCGTCCGGGGCAGGATCGGCAGGATTGGCGGGAGACCAGGGAGCGACCAGATGGGGGCGTCGCACGCCCTTTCCAACCCCGCTGCGCCCATCGCGTCCATAGGAAAGGCGGTGTCCCGCCCCCCGTGTCGCCAGGGTCGTTTCTGTCACAATGAATCGCACTTTAGCGGCCTCCGCACGGCGGCCGTACCCCCAGCGCTTCAAGGACTGAAACCATGGCCAGCGAACTCATCAAACACATCTCCGATTCCTCTTTCGAAGCCGACGTGCTCAAGTCCGGCCAGCCGGTGCTGGTGGATTACTGGGCCGAGTGGTGCGGTCCGTGCAAGATGATCGCGCCGATCCTCGACGAGGTCTCCAACACCTACAAGGGCAAGCTCCAGGTCGCCAAGATGAACGTCGACGAGAACCGCGACATCCCGGCCAAGTTCGGCATCCGCGGCATCCCCACGCTGATGATCTTCAAGGACGGCCAGCTCGCCGCCACCAAGGTCGGCGCCATGAGCAAGGCTCAGCTCACCGCCTTCATCGACCAGCAGCTCGCCTGAACTTGGGCGCACGGCGGCCACCCGCGCAACGCGGCGGCCGCCTTTTTTTTCCTGTCATAATCTCGGACAGATCACCGGCTCGCCCGGTTTGAGTTCCCCGGTTCCCGAGGCCGTTCTCGCCTCTTCCCGAACCTCCCCCCGTCTCCCGTTCGACATTGCCCCCGTGTGGGGTTGCTCCATGCACTTAAACGAACTCAAGGCACTCCACGTGTCTGAAGTCCTCAAGCAGGCCGAAGCCCTTGAGATCGAAAACACCGGCCGCATGCGCAAGCAGGAACTGATGTTCGCGATCATCAAGAAGCGCGCGAAGGCCGGCGAACAGGTCTTCGCCGATGGCGTGCTCGAAATCCTGCCCGACGGCTTCGGCTTCCTGCGCAGCCCCGACACCAGCTTCACCGCCAGCACCGACGACATCTACATCTCGCCGAGCCAGGTGAGGCGCTTCAACCTGCACACCGGCGACATGGTCGAAGGCGAGGTCCGCACGCCCAAGGACGGCGAGCGCTACTTCGCGCTGACCAAGCTCGACGCCGTCAACGGCGGCCCGCCCGAGCAGAACAAGCACAAGGTGATGTTCGAGAACCTGACGCCGCTGTTCCCCAAGGAGCAGATGAAGCTCGAGCGCGACGGCATCAAGGGCGAGGAGAACATCACCGGCCGGATCATCGACATCATCGCCCCCATCGGCCGGGGCCAGCGCGCCCTGCTGGTGGCACCGCCCAAGAGCGGCAAGACGGTCATGATGCAGCACATCGCCCATGCCATCAGCGCCAACTATCCCGAGGTGCACATGATGGTGCTGCTGGTGGACGAGCGGCCCGAGGAAGTGACCGAGATGCAGCGCACCGTCAAGGGCGAGGTCATCGCCTCGACCTTCGACGAACCCGCGGCCCGCCACGTGCACGTCGCCGAGATGGTGATCGAGCGCGCCAAGCGCCTGGTCGAACTGAAGAAGGACGTGGTGATCCTGCTGGACTCGATCACCCGCCTCGCCCGCGCCTACAACAACGTCGTGCCCTCCTCGGGCAAGGTGCTGACCGGCGGCGTGGACTCCAACGCCCTGCAGCGGCCCAAGCGTTTCCTGGGCGCGGCCCGCAACGTCGAGGAAGGCGGCTCGCTGACCATCATCGGCACCGCGCTGATCGACACCGGCAGCCGCATGGACGAAGTGATCTTCGAGGAGTTCAAGGGCACCGGCAACTCCGAGATCCACCTCGATCGCCGCCTCTACGAGAAGCGCGTGTTCCCGTCGATCCAGCTCAATCGCAGCGGCACCCGCCGCGAGGAACTGCTGCTCGCGCCCGAGATCCTGCAGAAGACCCGCATCCTGCGCCAGCTCATGTACAACATGGACGAGATCGAGTCGATGGAGCTGATGCTCAAGAACATGAAGGCGACGAAGACGAACGTGGAGTTCTTCGACATGATGCGGCGCGGCGGCTGACCCGGTCCCGCGCGCACTCCACGTCGCTTCGATGCCCCTCTTCGCAGGGGCGGACACCGGTGCCCGGATATCCATCGACAGAAATCCCGTCCTCCGACGGGATTTTTTTTGGCCCGTCCGTCACGCGCCCGGTTGGGCCGCCGCTTCCGCCGCGCTGCGCCGGCCTTCATCGAGCAGTTCCATGAGTTCGACGGCCTGCTCGGGCGGCACGGGATTCGGGCCCGCGCCGCGGACCGCGTCGCGCACGGCGGCGTAGTAGCCGGCGTAGTTGCCACGGCGGTTGGGAACGGTGCTGTCGCTGAACCAGTTCTCGAAAGCCGCGACCTTGAGGGCACCGGGATGGGGATCGACGCCCCAGTCCTCGCCGCCCGGGCGCCGGCCCGCGCGCAGGGCGTCCTCCTGCGGATCCACGCCATGCTTCACGTAGCTGCCCCGGGTGCCGTGCAGGACGTAGCGCGGCGCGGCCTGAGCCGCCAGCGTGGTGGCGTGCAGCACGACGCGCAACGGCGCGCCGGCGCCCCGTTCGTAGCGCAGCACGGCATGGAAATGGTCGTCGACGACGGCGCCATCACGCAGGGCGGCGGTGTCGAGCCGGAGGACGTCGGGGCGTCCGAAGAGCTGCACGGCCTGGTCGAGCAGGTGCGACCCGAGGTCCAGCCAGAGACCGGCGCCGGGCACGTCCTGCTCGCGCCAGCGCGCGCGCACGTCGGGACGGAAGCGGTCGAAATGGGACTCGAAGTACACCGGACGGCCCACCGCACCGCTCGCCAGCAGGTCGCGCAGGGTCAGGTAGTCGGCGTCGTAGCGACGATTCTGGTAGACCGACAGCAGCCGGCCGCGTGCCCGCGCGAGCGCGGCGAGTTCGCGCGCCTGCGCCGCGTCGAGCACGAAGGGCTTGTCCACCACCACGTGCTTGCCCGCGTCCAGCGCGCGGGCCGCCAGGGGGTGATGCACGTCGTTGGGCGCGGCGATCACGACCAGGTCGACATCCTCGCGATCGCACAAGGCGGCGGCATCGGACTCCACCGCCACGCCGGGCCAGTCGGCCCGGACGCGCTCGGGCCTGGAACTGGCCACGGCGACCAGTTGCAGGCCCGGCACGGAAGTCAGCACCGGCGCGTGGAAGGTCTGGCCGGCGAAGCCATAGCCGACGAGGCCGATTCGAAGCGGGTTCGTGTTCATGTCTCTTCAGTATGCGATAATCATGGGCTCCGCGAAAAGTGCAGCAGGGCAGGTCCGCCCCGCCCCTTCCAGGGACAGCCTTCCGATCCGGCGCGATCGACGGCTTGTGGCTCTCGCAACGACCCCGCAAGGAAACCAACACCATGGCAAAAGAAGGCATCCACCCGAACTACCGCGAAGTCCTGTTCGTGGACATGTCCAACGGCTTCAAGTTCGTGACGCGTTCGTGCGCGAACACCCGCGAGATGGGCACCGCCGACGACGGCCGCGAACTGCCGCTGTTCAAGCTCGACACCACGAGCGAATCGCATCCCTTCTACACCGGCACGCAGAAGTCGGTCGACAACATGGGCGGTCGCGTCGAGAAGTTCCGCAACCGTTTCGGCAAGACCACCGGCGCCGTCGCCAAGTAAGGCGATCGCTTCCAGTCGAGGGCAGCCCGGTTTACCGCGCTGCCCTTTTTCTTTCCCGTTCCCTCTCCCGCCCTCCCTTTCGCCTTGAGCCAGCCCACGCCCGCGATCGTTGCCCAGAGCGCCGTGCGCCGGATGCCGCGCCTCGCCCTGCTCCTGCTGTGCGCCGCCTACCTGATGCCGGGCCTGCTCGGCCGCGGGCCCTGGAAGAGCGCCGACATCGCCAGCTACGGCTACATGGCCGAGCTCGCCCGCGGCGGCGAGGGACTGGCACGCTGGTTCGACCCGCTGCTGCTGGGCCTGCGGCCGGACATGCCGGCACTCCTGCCCTACTGGCTCGGCGCTCTGGCGATCAAGGTCGCGCCGGGCTGGGTCACGCCGGACCTCGCCGTGCGCATCGCCTTCGCCGTGTTGCTGTGGGGCGTGTTCGCGGCGACCTGGTATGCGGTCTATCACCTGGCGCGCACGCCCGACGCCCAGCCCGTCGCGTTCGCGTTCGGCGGCGAGGCACAGCCCACCGACTACGCGCGCGCCATCGCCGACGGCGCGCTGCTGGCGCTGATCGCCTGCCTGGGGCTGGCGCAGCTGGGCCACGAGACCACGCCGGCGCTGGCGCAGCTGTTCTTCGCCGCCTGGCTGCTCTACGGCGTCGCCGCCTTGCCCTACCACCGCCTGGGTGCATGGGCAGCGCTCGTGGCGGGCCTGCTCGGACTGACGCTGAGCGGCGCGCCGGCGGTGGCGCTCGCGCTCGGACTGGGCAGCGCCCTGGTCGTCTCCACCGACCGCCGGCGTCACGCGCGCCGCGCGACCGACACCACCACGCTCTACGCCGACATCGCGCGCGAGGCCCCGCTCTACCCGTCGGGCACGGCGGGGCGGATCGCCGGCGTCGCGCTGGCCGCCGCCGCGCTCGCCGCCCTGCTGGGCCTGTGGCACTGGCAGATCGTGCTGCCGGGGCTGCGCCCGGACAAGTCGCTGGGCTCGGACCTGCGCAGTCTGGTCAAGCTGATGCTGTGGTTCACCTGGCCGGCCTGGCCGCTGGTCGTGTGGACGCTGTGGCGCTGGCGCGGGCAACTGGCCGCGCGCCATCTGGCGTTGCCGCTGCTGTTCATGGCCGTGCCGCTGGCGGCCACCTGGACCACCGGCTTCTCCGACCGGTCGCTGCTGCTCGGCCTGCCCGCGGTGGCCACCCTGGCCGCCTTCGCCCTGCCGACCCTGCGCCGCAGCGTGGCCGCGCTGGTCGACTGGTTCACGCTGCTTTTCTTCAGCAGCGCCGCCGTCATCATCTGGGGCTACTGGATCGCCATGCAGACCGGCACGCCACCCAAGATGGCCGCCAGCGTCGCGCGGCTGACGCCGGGGTTCGTGCCGCAGTTCTCCTGGCTGACGCTGGTCTTCGCCATCGCGGCGACGCTGGCGTGGTGCTGGCTGGTGCGCTGGCGCAGCGGCCGCCATCGGGCGGCGTTGTGGAAGTCGCTGGTGCTGCCCGGCGGCGGCGCGGCCCTGTGCTGGCTGCTGGGCACCACGCTGTGGCTGCCCTCGCTGGACTACGCCCTGAGCTACGCACCGCAGGTGCGCGCCATCGCCGAGCGCATCGAACGCGCCGACGTCGCCCCGGGCGCGCCCCGCGCGCCGACCTGCCTCGCGCTGCTGGGCGTCGGGCGCTCGCAGATCTCGGCGCTGCGCCACCACGCGGGCTTCGACCTGCGTCCGCTCGCGGCGGACACGCCGTGCGGCTGGATGGTCGTCGGCCCCGACGCCATCGCGCGCCTGAAGGACGTCGCCAGCTTCGATCGCTGGCGCTTCGTCGGCACGCTGCGCCGACCCAGCAGCGCGAGCGACGACCTGCTGCTCTTCCAGCGCACCGGCCCGTGACGGGCGACGCCGTGCCGGCGCGCAGCGAGCGCCGCCTGATCGCCGGGCATGCCGCCACCGTGCTGGTCGGGCAACTCGCGGTGATGGCCTTCGGCGTCACCGACACCATCGTGGCCGGCCGCTACGCCGAGGACGCGCTGGCCGCGCTGTCGGTGGGTTCGGCCATCTTCATCAGCGTCTTCGTCTCGCTGATGGGCGCGATGCAGGCGCTGCTGCCGGTGTGGGCCGAGCTCCACGGCGCGCGGCGCGCCTCGGAAGTCGGCCGCTCGGTGCGCCAGTCGCTCTACGTGTGCGCCCTCGCCATCGCCGTGGGCATGGCCGTGCTGCTGATGCCGGGTGCCCTGCTGCAGTGGACGGAGGTGCCCGGGACCCTGCGCGGGGACGTCGAGCGCTACCTCGCCATCCTCGCCTTCGCCCTGCCGCCAGCGCTCCTGTTCCGCATCTTCGGCACGCTCAACCAGAGCCTGGGCAAGCCACGCTTCGTGACCTGGCTGCAGCTGGGCGCGCTGGCCGTCAAGTTGCCGCTGTCGGTGTGGCTGACCTTCGGGGGCGCGGGCGTGCCGGCGCTCGGGCTGGCCGGCTGCGGCTGGGCCACGCTGGTGGTCAACTGGGCCATGCTGGCCTGCGCCGTCGTGGTGCTGCGGCGCGGCGCGTTCTACGCGGCCTACGACCTGTGGCGGCGCGTGGAGCCGCCGGACCGGCGCGCGCTGGCGCAATTCGCGCGCCTGGGCGTGCCGGCGGGACTGGCGGTGCTGGTGGAGGTGACCTCCTTCACGCTGATGGCGCTGTTCATCGCGCGGCTGGGCACGGTGGCCTCGGCGGCGCACCAGATCGCCTCGAACCTCACCGCCGTGGCCTACATGTTCCCGCTGTCGCTGGCCATCGCCACCAGCGCGCGGGTGAGCTTCTGGCTCGGCACGGGCGACGGCGCGCGGGCGCGCCAGGCCTGCCGGCGCGGCTTCGAACTCACGCTGGCGTGCGCGCTGGCCTGGGCGGCGGCGATGGTCGCGCTGCGCTGGCAGCTCGCGGGCGTCTATTCCGATCGTCCCGGCGTCGTGGCGATGGCGGCGGTGCTGCTGCTCGCGACCGCCGCCTACCACCTCGCCGATGCCGTGCAGACCCTGTGCGTCTTCGTCCTGCGCTGCTACCGCATCACGGTGATGCCGCTGATCCTCTACTGCGGACTGCTCTGGGGCGTGGGGCTGGGCGGCAGCTACCTGTTGGCCTACCGGGGCCTGGGACCGTGGGAGGCGATGCGCTCGCCGCTGGCCTTCTGGCTGATGAGCGCGGCGGCGCTGGCCGCGACCGCGCTGCTGTTCGCGGCGCTGCTGCGGCGCACCCTCAGGCGGTCGTCGCGCTGACGTGCGTCCCGGCGGCCGCCGCCACCGCCGGACGCAGCGGACGCAGGCGCGAGGCGGGGAACAGCAGCGCGAAACGCGAGCCCTTGCCCGGCGTGCTCTCGATGCGAAGTTCGGCGCCGTGGCGCTGCGCGACGTGCTTGACGATGGCCAGGCCCAGGCCGGTGCCGCCGGTCTCGCGCGAACGGCTGCGGTCGACGCGATAGAAGCGCTCGGTCAGGCGCGGGATGTGCTCGGCGGCGATGCCGGGGCCGCTGTCGCGCACGGCGTACTCGCCACGGCCGTCGGCCAGCACGCGCCAGCTGACCGCCACCTCGCCGCCGCCGGGCGTGTAGCGCACGGCGTTGCTCAGCAGGTTGGACATCGCGCTCTGCAGCTCGGTCGGCGCGCCCGCGATCTCGGCGTCGTCCTTCAGGTCGAACACCAGGCGGTGCGCCTGCGCGGGCGACAGGCGGCTCGACAGGCCGCGCGCCTCGTCTTCGCACTGTGCGATCAGCGCCCGCACGCGCGTCCACTGGCCGATCTTGGGCGCGGCGCTGCCCTCGAGGCGCGACAGCGTCAGCAGGTCGTTGACCAGCGTCTCCATGCGGTGCGACTGCTGCGCCATCAGGGCGAGGTAGCGCGAACGCTCCCCGGCGTCGAGCGGCAGGTTCTGCAGCGTCTCCACGAAGCCCGCGAGCACCGTCAGCGGCGTACGGATCTCGTGCGAGACGTTGGCGACGAAGTCGCGCCGCATGGCTTCGGCCTGCTCCAGCGCCGTGATGTCGCGCGTGAGCAGCATGCGCCGGTTGCCGGCGTACGGATGCACCTGCACCGACAGGCGCGACGGCGCGTGCCCCGCGCCCAGGCGCGCGTGCGTGGCGTCGATCACGACGTCGCGGCTGTAGTTGTGGGAGGCGAGGTAGGCCACGAAGGCCGGGTCGCGCACGAGGTTGGACAGGTGCTGGAGCAGGTCGCGCTCGGCGTCGATGCCGAACTGGCCGGCCGCGGTCTGGTTGCACCACTCGATGCGGCCCTGCTCGTCGAGCAGGATCACGCCGTTGGGCGAGGCCTGGATGGCGGCGAGGAATTCCTGCAGGCGATCCTGGGCCTGGCGGATCTGCTGGTCGCGCTCGCGCAGCGACTTGCGGATGCGCTCGGACAGCTCGCCCCAGATGCCGGCGCCGCGCATCGGCAGGCCGGCCACGTCCTTGCGCATCACGTTGAGGAAACGCTGGCCGCGCACGGTGTCCAGCGCGAACCACAGGGCGGCCCCGGCCCAGGCGCCCCAGCCCGCCTGCGGCCAGCCGGAGGCCAGCCCGACCAGGACGGCGCCGGCCAGCGTCGCCAGGAGGAACAGTGCGATGCGAAACGGCATGGCGCCGATTATCCGGGGCGTCGCGCGCCGGCCACCGCCGGGCGACGCCTCACACCGTGGCCTGCGCCGTCAGGCGGTAGCCCGCGCCGCGCACGGTCTCCACCATCGGTGCCGCGCTGCCCAGCGATTCGCGCAGGCGCTTGACGTGCACGTCGACCGTGCGCTCCTCGATGTAGACGTGGTCGCCCCAGACGTTGTCCAGCAGCTGCGAACGGCTGTGGACGCGCTCGGCGTGCTGCATGAGGTAGCCCAGCAGCTTGAACTCGGTCGGCCCGACCTTCAGCGGCGCGCCCTGCCAGGTGACGCGGTGCGTGGCGGTGTCGAGCGCGAGCTCGCCGATGACCACGCGCTCGTCCGGCGCCTCCGGCGCGCGGCGGCGCAGCACGGCGCGGATGCGCGCGAGCATCTCCTGCGTGGAGAACGGCTTGGTGATGTAGTCGTCGGCGCCGGCGTCCAGCCCGGCCACCTTGTCGGGCTCGTCGCCGCGCGCGGTGAGCATGACGATCGGGATCGCCTTGGTGCGCGCCTCCTTGCGCCACTGGCGCGCGAGCTGCAGGCCGCTCTGGCCCGGCAGCATCCAGTCGAGCAGGATCAGGTCGGGGGCGAGCGTGTCGATCTCGCGCTGCGCCGCGGCGCCGTCCTCGGCCCAGATCGGCTCGAAGCCGTTGTGGCGCAGGTTGACGGCGATCAGCTCGGCGATCGAGGACTCGTCTTCGACGATGAGGACTCTGGGCTTCTTCATGACGACGGATTGTCCGGTCCGGGAACCGGCCTCACTGCAGTGCCGACTCGATCTCGGCCATCGACGTGTGGCGCACGTCGGCGCCCTTGACGATGTAGATGATGAACTCGGCGATGTTCTTGGCATGATCGCCGATGCGCTCGATGGCCTTGGCCAGGAACAGCAGGTCGAGGCTGGCCGAGATGGTGCGCGGGTCCTCCATCATGTAGGTCACCAGCTTGCGCACGAAACCGTCGAACTCCTGGTCGATCTGGTCGTCCTCCTTGAGGATCGACAGCGCCGCGGCGGTGTCGAGGCGGGCGAACGCGTCCAGCGCCTTGCGCAGCAGGCCCGAGGCCAGGTCGGCGGCGATGCGCAGCTCGGTCGAGGGCAGCGCGCGCGCCGCCCCGCTCTCGATGATCGACTTGACCATGCGGGCGATCTTGTTGGCCTCGTCGCCCACGCGCTCGAGGTTGGCGGTCGTCTTGGAGATCGCGATGAGCAGGCGCAGGTCGCGCGCGGTCGGCTGGCGCCGCGCGATGATCGAGGAGAGCTCGCGGTCGATCTCCATCTCCATCGCGTTGACGCGCACCTCGGTCTCCACGACGCGGTCGGCCGCGTCGGCGTCGAACTCCGACAGCGCGTAGACCGCCTGATGGATCTGCGACTCGACCATGCCGCCGAGCTCCATCACGCGCGACGACACGCCGTTGAGCTCGCTGTCGAACTGGCTCGAAAGGTGTTTTTCTGTCATGTCGGTCTCCGTGTCAGCCGAAGCGGCCGGTGATGTAGTCCTCGGTCTCCTTGCGCTTGGGCTTGAAGAACATCTGCTCGGTCTCGCCGAACTCGATCAGGTCGCCCAGGTACATGTAGGCCGTGTGGTCGCTGCAGCGCGCGGCCTGCTGCATGTTGTGCGTCACGATGACGACGGTGTAGTCGCTCTTGAGCTCGGCGATCAGTTCCTCCACCTTGCCGGTGGAGATCGGGTCGAGCGCCGAGCACGGCTCGTCGAGCAGCAGCACCTCGGGTTTGATGGCGATGCCGCGCGCGATGCACAGGCGCTGCTGCTGGCCGCCGGAGAGGCCCGAGCCGCTCTGCTGGAGCTTGTCGCGCACCTCGGTCCAGAGCGCGGCCTTCTTCAGCGCCCACTCCACGCGGTCGTCCATGTCGCTCGCGCTGAGGTTCTCAAACAGCTTCACGCCGAAGGCGATGTTGTCGTAGATCGACATCGGGAACGGCGTGGGCTTCTGGAACACCATGCCGATCTTCGCGCGGATGATGGCCACGTCCTGCTTGGACGTGAGCAGGTTCTCGCCGTCCACCGAGATGACGCCCTCGGCGCGCTGCTCCGGGTAGAGCTCGAACATGCGGTTGAAGGTGCGCAGCAGGGTCGACTTGCCGCAGCCCGAGGGACCGATGAAGGCCGTGACCTGATTCTCGGGGATCTCGAGGTTGATGCCCTTGAGGGCGTGGAACTTGCCGTAGTAGAAGTTCAGGTCCTTGACCGAGATCTTCGAGCGCACGGGAGGGGAAGCGAGGGTGGTGGGCATGGGATTCGCGCTGGTTCGGTGTCTAGTGTTTGGAGCGCGTGAGCACGCGCGCGAGGATGTTGAGGCCCAGCACCGCGACGGTGATCAGGAAGACCCCGGCCCAGGCCAGCTGCTGCCAGTTCTCGTACGGGCTCATCGCGAACTTGAAGATCGTCACCGGCAGGCTGGCCATCGGCTGGCTGACGTCGGAGGTCCAGAACTGGTTGTTCAGGGCGGTGAACAGCAGCGGCGCGGTCTCCCCGGCGATGCGGGCGACGGCCAGCAGGATGCCGGTCACGACGCCGGCGCGCGCGGCGCGCAGCGTGATGCTGATGATGACCTTCCACTTCGGCGTGCCCAGGGCGTAGGCCGCCTCGCGCAGGCCCGGGGGCACCAGCTGCAGCATGTTCTCGGTCGTGCGGATCACCACCGGAATGACGATCAGCGCCAGGGCCAGCGCGCCGGCCAGGCCCGAGAAGGTCTTGAAGTAGGCGACCACGACGGCATAGACGAACAGGCCGATCACGATCGAGGGCGCCGACAGCAGGATGTCGTTGACGAAGCGCGTGAGCGAGGAGAGCCAGCCCTTGGGGTCGTACTCGGCCAGGTAGATGCCGGCCATGATGCCGATGGGCGTGCCCACGAAGGTCGCCAGGCCGACCATCACCAGCGAGCCGAAGATCGCGTTGGCGATGCCGCCGGGCTCGTTGGGCGGCGGGGTCATCTCGGTGAAGGTGGCCAGCACGATCCCGCCGATGCCCAGGCGAAGCGTCTCCCACAGGATCCACATCAGCCAGAAGACGCCGAAGGCCATCGCCATGAGCGACAGGGTCAGCGCCACGAGGTTGACGCGCTTGCGGCTGGCGAAGCGCGCCGCGCGCGTCTCGTCGAGCGCTCGCGCGCTCAGGAGTTTTTCGGCGGTGCTCACGATTTCGTTCCTTCGCTCTTCTTCATGCGCTGCAGCAGCACCTTCGACAGCGTCAGCACGACGAAGGTGATGAAGAACAGCACCAGGCCCAGGTACATCAGCGCGGCCTGGTGCAGGCCGGCGCCGGCTTCGGCGAACTCGTTGGCCAGGGCCGACGTGATGCTGTTGGCGGCCTCGAAGACCGACAGCGAGTTGAGCTGGTTCATGTTGCCGATCACGAAGGTCACGGCCATGGTCTCGCCCAGCGCCCGGCCCAGGCCGAGCATGATGCCGCCGATGACGCCGGCCTTGGTGTAGGGCAGAACGACCTTGGAGACGACCTCCCAGGTGGTGGAGCCCAGCCCGTAGGCGGACTCCTTGAGCAGCGGCGGCGTGACCTCGAAGACGTCGCGCATCACCGAGGCGATGAACGGGATGATCATGATGGCCAGGATGATGCCGGCCGACAGGATGCCGATGCCCACCGGTGGCCCGGACACCAGCGCGCCCAGGTAGGGCACGCCGGCGAACAGGCTCTGCAGCGGCTGCTGCACGTAGGTCGAGAGGATCGGCCCGAACACCAGCAGGCCCCACATGCCGTAGACGATCGACGGCACGGCCGCGAGCAGCTCGATGGCGGTGCCCAGCGGACGCTTGAGCCAGGAGGGCGACATCTCCGTGAGGAACAGCGCGATGCCGAAGCTCACCGGCACCGCGATCACCAGCGCGATGAACGACGTCGCGAGCGTGCCGTAGATCATCACCAGCCCGCCGTACTCCTCCTGCACCGGGTCCCAGACCGTGCTGGTCAGGAAGCCAAGGCCGTACTTGGCGATCGCCGGCCAGGCGCCGGCGACCAGCGACAGCAGGATGCCGAACAGCAGCGCCAGCGTCAGCAGCGCCGCGCCCTTGGCGGCCAGCCCGAACAGGCGGTCGGTGGCGGCGCCGGTGCGCGGGCGCCGGGCCGGCGGCGGATTGACGGACGCGCGCGGGCGTTCGACCGCGAGGTCGAGCGGGGCGCCTTGGGCGGGGAAGGTGGATGACAAGGATCGCTCCGGAAGTGACGGATTCGACGCGCCGGGGGGCTTGGGACCGTTCATGCGCGTCGGCGGGGGCGCTTTACTTGAAGGCGACGGGCTTGCCCGACGCATCCTTGACGTTGTCGGTCCAGGCCTTGGCGATGATGGCCTTCACGCTGTCGGGCATCGGCACGTAGTCGAGGTCGGCGGCGGTCTTGTCGCCGCCCTTGTAGGCCCAGTCGAAGAACTTCAGCACGGCGGCGGCGTTGGCCGGCTTGTCCTGCACCTTGTGCACCAGGATGAACGTGCCGGTGGTGATCGGCCAGGCGTCCTTGCCGGGCTTGTTGTTGAGGATCTGATAGAAGCTCTTGTCCCAGTCGGCGCCGGCGGCGGCGGCCTTGAAGGTCTCGTCGTCGGGCGAGACGAAGCCGCCCGAGGCGTTCTGCAGCTGGGCGTAGGTCATCTTGTTCTGCTTGACGTAGGCGTACTCGACATAGCCGATCGAGTTGGGCAGGCGGCCCACGAAGGCGGCGACGCCCTCGTTGCCCTTGCCGCCCGCGCCGGTGGGCCAGTTCACCGCCGTGCCTTCGCCGACCTTGGCCTTCCACTCCGGATTGACCTGGCTCAGGTAGTTGGTGAAGGCGAAGCTGGTGCCCGAACCATCGGCGCGGCGCACCGGCGCGATGGTGGCGTCGGGCAGGGCCAGCGAACCGTTGAGCGCCTTGATCGCCGGGTCGTTCCACTTGGTGATCTTGCCGAGGTAGATGTCGCCGAGCACCTGGCCGTTGAGCTTGAGTTCGCCGGGCTTGATGCCCTGGATGTTGACCACCGGCACGACGCCGCCGACCACCGTCGGGAACTGCATCAGGCCCTTGGCCTGGAGTTCATCGTCCTTGAGCGGCGCGTCGGAGGCGCCGAAATCGACCGTCTTGGCATCGATCTGCTTCAGGCCGGCGCCCGAACCGACCGACTGGTAGTTGATCTTGACGCCCGTGGCCTTGTTGTAGTCGGAGGCCCACTTGGCATAGAGCGGCGCCGGGAAGCTGGCGCCCGCGCCGGTGATGTCCTGCGCGGCGGCGAGGTGGGAGAAGGTGGCGGCGGCCGCGAAGAGGCTGGCGGCGGCGAAGCGGAAAGTCGTTGTCATGAGGCTTCCTTTGAGGGGTTCTACCGATTCCCCGGATCGGGGTCATGGTGTTGCGGGCGGACTTTAAAAAGCTTCTGTGACGCCTTCGTGACAGGCCTCTCCAGAGGGAAACGCCACCTGTGGCGTCCCGATTCCGGATGACGGCGTCACGCAACTGTCATTTCCGCCGGGGGCCGCGAGCGATACCATCGAAGGTTCTCATCGGGTTCCCACGGACCGGGGCGCCGCCCCACCCGCCGCGTCGCCTCCCCCCGCCCCTCTCCTCGTTCCCATCCATGCAAAACGGCTCCCTCCTCGCGGCGATCGACCTAGGCTCCAACAGCTTCCGCCTCGAGATCGGCCAGGTCGATCACGACCAGATCCGGCGCACCGAGTACCTCAAGGAGACCGTGCGCCTGGGCAACGGCCTCGACGCCAACCGCAACCTCACGCCCGAGGCCATGCAGCGCGGCTGGGACACGCTGGCGCGCTTCGGCGAACGCCTGGCCGGCTTCCAGCGCGCCCAGGTCCGCGCCGTGGCCACCCAGACGCTGCGCGAGGCGCGCAACCGCGACGAGTTCCTGTTGCGCGCGCGCACCGTGCTGGGCTTCGGCATCGACGTCATCCCGGGGCGCGAGGAAGCCCGCCTGATCTACCAGGGCGTGGCGCACATGCTGCCGCAGACCGAGGCTTCCGGACGCGAGCGCCGGCTGGTGGTGGACATCGGCGGGCGCTCCACCGAAATGATCATCGGCCACGCGCTGGAGGCCGAGGTGATGGAGTCCTACCGCGTGGGCAGCGTCGCCTGGTCGATGAAGCACTTCCCGCAGGGCCAGTTCACCGCCTCGGCCTTCCGGACTGCCGAGATCGCCGCCAAGGCCGTCCTCGACGAGGCGCTGGCCAGCCACGCGCCCGACCGCTGGGACGTCGCCTACGGCGCCTCCGGCACCATCGGCGCGGTGGGCGACGTGCTCGCGGCCTCCGGCGCGCCGGCCGGCGTGGTCACGCGCGAGGGGCTCGACTGGCTGCTCGACCGCCTGCTGAAGGCCGGCAGCGCCGAGCGCCTGCGCATGGAGGGCATGCGCGAGGACCGCAAGGCCGTCATCGGTGGCGGCCTGAGCGTGCTGCGCGCGGTGTTCGACCTGCTCGACATCCGGCAGATGCAGGTCGCCCAGGGCGCGCTGCGCCACGGCGTGCTGTACGAACTCCAGGACCGCAACGACGGCACCACCGACCTGTGCGGCGCGACCGTCGCGCGCCTGGCCGCGCGCTTCTCGGTCGATCCGGCGCAGGCCCGGCGCGTGTCGGAGACCGCCACCGCGCTCTACCTGCAGCTCGAGCCCGACGCCCGGAGCAGCAGCGCCACCAGCCGCGCGGGCCGCGCGCTGCGCGCCCTGGGCTGGGCGGCACAGCTCCACGAGATCGGCGCGCAGATCTCCCACAGCGAATACCACAAGCACGGCGCCTACGTGCTCGATCACGCCGACGCGCCGGGCTTCGCGACCAACGACCTGCACCAGCTCAGCCAGCTGGTCCTCGGGCATCGCGGCAAGCTGCGCAAGCTCGAGGCCGCGCTGGACGACGAGACCTTCGTGACGCAGGTCCTGACGCTGCGCCTGGCGGTGATCCTGTGCCATGCCCGGCGCGACCCCGATCCGGCGGCACTGCAGGTCGCGCGCAACGGCCGGGGGTTCGCGCTGCGCTGCCGAAGCCGGTGGATCGACGCCTATCCGCAATCGGCGCACCTGCTGCGCGAGGAGACGCTGGCCTGGCAGAAGACCGGCTGGCGCGTCGACTTCGACGTCAGCTGAGCCGGAGCGGGCGCCGTTGCCGCCGCGCCGGCGCGAACGCCGGCGTCAGAGCAGTTCCGGCGTCTGGACCGTGACGACCACGGTCTGCACGTCGCCATCGCGCTCCCGGGTGCGGATCCACCACACCGAGCCCTTGCGCACCGGGCAGCTCTCGTGCTGCCAGCCCAGGAGTTGCGAGATCGCCTGGCCGAGCGAGGGCTGGTGGCCCACCACCAGCACCACGGACTTGCCATTGGGCCAGCCGGCCGCCGCGAGCAGCGCCTGCGGCGTGGTGTCCGGCGCGAGTTCCTCGCGCAGCTTGTAGCGTCGCTCCAGCGCCATCACGGTCTGCTCGCAGCGCCGCGCCGGGCTGCTGATGACGCGCGTGCCCTCGGGCAGCTGGCGGTCGAGCCAGCTCGACATGCGCTTGGCCTGCTTCTCGCCGCGCGGCGTGAGCACGCGCTGCAGGTCGTCGCAGCCGTCGGTCCAGTCCTCGGCCTCGGCGTGGCGCCAGAAAATCAGGTCCATGAACTCGTTCCTCTCGAAGGTGGGGGGTTTCAGGTGGCACGGTCGCCGTTGCGCGCGCCGTAGCGGTCCATGAGCGCGCGCTGCGCGCCGTGCGCCTCGATGCGGCGCGACGCGCCCTCCTCGAGCGGGTGCGTGTCTCCGTCGACGCGGCGGTAGACGCCGTCGGCGCCCAGGTCCCAGGCGTCGCGGCCGTCGTGCAGGTAGGCCACCAGGCACTCGTCGATGATCCGCTGACGCAGCACCGGGTCGGTCACCGGCCAGGCCAGCTCGATGCGCCGCATCATGTTGCGGTTCATCCAGTCGGCGCTCGACAGGTAGAGCGACTCGTCGGCGCCGTTGCGGAAATAGAACACCCGCGAATGCTCCAGGAAGCGGCCGATCACCGAGCGCACGCGGATGTTGTCGGTCAGCCCCGGCAGCTGCGCGGGCAGCGTGCAGGCGCCGCGCACGACGAGGTCGATCCGCACGCCCTTCTGGCCGGCCCGCACCAGTGCCGCGACGAGCAGGTCGTCGGTCAGGGCGTTCATCTTGGCGACGATGCGGGTGGGCTCGCCGCGTTCGGCGGCCGCGCCGATGGCGTCGATCTGCGTGACCAGGTTGCGGTGCAGGTCGAACGGCGCGACCCACATCCGGTTGAGCTTGGGCAGGCGGCTCTGGCCGGCCAGATGCACGAACACGGCGTCCATGTCGGCCGTCAGCAGCGGGTCGGCCGTGAGGTGGCTGATGTCCGTGTAGAGCGCCGCGGTGCGCGGGTTGTAGTTGCCGGTGGAGAGGTGGCCGTAGCGGCGCAGCTGCTTGCCCTCGCGCCGCGTCACCAGAAGCATCTTGGCGTGCGTCTTCAGGCCCACCACGCCATACACCACCTGGGCGCCGATCGACTCGAGCATCTCGGCCCAGTTGATGTTGGCCTCCTCGTCGAAGCGGGCCTTGAGCTCGACCACCGCCATGACTTCCTTGCCGCGGCGCACGGCCTCGCGCAGCAGCTCCATCATCTCGGAATCGGCGCCGGTGCGGTAGATGGTCTGCTTGATGGCCAGCACCTGCGGGTCCTGCACCGCCTCGCGCAGGAAGGCCAGCACGCCGTCGAAGCTCTCGAAGGGCTGGTGGATCAGCACGTCGCCGCGCAGCAGACGGTCGAAGGACGATTGCCCGGGCGACAGCGTGACCGGGTAGGACGCCTTGTAGGGCACGAACCGCAGCGCCTTGAAGGCGGGCTCGCCCAGCAGGTCGATCAGCTGCGTGAGTCGCGCCAGGTTGACGGGACCGTGGACGCGGTAGAGCGCGCGCTCGGGCAGGTTGAACTGCGCGAGCAGGAAGCTCGCGAGCGACTCGGCGCAACTCGCCGACACCTCCAGCCGCACCGCCTGCCCGAAGTGCCGGTGCTCCAGACCCTGGCGCAGCGCCGTGCGCAGGTTCTTCACGTCCTCCTCGTCCACGGACAGGTCGGAGTTGCGCGTGACGCGGAACTGGGAGAAATCGCCCACCTCGCGCCCCGGGAACATGCTGGAGAGGTGCGCGCGCACGATGCTGGAGAGCGCCACGAACAGCGTGCGCCCGCCCGAGACCTTCGCCGGCATGCGGATCACGCGCGGCAGCACGCGCGGCACCTTCAGGATCGCGATCGGGTTCTCGCGCCCGAAGGCGTCCTTGCCGCTCAGGCGCACGATGAAGTTGAGCGACTTGTTGGCCACCTGCGGGAACGGGTGGGAGGGGTCGAGCCCGACCGGGATGAGCAGCGGACGCACCTCGCGCTCGAAGTACTCCTGCACCCACTTGCGCTGCGTCGGGTTGCGTTCGCCGTGCGAGATGATGTGGACGCCGTGCTCGGCGAAGGCCGGCATCAGCGCGTCGTTGTAGAGCGCGTACTGCTCGGCCACGGTGGCGTGCGCGGTCGTGGCCAGCCGCTCGAACGCATCGAGCGACGCGCCACCCGGCGCCTGACCGGTGGTCGCGGCGATCAGGTGCGCGGCGGCCCTGACCTCGAAGAACTCGTCGAGGTTGGACGACACGATGCACAGGTAGCGCAGGCGCTCGATCAGCGGCACCTCGGGGCGGCGTGCCCAGTCGAGCACGCGCCGGTTGAAGGCGAGGATGCTGTGGTCGCGGTCCAGCAGCACCAGCTTGGGCACGGCCGTGGCGGGTGCCGGGGCCGTGGTGGCGGGAGGAACGGAGATCTCGGCTGGAATCGGTACCGCGGGAGGCTGCATGGTCACGGAGGAGGACGTCGCGGGCGGGGCGGCCCGCGTGGCGTCGGTCGGGCAAAGCCGAAGATTGTGACCAAGTTGCATGTCGGTTTCGTGACGCCGCGCCCGCGTCGCCGCGGCCTGCGCTCAGTGGCCGAGGAAGTGCCGGCGATAGCGCGGCGGCAGGTCGCCGATGCGCATCAGCATGGGCAGGTCGGCGGTGTTGAAGTCCGGGTCCCAGGCCGGCGCGCCGAGCACCTTCGCGCCCAGGCGCAGGTAGCCCTTGATGAGCGCGGGCGGCTCGACGTCGAGCGTGCCGTCGAGCCGGTCGACCGGCAGGGCCAGGCGCGGCTGCACGTGGTAGCGCACCGGCGCCATGTGCCCGGCCGAGAGCTGGCGCCAGATGCTCGCGGCGGCGTCGCCGCAGTTCACGCCGTTGTGCGACATGGGGATGCTGGCGCAACCGATCATGACGTCGAGGCGGTTGCGGTGCATGAAGCCGGCCAGCGCCCCCCACAGCGCCAGGATCACGCCGCCCTGGCGGTGGTCGCGGTGCACGCAGCTGCGCCCGAGTTCGACCATGCGCTCGCGCACCTCGCGCAGCCGCGTCAGGTCGAATTCGGTGTCGCTGTAGGTGCTGCCGATGCGCCGGGCCTGCGCCGGGGTCAGCACGCGGTAGGTGCCGATGACCTCGCCCGTGGCCTCGTGGCGCACCAGCAGGTGCTCGCAGAAGTCGTCGAACAGGTCGATGTCGTGGCCGGGCAGCGTCGTGCTCAGGCGCGCTCCCATCTCGCCGGCGAAGACCTGGTGGCGCAGGCGCTGCGCCGCGCGCACGTCGTCGAGGTGGCGCGCCCAGCTCACGTTCAGGCCGGTGGCCCCGCCGGCCGCCCGCGGCGTGGCGCCCGGGTCCGTGACCGGGATCGCAGCGACGCCGGGCGTGGGCACCGGAACGATCGGCGCCACCCGCGCGGCCGGCGGCGCACGCCACAGCGACGGGCGGATGCCGAGCTGCGAGATGGGGAACAGGGGGTTGGGCAATTCGGGCATGACGGTCTCCATCGATGACCGGCAGTCTGTCCGGCGCTCATGAAAGCGCCGTGTCGCCGGCATGGCAACCGGATGACGCCCGACCCTGCCGAACGGCGTTCCGGCCGTTTATGCTGGCGTCCTCGACTAAGCTTTTCCACTTAAACGGAACACGCCATGCCCTCCGCACCGATCCAGGTCCACACGTGGCCCACGCCCAACGGACACAAGGTCCACATCATGCTGGAGGAGTGCGCGCTGCCCTACGAGGCGCACGCGGTGGACATCGGCAAGGGCGAGCAGTTCGCCCCCGGGTTCCTGGCCATCAGCCCGAACAACAAGATCCCCGCCATCACCGACCCCGAGGGCCCGGACGGCCGGCCGATCTCGCTCTTCGAGTCCGGGGCGATCCTGCTCTACCTCGCGGAGAAGACCGGCCGCCTGATGCCCCGCGACGCGCGCGCGCGCTGCGACGTGCTGCAGTGGTTGATGTTCCAGATGGGCGGCGTCGGCCCGATGCTCGGCCAGGCGCACCACTTCCGCCTGTACGCGCCCGAGCAGCTGCCCTACGCCATCGAGCGCTACACCAACGAGGCCCGCCGCCTCTACGGCGTGATCGACCGCCAGCTCGCCAGGCACGCCTTCATCGCCGGGGCGGACTACTCGATCGCCGACATCGCCATCTTCCCGTGGCTGCGCAGCTGGCAGAACCAGGGCGTGGTGCTGGAGGAGTACACGCACGTCAAGGCGTGGTTCGACGCCCTGGCCGCGCGCCCGGCCGTCCAGCGCGGCGTCGCGGTGCTGGCCGAGCGCCGCAAGCCGCTGACCGGCGACCGGGAGCGCGAGGTCCTGTTCGGCCGCACGCAGTACGAGAAGCGCTAGGCGCCCGCGCTCCCCCGCCACCGACGCCATCCCTCCGAGGAGATGCCCGCATGGACTTCGACGACGCCACCGAGATCAGCCGCTTCGACGACGGCGCCTGGAGCGTGCGCGTGCACGCCCTGCCCGCCCGGCTCGACCATCCGGCGGCGAGCCATGCCGACGTCTATCGCGACGGCGTCCAGAAGTGCCGCCTGACGCTGGTCGGCCACCGCCAGGAACCGGCCGCCGCGGCGGCGGTGCTGGAAGCGCGGGCGCGCGCGTTCATCCGGGAATGGAGCAGCCGCAGCCACACGGGCGACACGGGCCTGGCCGAGCTGTGAGCGCGCGGCCCGGCTTCAGCGCGCCCAGGTCGCCGGCAGCGATCCCTCGCACCGCGTGACGCCCGCCGGGCCGTCGGTGCTCAGGCGGACGCTGGCGGCGCGCGCGTCGACCGGCTGGATCGACCGCCCCAGGCTGCGGGCGAGGTCGTTGGCGTTGCGCACCAGGCCCTGCCGGCAGGCCTGCTCGACGGCGTCGCGCGGCATCGACGCGCGCTGGACGTGGACCGTGGAGATGGTGAAGCCGCCGGAGCGGTTGTCGACCTTGTAGAGCGGTTCCGGACCGCCGCCGAACGGCGACATCCCCGCGCAGCCGCACAGCGTCGCCGCCACCGCCAGCGCCGCGCCCCGTTGTTGCCATCGAAGGGCCCGCATGTCGATCTCCTGGAATGCTGTCGATCGTGTCATTGTGACCCGCGACGGCCGGTGCGCGCAGCGGCGCGGCCTACGTGGCGCGCGGCCCGGGCCGGGGCAGGAAGCGCCCGGCCGCCGCGAACAGCCACGCGAAGGCACGACGCCAGCGCGGGCGTTGCCGCTCCAGCGCCAGGCCCAGGATCGCCGCGACGATCAGCACGCTGGTCAGGGCCAGCGCGTACTGCCCCCGATCCTCGACCCGCAGGCCGAAGCACACGCGCCAAAGGATCAGCAGCGGGAAGTGCAGCACGTAGATGGGGAACGTGAGGTCCGCCAGGGCGCGGAACCGGTCGACCGGACCGCCGGCGACGGCCGAGGGCCCGGCCGGCAGCAGCCACAGGGCGATCGCCACGCACAGGCCCGACGCCGTGTCGGTCACGAACTCGTTGGCGAAGAAGAACGGCGGCACACCGATCGGATAGGGCCAGGGCGGCACCCGGGCCACGACGAACGCCGCCGCGCCCAGCGCCAGCGCGACGCCGGCCCACCGCAGCGGGGCACGCAACGCCGGACGCGGCAGCAGGCAGGCCGCGCAGCCCATCAGCCAGATCGGCATCATGAGCAGGATCTTCGGACCGGCCACCAGGCACGCCGCCAGGGCCAGCAGCCAGGAGCGCCAGCCCCGCCCCGTGCAGAACCACAGGCCGAAGATCATGTAGTACCAGAACTCGAAGCTCAGCGACCACAGCGCGCCGTTGGCCGGCGGCGCCGCCGAGAAGAACCAGGTCTCGTTGAGGAACAGCCCGGTCACCATGTAGCGCGGGCCGAACGCGCCGCGCACGTACTCCGCCACCAGGCCCGGGTCGCCCTGCGCGCGCACCACGAACTCGACGATCGCGGTCAGGAGCAGCGCGGGAACCACCATCGAGAACAGGCGGCTCCAGCGCGCCTGGAGGAATTCGCCCAGGCCACGTTGCCGGGCGCTGGTGGTGTGGGCGATCACGAAACCCGACAGCACGAAGAACACCACGATCGCCGAGTGCGCCGCCTCGCCGGGGCGCGAGGCGTCCTGGGTCGTCGAAGGCAGCCACATGTCCTGCGCATGAGCGAAAAGCACCGTCAGCGCGGCGCCCAGGCGCAGCATGTCCAGCACCAGGCTCGCGCTGGTGCCGATCGATCGATGGACGGTGGTCTGCACGGCGACTCCTTACACACAAACACTTTAGTATTATTTTGATACTAGCAGCGGATGCGTCGGGCTGCCGTGGCGTTGTTCACCAGAACTGCCACCAGCGACGTTTGGGCGGCGTGGCGAAGCGCAGCGGCGCGCCGAATTCGCTCACGATGCCCGCGCGCCGGCGCAGTTCCTGCTCCAGCCGGTCGCCGCGCTCGGCAAGGTAGCCGCTGCCGCGCAGGGCGGCGCGCCGGTGGCGCTGGATCGCCACGGCGAGTTCGCGGTCCGACATCAGGGTCGGGTCGGCATCGTCATCCATCTGCGTTTCCTCGGGTTGGTCTCCGGCGTCATGCGGCGTCACAGCAGCCACTCGATCGGCAGCAGCGACATCAGGCCGACCCCGGCGCGCCGCCACCAGGTCGTGCCGGGTTCGGTGTCGTGGCGCACCACGCCGTCGGGCGTGGACGCCAGCCAGTACAGGCGGCCCTGCGCGTCGAGCTTCACCGCGTACGACTGCGCCGGGATGTGGCGGGTGAAGGCGTCCTCGATGCCCGAGGCCAGCGCCGGGCTGTCGATGACGAAGCCGAGCTCGGTGTTCAGGTGCGCCGAGCGGGGATCGAAATTGAAGGAGCCGATGAAGACGCGCTCGCGGTCCACCGAGAAGGTCTTGGCGTGCAGGCTCGAATCCGAACTGCCGAAGGCACCCGAGCCGCTGCCGCTGCCGCCCCGGTCGTTGGCGCCGGCGGCGGGCAGGCCGCCCTGACGGCGCATCTCGAACAATTCGACGCCGGCGGCCAGCAGCGGCGCGCGGCGCCGGGCATAGCCCGCATGCACCGCCGCGACGTCGGTGGCTTCCAGGGCGTTGGTCAGGATGCGCACCCGCACGCCCTGCCGCGCCAGCGCGGCCAGGGCCGCCACGCCTTGGGCGCCCGGCACGAAATAGGCCGACACCAGCTCGACGTCGCGGCGCGGCCCGCGCAGCAGGCGCGCCAGTCCGGAGGCCATCAGGTCGCCGCGCGCGACCGCGCCCTGCCCCTTGGCCGGATCGTCGCTCAGGGTCTGCACCGCCGCCCATTCCAGGCTCAGGCGGCCGGCGTGCAGGTCGACCGCGAAGTCCGAGCCCTTGACCGCGCGCAGGTAGCGGCGGCGTCCCGCGTCGGCCGCGACCTCGGCGCGGATGCGGTCGAGCGGCGCCAGGTCGGCGGGTGCGCCCGGCTTCACCAGCAGCGCGATCGGCCACGCCGATTCGCTCGCCCAGTAGCGGTCGAAGTCGCTCGCGATGTCGCGCGCCGCCGGGCCGAAGGCCAGCACGTCGAGGTCGGCGAAGACCAGGCCCTCGACCAGCGCGTCGAAGTACTCGTCGCCGATGTTGCGCCCGCCGATGATGGTGGCCTGCGCGTCGGCGCTGAACGACTTGTTGTGCATGCGCCGGTTGGCGCGCGAGAAGTCGGTGACGAAGCCCAGCGGCTTGAACCATCGCGTCGCGAACGGATTGAACAGCCGGACCTCGATGCCCGGGTGCGCGTCCAGCGCGGCCAGCCGCGCGTCCAGCCCCGGGATGCCGTTGTCGTCGAGCAGCAGCCGCACCCGCACGCCCCGGTCGGCCGCCTCGCGCAGGGCCTGCAGCAGCAGCCGGCCGGTGGTGTCGTCGCGCCAGATGTAGGACTGCACGTCCAGCGTGCGCTCGGCGGCGGCGGCCAGCAGCATGCGCGCGGCGAAGGCATCGATGCCGTCGGCCAGCGGATGGATGCCGGAGGCGCCCGGTGCCTGCTCCGCCGCCCGCGCCGCCACCGCCTGCCCGATGGCCGTGGCCGAGGCCTCGGCGGGGGCCAGGGCCTGGGACGGTGCGATGCCCTGGCGCGGCGGCAGCGCGCAGGCCGCCAGCGACAGCGCCGCCAGCAGCAGGGCGAGCCGGCGCCAGAGCGCGGGGAAGGCGCGCGCGCGGCCGGCGGGCCGGGCATCGAGGAACGCGGGAGGAACGGGTGGCGCGACGGTCATGGTGCGGCCGATTGTTTCCCGGTCGGCCGCCCCGCCCGGTCAGACGTCGTGCCCAAATCGGCGCGCGTACGGCGTCCAGACCTCCGGCTGGTACTGGATCCAGCCGTGGATGCCGAACGGCAGTCCGGCGAGGTCGCGCTCGCCCCGGCGCAGGTCGGGCGCGACGGCGTCGACGTGCTCGGCGCCGAACCGGGCGGCGATCCGGCGCGGCGGCACCCTGAAGTCGCGCGAAAGCTGCGGAAAAAGCCGCAGCACGAACAGGTCCTCCCACACGCCGCGTCCGCGCGCCATGGCCATCGCCGCGTAGGCGTCGATGTAGCGCTCGAAACGGCGCGTCAGGCGCAGGAAGGTGTCGACCTTGCGCAGCGCGAAGCCGCCGTTGGCGAGGTAGCCAGTGGTGGTCGCGCGCAGCAGCTTGTGCAGCGTGTCGAAGTCCGCCGCGCGACCGAGCGCGCGCTGGTGGCCGCGCTCCCAGGTCCGGTGGTGGATCACCGCGCCGACGTAGTCGTAGCCCCGGTGGCACCACGCCGCGAGTTCGTCGCGGAAGACGAAGGCGTCGAGGTGGCAGATCAGCAGGTAGCGGTAATCGTGGAAGCGGGCGTAGAACGCCGGGCTCAGCAGCATGCGCGCGTACTCGTCGAGGCCGCTCCATTCGAAGCGCAGGAACCGGACGGTGGCGCGGCCCCGGCAGAAGTCCTCGTACCAGCGCGTGTCGAGGTCCATCGGGACGACGAAGGTGATCGGATGGCGCCCCAGGACCGCCAGGGTCTGCGCCAGGGAGACCTGCTCCAGCGGCTCGGGTTCGCTCAGGTGGGCATGGACGACGACGGTGACGAGGCGCGATTTCATCGGACGATGATGCCTGGAGGACGCGCCAGCGCCACCAGTTCGTGCGCCTTCCACTTGAAGCGCACCAGCGCGGGCAGCTCCCTGCCGTGCTGCAGGCCGAACACGGTCGCCACCAGGACGGCGGCCAGGACCTGGACGCGCGGCGGCGGCGGCGCGGCACGGCGCGCGGCGGCCAGGCAGGCCCACGCCGCGCCACCGCCGAGCACGCTGCCGGCGACGACCTCGGCCACCGAATGGAAGCCGAAGGCGATCAGCACCCAGGCGGTGCCGCCCGCCGCCGCCGCGCCCAGCGCCAGCGCGGCACGGCGCGGCGCGCGGCCGGCCCGCGCCGCCAGCAGCCAGGCGCACAGGGGCCAGACGAACGCCGACAGCGTCGCGTGCCCGCTCGGGCCCCGGAAGTCGAGCGCGGCGAAACCCTCGCCCCAGCCGAACAGGCCCAGCTTGGTCGCGAAGACCAGCGCGCTGACCGCGCAGAAGGCGCCCGTCCATCGCCAGGCCAGGCCCCGGGTCGTCGCCGACAGCGCGAGGGACGACGCCATCGCGCCGGTCGCGACGCTCGCCAGGCCGCTGTCGCCCAGCCAGAGCAGGAAATGGGACAGCGTGCCGGCGAGCGGGGGCGGAAGGAGTGCGTTCACGGGCGCGAGTGTCGTCGAGACCATCGACTCCCACGGCCCGGAGGCTTGGCCTAAGCTCGCGCGATGCAAGCACCCGCACTCCCCACCTACGACGATGTCGCCGCCGCCGCCGTGCGGCTCCAGGGCCATGCCCATCGCACCCCGGTGCTGCGTTCGGCCACCGCCGACGCCCGCTGGGGCGCGCGCTTCTTCTTCAAGTGCGAGAACTTCCAGCGCATGGGCGCCTTCAAGTTCCGCGGCGCCTTCAACGCCCTGTCGCGTTTCGACGCCGCGCAGCGCCGGGCCGGCGCCATCGCGTTCTCCTCGGGCAACCACGCGCAGGCGGTGGCGCTGTCGGCGCGGCTGCTGGGCATGCCGGCGCTGATCGTGATGCCGCAGGACGCGCCGGCGGCCAAGCTGGCCGCCACGCGCGGCTACGGCGCCGAGGTGGTGCTCTACGACCGCTTCGCGCAGGATCGCGAGGCGCTCACCCGAACGCTCGCCGCCGAACGCGGCATGACGCCGATCCCGCCCTACGACCACGCCGACGTGATCGCCGGCCAGGGCACGGCGGCCAAGGAGCTGTTCGAGGAGACCGGACCGCTCGACGCGCTCTACGTCTGCCTGGGCGGCGGCGGCCTGACCGGCGGGTCGGCACTGGCGGCCAAGGCGCTGTCGCCGGCGTGCCGCGTCCACGGCGTCGAGCCGGAGGCGGGCGACGACGGCCGGCAGTCGCTGCGCGCCGGGCGCATCGTGCGCATCGAGACCCCGCGCACCATCGCCGACGGCGCGCAGACGACACACCTGGGCGAACTCACCTTCGGCATCATCCGGCGCGACGTCGCCGACATCCGCACCGCGAGCGACGCGCAGCTGGTCGAGGCCATGCGCTTCTTCGGCGAACGCATGAAGATGGTGGTGGAGCCCACCGGCTGCCTCGCCTTCGCCGGCGCGGTGGCCGACGCGCCGGCGCTGCAGGGCGCGCGGGTGGGCGTGATCGTGAGCGGCGGCAACGTCGACCTGGCGCGCTACGCGGCCCTGCTGGCGGGCTGAGCCGGCGCCGCGCATGACGCTCAAGCAGATCGAGGCCTTCTACTGGGCCGCCAACCTCGGCAGCTTCAGCATCGCGGCATTGCGCCTGCACGTGACCCAGTCCTCGCTGTCCAAGCGCATCGCCGAACTGGAGGCGTCGGTCGACGCCCCGCTGTTCGACCGTTCCAGCAAGCGCGCCCAGCTCACCGAGGCCGGCCAACGGCTGCTGCCGCTGGCCGGCCGGATGCTCGACCTCAAGGAACAGCTCCACAGGGAAGCGTCGTCCTCCACCAGCCTGGCGGGCCTCTGCCGCTTCGGCGTGAGCGAACTGGTCTCGCTGACGTGGTTGCCGGACTTCACGCGGCGCGTGAACCAGGCGCACCCGGCGCTGATGCTCGAACCCTACGTGGACCTGGCGCGCAACCTCGAGCGCAAGGTCCAGCGGGGCGAACTGGACTTCTCCATCACGACCGGCCCGAGCCGCAACCCGCGCGTCCACGGCAGCGTCATCGGCCGCGTGCATTTCTCGTGGGTGGCGTCGCCCTCGCGCATCGGCACGCCCGAACTGCTGCGCCGCGCCGACCTGGAGCGCCACCCCGTCATCACCATGACCGAGGGTTCCGGCCTCACGCGGGCCATCCAGGCCTGGGCCGCGGAGCAGGAGATCACCATGCATCGCATCCTGGGCTGCAACAGCCTGATGGCGATCGTGGCGCTGGTGCTGGCCGATGTCGGCATCAGCTTCCTTCCCACGCAGTTCATGAAACCCTGGGTGGAACACGGCAGCCTGGTGGCCCTGCGCAGCGACCCGCCGCTGCCCAGCCTGAACTACTACTTCTTCAACCGCAGCGACGACAGCCGCGTGCTCCTGGACGCGATGCGCGAACACGTCGTGCACGTGGCCGACTTCGATTCGGCCTCCCGCTACCTCGCACCGTTCGCGAAAAGTCGAAAAACGACTGAATAGACTGTCGAATTAATCGCTTGTCCGCATCGTCGAGCGACCGGATCATCGCGTCTCCAAAAACAGGAGACACGCATGACGACGACACCGATCCAACGGCTCGCGACGATCGCACTGGCGCTCGGCCTGGCGCATCCGGCCTGGGCCGCATGGCCCGACGACAAGCCCATCGAGGTGGTGGTGGGCTTCGCGCCGGGTGGCGGCACCGACCTGATGGCGCGCAAGCTGCTGCCCTTCGTGCAGAAGCGGCTCGGCCCCAAGGCCCAGTTCGTGGTGGTCAACAAGCCCGGCGCGGCCGGCGAGATCGCCAACGCCCACGTGAGGAACGCCCGGCCCGACGGCTACACGCTGCTGGTCGTCAACGTGCCCGGGTTCCTGTACGTGCCGATGATCAAGAAGGCCCAGTACGAGGCAGGCGACTTCACCCTGGTCGCGCGGGTGGTGGACGACCCGACCGTGATGGTGACGCGCGCGGACAACGCCGTCGACACCCTGCCCGCCATCGTCGCCGCCTCGCGCGGCAAGGCCGGCTCGCTGTCCTTCGGCCACAACGGCGTCGGGACCAACGGCGACCTCGCCCTGCAGTTGCTGGCGAAGGCCGCCAGGGTCGAACTCAACGCCGTTCCCTACAAGGGCACCGCCGCGCAGAAGACCGACGTCATGGGCGGCCACCTGGACTTCGGCATCGTGAGCGCGGGCGAGGTGCCGGAGCTGCACGGCAAGGGCACCGGCGCGATGAAGGCCGTGGTGCAGTTCGGCGCCCGGCGCTCGCCCGCCCTGCCCGGCGTGCCCACGGCCACCGAGGCCGGCACGCCCGTCACCATGACCTCCGAGCGCGGCTTCGCCGTCCACAAGGACGTGGCGTCGTCGGTCGTCGCCCGGCTCGACGCCGCCATCGCCGAGAGCGTGCGCGACCCCGAATTCATCGCCAGCGCCTCGGCCGACGCGCCGGTGCTGGCGTACCTGCCCGGCGCGCAATGGCAGCGGTCCCTGGAACAGAACCGCCAGGCGCTGCAGGAACTCGCCCGCACCCTGCCCAGGCAATGACCCCTTCGAACCCCGCACCCGAGCACATCCCCATGAACGAGTCCGCACCCTGGCGCGTCGCGCGCTTCGACCAATGGATCGACCCGGTCTTCGACCAGCGCCTGGCGCGGGAGTCGGACATCCGGCTCGACGTCGCCCCGCTGCGCGCCGACGACGCCCGCGCCTGGCGCCTCCTGGCGGACGCGCACATCTACCAGATCAGCGCCGCCAAGGACGAGCTGCCGCCGCACTGGCACGCGCGGGAGGCCCTGCTGGCGCGCTGCCCGAACCTGCTCTGCGTGTCGTCCACGGGCGCCGGCTTCGACACCGTCGACGTCGACGCCTGCACGCGCGCCGGCATCGCGGTCGTCAGCCAGATCGGTGCCAACGCGCCGGCCGTCGCGGAGATGGCCATCGGCCTGATGCTGGCGGTCTCGCGCCGCATCGTCGAGTCCGACCGCAAGCTGCGCACGCAGACCGGTTTCTCGCGCGAGTCGGTGATGGGCCACGACATCGGCGGCAAGACGCTGGGCATCGTCGGCCTCGGCCATGCCGGCACCCGCACCGCCGCCTTGGCGCGAGCCTTCGGCATGCGCGTGCTGGCCGTCGATCCGTTCCTGTCGCCCGAGGAGATCCGTGCGCGCGGCGCCGAGCCGGCCGAGCTCGACACCCTGGTCCGCGTCGCCGACGTGGTGTCGCTGCACTGCCCGCGCGAGCGCGACACGCTCGGCCTGTTCGACGCCGCGCGCTTCGCGGCCATGAAGGCCGGCGCGATCTTCGTCAGCACCGCGCGCGGCGGCGTGCACGACGAGCTGGCGCTGGCGGATGCCTTGCGTTCGGGGCACCTGGCCGGTGCCGGGCTGGACGTCTGGCAGCAGGAGCCGCCGGCGCTGGACCATCCACTGCTCGCGCTGGACAACGTGGTGGCCACCTTCCACACGGCGGGCGTCTCGCACGAAGGCCGCCACAACGTCGCGTCGATGGCCGCCGAGCAGGTCGTGCGGATGGTGGGCGGCGAGCGACCGCCCCGGCTGGTCAACCCCGAGGTGTGGGAGCGCGTCGCACGGCGCCGCGACGCCATCGCGGCGGCGGCGGCCGCCTGAGGGCACGCGACGCACGCGCCCATGATTCCCCGCCTCCAGTCCCAGGACGCCCCGGTCACCGTCTACGCCGAGTTCCTCTCGGAGCTGCGCCTGCGCGGCTTCGAGGGCGACATCAGCCAGCGCCCGGCCGACCGCGTCGTCTTCGCCACCGACAACTCGATCTACCAGGTCCCGCCGCAGGCGGTGGTGTTCCCGCGCCACGAGACCGATGTCGTGCGCGTGGCCACCCTGGCCCATGAGGAACGCTTCCGCTCCATCACGTTCACCCCGCGTGGCGGCGCCACCGGCACCAACGGCCAGTCGCTGACCGACGGCATCGCGGTGGACCTGTCGCGCCACATGAACGCGATCCTGGAGGTCGATGCCGACGCAGGCTGGGCGCGCGTGCAGGCCGGCGTGGTCAAGGACCAGCTCAACGCGGCGGTGCTCGCGCACGGCCTGTTCTTCGCGCCGGAACTCTCGCCCTCCAACCGGGCCACCATCGGCGGGATGATCGCGACGGACGCCAGCGGCCAGGGCTCGATCCTCTACGGCAAGACGCGCGACCATGTGCTCGAACTCAGGACCGTGCTGCTCGACGGCACACCATGGCATTCCAAACCGCTGGCCGCTGCGGAATTCGATGGCATCAAGCGTCGTCAGGATCGCGTCGGTTTCATCCATCGGTTGCTCGACCGCATCCGCGTTGACGATGCCGACCTCATCACGGAGCGGTTTCCCAAGCTCAATCGTTGCGTGACCGGCTACGACCTGGTGCACCTCTGCGACCATCACGGGCACTTCAACCTGAGTTCGGTGCTGTGCGGCGCCGAAGGCAGCCTGGCCTTCGTCACCGAGGCCAAGATCCGGCTGACCCCGATCCCGCACTGCACGGCGGTGCTCTGCATCCGCTACGACAGCTTCGACGCCGCGCTGCGCGATGCCGGCGCGCTGATGCGGCTGGAGGCGGCATCGAGCGAGACCATCGACGCCAAGGTGCTCGCCCTGGCGCGCCAGGACGCGATCTGGCTGGCCGTGAAGGACTACTTCCCCGACGACCCGCAGGGCCCGGCGCAGGGCGTGAACATCGTCGAGTTCCTGGCGGACGACGAGACGGAACTGGCCGCGAAGCTTGCGCGCGTCGAGGCGGCGCTGAACGACGTCGCGGCCGGCGGATCGGGTCGGCGCGGCCACACGGTCGCCCGTGGCGAAGCGGCGGCCACGGCGATCTGGTCGATGCGCAAGAAGTCGGTCGGCCTGCTGGGCAACCTGCAGGGCGAGCGCCGCCCGATGCCCTTCGTCGAGGACACGGTGGTGCCACCCGAGCGGCTGGCCGACTACATCGCCGAGTTCCGCGCGCTGCTCGACCGACGGGGTCTGGTCTACGGCATGTTCGGCCACGTCGACGCCGGCTGCCTGCACGTGCGTCCGGCGCTGGACATGAAGGACCCGGCCCAGGAAGCGCTGGTGCGCGAGATCTCCGACGAGGTCTTCGCGCTCACGCGCAAGTACAAGGGCGTGCTCTGGGGCGAGCACGGCAAGGGCTTCCGCTCCGAGTACGCGCCGGAATTCTTCGGCCCGCTCTATGCGCGCATGCAGGAGATCAAGGCGGCGTTCGATCCGCACAACCAGCTCAATCCCGGCAAGATCGCCGCGCCGCCGGGCCATGCGCTCTCCCGCATCGACGGCGTGCCGACCCGGGGGCGGGCCGACCGGCGCATCCCGATCGAGGTGCGCCGCGCGAACGAGGATTCGCTGCACTGCAACGGCAATGCGGCCTGTTTCAATTACGACCCCGACGACGCGATGTGCCCGTCGTGGAAGGCCACGCGCGAGCGCCGTCACTCGCCCAAGGGCCGGGCCTCGCTGATGCGCGAGTGGCTGCGTCAGTTGGCCGAGCAGGAGGTCGATCCGGCGAGCGAGGCCGCGCGCCTCCGGCGGCTGGGGGTGCTCGGGCGCTGGTCGGCCTGGCCCCTCCGCGCCCTCAACACCTGGAACGCCCGGCGCGACGCGGACGCCCCGGGCACCAACGTCGACTTCTCGCTGGAGGTCAAGGAAGCGATGGACGGCTGCCTGGCCTGCAAGTCGTGCGTGGGGCAGTGCCCGATCAAGGTCGACGTGCCGGCATTCCGCTCGCGCTTCCTGGAGGTCCACCACGGGCGTTACCTGCGGCCGGTCAAGGACACCCTGGTGGCCTCGCTGGAACGCTGGCTGCCCACCGCCGCGAAGCTGCCGCGGCTCATGAACGGCATCACCCGGAGTGCCGTCGGCCGCGGGGTCCTGGAAACGATGGGACTGGTCTCGCTGCCCGAAATGAGTGGCATCGATCTGCGCGAGGCGCTGGCGCGACGGGGCGTGAGGACGGCATCGCCGGAAGCCCTGCGCGCGCTCACGGCGGCCGAGCGCGACAGGAGCGTGGTCGTCGTGCAGGACGCCTTCACCTCTCATTACGACACCGCTGTGGTCGTCGACTGGTGCGAACTGCTGCTCGCGCTCGGCTTCGTTCCCTGGCTGGCGCCCTTCAAGCCGAATGGCAAGCCGCAGCACGTGCTGGGCCTGCTGGGCCGGTTCGAGCGCACCGCGACGGCCAACGCCCACATGCTCGGCGCGCTGGCCGCGACGGGCGTCGATCTGGTGGGCGTGGACCCTTCCATGACGCTCGCCTACCGCGCCGAGTACGTCAAGGCGCTGGGCCCGGACCGCGTACCGGCCGTCCTGCTGCCGCAGGAATGGCTGGTCGAGCGACTCGACGACCTGCCGACGCTGGCAGCGGACGCGTCCGACCCGTGGCACCTGCTGCCGCACTGCACCGAGCGCACCAACGCCCCGGCCGCGACCGCCGACTGGCGGCGCGTGGCCGAGCGCCTGGGCATCGCCCTGCGGATCGTGCCCAGCGGCTGCTGCGGCATGGCCGGCCTCTACGGCCACGAGCGCGACCACCGCGCGACGTCCGAGGCGATCTACGGGCTGAGCTGGCGCTCGATCGTCGCCGCGCCGCGCCACGCGGGCCGGCTGGTCGCCACGGGCTATTCGTGCCGCTGCCAGGCCGCGCTCGTGGACGGCGTCGACCTGTCGCACCCCTTGCAGGTGCTGCTCGCCCGCGTCAGGACGGCGCGGGCCGGTCCGGCCGCCGCACCGCCGCCCGCGCCGCCCGCGCCGTCGGCGCCGACGCTGGCACCCGAGCACCACGACCAGGCCTGACGGCCGGGTCGGCCATCCGTTCCAACCCCGGAGACGACAACCATGCGAACCCTCACCCGAATTTCCGCCGTCGCCACGGCCACCGCCGTGGCCCTGGTCGCGCTGGGCACCGCGCCCGCCCACGCCCAGACCTACCCCGAGCGTCCGGTCAGGATCGTCGTGCCCTTCCCCGCCGGCGGCGGCACCGACGCCCTGACCCGCCAGATCGCGACGGCGCTCGCGGCCAAGCTGAAATGGGTCGTCACGGTCGACAACAAGCCCGGCGCCGGCGGCAACCTGGCGCTCGACAGCGTCGCCAAGGCCAAGCCCGACGGCCACACGCTGGTGATGGCGCAGACCGACAACATCGTCTTGAACCCGCTGCTCTACACCAAGCTCACCTACGACCCGGTCAAGGACCTCGAACCCATCACCTCCATCGCCAGCGGCGCCGTCGTGCTGGTGGTGCGGGCCGACTCGCCCTACAAGACCCTGGGCGACGTCGTCGCCGCCGCCAAGGCCAAGCCTGGCGTGCTGACCGTCGCCACGCCTGGCACCGGCACCATCGCGCACCTGGTCAATCAGCTGTGGCAGAACGCCTCGGGCGTGAAGTTCACGCACGTGCCCTACCGCGGCATGGCGCAGGCCGTGCCCGACCTGATCGGCGGGCAGGTCGACATGTACATGGGTTCGATCCCGACCCTGCTCAGCCAGATCGAGGGCGGCAAGGTGCGCCCGATCGGCGTCACCACCGCCCGGCGCTCGCCCGTGCTGCCGAACGTGCCGACCTTCGGCGAAGCGGGCATCCAGGGCGTCGAACTCGCCAGCGTCTGGGGCCTGATGGCACCGGCGGGCACGCCCAAGGCCGTCGTCGATCTGTGGAACACCGAGGTGAACGCGCTGCTCAGGCAACCCGACGTGCGCGACAGGATCGTCGCGACGGGCGCCGAACTGCTCGGCGGCACGCCCAAGGCCCTGGGCGACCTCAACGCCGCCGATCGCGCGCGCCTCGCGCCGGTGGTGCGCGAGGCGGGCATCCGGCTCGACTGAGGACGCCGCGACCGGTCGCGCCCTTTCCGGCCCGACGCTACCGTCCGCCCACCATCGTGTGGCTCAGGCCCTGGAACATGGCGGAGAAGTCGCAGCACTCCTGCGCCAGCATCGCGATCGAGGCGACGAGCGCGCTGCGGTGCTCGCCCTGGTGCAGCGCCACGTAGGCGATGGGCGGCAGCGCCGGGGCGACGTCGATCACCGTCAGCTGCCCGGCGGCCACCAGCGGCGACAGGCAGCGATGCGGCAGGTAGCTCACGCCGATGCCCGAGACCACCAGGCCCAGCATGGCCACCAGGTTGCTCACGACGATGGCGTCGGCGGGCTCGGCGCCGCGCTCCTTCATCCAGGCGTCGTAGACGCGGCCGGTGCCCGACTGCGCGCCCTGCACCAGCATCCGGTGCAGCGCGACCTCGTGCAGGCGCAGCGTGCGGTCCGTGCGCACCAGCCCGGGCTTGCACAGCCACGCGTGCTCGACCTCGCCCACGCGCGTGCTGGCGATGCGCGTGTCGGCGAAGGCGTCCGGCACGATCACCAGGTCGAGTTCGTCGGCCAGCACCTTGTCGCGCAGCAGCGGGCTGCTCTCCACCGTCGGCTCGATGACGACCTTGGGATAGAGCCGCTGGATGGTCTCGATGAGGCGGGGCAGCCAGGTCATCGCGGTGAGCTCGGTGATGCCGATGCGCACGCGCCGCTCGATCACGTCGGGGCGGCTGAACTGCTCGACGGCGGCGTCGCGCTGCGCCAGCAGCCGTCCCGCCAGCACGAACATCTCCTCGCCCTTTTCCGTCAGCCGCGCGCTGCGCTGGGCCCGGTCGAACAGCGGCGTGTCGAACAGCTGCTCCAGTTCCTGCACCCGCTTGGAGACCGCCGACTGCGTGGTGTGGAGCTTGTGCGCGGCGGCCGAGAAGCCGCCGAGCTGCACGATCCAGTAGAGCGCTTCGAGTTGCTTGAAGGTCATCGTATCGATTCCGGGAATGCGATTCCAGGAGAAAAAATCGCTTTTTGAAATTCTAGGGCGCTCCCAGAATCGGTTTCGCTGCCCCGTCGCGTCGATGGGGAACGTCATGGAATCCCTCCCTTGAGCACCCTGCTTTCTTCCCGCATCGGCCAGGTCAGGCCCTCGCCCAGCATCGCCGCCAAGGCCCGGGTGGACGCGCTGCGCGCCAGCGGGCGCCGGATCGTCGACTTCACGCTGGGTGAGCCGGATTTCCCGACGCCCGCGCACATCGTCCAGGGCGGCGTCGCCGCGCTGCTGGCGGGGCAGACGAAGTACACCGGCTCGGCCGGCACGCCGGCCCTGCGCGAGGCCGTGGCGCGCAAGCTGCGACGCGACAACGGCCTGACCTACCGGGTCGAGGAGATCGTCGTCGGCCCCGGCGCCAAGACGCTGATCTTCAACGCCTTCGCCGCCACGCTCGAGGCAGGCGACGAGGTCGTCGTGCCGGCGCCCTACTGGGTGTCGTACCCCGACATGGTGCGGCTCAACGGCGGCGTGCCGGTGATCGCGCCATCGGACGCGGCGGGCGGCTTCAAGCTCACGCCCGGCGCGCTGGAGGCGGCGCTCACGCCGCGCACGCGCTGGCTGGTCCTCAACACGCCCAACAACCCGACCGGCGCGGTGTATTCGCGCCGCGAACTCGAAGGCCTCGCCGCCGTGCTGCGCCGCCACCCGCACGTCTGGGTGATGACCGACGAAATCTACGAGCACTTCGCCTATGGCGGAGCGCGCCACCTGTCGCCGCTGGCCGTGGCGGCCGATCTCGCCCCGCGCACGCTGGTGGTCAACGGCGTGTCCAAGGCCTACGCGATGACCGGATGGCGCATCGGCTACGCGGCCGGACCGGCGGCGCTGATGAAGGCGCTGACGCTGCTGGCCTCGCAGACCACCACCTGCGCCAGCGCCATGAGCCAGGCCGCGGCGGTGGTCGCGCTGGACGGTCCGCAGGATTGCGTGGCCGACGCCCGCGCCCTGTTCGAGGGCCGCCGCGACCGCATGGTGGCGCTGCTCGACGCCATTCCCGGGATCGACTGCGCCGCCCCGGACGGCGCCTTCTACGTCTTCCCGTGCGTGGCCGGCCTGCTGGGCCGGACGACCCCCGCGGGAACGCGCCTCGCCAGCGACGTCGACGTGATGCGCCACCTGCTCGACGCGGCCGGCGTCGCCGTCATCGACGGCGAGTCCTACGGCATGCCCGCGCACCTGCGCCTGTCGTTCGCCACGTCGACCGAGCAGATCGAGGCCGGCTGCGCCGCGATCCGCGAGGCCGTCGGGCAGCTCGCCTGATCCGGCTTTGCCCGGCGCTCCGTCAGATTCCGCTCACCGTTGACCACGTATCGCTTTTCTCCGTCTTTCCGAAAGCCTCGACCATGACCTCCCACCGTTCCCTCGCCACCGGCCTCGGCCTCGCCGTCGCGCTCGCCTGCGGCACCGCCGCCGCCCAGAACAACGACACCCTGGCCAAGGTCAAGGCCAGCGGCGTCATCACCATCGGCGCGCGCGACAGCCAGGTGCCGTTCTCGTACAAGCCCGTGGGCGGCGGCGACCCGGTCGGCTTCACCAACGACATCTGCCTGCGGATCGTCGAGGCCGTCAAGGCCAGGCTCGCGCTGCCGGCCCTGGAGGTGCGCTACACGATCCTGACCTCGACCAACCGCATCCCGCTGCTGGCCAACGGCACCGTGGACCTGGACTGCGCCACCACCACCAACACCGTGCAGCGCCAGGAGCAGGTGGCCTTCGCGCCCAGCCACTTCGTCACCAGCATCACCGCGGCGGTGAAGAAGGACTCGGGCATCGACAGCTTCGCCGACCTCCGGGGCAAGACGGTCTCGACCGTGGCCGGCAGCACCGGCCTGCAGTTGCTGCGCACCTACCGCAAGACCGAGAACATGGAGGTCGAGAGCCTCGCGGCGAAGGACACGGCCGACGGCTTCCTGCTGCTGGGCACCGGCCGCGCCGTGGCCTACATCCTGGACGACGTGCAGCTCGCCGGTCTGATCGCCACCTCGCCCAGGCCGGGCGACTACAAGATCCTGACGGGCGAATCGCTGCGCCAGGAGCCCTACGGGATCATGTACCGCAAGGACGACCCGCAGTTCAAGGAGGTCGTGGACGGCACCGTCACGCAGCTGATGAAGTCCGGCGCCATCGAGCCGCTCTACCGCAAGTGGTTCATGTCGCCGATCCCGCCGACCAACGCCAACCTCAACTTCCCGATGACCGAGGCCGTCCGCGAGGCCTACCGCAACCCCAGCAACAAGGGCGTCTGACCATCATGCACAACGGACTTCGCATCCTCCGGCGCCGCCGCGCCGTCTCCCTCGACCTCGCCCGCCAGTTCCTGGAGGTGCCGGTGGCCAACGTCAGCGACTGCATGGCGCGCATGACCGCCGGCGGCGCGCGCCTGCGCCCGATGCATTCGGGCGGGCGCATGGCCGGCCCGGCGCTCACCGTCAAGAGCCGCCCGGGCGACAACCTGATGCTGCACAAGGCGCTGCAGCTGGCGAAGCCCGGCGACGTCATCGTCGTGGACGCCGGGGGCGACCTCACCAACGCCATCACCGGCGAGATCATGGTGGGCGACGCCATCGGCCAGGGCCTGGGCGGCTTCGTCATCGACGGCGCCATCCGCGACGCCGGCTTCATCCGCGCCAACGCCTTCCCCGTCTACGCCGCCGGCGTGACGCACCGCGGCCCCTACAAGGACGGCCCCGGCGAGATCAACGTGCCCATCGCCATCGACGGCATGGTGATCGAGCCGGGCGACCTGGTCATCGGCGACGAGGACGGCTTCCTGTGCGTGCCCTTCGACGACGTCGAGCGGCTGCTGGCGGCCGCGCACCAGAAGCAGGCGGCCGAGACCGTCATGGTCGCGGGCATCAAGGACGGTAGCTACGACCGCGCCTGGGTCGACGCCACCCTGACCCGGCTGGGCTGCTTCATCGAGCCATGACCCCGCCGCCCGCGCTCGCGACGCCCCGGAGCGCGCGGCCCCGCACCACCACCACGGAGACAGACATCCCATGACCCCTCGCATGTCCCTTTCTTTCGCGGCCGCCGGCGCGGTTGCGGCCATCGCGCTGCTGGGCGCCGCCCGGACCGCGCACGCGCAGCCCGCCTACCCCTCGGCCCCGGTCACGATGGTGGTCGGCTGGCCGGCGGGCGGGCCGTCCGACAACGTTGCGCGGCTGATCGCCAACGCCATGGGCCGCACGCTCGGACAGACCGTCGTCATCGACAACCGCGCCGGCGCCGGCGGCAACATCGGCACCGACATCGCCGCCAAGGCCAAGCCGGACGGCTACACCATCATGCTGGCGACGGCCACCTCCCACGGGCTGAACTCGGCCCTGTACGCCAGGCTCAATCACGACCCCGTCAAGGACTTCGCGCCGGTGGGCATGATCGCCAGCTCCCCGAGCGTGCTGCTGGTCCCCGCCACCTCGCCCTTCAAGACCGTCGCCGACGTGCTGGCCCAGGCCCGGGCGAATCCCGGCAAGCTGAACTACGCCTCGGGCGGCGTCGGCTCCAGCCAGCACCTGGCCGGCGCGCGCTTCGTCAAGCTCGCGAACGTCGACATCCCGCACATCCCCTACAAGGGCACCGCCCCGGCCATGACCGACGTGATGGCGGGCCGCGTGGACATGATCCTGACGACGGGCGCGGTGTCGTTCGTGCGCTCGGGCAAGGTGCGCGCCGTGGCGGTGGCGTCGAAGGAACGCCTGCCCACCCTGCCCGACGTGCCGACCTTCGACGAGGCCGGCCTGAAGGGCTTCCACACCGATTCCTGGTACGGCCTGGTCGCGCCGGCCGGCACGCCGCAGCCGGTGCTGGAGAAGCTCAACGCGGCGCTGGCCCAGGCGCTGGCGCAGCCCGAGGTGAGGACGCAGCTGGCGGAGCTGGGCGCGCCCGCCGCGCAACCGATGTCGACGGACCGGTTCTGGGCCTTCGTGAAGCAGCAGATGCCCGAGGCCGCCGAGCTGGTGCGCGCCTCCGGCGCCAAGGTCGAGTGACGCGCCCGGCGCCTCGACCCATCCCACCGACCCCGGAGACCGCACCGACCATGATCACCCGAAGAACCCTGGCGCGCCGTGCCGCGCTCGCCGCCGCCTTCGCCGCCGCGGGCGTGGCCGCGCCGGCCGTGCTGGCGCAGGCCTACCCGCAGAAGACCGTGCGCCTGATCGTGCCGTGGCCCGCCGGCGGCGCCACCGACGCCGTCGGCCGCGCGCTGGCCGAAGCGCTGCGCGTGCAGCTCGGCCAGAGCGTCGTGGTGGACAACATCGCCGGCGCGGGCGGCAACATCGGCACCCAGCAGTTCGTGCGCCAGCCGGCGGACGGCCACACCCTGTTGCTGGCCACCAGCTCGACCAACTCGGCCAACCCCTACCTCTACAAGAAGACGGGCTTCGACCCGATCCGGGACTTCACGCCGGTGGCCTCGCTGGCCGTCATCCCCAGCGTGATGATCGTGGCGGCCGGCTCGCCGTACCGGACGCCGGCGGACGTGGTGAAGGCCGCCCGGGCGACCCCCGGCCGACTCTCGTACGGCTCCGGCGGCGTCGGCAACTCGGCGCACCTGGCGGGCGAACTCTTCAAGTCGGTGGCCGGCATCGACGTGATCCACGTGCCCTACAAGGGCAGCGCGCCGGCCCTGACCGACGTCATGGCCGGCCAGCTCGACTACATGCTCGACACCGGCGCCTACGGCCAGCTCAAGGGCGGCAAGGTGCGCGCGATCGCCGTCGCCTCGACCCGGCGTCACCCGCTGCTGCCGGCCGTGCCGACGTTCGACGAACTGGGCATGAAGGGCATGACCATGAACGCCTGGTACGGCCTGGCGGCGCCGGCGAACACGCCGCCGGCGGTTGTCCAGCGGCTCAACGCGGCCGTGCAGGCGGCCTTCTCCTCGGGCGACCTGAGCCAGCGCCTCGCCGACATCGGCGCCGAGGTGCGCCCGGGCGACGCGGCCGGCTTCGCGGCGTTCTGGAAGTCCGAACTCGATCGCTATGCGGGCCTGGTCAAACTGACCGGCGCGACGCTGGACTGACCGGCCGCGGCGCCGCGAGGGGCGCGAGGGCGCGGCGCGGCGCCGTGCGGGCACGAGGTCGTTCATCATGTCGATCCCGTCATCCGTCCCCGAGCGAGAACCCATGACCCTCCCGTCGAACGGCGCCGCGCCCGCGCGCCCTCCTCACCCGACCCGGCCCGACGCGCCGCGACGTCGCCGCATCGTCCTGGGCGCCGCCGGCGCCGCCGTGGCGCCCTTCCTGGCCGCCTGCGCCGCCCCGCCGGACGACCGGCCCACGGCGGCGTCCGGCGCCGCGCCACGGGTCGCGGCCCTGTTCGCCGGCCGCGTCGACGACGGCGGCTTCATGGAAGCCGGCTGGCGCGGGCTCGAGCGGGCCCGCGCCGCGTTCGGCGTCGCCACGACGCACGTGGCGAACGTCGAGCCACGGCGCGACCTGCTGGCGGCCGCGCTGGTCGACCTCGCGGCCGCCGGCCCCGACCTCGTCGTCGCGTACGGCGGCCAGAACAACGAGGCCTGCGCCGACGTCGCGGCGAGCTTCCCGAAGGTGCGCTTCGTCGTCACCCAGGGCGCCGTCGTGGCACCCAACCTGGCCAGCTACGACGTGCTGCAGGAGGAATCGGCCTACCTGGCCGGCGTGCTGGCGGCCCTGAGCACCCGCACGGGCGTCATCGGCCACATGTCGGGCATCCGGGTGCGGCCGGGCCTCAAGGGCCGCGCGGCCTACGCGGCCGGAGCCCGGGCCGCCGACCCGTCGGTGCGCCTGCTGACCAACTTCTCGGGCAGCCAGGACGACAACGCGCTGTCGCGCCGGATCGCCCTGGCGCAGATCGACGCCGGCGCCGACGTGATCTTCACGATGCTCAACGCCGGGCGCACCGGCGTCGTCGAGGCGTGCCGGCAGCGCGGCGCGCGCCAGATCGGCAACGTGGTCGACTGGGTCCGCAGCGACCCGGGCGTCTTCATCGGCTCGGCCATGGCGGACGTGGGGATGGGCGTCTACGAGGCCGTCGAGGACCTGCGCGCCGGCGCCTTCCCGGCCGGCCGGGTGCGCCGCATCGGCCTGTCCGTGCCCGGCGCGGTCGGTCTCTCGCTGGCACCGGACGTGCCGGCGCGCACGCGCGAGCGGATCGCCGCCATCACGGCCGACATCGCGGCCGGCCGCCTCGTGGTGCCGGAGGCCTACGACGGGGCGGAATTCGCGACTCCGCGCTGACCCGCCGATGAATCACGAACCCGATTTCCTCGAGAACCTGCGTGCGGAACTGTCGAGCTGGCGCCTGTGGATCGACCGGGCCGTCGTGCTGGGCTACGCGGTGGCCGCCGGCCTGTTCGTGGTCGGCTTCACGATCGCGGCCGAATTCGCCTTCGGCCTGTTCGAGCGCCTGCACCATGCGGCGCCCTGGGCGGTGCTGCTCTGGACTCCCGCCCTCACGGCCGGCATCGTCTGGATCACGCGCCGGTGGTTCCCCGGCGCGGCCGGCTCCGGCATCCCGCAGATCAAGGCCGCGCTCGATCCCGCCCTGCCGCCCGAGCGGCTCGGCGGTTTCGCGTCGCTCGCCACCGCCGTGGCCAAGATCGGCCTCGGCGTCGCCGGCTTCGCGGCCGGACTGTCGATCGGCCGCGAGGGCCCGTCGGTGCAGGTGGCCGCCGGCGTCATGCAGCACGCGCGCCGCTGGCTCTCGCCGCGCAGCACGCTCAGCCTGCGCGCCCTGCTGGTCGCCGGCGGCGCGGCCGGCATCGCCGCCGCGTTCAACGCGCCGCTGGCGGGCGTGGTGTTCGCCATCGAGGAGCTGTCGGGCCGGATGGAGGCGCGCGCCAGCGGCGTGATCATCACGGCCATCGTGCTGGCGGGCCTCGTGGCCGTGTCGGCCTTCGGCAACCTGAGCTATTTCGGCGTCATCCGGGTGCCCGCGCTCGGCTGGGAGCTACTGGGCCCGGGCCTGCTGGTGGCGCTGGCCAGCGGCGTCGCGGGCGGGCTCTTCGCGCGCCTGATGATCGCGTCGCTGACCGGTTCGCCCCAGCGCCTGAACCGGTGGCGCGCGCGATGGCCGGTGCGGTTCGCCGCCGCCGGCGGCCTGCTGATCGCGGTGATCGGGCTGGCGACGGGCGGCGTCACCTTCGGGGCCGGTTCCGAGGCCGTCAAGCGCATGCTCGCGGGCCACGACGCGCTCACGCCGCTGTTCACGCTGCTGAAGTTCATCGCCACCTGGCTCACGGCCTGGTGCGGCGTGCCGGGCGGCATCTTCGCGCCGTCGCTGTCGATCGGCGCCGGCATCGGCGAGGGCATCGCCCAGCTGGCCGGTCCCGCGCTCGGCCCGGCCCTGATCGCCATGGGCATGGCGGCGTTCCTGGCCGCGGTGACGCAGGCGCCGCTGACGGCCTTCATCATCGTGATGGAGATGGTCGACGGGCACGCCATGGTGCTCAGCCTGATGGCCAGCGCGATGTTAGCGAGCCTGGTGTCGCGCATGATCAGCCGGCCGCTCTACGAGACGCTGGCCGAGCACATGGTGGCGACCGCGACCGCGACCACCGCGCGCCCGGACGCGACCGCCCCCCGCGCGGACGGGCCATGACGCGCGTCGAGCGCATGAGCGAGCAGTTCGCCAAGCTGCACCTGGACGTCGGCAGGTTCGCGCTCACCCTTCACCATTTCACCGGGCCCGATGCCGGCGACCCGCACGACCACCCCTACCCGTTCACCACCACGATCCTGGCCGGCGGCTATGTCGAGGAGGTGTGGCGACGCGGCAAGGACGGCTGGCAATCACGGCGCGTGCACCGCGAGCCCGGCACCACGCACCGGGTCGGCGCCCGCACCATCCACCGCATCGTCGAGCTGCCCGAGGGCGAATGCGTCACGTCGGTGGTCTGGCACACCGAAGGCGTGGCGCGCCGCGAGCCGCGCTTCTACCGGCTGCGCGGCGGGGTGATGCAGTCCCGCCGCTGGAACGAGCCCCGGTTCAAGGCCAGGGCGCGGCCGAAGCGCGCGCGGTGAGCGCCGCGCCCACAATCCGCGTCACGATGAACGTGCACTTCTCTCCATTCGCGCCCCTTGCCGACCTGCGCTCGCTCTTGGACGACGCGCGGCAGAACAACGTCGATCTACTGCGCGCGCTGGCGATCGTCGCGGTGCTCATCCATCACGGTCAGCATGTCTTCGGAGGGAACGTGCCGTTCTTCGGCGCCAACGGAGGGTGGTTCGGCGTCCAGCTGTTCTTCGTGATCAGCGGCCATCTGATCGCTGCGAGCTGCGAGAAGCACGACCTTTGGGCCTATGCCGTGCACCGGATCTGCCGCATCGCCCCGGCCTACCTGTTCTTCTTCCTGGCGATCGGCATCGGGGCGCGGGTCGTCACGGCGGGCGCCATCGTGGCGGACCCGTGGGGCTTCGTGGCCAACCTCGTTTTCATGCAGCACCTGTTCCCGGCGGCGCTGATGAGGTTCGACGTGCTGCACGTCACCTGGACGCTGACCATCGAAGTGCTGTGGTACGCCCTCGCGCCCCTGCTGCTCGTCGGCAACCGGACGCTGGGCTGGCCGACGGTCCTGGTCGCCGTGCTCGTGTCGACCGGATGGGCCTGGACGGCCAGCACGGGCGCGCTCGACTTCCTCTACCCGGGGGTGAGCGACGTGAACGCCGGTCACGCCTACCTGTTCGTCGTCAACCATTTCGCCGCCCAGGTGGTCTTCTTCGTCTTCGGCGCCTGGCTGCATTTCCACCGGCGTGCCGTGTCACGGATCAATCCTGTCCTGGCGCTGGGCCTGGCGGTCCTCATCTTCCTGGCTCAGCCCTCCTATCTCGTCTTCAATCCAATGTTCGTCACGGGCGTCGGCATTGCACTGCTGCTGGTCGCAGCGCTTAACAGCGAGACGATCCGCAACCGCACCGCGTTCTTCGTTTCGGAAACCTCCTACGCCATCTACCTTTGCCATTTTCCGGTGATGCTGTGGGTCTACCATGGGCTGGGGTTGCAGGGCTGGGCGGGCGCGATCGCATCGCTCGCGGTTATCGCCCTGCTGGCGTCGCTGAGTCACGTGCTGATCGAGCGACCGTTCATGAGGATCGGGCGGCGGCTCACCCGGCTTCGAACGGCGACGGTCACCACCGGCTGACGCTACGGCATCGCTGTACCGCGGCTTCAACAGGGAAACCGCCCAGTGACATCCGGGCGGTCTGCCCTCGCCATGCGCGCCGTGCCCCTCAGAACCACCCGGGGCGTTGCGCGATCATGACGGACACGAAGGTGGCCGCGACCGCCAGCGCCACCATGTCCGCGTGCGCATCGGCGTTGGAGAAATCCGAGTTCTCCACGACGGCCAAGCCGAGGTAGATCATCGAACCCACCGCGACCGCCACCGCGCCGGCAGCGACGAAGTCCAGGTATTCCAATGCGTGACCCCGCTGTGTTGCGATCGGACCCGGATCATGCGGTCGTCGCGCGGCGATGGGAATTCAAACTACATGTGGTTGCGATCCCTGTTGCGCGCCGACCGACGCAGCGGAGGTTCAGCCCAGCTCGAAAGGCGTCAGCCACTTCGGATGCTGGATCAGCATCACCACCAGGAACACCACCGCCGCGGCGACGAGGACGAGGCCGAGGTGGTCCCTGAGCGAGGCGTCCGTTCTCGACCTCACCTGCCGCAGGTGCACGAACACGGCCGCCGCCAACGCCGCGACCTCGGCCGGAAAAAGCTCGCTGTAGGTCTTGAAACGGTCCGGGGCGTTGCCGGTCGACTCACCTGCCGCAGCCGGATCCCGTCGGACGGACAGCGCGGGCCAGCCGACACGGCTCGCATCGCATGCGCGCCATGTCGCCGGTGGGAAGCCGATTCACTTGGTGGCCGGCGTCGTGGCGGGATAGGCCTGGGAAGCGGCCGCCGGTTGGCCGGCGGCTTTCAGATCCGGCTCGTCGGGCCCGAAGAACAGCGCGTAGACGAGTGCGCCGACGAACATCACTGTCACGAGAATCAGACTGCCAACAAGCACGTTCTTGTTGTCGCGGAGTGCGCTTCGATGCGACGGTGCATCTTTGTCCATGATCGGCTTCCAAATTGATTGAGGACCGACGCTAGGCATGCGGAATCCCCACGGGCGTCGGACATGACGCTGCCGGCACGTTGGCGACTTCCTCGCGGCCCGGGGCCCGCCGCCGCGATGGTCGCGCGTCGCCCACCCGCACCGTGGGCGGCGCTCAGACCGCGACGTCGTAGACGTGCACCGAGGCGGTGTCGTCGTCGGGCACGAAATGGGCGCGCACGCCGGTGGCGGTCGACTCGAACCAGGTGGCGTTGGTGGTCATGGGCCGGCGGCTCGCGGCCCAGAGCTTCACGGGCACCTGGTGCACCGGCAGCCCGGTCTCGAGGTTCACGATCTCGAAGCCGCCCAGGGCGAACGCGTTGCTGTTGGGCGTGGCGCCGAACGCGGTGAGCCCGGTGTAGAGCATCTCGTTGTCGCCCAGGTACTGGTTGTCCTGGTAGTCGATGTAGAAGGCGCGGTTCAACCGGCGCAGGTCCCTCGGCGGAACCAGCGCCTCGGGGCTGCCCGTCTGCCCGGCATCCAGCGAGAAGCGGTAGAAGCGCCGCGAACCCCAGCCGATGCCATGCAGCGTGTTGTCGTCGGCGTTGCGCGACAGCCCGCCGATGTGGTCGTCGAATCCGAACACCCGGGTCGCACGCATCGCCGCCGGATCGATCCGGTAGAACAGCGCTCGGCTGTCGGGCCGGTATTCCGCCACGGGGACCCAGAGGTTCGTGCCGTCGAAGTCCATGCCGCCGGGGTGATAGACCGTGCCCTCGCCGATCTGCAGGTCGGCCAGCAGGTTGCCGCCCAAGTCGAACTTCAGGACGTGGCCCCTGCCGGTTCCGGGGGTCCGGTCGAAGCCGTTCACGGGCGGGTCGAGCCGCGTCGTCGGGGTGAGGATCTCGACGGTCGACACGAAGTACGCATCCCCGATGCGGACCAGCCCCTGCGGGTGGTAGGCGGCGCTGGCCAGCCTCGTCTCACCGACCTTCGTCCAGACGGAGGACGCGGTGAGCTGCTTCAACTGCGCGCTCAGCGCACTCGAACGCGTGGCCGCGGCGGCATCGGACATCAGGCTGCCGTTGCCGTCGCTGCCGCCGCAGGCGGTCAGGCCGTGCGCGATTCCCACGGTGGCGGTGGCAGCGAGGGAGCTGCGAAGAAAGTGGCGTCGATCGGTCAAGGGGTGGTCCTCGAGACAGGTTGCAGGGCAGGCAACGAGCTTAGGCAGGCTTCATGAAAGCCGCGTGTCCGGTCCACGCACGAACCGCCCCGCCACGCCTTGTTTCAATGTTTGATTTTCCGAGGCCCGCATCGCACCCGCGAACGATGTGACCGGACACATGGAACTGAACTGAGTGGGAAGAAGCGGGACTTGCTCGGAAGTGGAGAGATTGCCTAATGAAATCAGCCACTTGGAGCGGTTTCGGGCCGCTTGAGTGGTTCCCGCTTGCGGACGCATGAAAAGCGGCCGTGACGCGTCTGCGTAGGCCTTGACGCGATACCGCTTCCGGCCGTCCACCATTGGGAATGCCAAGCGGATTCACGGGCGCACGCCCCCTCCTCGCGCCCTGCAACTCGGGAGATGCTCCCGAGTTGCCCGTCCGCTCCCGAGTTCGTCAAGTCGATGATTCGCAAAGGAAAAGTCGATCCCGCGAGCGTCTGCAGCAAACCGAACTCGGGAGCATCTTGCACGAAAAAGTGGCACTACTCGGGAGTCGCCGGCCGAAAAAAAGCCACAGCCGCGCCGACGGCCGCACCTGGGCCTACTGGGCGACCAACGACGCCGGCCGCCACGACCTCCAGCCCATCAGCTACCAGGCGTTCCGGCAGCGCTCGGGCCTCGATCTGCTGGCGCAGGCGACATCACAGTAGGAAAAAGCACCCGATCGGCAGGCTTCCGGACGCATGGTTACATCCCGGACGCATGGATCTGAATTCAGTTCCACGCGTCCGAAAGTTCAGTTCCATGCGTCCGCTTACACGACGGGCGGGCATCACCTGGCGCGTGCCATCGACAGGAAGAAGCAGGAATTGCCGGACAACACGGAACGTTGCCGGACCTTGATTTGGCCTGTCCGGAGGGGATCGAACCCCCGACATTCGGCTTAGAAGGCCGATGCTCTATCCAACTGAGCTACGGACAGAATCAGAGAACACGGGAGAGGAGACTTCCGGACGGCGGGACCTGGTGCGGGGGTCCGTGCCGAAGAGGAAAAAAGAAAACTTGGTCGGGGCGAAAGGATTCGAACCTTCGACCCTCTGGTCCCAAACCAGATGCGCTACCAGGCTGCGCTACACCCCGACAAGCCTTCTATTCTAACCCGTGGCTAGACTCGTTTCCTTTTGAGCGATCGGCACGGCACGAAAAAGACGCGCCGCCTTTCGATCGCCACGGGTCATTCCTCATGCCATCCACCCTCGATCGACGCTTCTTCCTCCTGCAGTCCGGTGCCGCCGCGCTCGTCTCGCTGATGGGTGCGGGCTGCGCGACGCCGCGGGCCGGCGCCGGCGACGTGCCGCCGATGGGTTTCGGCCATGTCGCGGCCACGCTGCACGACGGCATCACGCTGCCGCCGGAATACGGCTTCGAGGTGCTCTATCCCTGGGGCGCGCCCACCGGCATCGCCGGTGCCATGCCCGCCTTCAGGCCGGACCGCGCCGGCACGGCGGCCGACCAGGCCGTGCAGGCGGGCATGCACCACGACGGCATGCATTTCTTCCCGCTCGCCACCGATGCCGGCGGGGAGAGCCGGCGCGGCCTGCTCGTGATGAACCACGAGTACACCGACGAGGACCTGCTCCACCCCGACGGCGCCAGGCCGGCCAGCGCCGAGAAGGTCGCGAAGTCGCTGCACGCGATGGGCGTGTCGGTGATCGAGATCGAGCGCACCGCCCAGGGCTGGCGGCAGGTGCTGCCCTCGGCGTACGCGCGCCGCATCCATGGCCGCACGCCGATGCGCATGGCGGGGCCGGCCGCCGGCACGGCGTGGCTGCGCACGCCGGCCGATGCCACCGGTACGCGCGCGCTCGGCACCTTCGCCAACTGCGCGATGGGGGTCACGCCCTGGGGCACCTACCTGACCTGCGAGGAGAATTTCCACGGCTATTTCGGCGGTCCGAAGTCGGCCGCCACGAGCGCCACGCCGGCGCAGCGGCGCTACGGCACGGTGGCGGGTTCGCAATGGGTGGAGTACTGGCGCTTCGACGCGCGCTTCGACCTGTCGAAGGACCCGAACGAGGCCAACCGCTTCGGCTGGGTGGTCGAGATCGACCCCTTCGACCCCGCCTTCATCCCCGTCAAGCGCACCGCGCTCGGCCGCAAGCGCCAGGAGAGCGCCACCTGCCGGCCGACGGCGGACGGTCGGGTGGCCGTCTACATGGGCGACGACACGGCCTTCGAATACGTCTACAAGTTCGTCAGCCGCGACCGGATGCACCCCGGCCACGACGCCGCCGCGCGCGCGGCCAATCGCCGGCTGCTCGACGACGGCACGCTCTACGCCGCGCGCTACGACGCCGACGGCCGCGGCGCCTGGCTGGAACTCACGCATGGCCGCGCCGGGCTCGATGCCGCGTCGGGCTTCGCCGACCAGGCGCAGGTGCTGGTGCAGGCGAGGCTCGCGGCCGACGCGGTGGGCGCCACGAAGATGGACCGGCCGGAATGGATCGCCGTGCATCCGCACACCGGCGAGGTCTACGTCACGCTGACCAACAACGCCCTGCGCGGCGACCCCGGCCGGCCCGACGCCGACGCCGCCAACCCGCGCGCGCCGAACCTCTTCGGCGGCATCCTGCGCTGGCGCGAGGACGGCGGCGACGCCGGTGCCACGGCCTTCGCGTGGGACCATTTCGTGCGCGCGGGCGACCCCGCCTTCGCCGGCACCGGTGCGCGCTACCCGACGCCCGACGCCGACGTCTTCGGCGCGCCCGACGGCCTGCATTTCGACAGCGCCGGCCTGCTGTGGATCCAGACCGACATGGGCGGCTGGGCGATCGGCAAGGACGCGCTGGCGGCGATCGGCAACAACCAGCTGCTGTGCGCCGATCCGGCGAGCGGACGCATCCGGCGCTTCATGGTCGGCCCGACCGGTTGCGAGGTCACCGGTTGCGTGCTGACACCCGACCGGCGCACGCTGTTCGTGAACATCCAGCACCCGGGCGAGCGGCGCGACAGGGCCGGCACGGTCAGCAGCGCCTGGCCCGAGGACGCCGCGCCGGGCGACGCCCCGCCGCGCTCGGCCACGGTGGTGGTGCGCCGCCACGACGGCGGCCTCGTGGGCACCTGAAGCCGGGGACCCCCGGCGCGGCTCAGCGACCCTTGCGGATCGGCCGGGCCGGCATCGGCTTCGGACGCTGGCCCGGTGTGGCGGCCGACGAGCCCGGCGCCACGTTCGATCGCGCCAGGCCACCACCCGTCGATCCGGCACCCTGTCGGCCGGAGCCGTTGTCGCGTGGCGGCAGGCCGGTGTGCTGGGTCAGCAGGCGGCCCTTGACGGGCGAGTTGACGGCCGTGGCGCTCGCCTTCTCGGCCGTGCCGCCCGACGAGTTCTTCCTGCGCGCGCTGGTGTAGCTGCCGTCGGTCAGCGGCTGCCAGGTCGGGATCAGGTGGTGCTTGCCGTTGCCGATCAGGTCGGCGCGGCCCATCGCCTTGAGGGCCTCGCGCAGCAGCGGCCAGTTGTTGGCGTCGTGGTAGCGCAGGAAGGCCTTGTGCAGGCGGCGGCGCTTGTCGCCGCGCACGATGTCCACGGTCTCGCTGGTGCGCGTGATCTTGCGCAGCGGGTTGCGGTTGCTGTGGTACATGGCCGTCGCCGTGGCCATGGGGCTCGGGTAGAAGGTCTGCACCTGGTCGGCACGGAAGCCGTTCTTCTTCAGCCAGATGGCGAGGTTCATCATGTCCTCGTCGCTGGTGCCGGGATGCGCGGCGATGAAATACGGGATCAGGTACTGCTTCTTGCCCGCCTCGGCCGAGAACTTCTCGAACATCTGCTTGAAGCGGTCGTAGCTGCCGATGCCGGGCTTCATCATCTTGGTCAGCGGGCCCTGCTCGGTGTGCTCGGGCGCGATCTTCAGGTAGCCGCCGACGTGGTGCTGCACCAGTTCCTTGACGTATTCCGGGCTCTGCACGGCGAGGTCGTAGCGCAGGCCGGAGCCGATCAGGATCTTCTTGATGCCCCGCAGCGCGCGGGCGCGGCGGTAGATCTTGATGAGCGGGTCGTGGTTGGTGCCCAGGTTCGGGCAGATGCCCGGGTAGACGCAGCTGGGCTTGCGGCAGGCGGCCTCGATCTCCGGGCTCTTGCAGCCCAGGCGGTACATGTTGGCGGTCGGTCCGCCGAGGTCGGAGATCGTGCCGGTGAAGCCGGTGACGCTGTCGCGGATGGCCTCGACCTCCTTGATGATCGACTCCTCCGAGCGGCTCTGGATGATGCGGCCCTCGTGCTCGGTGATCGAGCAGAAGGTGCAGCCGCCGAAGCAGCCGCGCATGATGTTCACGCTGAAGCGGATCATCTCCCAGGCCGGGATCTTGGTCGCGCCGTCGTGGCCGCCCTGCTCGTCGGCGTAGCGCGGATGCGGGCTGCGCGCGTAGGGCAGGTCGAACACGTGGTCCATCTCGGCCGTGGTCAGCGGGATGGGGGGCGGATTGACCCAGACGTCGCGCGCGGTGGCGCCCTCGCCGTGCGCCTGCACGAGCGAGCGGGCGTTGCCGGGGTTGGTCTCCAGGTGCAGCACGCGGTTGGCGTGGGCGTAGAGGATCGGGTCGGCGCGCACCTGCTCGTAGGACGGCAGGCGGATCACGGAGCGGTCGCGCGGCGGGACCTTGATGCGGGTGGACGGCGCCTTCGGAGCCTGCGCCGCGTCGATCACCGGTTCCTGCGGCACGGGGCCGGCATCCGGACGCTCGGTCTTCGGGCGCAGGTTCGGGTTGGGCATGAAGCGCAGCGGCTGCACCGCGCCCGCGCCCACGCCCGCATCCGCTTGCCCGGCGCGCGACAGCGATGCCGAGCCCCGCGCCTCGGCGGCCTGGGCAACGGCCTGGGCCTCGTCCTCCTTGGCGCAGGTCGCGCCGTTGGCCTTGGCCTGGTCCGACACCATCAGGTAGGGGTTGACGTGCGCCTCGACGCGGCCGAGTTCGTCCACGCTGGTCGAATCGATCTCGAACCAGCCCTCGGGCGTGGCCCGGCGCACGAAGGCGGTGCCGCGCACGTCGGTGATGTCCTGCACCGGCTCGCGCGCGGCCAGGCGATGGGCGATCTCGACGATGGCGCGCTCGGCGTTGCCGTAGAGCAGCAGGTCGCACTTGGCGTCCACCACGATCGAGCGGCGGACCTTGTCCGACCAGTAGTCGTAGTGGGCGATGCGCCGCAGGCTGCCCTCGATGCCGCCCAGGATGATGGGCACGTCGCTCCAGGCCTCGCGGCAGCGCTGCGAATACACGATGGCGGCGCGGTCGGGGCGCTTGCCGCCGACGTCGCCGGGCGTGTAGGCGTCGTCGCTGCGGATCTTCCGGTCGGCGGTGTACCGGTTGATCATCGAATCCATGTTGCCCGAGGTCACGCCGAAGAACAGGTTCGGGCGGCCCAGCGCCTTGAACGGATCGGCGCTCTGCCAGTCAGGCTGCGCGATGATGCCGACGCGAAAGCCCTGCGATTCGAGCATGCGGCCGATGACCGACATGCCGAAGCTCGGATGGTCGACGTAGGCGTCGCCGGTGACCACGATGATGTCGCAGCTGTCCCAGCCGAGCGCGGCCATCTCCTCGCGCGAGGTCGGCAGGAATTTCGCGGTGCCGAAGCGGGCCGCCCAGTACTTGCGGTAACTGGTCAGCGGCTTGGCCGCGCGCGCGAAGAAGGAGACGTCGACGGGGGCGTTCATCGGTGGGAAAGGGACGGCGGGAAGTGATGGAGGGCGGAAACCTGCATCCGCCTGTGGGTGGCGCCCGTGGTGGGCAACCGCGCATTTTAAGGTTTCGCGCTCTTTCCGTCGCCCCGTGGGGACAACGTCGGGTTCCGCTACTGCATGAACCAGCCGTGGCTCACCACCATCGACTGACCCGTCAGCGCGTTGGTCGGGAAGGCCGCGAACAGCAGCGCCACGCGCGCGACGTCGTCGGTGGTGGTGAATTCGCCGTCCACGCTGTCCTTGAGCATGACCTTCTTGATGACGTCCTCCTCGCTGATGCCGAGGTTGCGGGCCTGCTCGGGGATCTGCTTTTCCACCAGCGGCGTGCGCACGAAGCCCGGGCAGATCACGTTGGCGCGCACGCCGTGCTTGGCGCCTTCCTTGGCCACGGTCTTGCACAGTCCGATCAGGCCGTGCTTGGCCGTGACGTAAGGCGCCTTCATCACCGAGGCCTCCTTCGAATGCACCGAGCCCATGTAGATCACGCTGCCGCCCCGGCCCTGCGCGTACATGTGCTTGAGGCACGCCTTGGTCGTGAGGAAGGCGCCGTCGAGGTGGATGGCGAGCATCTTCTTCCATTCGGCAAAGGTGAATTCCTCCACCGGATGCACGATCTGGATGCCGGCGTTGCTCACCAGGATGTCGATGCCGCCGAAGGCCTTGGCGGCCTCCTCGACGGCGGCATCGACCTGCTCCTCGCTGGTCACGTCCACGCCGACGCCGATGGCCTGCGCGCCGGTGGCCACGATCTCGGCGGCGGTGGCGTCGGCGGCCTGCTTGTTGAGGTCGGCGATGACGATCCGGGCGCCCTCCTTCGCGTAGAGCAGCGCGATTTCCTTGCCGATGCCGCTGGCCGAGCCGGTGACGAAAGCGACCTTGTCCTTGAGTTGCATGGATGTTCCTTGAGTGGGGTGAGTGGGGTGAGTGGGGTGAGTGGGGTGAGTGGGGTGAGTGGGGTGATTGAGGTGGGCGAGGCTGGAATGAGGCGTGGACCCGTCGCGGACCCGGCATGCCGGGCCGCAGAGCGTAGCGCCGCCGGCCGTCAGCGTCTCGTGCGCGGCACCCGGTGCGCGACGGCCGGCGCGTGCATGGGGTGGCGCAGGCGGCGCGCCTGCGGGTCGGCCAGGTCGAAGGTGGTCACGCCGTTCACGTCGGAGGCCTGGCGCAACAGTTCCGGATGGTCCAGCGTGTGGCGGATGTCGCGCAGCCCGGCGTCCCAGTGGTCCTCCACCGACGCGCGCGAGAACTCGTAGTCCTTCGATTCGAGTTCGTCGGGCTTGTTGCGGTAGATGAGGTGGACGATCTCGATCGGCTCGTGGGTCAGCTGGGCGCACACGGCCGCCACGCTCGCGTCGTTGCGCAACTGCTCGGGCAGCTTGGCCATCAGGTCGGCGATGGCCTGCTGCAGGTTCATGTTGGCCGCCAGCACGTCGGTGTTCATGCGGGTGCGGCTCGAATAGGTGATGTCCTTCTGCCGCTCCAGCGTCTCGCCCAGCGTGCGCGGCATCGGGCCGCGGGCGCTGAAGAGGTCGACCTGCAGCACCAGCAGCGACTCGTCGCGCGGGTGGGTGTCGAGCACGTACTGAAGCGGCGTGTTGGAGACGATGCCGCCGTCCCAGTAGTCCTCGCCGTCGATGTGCACCGGCGGAAAGCCCGGCGGCAGCGCGCCGCTGGCCATGATGTGTTCGGGACCGATGCGCTGGGTGGTGTTGTCGAAATAGACCGAATTGCCCGTGCGCACGTTGACCGCGCCGACGCTGAAGCGCGTCTCGCCGTCGTTGATCCGGTCGAAGTCGACCAGGCGCTCCAGCGTGGCGCGCAGCGGCGCCGTGTCGCAATAGCTCAGTACCGGGGCCTTCGCTCCCAGCAGCAGGGCCGGCGTGGCGCGTGGCTCGAAGAAGCCGGGAATGCCCAGCAGGGCGGCCGAGGCCGCGCTGAACTGGTTCTGCCATTCGCGCGTGCCGGCCCAGTCGGGCAGCCGCTGCGGCGCCGCCGACGAGACGAGGTACCAGAACTCCTTGAGCCGGTCGACGCGCCGCTCCGGCGCGTTGCCGGCGATCAGCGCGGCGTTGATGGCGCCGATCGACACGCCGGCGACCCAGTCGACCTCCTTGTGGCGCTCGTGCGCGCCGGCGTAGACGCCGGCCTGGTAGGCGCCCAGGGCGCCGCCCCCCTGCAGCACCAGCGCGCGGCGGGCGAAGGTGATGTCGGTGTTGCGCGGATTGGGCGGGCTGGGCGGGGGGGTGTCGATGAGGCTCATGGTGTCGGGGAAGGAAGATCGCCGCGTTCGGGCGGGGTGCCGCGGCTCGCGTCGCCCACCGGCGCGGGGACGTCCTGCGGCCGGTGCCTGAGCGAGCCGAATTTCTGCGCGTAGACCCAGGTGAATTCCGCGCCCAGCAGGAAGATCTGCGCCGAGTAGTAGACCCACACCAGCACCACCACCAGCGAGCCGGCCGCGCCGTAGCCCGATGCGACGCTGCTCTTGCCGATGTAGAGCCCGATGAGGTGCTTGCCGATGGTGAACAGCAGCGCGGTGACGCCCGCGCCGGTCCAGACGTCGCGCCATTCCACTTTCACCCGCGGCATCAGCTTGTAGATCATGGCGAAGACGACCGTCACCATCGCGAAGCTGAAGAGGAAGTTGACCGCCTGCGCGAGCGTGGCCCAGCCACCGAAGATCGGCGCCCACCACTTGCCCAGCGCAGCCAGCGCGGCGCTGGCGATGAGCGACACCATCAGCAGGAAGCCGATGCCCATCACCATGCTGAAGGACAGCAGCCGCACGCGCACGATGCTCCAGACGCCGCTGCTCTCCTCGCGCGCCGGGGCGCGCCAGATGCGATCCATGGCGTCCTGCAGCTCGCCGAAGACGGTCGTCGCGCCGATCACCAGGATCGAGACGCCCACCACCGTCGCCACGATGCCTTCCATGGGCTTGTTGACGGCTTCGAGCATGCCCTGCACGGCCAGCGCGCCCTGGGCGCCCATCAGCCCGGCGAGCTGCGCGAAGATCTCGCCGCGCGCCGCGTCGCGGCCGAACACCAGCCCGGCCACCGAGATCACGATCAGCAGCAACGGCGCCACCGAGAAGATCGTGTAGTACGCCAGCGCAGCGCCCATGCTGGGGGCGTAGTCGTTCTTCCAGGAAAGGAAAGCCTGCTTGAAAAGGTCGAGGAGTGCGCTCAGGGACATGCCTGGAGTGTCGCCGCTTCCGGACCGCGCCGACGCGTGCTCGGCCCGGCGCCGGCGCGAATCGCCTCGCGCAACCATAATGGTCGGCCATGCAGCCGGTTCCCCCTTCCCCGTCCCCGTCCGCCGGGGCACGCCCCTCCGCAGCGTCCCCCGGCGATGCCGCCGCGACGCCCGAGCGGCCCCGTCCGACATCCCCGGGCGATCTCTTCGTCTCCTTCACGGTGCTGGCGCTGCAGGGCTTCGGCGGCGTCCTGGCGGTGGTGCAGCGGGAGCTGGTCGAGAAGAAGCGCTGGCTCACGGCCGACGAGTTCCTCGAGGACTGGGCCGTCGCCCAGGTGTTGCCGGGGCCCAACGTCGTCAACCTCGCCGTGATGATCGGCGACCGCCACTTCGGTCTGCGCGGCGCGGCCGCGGCCTTCGCGGGACTGCTGGCGGCGCCCCTGGTGGTGGTCATGGTGCTGGCGGTGCTGTATGCCCATTTCGCCGGCAATCCGCAGGTGGCGGGCGCGCTGCGCGGCATGGGCGCCATCGCCGGCGGGGTCATCGCCGCGACGGGCTTCAAGCTGGTGCCGCAGCTGCGCAGGAACCCGCTGGGTTTCGCGGTCTGCCTGGGCGTCGTCGCGCTGGTGTTCGCGGCCATCGCGCTGTTGCGCGTGCCGCTGGGCTGGGTGCTGCTCACGGTCGGCGCCGCGGCCTGCGTCGCCACCTGGCGGAAGATCGAACCATGACCATCGTCATGCAATGGCACGACTGGCTCGCGCTCTTCGGCCAGTACCTTCTGCTGTCGCTGCTCTCCATCAGCGGCGCCATCACCACCGTGCCGGACATGCAGCGCTATCTGGTCGTGCAGCACGGCTGGCTCAGCGACGCCCAGTTCACCTCTTCCGTGGCCATCGCGCAGGCGGCGCCCGGACCCAACGTGCTGTTCGTGGGCCTGATGGGATGGAACGTCGGCCTCAACGCCGGTGGCGGCATCGACGCGGGTCCGCACGCGTGGCTGCTGGGCCTGCTGGGCCTGTCGATCACGATGGTGGGCATCCTGCTGCCCAGCACCACCCTCACCTACTTCGCCACGCGCTGGGGCCATCGCAACCGCGCGCGGCGGGACGTGCGCGCCTTCAAGCAGGGCATGGCGCCGGTCGTGGTCGGCCTGCTCATCGCCACCGGCTGGGTGCTGGCCGCCGGCAACCGGGCGCCGGACACGCCGCCCTGGCACCTGTGGCTGGTGGCCGGGCTCGCCGCGCTGGTCGTCTGGCGCACCCGCATCCACCTGCTCTGGCTGCTGTCCATCGGCGCGGCCCTGGGCGCGGCCGGCTTCGTGTGATCGCCCGCCGCACCGCCGCACCGCCGCACCGCCCGCTCCACCTCCCACCCGATCCCTCGACCCCTCCACACCCCAAGGACTCGCCCTCATGCAATTCCGTCCCCTCGGCCGCTCGGGCCTGCAGGTCTCCCCCCTTGCCTTCGGCGGCAACGTCTTCGGCTGGACCGTCGACGAAAAACTGTCGTTCAGCCTGCTGGACGCCTGGCTCGACGCCGGCTTCAACTTCGTCGACACGGCCGACGTCTACTCGCGCTGGGTGCCGGGCCACGCCGGCGGCGAGTCCGAGACGATCATCGGCAAGTGGCTGCGCCAGAGCGGCAAGCGCAACCGCGTCGTGCTCGCCACCAAGGTCGGCAAGCCGATGGGCGAAGGCAAGTCGGGCCTGTCGGCGGCCTACGTCCGCGAGGCCGTGGACGCCTCGCTCAGGCGCCTGCAGACCGACCACATCGATCTCTACCAGTCGCACGACGACGACGCCGGCACGCCGTTCGAGGAGACGCTGGGCGCCTTCGCCGACCTCATCAAGGCCGGCAAGGTGCGTGCCATCGGCGCGTCCAACCACACCGCGCCACGCCTGGCCGAGGCGCTGGACGTCGCCGAGCGCGAGGGCCTGCCGCGCTACGAGAGCCTGCAGCCGCTCTACAACCTGTACGACCGCAGCGAGTTCGAGGACGCACTGGAACCGCTGTGCCTCGAGCGCGGCGTCGGCGTGATCAACTTCTACGCGCTCGCGGCGGGCTTCCTGACCGGCAAGTACCGCACCGCGGCCGATGCGCGCAAGAGCGCGCGCGGCGAGAGCACGACGAAGAAGTACCTCAATCCGCGCGGTCTGCGCATCCTGGCGGCCCTCGACGTCGTCGGTGGACGCGTCGGCGCGCCGATCGGCCAGGTGGCGCTCGCCTGGCAACTGGCGCGCCCCGCGGTCACCGCGCCGATCGCCAGCGCGACCTCGCTCGCACAACTGCAGGACCTCGCCGCCGCCGTGGCATTGAGGCTCGACGCCCGGTCGATCCAGGAACTCGACGAGGCGAGCGAGCCGGACGCGCGCTACGCATAGGCGCGGCGCCAGGCGTCGGCCGCGGGCACGCGGCAATGGAAAAGGCCGGATCGACAGGTCGATCCGGCCTTTTCGCATCGGTCTTCACCGGCGCCGCGAGGCGTCCGGCGGGGAGGACCGGCTCAGCGCGGGGCCGATGCGGCGTTGCGGGCGGCTTCGGTCGCGGCGTTGGCGGCATCGAGGGCCGACGAGGCGGCCGGCGACGGCGAGCCCATGCCCATGCTGCCGCTGGCGGCACCCGACGCGGCGGGCGCCATCGGATCGGCCGGGGTGGTGGTGGTGGTGCTCGGGGCGGGGGTGACCACGGCCGGGGCCGGCGTGACGACGGCCGGCGCGGCGGTCTCTTCCTTCTTGCCGCAGGCGGTCAGGGCGGCGGCGGCCATCAGGGCGGCGATCAGGACGGACTTGTTCATGTGCTATCTCCTAGAAGTGAAGCGTGAAAATGAATTCTAGGGAGATGGTCGAGGCAAATCGCGGCGCCGACGTTGGCCTGGACGCCTCGGCACCGTCAGCCAAATTCCCGTCCGCCCGTCCTCGCGTTCCGGTCACAAACCCAATGTGAAGGCCGGGAACGCGGGTCGTGACCGCCGCAGGCACTCGTCGATGCGCTCGCGAACGGCGCGCCGCTGCTGCGCGTCGCTTCCGCTCGTGCCCCGGCTGCGTTCGACATCGACGCGGTGCAGGACCCAGGCCGGCGTCCAGATCGCGCTGGGCACGGCTGGCGCGCCCGCACCGTGACAGGCACGGCATTCGACGATGTGGCTCCAGGTGCGGCGCCACTGGACGAAGCGCGCGTGCTCGCGCTCGAAGACGCCGAAATCACCAGCGAGCATCACGAGGCCGCGCCCGCTCGATGCCCAGGCCTGCAACGCCGCCGCCGTGGCGCGCTCGCCCAGCGGCCAGTCGGCGAACGTGGGATCGCTCAGCACGATCTGCCGCCAGCCCTCGCACGCGGCGGCCTCGAGCGCCGCGTGGAGCAGGACGTGGAACGCCCGACGACCGTCGAACGGGCCCTCGGGCAAGGCGCCGTCCCGCGTCGCGCCGGGATCGTCAGGGGGCGCGGTCGGCATGCGCCCATCCCGCGGCGCACCAGTCGCCCAGCAGTTCGATGGCGTCCTCGCTCGCGCCCCTCAACGCGCGCGCATCGAGTTCGCGCTGGTCGGCCAGGCGTCGCATGAGCGTCGCGTCGCGGCCGGCCGCGCGGAAGCTCTCGCCATTGATGTAGACGTGGCGCGCGTCGTAGAGCATGCGGGTGCGCCGGTCGAGCGCCAGGTGCGTCGGCGGATCGTCGGGCGGGTCGCCCTGTTCGAACCACACGTTGTCCTTGGGCTCCGTCATCGACTCGCCCAGCGCGCGGTCGATGGCGTCGGCATCGCGCAGCGCAACCTCCACCGCCTCGCGGGCGAAGGCCTGCAGCGCGGCGGGCATCGCCGCCGGCGCATCGACGGCATCCTGCGCCGGATCGCGGTAATGCACGGGCCGCGCCGACGGCTCGTCCTGCAGCGCGTCGGCACGGGCCTCGGCGATGCGCGCGAGCAGGTCGGCGCCCAGGGCCGAGGCGGCCGGCGAGCGCAGGCCGATCGAGCACGTCATGCAGTCGCCGCCGATCGCGACGCCGTCATGGGCGTAGCGCGGTGGCAGGTAGAGCATGTCGCCGGGGGCGAGGTCGAAGGTCTGCTCCGGCGCGAAGTCCCGCAGGATCTTCAGCGGCACGTCGGGCTGCAGGGCGAGGTCGCGCTGCCGGCCGATCGACCACCGGCGCGTGCCCTGGACCTGCAGCAGGAACACGTCGTAGCTGTCGAAATGCGCGCCCACGCCGCCGCCGTCGCCGGCGTAGCTGATCATCAGGTCGTCGAGGCGGGCGTCGGGCAGGAAGCGGAAGCGCCGCAGCAGGTCGTGCGCGGCATCGTGGTGGAGGTCGACGCCCTGCACCAGCAGCGTCCAGCCGGGCTGGCGCGGCGACGGCAGCGCGCGGCGCGCGAACGGCCCGTGGCGCAGCGTCCAGCCGTCGGCGCCGTGGCGGATCAGGCGCGACTCGACGTCCTCCCGCGCGGCCAGGTCGAACAGCGCGCTCCGGGACACCGGGGGGGCGTCCAGCGGCACGGCCTGGCGCACGAGCAGCGGCTTCTTCTGCCAGTGACGACGCATGAACTGCGCCGGCGTGAGGCCGCCGAGCAGGGGTGAGGGTCGGGTGGGGTCCATGGGAGAATTCTGCAATGGAAATTTCTGAACAATGCGTGGTCGGACTGACCTGGACGCTCAAGGACACCCTGGGCGATGTGCTGGACGTGCTCGACGAGCCGGTGGAATTCCTGGTCGGCGGCGACGACCTCTTCGACGCGATCGAGGCGGTGCTCCAGGGCCACGAGCCCGGTGCCCGCGTGCAGCTGCAGCTGGAGCCAGAGCAGGCCTTCGGCGACTTCAACGACCAGCTGCTGTTCCTGGAACCGCGCACCCTCTTCCCCGAAGGCACCGAGGAAGGCATGACCTTCGACGGCGCCGCCCTGCCCGCCGGCACCAGTCCGGACATCCCGCGCGACGCGATCTACACCGTCAGCGAGGTCTATCCGGACCACCTCGTGCTCGACGGCAACCACCCGCTCGCGGGCATCGCGCTGCGGCTCGACCTGACGGTGCGTTCGGTGCGCGAGGCGACCGAGGACGAGATCGGCAGCGGAACCGCCGGCACCGGTTTCTTCAGCATCGCGCCCAAGGCCCCGGGGGGCGACCTGCTGCACTGAACCGGACCACGGCCGCAGCGGCCCGGAACGTCGTGCGGCGCGGGACCGGACGACGAAAAACCGGGCGCGCGGTCCCGGCTTCCCGGCTCGGCGGGCGCGAGGCTCAGTACCTGGAGAGCTGGTTGTTCTCGATGCGCACCCGGTCGCCCGTGCGCAGGTCGCCCGGCGTGGGCACGTCGAAAGCGCGATAGCCGCCCTGGTCGGTCTGCACGGAGATGCGATAGGTCTCGTAGGCGCGCGGCGCGTTGTTGTTGGATTCGACGCGGTTGCCCAGCAGCGCGCCCCCCACCACGCCCAGCGCCGTCATGGCCGCGCGACCGCCGCCCCCGCCGAACTGGTTGCCCACGACCCCGCCCAGCAGGCCGCCGGCGATGGCGCCGCCGCCCGACGTGCCGGCACCTTGCGTCTCGCTGCGCACGACCTCGATGTTGGCGATGCGGCCGTAGTCGACGTAGGGGTTCTGCGCGATCGGGCGGGCGTGCGGGTGATAGGGGTAGCGGGCCGTCTCGTAGGCCGGGCCGGGCGAGGCGCAGGCCGTGAGCGTGGCGAGCGCCACGACGGCGGCGCCCAGGGACAGGGAACGGAACGGGGTCGGCAGGGATGTCTTCTTCATGGCGCTGTTGCTCCTGGGGATGTCCGATCCGGTCGAGAGGGTCGGACGGCGATGACGGTGGTGATGGATGAGCGGTGGGAGTGCGCACCGGGCCCGGGAGTTCCGGGCTTCGCACGCCACCGCTCAGGCGCGCCCGGTCGAACCGTAGCCGCCCTCGCCGCGCTGGCTGGGCGCGAAATCCGCGACGACGTTGAACGACGCCTGGACGACGGGCACGATGACCAGTTGCGCGAGCCGCTCCATCGGCTGGATCGTGAAGGTGGTGTCGCTGCGGTTCCAGGCGCTGATCTTGAGTTCGCCCTGGTAGTCGCTGTCGATCAGGCCGACCAGGTTGCCCAGCACGATGCCGTGCTTGTGGCCGAGGCCCGAGCGCGGCAGGATCAGCGCGGCGTACGCCGGATCGGCCAGGTGGATCGCCAGGCCGGTGCCGACGAGCTGCCAGGCGTTGGGCGCCAGGGTCACCGGCGCGTCGAGGCAGGCGCGCAGGTCGAGCCCGGCGCTGCCGGGGGTCGCATAGGCGGGAAGCGCATCCGCCATGCGCGGATCGAGGATTCGGACGTCGACTTTCATGGCTTTCGGAGTGGTCGGTTCAATCGGGAATCGTGTTGGCGGGAGGCGCCGCCGGACGATGGCGGCGGCGTGGTCGCGGCCGCGCGCGCCCATTCCCGCAGCCATCCGCTCCAGCCTACAGAAGCGACATCGGTGTTCGCGCCCGCCGGCAGGGCCCAGCGCCGCACGCCGCGCGCGACGGCGTCGGTCCAGGCCGGTCGCGCCGGGACCTCCGGCCGGCCGGGCGATCGGTCGAAGGTGCCGGGGCGCCGCGCGCGCGGATCGACCGACGGCACGCCGGGCGCCTGCGACGCGCCGTCGAACCCCTCCACCGGCGTGCCCGACGCCTGCAGGCGGGCCTGGGCGGCGCGCGCCATCAGCTGGTCGACGTAGCGGGCGAAGTCGCCATCGGGCGGCGTGGCCCAGTCGGCGCGGATCATGCGCCCGCCTTCCACGCCGGCAGGCGTCCGGCGATCTCCTGCACCAGGGCGCGCGCCAGCGCGAGCTTGGGCGCGCGAGGCAGCTCGCGCTCGCCCTGCTCGTCCACCAGCAGCAGGCTGTTGTCGTCCTGCCCGAAGGCCAGCGGGCCGATGTTGCCCACCAGCAGCGGGATGCCCTTGCGCTCGCGCTTGGCGCGCGCGTGGGCCGAGAGGTGTTCGCTCTCGGCCGCGAAACCGACGCAGTACAGGCGCCGGTCCCGCGCGCGCGCGCCCTGCGCCACGGTCGCCAGGATGTCGGTGTTCTCGGCGAACGCCAGCACTGGCGGCCGGCCGCTGCCGTCCTTCTTGATCTTGTGTTCGCTCGATGTCGCCGGACGCCAGTCGGCGACGGCGGCCGTGGCGACGAACACCGTCGCGGCGGGCGACTGCGCGAGCGTCGCGTCGAGCATCTGGCGCGCCGACGTCACGTCGATGCGACGCACGCCGCGCGGCGTGGGCAGGTGCACCGGGCCGGCCACCAGCGTGACTTCCGCGCCGGCCTCGCGCGCGGCGCGGGCGATGGCGAAACCCATCTTGCCCGACGAGTGATTGGTGATGCCGCGGATCGGATCGAGCGCCTCGAAGGTCGGTCCGGCCGTCACCAGCACGTGCTGGCCGGCCAGCACCTTCGGCTGGAACGACGCGACGACGTCCTCCAAGAGCTGCTCGGGCTCCAGCATGCGGCCGTCGCCGGTCTCGCCGCAGGCCTGCTCGCCGCTGCCCACGCCCAGCACCGTCGCGCCGTCGGCCGCCACCTGCGCCAGGTTGCGCCGCGTGGCCGGATGGCTCCACATCTCGCGGTTCATGGCCGGCGCGATCAGCAGCGGCACGCGTTCGGCCGGGCGCGCCAGGCACAGCAGGCTGAGCAGCTCGTCGCTGCGACCGGCGACCAGCCGCGCGACGAAATCGGCGCTGCACGGCGCGAGCACGATGGCGTCGGCGTCGCGCCCGAGGTTGATGTGCGGCATGTTGTTGGCTTCGCGCGCGTCCCACTGCGAGACGTAGACCGGCCGGCCCGACAGCGCCTGCATCGTGACCGGCGTGATGAACCGCGTGGCCGCCTCGGTCATCACCACCTGGACGACGGCGCCCGCCTTGACGAACAGCCGGCACAGCTCGGCGGACTTGTAGCAGGCCACGCCGCCCGTGAGCCCGAGGACGATGTGTTTGCCCGTGAGGTCTTGCATGCGGGGGAGTTTAAGTCGCCCACCTATAATTCCGATTTCCCACTGTCCGGGTGTTCTGGCCCGGTACTGGCATGACCAAATTCGTCTTCGTCACCGGCGGTGTGGTGTCTTCCCTGGGCAAGGGAATCGCCTCCGCCTCGCTCGCCGCGCTGCTTGAATCCCGGGGTCTCCGGGTCACCCTCATCAAGCTCGATCCCTACATCAACGTCGACCCCGGCACGATGTCGCCGTTCCAGCACGGCGAGGTGTTCGTGACCGACGACGGCGCCGAGACCGACCTCGACCTCGGCCACTACGAGCGTTTCATCAACACCCGGATGCGCAAGGCCAACAACTTCACCACCGGCCAGATCTACAAGTCGGTGCTGGAGAAGGAGCGCCGCGGCGACTACCTCGGCAAGACGGTGCAGGTGATCCCGCACATCACCAACGAGATCCAGGAATACGTCAAGCGCGGCGCGGGCATCGGCACGCAGCACGAGGTCGACGTGGCCATCGTCGAGATCGGCGGCACGGTGGGCGACATCGAATCGCTGCCCTTCCTGGAGGCCGTGCGCCAGATGAGCCTGCGCAACGGGCCCAACAACTCGGCGTTCGTGCACCTGTCGTACGTGCCGTGGATCGCCGCGGCCGGCGAACTCAAGACCAAGCCGACCCAGCACACCGCCAAGGAACTGCGCGCCATCGGCATCCAGGCCGACGTGCTGCTGTGCCGCGCCGACCGCCCCATCCCCGACGACGAGCGCGCCAAGATCTCGCTGTTCTCGAACGTGCCCGAATGGGGCGTGATCTCGATGTGGGACGTCGACACCATCTACAAGGTGCCGCGCATGCTGCACGAACAGGGCCTGGACGGCCTGATCTGCGACAAGCTGCGCATCAACACGCCGCCGGCCAAGCTCAAGCGCTGGGACGACCTGGTGTACGAGGTCGAACATCCGCAGCGCGAGGTGATGATCGCCATGGTGGGCAAGTACGTCGACCTGTCGGACAGCTACAAGTCGGTCAACGAGGCCCTGCGCCACGCCGGCATGAAGAACCACGCGCGGGTGAAGATCGAGTACATCGACTCCGAGACCATCACGCCGCAGGAGATCTCGCGCCTGAACAAGTACGACGGCATCCTGGTGCCCGGCGGCTTCGGCCAGCGTGGCGTCGAGGGCAAGATCTCGACCGCGCGCTTCGCCCGCGAGAACAAGGTGCCCTACCTCGGCATCTGCCTGGGCATGCAGGTCGCGACCATCGAATACGCCCGCAACGTCGCGGGCCTGAAGAACGCCAACAGCACCGAGTTCGACCCCGACACCCCCGCCCCGGTCATCGCCCTCATCACCGAGTGGAAGGACGCCGACGGCACGGTCAAGACGCGCGACGCGAAGTCCGACCTCGGCGGCACCATGCGCCTGGGCGCGCAGAGTTCCGACGTCACCGAGGGCACGCTGGCCCACGGCATCTACGGCGACGTCGTCACCGAGCGCCATCGCCACCGCTACGAGGCCAACGTCAACTACCTCGACGACCTGCGCAAGGCCGGGCTGGTGATCTCCGCGCGCACCCAGCGCGAGCACCTCACCGAGATCGTCGAGCTGCCCACGGACGTGCATCCATGGTATGTCGGCGTGCAGTTCCATCCCGAATTCAAGTCCACCCCCTGGGGCGGCCACCCGCTGTTCAACGCGTTCATCAAGGCCGCGCTGGAACACCATGGCAGTCAAAAGAACGCACTGAAGGCCGTCGCATGAAACTCTGCGGATTCGACATCGGGCTCGACCAGCCCTTCTTCCTCATCGCCGGTCCCTGCGTGATCGAATCCGAGCAGCTGCAGATGGACGTCGCCGGCCAGCTCAAGGAGATCACGGCCGCGCTGGGCATCCCGTTCATCTTCAAGAGCAGCTTCGACAAGGCCAACCGCTCCTCCGGCACGACCTTTCGCGGTCCGGGCCGCGAGAAGGGCCTGGAGATCCTGGCCACCGTGCGGCGCGAGCTGGGCGTGCCGGTGCTCACCGACGTCCATACCGAGGACGACATCACCGCCGCCGCGAAGGTGGTCGACGTGCTGCAGACGCCGGCGTTCCTGTGCCGCCAGACCGATTTCATCCGCGCCGTGGCGCAGTCGGGCAAGCCGGTGAACATCAAGAAGGGGCAGTTCCTGGCGCCGCACGACATGAAGAACGTGATCGACAAGGCACGCGCCGCCGCCCGCGAGAAGGGACTGCCGGAAGACAGCTTCATGGCCTGCGAACGCGGGGCGAGCTTCGGCTACAACAACCTCGTCTCCGACATGCGCTCGCTCGCGATCATGCGCGAGACGAACGCGCCGGTCGTGTTCGACGCCACGCATTCGGTGCAGCTGCCCGGCGGCCAGGGCACGAGTTCGGGCGGCCAGCGCGAGATGGTCCCGGTGCTCTCGCGCGCGGCGGTGGCCGTCGGCGTCGCGGGCCTGTTCATGGAGACGCATCCCGATCCGTCCAAGGCCATGAGCGACGGCCCCAATGCCGTGCCGCTCAGGCACATGAAGGCCCTGCTCGAGACGCTCGTCGCGCTCGACCGGGTCACCAAGCAGAACGCCTTCCTCGAGGACAGCTTCCAGTCATGACCAGCGCCTACATCATCGCCAATGTCGAGGTCACCGACCCGGTCCAGTACGAGGACTACAAGAAGTGGTCCAGCGCGGCCATGCAGGCGCACGGCGCCGAGGTGTGCGTGCGCGGCGGCGCGGTCGAGGTGCTGGAGGGCGACTGGGCGCCCCAACGCATCGTGATTCTCAAGTTCCCGTCGGTCGAGGCGGCCCGACGCTTCAACGACTCGCCCGAATACGGCAAGGCGCGCGCCGCGCGCCAGGGCGCCGCCGTCATGCGCATGATCGTGGTCGAAGGCCTGTAGGGTCCGGGCCGCGCCTGCACCGGGCGCATGCCACCACGTCCCCAAGAATTTTCAAAACCGGAGAACTTCCAAAATGAGTGCCATCGTTGACATCGTCGGGCGAGAGATCCTCGACAGCCGCGGCAACCCCACCGTCGAGTGCGACGTGCTGCTGGAGAGCGGCACCATGGGCCGCGCGGCCGTGCCCTCGGGCGCGTCCACCGGCTCGCGCGAGGCCATCGAGCTGCGCGACGGCGACAAGAGCCGCTACCTCGGCAAGGGCGTGCTCAAGGCCGTCGAGAACATCAACACCGAGATCTCCGAAGCCGTGCTGGGCCTGGACGCCAGCGAGCAGGCGTTCCTCGACCGCACCATGATCGACCTGGACGGTACCGAGAACAAGGCCCGCCTGGGCGCCAACGCCACGCTGGCCGTGTCGATGGCCGTCGCCCGCGCCGCGGCCGAGGAATCGGGCCTGCCGCTCTACCGCTATTTCGGCGGCATGGGCGGCATGCAGCTGCCGGTGCCGATGATGAACGTCATCAACGGCGGCGCGCACGCCAACAACAGCCTGGACCTCCAGGAATTCATGATCATCCCCGTGGGCGCCAAGAGCTTCCGCGAGGCGGTCCGCTACGGCGCCGAAACCTTCCATGCGCTCAAGAAGATCCTGGGCGACCGCGGCATCAGCACGGCGGTGGGCGACGAGGGCGGCTTCGCCCCCAGCGTCGCGAGCCACGAGGAAGCCATCCAGCTGATCCTGGAAGCCATCGACAAGGCCGGTTTCGTGGCCGGCGAGCAGATCGCCCTGGGCCTGGACTGCGCGGCGAGCGAGTTCTACAAGGACGGCAAGTACGTCCTGTCCGGCGAGAACCTGACGCTGTCGGCCGAGAGCTGGACCGACATGCTGGCGACCTGGGTCGACAAGTACCCGATCATCAGCATCGAGGACGGCATGCACGAAGGCGACTGGGACGGCTGGAAGCACCTGACCGAGCGCCTGGGCCAGCGCGTGCAGCTGGTGGGCGACGACCTGTTCGTCACCAACACCAAGATCCTGCAGGAAGGCATCGAGAAGCGCATCGCCAACTCGATCCTGATCAAGATCAACCAGATCGGCACCCTGACCGAGACCTTCGCCGCCATCGAGATGGCCAAGCGCGCCGGCTACACCGCCGTCATCTCGCACCGCTCGGGCGAGACCGAGGACTCGACCATCGCCGACATCGCCGTGGGCACCAACGCGGGCCAGATCAAGACCGGCTCGCTGTCGCGCTCGGACCGCATCGCCAAGTACAACCAGCTGCTGCGCATCGAAGAGGACCTGGGCGACGTCGCGAGCTACCCGGGCCGCGCCGCGTTCTACAACCTGCGCTGAAGCGCGGACCCACGGACCGCCCGGCACCGTGCGTTCGCGCGTCGTTCCGATCGTTCTCGTCGTGCTGCTGCTGGTGCTCCAGTCGCAGCTCTGGATGGGTCGCGGCAGCGTGCGCGACGTCGCGCAGCTCGAGGCGAAGCTGCGCGCCCAGAAGGAATCCAACGCGCGCGCAGCCCTGGCCAACGACCGGCTGTCCTCCGAGGTCAACGACCTGAAGGTCGGCATGGAAATGGTCGAGGAGCGCGCGCGCCAGGAACTGGGCATGGTCAGGCCCGACGAGGTCTTCGTCCAGATCACGCGCTGAAGCCCATCCGATGTCGGACTTCCTCTCGGCCCCCGCCTTCGTGCTGTGGGGCGCGCCGGCCAGCTGGCTCGAACTGGCGGCTGCCCTGCTGGCGCTGGTGATGGTGGGCTGCAACATGCGCGAGATCCACTGGGGCTGGCCGCTGGCCATCGCCAGCTCGCTGCTCTATTTCTTCGTCTTCTCGCAGGCGCGCATCTACGGTGATGCGTCGCTGCAGATCTTCTTCGCCCTCGTCGCCTTCTGGGGCTGGCTGCAATGGCTGCGCGGACGCCGTGGCGATGGCGGCGCGTTGCGCGTGATGCGCCTGTCGCCGCGCGGCATCGCCTGGACCCTCGCGGCCTGCGCGCTGGTCTGGCCGGCCGTCTCCCTCTTCCTCCACCGTTTCACCGACACCGACGTGCCCTGGTGGGACGGTTTCGCCACCGGCCTGAGCCTGGTCGGACAGTTCCTGCTCGGGCGCAAGTTCATCGAGAACTGGCTGGTGTGGATCGCCGTCAACGTGGTGAGCGTCGGCCTGTTCATCCACAAGGGCCTGTGGCTGACCGTCGGCCTTTACGGCGTGTTCATCGCGTTGAGCATCGCCGGCTTCCTGGCCTGGCGCCGGCGGTTGCCGGCGCGCGCGCCGATCGCCGCCGCATGACGCCGACGCTCGCGCGCGGCTGCGTCATCGCCGTCCTGGGCGCGGAGAGCACCGGCAAGACCTGGCTGGCGGAGGCGATCGCCGGGCGGCTCGCGCGGCGGGGGGTCGCCACCACCTTCGTCGGGGAATACCTGCGCGAATGGTGCGACCGCGAGGCCCGCGTGCCGCGCCCGCACGAGCAGGCCGCCATCGCCGCCGAACAGACGCGCCGCATCGCGCAGGCCGCCGCGCACGGGGTCGTCGTGGCCGACACCACCGCCCTGATGACCGCCGTCTACAGCGACATGCTGTTCCGCGACGACTCGCTCTACGCCGACGCCTTCTTGGCGCAGCGCGCCTGCGCGATGACCTTGCTCACGGCCCTCGACCTGCCCTGGGTGGCCGACGGCCTGCAGCGCGACGGCCCGCACGTGCGCGAGCCGGTCGATGCGATGGTGCGCGCCGCCCTCGGGCGCGCCGGCGTGGCGTACTCGGTCGTGCACGGCAGCGGCGCACAACGCCTGACCAACGCCTGGAACGCCCTGAACCTGGCGGCGCAGGCCGACCCGTCCCCACCGGGCTCACCGGCCGCGGGCGCATCCGGCCGGGTGCGCTGGTCGTGCGACAAGTGCTCCGACCCGGTCTGCGAGCACCGGATGTTCACCGACCTGCTGGGCCGGCGGGCCTGACCGGACGGGCGTCCGCCCATCCGGCGGGCGGCTACTGCACCGTCCTGGGCGGCGGGAGCTGGTCGCCCGGCGCGGTGAAGATCTGCGCCGTGTCCACGGCGTCGAAGCGGTACTGGCGACCGCAGAAATCGCAGCCGACCTCGATGTCGCCGCGCTCGGCCAGGATGTCCTCGGCCTCCTCCACGCCCAGGCCGCGGATCATGTTGGCGACCCGCTCGCGCCCGCAGGTGCAGACGAAGCGCGGCCCTTCGGCGCCGGTCTGCGGTTCGAAACGCAGCAGCTTCTCCTCCCAGAAGAGCCGGCGCAGGATGGTCTCGACGTCGAGCGTGAGCAATTCGTCGCGCGTCAGGCTCGACGCCAGGATCGAGATGCGGTTGTAGTCCTCGTTGCGGCCGATCTCGTCCTCGTTCGCGGGGTTGGTGTCGCGCTCCGACGTGCCCTCGAGGTTGCCCTCGCCCTTGACCGGCAGGCGCTGGATCAGCAGGCCGGCCGCCACCTTGTCGTCGGCCGCCAGCACCAGCGTGGTGTCGAGCTGCTCGCTCTGCAGCATGTAGTGCTGCAGCACGTCGCTCAGGCGGTCGAGCTTCTCGCCCTGGTCGCCGAACAGCGGCACCACGCCCTGGTAGGGCTGCTGGCCGGGCAGGCGGCTCCTGGGCTCCAGCGTGATGGCGCAGCGTCCCTTGTTGTGGACGTTGACCATGTCCGGCAGGCGGGCGTCGGCCGGCAGCTCGCCGACCACGGTGGCCGTGGCGCGCAGGCTCATGTCGGGCTTGACCTCGGCCACCACCACCTTCACCGGCCCGTCGCCGAAGACCTGCAGGATCAGCGAGCCGTTGAACTTGATGTTGGCCTGCATCAGCGTGGCCGCCGCGGTCATCTCGCCGAGCAGTTCCGCCACCGGCGGCGGGTAGGCGCCGGTGGTGGTGTTGGAGGCGCGGCGCGCCAGGATCTCCTGCCAGGCATCGGTCAGGCGGACGATCATGCCGCGCACCGGCAGGCCGTCGAACAGGAATTTGTGAAGTTCGCTCACGTCGTTCTTTCTCAGTCGGAGATCTTGCGCAACCCCTGGGCGTAGCGGTGGGCGTTCTCCACGTAGTGACGGGCGCTCTCGCGCAGCTTGACGGCGGCCTCCTCGTCGAGCACGCGCACCAACTTGGCCGGCGCGCCGATGATCAGCGAGTTGTCGGGGAATTCCTTGCCTTCGGTCACCACCGCGCCGGCGCCCACGATCGAGTTGCGGCCGATGCGCGCCTTGTTCAAGATCACCGCCTGGATGCCGATGAGCGAGTTGTCGCCCACGGTGCAGCCGTGCAGCATGACCTGGTGGCCGACCGTCACGCCCTCGCCCAGGGTCAGCGGGCTGCCCATGTCCGAATGCAGCACCGAGCCGTCCTGCACGTTGGTGTCGCGGCCGATGGTCAGGGCCTCGTTGTCGCCGCGCAGCACGGCGCCGAACCAGACGCTGGCGTTCTCGCCGAGCACGACACGGCCGATCACCTGCGCGCTGTCGGCGACCCAGGCGCCATCGGCGA